>NZ_CP197464.1:2885000-4108234 GCF_052180265.1 Sphingomonas sp. ASY06-1R | reverse complement strand
GCGGCGCATAGACCGTCCAGCCCGTACCCGCGCCCGGCCCGGTACCACCGGAGAAGAAGGTCGATCCCAGCAGCAGCAGGAACGCCGGCACCAGCAGCCAGAACGAGATATTGTTCATGCGCGGGAAGGCCATGTCCGGCGCGCCGATCATGATCGGCACGAACCAGTTGCCGAAGCCGCCGATCATCGCCGGCATGACCATGAAGAACACCATGATCAGGCCGTGCGCGGTGACGAGCACGTTCCACAGATGGTGCGCCTGGTCGGCCGTGCCCGCACCGTGCAGCATCTCATACCAGATACCGAGATACTGGATGCCCGGATGCGCCAGCTCGGCGCGCATCAGGCCGGAGATGCCGCCGCCGATGATACCGGCGACGATCGCGAAGATCAGGTAGAGGGTTCCGATATCCTTGTGGTTGGTCGACATGAACCAACGCGCGAAGAAGGCCGGCTTGTGATCCGCGTCATGATGGTGATCATGCGCGTCATCGGCTTGAAAATGGCTCGGATGGGCGGCGATATCGGTCATCTACTTAGCCTCAATTCTGCCCAACGGCAGCTTGGGAACTGGTCGCCGGCTTGGCGGTGGTCCCCGGAACGACGGCGTCGGTGGCCACCGGCGCGCTGGCCGGCTGCGGCGTCGTCGCCGGCGAGTTGACGGTTGCGTCCGGATTGGCCGCGCCCTTCGGACCCGGCATCGTGCCGCCCTTGAAGGCGACCCACTGCGCGAATTGCGCCCTCGGGACGACCTCGACCGCGATCGGCATGAAGGCATGCCGCGCGCCGCACAATTCCGAACATTGGCCGAAATAGACGCCGGGCTTGTCGATCTTGAACCAGGTTTCGTTCAGGCGACCGGGAACCGCGTCCATCTTCACCCAGGCGGCGGGCAGCGCCCAGCTGTGGATGACGTCGTTGGACGTGGTGATCACCTTCACGACCGCGCCGGCGGGAACGACCATGCGCTCATCGACGGCCAGCAGACGGGGTCCGTCAGCCTCGGTGCGCGGCTTTTCCTTACCGGTGACCTCGTTCTTCTCCTTCAGCATGTTGGAGACAACTTCGAAGTCGCCATTGTCGGGATATTGATAGGTCCAATACCATTGGTTGCCGATCGCCTTCACGGTCAGGTCGGCCTTCGGCGGCGAATATTGGTGCGCCAGCAGCTTGATCGAGGGCACCGCGATGCCGACCAGGATCAGCACCGGCAACAGCGTCCACACGATTTCGATGAACGTATTGTGGTGCGTGCGCGACGGCACGGGGTTGCTACGCGCATTGTAGCGGATGATCACCCAGATCAGCAGCAGCAGCACGAAGACCGAGATGATGACCATCATCGGCACCAGGATATAATCGTGGAAGCGGACCGCCTCGTTCCCGATCGGGGTCACCTGCGGCTGCAGGCCGATCCGATCCGTCGGCATGCCGACGCCTTCGACCGGCGCAAGGTGGACGATATCCGCCGGCTTGGCCGCCACCGCGGGAGCCGGCGCGCTCTGCGCGGCAGGCCCGAGATTCGGGGTTACGGTCTGGGCGACCGGCGCCTGGGCCGGCGCATTGGCGGCGCCGAAAACGGCCAGCCCCAGAAACATTGCGAGGACGCTGCCCCGGATCGTCTTCAACACTCGGATCGTTCCCCAGCTGGAGACCTTGGGTAAGAGCATCGCCTGAAGCCTTGCGGCGGGCGCGCTTGGACGCCGTCTCAACACCGGTTTTGGCTGAAATGCAAGCTGTTGAAGGCAAGCTATGCGCCGTCTATCGCCAGTAAAAGCGCAAATGCGTGCAAGGAGCGACAGGAATGACCGAGGACGAGGTGCTGGCGGAATTCCGCGCGGCGGAGGCTTTGCTGGAGGGACATTTCATCCTGTCGTCCGGGCTTCGCAGCCCGCGTTATCTGCAATGCGCGCGGGTCCTGATGAATCCTGCCCGCGCCGCCCGCCTGGCCGACGCGCTGGCCGCGAAGATTCCCGCGGAATTGCGCAACCGTCTGCAGGCGGTGGTATCGCCGGCGATGGGCGGCGTCATCGCCGGGCATGAGATGGGCCGCGCTCTTGGCCTGGATGCGATGTTCGTCGAACGACCGACCGGCACGTTCGAACTGCGCCGCGGCTTCACCCTCGCCCCCGGCCAGACCGTCTTGCTGATGGAGGATGTCGTCACGACCGGCCTCTCGTCGCGTGAGGCGATCAAGGCGGTGGAGGACGCCGGCGGTAATGTCATCGCCGCGGCGGCGTTGGTCGATCGCTCCAACGGCAGCGCCGATCTGGGCGTGCCTTTCTTTCCGCTGATCCGGCTGGATGTGCCGACCTATTCCGCGGACGCGGTGCCGCCCGAGCTGGCGGCAATCCCGGCCATCAAGCCCGGCAGCCGCACCAAGCCGGCCCTCGACGGAGTCGAAGCATCATGAGCGGTCTGCTGCGCCTGGGCGTGAATATCGATCACGTCGCGACCGTGCGCAACGCACGCGGCGGCCAACATCCCGATCCGGTTCGTGCTGCCGAAATCGCGGTGGCGGCAGGCGCGGACGGGATCACCGCCCATCTGCGCGAGGATCGGCGGCATATCACCGATGCCGATATCGATGGCCTGATGGCGGGTATCGCGGTGCCGCTGAACCTGGAAATGGCCGCGACCGAGGAGATGGTCGCCATCGCCTTGCGCCACCGTCCCCATGCCGCCTGCATCGTGCCCGAACGGCGGCAGGAGCGCACCACCGAAGGCGGGCTGGATGCCGACGGCCATCGCGAGGCGCTGGCGCCGATGGTGCGCGCGCTGGGCGATGCCGGCATCCGCGTCAGCCTGTTCATCGAACCCACCGCATCGCAGGTCGAGGCGGCGATCGCGCTCGGCGCGCCGGTCGTGGAATTCCACACCGGCCGCTATGCGCACCGCACCGGGGCGGCCCGCGCCGAGGAGTTGAAGCGCATCGCCGACATGGCCGCGCTCGCCGCGAAGAACGGGATCGAGCCGCATGCCGGCCACGGCCTGACCTATGACAATGTCGCGCCGATCGCCGCCATCCCGCAGATTGCCGAGCTCAATATCGGCCATTTCCTGATCGGCGAGGCCATCTTCATCGGGCTGGACGAGGCGGTCCGCCGGATGCGCGCGGCGATGGATGCGGCGCGGTGATCATCGGACTGGGATCCGACCTGTGCAATATCGAGCGGATCCAGAGCTCGCTGGATCGGTTCGGCGACCGTTTCATCGATCGCGTCTTCACCGATGCGGAACGCGCCAAGGCGGAACGGCGCACGATGACCCGCGCCGGAACCTACGCCAAGCGTTTCGCCGCGAAGGAGGCCTTTGCCAAGGCGGTCGGCACCGGCTTCAACCAGGGCGTGTTCATGAAGAATATCGGCGTGGTCAACCTGCCGTCCGGCGCGCCGACCTTGGCTTTATCGGGCGGCGCGCAGGCGAGACTTGACGCGCTGACGCCTCCGGGCCACGCGGTAGACATTCATGTCACGCTCACGGATGACCATCCATGGGCGCAGGCCTTCGTTATTCTGTACGCGCGCAAGATCTGAGCCAAGGAATTGAGTTTGAGTGAGCCGGAAATGACCGTTTCCCTCCCTAAGGGCACGGCCGAAAAGCCCGCCACCGACTGGTGGGCCGAAATCAAGAGCTTCGCCTGGCTCATTCTGGCGGTTCTGGCGGTGTGGAGCTTCATCGCCAAGCCTTTCTACATTCCGTCCGAATCGATGATGCCGACCTTGATCAAGGGCGACCGGCTGGTCGTCACCAAATATCCCTATGGCTGGTCTTATGTGTCGCCCGCGCCGATGCATCTGTTGCCGTTCATCCACGGCCGTCTGTTCGGGCGGCTGCCCGAGCGCGGCGACGTGGTGATCCTGAAGCCGCCGGAAGCGAATTCGGACTATATCAAACGCGTCATCGCGCTGCCCGGCGATCGGATTGCGGTGCGCGAGGGCGTGATCATCCTGAACGGCGTGCCGATCAAGCGCGTGCAGGAAAAGTCGGCGATGATCCCGATCGACGACAATGTCCCTTGCTCCAACCCGAGCGAGGCGCCGTTCCAGACGACCGGCCCGGACGGCAAGCGCTATTGCGCGCTGCCGCGCTTCCGCGAAACGCTGCCCAATGGCGTCAGCTACGACACGATCGACCTCGGTTATATGCCGGGCGGGCCGGACGATTTCGCCGAGATCACGATCCCCGACGGCCAGGTGTTCGTGATGGGGGACAATCGCGACGAATCCGCCGACAGCCGGGTATCGCAGTCGCAAGAGGGCCTGGGCGGCCCGATCCCGTGGGAAAATCTGGGCGGCCGCGCCGAATTCATCAGCTTCAGCTATGACGGATCGACCCAATATTTTAACCCGTTGACCTGGGTCAGCGCACTGCGCGGCGGCCGCGCCGGCACGAGCCTGCGGCCGCATCGCGATACGCCGGCGGGATGAACCAGGCGGAGCGCGCCGCTCCGTCGACCACGGACCCCGGCGCGGGGGTGCCGGCCCGCAGCAACTGGCTTACCGATCTGCGCGCCTACGCCATAGCGGCGCTGGCCGTGCTGGCGGTGTGGACCTTCCTGGCGCGCCCTTTCTACATCCCGTCCGAATCGATGATGCCGACGCTGATCAAGGGCGATCGGCTGGTCGTCACCAAATTCCCTTATGGCTATTCCTACGCCTCGCCTGCGCTGCACATCCTGCCCTTCCTGCCCGGCCGGCTGTTCGCGCGGCTGCCCGAGCGTGGCGACATCGTCACACTGGACCATGAAGGTGCGGAGCTGATCAAGCGCGTGATCGGCCTGCCCGGCGATCGGGTGGCGGTGCGCGGCGGGACGATCATCCTGAATGGCGTTGCCGTACCACGCCGGCAGGAAAGCCCGGCCGCGCTCCCGATCGACGCCAATCTGCCCTGCGATACGCCTCTGGAAAGCCGTTTCCGCATTGCCGATGGACAGGGCGGCGCGATCTGTGCGTTACCGCGTTATCGGGAGACGCTGCCCAATGGCGTCAGCTATGACACGATAGACATGGGGGATTTCGGTGCGGCAGGGTATGACGATTATGCCGAAATCACCGTCCCGCCGGGTCATGTCTTCGTGATGGGCGACAATCGCGACGAATCCGCCGACAGCCGGGTCCCGCCATCCAATAATGGTCTAGGCGGCCCGATCCGGATCGAGACGCTGGGCGGCCGCGCCGAATTCATCACCCACAGCTATGACGGCCATGGTGCGCTCCTGAACCCGATATCCTGGTTCACCGCATTGCGCGGCGACCGTGCCGGCACCAGCCTCCGCCCGCAGCAGGCCGGCCAGTGACCGCCCCGACCGGCCCGATGGAAGAGCCCGGTCCTTCCGACTTCGCAACGCCCGGCACGTCGCGTGAATTTCGCCATGCCGTCATCTGGATCGGCTCGGCGGTTGCCGTGGCGCTGGTCTGGATGCTGGCGCAGCCGCTGCTGCTGATCATCGGCGGCGTGGTCTTCGCCGCTTTGCTGGACGGCGGCGTTCGCCTGCTGGGCAAGGCCTTCCCCCGGCTCGGCCGCGGGCTGCGCCTTGCCATTGTTGCGATCTTGGTCGTGCTGTTCCTGGTCGGTTTCGTCGTGCTGATGGGCAGCCAGTTGGCAGGCCAGGCCGAAGCACTGCGCGCGGTGGTGATGGACCAGACGAATCGCCTGATCGGCTATGGCCATAACCTCGGGCTCGTTCCGCCCAAGCAGGGCGCCGCGCAGATCGGCCGACAATTGGTCGGCTCGTTCGGCCAAGTCACGGCCGCGCTCGGCACCGCGCTCGGCGCCCTGTCCAGCCTGCTGGCGATCATCGTGCTGGGCCTGTTCATCGCGATGGAGCCGCGCCTGTACGAACGCGGCGTCGCCTGGATGTTCCCGATGCGGCAGCGCGCCGACTTCTATCGCACGGCGGAGAAGATGGGCCATACGCTGCGCCGCCTGATGGCCGGTCGGCTGGTCGGCATGGCGGTGGAAGGCGTGTTCGTCGGCACCGCGCTCAGCCTGATCGGCGTGCCGATGGCGCCGCTGCTGGGCGTCCTTACCGGCCTGCTCGCCTTCCTGCCCAATATCGGCGGGATCATTTCCGGCGCGCTGATCGTGCTGGTCGGTTTTTCGGCGGGCACGCATATCGGCATCGGCGCGATCTGCGTCTATGTCGCGGTGCAGACGTTCGACGGCTATGTGGTGGTGCCGATGGTGGCGCGGCGCGCGGTCGATCTGCCGCCTGCGCTCGTTCTGGGCTGCCAGCTGCTGTTCGGTGCGCTGTTCGGCATCCTGGGTCTGGCGCTGGCCGACCCGATCGTCGCCATGGTGAAGGTGTTGCTCGAAGAGAAGAGCGAATTGGCGGCCGAGGATGCCGGCGCGCCCTGAGCCTTACATGCCCGGTTCGGGCATCCCGGCGGGCATCGTCACGAACTGATGCATGGTCACGTCGAACACCAGCACCGAATTGGCCGGGATCACGACATTGCCGGATGCATCGCTCTTGGCATCGCTGCCATAGGCCTGCTCCGGCGGGATCCAGAAACGATAGACCGAATCCTTCGGCATCAGCGACAACGCTTCGCGGAAGCCCGGCACGACGCGCGCGAGGGGCATCGGCACCGGCTGGCCCGGCTTGCTCGCATCGAATTCGGTGCCGTCGGTCAGCGCGCCGCGATAGTCGACCAGTGCCACATCGGCTGCGGTCGGCGTCGGGCCGGTGCCGGCCTTGATCACCATATATTCCAGGCCCGATGCCGTCGTCTTGATGCCCTGGCGCTTGCCGTTCGCCGCCATGAAGGCGGTGGCGGGCAGCCTGGCCATTGCGGGCGATGCCACCGCGCCGCGCCGGGCGGCCGTGCTGGCATAAATTCCGCCGCCAATGCCGCCGATCAGCAGCAGGGCAATGCCCGCCCAGAGCGCGGTCACCCCGCTCTTGCCCACGGGGCGTAATGGAACGGCGGTAATCTCGGACATGGAAAGATTAGGCCTTAACGGGCTTGATCGCGCTCGGTGCGCTTACGCTCCAGCTTGCGGGCGCGGCGGATGGCAGCGGCACGCTCACGTGCACGCTTTTCCGACGGCTTCTCGTAATGACGGCGCAGCTTCATCTCGCGATACACGCCTTCCCGCTGCAGCTTCTTCTTGAGCGCGCGAAGGGCCTGATCGACATTGTTATCGCGAACGATGATCTGCATAAATAAACCAGTTCTCCAGTCGGGCTGGCGCGTCCGTCAGCCGGCAATAAAAGATTGTCGCCGCGAGCGGTGCCCGCGTCGGAAGCGGCGCCCCTAACAGCGTGATAGTGATTCTTCAAGCCTTCAGCCGAAGCGAAAGGCGGAAACCGTCCATCCGATGACCCGATCGCGATAGGCGTGCGTCGCCGGATCGTCGCCGCCGGCACCCAGCGCCACCATCAAAGGCAGCAGATGTTCTTCGCGCGGATGGGCGAAGCGGGCCAGGGGCAGCGCCGCCCAGTCGGCGACGCGCCGGCGCCGTTCGGCCGGATCCGGATCGGTCACCGCCGCACTCAGCGCCTCGTCGAATATATCGGCCTGCGGCGTCACATCGGTGCCGAGCGCCCGCATATTGTGAAAGCTCATGCCCGATCCGACGATCAGCACGCCATCGTCGCGCAGCGATTCGAGCGCGCGGCCGGCGCGGATATGCGCCGCCGGGTCGAGATCGGCACGCAACGAGAGCTGCACGGTCGGAATGTCGGCATCCGGCACCGCCACCATCATCGGCACGAACACGCCATGATCCCAGCCGCGATCGCCTTCCTCGCCCGTGGCGAAGCCGGCGGCGTCCAGCAGCGCCCTCGCCCGGCGCGCAAGGTCGGGTGCGCCGGGCGCGTCCCAGCGCAGACGATAGGTATGGGCAGGGAAACCGCGATAATCGAACAGCAGCTCCGGCGAACGGCCGGTATGAACGGTGAAGTCGCTTTCCTCCCAATGACCGGACACGATCAGGATGCCACGCGGTCGTTCGGGCAGGGAGGGCAGGATCGCGGCCAGATAGTCGCGCATCGGCTGCCATTCGGGCGGGCAGGTCCCGGCTTCATCGAGGAAGAAACAGGGTCCGCCGCCATGCGGCAGAAAGAGACTGGGTTGGCGCATGCGCGAAAGATGGGAACGGCCTGCGCGCTTTCCAATCGGCGGCGCATTTCCTAGGCTGCGGCCATGACCCGCTTCACCGTCAATGGCGAACCCGTCCATTACAAGATGGATCCGCAGACCCCCTTGCTGTGGGCGTTGCGCGATGCGTCGAACCTGACTGGCACCAAATATGGCTGCGGCGCGGGCCAGTGCGGCGCGTGCACCGTTCATGTCGATGGCGTCGCCCGGCGTTCTTGTCAGGTCGCGATCGGCGCGATCGAAGGCAGTTTCGTCACCACGATCGAAGGTCTTACGAGCGATCGCAGCCATCCCGTCCAACAGGCGTGGGTCGCCGAACGGGTCCCGCAATGCGGCTATTGCCAGTCGGGCATGATCATGGCGGCGGTCGCATTGCTGGCGCATACGCCCGATCCCAGCGACGCGCAGATGGACGCGGCCATCACCAATCTGTGCCGCTGCGGCACCTATCCGCGGATCCGGCGCGCCATTCGCCGCGCCGCCCAGGCCGCGCATGGCGGCCGCCCGATCGCCGCCGCGCCACCGCCCGACATCGACCCGGCGGATGCCGCCGCGGCTGTCCCCGCGCTAACCCCTTCTCATAAATAGCTTTCTACAGGCTGACCGATCAATTCAGCCATCGATCAACCTGCTGCGTTCACACAGGGTGCAATGACGGGCGCATGCAGTGCTCGCATCAGGAGTGATGCAGATGAACAGGTTCAAGCTGGCCTTGCTTGCCGCAACAGCGGTCCTGGCCGTTACGCCGGCGGCCGCGCAGGGCCCCGACCGAAATGATCGCCACGCCGGGCGGGACGGCGGTTTCCGCGATGGTGGCCAACGCGGCAATATGCGGCCGACGCCGCCGCAGGCGCAGGTCCAGCAGCCGCAACCCCGCCCGCAGCCCCAGGCGGGCGCCCCTTCGCCGCAGCAGCAGCGCGGCGATGGCGGCCGCAATCGCTTCTCCGGCCAGTCGGGTGATCGCCCGCAATGGCGCGGCGATGGCGGTCGCGGCGGTGACGCACGCGCGCCCTGGGCCCAGGGCCGCGCCACTCCCGATCGTGGCAATGGCCGGCCCGCGCCGCCGCAGGCCGTGTCCCCCGGGCAGCCGCAGGATCGCGGGCAATGGGGCCGCGGACGCGATGGCCAGGTAAACCGCAATGACGGGCAGCCACGGCCCGATCGCGGCTGGCGCGGCGGCGACAATGATCGGCGCGGCAATGACGGCCGATGGGACCGTGGGAATCGCGACCGCGACGACAATCGCGATCGGCAATGGAATAATGACGGTCGCAACGATCGTCGCTGGAACACCGATGGCCGCGGGAACGATGGCGGGCGGTGGGACCGGGACGGGCGCCGCGACAATGACCGGCGGTGGGACGATAATCGCGGCCGCGGGGACGATGATCGCCGGGGCTGGCGCGGCGATCGCGGCGGCCGGCCCAATCTGAACTGGCGCAACGATCACCGCTATGATTGGCGCAGTTGGCGTAACAGCCACCGCAACGTCTTCTATCGCGGCCGGTACAATGCGCCTTATGGCTATGGCTATCGCTCCATCAGCCGCGGCTTCATGCTGGAGCCTTATTTCTACGCATCCAACTACTGGCTGAACGATCCCTATGAATATCGGCTGCCACCGGTGGAATGGCCGTATCGCTGGGTGCGTTATTTTGAAGACGCCGTATTGGTAGACACCAATAGCGGCGAAGTTGTCGACGTAATCCAGGGTTTCTTCTTCTGATCGAAGGAGATCGACCCGATCGGACCGACAATTTCTTTCGGTTTGCTGACGATCATATTCGAAACCCGTTCACCGAATCAGGAATAAACCAATCTTCGACGAGGCGTTCGCGTCTCGGTCGGAGTGGAAGCAGGAAAAGGAGCAGATGATGCGCATGGCAATATTGGCAGGCCTGATGGCCGCCACGATCGCGCCGACGATGGCCCAGGCCCAGACGGGCGAGTTGCGCCACGATCGCCGCGAGGTCCGCGAGCAGCAGCGCGACGTGCAGCGGGCGATCCGCAATGGTGATTCGCCGCGGGAAATCCGCGAACAGCGCCAGGACGTGCGGCAGGCCCGGCGGGAATATCGCGACGATTGGCGGGAATATCGCAGCCGTAACCCGAACATCTATCGCGGCGGACGCTGGGATGGCCCGCGCGGCTATCGCTATCGCCCGATCAATGCCGGCCACCGGTTCGATCGCGCCTTTTACGAGCGGCGTTATTGGGTCGATCCCTATCGCTATCACCTCCGCCCCGTTTTGGGCTGGCAGCGTTGGGTCCGCTACGGGAATGACGTGGCGTTGGTCGATGTCCGCAGCGGACGCGTGCTGGAGGTCAACCGCCGCTTCTTCTTCTGATTGTGTTGGTAGCGTAGCGTAACCGGAAGCCCGGGCCGGAAACGGCCCGGGCTTTTCTTATGCCATTCGTCCGAACGGCAGCAGCTTGCGCGCCAGCAGGCCGGCGGTACGGCCGTCGCCCGCGCGTAGCGGCGCCAGCAGCGCCTGCGCCTGGCGCTTGGCGATCCGGTCCAGCGCGGTGGGCGCGGGTGCAGCCACGGCCTGTTCCGCCAGGCGCAGCGCGGTCGCGACATCCTTGGGGTTGAGGCGGATCCGCATCATCGCGGCGAAACCGGTGAAAAAGGGCCGGCCGCCGCTAAGCGCCACGGCGCGATCCAGCGCGGCCAATCCGACATCCTTCTTCGCGCCCAGCATCGTGGTCGCCAGGAAACCGGATTCCACCGTATCCAGATGCCACGATGCGATGGCCAGGTGCGCTTCGGGATCGCGCGGATTGGCGGCAACAAACGCTTCGAAAATCTGGCGCGCCGTCTTGGCGTCGCCCGGCGATCGGGTGAGGCGCGCACGATCGCCCAACCCGACGCCGCGCTGCATCTGCGCCTCGCGATCATGGGGGTTGGCGGCGAGCTGCGCCTGCGCGGCGGCCAGCGCCTGATTGACCAGGGCGAGCGCCGCGGCCTTGTCCGTGGTCTGGAAAGCGGCCTGGGTCAGCAGCTCGCGCGGTGTCGCCGCCAGCGATGGCGAGGCGGCAGCCAAAGCGGCAGCGCACAGCCCGGCGCGGATAGCAGTTTTGAAATGTTGCATAGGGTTAAACAAAGCTTCGGCCAGCCAATCGATCCGTCAGGCCACTCGGCCCAGCGCATCCGCTATCAGAGCGCGGCTGTTGGACAGACCGTATAATGCGATGAAACTGCCCATGCGCGGGCCCTGATCGGAACCGAGCAGCGTCTCGTACAGCGCCTTGAACCAATCGCGCAGCTTCTCCTGCCCATAATAAGCCTTGCCGACTTCATAGACCTCATTCTGCGCCGCTGCGGCCAAATCCTCGACCCCGTCCAGGCCGGCAAGCCGCGCGTCGAGATCGCGCAGCGCCACCGCTTCGGCCGCGCTCGGCGCGCGCCGCTGCAGTGTCGGCGCGACATAATCGCGATGATAGGCGAGTGCATGGCCGATCAGCGCGTCCAGCGCCGGATGCTGCGTGCCCGGGCGATAGGCCTGCAGATAATCGCGCACCACGTCCTGATCGGCATTGCCGATCACACCGACCAGGTTGAGCAGCAGGCCGAAGCTGATCGGCAGCGGCTCTGTCGGCACGTCGCCATTGTGGATGTGGTGGACCGGGTTGCCGAGCTGCTGCGGCAAGCCCTGCGCCGGATAATCCGCCACCGACTTCCAATAATCGTCGATCGCGCGCGGGATCACGCCGATATGCAGCTGCTTGGCGCGCTTCGGCTCGCGATAGGCGAAATAGGCCAGGCTCTCGGGCGGGCCATAGGTCAGCCATTGCTCCAGGCTGAGGCCATTGCCCTTCGACTTGGAGATCTTCTCGCCATGCTCGTCGAGGAACATCTCATAGTTGAAGCCTTCGGGCGGCTTGGCGCCGAGCACGCGGCAGATCTTCGACGACTGGATCACCGAATCGATCAGATCCTTGCCCGACATCTCATAATCGACGCCCAGCGCGACCCAGCGCATCGCCCAGTCGACCTTCCACTGCAGCTTGGCGGCGCCGCCCAGCGCGCTGGCGGTGATCACGTCGCCATCGGGCGCGGTGTAGCGGATGGTGCCGGCTTCCGCATCGACCACCTCGACCGGAACCTGCAGCACGACCCCCGTCTTGGGATCGACGGGAAGGATTGGCGAATAGGTCGCCTGGCGCTCCTGGCGCAGCGTCGGCAGCATGACCGCCATGATCGCGTCATAATGGCGCAGCACGTTGCGCAGCGCGTCGTCGAAGCGCCCGGTCGTATAATATTCGGTCGACGACAGGAATTCATACTCGAAGCCGAACCGGTCGAGAAAGTCGCGCAGCATGGCATTGTTATGGTGCGCGAACGATTCGAACTTGCCGAATGGATCGGGGATACGGGTAAGCGGCTTGCCGAGATGTTCGGCCAGCATCGCCTGGTTGGGGACGTTGTCGGGCACCTTGCGCAGGCCGTCCATATCGTCGCTGAAGGCGATCAGCCGGGTTGGCACATCGGACATCGCTTCATAGGCATGGCGCACCATCGTCGTGCGCAACACTTCGTTGAACGTGCCGATATGGGGCAGGCCCGAGGGGCCGTAGCCCGTCTCGAACAGGACATGGCCCTTGGCGGGCGCGCCGTCCGGATAGCGGGCGAGCAGCTTGCGCGCTTCTTCATAAGGCCACGCCTTGGAGGCGAGCGCGGCGTCGCGCAGATCGTTTGCCATTTGTTCCCGGAATATCTAAATGTTCAGCAGTGCCTTTAGGATGGGCAGCGAAATGTGGGAAGCGCCGCGTGGTTTCCCCGAAGGAGTCTTGGGGAGATGGAGATAGTTCCGCCCGACGCCACCCTGCCAATCCCCTATGTGCGGCGCCTCAATCGCATCGCCGAGCAAACCGTTTATCTCGCGCGCCCCGGGCTGCGGGCTTTGCCGTCCGGTGCCGGGGCGGTCGCGGTTGGCGTCGCCTTCCAGGCTTTCACCCTTACCTTGCTGTTGTGGGCGGTATGGTGGCCCGCACCGATCAGCACGGGCGACTATGTCTTCGCGATCGGCTGTTCGAGCGTGTTCGCCGTGCTGGTCATCGGCGTATTCCTGCTGCTGCTGCGCAAATATCCCGGCTTCCTGATCGCGATCCTGCGCGCCCCCTTCATCAGCCTGCGCGTCACCGATCGCCGCATCCTGTGGACCTTACCCTGGATGAAGGGTCCGCTGATGGAAATTGGGCGCGAGCGGATTCTCGGCGGGATTCTGGGCGACATCGATCGCCACGGCAACGGGCCGGCTGCGGTGGTATTGGTGCCGGGCGATCCCAGTGCGGACATTGACGGCAATATCCATTTCGATCGGCTTCCCAACGCCGCCGCCTTCGTCGCCGCCTTACGCAACTGGTAGGCGATGACGACCGAGGAGGAGACCGGCGCTGCCGCGGGGCGGCGCCCGAGCGGGCGTATCGCCTATCTGTTCGGATCGGACCGGCAGCATGGACGCGCTTATGCCGGCGGCCCCGGCATGATGAACGAGGGTAGCACCGACGTCCGCCTGCTGCGCTCCGACCCCGACGATTTCCTCCGCATCCACATTCCGGTCAATTTCGGCCGGCTGAAGTCGCGCCCTGCGCTGGGTGGGGTGGCGACCATCCTCAACCTGATCACCGATGCCGATCAAAATCCGCAGGTCCTGCAATGGGCCGAACGGCTGCTGAAGACCTTTCCGGGGCGGGTGCTGAACCGCCCTGCGGCGGTTTGCGCGTCGACGCGGGATGCGGTGTACAAGGCCCTATGCGATCTGCCCGGATTGATCGTACCGAAAGTGGCGCGCTTTCGCGGACATGCGCCGCTCGCCGATGCCGCGATTGCACGGGCCGATATGCGCTTTCCCGCCATCCTGCGCGTCGCCGGGACGCATAATGGCGATATCGTCGGGGTGATGCCCCATCGGGAGGCCTTGCTGGCGCATATCAGGCGCGACATCACTTATCTGCTCACGGAGTTCGTGGACCGGCCGTCGGCCGACGGCCTGTATCACAAGATCCGGATCTTCTTCTTCGGGGACGTGCCCGTCATCCGCCATCGCCTGGTTTCGGACAAATGGTGCGTGCATGGCGCGGATCGCGAGCGGGTGATGCCGGATCGTGCGGAAGAAATCGCCCGCGAACGCGCGTTGATCGCGGGCGGCATCGCGGCGCTCCCGCCCGCGGCGCAGGACACCTTGTGGGCGATCCGCGCGCGCCTGCCGCTCGATTTCTTCGGGATCGATTTCGCGCTCCTGCCCGACGATCATATCCTGCTGTTCGAAGCCAATGCGACGATGAACTTCTTCCCGCTCAGCACGCATCCGCTGTTCGCTTATGCCGGCGCGCCGGTCGTTGCGACCGCGCGCGCGGCGATGGACCGGATGATCGACGGCGCAGACATGGTACGGGCGGTCGCATGAGCGTCCCGCCACCCCTGCCCGCGCTCCATGCGACCCATGGTGGCATCTGGCTGACCACCGCGGAGGGGACACGCGCGCTCGGCCGGGGTGAGGCGATCGCGCAGGTTTCCGAAACGCCGACGATCCTGCTCAACGCGCCGCTGGTGGCGGCACGGTTGGGTTTGAGCGAATTGTCCGGGCTCGACCTGCTGGAACTCTATGCCTTCGTCCATCCCGCCCGCTTCGCGGTGCCGACGCCCGCCGGCATGGCCCGCGCGCTCGGGCTGACGCCGCCGCCGGACGATGGCGCGGCCGCCGCCTTTCTGCGCGAGGCGGCGGGCACTTTGCTGGCGACGCTGGGCAATCCGCATTGGCCGGAGCGGGAGGGGGCGTGGACGTCGGCGCAATCGCTCGGCCGATTGCGCTGGCCGTGGGCCAATCTGGTCGCGCCGCTGATCGACAAGCCCGCGCAGGGCGAGCGCTGGCTGTTCGCACGCCTGCCGCAATGGGAGGATGCCCCGCCCCGCCCCGATCCGCGTCCGCATCGCCAGGACGATGCCGCTACGCTGGAGCGGCTGGCGCGGTTGGTCGGATCGGGTGCCGAACCGCGCGAAGGCCAGCGCGCTTATGCCGCCGCCGCCGCCCGCGCCTTCGATCCGCGCGACAGTGCGGGCCGGCCGCATTTCGTGCTGGCGGAGGCAGGCACCGGCATCGGCAAGACGCTGGGTTACCTTGCCCCCGCTTCGCTCCATGCGGCCGAAGCCGGCGGGCCGGTATGGGTATCCACCTATACCAAGGCGCTGCAGCGCCAGCTGGCGGCGGAGAGCGCGCGCGTTTTCCCGGACGATCGCGTGCGGCGCGAGAAGGTGGTGATCCGCAAGGGCCGTGAAAATTATCTATGTCTGCTCAACCTGGAGGATGCGCTGCAGGGCGGCTTCCAGAATCGCGCCGCGATCCTGGCGCAGATGGTTGCGCGCTGGGCGGCGTATACGCGCGACGGCGACATGGTCGGCGGCGATCTGCCCGGCTGGCTGCCGACCCTGTTCCGCCGCGCCGGATCGACCGCACTGACCGATCGGCGGGGCGAATGCGTCTATGCCGGCTGCCCGCATTACCGGAAATGCTTCATCGAGCGCGCCAGCCGCGCCGCCGACCAGGCTGATCTGGTGATCGCCAACCATGCGCTGGTGATGATCCTGGGATCGCGCCGGATGGACGAAGGCCGGCCGCTTGCCCGCATCATCTTCGACGAGGGCCATCATCTGTTCGATGCGGCCGATTCGACCTTTGCCGCCGCCTTGACCGGACAGGAAACGATCGAGCTGCGGCGCTGGATATTGGGCCCGGAATCGAAGGCACGCGGGCGGCGGCGCGGGCTGGCGGCGCGCCTGTTGGACCTCGCTTCCTATGACGAGGAAGGCCATCGCGCGATCGAGCAGGCATCGGCGGCGGCACGCGAGCTGCCGAGCGACGGCTGGCTCGGCCGGCTGGCCGAGGATCTGCCGCTGGGCCCGATCGAAAAGCTGCTCGCGGCCGTGCGCGGCACCACCTACGCCCGGGCCAGCGCCGCCGATGCCGGCTATGGCATCGAGACGCATGCGGCCGAGCTGGATGTGGGCCTGATCGAGGCCGCCGCCCCTGCGGTCGAGGCGCTGGAAGGGCTGGTGCGCCCGCTCGCGCGCCTGCGCCAGCGGCTGCAGGCGGTGCTGGAGGATGCGCCGGACTGGCTCGACAGCGCCGCGCGTGCCCGCGTCGAAGGGGCATTGGCGGGCCTGGTCAATCGCAGCCAGACGCTGGCGGCGTGGATCGCCTTGCTCGCGCGGCTGGGCGGGCCGGCCGATCCCGACTTCGTCGATTGGCTCGCGGTCGATCGGGTCGAGGGGCGCGAATATGATATCGGCCTGCACCGCCGCTGGCTCGACCCGACCCGGCCGCTGGCCGAAACCGTGCTGAAGCCCGCGCATGGCCTGATCGTGACCTCGGCAACCTTGCGCGGGGGCGATGATTGGGCGGGCGCGGAGGCGCGCAGCGGGGCCGTGCACCTCGATCGCGGGGCGATGCGCTTCGCCGCGCCCTCCCCCTTCGACTATGCCGCGCAGGCCGAAGTGCTGATCGTCACCGACATCAAGCGCGGCGATACGGCGGCGCTGGCGGGGGCCTATGCCCGCCTGATCGAGGCGTCGGACGGGGGTGCGCTGGGCCTGTTCACCGCGATCCAGCGGCTGCGCGCGGTGCATGCCCGCATCGCCGATCGGCTCGCGCGGGCAGGGCTGCCGCTCTATGCGCAGCATGTCGATCCGATCGATACCGGCACGCTGGTGGACATCTTCCGCGACGATCCGCGCGCCAGCCTGCTCGGCACCGATGCGCTGCGCGACGGGGTCGATGTGCCGGGCGATTCGCTGCGGATGGTGGTGATGGAGGGTGTGCCGTGGCCGCGCCCGACCGTGCTGCACGGCGCGCGCAGGGCCGCGGGCGGGGGCACGGCGCATGACGATCGCATCGTTCGGGCCCGCCTGGCGCAGGCATTCGGGCGGCTGATCCGGCGCGCGGGCGACCGCGGCACGTTCGTTTTGCTGTCCGCCGCGACCCCGTCACGCCTGCTGGATGCCTTCCCGCCGGGGGTGGCGATCACGCGCGTGACGTTGGACGAGGCGGTCAGGCGGATCGGATCGCGACTTCCTTCCGTAGCATCTTTGGGCCATCAGGAGGCGGGCCAGGCAGCAAAGGGTTAGGGCATGAAGCGGCTGACGCTGCTCCGGCATGCGAAATCGGGGGACGACGGCACCGTCGCACGCGATTTCGATCGGCCGCTCAACGGCAAAGGACGCCGCGCCGCGCGCGCGATCGGCCGGCATATGCGTGAGCTCGGTCTGCACTTCGATGCGGTGGTGGCATCGCCCGCGGTGCGCGTGGCCGAGACTTTGCACGAGGTGGAGAGCGGTTATGGCGCCGCGCTGGACCCGCATTGGGAGCGGCGGCTGTACCTGGCGCCGCCCGGCGAACTGCTGGATATCGTGCAATCCGCCGCGCCCGACGCGCAAAGTTTGCTGCTCGTGGGGCATAATCCGGGGCTGGAACAGCTGGTGCTGACGCTGGTGCCGAGCGCCGATCCCAACAGCCCGCGCGACGAAATTGCGATCAAATATCCCACCGCCAGCCTGGCCGAACTGGAATTTGCGGTCGATCGCTGGGACGCGGTGGCGGCCGATGGCGCGACCTTGGTGCGGTTCGTCCGGCCGCGCGATCTGGATCCCGAACTGGGGCCGGATTACGCATGAGCGACCCCATATTACGGCGCGCAGGCCCGGCGGATGCGGCGCGGCTGGCGCTGGTGGGCGCGGCAACCTTCCTGCAAAGCTTCGCCCACGATCATCCCGGCGATGCGCTGGTGGCGCACGTCGACGCCTATCATTCGCCTGCCTGGTATGCCCGAATCCTGGCCGATCCGGCCTGCGCGACATGGATTTTGGAGACCGAATTGGGCGCACCGGTCGGCTATGCGGTGATGACGCCGCCGGATCTGGACTGCGAAACCGGCGCGGGCGACCTGGAATTGAAGCGCATTTACCTGCTCAGCGGCTGGCAATCCGGCGGCTGGGGCGTGCGGATGCTGGCTGCGGTCGAGGCGGAAGCGCAGGCGCGCGGGGCGCAGCGGCTGCTGCTGTGCGTCTATTCCAACAACCAGGGCGCCCAGCGTTTCTATGCGAGGCATGGCTATGACGATGTCGGCTGCCACCAGACGTTCATGGTCGGCGCGGTGCCCTTCGAGGATTTTATCTGGGCAAAACAACTGGTTTGAGGACCGCGGAAGCGAACTTTTCAGGCGCGAAAAGACGTGGGGAAGGGTCCTTGGATGCCAGCCTTCGCTGGCATGACGGGCGATTTTGAGGGAATTTCAGCGCCCACAAACCATGCTGGACATGGCCCTGTCCTGCGCTTCCCCCATTCCGGCGAAAGTTCCGGGGCCGGGCCGTTGACACCGTAACGGTGGCTGCACATATGCCCGCTGGCACTCGCATCATGTGAGTGCCAGCAATTTACGGCATTTGGGCGGGCGCGGTGCAAACCGTTTATCCCGTCTTCATTGCAGGAAAGGGACAAATATGGGTTTCCGACCGCTGCACGATCGCGTGCTGGTTCGCCGCGTCGAGGCTGAAGAGAAGACCGCCGGTGGCATCATCATTCCGGACACCGCCAAGGAAAAGCCGCAGGAAGGCGAAGTCGTCGCCGTCGGCGGTGGCTTGCGCGCCGAGAATGGCACGATCAATCCGCTGGACGTGAAGGCCGGCGACAAGATCCTGTTCGGCAAATGGTCCGGCACCGAGGTCAAGCTCGATGGCGAAGACCTGCTGATCATGAAGGAATCCGATATTCTCGGCATTGTTGGCTGACGCCAACGGGCTGGGGATCACCGGCTGAATTCAGTCCCCACCATCCGTTCGTCCTGAGCGCAGTCGAAGGACGCATCGGGCAGGTGGGGAAACGTGCTTCGACTTCGCTCAGCACGAGCGGGGTCTTTCGAGATTAGAGAGAAGGAACACACATCATGGCAGCGAAAGACGTCAAGTTTTCGCGCGACGCCCGTGAGCGCATTCTGCGCGGCGTCGACATCCTCGCCGATGCGGTAAAGGTCACGCTGGGGCCGAAGGGCCGCAACGTCGTGATCGACAAGTCGTTCGGCGCGCCCCGCATCACCAAGGACGGCGTCACCGTCGCCAAGGAGATCGAACTCAAGGACAAGTTCGAGAATATGGGTGCGCAGATGCTGCGCGAAGTGGCCTCGAAGACCAACGACGTTGCCGGCGACGGCACCACCACCGCCACCGTGCTCGCCCAGGCGATCGTGCGGGAAGGCATGAAGTCGGTTGCGGCCGGCATGAACCCGATGGACCTGAAGCGCGGCATCGATCTGGCCGTCACCAAGGTCGTCGAGGACATCAAGGCGCGCTCGCGCCCCGTGTCCGGCACCAAGGAAGTCGCCCAGGTCGGCATCATCTCCGCTAACGGCGACACCGTCGTCGGCGAGAAGATCGCCGAAGCGATGGACCGCGTCGGCAAGGAAGGCGTGATCACCGTCGAGGAAGCCAAGGGCCTCGAATTCGAGCTGGATGTCGTCGAAGGCATGCAGTTCGACCGCGGTTACCTGTCGCCTTACTTCATCACCAACCCGGACAAGATGACGGTCGAGCTCGCCGATCCGTACATCCTGATCCACGAGAAGAAGCTGTCGAACCTGCAGGCGATGCTCCCGATCCTGGAAGCCGTCGTTCAGTCGGGCCGTCCGCTCCTGATCATCGCCGAGGACATTGAGGGCGAGGCTCTGGCCACGCTCGTCGTTAACAAGCTGCGCGGCGGCCTGAAGGTCGCAGCGGTCAAGGCGCCTGGCTTCGGCGATCGTCGCAAGGCGATGCTGGAAGACATTGCGATCCTGACCAAGGGCGAAGTCATCAGCGAAGACCTGGGCATCAAGCTGGAGAGCGTCACGCTCGCCATGCTGGGTACCGCCAAGCGCGTGTCGATCGACAAGGACAACACCACCATCGTCGACGGTGCGGGTGAAGCCGATTCGATCAAGGGCCGCGTGGAAGCGATCCGTCGCCAGATCGAGAGCACGACCAGCGATTACGACCGTGAGAAGCTCCAGGAGCGTCTCGCCAAGCTCGCCGGCGGCGTTGCCGTGATCAAGGTCGGTGGTTCGACCGAGGTTGAGGTGAAGGAGCGCAAGGACCGCGTCGACGACGCGCTGCACGCAACCCGCGCAGCCGTGGAAGAAGGCATCGTCCCCGGCGGCGGTACGGCCCTGCTGTACGCCACCAAGGCGATCGACGGCCTCAAGGGCGCCAATGACGACCAGACGCGCGGCATCGATATCATCCGCAAGGCGCTGTACGCGCCGGTCCGCCAGATCGCGGCCAATGCGGGTCATGACGGTGCGGTCATCTCGGGCAAGCTGCTCGACGGCCAGGACCATGACGTCGGCTTCAACGCCCAGACCGACACGTACGAAAACCTGGTGACCGCCGGCGTGATCGACCCGACCAAGGTCGTGCGCACCGCGCTCCAGGATGCGGCCTCGGTCGCCGGCCTGCTCATCACCACCGAAGCGGCGGTGAGCGAGCTTCCGGCCGACGACAAGGCCCCGGCGGGCGGCATGCCCGGCGGCGGCATGGGCGGCATGGGCGGCATGGACTTCTAAGTCCGTTTCACCAGACCAAACCTACGTACAAAGAGGGCCCGGAGGAGAAATCCTCCGGGCCTTTTTCTATGTCTTGAATTGGGCCGGTTCAAAACCGGCAGCTTCCCGGTCGGCCAATTGTAAAAGCGGACATGGAAGGAGGAACAGTGCGCGGACGCGGGTCCGCCGGTAGCCTACCCAGACGAGTGCCCGCTCCACGGCGGTGGCATTTCGTTGATCCTATTGCCCTCTCCCACGATAAGGTGAGAGTTTACCCCTTAACGTTCTTTTTCATAAGCGCCTCGAGGACGTCCATATATTCGTTCTTATATATGTGTTTTTTTTCCATAAAGTCGTTCATATGTAAGTGATCATTGTTCCTTGAAATGATCACAAATATGTGCAAATTAATAAGAGGAAAAAACACATGCGTATGAACAGCAATCAGGCGGCTCTAGCCCGCAAGCAGTTGGATCGAAGGCTTGAGCCCTTGAGGTCGGCGAACCTTATCCCGCCACCGAAAGGTTGGATCAAAGCTATTCGTGAGGCCCTGGGCATGACCGCCCGGCAGCTTGCTTCCCGCATGGGCGTAGCACCGTCCCGAATCCCAGTGATCGAAAAAGCCGAGATCACGGGGAGCACGACTATCAAAAGTCTGCGGCAGGCCGCGGAAGCGCTCGACTGCCAATTCGTCTACGGCTTTGTCCCTCGATCGTCGCTGGACGAAACCCTGCGCGCGCGCGTGGCTCAAAAGACGGGCCGCACGATCTCGCGGCTGGACCACACGATGAAGTTGGAAAACCAAGCGCTCCAGAAACCGGACCTCTTACTTGAGCAGCAGCGCATGATCGATTTTGCGCTGAACGGTTCGCTGCGCGGGCTTTGGGAGGACGACTAATTGCCGCCGGTCGACCCTTTGTTCAAGGATGACGACGACGGCAACACGCCGCTCGAGGCGGAAGAGCGCGAGCAACTGATCCCCTCGTACATCACGCTCAGGCATGAGCTAAACGAAGCCGAGCAGATCAACATCGGGCAAGGCTTGGAATGGGCGCAACGCCGGAAGCGCGACGTGCTCGTTCAGGATTTCCTGAACACCCTACATAAGCGCATGTTCGGTGACGTGTGGGCGTGGGCCGGCACCTACAGAAAGACACCGCGCAATATTGGGGTAGATGCTTATCGCATCCCAATGGAAGTGAAATTGGCCATCGATGACGCCCGTTACTGGGCAGAGCACGAGACCTACCTACCAGACGAGATCGCCATTCGGTTCAGCCACCGCATCGTCGCCATTCACCCTTACCCGAACGGGAATGGGCGCTTCTCGCGTATGATCGGCGACCTGCTTGCCCAGCAACTGGGACAGTCTGCCTTTTCCTGGGGACAAACCAGTCTAGTCACGGCTGGCGAGACTAGAACGAAGTACATCGAGACCCTGAAGCTTGCCGATAATCACGAAATCGGCCCGCTATTGGAATTCGCCCGCTCTTAAAACACTCGCGGACACGACCAAATTGGGCCGAACCGTACCTAGACATTCAGTCCAGTTGTTCTAAAAATGTTCTATGGCCAATGGGGACACGCCACCAGCAGGCGAGGAGAAACAGGGGGTTTCCCCATCCGCTTTCATGCGAGAGCGTCGTCCGGAATATTATTCCGACACGGCGGATAAATCCGCCTACGTTCTCGACGCCGCACTTCTAGGCTTCAAACTTTCCACGATAACCGAGCGCAACGAAACGCATGATTTCGAACTGTTCTGCAGAAAGCTTTGTGAGCGCGTCATCACCCCGAACATCAGACCGCCAAGCGGTCCTGAGGGCGGCGGCGACGCGAAGGTTGACGCCGACACATACACCGTCTCCGAAGAGGTGGCTGAGCGCTGGCTGATTGGCGAGGGAAGCAACGGCAAGGAGCGCTATGGGTTCGCCTTTAGCGCCAAGGCGAAATGGTCTGAAAAGGTCCGAGCGGACGTAAAAGGCATCATCGATTCCGGTCAGGAATTTGATTGCATCTACTTTGTCTCAAGCCAAGCGACGAGAGCGCGCGACCGCGCCCGCATTGAGCAAGAGTTGTCTCAAAAATATGGCGTCGAGGTCGAGATCCTTGATCGTGCCTGGATCATCAAGGAGGTCGTGGAAAACGACCGCAAGGACATCGCGTTCAACTATTTGAGTGTTGGGCAAGCGGTCAGCGATCCTATGCAGCTGGGCCCGACCGATTACTCCCGGACCAGACAACTTGCGGACATTGAAAAGCTGATCGGCGATCCTGCTGCCTTGTCTGGACTAGAGGGCCAGCTTGTCTCCGAGGCGCTGCTCGCTGCCAAGCTGTCTAGGAATTTGGAGCGGCCCCGCTTCGAGACTGAGGGGCGGCTCGGCAGAGCGGTGCGGCTAGCCGATAAATATGGCAGTCATCGTCAGCAACTAGAGGCGCGATACGAGGAAATCAGGACCGCGTTCTGGTGGTTCGATGACGTGGACTTCCTGACCTCGCGTTACGACGAGTTCGAAGCGCTGTTGGGCGACGACACTTACGCCAGAAACGTCGAGTTTCTATGCACGCTGCATCAGCTTTTGGTGAACAGCATTATCCGTGGCGCATTGACCCCGGATCAAGCGGATTTCGAAACGCGCTCGGCTTCCCTGACCGCAAAACTAACGTTGATCGCTGCGGATGAAGAGCGGCCGAACAATCGATTGGAAGCGCGCACGATGCTCGCGATCCATCACATGAACGAAGCAATATTGAGCCAATCTGCCGACATGCTGCCAGCTGTATGGAGCGAATTTTCGAGCATCCTGGATGATGCGGAAGGGCTTGGCGAGTTTCGCGCGTATCGGCTCCCGGAGATGATCGATCTTGGCGGAAATCTCGCCGTCAACGACCCGTCATACGGTGCCCTGGTTGAAAAGCTTGCGGACTTCGTAGCGAGGCGAACCAGCGAAGCGCAGGGTGCGTTGGTTTTGCTCAAGAGAGCCAAACAAATTCAGGAATTTGATAAGCTCGAAACCATCCGGCTGCTCGGTAAGGCGGCCAGCCGTCTCACAAAGGAAGAGCATGTCGAAGAGCTTATCGAAGCTCAGATATTTCTAATGATGGCGTACCGGTCCGCCGGCCTTCTTTGGGCGGCACGCGCCACTGCACTATTCATCTCTGCAACTTTTGTAAGCCGAGCCGACATCCACAACGAAATGTCGCCGCGCTTCATTCCGACAATGAAAGCGCTCGCTTGGCTTAGCTTGGAATTGGGCGTCCTGCCCGACGCTCTCTACGCCATCCAACTGATGCGCGGCGCGGCGGCCGGTACCCGGCTGCCGGAAGCAGCGCAAAAGATCACCGAAAAGAGCTTAACGGATTTGGATATCTCTTTGGGCTCCCGGCTGATCAACGCGACCGATGAGGAACTAGCCCGGCTGACGCGACTCCCCGATCTACTGACCGCCTTGAGCCTTTTCGGCGCAAGCGTCGGCCTGATGTACATATTGGGATATGAGCAGGAGCTCCGAGACGAAGGCACAATTCCGGCAATTGATGACGGCCCTGCACTCCAGCAGCAAATGTCGGTTCTTGCGTCGCAGCCCGTGGCTAGATCGCTTAAGGCGCCCCTCTTGTTAAGCGAAGGCTCTGACGAACGCTCATATACCGTTCTTCTCGGCATGAAGGTCGAGATCTTTCACGAAACGGGCGATCTACCGATCATGATTGCCCGCACGATCCTAGCGTGCCTTGAGGCATTTTTCGCGACGACAACTCAACTTAAGCTGCTTCCGCATACCGACCTTTTCACGATCTATCTTGTTACAGGCGATACGGATGCAGACCCGCGTCTCGATCTGAATCTGATGGCCATGTCCGCCAACCTTATCTGGCCTGTCAGCCTTTCCCCAGCCGATTTCCGCAAGCAGGAGGAAATACATCACGCGGTCGACACCATCGTCGGCAATCTGCTCGGCGCTGCATTCATCATCCAAGAGCCAGACGAACTACTCAAAACGCTGTTCGTGGATGAGGCGGTCAGACAACGCCTTGCGATGATTGTCGCTGCAAATGTTAGCCATCACCGCCTCACCGACAGAGACGTCAAAAGGCTGTCAGATTGGAACGAGCACAATTTCCCGGAATACCCTGCCAGACTCCCCCGCCCTAAGTTGGACGTTCTCGACCTGACCATTGATGCCGACGACGCAGAGGCAGAAGACGAGCCCAGCGGCGAGCCACACATGCCGACCGATCACCGCGATTACGAAATTCGGTCGGTTATCGACATCCATGCCTGGGGCGAGGCGGGCTGGCGGGGCGTTGGGATGCTACAGATGCGCCCTGACTATCCGCCCATTCTCGCTTTGGTTTTCGACAACGAAGAGGCGGCGCGCACGATATTCATTCGTTGGATAGCCCGTTTCGGCAACGTCGATGAAGCCGATAAAATCCGAGTGGCCATCGTTCGTAATGTCTTTCCCGACAGGCCACACCACTACTTTGTTCAGATCGCCTCCCGCGAGCCGCCCAAAGAAGACATGAAACCGGGAAAGCCCGTCGCCATGGCTGCTCGAGCGCATTTGATGGAACCGCATACTAGCGAAAACATCGATCGCTTTCTCAAATGGTATCAGGAAAAGAGCGCGTATTACCTCATGCCGGCCGTCATGACCGAGGGCGAGCCGAAATGGCTCACTGATTGTGGTCTCATCCTCAAACGGCAACTCTTCGTAAAAAAAGCCGCAGATGTCGGCCCGACGGACATAGAGAACATGTCCCTACGCCAAATCGTTGGAGACGACGAGTAGCGCCGCCAGCCAATTTGCGGCAATGCGCAAGCGTTTACGCCCAACCCCTTGGTCAGCCTGAACACGGCCTCAGACTTACATTTCGCTCGCGTCGCGTACCAACCGAGTCTTGGCTTTCCGAAGGTTGAAACGGTTCGGCAATGCCCGGCTCTATATCCCGTGGCATCTCGGCAAAATTGAGATCGCACGGCGCTGTCTCGAACGACCACAAGTGAGGCTCAAAGCAGCCGGAAAACCTTCGAATCTTCGCTTCCAGGGCGCAGCAATCGGAACAAGGCGGAGCCGTTCGGGAACGCTCCTGAGCTCACGGCCGCATTACGACGAATCTCGAAACCGCCCTTTCTCTGGACGTGTTTTGCTCATATAACACAGTCGATGTTCCAGGCACCCTCCGATGACGCGCGCGCGGATGTCGCGGCCAATGGCGAGTTGCCACAGTACTTACCCGTCCATGCCCCGCAACCTCCCGCCCCGCCGCCCGCCAAGCGCCGGTTCAGCCGTTGGCGGATCGCGCGCTGGGTGCTTGCAACCCTGCTGATCCTGCTCCTCATCACCATCGCCTGGCTCGCGATCGTCGCGCCGCCGTCGCGGACGTTGCGGCCGATCGCGCCGCCCAGCGTCACCTTGCTCGCGTCGAACGGCAGCCTGATATCCCGCCGGGGTGCCGTTACCGACAGCCCGGTCGACGTCCGTCGCCTGCCGGCGCATGTGCGCGAGGCGTTCCTCGCGATCGAGGATCGGCGTTTCTACCGACATATAGGGGTCGATCCGCGCGGGATCGCGCGCGCGGCGTGGCACGATGCGCGCGCCCGCCGGATGCAGGAGGGTGGCAGCACGATCACGCAGCAGCTGGCGAAGCTGGTCTATCTGAGTTCCGATCGAACCGCCGCGCGCAAGCTGCGCGAGATGCTGATCGCGCTGTGGCTGGAGGCGTGGCTGAGCAAGGACGAGATCCTGTCGCGCTATCTGTCCGACGTCTATTTCGGCGACAATGTCTATGGGCTGCGCGCGGCCGCGCGCCATTATTTCAGCAAGCGGCCCGAGGCGCTGACGGTGAGCGAGGCGGCGTTGCTGGCGGGGCTGATGAAGGCGCCGTCGCGGCTGGCGCCGAGCGCGAACCTGGCGGGGGCGCAGCGGCGCGCGGCTCTGGTGGTGGGGGCGATGCGGGAAGCGGGCTTCCTGACGCCGGCCGAGGCGGCGCGCGCATCGCCCGCGCGCCTGCGGCTGAAGCGCGCGCCCGAAGCGACGCAGGCGACCTATTTCAGCGACTGGGTGATGCCCGGGGTGCGCGGGGATGCGGACGACGCCTTTGCCGCGACGACGGTCCGCACCACGCTGGACGCGCGGCTGCAGCGGCTGGCGGAGCATGCCGTCGCTCAGGCCCGCCCGGCCGGCGCGCAGGTCGCCCTGGTGGCGATGCGGCCGGACGGGCGCGTGGTGGCGATGGTGGGCGGGCGCGATTATGCGAAGAGCAGCTTCAACCGCGCGGTGCAGGCGCGGCGGCAGCCGGGATCGACCTTCAAATTGTTCGTCTATCTGGCGGCGCTGCGCGATGGGATGACGCCCAACGATCTGGTCGAGGATAAGCCGATCACGATCGGCAATTGGTCCCCACGCAACAGCGACGGGCGCTATCGCGGCGCGATCACCTTGCGCGAAGCCTTTGCGCGATCGAGCAACGCCGCCGCGGTGCGGCTGACGCAGAAGGTCGGCCCGGCGGCGGTGGTGCAGGCGGCGCAGGATATGGGGATACAGAGCCCGCTGAAGGCCGAGCCGGCGATCGCGCTCGGCACGTCGGGCACCAGCCTGCTGGAGCTGACCAGCGCCTATGCCGCGGTTGCGGGCGGCACGTACCCGGTGCGGCCTTATGGCCTGCCCGGTCAGGCGGGGCGGCGCGCGGCGGCGGATGCGCCGCACCGCCTGGATGCGCGCGAGCGGGCGATGCTGCTAGATCTGCTGTCGACCGTGGTGAACAGCGGCACCGGGCGCGGGGCGGCGCTGAACGTGCACACCTATGGCAAGACCGGCACCTCGCAGGACAATCGCGATGCGTTGTTCGTGGGCTTTGCGGGCGGGCTGGCGACGGCGGTGTGGGTGGGCCGCGACGACAATCAGCCGTTGCCCGGCGTCGCGGGCGGGGGGCTGCCGGCGAACATCTGGCGCCGCTTCACCGCCGACGCGATCGGCGCCCGGCCGGCGGGCAAGCCCGTGCCGCGCGCGGTGGATCCCGATGCGGGCGAGAGCGTGGGTGGATTCCTGCGGTCGCTGCTGGATCGGATCAAGATCGACATTCACTTGTGAGCCGCGGCGCATTGGCCCGCAAGCATTGCACGCACCGACCTCTTGCGGCACCTTTCGCCGCGGGGGGACTGTCATGACGCATCAGCATAATCGCCGCACGATCCTGGCCGGGCTGGCGGCCACACCCTTGCTTTGGCCCGCAGCGGCAGCGGCCGCGCCGCCCGAATTGCTGATCCCCCCGGCGGACCGCGAATTACGCGTACCGGTGCGCGGCGGCACGATCTTCGTGCGCGTGAACGGCAATCTCCGCGCGGCGAAGAAGCCGCTGGTGCTGGTGCATGGCGGGCCCGGCGGCGCCTGCTGGCAATTGTTTCCCGCGGTGCCGCTTGCCACGGATCGCGCGATCATCCTCTACGATCAGCTCGACAGCGGCCATTCGGATGCGCCGGGCAATTCCGCCAACTGGACGATCGAGCGGTTCGCATCCGAGATCGACGCGATCCGCGCCGCGTTGGACCTGCAGGAGTTCCACCTGCACGGCCACAGCTGGGGCGGGATCGTCGCGACGCGCTACGCCGCGCGGCAGCCGCAGGGGCTGCGCAGCCTGATCGTGCAGGGATCGCCCTTGTCCGCGCGCATGTTCGCGGACAGCCAGCGCAGCCTGCTGGGCGCGCTGACGCCGGAGGAGCGCGCGATTGCGGAGCGCAATCTGGACGGCAAGCCCGTCGATCCGGAACAGCTTGGCGCCGCCGCGCGCGCGTTCCGCGCCAAATTCCTATTCCGTGGGCCGAAGCCCAAGGCGGGGCCGGCCTATATGGACGGCACGCCGCTGGATCGCGGCGACGCGGTCGCGGCCTGGTTCACCGGCGAAACAGACGGTTTCGGGTTTGGCGGCACGCTCGCGACGTTGGACGACCGCGATCTGCTGCGCCAGATCGCTGCGCCGACGCTGCTGATGGCGGGCCAATATGATTTCGTCACACCGGCGGCGATGCGCACGCTGCTGCCCCGCCTGCGGACGGGCAGCCTGATCGAGATTCCGGAGGCCGGGCACATGATCCAGTTCGATCGACCGGACGATTGGCGCCGCGCCATTACCACCTTCGTCGGCGCCCACGACGGCTGAGGCCGGACCCGGCGCTGGCCGGGCTAGCGGCGATCGTCCAGCAGCGCCCGCATGCCATTTGGCCGTTCGATCATTCGCAAGGCCTGCGCGGCGACATCGTCGCCACGCACCGCCGCGACCGAGGCCAGAAACCCCGCCTCCGATCCGCCGCCGCGTGCGGATCGCGCGATATAGTCGCGCCACACGGCGAATAGCCCGTCGGGGTCGCGCGCGCGCGCCGCCTGATCGAGCCACAGGTTGACGAGCAGGCCGCAGGAATAGCTCGCCTGGCTGTCTCCCGCCGCCAGCACGTCGTGGAGGGCGCGGCCGCCCAGCCGCCTGGCGCAATCCGCGCGCGCCTGTTCGCGCTTTGCGGCGGCAAAGGCCGGTGCGGCGCCGGCGGTGGCGAGGCTGGCAAAGGTTTCGGCGCCACCTTCGTGGATCCAGGCGCCGGCATCGTCGCCGGTCGTGATCTGGCGCTGGTAGAGGTGCCCGGCCTCGTGCGCGAAGAACCAGGCGAGGTCCTGCCCGAAATCGGGTGTCTGCATCAGGGTGGGCCAGCGCGTGCCGTAGAAATGGACGAAGACCTGCCCCGCCAGCGCACCGCCCTTGCGCCCGTCCCCGGCGCGATCGGTGAGATCATAGGAGGCGAACAGCATCGGCCGCTGCGGCAGGCGACCGAGCTTGCGGGCGAAGAACTGCATATAGGCCGGCAATTCGGTGAGCAGGCGCGTGCGGATGGCGGGGGGCAGCGCGCCGTCCAGCACCGCCACCATATCGGGCGTCTCCACCGGCTGGGTGCGGCCGAGATAGATGTTGCGGCCGTCATTGCCGTCGACCCACGTGGCGGATCCGGTGAAGCGCCGCCCGTCGAGCAGGATCGGCAGGCCCGGTGGCGCGACGATGGTCATGCGCCAGCGCGAGGCGGCCGCGCACGGGCCGGCGCAGGCGAAGAAGCGCCCGCTATGGACCAGGATACCGCCATCGCCGAAGGGCGAGAATGGCGCATAATCGCGCGGCAGATCCTGCCAGCGCGGCGGCATGGCCAAGGCAACCGCGGTGAAGGGCCGGCCATCGCGGCGGCGGACGACCTCATCCTCCTGCCCGCGCACGATTTCGAAGTCAGGCGTGGCGGACCAGCCGGTGGTGCGGCTGCCGTCGGGCGAGCGCGCGAAGTGGAGTTCGGCGACGGGGGCGGCGAAGCGATAGTCGACGCGCCAATCCCCGTTCGCACGGGCGGTGATGCGCGTATCGGGCAGGAGCGGGCGCTGGGCGGGTGCGGCGCCGGCAAAGGCCGCGAGCAGGCCGAGCGCGACCGCCCACCGAAGCGCGCGCCTTTGCATCCTTCGTCCCACGATCAGACTGTGCGGACGCGGACCGTCACCAGCCCGAGCCGCCACCGCCGCCGCCGCCGCCGCCCGACGAACCCCCGCCGGACGAGCCGCTGGAACTGGAGCTGCTGGAGGAGGAGGAAGAGGACGACCCACCCCCGCCACCCGAAGACCCGGGCGCAGTCGAGGCGGAGGCGATCTTATCGGAGAAGGACCGGCCGAGGGCTTCGGTGAGCGACCCTGGATCGGGCATCGCGCCGGCCGAGGTGGTATAGAAGGGCCGGTTGCGCACGCTGTCGTCGCTATCGACGGTGGGATCGATCGCGGCGGCGGCGAGGACGCCGGTGAAGCGCTTGGCCCAGCGGTTTTCGACATCCAGCGCCATGGCATACGGGAGATAGCGTTCGAACAGAGCGACGGTCTTTTCAGGCGGGTTGAGCTTTTCCAGCCGATCTTCCTCGGCCGTATCCAGATACATGCGGAACCCTTGGATCTGCGCGCGGATCGGCCAGAATTCCGCGGTGGGTGCGCGCAGCCGCGGCCAGGCGAACAGCATGATCGGCACCGTGAGCGCGATCGGGAGGAGCGGCCAGCCATTCCCGCCGAGCGTGCCCATCATCACAACCGCGGCGCAGGCCTGAAGATAACCCAGGCCGAGCACGATCCATATCATCCAGAGGAGGATCTTGAGGCCGGTCTTTTCGCCCTTCGGCAGCGCGTCGCGCGTGCGGGCGATCCAGCGGAGGAGGATATAGCCGAACACCACGATGGCGCCGAGCACGAGCGTAACCGTCAGGATCGAGCGGGGGCTGAGCAGCGCCAGCACCCACGATACCAACAGCAACGCCCCGAACATCGACCGCCAGGGGCGAAGCTTGCGGCGGCCGGCATCGGAGAAATAGCGATCCTTGCCGAACGCATCGTCCAGCCCCTCGCGCAGCGAAGCCTGGGCGTCGTTGATCACGGCATAATTGGATTGCCGCAAGGCGAGCTTGCTGTTCTTCCGAAACAGGTCGCCCACCATCGCGGCTTCGGGCGGGGGAAGGGTGATGGCGCCGACATCGCCTTTTTCCAGGGTGCGGCTGGGATTGGACCCTTCGGACGTTTCCACGATCCGCAGGGCGCCGCGCACGGCGGAATCGACGATGGCGGTCGCAAAGGTGCGATCGTCATAATCCATCCGCCAGACATAGCGCAGCGCCGCCGCGGAAAAGCCTTCCGGCGGGGCGAAGAGCGGCACGATCGGCCGCGGATCGGGGTTACGCCGGGCGCGCGATACCAGCAGGCCGGCGCGGATCGCGATCGCCAGCAGCAACCCGATCGCGAGCAGCATCGGGCCGTATTGCCGCAGCATCCAGCCGAGCCGGGTGAGGAAACTCGGCTCCGCAACGACGCCCTTGCGCCAGGCGACGGCAATTGTGAGCCCCTCATTCCGATCCAGCGGGACGGTGGTGCGGAAGACGATCTGGCCGGGTTTTTCGAAGACGACCGCGGCATTGTGCGCGGTCGCCCCCTGGGGCCCGGTATAGACGGCGCGTTTTCCGAACGGCACCGCCTGCGGCAAGGTGATACGCGCCTCGGCCCGATCGATCGGGAATACCCAGCCGGTGCCGGTGGCGTTCCAGTACAGCTCGTCGACGTCGCTATAGAAGCCGAGCTGGCGGGTCGTTCGGTAATGGATGCGATAGACGTGCGGCCCCGGCTCCAGCGTGACGTCCGCACTGCCGATGCGCACGCTGGTGCCGTTCGACACCTCCTTCAACTGATAGGGTTCGGGCTTACCGTCGCGGGTCACATCCAGCACATCGAAGCCGATCTGAACCTTGCTGCCGAACGTGCCGCGATAGCGGGTGGGGAAATCCCGCAGGATCCCCCGCTGGATCTGATTGCCTTCGGAGATCAGGCTGATCGTCTCGACCACATCGAGCGCGCCGTCCCGCTGGACATGCACGTCACTGACGAAGTTGGTGATACGCTCTTCCGCCAGCGCGGCTGCAGGCGCGAGCGCGAGCAGGCCGAATGCGGCGGCCAGCCGGAAGAGGAAGCTCATGCCTTTGCGGCGCCGTCGAAGCGGACCACGGGGGCTTTTTCGATCGTGGGATCGTCATCCTCGAAATAGGGTTCTTCGTGGAAGCCGAGCGGCCGCGCGATCAGCAGGGTCGGGAAGGCGCCGACGCTGGAATTCAGATCGCGCACGGTGGCGTTGTAATAACGGCGCGCGCCTTGCAGCTCGGTCTCGACCTCGGACAATTCCTCCTGCAGCGCGCGGAAATTCGCATCCGCCTTCAGCTCCGGATAGGCTTCGGCGACAACCATGATGCGGCCGAGCGCGCCGCCCAGCGCGGCACTGGCCTGCGCGGCATCGGCGGGTGTGGTCGCCTGCAACGCCTCGCCACGGCGTGCGGTCAGCTCGTTGAGCAAGGTCTTTTCGTGCGCGGCATAGCCCTGCACAATGCTGACCAGATTGGGGATGAGATCGGCGCGGCGACGCAGCTGCACCTTGATGCCGCTCCACGCCTCCCGCACCAGCGCCCGCGCGCGGACGAGGCGGTTGAAGACGATGACGCCCCAGAGCAAGACGACGACGACAAATATTCCGACGGGCAACCAGATCGGGAAATGCATCGCGTTTTTCGCTCCAAACCGGACCAGAACAACGGACGCGTTGCACAGTTCCACGGCGCGGAACAGGGGGGCAGTTGGCGGGACAGGCGCGCCGGACGCGGCCAATTGCGCCGCTTTTCTACCTATGTCGTGGAAGATATTACCAAAAAGAGCCGGGGAGCATGCCCCCGGCCCTTTTCGTTTTCGCTGTGCCGCGAAAATCAGCCCTCGATAAAGGCGAGCAGATCGGCGTTGATGACGTCCGCATGCGTGGTCGGCATGCCATGCGGATAGCCGGGATAGGATTTCAGCACCGCGCCCGGCACGATCCGGGCGGAAAGCTTGCCGGTGGTGGCGAAAGGAACGACCTGATCGTCCTCCCCATGCATCACCAAAGTCGGCACGGCGATCGCCTTGAGATCGTCGGTGAAGTCGGTTTCGGAGAAGGCCTTGATGCCAAGCGTGTGGGCCAGCACGCTGCCCATCATGCCCTGGCGCCACCAATTGCGGCGCACGCCTTCCTTCACGTCCGCACCTTCGCGATTATAGCCGAAGAAGGGGAGCGTGAAATCGTAGAAGAATTGGGCGCGGTTGGTGGCGGTCTGGGTGCGGACATCGTCGAACACGGCGATCGGCACGCCATTGGGATTGCTGTCCGTCTGGACCATGATCGGCGCGACCGCGCTGACCAGCACCGCCTTGGCGACGCGGCCGGGCTTGGCGCGGGCGACATAGCGGGCAACCTCGCCGCCGCCGGTCGAATGGCCGATATGGACCGCGTTCTTCAGATCGAGCGCATCGGTAAGCGCGATCACATCGGCGACATAGGTATCCATGTCATGCCCGGTGGCGGATTGACTGGAGCGGCCATGGCCGCGGCGATCATGGGCGATGACGCGATAGCCCTTGAGCAGGAAGAACATCATCTGCGCGTCCCAATCGTCGGCGCTGAGCGGCCAGCCATGGTGGAACATGATCGCGGGCGCATCCTTGTCGCCCCAATCCTTGTAGAAGATCTGGGTGCCGTCCTGGGTGGTGATGGTGGCCATGAGGATATTCCCTTTGCGATGCGATCAGGGCCGGTGCGGCGCCGATGACCCAAGCATGCGCAAGAAGCGGTCACGCGAAAATAGAAACGTTGTCATCGCATCGTTTCCATTTCTTGCTGGAACTGTGGCGGGCTAATTGGGTCGGATGCGGATGGCGGTGAGGCCGCGCGCCGCCGCGTCCGGAATCTGTCCCGTCGTCATCCAGGCGAGGGCCGAACGGTAGATGTCTAGCTCCAGGATCATGCCCTGGTGGAACAGGGCCGTGCCATCGCGTCGCAGGAAGACCGTCGCATAGCCATCCGCTACCGCCGGACGCCCGACGCGCTGCTGCCATTGCGCCGGCGTGATCCGCACGATCAGGAGCCGGGGCGGCTGGGCTGCAATCACGTCGTTTAGGTAGGCGGTCCAATCGGCATAGGCTTCCGACGCGCGGTCGCGCGGCGGGATATACTGCGGTGCGATCACGATCATCGCTGGCCCCGGCGGCAAGGTGCCCTGCTTTATCGGCGTTGCCGATGCGGGCCGCGCAGGGGCGGCGCCCGGCAGCGCGATCAGGAGCGGCAGAACCCAGCAAATTATTGCCCTGACCATGTGCCTTCCCTTCCAACCGCGCAGCAGCAGGGAAGAACGATCCACGCCGCGAAACGCACCGGCATGGCCGCGCAGGCGTCCTATCGCCGCGTCAGGCGGGCGCTTGCGGTGCGATTGCGAGCGGCTTGGTCATCAATTCCAGATGCAGCATCGCGCCGCTCGGCATGGGCATTTCGAACGTGCGGACGGGGCGATAGCCGAAGGCCGCGTAAAACGGCACGGCGGGCAAGGTCGAGGTCAGTTCGGCCTCGGCAAAGCCGGCGGCGCGCGCCGCGCCTTCGCTCAGCTGGAGCAGCAGCCGCCCCACGCCCCGGCGCACATAAGCCGGATCGACGTAGAAAGCGCGGACGCGTGCGGCGTCGCGCAGAGGATCGAGCAAGGGTGCGGCCGGGCTGTCGGGTCCGTGTGCGCCGGCGATGGTCTGGCGGTAGCTCCAGCCGCCCGCGCCCGCGAGCGCGCCGTCGATTTCGGCGACGAAATAGGTGCCGTCGCGCACGAGCTGCCAATCCACGCCATAGGCATGGCGCACCGCCTCATCGATCACCGCATCGCTATAGCTGCCACTGTGCAGCGCACGGATGGAGCGCGCGGTGAGTGCGTTGATGGCGGCGACATCGGCCGGTTGCGCCAGCCGCCAGGTCAGTTGCGTATTCACGATCTACTCTCTCTAGGGGCCTGCGCGATGGCGCGGCGGGATGCGACTTCCCTCCGCTGACGGAGCCGGTGCGGCACAGCCGGAATTGTTTCTACAAATGTCGCATCGCCGCCGTCACGGGAGCAGATCGGGCTCGCGGCGCTGCAGATCGACCAGCGGCGGCGGGCGCCAGTCCGTCCTGGCCCAACGTAAGCGCGCCGCACCCGACAGGCTTTCACGGGTCTGCACCGTTGCCGCCGGATCGCGTACGGTGCGCACACCCGAACCGAACAGCCGGTAGAAGAGGGTGAGCGTGTCCTTGATCGGGCCGAGCGGATCGGGATGGAAAGCGGGGTAGGTCGGCGGCACCAGCGTCGCCGGATCGTCCACCTTCAGCCCGGCAAAGCGCGCCCGATCCACCATCCAGGCCAGCGTGACGTCGGCCAGATCGGGGCAGGGATTGCCCCCGCCAACATCGCCATGGCAGCCGGCAAACCACATCTGTTCCAGATGCTGGCCGCCGACCGCATCCGCAGGCAAGGTCCACAAGGTCGGCAGGAACGGCTTGCGCCGCTCGTCGATCGCCACCGCGTGAAAGGCATAGCGCACCAGCGACGACAAATCGGTGTCGTGGAATTCCCGGTTCACGCGAAAGACGTGCTTCAATATGCCCTGGAAGATCGTGTTGGGCACGCCCAGCGACCCGACCGTATCCCAGACTCCGATACATTGGATCGGCAGATCGCCCGGCCAGCTATAGCTGCGGCGGAACAGGCGCGACGCGGCTGCGCGCGGCATGCGCTGCCCATCGCGCGAGCGATATAGCGCGAACGCCTCCTGCGAGAGGCTTTCATTCTCGGGGCGAAGGATGCCGGAATTGCGCACGAAGCCGGCGAGCGAGCGGGCCGTATAGGCGCCCCGGCTGAACCCGAAGAAATAGAGTTCGTCCCCCGGCTGATAGGTGCGGATGAGCCAGGTGTAGCAAGCGAGCAGGATGCGGCTGATGCCATAGCCGGTCGCGCCATCGATGAAGCGCTTGGTGCGCGACGACATGGATCCGATGCCATTATGGTAGAAGACGCGTTGTTCGACGCCGTCGTCGCCGTACGCCGGCACGAGACTGGCAAGCTTGACGACATTGGTCGGAGACGGCTTGCCCCCCGCGCTGCGATCGGGCTCGTTCCAGGTGCCGTCGCAACAGACGACGATCCGCTTCACACTTGCCGCCTGTGGGGTGCATCGCCCTTCATCGCCGCATTCGTACCGGATCGGCAAAACGGGCGCGCGCTGTTTGCGGTCCACTCCGGAGGGAAAATCGGGGCCTGTTAAAAAGCTACCCCTTCCCCGCCTCGGCAGAACGCAAGGTGCCGGTGGTTAGGCAATCTGCTGGCGGACGAACCTCGCCCGCTCCGCTACGGACACCAGAGGGAGTTCCACCAGCACATAGCCCAAGCTGGAATATGCATCGACCATCGCATGGTACGTGGCTTCGGCTTCCGCTAACGTCTGCCTGCGCTGCGCGTCCTGCTCGAAAATGGCGGGCCAGGGTGGCGCGATGAACACCCTGCGCGCATAGCGGCGCTGCGCGGCCGCTTTCGACGCAGGGGGCGGCACGGGTAATCCGCACAGGCGCAAATAGCCGATCACGTCGGGAATGGCGCGATCGAAGAGGATCGGGCCGGGTGCGCTCACCGCCTCGCGGTAAGACCGCATTTCCCAGGCCAGCATCACCATCGCGAAGGCTTGGCGATCGTCCCAAGGCAGAGCTGTGCCGCCAATGTCCATTTGGTCCTGGATGATCGCCCGCCCAGCTTCCGGCATGCGGCGAACGCCCTCGGCGGCCAGAGCGTCGATCAAGCTCGTTTTACCCGACCCGGGACCGCCCGTGATAACGTGAAGATTGTCAGCCATACTGTATGTCCGCGTCGCATTGGGAATCCGGCACGCGTCCCAAAACGCCCGTCCAATCGGCACTGAACATGGCGGGCTTATTCCTTGCCGGGGACGCGCGGATCGCTTGCCACCGTCCACTGACCGAACAGCGTCAGGCCAGATGATTTGGCCAAGGCGACAGACGCCTGATTGTCGAGCTGGCAACGATATTGGGGTTCATATCCCTGTTGCCGTGAAAACATGTTGATCGCCTGAACAACCGCACGCGCGATCCCCTTCCCCCGAGCGTCGGGCAGCGTCAGCACCCCCAGATCGGCAATAAGGCTGTCATTCCACAGATTCATGCTGGCGGCAGATACGAGCCGGTCGCCGTCGAAGCATCCAAACACCGCCCAATGGTGCAACTCGACCCAGGCATCCTCCCGGTCCTGCTCGGACGCGGTGTTGTAGAATATGTCGAAGGCGGTGCGATCGGCATCGGTGAGTTGGCGCGGTGCCTTCGTCGAACCGGACGGCAGCGGTTCGTCGGTCGAAAGGTAGAAGAGATAATCCGGGTCGTGCAGCGTTACGCCAGCACGTCTCAACCCGCGTTTCAGATCATCGGGCGACACATCATCCGAGACAGCAATGCCGGATCGTTCGGCTATGTCAGGGGTGACAGCGACCTGCACGGATCCATCCGTCAGTTCAAGGATCATGGCGGGACGCTTGGGGTCCAGCGTGTCGCTGATATGAAATGACAGATTGCCAAGGATATGCAGGCATTCGGTTGCAAAGGTCCGACGCCAATAGCCGAGCACGGAATTCGATAATCTTGCCATGGCGCGGCGCTACCAGAACCGGGGTGCAATCCTAGATTCGGAATGGACTGAACCGGCCGTTTCAATGGCGCCGGGCTTTTAGGTCAGGCGGCTAGAGCGTCATGACTTTATACTGATCCGTTCGTGCCGAGTAGCGACCGAGTTGCCCGCAGGGCATATCGAGGGCGCGTATCGAGGCATTGGTGGTATCTCTCGATACGCGCTCTCGACAAGCCTGTCCTGAGCGGCTGCCTCGCAGGCAGTCGAAGGGCTCGATCGCACCTCGAGACGAACGGGTCCTGACGACGTCATCGTACTCAAGGAGAGACGTCCGCTGCGGGCAGGATCATACATGTTGGCCGCCATTCACATGAACTTCGGCGCCGTTGATGTAGGAAGCTTCGCCGGAGCAGAGAAACAGGATGGTCCGCGCGACCTCCAGCGGATCGCCCAGGCGGTTCATCGGGATCTGCTTCTCGACGATCTCGTCCGTCCCCGGCGAAAGGATGGACGTGTCGATCTCGCCGGGAGCGAGCGCATTTACGCGCACGCCGTAGCGCCCGAATTCGAACGCTTGTTCGCGCGTCAGCGCCGCGAGCGCCGCTTTGGAACAGGCATAGGCGACACCGGCGAACGGATGGACCCGCGAACCCGCGATGGAGGTGACGTTGACGATCGCGCCCTGGCTCGCCTTGAGTTCCGGCAGAAGCAGGCGCGACAGCATGGCGACGGAGAAGAAGTTGACGTTGAAGACGGACAGCCAATCCTCATAGCTCGTGTCGCAGACGCCTTTCCGCGCGCCGCCCTCCCGCTTCGGCGAGATTGCGGCGTTGTTGACGATCGCAGACAGGCCCGCACCGCCCAGCCGCTGACGCACGTCGTCCGCGAGCGCGTCGAAGCCGGCGGGGTCGGCAAGATTGGCCTGGATGTGATTGTCGCGGCCGCCCGGCCAGGGGCAATCCTCCGCAAAGGCCGCGCGCGAGACGGTGAGGACGCGCCAGCCATTCTGGTAGAAGAGTTTCACGGTGGCGTGACCGATGCCGCGGCTCGCCCCGGTGAGCAGCATCGTCCGGTTGGCGGGAGGGGTTTCCGTCAGAATGGACAAGGGCGGCGTCTCCGATGGCGCAGAGGGTTTCCGGCAGGCCGGCAATGCGATCGACCGGTCCGTACCGGAATGCGCAGACGAAGGCGCCGGCTTTGCGATCCACTCCGGAGATAAAAGGTGCGGACACTGGACGTTCCCCCCTTGGCGGCCGGATCAGGACCCATCAAAGGGAAAGATGCGCCTGATATAACAGCGATAATCGGGCGGGATGATACCGGGGAGAGACATATGGTCCGCCGCAAGCTTGCGCTTTCGATCGCGCTGTTCGGGATTACTTCGGCGTTAGGAGCCGCAAGCGCGGCGCCGCCCGCGTCCTGGGTCGGCGCATGGGGCTATTCCGCCTCCCCGAACCCGCCCGGCCTGTTGCCCCCCACGCCGATTGCCATTGCCAACGGGCCGCTGGTCCCGCTCGCGGCGCCGCCGGCCGCCGCCCCCGCAACGTCAACCGCGCCCAAGATCGAGAATCCGGGTGGGCTGCCGGTGGAGACGGGCAGCGCGGAGCTGGCCAATGTGACGATCCGGCAGATCGTGCGCATCTCGGCGACGGGCGATGCCGTCCGTCTGCGCCTGACCAACGAGAATGGCGTCGAGCCGTTGAGCCTGGGCTCGGTGCATGTCGGACTGGCCGGGCCGGACGGTGCGATCGTGCCGGGCAGCGACCGGGCCGTCACCTTCGCCGGCCATGAAGGCGTGGTCGTTCCCGCGGGCGCGCCTTTGTTGAGCGACGCCATTCCGCTGCCGGTCAAGGCGCTCGATCGGCTGGCGATATCAACCTACACGCCGGACCGTCTGGCGGTGCGCGGGGCGCGGACCCTGTTCCACTATGTCGCCGGCACGGCGGGCAACCAGACAAGCGCGGCGCGGCTGCCGGATGTGCGGCTGGCCCGCGCGCCCGCGCTGGTTAGCGAGGTCGAGGTTGCGGCCGCAAAGCCGACGCAGGCGATCGTGGCGCTGGGCGATTCGATCACGGAAGGATCCGGATCGACCGCCAACGCCTTTCGCGGCTGGCCCGACCGTCTGGCCGAACGGCTTGCCGCGCGCCCCGGCAAGGCCCGTTGGTCGGTCGTGAATGCCGGCATCGGCGGCAACCGCCTGTTGCGGCACGGCAGCGGGCCGAGCGCGCTCGCCCGCTTCGATCGCGACGTGCTGAGCGTGCCCGGCGTGAAGGTGCTGATCCTGATGGAGGGCATCAACGATATCGGCCGCGGCTTCATGACGATCGGATCGGTCGAACCGGCGCCGGCCGACGCGTTGCAGGCCGCCCAACGGCAGATCGTCGACCGCGCCCATGCCCACGGCATCCGCGTCATCGGCGTCACGCTGACGCCCTATAAAGGCGCGGGCTATTGGGCGGAGAAAGGCGAGGCGACACGCCAGGCGATGAACGCCTGGATCAGGACGTCCGGCACTTTCGACGGGGTGATCGATTTTGCCGCCGTCGTAGCGGACAAGAATGATCCGCTGAGTTTCGACCCGCGCTTCAACGATACCGATCATCTGCATCCCAATGATGCCGGCTATCGGGCGATGGGCGATGCGGTGGATCTGAAGGTCGTGACGGGCGAATAGACCGCGGTCAGGCGTTGCACACCGATCGCGTCCGTCGCCTTCGCTCAGGACGAACCGGTGTGGGGCGTGCCGCTAGCCGACATAGCGCATGGCCACATCGCAGCGTTCGTAGCGCGCGCCGTACGTGGCCATGATCTCGGCATCGTGGCGGAAACCGAGTTTCTCGTAGAGGTGAATGGCGGCCGCGCATTTGCGGCTGGTGAGCAGATAGAGCGTTTCCGCGCCCATCGCCTTCGCGCGTGCGATCGTCGCGGCCAGAAGAAATTCGCCCGCCTTCGTGCCGCGCGCGCTGGGGCGCACCCCCATCTTGGTGAGTTCGAAGCGGCCGGGACCGGTCTTTTGCAGCGCGCAGGTGCCGATCACGCCCAGGCCGGGCGCCTCCACGAACAGGATCGCGCCGCCGGGATCGACGATCCGGGCGCGCGGATTTTCCAGTACGTCGCGATCGGTCTGCTCCAGCCGGAACATATCGCCGATCCAGTCGGCATTGATGTCGTGGAAATGGTGGGCAAGATCGTCGCTATATTCCCGGATCACGCGGCCGGCGGGGTCGAGGCCGGCAACGCGCGCCTCCAGCGGGCGATCGGCCAGTGCCGCCTCCACCCCGGCGATCTGATCCAGCAACGAACCCGATAGGCCCGCCAATATGGCATCGACCGCCTGCCCTACGCGCGGCCAGATCAGCCGCTTGGCCTGAGCCATCACCTCTTCTCCGGCCGGGGTGAGCGACACGGTGCGTTGACGCAGATCGGCACCGCGCGCGGAGGCGACCAGGCCAAGCGTGGCAAGCTGCGCCACGCCGCGCGTGACCCCGGGCTGGCTGGAGCCGACCGTCTCGGCGAGTTCGCCGACCGTCATCGGCCCGCGATCGAGCGCGGCGAGCAGCGGCATATGCGTCGGCTGCACCGGCAGCCCGGCATCCGCGATCACCCGCGCCGCGCTCGCCTGCAGCCGCTCGGCAAGCCGTTTCAGGCGGCTGCCGAGGAAGACCGGGCCCATGTCCGCCAACACATCCGTAGCCATACTCATTCCCATATGCTGTTATATAACATGTTATGTTCATGCTTGCGTCTCGTCAACGGCCATTGTCGGCTTTAGGCTGCGGGCATGACGATACGACGCTGTGCGTGGGCGGAAGGCGATGCCCAGATGATCGCCTATCATGACGCCGAATGGGGCGTGCCGGTGCGTGACCCGCGCCTGTTATGGGAGATGCTGGTGCTGGAGGGGTTCCAGGCCGGCCTGTCCTGGCGCACCATCCTCCATCGCCGCGACGGCTTCCGCAGCGCGTTCGACCAGTTCGATCCGGACAGGGTGGCGCGCTATGATCAGGCCAAGATCGCGGAGCTGATGGATGATGCGCGCATCATCCGCGCCCGCGCCAAGATCGAGGCGACGATCGGAGGCGCCAAAATCTATGTGGCGATGCGCGATGCGGGCGAGGATCTCTCCGCCTGGCTGTGGGGGTTGGCGGGCGGCGCCCCGGTCCGCAACAGCGGCATCGACGTGCCCGCGAGCACGCCGATTTCGGAGGCGATCTCCAAGGCGTTGAAGGCCAGGGGGTTCAAATTCGTCGGGCCGACGATCGCTTATGCGTGGATGCAGGCCGTCGGCATGGTCAATGATCACGCGCCCGATTGCTTCCGCCGGGATCAGGTTTGATCCGCCCTCCAAGCGGTGACGATCGCGGCACAGCTTGCCGTGGCAATCGGCCTTTTTAATCCCCGGTTCAGCTGGATCGACGACAATCCGACTCGTCCATTTTCACGAAGGAGGAGTCTGATGCGGACACTTACCAAGCTTCTTCTCGCAGGTGCCGGCGCGGTCGCCGTGACCGGGGCGGCGCTCGCCACCGATCGTGGCCATGTGATGAATGTCGCGCTCCCCGACGGCAGCGTCGCCCAGATCCATTATCGCGGCAATGTCGCGCCGCAGGTCGTGGTCGCGCCCGATGCCATGCCGGTCGCCTTCGTCGAATCCGATCCGTTCGCGATGTTCGACCGCATTTCGATGGCAATGGATCATCAGATGAACGCGATGCTGCAGCAGGCGGCGATGCTCCGGCAGGCCGCGCCTTCGAGCGGCCAGATCAGCGAAGCCGCGCTCAAGAGCCTGCCGCCGGGCACGGTCAGCTATAGCTATACCTCTTACAGCAGCGGCAATGGCGCGCAGTGCAGCCAGAGCGTGCAGGTCACCGCGCTCGGCACCAATCAGGCGCCCAAGGTGATCAAGCAGAGCTCAGGCGACTGCAATGCGATGAACAGCCGCGCGCCGACGCCGGCGGTCCAGCAGGCCAAGCCGGAGGCACCCAAGGTGACCCCGGTCGTGCTGCATAAGGACAAGGCGGACGCGGAAGCCGCGCCCAAGGGCCCGATTATCTAAAACGCGATGACTTCGTAGGAACCGTTCGTCTCGAGTGGCGATCGAGCTTGTCGAGAGCGCGTATCGAGAGACCATCACCGATGCCTCGATACGCGCCCTCGATACGCCCTGCGGGCAACTCGGTCGCTACTCGGCACGAACGGCTGCGTTTAAGATCATCCTAATGCCGGCTGGAGATGGACAGGAGTTGCCCCTGCGGTGACCCCCGGCAGCGGTCCAGGCTTAAGCGAGGCTTAGGACCTCGATCGCGTCGTCGCGGCCGGCGAAGGGCAGCATTTCGCCCGCGCCCGCGCCGAGCAGCGCCTGGGCGAGCGGGGATTGCAGGCCGATCCGTCCCGCGCTCGGCTCGGCCTCATCCTCGCCCACGATGTGGACCTCGCGCCGCTGCCCGTTGAGGGTGAAGGTCACGCGGCTGCCGAAGCCGACCTCATCTTCGGGCGGCGGCGGCGCGAGTTGCGCGCTGGCGAGGCGGTGGCGCCAATAGCGCATCGTGCGCTTCTGATCGTCGGTCGCCTCCGCCATCGCCTCATATTCGGCGACCTTGGCTTCGATCAGCGCCAGGCCATGCGCCGTGACCAGATTGGGGCCCGGCGGGATCGGCAGCTCGAACTTGGGCTCGAGATGCTCTTCATCGCTCTCGCGGCGGAAGGCGACGCTCATATCCTGGTCCTCATTCTGTCACATGCCGGCGGGGCGGGCGGATCGAGCCGCCTGCCCCCGTCGGACACGCAAACGCCGCCCGGCCGTACGGCCGGGCCGTCGCATCAGCGCTGCGGTGCCGCGCCCGCAGGCGGCTGGCTGCCGGCCATCATCTCGTCGCGGGTCAGCTTGCCGTCATGGTTCGTGTCCCAGCGATCGAACAGCGCCAGATCGTGCGCCTCGATCTCGGCCGCGGTCGCCTTGCCATCATGGTTGGTATCCAGCGCGCCGAACACGCCGTCGACCATGCCCGCGGGGGGCGGGCCGCCCATCGCCTTGGTGATAACCGCCTCCAGCTCCGGCTTGGTCACGACACCGTCGTGATTGGCGTCGGCCTGCGCGATCTGCGCGCGGGAATTGGCAGTGAACTCGGCGCGGGTGATGGATTCGGGCGGCGCAGGCGGCGGGGTCTGCGCGGCGGCAGCCGTTGCGATTGCGGCGAGGCCGACGGCCGTCATGGTCTTGATCATGAAAATCCTTTCCGCGCGGGACGCGCGATAATCCTCTGTAGAAGCGCTCGGGTGCGGAGGAAAGCCGAACGCGCGCGCACGCGATAGGGTGCCGCGCGCCTGGATCGCGTCGGAACGCGTTGCGCAGGGCGGTTCGCCATGCCAAAGGCGCGCCGACCGTGCGGGTGTGGCTGCCTGATCCACGCCGCCTGAATGCCTCTGCGCATTCGCCCACGGGATTTTGGGCCTGGGAGTGTGACAATGAGCGACGTCAAGCGCGTGGTGCTGGCCTATTCCGGCGGCCTCGACACGAGCGTGATCCTGAAGTGGCTGAAGGAGACCTACAATTGCGAGGTCGTCACCTTCACCGCCGATCTGGGCCAGGGCGAGGAATTGGAGCCGGCACGCGCCAAGGCCAAGCTGATGGGCGTGCGCGACGAGCATATCTTCATCGACGATCTGCGCGACGAATTCGTGCGTGATTATGTGATGCCGATGATGCGCGCCAATGCGCTGTATGAAGGCCTGTATCTGCTCGGCACCTCGATCGCACGGCCGCTGATCGCCAAGCGCCAGATCGAGATCGCCAAGATGGTCGGCGCGGACGCGGTCAGCCATGGCGCAACCGGCAAGGGCAATGATCAGGTGCGGTTCGAGCTCGGCTATTACGCGCTCGCCCCCGACATCCGCGTGATCGCACCGTGGCGCGAATGGGACCTCACCAGCCGCACCCGCCTGATCGAATATGCCGAGCAGCACCAGATTCCCGTGCCCAAGGACAAGCGCGGCGAATCGCCTTTCTCGACCGACGCGAACCTTTTGCACACCTCGTCCGAGGGCAAGGTGCTGGAGGATCCGTGGGACGAGGTGCCGGACTATGTCTATTCGCGCACCGACAATCCCGAAGATGCGCCGGACACGCCGCAGACGATCACGATCGACTTCGAACATGGCGATGCGGTCGCGATCGACGGCGTCGGCTATGGCCCGGCCGACCTGCTCGCCAAGCTCAACGAGCTCGGCAAGACGCATGGCATTGGCCGGCTCGACCTGGTCGAGAATCGCTTCGTCGGCATGAAGAGCCGCGGCATGTACGAGACGCCGGGCGGTACCATCTATCACCTCGCCCATCGCGGCATCGAGCAGATCACGCTCGATCGCGGCGCCGCCCACCTGAAGGACGAGCTCGCGCCGCGTTATGCCGAGCTGATCTATAACGGCTTCTGGTTCTCGCCCGAGCGCGAAATGCTGCAGGCGGCGATCGACCATAGCCAGGACAAGGTGACGGGCACCGTCCGGCTCAAGCTCTACAAGGGCAGCGTGATCGTGACCGGGCGCAAATCGCCCTTCTCGCTCTATTCGGAAAAAGTCGTGACGTTCGAGGACGATCAGGGCGCCTATGATCAGCGCGATGCGGCGGGCTTCATCAAGCTGAACGCGCTGCGCCTGCGCCTGCTGGGCCGCCGCGACGGACGCTGACCTTCCGTTCGCCGCCGACGCGGATGGCGTGACGCTGGCGGTACGGGTGACGCCGCGCGCGTCCCGCACGGAGATTATCGGCGTTCACACGATGAGCGACGGCCGCACCGCGCTTGCCGTTCGGCTTGCCGCGCCGCCGGCCGAGGGCAAGGCCAATATGGCGCTCATCGACTTCCTGGGCGACGTGCTCGGCGTGGGGCGATCGGCCATCAGCTTACGCTCGGGCGCCAGTGCGCGGCTGAAACTTGTCCGCATATCCGGCAACGGTCCCGCGCTCGCGGCGCGGCTGGCGGAACTGGCGCGGCGTTAAAGATCGGGAGCACCCCAGCGCGGGCCGGGGCCATGGACCCCGCCCGTCAAAACCCCCAGTCGACAACCTTCCAGCCGCGCTTGGCGGCCATGTGGCGCAGGCCGCGACTCGGGTTTACCGCGACGGCGGTGTCGGCCCATTCCATCGCGGGCCAATCGGACACATGATCCGAGTAGAAGCGCACCTTCACCTGATCGCGGACGAGGCCCTGCTTTTCCATCCAGGCCTTGATCAGGCGCAATTTGGCCGGCCCGTAATTATTCTCGCCGTCAATCTTCGCGTGGATGATGTCGTCCAGCCCGGTGATGCTGCCCGTGGCGATGACGTCGTCAAAGCCCAGCTTCGCGGCGATCGCCTCCACATAGAATCGGTAGGAGGCGGTGGCGAGCACCAGCCTGCGGCCAGCGGCGCGATCTTCGTCGATCTGGCGCACCGCACCGGGGTGGATGTTGGTGCGGATGACGAAATCCGCAAAGGCGTCGACCGTCGGCGCGAGCCGGTTGCGCGGCACCGCGCCACCGATCAGCAGGCGCTGATTCCACTCCTTCAGGCGGCGCCGGTCGATCAGCCGCAACGCATAGGCGCCCATCGTCAACGGCACCAACGGCACCAGCGCGAGCCGCAACGGGTTCAGCGCCTTCGCCGCATGGAGCAGGAAGGGCGTATAAGTGCCCGTCCGCGTCACCGTGCGGTCCATATCGTAGATGGCGAGTTCGGTCATCGGCCGGCTTAATCTCCTGCGCCGATCATTAGCGCCTACTGCGGTTTCGCTCGACACGAACCGATGCGCCGGTGCAAGGGCCAAGGAGGAACATTACGTATCCCTAAACGCCGCCGGCTGTTGCTTCCAAACGGCCAGTTGCGCTTTTGGGTGCGTCCAATAGTCTGGCACATATGAGCGCACCCGCCGATTACCAGCTTGCAGACGACGGCAAGACGCTCCGCTTCTCCGGATCGTTGACGCTTGCGCGGCTGGGGCAGCTGCCCCAGCGGCTGGACGACCTGGAGGCATCGCCCAACAGGATCGATCTGGCGCCGGTGGAGCGGATGGACACGGTTGGCGCCTGGCTGGTCCACCGCATCGCCCGCGATGGCGATATCGCGGTGGAGGGCGCCAATGAGGATCAGGCACATCTGCTGGAACAGGTCGCCGCCGCCGATCAGCCGCTGAAGATCCGGCCCGACACGCTTCCCGGTTTCAAGCGCGTGCTGGGCCATATGGGCGAAGCGGTTGCCCGTTCGGGAACCACCTTCATCGGGCTGGTGGGCTTTTTCGGCGCGGTGATGGTTACCGTGTGGGCCCTGTTGCGCAATCCAGGCCGCATTCGCTGGAATGCGGTCATCCGCCAGTTCGAAGTGGTCGGCGTCGACGCGCTCGGCATCATCGGCCTGATGAGCTTCCTGATCGGTATCGTCATCGCCCAGCAGGGCGCGATCCAGCTGCGGCAGTTCGGCGCCGAAGTGTTCACGATCAACCTCGTCGGCCGGCTCGATCTACGCGAGCTGGGCGTGCTGATGACGGCGATCATGGTCGCCGGCCGATCCGGTTCGGCGTTCGCGGCGCAGCTCGGCTCGATGAAGCTGGCGGAAGAGGTCGATGCGATGCGCACGATCGGCGTCGCGCCGATGGAGGCGCTGGTGATCCCGCGCATCCTGGCCGGCGTGACGATGATGCCGCTGCTCGCTTTCTATTCGGCCATGATCGGGCTGATCGGCGGCGGTCTGTTCTGCTGGCTGTCGCTCGGCATTCCGCCCATCACCTTCATCGCCCGGCTGCGCGAAGTGGTGCCGATCACCGATCTGCTGCAGGGCCTGCTCAAGGCGCCGGTCTTTGGCCTGATCATCGCGGTCGCCGGCTGCTTCCAGGGCATGCAGGTGGAGGGCAATGCCGAGGCGGTCGGGCTGCGCACCACCGCCGCAGTCGTGCAGTCGATCTTCCTCGTGATCGTGCTGGATGCCTTTTTCGCGGTCTTCTTCGCATCGATCGGGTGGATATGAGCGAGCCGCGCGGCGATAACGGCGTCCGGCCGGGCAAAGGCGATGTGGTCATCTGCGTGCGCGGGCTGACCAACAGCTTCGGCGATCAGATCGTCCACGACAAGCTGGATCTGGACGTGCGGCGCGGTGAGATATTGGGCGTGGTCGGCGGATCGGGCACGGGCAAATCGGTGCTGATGCGGTCCATCATCGGCCTGCAGGATCCGCAGGCGGGCGAGGTCGAGGTCTTCGGCGAGCCGATGATCGAGCGCGAGGATACCGAAGCACGCGACGTCCGCCGCCGCTGGGGGGTGCTGTTCCAGGGGGGGGCGCTCTTCTCCACGCTGACGGTCGCCGAAAATGTGCAGGTGCCGCTGCGCGAATATTTCCCGAAGCTTGAACCGAAGCTGCTGGACGAGATCGCCGCCTACAAGGTGACGATGACCGGCCTGCCCGCGGATGCCGGCCCCAAATTCCCGTCGGAATTGTCCGGCGGCATGCGCAAGCGCGCGGGCTTGGCGCGCAGCCTCGCGCTCGATCCGGAACTGTTGTTCCTGGACGAGCCGACCGCCGGGCTCGATCCGATCGGCGCGGCCGCCTTCGACGATCTGATCAAGAGTTTGAAGGAAACGCTCGGCCTGACCGTCTTCCTGATCACGCACGATCTCGACACGCTCCATGCGATCTGCGACCGGGTCGCGGTGCTGGCGGATCGCAAGGTCGTCGCGGTCGGAACGATCCCGGAATTATTGGCGTTGGACCATCCGTGGATTCAGGAATATTTCAACGGCCCGCGCGGACGCGTCGCGCAGGCTGCGGCGGATCGCCAGGCGGAACAGGATCCGTCTGAAAATCTCAAGCGGCGCCGGGCGGCGATGGAATCCGCCGGCGGCGATTCTGCAGTGAAGGATGTGGGGGCGTGACACGCTGATGGAAAACCGCTCGAATCATGTCCTTGTCGGTGGCGTCGTGCTGGCGCTGATCGCGATCGCTTTGGCCTTCACCGTCTGGCTGGCCGGCTTCGGGGGCAGCGACGACAAGAAGTTCGACATCCTGTTCAAGACGTCGGTCGACGGGCTGGCCAAGGGGTCTGCCGTCACCTTCTCCGGCGTACCGGTCGGCAAGGTGGACGAGATCGTCGTCATGCCCGACCAGCCCGAACTCATCCGCGTGCGGATCGCGGTGAAGCGCGATACGCCGATCCTGCAGGGCACCACCGCGACCATCGCCGGCGTCGGCTTCACCGGCGTTTCCGAGATCAATCTGGACGGCGCGGTTACCGGCGCGCCACCGATCGACCAGCCCGGGCCATTCGGCCTGCCGCTCATCCCCCCCAAGGCGGGCGGCCTGGGCGCGCTGCTCAACAATGCGCCGGCCCTGCTGGATCGATTGAGCAGCCTGACCGAGCGGCTGACCGACCTGCTGAACCCGCAGAATCAGCGATCCATCAGCAATATCCTGGCGCATCTCGATACGATTTCCGGCGCGCTCGCCAATCGCAGCGGCGATATCGCGGCGACGTTGGCCGACGCCCATGTCGCCATCAAGCAGGCGGGCGACGCGGCCGAGAAGTGGGGCAAGCTGGCGGATACGACCAACAGTAACGTCAAGCCGCTGCTCGCCAACCTCAACGATGCCGTGTCGAGCGCCAAGCACAGCATGGCCAATCTCGATTCGGCGATCACCGATGCCAAGCCGGGCCTGAAGGCCCTGTCGACGCAGACCGTGCCGGCGGTGAACCAGCTCATCCGCGATCTGGGCCAGACCGCGGCAGCGCTCTCCGCCGTCTCCAGCAAGCTCGACAATGGCGGCGCCAGCGGATTGCTGGGCGGACCCAAGCTCCCCGATTACAAGCCGAGGAAGTGATGCAGAAACCGAACCTCGCTTTGCTGGCGGTCGCCGCCGCCCTGCCCCTTGCCGGCTGCATCAGCTTCAGCCCCAAGCCGCCGCCACGGCTGATGTCGCTCTCGGCGACCACGCCGCTCGCGCCCGGGCCCGCGATCACCGCGGCGGATAGCCGCGCCGTCGCGGTCGCGCCGTTCAGTGCGATCCCGCAGCTCGGCACCCAGCGCGTGCTCGTGACCGACGGTCCGACCGCGGTCGCCTATCTGAAGGGCGGCCTGTGGGCCTCGCAGCCGTCGAACCTGTTCCGCTCGCTCGTCGCCGAGACGATCACGGTGCGCACCGGCCGCGTCGTCCCTGATCCCCGCCTGCTGGCGATCCAGCCGGACACGCGCCTGTCCGGCCAGCTTTCCGCCTTCGGGCTGGATGGCCCCGGCCAGGCCGTGGTGGTGACGTTCGACGGCACCATCGCCCGCACCGGCAGCGACAGCATCCAGAGCCGCCGCTTCTCCGCGCGCGTGCCGGTGGCGTCGGAACAGCCGGACGTGGTCGCGAGCGCGCTGAATCAGGCCGCCAACCAGGTTGCGGGGGAAGTCGCCGACTGGATCGGGCGATAGCGCCTACCGATACGCCGTCATGCCAGCGAAGGCTGGCATCCACGGACCTCGCCACCCCCCAACCGCCGGGGCGAAAGAACCGCCAGCGCCGACTGTCCGTCACCGTCATAGCCCGCGGCATGCGCCATGGACCCCAGCCTGCGCTGGGGTGACGGTGGATGTGGGAAGCGTCCGCTCACCAAAACCCGTTATGCCTGAGAGAATTGGCATCCACGGCTCTTTCGTCGCAGGATCGAATGCATGACGGGGGGCTACGTCTACATCATGACGAACCGACCGAACGGCACGCTCTACGTTGGGGTGACGTCCGATGTCGCGGCGCGGGTCACCCAGCATCGTGCCGGCGAAGGTTCGGATTTCTGCAAACGCTATGATCTGACCAGGCTGGTCCACATCGAACCCTATCCCACGATCCGGGAGGCAATTGCCCGCGAAAAGGCACTCAAGGCCTGGCAGCGCGCCTGGAAACTGCGGCTGATCGCGGCCGCCAACCCCGGTTGGGATGACCTCTACCTAACGCTCAACGCCTGACGCGCACGCCATGGACCCCAGCCTGCGCTGGGGTGACGGTGATCTGTGGGAGCATCCGCCCACAAAACCCGTCATGCCAGTGCAGGCTCGCATCCACGGACCTCGCCACCTCCCCATAACAGGCGGAGGGGACACCACCAATCAGCCGAGGCTCTTCGACACCTGCTCGCCCACATCCTTGGACAGGCCGGGGGTCGCCATGATCCGTTCCAGCTGCGCGCGCATCGCCGCGGCGCGGGTCGGTTCGAAGCGGCGCCAGCGGCCGAGCGCGGCGACCAGGCGGGCGGCGCTTTGCGGGTTCTTGGGATCGACCGCCAGGATCGTGTCGGCCAGGAAGCGGTAGCCGCCGCCGGCCAGATCGTGGAACGCGCGCTGATTGGCGGCGAACGCCCCGGCGAGGGCGCGCATGCGGTTGGGGTTGGTCAGCGTGAAATCGGGATGCTGCATCAATTGCTGCACCACCGCCGGCGTATCGGGGCGCAACGACAGCGCCTGTGCGCTGAACCATTTGTCCAGCACCAGCGCGTCGTCGCGGAAGCGGCGATAAAAGTCCGCCAGCGCCTGTTCCCGCTCTGCCGAATCGCCATTTGCAAGCACGCCCAACGCGCCCTGGCGGTCGGTCATATTGTTGGCGTCGCGGAATTGTTCATAGGCCAGCCGCGCCGCATCGTCAGCCCCGCTGGCCGCGATATAGCCCAAGGCGACGGTGCGCAGGCGGCGCGCGCCTTTGGCACCGGGCGTATATTCGTAGCGATTGGCGCGGTGGGCGGCATAGGCATCGCGCCAGGCGTCGATCATCGTGGTCCCGATCGCGCCGCGCAGCGCGTCGCGGACCTGCGCGATCTTGTCGGGATCGACCTCCGCCAGTTGATCGCCGATCAGCGCCTCCGCCGGCAGCAGCACGGCTTCTGCCTTGAACGCCGCATCCAGCGCAGGATCGGTCAACGTGTTGCGCACGGCGTCCAGCACCGGGCCATGATCGGCCTTGCCCAAGGTCACGCCTGCGATGAGCGTATCGAGCATCAATTGCTGCATCGCTTCATAGCGCGCGAACGGATCGTCATCATGGCCCGACAGGAAGGCAAGCTCGGCCGGCCCGCGATCGCTTTCCAGCACGATCGGCGCGGAAAAGCCGCGATTGATCGACAGGACGGGCTTCTCCGCCAGCCCATCGAACAGCACCTCGCTCTTCGTCGCATCCAGCATGACAAGCTGTTCGCCCGCCAGCGCGCGACCGCTCTTTTCCCCGAGCAGCGCAACGCGCAGCGGGATCGGCATCGCCTGCTTTTCCGGCTGACCCGGCGTCGGCGGTACGAATTGTTCGAGCTTCAGCCGCGCCCGCCCGCCGGGGGCATCATGCTCCAGCGATGCCTTGACCCGCGGCGTGCCCGCCTGGCTGTACCACAAGCGGAACTGGGTGAGATCGGCGCCGGTCGCATCCTCCATCGCCAGCACGAAATCCTCGCAGGTCGCGGCGTGGCCGTCATGGCGATCGAAATAGAGATCGGTGCCGGCACGAAAGCCGTCCTCGCCCAGTATGCTGTGCAGCATGCGGATGATCTCCGCGCCCTTGTTATAGACGGTCGCGGTGTAGAAGTTGGAAATCTCAATATAGGATTCCGGCCGGATCGGATGCGCCAACGGCCCGGAATCCTCCGGGAATTGCGCCGCACGCAGCGCGCGCACATCCTCGATCCGCTTGACTGCGGGCGATCCCTGATCGGCCGAGAATTGCTGATCGCGGAAGACGGTGAAACCTTCCTTCAGCGACAGCTGGAACCAGTCGCGGCAGGTGACGCGGTTGCCCGACCAATTGTGAAAATATTCGTGCGCCACGACGCCGGCAATCGCATCGAAATCCGCATCCGTCGCGGTGTCGGCATCGGCCAGCACATAACGCGAATTGAAGATGTTGAGGCCCTTATTCTCCATCGCGCCGAAGTTGAAATCGCTCACCGCCACGATGTTGAAGATGGCGAGATCATATTCGCGCCCATAAACGCGCTCGTCCCACGCCATCGACGCCTTCAGCGCCTCCATCGCATGATGCGTCTTGGGCAGATCCTCCTCGCGCACCCAGATGCCGAGCGCGATGTCGCGGCCCGACCGCGTGGTGAACGTATCGCGGTTGGCGATCAGATCGCCCGCCACCAGCGCGAACAGATAACAGGGCTTGGGAAAGGGATCGCGCCATAGGGCATAATGGCGCCCGCCGGCGGCATCGCCGCTGTCGACCGGATCGCCATTGGCGAGCAGGATAGGGAAGCGCGTCTTGTCCGCCTCCATCCGCACCGAATAGCGGCTGAGCACGTCGGGCCGATCCGGGAAGAAGGTGATCCGACGAAAGCCCTCCGCCTCGCATTGCGTGCACAACAGCCCGTTGGATTCGTACAGGCCCATCAGCTTGGTGTTGGCGGACGGCGCGATCGCGACGTGCGTTTCGATCAGATGATCGTTGCCGGGCAGATCGATCACCAGATCGGCGCCGTCCATCCGCCAGGCATCCTGCAACGTCGCGCCGTCGATCGTGACGCTGGACGGATGCAGCCCTTCGCCGTTCAGCCGGAGCGGTTGGGTGTGCGCGCCGTTGCGGCGCACGGTCAGCCGGGCGGTGACCAAAGTCTCCTCCGGATCCAGCCGGAAATCCAGCGCCACCTCCGGCACCAGCCAATCGGGCGGGCGATAATCCTCGCGCCGGATCGTGGCGAGCGGGGCGGCGGCAGTGGCAAGGGCGTCCATATCCTGCATCTATGGTGGATGGGGGGCGGATGCCAGCCTTGCGGCTACTGGCCAAAGCGGGCCGGATCGGCCACATCGGACGCATGGCACGTCTTGTCCTGTTCGGCGCCGGCTATACCGGCACCCGCATCGCCGCTGCAGCCGCCGCTGGTGCATTCGTCGTCGATATGTTCGGGCGCGACGCCGCGCCAGAGGCGGTCGAGGCCGCTTTGGCCGGTGCGAGCCACATCCTCTCGACCGCCCCACCCAGTGAGGATGCGGATCCGATCCTCACCCGCTATGGCGAATCGATCCGCCAGGTCGGCTGGATCGGTTATCTGTCGTCGACCGGCGTGTATGGCGATACCGCCGGCGCCTGGACGGACGAGACCGCGGCCCTGACCGGGCGGCGCGGCGGGCGGGTTGCCGCCGATCTCGCCTGGCAGGCGATCGGCGCGCGCATCTTTCGCCTGCCGGGGATTTACGGCCCCGGCCGCAGCGCGATCGATCGGGTGCGCGCGGGTCAGGCGCATCGCATCGACTTGCCCGATCAGGTTTTCTGTCGCGTCCATGTCGACGACATCGTGGCGGGTGTCCTGGCCGCTTTCGATCGCGGCCCCGCCGGCGTTTATAATCTCGCCGACGATCTGCCCGCGCCGCAGAATGATGTGGTCGAATATGGCTGCCGCATGCTCGGGGTGCCGGTGCCGCCGTTGCGCCCGATCGAGGCGCTCAACCTGTCCCCCGCCGCACGCGCCTTCTACGCGGAAAATCGTCGCGTCGCCAATGGCAAGGCCAAGCGCCTGCTGGGCTGGCGCCCGCGTCATCCAACCTTTCGCGAAGGGCTCCGCGCCATCCTTGCCGAGGCCTGACGGCTGTACGCGCAACGGCCGGGGAGTCGTCGGTCGGTGCGCGCACGATCATGCTACGCCCACGGCCGGTGCGGTCGAGTCCTAATCGTCCCGGCACGCCAAAGCGTGGCGCCGCCCGGCCAGATGCCCCCGCATCGGGCCTGCCACGCTTCACCGCGAACAGACCGCGCCGACTTCTCCTTGGCGGCGGCAGCGCCTAGCGTGCAGGCATGACCCCGCTTCCCTCTGTCGACGCCCTCGCGGCGGACGCGATCGCCTTGCTTGCCCGGCTGGTGGCGTTCGACACTACATCGCGCGATTCGAACCTGGCGCTGATCGCATTCGTCGAGGATCGCCTTCGCGCGCTCGGCGTTACGGCCATCCGGGTTCCCAACGCCGATGGCAGCAAGGCCAACCTCTATGCGACGCTTGGCCCCGCCAGCGCGGGCGGCGTCGTGTTGTCCGGCCATACCGACGTCGTTCCGGTGGATGGCCAGCCGTGGACAAGCGATCCGTTTACGCTGACCGAGCGCGACGGCCGCCTCTATGGGCGCGGCACGTGCGACATGAAGGGCTTTCTGGCGCTCGCACTGGCCGGCGCGCCGGTCTTTGCCGAACCGGATCGCCTGACCCGGCCGATCCACCTGGCTTTCTCCTATGACGAGGAAGTCGGCTGCCTTGGCGCGCCGGCGATGATCGCGGAGATTGCGCGCACACTGCCCCGCCCCGCGGCAGTGATCGTGGGCGAGCCGACCAATATGGAGGTGGTGCACGGTCATAAGGGCATCACCTCTTATTATGTAACGGTGACGGGGCATGAGGCCCATTCCAGCCTGACCCACCTGGGTCTGTCCGCCAACATGGCCGCGATCGGCCTGATGCACAGCCTGACCATGATTGCCGCGCGCCTGGAAGACGAAGCCGCCCCGCATTCGCCCTTTATGCCGCCCCATGCGACCCTCACGATCGGGCAGATGCAGGGCGGCACCGCGGTCAATATCCTGGCCCGCCAATGCACGTTCGTGTTCGACCTGCGCTGCCCGCCGGGAACGGACCCCGACACGATCCTGGCACCGTTCCTGGAAGAGACGCGGATCCTGGATGCGGCGATGAAGGCGCGCTTCCCGGACGCTGGCGTGGCCGTGGTCCGCCGCTCACGCACCCCCGCCTTCGCCCCCGAACCCGACGGCGAGGCCGAGCGTATCGCGCGACGTCTGGCAGGCGATAACGGCCCCCCGCGCGTCGTCCCTTATGCCGCCGAGGCCGGGCAATTTCAGGAAGCAGGCTTCTCGACCGTCATCTGCGGTCCGGGATCGATCGAGCAGGCACACCAGCCCAACGAATATGTCGAGCGGGTGCAGATGGAACGCGGCGCCGCCTTCATGCTGCGACTGGCGGAAATGCTGGCCGGCACCCGATAGGGCACCGACGGCAACGCCCCGTACGCCCGGCGCTGTATGCGCAGCGCCGGGTGAGCGCCTAGCCCTGCCTGAGCGCGACCTGCGCCGATGTGGCGGCCGATGCCGATGATTGGGCCCGACCCAGCGAGCCCAATTGCCCCAGCAACATCAGCAGGACCAGCGCGATCGCGACCCACAGCGGCCATCGGATCTTGCGTCCGTCGCCGCGGCTTCGCGTAAGCCAGCGCGAAACGAAAATGCCGATCAGGATGATCGCGCCATAGATCAACAGAAGTGATAGAAGGAAGCCGATCCCGACTCCCGCATTATAGCCCGCTGAATGTTCCAAGCTTCGCCCCTCCATGTTGTGCAGCGACGGCTAGCGGGCAGGCCCCCTGGCGGCAATGATTATGAGGATTTGCTCCTGCGGCTGGCTTTGGTCACGCAGGAAGCTTGTCCGGATTTAGGATAGGGGATCATTCTGGTTAAGCAAATTCACAAAAGAGTCATGGTAAGCTAAGGCTGTGCCAGGAGAATATTGCCATCCGACAAGTTGCTGCCCTTCCTTATAAAACCGACGATGCCGGCGCGGTCAGCGTTCTGCTGATCACCAGCCGCGAAACGCGGCGCTGGGTGCTGCCCAAGGGCAATCCGATCCGCGGCCTCGCCAGCCATGAAGCCGCCGCGCATGAGGCATTCGAGGAAGCGGGCGTCAGCGGCATCGCCTGCCCGACGCCGCTCGGCAAATATCAATATTGGAAGCGGCGGCGCAGCGGGCAGCTGAAGCACGCCACGGTGGCCCTCTTCCCCCTGGCCGTGACGGATCAGGCGGACGAATGGCCGGAGCAGGATGAGCGCGAAACGCAGTGGTTTGACCTGCCCAGTGCGGCCGCCCTGGTGGACGAGCCCGACCTTGGCCTGCTCATCAAGGGGTTTCGGGCGCCGCTGCGCCCCACTGGACGGCGCGATCGGTTGTTGTCATGGGCGCGCAGACAAGGGGAGTATTTGCCGATGTTGCGCTGGTTCCAGGCGCTCATGCCCAAGCAGGGCCGCTTCTTCGATCAGTTCGAAGATCACGCCGCGACGTTGGTCGCCGGCGCCGACGCGCTTGCGCGCCTGCTGCAGGGCGGCCCCGACATCGCCGCGCACGTCAAAGAGATTTACGATCGTGAACATGAGGCCGACGACATCACCCGCGACGTCCTGCAGGACGTGCGCCGCATCCTGATCACGCCGTTTGATCGGACCGCGATCACCGGGCTGATCGCGGCGATGGACGATGCGATCGATCAGATGAACGGCACGGCCAAGGCGATCACCCTGTACGAATTGGCGGAATTCCAGCCGCAGATGCGCGACATGAGCGGGATCATCGTCGAAGCCGCGCGCGTCACCTCCGAAGTGATGCCGCTGCTGCGGTCGATCGGCGACAATGCCACCCGCATCCTGGAACTGACCGCGCGGCTGGTGCAGCTGGAAGGCCATGCCGACGAAATCCACGATGCCGGCCTGAAGACGCTCTACAAGGCGGCGGAGGGCGACGCGAAGCCGATGTCGTTCATCGTCGGCCGCGAAATTTACAGCCATCTGGAACGTGTGGTCGACCGGTTCGAGGACGTCGCCAACGAAGTCCAGGGCCTCGTGCTCGACCACGCCTGAGCCACGCATTTGACGCATCTTGCCCCCTTATTGCTGTTCGGCCTGATCGGCATCGCGCTGCTGTTCGATCTGCTGAACGGATTGCACGACGCCGCCAATTCGATCGCCACGGTCGTCTCCACGCGCGTGCTCAGCCCGCAGGTCGCGGTCCTCTGGGCCGCCTTCTTCAACTTCATCGCCTTTCTGGTGTTCAGCCACAGCGTCGCATCGACCATCGGCAAGGGCACGATCGCGCAGGACGTGATCGACGCGCAGGTCGTGTTCGGGGCGCTGATGGGCGCGATCAGCTGGAATCTGATCACCTGGGGGTTGGGCATCCCTTCCTCGTCCAGTCACGCGTTGATCGGCGGCCTGGTCGGGGCCGGCACCGCCAAGGGCGGCGTCGGCGCGATCGTCTGGTCGGGTGTCGGCAAGACCGTTGCCGCGATTTTCCTCTCGCCGCTGCTGGGCCTGATCCTGGGGCTGGTGATGGTGCTGATCACCAGCTGGGTCTTCGCGCGCCGAACGCCCGCCATGGCGGATGGATTATTCCGCAAATTACAGCTTATCTCCGCCGCCGCTTACTCGCTCGGCCATGGCGGCAACGATGCGCAGAAGACGATGGGGATCATCACCGTCCTGCTCTATTCGCAGGGCATGCTGTCCGGCGAATGGCATATCCCTTTGTGGGTCGTGATCTCCTGCCAGGCCGCGATGGGCATCGGCACGTTGGTGGGCGGCTGGCGGATCGTGCACACGATGGGGTCGAAGATCACGCGGCTGACCCCCCGCCAGGGCTTCTGCGCGGAGACGGGCGGTGCGATCACGCTGTTCCTGGCGACGCTCGGCGGGATTCCGGTGTCGACCACGCACACCATCACCGGCGCGATCGTCGGCGTCGGCGCGGCCCGACGGATGTCGGCGGTGCGCTGGAGCGTCGCCTCCAGCATCGTCGTGGCCTGGTTCGTGACCCTGCCGGCGGCGGCGCTGGTCGGCGCGGCTTTTTACGAGCTGACCCGCCTGTTTTAAAACCTCGACAAAAAAGCCGTTCGTGCAGAGTAGAGACCGAGTAGGCCTGCAAGGCCGTATCGAGGGCTCGTATCGAAGCACGCCATTCCCAGGATCCTTCGATACAGGCCCTCGATACGCTGCTGTGCAGCTACTCGGTCCCTACTCAGGATGAGCGGATGGGCGCTGCGGGCTCCTCTCGCACACGGGATTCACGGCGCGCCCTTGCTGCTGTACGGTGCGCCGCATGACCCCTTTGCTTTCCGTTTCCCGTTCGATCCTCGGCCAGCCCTGGCGGTGGCGCGGGCTGGAGGGCGAGCGGCGGGATGAAGGGTTCGCGCCGGACGATCTGGTGACGCAATTGCTGCTGTCGCGTGGCGTCGCCCGCGATGCTCTGGAACAGCATCGCACCCCCACGATCCGCGGCTTCATGCCGGACCCGTCTATCTTCCGCGACATGGATGTTGCCGCCGATCGCCTGGCAGCAGCGGTGCTGGCGAAAGAAAAGGTCACCGTCTTCGGCGATTATGACGTGGACGGCGCCACCTCCGCCGCGCTGCTGATCCGTTTGTTGCGCGATCTCGGGCTCGATCCGCACGCTTATATCCCGGATCGGCTGATGGAGGGCTATGGTCCCTCGGGCGAGGCGCTCGTGAAGATCGCGCGCGGCGGTGCCCAGCTGATCGTGACGGTCGATTGCGGGGCGCAGGCGTTCGAGGCGCTCGACATGGCGGCGGCCGAGGGTGTCGATGTGATCGTCGTCGATCATCACAAATGCGCCTCCGCTTTGCCCAAGGCGCTGGCGCTGGTGAACCCCAACCGGCTGGACGAGGATGAGGGCGCGGCCCACGGCCACCTCGCCGCCGTCGGCGTGGCCTTCCTGCTCGGCGCGGCCCTGATCCGCACGCTGCGTGCGCGCGGCTGGTTCGACGGCCGGCCCGAACCGCGGCTGATCGATCTGCTCGATCTGGTCGCCCTGGGCACGGTCGCCGATGTCGCCCAACTCAAGGGCCTCAATCGCGCCTTTGTGGCGCAAGGGCTGAAAGTGATGGCACAGGGGCGCAATATCGGCCTGGCCGCGCTCTCCCGCGCCGCCGGGCTGGTCAAAGCGGTGACCTGCACCGATCTGGGCTTCGCGCTTGGCCCGCGCATCAATGCGGGCGGACGCGTCGGCAAGGCCGATCTGGGCGTGCGCCTGCTCACCACCACCAGCGAAAGCGAAGCAGAGCAGATTGCGGCCGAGCTCGACCGGCTGAACGGGGAGCGCCGCGCGATCGAAAGCGCGGTGACCGAAGCGGCCGAGGCGATGGTGCAGCATCAGGGCAATCGCGCGGTGGTGGTCGTCGCGGGCGAAGGCTGGCATCCGGGCGTGATCGGCATCGTTGCCGGTCGGCTCAAGGAAAAGCTGGGCCGGCCGGCCATCGTCATCGCACTGGACGAACAGGGCGTCGGCAAAGGCTCCGGTCGCTCGATCAGCGGGGTCGATCTGGGCGCGGCGGTGCTGGCGGCCAAGGATATGGGCCTGCTGGTGGCGGGCGGCGGCCATGCCATGGCGGCGGGACTCACCATCGCCGCCGATCGGATCGACGCCTTCGCCGATTTCCTGGATGCGCGCCTGGCCGAGGGCGTCGCCCGCGCGCGCGAGGATCGGGCACTGCTGCTCGACGCGGTGCTCAGCTGCGGCGGCGTCGCGCCGGCACTGGTGGAAGCGCTGGAGGCGGGCGGCCCCTATGGCGCCGGCTGGCCCAGCCCGCGCGTGGCCGCCGGCCCCGTCCGCGTCATCAAATGCGACATCGTCGGTAACGGCCATGTCCGCGCGGTCGTCGCCGGCGAGGATGGCAAATCGATCAAGACCATCGCCTTCCGCCAGGCCGACAGCGAACTGGGCCAGGCGCTGCTGGGCGCAGGCCCGCACCGGCGCCTGTGGCTGGCCGGGCGCGCCCGAATCGACCTGTGGAACGGCGGATCCCAGGCCGAATTGCACATTGATGACGCCGCCTGGGCAGATTGATCGCACAAGAAGCGCTTGTCACGATTGACCTCTTTGTCTTCGCCCCCTAAGCGGACGCCCGGATGGCCCCTTCGTCTAGCGGTCTAGGACGCGGCCCTTTCACGGCTGAAACACGGGTTCGATTCCCGTAGGGGTCACCATCCACTGTCGAACAGGACAGTGCCCCCCACATGCGACACGCATATTCATCGTCACCCCAGCACAGGATGGGGTCCATGGCGCGTGCCGCGGGCGATGGCGATCAGGGTGCAGTCCGCGCTGGCAGCATGGCCGGCCCGGTCCACTTGGCCGGCGCGCCGCGTGCCGCCGGTAGAACGGCGGCGCTGACCGGTCTGCGCTTCGCCTGCGAAACGTTGCTCCGGGCGCGCCAGCTCGACCGGTCGTGCCCGGCGGGGATCAGCTCCGCACATTCAGGTCGATATGCACCCGGATGGCGTCATGCCGCCAATATTCATGGTCATATTCCACCACGCGGCCGTCCTCGGCCAAGCTGGTGCGCACCACCAGCAGGCCGGGGGTGCCGGGCTTCACGCCCAGCGCCTCGGCTGCGAACTTCACCAGCGCGCAGGGGCGCATGTCCACCCGGTTGCGCGCGACCTTCAGATCATAATGCTGTGTCAGGATCTGCGTGAGCGATCCGTCGAGCGAATGATCCAGCAGGCCGGGCGCCAGCGCGGGATCGACCGTGATCCGTTCCACCAGCACCGCGCGCCCGTCAATCGATCGGCGTCGCGTGATCAGGTGCAGCGGCGTCCCCGGCGCGACCCGGAAAATATCGGCCACCGCGGATATGGCCGGGACCAGTTCCTTGGTCAGCGTTTCGGTCGACGGCGTCCGCCCCTGTTCCGCGACATAGGACATGAAGCCCGCCCAGCGCGTCGGATCATAGGTGATGGCGGGCGGTGAGACATACCAGCCGCTGCGATCGCGGCGGTAGATCAGCCCTTCCGCCTCCAGCTGGAACAGCGCTTCCCGGATCGTGCCGCGCGCCGTGCCCGATCCGGTCTGCAACTGGCGTTCGGACGGCAGGCGCGTTCCCGCCGGCAACCGTCCCATCTCGATCCCGCGCGCAATCTGGTCGCGCAGCGCCAGATATTGCGGCCCCTGGCCCGGGGTCGATCGGACGCGCAGCAATCCTTCCAGCTCGTCCTGCGTCAGCATGTGCATCCCCCTGTGCCTCATAACCGCATGACATTCGCGCAAGTTGCGGGTCAAGGCAGCCACCGCTGCCATACGACTCACGCCATTACGGATTGAAGCGGTCAGGCCCGCGCGAAACTCCGCTGCACCAGCCCGGTCAGCAGATCGCGATAGGAGGTGAGATCCGGCACCGCCCAATCCGGCCGCTTGCCGTCATCGTCGTAGCGACGCAGCCGGATCGCGGCGGCAAAATAGCGATGGTTCGCAAAGGCTTCGGCCTCGGCCGGGTCCATCGGGCCGCCCTGCAGCGCCAGGCTGATCGTCGAGGCGCGGCTCAATTGCCCCTGATAGGCGGCGTCGACCGCGCACAGATAGCGTTTGGCATCGACATGCAGGCGCACCGGCATGGCCAAGTCGTCGCCGAACATGCGCGACAGGATATCATAGCCGATCGCTTCGTGGCGTGCGTCGCGGCCATGCCGTTCCGCCGCATGGCCGGCATCGTCGATCAACTGGCCGACATCGTGCAGCAGCGCCGCCGCGATGATCGCGGGCGCTGCGCCATCCCGCCGCGCCAGCTCCGCGCATTGCAGCGCGTGCTGCAGCTGGGAAATATCCTCGCCATAGGCATCCTGGCCGTGCCGCTCGAACAGGCCGAAAATCATGTCGATCGGTGCGGTCGCCATCGTCATTCCCTGTGCTGACAGTCGCAACGCCCGGCTCTCACTGCGGACGCCCAGCACTGTCGTGAACTTGTAGTCATTCTGGACTAGACCACATGTCGTAAAGTGGCATTAGCGGCATGACGGCCGCAAGGAAAGGGCCAAGCATGAGGGGAAAGACCCGCCGCGATCTGCTGCGGTTCGGCGGCGCGGGGATTGCCGGCGGCATGATGCCGGGCCTGATCGAACGCGCGCTGGCGATACCGGCGCACCAACGGGCCGGCACGCTGCAGGACGTCGCCCATATCGTCGTCTTCATGCAGGAGAATCGATCGTTCGATCACTATCTCGGCAGGCTCAATGGCGTGCGCGGTCTGGGCGATCCGCGCCCGTTGCGGCTGGCGGGCGGCCACACGGTCTGGGCGCAACCCTCGACCCAGCATCGCGATGGCTTCGTCCTGCCCTATCATGGCGATTCCAGGGTGGCGCGCGCGTTCAAGGTGGATGGGGCGGACCAGTCGCACCACCAGAATATCCATATCTTCAACCGCGGCCTTTATGATCGCTGGGGCCAGAGCGGCGAATTGCACAATCGCATGCTCCATTACGGGCCTGGCGACCTGCCTTTTTATTATGCGCTGGCGGACGCCTTCACCGTCTGCGACGCCTATCACTGCTCGACGCTGACGCAGACCTATCCCAACCGCCTGCACCTGTTCACCGGCTGCAATGGCGGCGGCACGGTCGGCGGCGACCCGCAGATGCAGAATCTGGGCGAGGACGAAACGCCCAGCGCGAACATGCTGGAAGACAAGGCGCTTCCCACCGGCGCCTATCCCTGGACGACCTATGCCGAGCGGTTGCAGGCCGCCGGCATCGCTTGGAAAGTCTATCAGGAATACGATAATTTCGGCGACAATCTGCTGTCCGTCTTCCCCGCCTTTCGCCCCTGTCCGCCGGATTCGCCGCTCTATCGCCGCGGCCGATCCTGGGTCAGCGAGGACAGGACCGGCCCGGATCGCACCCGATCCGACGGGCAGCAACTGGTGGCCGCCTTCCGCCGCGACATCGAACGCGGCCAGCTTCCCCAAATATCCTGGATCGTCACCGCCGCCGATCTGTCCGAGCATCCCACCGCGGAGCCGGCGAAGGGCGAACATATCGCCGCCCGGTTGATCGAAGCGCTGGTCGATCATCCGGACGTGTTCGCGAAGACCATCTTCATCGTGAATTACGATGAAGCCGGCGGCTTCTTCGATCACGCGCCCCCGCCCGTGCCGCCGGTCGGCGCCTATCGCGGCCACAGCACGGTGTCGCTCGCCGGCGAGACGAAGGACTATCGCGGCCAGACGGTGGCGGATCCGGGCGTACATCCGATCGGCCTGGGCGTGCGCGTGCCGGCCATCATGGTGTCCCCCTGGAGCCGCGGCGGGGCGGTCTGTTCGCAATTGTTCGACCACACGTCCGTGATCCGCCTGATGGAGGCCCGCTTCGGGGTGCGCGAGCCGAACATCAGCGCCTGGCGCCGATCGATCTGCGGCGATCTGCAATCGGCCTTCGATTTCACCCGCCCGGCGGCCCCGCAAGACACCGTCCGCCTGCCCTCAACCGACGATTTCCAGGCGCGGGTCGCACGGTCGCAAGCGGGCACCGCGCTTGTCATCCCCGCCGTTCAGGCCCCGACCGCGCAGATGGCGGGCCAGCGCCCGCATCGGCCGCTGCCCTACGCCTTCGACGTGATCGCCGGCCGCACGGCGGACGGGCGGTTCCAGATCGAGATGGTGAATAGCGGCCGCACCGGCGCCACCTTCACCGTCCACGACAATCGCGACATGCAGGCGCCGTTTCATTACACGATTGGCGCGGGCGATCGCTTTGCCAGTCAGCAATGGCACGATGCCGGTCCGCTGCCCGCCTACGATCTGACGCTGCGTGGTCCCAACGGCTATTGGCGTCGCTATGCCGACGCGCTCGGCCCGGCCGCCACCCCCGCGGAGGTGCAGTTGACCGCCCGACCGGATATGGCTGCGGTGACGCTGGCGCTGCGCAATGACGGCCCGGCCCCGCTCGTCTTTCTGGTCGTGCTGGATCCCCGCTATCCCGCCCACAGCGCGCCCGCCGTCCATGTGCCGGTCGCGCCGGGCCGAACGGTCGAGCAATTGTGGCGGCTGGGGCCAAGCGACAATTGGTACGATCTGACCGTCACCACGGAGGCGCATCCCGATTTCCTGCGCCGCTTCGCCGGCAAGGTGGACGATGGCCGGCTCGGGCGCACCGATCCCGGCATCGGCGCCATGCAGACCCGGATCTGATGCGCACCCGCTGCGCCGCCGCCTTGCTCCTGATCTGCGCGGCGACGGGGCCGGCGCCGGCGGACTCGCTTTATCTTGCTCCGGCGATGGTGCCGGACGGGCTGCGCATCCTGCCGCCACCGCCCGCGCCAGGCAGCCCGGCGCAACGGGCCGATCGTGCGATCTTCGCCGCCACGCGCCGGCTGCGCGATACGCCCCGCTGGCGGATCGCGACCGCGGATGTCACCAACGCGCCGCTCGACCGTTACGCCTGCGCAATCGATCGGCACCTGACGCCCTCGATTGCACCGGCTTTGGCGCATCTGCTCGATACGATCGGCACCGGCGCGATCGTCGATCCGGTGAAGACCCATTATCACGTGCCGCGGCCCTATCTCGGCACGCGCGCGCCGATATGCCAGCCACGCACCGCGCATCTTGCGGCCAATGGCGATTATCCGTCCGGCCATGCCGCCAATGGCTGGCTGGAAGGCCTCGTCCTCGCCCAACTCTTCCCCCACCGCGCCACCGCCATCCTCGCCCGGGCGCGCGCTTATGGCGAAAGTCGCGTCATATGCGGCGTCCATTCCGCCAGCGCGGTCACCGCGGGCTGGCTGGCCGGATCGGTAACCTTCGCCGCGCTCCAGGCCAGTCCGCGCTACCGGCAGGACCTGGATGCGGCGGCACGGGAGCTGGCCGCACGGCCGGTGTCCGGCACGGCCCCCAACGCGCGGCAATGCCGGATCGAAGCGGCCGCACTTGCCCCGCGCCCCTTCTAGCCGTCACAAAAGCTTCGCGTGACTGGTCCATACCAGCGCGATGGCCACCACTGCCGCATCCAGCACACCCAACCGCGCCTTACCCTTGTTCATGGGCGGGGTCGCCGCGTTCGGCGCCTATTTCGCCATGTACGCGTTTCGCAAGCCGCTCACCGCGGCGACCTATGTCGACATTGGCGGCTGGCATCACGCCATCGACTTTAAGACGATGCTCGTGATCGCGCAGGTCTGCGGCTACGCCTTGTCGAAATGGATCGGCATCCGCGTGATCGCGGAATTCGGGCGCACCGGACGCTCGACCGCCATCCTCGGTCTGATCGGGACGGCCTGGCTCGCGCTCGTCCTGTTCGCGCTCGTCCCGCCGCCGTGGAACATCGCCTGCATCTTCTTCAACGGCCTTCCGCTCGGCATGATCTGGGGCCTGGTTTTCTCCTATATCGAAGGGCGCCGCGTCTCCGAAGCGCTGGGCTCGATGCTGTGCGCCAGCTTCATCCTGTCGTCGGGCGTGGTGAAATCGGTGGCGACCTTGCTGCTGCACGGTGGCATCCCGGAATTGTGGATGCCCGCCGCCACCGGCCTGGTGTTCGCGCCGCTCTTGTTGATATCGCTCTGGTATCTGGATGGGCTCCCGCCGCCGGACGCGCGCGACGAAGCCGAACGCACGATGCGCGTACCGATGGACCGCGCCGATCGCGCTGCGTTCCTGCGCCGCCATGGGCTACCGATCGTGCTGCTGGTGATCGGCTATGTGTTGCTCACCGCCATTCGCGATTTGCGCGATAATTTCGCCGTCGAACTATGGACCGCGATGGGGTTTGGCGGCGTCGCATCGGTCTTTTCCGCCAGCGAAGTACCGGTCGCGGCGATCGCACTCGGCGGCCTCGCTGCGATCATGCTGGTGCGGGACAATCGCCATGCCCTGCTTGCCATGCATGGCGCGATCATCGTCGGCGCCATGTTGCTGGGCCTGTCGACGCTGGCCTTCCAGTTCGGCCTGCTCGCGCCGCTATCGTGGATGATCCTGACCGGCGCGGGCCTGTACCTGGCCTATACGCCGTTCAACGCGATGCTGTTCGATCGGATGATCGCGACGATTGGCACCGCCGGCAATGCCGGGTTCCTGATCTATATCGCCGATTCCTGCGGCTATGCAGGCAGCGTCGGCCTGCTCCTCTATCGCAGCATCGCCGCCCCGGCGATGAACTGGCTCTCCTTCTTCATCTCCTGCTCCTATCTGACCGCGATCGTGGTCACGCTGCTGACGTTGCTGTCGGCGCTGATGTTCCTGCCCCGTCGCCGTGCCGTCCATGTCCCGGCATGACCTGATCGTCATTGGCGGCGGCATTGTCGGCCTGGCCCACGCGCTGGCCGCCGCACGACGCGGCAAAAGCGTGCTGGTGCTGGAACGCGATGCCCAGGCCAATGGGGCCTCCATCCGCAATTTCGGTTTCGTGACCGTCACCGGCCAGGAACGCGGCCGCGTGTGGGCGCTGGCGCATCGCAGCGCCGCGGTGTGGCGCGAGGTCGCCCCGCCCGCCGGTATCGACATCGTGCAGCAGGGCCTGGTCCTGGTCGCCCAACGCCCGGAGGCGGCCACACTGATCGACGCCTTTCTGGAGACGGAGATGGGGCGTCAGTGCGATCCGCTCGGCCCGACCGAGCTGGCCGAACGATGGCCGATGCTGCGCAATGCCCGGTCCGGGCTGTACAGCCCGCACGAGCTTCGGGTCGAGTCGCGCACCGCCATCCCCAGGCTGGCGCAATGGCTCGCCACCACGCTGCCGGTGGAGATACGTCATGGCGTGACGGTGCAGGCGATCGACACTGGCCGCATCGATTCCACGGCCGGACGGCTGGAGGCCGACGCGATCATCGTCTGCCCGGGCGATGAGGGGGCGGCGCTCTATCCGGATCTCTTCGCGCAGGCCGGGATCACGCGCTGCAAATTGCAGATGTTGCGGCTCGCGGCGCCATCGTGGCGCAGTGCGACACCGGTGATGAGCGACCTCAGCATGGTCCGCTATCTTGGCTATGCGGCCTTGCCCGAGGCGACGGCCTTGCGCGTCCGGCTGGAGCAGGAAGCGGCGGTCGCGCTGGCCCACGGCATTCACCTGATCGTCGTGCAGGCGGCCGACGGCACGTTGGTGGTGGGCGACAGCCATCATTATGCCGCCACGCCCGATCCGTTCGCCTCCGCCGCGGTCGAGCAAGCGATCCTCGACGCCTATGCCGACGTGCTTGGCCCGCCCCCGCCGGTGCTGGAGCGGTGGACGGGCACCTATGCCGCCGCATCCTCCCACCATCTGGTGCATCCCGTCGCCGACGGCGTGCGCCTGGTCGTGGTGACCAGCGGCACCGGCGCATCGACCGCCTTCGCGCTTGCCGAGGACGTGATCGCCGATCTTTTTGGAGGAGGAAGCGCGTGGCCCGATTGAAGGCGGTGGTGTTCGATTGGGCGGGGACGATGATCGACTTCGGGTCGAGAGCGCCGGTGGTGGCGCTGTGCACGCTGTTCGCGCACGCCGGCGTTCCGATCGACGAGGCGGAAGCGCGCCGCGACATGGGCCTCGCCAAGAAGGATCATATCCGCGCGATCCTGGGCCAGCCGCGCATCGCCGGCGCGTGGCACGAGCGAACCGGCGGTGTTTGGTGCGAGGATGATGTGGCCGACCTGTTCGATCGGATCGGACCGCTCATGGGCGAGGCTGCCCGCGATTGCGCGCTTCTCATTCCCGGGGCGGCGGACATTGCGCAGCGACTGCAGGCCGCGGGCGTCCGGCTGGGATCGTGCACGGGCTATTCGCGCGAGATGATGACCGGGATTCTGCCGCGCGCGGCGGACCAAGGCTATCGGCCCGACGCGCTGGTGTGTGCCGGGGAAACCATCGAAGGGCGGCCATCCCCGCTCATGCTGTGGAAGAATCTGGTCGAATTGGGCGTCTGGCCGCTGGAGGCGTGCGTCAAGGTGGACGATGCCGAAGTGGGCATCCAGGAAGGTCGCGCGGCCGGCGTCTGGACAATAGGCGTCGCCGCCAGCGGCAATGCCATCGGCCTCTCCCAGGAAGCTCTGGCGGCGCTGGCACCCGAAGACCGCGCCGGCCGGATCGCGCAGGCCAGCCAGCGTCTCCGCGATGCCGGCGCCCATGCGGTGATCGCGACCGTCGCCGATCTGCCGGACGCGCTGGCGACGCTCCCCCTCGATCCGGTTTTCTGACACCCGCAACGCCTGCGGGCGTCAGGCGATCTGGAGCGGTCCGGGGCCGCCGGCTGCGGGATCGGAAAAGGACGGCTTCCCGTCCTCCAAATGGCCCGCCATCCGCCAGATCTGGTTGGCCGTGGCGAATTGGCGGTCGTACCAGCCATGGCTGGCGGCAAGGTTCAGCCGGATATGGCGGCGCTGCCCGCCGGACAGGGTGATCGTTTCGGGCGCCCCGCCATATGCACGGTCGGTCATGACGATCGATTGCGGCTGCGCGCTGAGATTTTCGATCAGCAGCGCCATGGTCGCGCTTTTGCCGTCCGCCGCGACGGCGAACACGTCGCTGCGCCCGACCAGCCGGCGATGAAAGCCATTCGGGCCGACGACGAACAGGTCATGCGTCTGATCGGCATCCAGCGCATGCGCCAGTTCCCGTCCGGCCGCGACCGTATAGCGGGCCGGCTCCTGATCCAGCCGGCGGACATCATAGACATGGAAGACGGCGGCACGTTCGGCAGACTGGTTGGAGAAGAGCAAAGCGCGCGCATTCCCCGTCATCTGAAGCCGGGCGTCGAGCCGATAGGGCGTCGGCCGGCGGCGACGCAGGCCGGTTTCCTGGACGGGTGCCGCCACCCGGCCCGGTAGCGGCGGCGCCACCTCCACCAATGCCGCCGCGCGCGCCGACAGGTCGGCGGTCGCCGGCAAGCTGGCCATGAAGTCGACCGTGTCGGGTGCGGCGAAATCGAAGCAGGACGTCAGGTCGCCGCACACCGCGCGTCGCCAGGCACTGATATTGGGTTCGTGCACCCCGAACCGCGCCTCCAGGAAGCGCAGGATGCTGGTATGGTCGAACAGTTCGGAAGCGACATGCCCACCCCGGCTCCAGGGCGAGACGACATAGAGCGGAACGCGCATGCCCAGGCCATAGGGGCGCCCGAGATACGGCGCGTCCTCGGCACCCTGGGAATGCGCATGATATTCGTCGTCTGCCGGAATGTCGGTTGCGCCCAGCATCCGCCCCGCCACCCGCGCCGGTGGCGCAGCCGGCGGCACATGATCGAACAGGCCGTCATTCTCGTCGAAATTGATGAGCAACACGGTCCGCGACCAAACCTCCGGATTGGCGGTCAGCGCGTCCAGCACGCGCGCGGTATAATCGGCGCCCTGCAGCGGCGTCGATGCGCTGGGATGTTCGGAATAGGACGCCGGCGCGACGATCCACGACACTTCCGGCAGACGGCGATCCATGACGTCCTGCTTCAACGCCTCCAGCGATCGCGTCGCCAGCGTGCGGCGGGCCAGCAGCGCCGCCGCGTCCGTCGATCCGCCTTGGGCTTGCCGATAGCGCCGAAAACCGACCAGCGGATTATCGGAGAAATTGTCCGCCATATCCTGATAGATCTGGAAGCCGATCCCGGCCGCCATCAGCCGTTCGGGATAGGTCGTCCACAGATAGCCGCCATGATGGCGCGGATCGACATCCAGGCTGTCATAGCCATTGTCGATCGCGGGTCCGTTGCCCTTGCCCAGCGGATCGTGCGTCCCGCTCCAGATGTAGAGCCGGTTGGGATTGGTGCACAGGTGCATCGCGCAATGATAGGCGTCGCACAGCGTGAAGGCTTCGGCGAGGCCATATTGAAATGGCAGGTCCGCGCGGGTGAAATGCGCCATCGCATGATTGTGCTTGGATCGCGGCCACGCCCCCATCCGGCCATTGTCCCACGCCGCCTGGCTGTCGCTGAATCCATGCGGCGTGCCGTGCGGGCGATACATTCGGAAATCTTCGGACGTATTCAGACGGAAGGGGGCTAGCAGCGCCGGATCTGCCCCGGAATGTTCGTTCGGCTGCACCAGCACCGTGCGCGCCGGCGCACCGGGAAGCGGCGGCGCCGGAATGGCGAAGCGATCGCCATAGCCCTGCACCCCGCGCATCGTGCCGAAATAATGATCGAAGGCGCGATTCTCCTGCGTCAGGATCACGACATGGCCGACATCCTGCAACGTGCCGGTGCGACGATAAGCAGGAATATCCAGCGCCCGCGCGATCGCCGGCGTGAATGCCGCTGCCGTACCCGCCGCCGCCATGAGATTGCGAATGAAGCTGCGGCGATCCTGCAACGGCACCATGGGTCTACGCTCCGTACCAAGGCGACGAGTCCAGCATGGGGCTTCAGTCTGGATCGCCCACGATCTTATGGTCTAGACCATGTATATTGCGATTCCGCGACGCTCCCGTGCCGACGTCAGCCGTTTCGTCCCAGAGCCGGCTGACCGCCGAAAATGGACCTTTCGTCCCCGCTGTCACAGATGTGTAGCGCTCCGCTGCTTAAGCAAACTGGTTCATACCAGATGATCGGGGGCAATCATGACGCAGCGTCTTTCCGCTCGGGCAACGTGCCCGGATCTCAAGAGCTTCCTGCTGGCAACGGCGGCGGTGGTGATCGTCGGAATCGTGCCTGCGGCCGCGCATGCGGACATGGCGGCGGCAGACGCGGGCGGGGACGAGGTGGTCGTGACCGGGTATCGCAAGTCCCTCAGCTTGGCGCGCGACATCAAGAAAGATTCGGTGATCCAGAAGGATGTGATCGTTGCCGAAGACATCGCCAAATTCCCCGAACTGAACCTGGCCGAATCGCTGCAGCGCCTGCCCGGTGTGCAGATCACGCGCGAAGCGGGCGAAGGACGCCGCATCTCGCTACGCGGCCTCGGCCCCGATTTCTCGCGCGTGCAATTGAACGGCATGGAAGTGCTCGGCAATGTCGATTCCGCGCAGGATAGTCGCGGCCAGCGCACGCGCGATCGTGGCTTCGACTTCAACATTTTCGCCTCCGAACTCTTCTCCAAGGTGGAGGTGGAGAAGACGTTCCAGGCCGCACAGAATGAAGGCGGGATGGCCGGCACGGTCGGCCTGTTCACCGGCAAGCCGTTCGATCACCGCGCGGGGCTTGAAGGCGCCATCGTTACCAAGCTCGGCACGAACCGCTATACGAAGGATGCGCAGCCCCGCGTCGCCGCGCAGCTCAGCCAGAATTGGGACAATCGCTTCGGCATTCTCGTATCGGTTGCCTATGGCCGGCGCGAGACCACCGAGCAGGGCCACAACACCTATAATTACGATCATCCCGATGCGGAAACGCTGCAGGGGCTGGTCGATGACGGCCTCGACATCTCCCACCTGAGCGCCACCCAGCGTAGCAAATTCCTGTCGGGCGACCTCTATTTCGCGGACGGCAACCGCATCTCCTCCTGGAATGCCAAGCAGGAACGGCTCGGCATCACCGCCGCCATGCAATGGAAACCCGCCGACAATGTGCTGCTGACGCTGGACGCGCTGCATGGCCGGTTCACCACGCATCGCGACGAGCTGCACCTGGCGACGCGGCCCATCGCCGGCACCGGATCGGTCGCTTTCGACACGCCCGCGGGCGCGCCGTGGCCGGCGCTGTTCCAGACGCCGTCGGTGATCAACGATATCGCCTGGGACAGCAGCAACTACGTCACCAAGACCGATGTTACCGGCACCACCTTCGGCAGCGAACATCGTCGCCAGCTCAACAAGAACCAGTTCAACCAGCTTGCCTTGACCGGCACGTGGAACGCGTCCGACCGGCTCGTGATCGACGGCCATGTCGGCTACGAAAAGTCGACCTACAAGACGCCGTATGACGACAAATTCTACCTGCGTGCCAAGGGTAATCTGATCGCCGATTATGGCGACGACGGCCGCTCGGCATCGTTCCAATATCCCGGTTGGGATCCCACCAATGCCGCCAATTACGCGATGGACAATTTCTATTATCGTGCCTTCAACAATGCGTCCGAACTGCGCGAAGGCGTGCTGAACCTCCACTATAAACTGGGCGACATTTTCACGCTGCGCGCAGGCGCCGCCTATCACCGTTTTTCGCAGGACGGCATGAACCTGTTCTACGACGGCAACGTCAACGGCACGACCGCGATCACGCGCGGCACGTCGGTCGCCGACATCACCGATGTGTTCACCAACAAGTTCGGATCCTGGTTGGTTGGCGACTATCCCAAGGGCTTCGCCAAATATCACGAATATCACCGGCTTGGGCCCAAGCCCGACGGCACCGGCGGCGCGATCCAGGATATCGAGAATGTCTACAAAACGACCGAGGAGACCATCTCCGAATATGTCCAGATGGATTGGGATGGCGAACTGTTCGGCAAGCGCTTTCGCGGCAATATTGGCCTGCGCGGTTACCATACCAAGACGCGCAGCACCGGCTGGATCCAGGGTGACAGTTACGCCTATCTCGGCACGACCGATGTGAAAGGCAGCTATTCGGGTGTGCTGCCCGCGCTCAACACCGTGCTGGAACTCACGCCGGAGCTGTTGCTCCGCTTCGCCGCCACGCAGAATCTCAATCGTCCCGGGCTGAGCTCGATGGCAGCGCAGGGCAGCGCCTTCCAGGAGGATACGGGCGAGATCACGGCGTCGCGTGGCAACCCCAATCTGAAGCCGTACAAGGATACGACGCTGGACCTCGCGGTCGAATATTATTTCGGCAAGGTCGGGCTCTTGTCCGCCAGCGTGTTCCAGAAGCATATCAAGAACTTCATCGGCTCCGAAACGCTGACCAACATCCCCTTCAGCGAAACCGGCGTGCCGACCGGCACCATTCCCGGTGCCACCGACAGCACGATCGTTTCCGAATTCACCATGCCGATCAACGTGGCCGGCACGAAGAAGCTGACGGGCATTGAGTTCGCCGCGCAAAGCCAGCTTTCCTTCCTGCCCGCGCCGTTCGACAATTTCGGCGTGGTCGCGAACTTCACCTATGTCGATCCGGACAAGGCGCTCACCGGCATTTCCAAGACCGGCTATAACCTGACTCTCTATTATGAGACGGAGCGCTGGGGCTTGCGTGGTTCAATGAGTCATCGCAGCCGCTGGTATTCGTCCCGCAACGACACGGTCATGGATGCGGGAACGGCTGGCTTCGAAGGATCGACCTATGTCGATGCCGCCGCCTTCTTCAACCTCACCAAGACGCTGCAATTCACGCTCAACGCGATCAATCTGACTAACCAGAAGGACACGCAATTCTGGGGTCAGAACCGCTATCTCTACAACCAGACGCAAAGCGGCACGACCTACATGGCGGGGCTCAGTTTCAAATTCTGAGCGCCGCTATGATCATCTCGCACCAGCACCGTTTCATCTTCGCGGCCATTCCGAAGACGGGCACGCACGCGGTGCGCCAGGCGTTGCGGGTGCAGATGGGGGAGGCGGATATCGAGCAGGTCGGGCTGTTCGTGAACCGCCGTTTTCCGTGGCCGGATCTGGCGGCGATCCAGCATGGTCACGTCGCGCTGCGGGACGTCCGCCCCCATCTCGGCGAAGCGGTCTTTGGCGGCTATTTCAAATTCGCGTTCGTGCGCAATCCGTATGACCGCTTCATATCCTACTGCGCCTTCATGCTGCGCGGCGGCGACATGTTCCAGCGCCGCCCGCGCGAGGTGATGCGCCATTTCCTGTTCGAGGCACCGCCGGAACAGCATATCCTGTTCCAGCCGCAAGCCACGCTGTTGGTGGACGACGACGGCCGCACTCCGCTCGCCGATGCGTTAGGCCGGGTCGAGCAAATGCAGGCCTGCTTCGACGCGATCTGCGCCCGCATCGGCATCGCCACCCGCCCGCTCGAGCGCGTCAACGCCAGCCCACGTGGCGATTACCGTCCTTATTATGACACGGCCCTGATCGATGCTGTCGCCGCACGTTATGCGCAGGATGTGGAGATGTTCGGCTATAGTTTCGACGGTCCGCGGGGCGAGGCGTGAGACCGTGCGCCAACCCGCGCAAGACGCGGACCGTCCGACCGCTCGGACAGGTCGATATTGCGGCCTTATGCGCGGCGGTGGCAGCGATTCCGGAGACAGTCTGGCACGCGGAAAATGCCGCCAAGCCGAACAAGTTCGGCGTGCTGGAGGCGACCCAGCATATCGTTTTCCGCTTCATCGACAGCCCGCATGACTGGCGCAGCGCGCATGATCGCCCTCTTTGGCCCCGTTGGCGCGCGCTATTGGAGCCGGTTTTGACGCAAGCGGTGCAGGATTTCGGCTACGCACGCGGGGATTTCCCGCGGATCATGCTGGCGCGATTGCCGTCCGGACGCGCCATTCCACCGCATATCGACGCCAATCCCGCAGCAAAATGGCCGCACAAAATCCATATTCCGCTGACGACAAACGATGCCGTGGTGGCCCATTTCGGCGGCCGCGCGCATCATCTCGCGCCGGGCGCGGCGGTCGAGGTCAACAATCTTGGCCCGCATTGGGTACGCAATGAGGGCGCAACCGATCGCATCCACCTGATCTTCGAATATTACGATATCGACCAGCCTGCGCCCGAATGGCTGGCCGCGCGATGACGTTGCCCACCGCCCCTGTCGATCGCGATGGCCTACTCCAGCAGGCGAAGGATCTGCGCGCGCGCCAGCATGTGCGCGAGGCGCTGGACGTGCTTGCCAAACTGGAACGCGCGCACCCGCATTTCAGCCGCCTCCACCAGGAGCGCGGCCATTGCCATATAGTGCTGCGCAACGCGCCCGCGGCGGTGGACGCGTTGCAACGGGCGGTGGCACTGAACCCGACGCTGCCGACGAGCTGGGATATGCTGGCCCAACTCCATCGCATGGCCGGCGACGCGCCGCGCGCGGCCGAGGCCGCGGCGCGTGTGGCCATGCTCGAGGCGCTGCCGGCACCGCTGGTGGTGGCGCACAGCCTGTTCGCCGATGGCGATCTTGCACCGGCCGGGGACGTTGTTCGGGCCTATCTGCGGCAGAACGCCGACAATGTCGGTGCGCTTCACCTGCTGGCGCGGATCCTGATCCAGCAGGAAGAACTGGCGGAGGCCGAGACGTTATTGCGCGCGATCCTGACGCGCGATCCCGCTTTTCACGCGGCACGGCTCGATCTTGCGATGGTCCTGTTGCAGCGGCAGCAGCCGTTGGCTGCACGCACGGAAGCCGAAATTCTGCTCCGCCACGCGCCGGATAACCGGGACTATCGCAAGGCGTTCAGCGCGGCCTGCATCGCGCTGGGCGATTATGCCCCTGTCATCGACCTTTACGAGACGCTGTTGACGGACGCGTCGTCCGCCGAGGCGGGCGAACTGCGCCTGTGGCGGGCCAATGCGCTGAAGAGTGCGGGGCGGCAGGAGGAGGCAATTGCCGATTATCGCGCCGCGATCGGGCTGCGGCCCGATCCTGCCGTGGCCTGGTTCAGCCTGGCCAATCTGAAAACCTACCACTTCACTGACGATGAGGTCGCCCGGATGCGCACCGCCGAAGCGGCGTGCGCCGACAGCGGGATGGAGCGGATCTATTTGAATTTCGCGCTGGGCAAGGCGATGGAGGACCGGGCCGATTACGCCCGATCGTGGCACTATTATGCGCAGGGCAATGCCATGCGTCACCGGTTCAGCGGCTATCGGCAAGACGTTGCAGATCGCTGCGCCGACGAGCTGCAGCGCGTCTGTACCGCCGACTTCTTCGCCGCCCGCGCGACGTGGGGCGTGGCGGATGCCGCCCCGATCTTCATCCTGGGGCTGCCACGATCGGGGTCGACCCTGATCGAGCAGATATTGGCGTCCCATTCCGCGGTCGAGGGCACGCAGGAGCTGACCGAGATCGGGCGTTATGCCCGCGAACTTTGCGGCGCCGATCCGGCTTGCGGCTTGCCGCTGGAGCCCGCGGCGCTCACCCATCTGCGCGCGCACGACGCGCGCAGCCTGGGCGCACGGTTCCTGGAAGACACCCGCGCCTATCGCCGGCTGGGACGGCCCTTCTTCATCGACAAGATGCCGAACAATTTCTGGCATATCGGGCTGATCCACCTGATCCTGCCCAATGCCACGATCATCGACGTACGGCGCGACCCGATGGCATGCGGCTTCAGTAACCTGAAACAGCTGTTCGGTTCGGGCCACCAGGAATTCTCCTACGATATGCGGGACATGGCAGGCTATTACCGCGCCTATCGGGCCATGATGACGCATTGGGATGCGGTGCTGCCGGAGCGCATTGTCCGCGTCCGCTACGAGCGCCTGGTCGACAATATCGAACGGGAAACGCGAGCCCTTTTGGATCGCTGCGCCTTGCCATTCGAACCGGAATGTCTGGCCTTTCATCAGAATGACCGTCCGATTCGGACGCCCAGTTCAGAGCAGGTGCGCCAACCGATCGGCCGCGCCGGCCTGGACCAATGGCGCCATTATGCCCCCTGGCTGGGGCCGCTGCGCGTGGCGTTGGGTGACGCCATGATCGACGACGAGGCCTGACGCGTGCGCCTGCCGCACCCCTTTTTCCAGTTGCCGATCCTGTTCGAGGTCGAGCGGCTGCAGGCCGAGATTGCGGCACTGCCGCCTTATGCCTGGAACGCGCATCCGGATCGCCTGCCCGGCAATAGCGCGGTGCGGCTGATCAGCGTCGACGGCGCGGAGACGGATGCCGTGCACGGCGCGATGCGACCGACCCCATGGCTCGGCACCCTGCCCTATCTGCGGCAGGTGCTCGCCAGCTTCGGCGTGGTGTGGAGCCGTTCGCGGCTGATGCGGCTCGCCCCCGGCGCGGGCGTACCCGAACATGCCGACATCAATTATCATTGGCATAACCGCGTGCGGCTGCACGTTCCGATCGCCACCGCGCCCGCCGTACGGTTTCACTGCGATGGACAGAGTGTCCACATGGCAGCGGGCGAAGCGTGGATCTTCGACAATTGGCGGCGCCATCATGTCGCTAACGGTTCGAGCGAGGACCGCGTGCACCTGGTCGCCGATACCACCGGCACAGCGGCGTTCTGGCGTTTTGCCTGCGGGCAGACACCGCCGCGCGCGCAATGGCCGACGGTGCGCTGGGATGCCGCAGCACCGGCACATCTGCTGACGGAATATGATCAGCGCGACGCAATCCTGCCGGCGGCAGAGGTGCAATTACTGATCGATGATCTGCGCAGCGAAGTGACGACGGCGATTGCCGCCGCCGACGCGGGCAGATGCGCCGTGCAATTCGATCAGTTGCTGCAATGGTTCGTGCTGGATTGGCGACAGCTGTGCGCGTTGCATGGGGTGCGCGGTGCAGGACGATCAGACTTCCGCCAGCTTGAGCAGACGTTACGGGCGGCGGCCGCGCCGCTGGCACAGCCGCTGATCATGCGCACCAACGGCGCGAACGCCATGCTGGTATTGGAGAAGCGCGTGCTGCAGCATCTGATCGCGGAAGATTCGGGATCGCAAGCGTAAGTCGAGGGTTACGGTGCCGCCACGACGCGCGGCGGCACCGTATTCCAAGCGCGCGGCTAGCGGCGGCAGAAGCCCCGGATACCGCCGAAATCGCCTTGCCTGAGCTCGACGCTGGCACGATCGGTGAGCTGTTCGGACGAGGCGCCCAGCATCAGGCGATAAGACCCGCTGGCGACATGCCAGCAATTGCCGCGTTCCTTCCAATCGGCGAACAGACGCGGATCGAGATCCACCGTCATCGTGCGCGACTGGCCTGGATCGAGCGCCGCCTTGGCATAGCCGACCAGCCGCATCGGCGACTGCCATCCCTGCCGTGACGCATAGACCTGGCCGACCGCTTTTCCGGCGACCGCGCCACCATTGGTGGCGGTGAAAGAAACGCGGACGGCACCACGATTCTCCACGGCCTGCAGATTGGCGTAGGTAAAGTCGGTGTAGGACAGGCCGAAGCCGAAGGGGAAAGCCGGCGTCTCGCGGCGCGACTGGTACCATTTATAGCCGACCAGTTCGCCTTCGCGATAGACGACATCGCCCTTGGCCGGTGCCTCCGGACGGGGCAGCTGACTGGCACTGCGCGGGAAGCTGACCGGCAAGCGGCCCGACGGATTGACCTGGCCAGTCAGAACGCGCGCGATCGCGGCACCGCCGCCCGAGCCCGGGAACCAGGCCGCCAGCAGCGCACCGACCTTGCCGGCCCAGGGCGTGAGCACCGGGCCACCGGATTGCAGCACGACCACGGTCTTGGAATTGGCGTCGGCGACCGCGCGGATCAACGCGTCCTGATTGTCGGGCAGGCCGAGCGGCACGTCGAACGATTCGCCCTCCCACCGGTTGGCGAAGACGATCGCGACATCGGCATCCCGCGCCGCCGCAGCGGCCTGCGCTGCATCGGTGCCGTCGAGGAAGGTGATCGATGCGCCCGGCAGCAGCCGGCGCAGTTCGGTGACCGGTGCGGACGGATAATACATGATCGGGCCCGGCCAGATCTTGGGTTCCAGATCGGGCACGGCATTGCCCTCGACCGGATAAACGAGCGAAGAGCCGCCGCCTGCCAGCACGCCCTTGTCGGCATAGCCGCCGATCACGACGATCTTCTGGGCAGAGGCGACCAACGGCAGCAGCCGCCGTTCGTTCTTGAGCAGCACAATACCTTCTTCTGCCGCGGCCTGGCTGATCGCCTTGTCGGTGGCGAGCATTGCCGGCGAAAGGTCCATCGGCGCGGCCTGGATCGGATGATCGAACACGCCATGGCGGAACATCGCGTACAGGATGCGCGACACCATCGTGTCGAGCTGGCCCGGCGTCACGCTGCCGTCGGCCAGCGCCTTCTTCAGGTTCGCGCCATAATAAGGCTGTTCATCGAACGGATAGCCGGACTGCTGATCCAGGCCGGCGGCGATGGCGGGCGCGGTCGAATGGGTCGCGCCCCAATCGGACATGACATAGCCCTTGAAGCCCCAGTCGCGGCGCAGCACGTCGGTAAGCAGCCACGGGCTTTCGCATGCCCACGGCCCGTTGACGTGATTATAGGCGCACATCACCGATCCCGGATCGCCCTTGCCGATCGCGATTTCGAAGGCGAGTAGATCGGACATCTTCGCAGCCTTCGGATCGACCACCGAATTGCCGGCATTCCGATCGGTTTCCTGATCGTTGATCGCATAATGTTTCACGGTCGAGATGACATGGTTGGACTGGATGCCCGCCATTTGCGCGCCGACCATCGTGCCGGCGAGCCACGGATCCTCGCCGCCATATTCGAAATTGCGACCGTTGCGCGGATCGCGGGTCAGGTTGACGCCGCCGGCCAGCATGACGTTGAAGCCGGAGGCCCGCGCCTCCGCCCCGATCATCGCGCCCCCCTGATACCCGATGGCGGGATTCCAGGTGGCAGCAATGGCAAGGTTCGACGGCAGAGCGGTGCGTCCGCGCTTGCGGGCGGCGCCACCCTGCGTTGCAACACCGATGCCCGCGTCCGTCTGCCACTGCGCGGGGATGCCGAGGCGGGCAACGCCGGGCACATAGCCGGCAGACCCGGCGCGCGAGCCGGCGGGCGCCTGGAATTGCTTGGGCGGGAAATCGGTGGCGAACTGGCCGAAGACCATCGTCAGCTTCTCGTCGCGGGTCATGCGCGGCAGCAGCAGCGCCACGCGTGCATCCGGCTGAAGCGACGCATTCATCCAGGGCTGCCGGACCGGCTTGGCCGACCTTGCGCGTGCTGCCGGGGCGGCCGATGCTCCGATCGTGACCGCCACGGTGGCGATGGCGATGGCCATGGCCGTGAGACTGGATTTCATGATGATTCTCCCCTGTTGGACGGCGCCACCCTGCCTGGCAGCGGGACGCGACGCCTCATTCGTAAACACATTAGCGTTACACCTAACCGGCAGGCGCTGCAGCGGCTAGCGCGCCGATGGTCGCGCTACCATTCAACGCAGGACATCGCTGCGTTCTGCCTGGTCGACGATGCGCTGTGCGTCCTCCTGCAGCAGCCAGCCGTGGCGCACCTGGGCCGCCGCGGCGCTGCGGACCCGCGCCACGAAGCCGGCATGGTCGCCATAGCGTTCTTCCAGCGACGGGCGTGGATCGCGATTGGCCATGCGCGCGGCGCGCGTCGGGGCGAACGGAATGAACCCGCCGATGAACCCGCAATTCCCGCCCGCGCCATAGCCGCGGCGGCGGACATTCCAGCCCGTATAGGTGCCGATCGGAACCTGCAGCTGAACCGAGGGGATGCCCGCCGTCTCATTCCCGTCAGCGTCGACGCGGGGGACACGCGACGGGAGTTCGCGCCGAACGACGGGCGGCTGGCGCGTGATCACGCCGCTGACGTCGCGATAGTCAAAGCCCGGTCCGAAATCATAATCGAGGAACGGGTTGAGCTTTCCGTCCGGAACGGGCGCGCCGGGAATGGCGGGCCATCCCATCGCGTGCGCCGTGGGCAGGACGAGATCGCCGTGGGCGAGCGTTGGATAGCGGCTGGGCGGCGGTTCCTTGCCGAAGGCCACCCAGTCGCGGAGCGCCTTGAGCAAGACGCGCATCGTATCCGACGAAGGGTTGGGATTCCACGCGAGCCTGCAATAGTCCGCCCCCTTGGGCGGAGCCTCGCTATCGATCGGGAAGCCGCCGGTTGGCGAGCCATTATGCGTGACGCCGGGGAAATAATAACGGCGCACATTGGCGGGAAGCGGCAGATCCCGCCGCGCGTCGGTGCCGACCAGATCGGGCGACATGCGCAGGCCCCAGAATTCGGCGGAGCCGAACGTCTCCATGATGCGCGGGCAGGTCCGGCTTGCCTGGCAGCGATCCAGCAGGCTGGAGGAGCCGCGTCCGCGGGCGCGATCCGCATAGCGACTCCACCACAAGGCGCCCTCACTACCGGGATCATACAGATCGGCCGCGCCGCCGGGCACGCCGAAGCGCAGGTTGAGCGGAACCTGGCGTGCCGCAATGTTGGGCGCGGCACCGTCGAAGACGCGGCGGCCATCCTCGGCCGCGTTGAAGCCGAGCGCGATCAGGCTGCGCACGAAATTGCCCGATTGGGAGGTGCCGCTGACGATCGCCCAGCGCACCCGCTTTGCGAGCGGGTTGGCGTTGCCCGCATCGTCGCGCGTACCGTAACGTAGGAAGGCGTTGAGATCGCGCACTGCGGCGAAGCCGATGCCCAGCACCTTGGGGTCCTTGCCCTGATACACGATCGTGTAGGCCTGATCGGCGACGAAGCCACCGCGCACACAGAGGCGGGTCGGGTCGGGCGTGCCGGGAAAGGGGCGTGTCCGGCAATCGGCAAAAGCCCAGTCGGCGGCAGCGATATCGATCGGCGCGGCCCGATCCGAGGCCTGTCGAAACAGCCGCGCCGCGCGCGTGTCGAGCGTGACCGGCAGTGGACGCGGGGTCGGCCGGCCAATGCCGCCGCCAATTGCGATCGTGGTGGTACCCGCCTCGATCGATGTGAAACGCTGCAGGATCGGACCGGTGATCGGGCCGCCGTCGGCGCGCCGGGCGATCGGCACCTCCAGCGTCTGCAGGCCACGGGCCGGCCCGATATCCCCCTGCCATCCGCTGACCACGCGAACATGGCCATCGGGATCAGGCGCGACATCGCCGTTGCCGCGATTGGGCACATCGTACAGGAGGAAGCCGCTGTCGCGCGCCGCGGCGGCCGGCATGGCGATCGCGAACGTCGCGCGATAGCCGACGCGCCCATCGGGAAGATGATCGGCACGATCGAGATCGGTGATGATCGCATTGTGCGGATCGGCCGGATGCAGCGCGCCGCGATACTGGCCGCGCAGGATCAGATAGGCTGGCGTGGTGCCGGCGGCGGGCACATCGATACGCTGTTCTATGACGAAGTCGGTCAGTCGTGCCTTCAGGGTGGCGGGCATAGCCAGCGCGACCATCAGCAACGACGGATAAAAGAACCGCCTCACGGGGCCACCCCGCAAGGCGTGGCTGGATCGATTTCGAGATCCAGCAATTGCGCGCTGAGCGTCTTGCCATGCAGATCCAGCGCGATCGAGCGTGTCACACCGCCGTGCAGTGCACCGTGGAGCACGAAATTGAGCGCACCGAGCGCGGGCAATTCGTAGCGCTGGATCACGGAGACCGGCAATTGGGCGAAATGGCCGACGATGCGTTCGCAGGTGACCGCGCGGGCCAGCAGCGGATAATCGGCCGGGTCATAGGCAATCACCGAGATTTGCGAGATGTCGCCTTTGTCGCCGGCGCGGACGTGCGCAATATCGCCAAGGTGCATGATCAGCTTTCCACAAATTCGACGCGCGGCGTCACCAGATCGGCGCGGATAAAGGTGGAGAGGATGCCAATGATCCTGCGGACGCTGCGCGACGCGCCGCCACCGCCAGCCGGGCCATTCGTATAGAGCGCCTCCACCTCCGCGCCGATCGCGCTTGCGGAACGTTCGTCCGGTGCGCGGCCGACGATACGCGCGCGCACCTCGCGCGGCTCCCCATCGTGCCGGGCGGTCCGATCGACCGAATCCACGCCGATCAGTTCGCCATGAACGTCCGTCACATGCGCGCCGATGATCGCCAGCCGCTCGCGCACGATCTCGATCGCCATCCGCCCGCGGCGCACGGCATGCGGGCCGGCATAGGAGATCTGGCCTTCCCCGATAAAGCCTTCGTCATGGCCAAGTGAAACCTTGTACAATCCCGACGCGGGTCGCCCACTACCGCCGCGGACGCGCACCCGATCCGGTGCGACCTCCTCAAAGGAGACGCCGGAGAAATCGGCGATGACGTCCGCCTGATAATAAGCGGCGGGATCGAGAATCTCGTAGAGCAATTGCTCCTTGCACGTGGCGATGCTGATGCGCCCCCCCGATCCGGACACCTTGGTCAGGATCGCACCGGCCTCCACGTCGACCTCCGCGAGGGGAAAGCCGAGCCGTGCCAGCCCGTCCACCTGCTTGCGATCCCCATCCGCGAAATAGCCGCCGCTCAGCTGGCCGGCACATTCCAGCAAATGGCCGATGACAGTCGCGCGACCGACCAAGTCGGCATCGTCCAGCCGCCAGCGAAATGCGTGCGCCAGCGGGCCGACGAACAGAGCAGGATCGCCCACGCGGCCGGTCACGACAATGTCCGCGCCGGCATCCAGCGCGTCGACGATCGGTGCCGCGCCGAGATAGGCGTTGGCCGATACGATTTCCGCAAATTCCGCGGTCGAGCCCGGCCGCTCGATCAGCGGATATGGTGCCGCCTTGATCTGATCCAGGACGTCATCGCCCAGCACGGCCGCGATCCGAACCGAACCCAGACCAAGATCGCGAACCAGGTCCGCCAGGGCATGGGCTGCGCCGAGCGGATTGGCGGCGCCGGCATTGGTGACGATGCGGACGCCCCGCGACCGCGCCGCCGGCAACACCCGCCGCATGCGTTCGATCAACAGCGGATCGAATCCGCCGCGCGGATCACGACGGAGCGCGTCCTGCGCGAGCGCGATCGTGCGTTCGGCGAGACATTCGAAGACAAGGAAATCGAGATTCCCCTGTTCCACCAATTCCAGCGCAGGTTCCAGCCGATCGCCCGAAAAACCCGCGCCCGCACCGATCCGGACTGAAGAAGAATAAGAACGCGTCACAGGGGAAGTATCCCGAAAAGGAGCGCGGCCATCAGCATCACGATCGTGGTGGCGAACAGCCACGGGATCGCGAAACGCTGATGGGCGCCGAGTTCGACGCCGGCCAGGCCGCATACAAGGAAGGTTGCAGGGGTCAGCGGGCTGACCGGGAAGCCGGTGGTCATCTGACCGAGCAGGGCCGCCTGGGCGATGTGGATGGGTGCCGTGCCGAAGCTTTGGCCGACATGGGCGATGACCGGCAGCACGCTGAAATAGAAGGAGTCCGGATCGAAGATCAGGCTGAGCGGCATGGATACGGCGCCCACCAGCACGGGCAGGTGCCCGCCGACGTCGTTCGGCAGGCGATGGGCCACCGCCTCCGCCATCGCCCCGATCATGCCCGATCCGCTCATGATGCCGGTAAAGGCGCCGGCGGCGAACAGGACTGCTGCCATCAGCAATGCCGCCTTGGCATGTGCATCCACCCGCTCCCGCTGGGCGGCGGCGGTCGGATAGTTGATCAGCAATGCCAGCGTCGTCCCGATCATCAGGATGACGACCGGTTCGGCAACGCCCGCAATCATCGCCGCGACGACGGTCGCAGTCACGAGCGCGTTGATAAGGATACGGCCCGGCCGCTTGAGAGCGGGATCCCCGGTGCTGAAACCGTCGCCGTCGCACGGACGATCGGCGGGCGCGACCGACGCAACGGTGGCAAGGCGACGCGCCTCGCGCTGCCCCATCCACCAGGCGCTCGCGAGTACGAATGCGATACCGACTAACTGGACACCGATCAGCGGCTGGAACAGGCGCGCCGCGGGAATGCCGAGCGCGGCCGAAGCGCGCAATGTCGGCCCCGACCAAGGCAGGAAATTGACCCCTGCCGCCATCGATGCGGTGCAGGCGAGCACGCGCCGATCCATCCCCAATTTGTCATAGAGGGGCCGGAGCGCCGGAATGGTGATGAGGAAGCAAACCGCGCCCGATCCATCGAGATGAATCAGGAGCGCCAGCATCGCGGTCCCGACGGTGATCCGGGCGGGATGTTCGCCCACCAGGCGCAGCACCAGACGGATCATCGGATCCAGCAGCCCGGCATCGCTCATGACGCCGAAAAAAAGGATGGCGAATACGAACATACCGGCGACCGGCGCGATCTTGCCGATCCCCGCGACGACATAAACGGGTATCGCGGCGGCCTGGCCGATCGTCACCGCGGCAACAAAAGACACCAGGATCAACGCTGCGACCGGCGACGCGCGCTCCGACAGGATCAGCGCCAGCAGAACCGTAATCGACAAGGCGCCGGCAATTGCGAGCATCGTCCTCCCCTGCCCGATCCTTATCGAGCCATGCCATGATGCGGTTTCGCCATCTATCCATCAAAGATAAAGTATCTATCGATCCATGAATAAAGCTGATCGCTAGAGCCTCCAGCTAATCATTCAATTTAGGCATTGATCCATCTATAAATTCTATTTTTTGATTGGAACCGGTTAGGTCATCAATGCTGCCAAGTCGGCTGTCAGGCCGGGCCCACGATGATTTGGCAGCGCATGTGCGAACCGTCGGTCTTCCCGGCCCACCTGTCCAGAGAGGTGACCGTCAAAATGACGGCGCCTTCCGGCGGTTCGGGGGAGCGTTCGATCATCCCCCGCAAACGAAGGGGAGATGGAATGAAAGCTTCAAAGGGATTCTATCGGAATTGCGCCAGCCTGAGCGCCACGCTGCTCATGACAGCGCTGGCAACGGCACCTGCCGCCGCGCAGGACGCCAGCACCGCCCCGCCTGAAACGGCCGGCGCGGACAGCGTGCCGGCGAGCGACCTGCCGCCAGCGCCTGCCGCCCCGATCGCGACCACGCCGAGCGCCACCGATCAGGCGCTGCAGGAGGAGGCACAGGAGATCATCGTCACCGGTACCAACATCAAGGGGGTCAAGCCGGTCGGATCCGAAACCATTTCGATCAATCGCGCCCAGATCCTCGCGACCGGGCTGCCCAATGTGAACGACGTGCTGCAGACTATTCCGCAGGTGCAGAACAATCCCAATGCGGGCGGCTCCGGCCCGGTCTACCGTCAGGGCGGTACGGCGGGTTATGGCGGCAATGCGACCCAGGGCACGGCCATCAACCTGCGCGGCCTGGGCACATCCGCGACGCTGACCCTGGTCGACGGACGGCGCGTCGTACCGAGCGGTGCCGCCGCCACATTCACCGAATCCATCCAGGTGCCGATTGCGGCGGTCGAGAGCATCGAGGTCGTCACCGACGGCAATTCCGCCATCTATGGTTCGGACGCCATTTCCGGCGTGATCAATTACGTTCTGCGCAAGAATTTCGACGGGGTCGAGATTAGCGGGCGCGACCAGCTCAACCGGTTCAATAACCAATGGGGCGCGTCGATCACGGCCGGCCACAGCTGGGCGACCGGCAACATCATCGCGACCTATGATTACGAATCCCGGCAGCCATTCCATGCCGGCAAATCCAGGTTCCTGCGCAACGACCTGCGACCATTGGGAGGGCCGGATGCGCGCGCCAACAATGCGACGATCGGCGTGTCGACGCCGACATTGCTGGTGGGCGGCAATGGCGTGCCGTACAGTTATTATACGATCCCGAATGGGCCGGGGACGGGACTGTCTTTCGGGCAGCTGACCCCTGGCGCCAATTTGGTCGATTCGACCGACTACAATGACTTTCTGGGTCGGCAGAAGCGGCACCAGGCGGCGGTGTTCTTCAACCAGAATCTGAGCGATTCCTTCTCGGTCTTCCTCGAAGGTTTCTACACACACCGCGATACGGAATCGCGCGCTTACGGCAATAGCCGCGTCGGCAACACGCTGACCGTGTGCCAGGGCAGCCCCTATTTCATCGCAGGAGCACCGGCGGCCGCGATCGCCTCCGACGCATTATGCGGCGGCGGGCTGGCGCAGAAAGTCGCGGTCGATCCCATCACCTTCTTCGGCGGGCCGGCCGTGACCAAGAATCCGGACGAGCAGATCAGCATCACCGGCGGGATGACCGGCCATCTGCCCAACCGCTGGAATCTGGACGCCTACTGGACGTATGCACGCGATTCGACGTGCGGCATCTGCAACTTCGACACCAATGCGAACGGCGCCGCCTTGTCGCGTGAGATACTGGCGGGCCGCATCAACCCTTACAGCACGACCCCGCTGACCGACGCGCAATATGGCGTCTTCATGGGCAGCAACACGCAGCGTGCCTACAACACTTTCTACGATTCCGTGATCAAGCTGAACGGGCCGCTCTTTACGCTGCCCGGCGGCGAGCTGCGCGCCGCGGTCGGCGGCGAGCTGGCATATAACCGCCAGCATCTGGTTAACGGCAGCAACAATGCGTTCGAGCGCGATCCGACCAACAACAATTTCGCGATCACGAACAACAGCAATGTCCATCGCACCACCGCATCGGCCTTCGCCGAATTGTTCATCCCAATCGTCAGCGACGAGATGAACGTGCCGCTGATGCAGTCGCTGAATATCGACGCGGCGATCCGCTACGACGATTATTCCGATTTCGGCGACACGACCAATCCGAAGATCGGCGCCACCTGGATCGTGAACGACGTGATCGCGATCCGTGGATCGTGGGGCACGTCGTTCCGCGCGCCCGCATTGACCGATACCAATCCGCAAAATTATTCCTCCGCGGTGATCGGGCTGCCGTTCGCGAATAATTCGGGGCGGCCGGATATCGGCTTCGCCTTTCCGGGCAATAGCAGTTCCTATCTGCTGCTCGGCGCCAATACCGATCTGACGCCGGAGACTGCGACGACTTGGTCCGCAGGCATGGACGTGACACCCCTGGCGGGGCTCAAACTGTCCGGCACCTATTACCGCACCAAATATGCCAACCAGATCGTGTCGCCCAATGTCGGGTTGTTCCTGTCCAGCCCGCAAAATGCCGCGCTCTACAGCCAGTTCATCACGCCGGTGAACAATCCGGCAAGCTGCGTGAACGGCAATCCCGGCAGCTATGATCCGGTCCTCGCGCGGTTCATCGCCGCGCATCCGGCACTGTACAACACGCCGGTGCTGGGTGCCTGCTCCATCAACGTGATCCTCGATGCGCGTTCCGCCAATGCGGCAACCACGTTTCAGGACGGCCTCGACTTTCAGGCCAATTACCAGATGGACAGCGACTGGGGCCATTGGTCGTTCGGCGGGAGCGTCACCAAGATCCTGAACCAGACGCTGCAGACGGTGCGCGGCGGCCCCAAGACCGATGTGCTGAACACCTATTATTATCCGGTCAGCTGGCGCGGACGTGGCCAGATCGGCTGGTCCAAATCGGGCATAGGGGCCAATCTGTTCGTCAATTATGTCGGCTCCTACACCAACACCATTCCGATCACGGGCCAGCCGCAGACGAAAGTGCCGTCCTGGACGACGCTGGATCTGGGCCTGACCTATTCCATTCCCAAAGGCAGTTCCGTGTTGAGCGGGCTGCGCTTCGGACTGAATATCCAGAATCTGGCCAACAGGAATCCGCATGTGGTGCTGACCCAATCGGGCAACAATTATGGCGCTTATGATGCATCCAATGCCAATATCTTTGGACGCATCTTCAGTTTCCAGATCACCAAGGCCTTCTGATCCCGATCACGGATATGCATAGACGGGGGGCGCAACGCGCTCCGCCCAAAGGAGAATGATAATGACACGAACCTTTTCCCTGCTGCTGGCGAGCGCCGCCGTGCTGAGCGCGCCGATCGCGGCGATGGCGCAGGGCAGCGCCCCGGTCGTGCAGATCGAGAATGGCCAGTTACGCGGAACGACCGAAGCGGGCGTGGCGAGCTGGAAGGGCATTCCCTTCGCCGCGCCGCCGCTGGGGCCGCTGCGTTGGCGGGCGCCGCAGCAGGCCGCCAATTGGAGCGGCGTGCGCGATGCCACCCAATATAGCAGCGACTGCATGCAGAAGCCCTTCCCCAGCGATGCGGCGCCGCTCGGCACAACGCCGGCCGAAGATTGCCTTTATGCCAACGTCTGGAAGCCGACCACGGCGCGCGGCAAGCTGCCGGTGATCGTGTGGATCTATGGCGGCGGCTTCGTCAACGGCGGCGCGTCACCGCCCACCTACGCCGGCGCCAACCTGGCGCAGAAGGGCGTTCTGTTCGTCAGCTTCAACTATCGTGTCGGTCGGTTCGGCACGTTCGCACTGCCGCAATTGACCAAGGCAGACCCCGATAAGGGCCTGATCGGCAATTATAACTTCATGGATCAGGTTGCCGCGCTGAAGTGGGTGCAGCGGAATATTGCAGCCTTTGGCGGCGACCCCAGCAACGTGATGATCATCGGCGAGAGCGCGGGCGGCATGTCGGTCCACACGCTGGTGACGTCGCCATTGGCGCGCGGGCTGTTCCACAAGGCATTCGTGATGTCGGGCGGTGCGGGCGACACGGCGGGCGGGCCGACGCTGAGCGACGTCGAGCAGATCTACCAGAATTTCGCGCAGGCCAACGGCATCGCGCCCAACGATCCGCAGGCGCTGGAAAAGCTGCGCGCGCTCTCCGCCGAACAGGTGACCGACGGGCTCAGCATGATGCAGATGTTCCAGCCCAAGCCCGGCCCGAAGACGTACAGCGGTCCGTTCCTGGACGGCAAGCTGGAGGTGGACCAGGCGAAAGCCTATGACAGCGGCAATTTCAGCAAGGTGCCGATCATCATCGGGGCGACCAGCGCCGACATGGGCGGCAAGAGCGGCTTCATGATTGCCGGTGCGCGCAGCGCCTCTGCCCGGATCGCCAAGCAGCGCGTGCCGGTGTGGGAATATCGCTTCTCCTACGTCGCGGAATCGGTCGGCCAGCCCGGTGCGCAGCATGCGACGGACATCCCCTTCTTCTTCGACAATACGGCGATCAAATATGGCGCCCAGACCACGCCCAAGGATATCGCCATGGGCAAGACGATCAGCGCCTATCTGATCAATTTCGCCAAGACCGGCGATCCGAACGGCAGCGGGCTGCCGGCCTGGCCGAAATATGATTCTGCCTCCGATCAGCTGATCGACTTCAATACGGAGGGGAAAGCGGTTGCCGGCAAGGATCCCTGGGGTGCGGAGATCGACACGGCGGTCCAGCGGCTGGCGGCGGCAAAGGCGTCAGGCCATTATAACAGCCTGACCACGCCGCTCGGCACGATGCTCGACGATCCGGCCGCGAAGGCCGTGCTGGAGAAACGCGTGCCGATGCTGATCAACAGTCCGCAGATCGGCATGGCGCGCAGCCAGACCCTGGCGGCGCTACAGCCTTATATGGCGGCGATGCTGACGGACGAGATGCTGAAGACAATCGACAGCGATCTCGCCGCGATACCGGCACGCCAATAAAGCCCGTGTCGCGCGCGCCTCAGCCGGTCCGCGGCCCGGCGTGCGCGACCTCCAGAAAGTGACGCATGAAGGCCGCGGCGGCGGGCGGCAGCGTGCGATCGGCGAGATGGGCGATGCCGATCGTGCGCGTGACGAACGGCGCGGTCAGGGGGCGGGTGACGATGGAGGACGCATCGACCATGCCGATTGTCGACTGCGGCAAAGCGGTCGTCCCCAGCCCGGCCTCGATCAGGGCGCCAACGGTGGCGAGCTGCGTGCATTCAAAGAGCGGGCGGACGGCAATGCCCGCTTTATGCATTGCCGCATCGGTCAGCTCGCGGACGCTGCTGCGCGGCGCCATAGCAATGAAGGGGTGGTCCGCGAAGATCGACCAGTCGGCGGTGCCGGGCTGATCCAACGGGCCGCCGGCCCGCGCGATCAGGATCATCGGATCGTCCATGAAGGGTTCGAACGCAAACGCCCCGCCGTCCGGTGGCGTCGTGATAGCCAGATCGACCTGACGTTCCTGCATCTGCTGGTACAGCGCCCCCGAAAGATGATCGCGCAGGATGATCTCCACCTGGGGATGATCCTTGAGGAAGGATGCGACAACCAAAGGGAGCATCCCGGCAGCGACGGACGGCAGCGCGCCGATCACGACCCGACCGCGCGCGCCGGAAAATGTGAGCGACAGTTCGGAAAAGGCATGATCGAAATCCGCCGCCAGCCGCTCCACGATCGGCAGCAGCGCTTCCCCGGCGCTGGTCAGCGTGACGTTGCGGGAGTTGCGGTCGAACAGACGCACCCCCAGCTCTTCCTCCAGCAGGCGGATCGTGCGGCTGAGCGCGGGCTGCGAAACGCTGGCGAGCCGGCCGGTTTCGCTGAAGCTGCGATTATAGGCGATCTGCATGAACAGGCGCAGGCTATTCAAGCTGGGGCGGCGCTTCATCTTTCTATGCAATTTCCTGATAGCCAGGATTGCTTGTAGCCACGCGGCGTGGCGCTGCAACCGCGCGCTGCGGCGGATGATACGCCCTGGTAAGATCGGTCTCTGCAGCTCTGGCGGACGTCACAGCTGTTCCATCCGTCGCATCTGATGTTGCCCTTTCCCATCGCCGCGCGTTCGGGCGGCCGACGGGAGAATTGAGCATGGCCGATAGACAAGACCCGTCCGCGTCCCGCGACACAACGCGCGCACGCGTCGCCCTGCAATCGCTCAACTTCTTCATGGCCGACATGCAGGCGGGCATCGGCCCGTTCCTGGCCGTCTTCCTGAAACAGCGCGGTTGGGCGACGGGCCCGATCGGGACGGTGATGACCGCCGGCGGCATCGCCGGCATGTTGTGCACCGCCCCCGCCGGAGCGATCATCGATCATTCCCGGCAGAAGCGCCTGATCGTCATCGTCACCGGCATCTGCACCATCGCCGCATCCTTCCTGATGCTGCTGTCCCAATCCGTCGCGGTCGTCGCCGCCAGTCAGATCGCGACCGCCATCGCCGGCGCGATGATCGGCCCCGCGGTCGCCGGCATGACCCTGGGGATCGTACGCCAGCGCGGCTTCAACGCGCAGAACGGACGCAACCAGGCGTGGAACCATGCCGGCAATGTCGTGGGCGCTGCGCTGTCGGGCTGGCTCGGCTGGCAGTTCGGCCTGCCCGCAATCTTCTATCTGGCCGGCCTGTTCGGCGTGTTCGCGATCCTGTCGGTCCTGCTGATCCCGGAGCATGTGATCGATCATGATGCGGCACGCGGGCTGGAGGGGAAAGACAGCGCAGGTCAGGGTCAGTCCGGGGGCAAAGCGCAGGGCATCCAGATCCTGCTGCAGAACAAGCCGATGCTGATTCTGGCGGCGGCATTGGCCTGCTTTCATCTGGGCAATGCCGCCATGCTGCCGCTCTACGGGCTGGCGGTGGTCGGCGCCGGCAAGGGCGACGCCGCCGCCTTTACCGCGACGACGGTGGTGGTTGCCCAGGCGGTGATGATCGTCACCTCGCTGCTGGCGATGCGGATCGCCGCTGGGCGCGGCTTCTGGCTGGTCATGCTGGTTTCCTTTGCGGCGCTGCCGATCCGCGGCCTGGTCGCCAGCCTGGTGATCGAACATTGGGGCGTGTGGCCGGTCCAGGCGCTCGACGGCATCGGCGCGGGGCTGCAGAGCGTGGCCGTCCCGGGGCTGGTCGCCTGTCTTCTGGACGGCACCGGGCGCGTGAACGTGGGCCAGGGCGCGGTTATGACGGTACAGGGATTGGGCGCGTCGATCAGCCCGGCGATCGGCGCCTGGACCGCGCAGCTGATCGGCTATCGGGAGGCGTTCCTCGTCCTCGGCAGCTTCGCGATGATATCGCTCGGCCTGTGGGTCGGCTTCGCCGGAACCCTGCGCCCGGCGTGCGGCGCAGCGCGGCGGCCCGAGACGACACCGGCCGCCTGCGCGCCCGCCTGATCCGTCAAACGGTCACGATCCCCGCGTCCGACACGACAAAGCGCGTCGCGGGGCCTAGCGCGGCCGCGAACAAAGCGGGCTCGGTGCCCGTCATCCAGGTCTGGCCGCCGCCCGCGGCCAGCCGTTCGAACAGGGCCGCGCGCCGCAGCGGATCCAGATGCGCCGCCACCTCATCCAGCAGCAGCACGGGCCGCTGCCCCCCCTGTTCCGCGACCAGATCCGCATGCGCCAATATCAGACCCAGCAGCAGCGCCTTCTGCTCGCCGGTCGAACACAATCCGGCCGGCATCGCCTTGTCGAGGTGGGTGACGGCGAGGTCGGAGCGGTGGGGACCGGCCAGCGCGCGGCCGGCGGCGGCATCACGCCCCCGCCCCGCGCGCAATTCGGCCGCGAGATGCGCCTGCGCGTCGCCCGGCGCGGGGGTCCATCCGGTGAGCGCGATCCCCGCCCGGGCAAAGGGGCCGGGCGGTTGGGAGGCAAGCCGCGCCGTCAGCGCCGAAACCGTGTGCGCGCGCGCTTGTGCAATGGCGGCACCATGTTCGGCCATGCCCGCCTCCAGCGCGGCCAGCCAGGAGGGATCGGCGCCATCAGGCTCGGCCAGCAGCTTGTTGCGGGCCCGGGTCGCCGCTTCGTAGCGGCTGGAATGGGCGGCATGGCCGGGCTCGCGCGCCAGCACCAGGCGATCGAGGAACCGGCGGCGACCGCCTGCGCTCTCCAGGAACAGCCGGTCCATTGCCGGGGTCAGCCACAAAACGGCCAACCACTCGCCAAGCGACGCCGCCGACGCATCGGCGCCGTTGATCCGTACCTGGCGGCGCTCCGGCGCGGTCGCCAACGCCCCTGTCCCGATGTCGATATCGTCGCCCAGGCGGGCGTTGACCGCAAACCCACCCGGTCCGTCGCTCCGCGCCATTTCGGACAAGGTAGCGCCCCGCAGGCCACGCCCGGGCGTCAGCAACGACACCGCTTCCAATATGTTGGTTTTGCCGGCGCCATTCTCGCCGGTCAGGATCACGAATCCGGGGCCCTGCGCGATCAGCGCCCCGGCGTGATTACGAAAATTGGTGAGTGAAAGACGGGAGAGTGCAACCATGAACGGCTCGAACTAGCATTTCGAGCCGGCGGGTCACACCCGCATCGGCATCAGCACGTAGAGCGCGGGCGCCTTGTCATTCTCCCGGATCAAGGTCGGCGCGGCGGCGTCGGCCAGATGGACTTCGACCATATCGCCGTCGATCTGGTTGAGGATATCGAGCAAATAGCGCGCGTTGAAGCCGATATCGAACGACATGGACGCATAATCGCCCGGCACTTCTTCCGCCGCCGTGCCGTTTTCCGGGCTGGTGACGGAGAGCGTGATCTTGTCCCGATCCAGGCTCATCTTGACCGCACGCGTCTTTTCGCTGGCGATGGTGGCGACGCGATCGACGCCTTCTTCGAAGCTGCGCGGATCGATCTTCAGCAATTTGTCATTCGCGGTCGGGATGACGCGCGAATAATCGGGGAAGGTACCGTCGATCAGCTTGGATGTCAGGATGGCGGTGCCCAGGCCGAAGCGGATCTTGGTCGGCGACAGCGAAACCTCGACCGAACCGTCGACTTCGTCCAGCAGCTTGCGCAATTCGCCCACGCATTTGCGCGGAATGATCACGTCGGGCATGCCTTCGGCGCCTTCCGGCCGTGCGACCGTCACGCGAGCGAGGCGATGGCCGTCGGTGGCAGCGGCCTTCAGCACCGGCGTCGCGTCGTCCGAGACGTGGAGGAAGATGCCGTTCAGATAATAACGCGTCTCTTCGGTGGAGATAGCGAAGCGGGTCTTGTCGATGATCTGCTTGAGCGTCTCGGCCGGCAGATCGAAGCGGGTCGGCAATTCGCCTTCGGCGATCACCGGGAAATCTTCGCGCGGCAGCGTCTGCAGATTGAAGCGCGCGCGACCGGCAACGACCTGCATCTTGCCTTCGGCCGCGGTCAGCTGGACCTGGCTGCCTTCCGCCATCTTGCGCGCGATGTCGAACAACGTGTGCGCAGCGACCGTGGTCGCGCCCGGCGTCTCGACCTGCGCCTCGATCGTTTCCACGACCTGCAGATCGAGATCGGTCGCCATCAGGCGGAGGCCGCCTTCGGAGGCTTCGATGAGAACGTTGGATAGGATCGGAATGGTATTTCGGCGTTCAACGACCGACTGGATGTGGCTCAGGGCCTTGAGCAGGATCGCTCGTTCAATCGTCGCCTTCATTATATCCCCCGGTCCCCGGTCGAGTTTGGTCGGCCAGTATAGCGTGGCGTTCGGTACTGGCCAGAGGGGCCGCCACGAAAAAGGGGCCGATGCGGTGCATCGACCCCTTCGAAACGGTGCCCTGCCCTCTCAGGCCCGGACACGGTAGATCAGAAGCGCAGGCCGATGCCGGCCAGCACCTGGTTGCGCGATACGCCCTGCTCGTAGTTCGAGTAGCGATACTCGGCCTTCACGAACGCATTCGGGCTCAGGGCATGCTCGATGCCTGCGCCGACGCGCGCGCCGTCGAGGTTACCGTCGGCCAGGGTCACGCCGGTGGCGGTGCCTTCGGCCTTGAAGCGGGCGTTGGTGTAGCCTGCCTTGACGTAGAGCAGGTTGTTGCCGCCAACGACGGTACCGATACGGCCGCCGACATACAGGTCGCGCGACGCCTTCTGGGTCACGCCGCCGAACTTCTCCTTCTGGGTGGAATCGGTGGCTTCGCCCTCGATGCCGAATACGGTGTTGCCGCGACGCAGATCATAGCCCGCGCCGACGCCGTACAGAATGCCGTCGTCATGGCCGTTCGCCTGAACGCGATCCCAGCCGCCGACAGCCTCAACATGCGCGCCGCTGAACGGTGCGCTAACATCCTGCGCCAGGGCCGGTGCTGCTACGGCCGATGCCAGCGCGGCTGCGATAAGATACTTAGACATACAGATACTCCACTGCGATTTGATAAGCCGCATGTTCGTTTATTGCGGTCCCGAGCGCGTAAAGTCGCTCCCGTATGACAGTTTTGTGAATGGCCCACTCATGTGAGGTTTAGGTTGCGGGCAGGAATGTGGCGGACGATGAAAGCCCATGCGGTTCCATCATTCTGCCGTCGTAACGGCTCTGTTCGTCGCCAATATGCAACCGCTCGTCGCACGCGAGATAATCGGCGGATATGCCACATGGGCGGCGTTTTGTGACGAACCGAGTAAATGTTTCGCGGTCGGTGCGCCGATTGAGCGCCGCGGCGATCCATTCCTGACCATCGCGATCATCGGCCGTGACGTTCAGGTGGAGGCGCATGTCGGACGAGAGATTCGGACGGCGACGCTGCAGATCGGGTCGGATCGCTTCCCCCTGACGCCGTCCCATGACAAGGCCGTCGCCGACGTCCGGAGCAGCCGTCAGATCGTGGCCGCCATCCGGGCCGGAGAGACGATGACCGTTTTCGGCACATCCTCCCGTGGCCGCTTCCGCCACCATTATCTGCTGTCGGGCGCACCTAGCGCGATCGATGCCGCCGCCGTCGCGGCGCGCCGGCGCTAGCCGGGCGGGGCGATCCGGCGCTGGTCTGCCGCCGGGCTGGAAAAAAGCTACTGTTTCGATTAGGGAGAAGGTTCTCATGAACGCTGTCATGCCTATTCCCGGTCATATCGACCCGGTCCCCGTCCCGCGCGATCCGGTCGTGCGCGCCGACGGACGCCGCGATCTGCTCGGGCGCGCGCGCGTAACGCTGCGCGAAATGCTGGCGGAGGAAGGGTTGGACCCCAAGCAGGCCAAGTTGCGGGCCAAGCAATTATGGCACTGGATCTACAATCGCGGCGCGACCGAGTTCGCCGTGATGACGGATATCGCCAAGACGATGCATCCGTGGCTGGCGGAACGGTTCGTGATCGGCCGTCCCGACGTGGTGGAGGCGCAGGTTTCCAATGACGGGACCCGCAAATGGCTGCTGCGTTCGCCCGATGGCCACGATTACGAAATGGTCTTCATCCCCGATGCCGATCGCGGGACATTGTGCGTGTCGAGTCAGGTCGGCTGCACACTGACCTGCAGCTTCTGCCACACTGGCACGATGCGGCTGGTGCGCAACCTGACCGCGGGCGAGATTGTCGGCCAGGTGATGTTGGCCCGCGACGCGCTGGGCGAATGGCCCAGCCAGCCCGAGGGCCGGCTACTGACCAACATCGTCATGATGGGCATGGGCGAGCCGCTCTATAATTTCGATGCGGTGCGCGACGCGCTGAAACTGGTGATGGATGGCGACGGGCTGGCGCTGAGCAAGCGCCGGATCACGCTGTCGACATCCGGAGTGGTGCCGATGATGGCGCGCGCCGGCGAAGAGATTGGCGTGAACCTCGCCGTCTCGCTGCATGGCGTGACGAAAGAGGTTCGCGACGAGCTGGTGCCGTTGAACCGGAAATATGGGATCGAGGAGCTGCTGGCCGCCTGTGCCGCCTATCCCGGTGCCAATAATGCGCGGCGGATCACCTTTGAATATGTGATGCTGAAGGGCCGCAACGACAGCGACGAAGATGCACACGAACTGGTCCGCCTGTTGCGCAAATATAAGCTGCCGGCGAAGGTCAATCTGATCCCGTTCAATCCCTGGCCGGGCGCGGCGTATGAATGTTCCGATCCGGACCGCATCCGTCGCTTTTCCAACATCGTCTTTGAGGGCGGGATATCGGCACCGGTGCGTACACCGCGCGGACGCGATATCGATGCGGCCTGCGGGCAGCTGAAGACGGCAGCCGAAAAGAAGAGCCGGGCGGAGCGTGACAGGGAAGCCGCCGAAAAAGCACTGGCGAGCGCGTAACTAGGCGTTAGAAAGCGCCATGCTCCTGTTCGATCGCGCTTTCAAAAAGCTCATCACCCAGGGTGAGCTGACCGTCACCGACTCCGATGGCAAGGTCTACCATTATGGCTCGCCCTTCCCTGGCCGTGACCCGGTAGCCGTCCGCTTCACCACCCCGTCAACATCGCGCAAGATCGTGTTGTCGCCGTCGCTCGGCGCGGGCGAAGCCTATATGGATGGCCGGCTGGTGATGGAGAAGGGCGACATTTACGCCCTGGTCGATCTCGTCACCTGGAACAACCGGTTCGAAAAGCGCACCGACGAGCGCAATCTGGAATCCCGATCGAAGCTGCTGGGCGATCCGCTCGGCTGGATGCGGACCTATAATCAGGAACGCCGGTCCAAGCGCAACGTCGCCCATCATTACGATTTGTCGGCGAAACTGTACGACCTGTTTCTGGACAGCGACCGCCAATATAGTTGTGCCTATTTCACCGATCGCAACAACAGCCTGGAACAAGCACAGCGCGACAAGAAGGCGCATATTGCCGCCAAGCTCAACCTGCACCGCCCGGGGCTGAAGGTGCTGGATATCGGATGCGGCTGGGGCGGCATGGCACTGTACCTGCACGAAAAAACAGGCGCCGAAGTGCTGGGCATTACGCTTTCGGAAGAGCAGCTGAAGATTGCGCGCGAGCGTGCCCAGAAAGCCGGCGTCGCCGACAAGGTGAAGTTCGAGCTGATCGATTACCGCAAGGTGACCGGCAAATTCGATCGCATCGTTTCGGTCGGCATGTACGAGCATGTCGGCCCGGCGCATTTCCGCACCTATATCGCCAAATGCCGTTCGCTGCTGGTGGACGATGGCGTGATGCTGTTGCACACGATCGGCCGGGTTGGCCCGCGTCGCACGACCGACAGCTGGACGACCAAATATATCTTCCCGGGCGGCTATATCCCGACCCTGTCCGAAATGTCCGAAGCGGCCGAATCCGCGCGCATGTTCACCAGCGACGTGGAAACGCTGCGGCTGCATTATGGCTATACGCTGGAGCATTGGCTGCGGCGCACGCAGGCGCACAAGGCCGAGATCGAGGCGATGTACGACGCGCGCTTCTTCCGGATGTGGGAATTTTATCTGGCCGGCGCGATGACCGGATTCATGAACAGTTCGATGGTCAATTATCAGGTGCAATATATCCGCGATCGGTACGCGCTGCCGATCACGCGCGATTATATGGCCGAGGCCGAGGCCAAGCTGCGCGGCTGAGGCCGCGCGCTGTTACGGGGTGGTGCTGTTCGTCTCGCCGACGTCGTTGGTGAGCGGACTGGCCTGATTATCCGCGGACTGGGTATTCGCACCCTCCTGCGCGTCGTCGCGCGTTTCGTCTGCGCTATTGTCGCTGCTGTTTACCGGATCCGCATCGCGCACAACCGGGGCGGGACCGCGGCTGGCGGACGTCGCCGCCGCCAGATCGTCGCGCGTCTTGGCGGCGGTCGCATTGCGCTGGGCGGCATCCGCGTCCAGCGTCACGTCGGCCACGCCACTGCGGTTGCAGCCCGCCAGGACGAGCAGCAGCCCGAAGGCCAGCCGACGGATCACGGTTGCGGCTTGTCGCCGGGGGCAGCGGGCGCGTCGCCCGGCATCGGTGCGGCGCTCTGCGGCAAGGCTCCCGACGGTGCGGCATCATCGCCTGGCATAGGCGCGGCGCTTTGTGGCAGCGGCCCCGACGGCGCGCCCGGCTCGTCGCCCGGAAGCGGCGCACCGCTTTGCGGAAGCGGCGCACCTGGCGACGTCGTCGCGTCCCCGGCCGGCGTCGGCACGGCTTCGCCGGCCGGCTGGGCCGCGTCCGGAAGACCGCCATCGCCCTCTTCGCCGATATCGGCGATCGCGGCACCGCGACGCTGCAGATAGGCGGAGCGGGCTGCGGCGTAGGGATCCAGGCTGCTCTGCAGGAAAGCATCGCCGCCGCTTTCGGTCAGGTCCGATCGCGCGCTGATGACCTGCGCCGCGGCGAAGCCACGCTTGTACCAGACGTTCACGTCGGCCTGATTGACCGCCACACGAACCGGATCCGCAACCGAGGCGACACCCGTGCCGACGCCGTCCCGCAAGGTGGACGGACCAAGGATCGGAAGTACCAGATAGGGACCGCCATTCACGCCCCAGCGCGCCAGCGTCTGCCCGAAATCTTCCGGCGCCGGGCGAATCTTCATCCGGCTCGCCGTATCGATCAGGCCGCCCAGGCCAAGGGTGGTGTTGACGACGAAGCGGCCGAGGTTACGCACCGCGCGCTTCGGCTTGCCCTGCAGCAGGTTGTTGATGAACGACCAGGGCTCGCTCAAATTCGAGAAGGCATTGGTCACGCCCTGCCGCACCGGGCGCGGCGCGACCGTGCGATAGACTGAGCTGACTGGTTTGAGGACGACCTTGTCGGCCGCCATATTGACGCCCCAGACGCCACGGTTGAACTTTTCGAGCGGGTCGCGCTCGGCCAGCCGGTTTTGGCCGGGTACTGTCGCGCACGCGCTCAGCAGGAGCATGACGGTGGCGGGGGCGAGCAGCCGTGCTGCGTTGCGGCGCGGAATCATGGAGTTGCGCCTGCCATAGCGGGCGGCACTCCACAAGGCGGATCGCGCTTCCTGCTTGACGGAACCCGCGTGGGCAGGAAGGCTGCGGCGATCATGACGTCCCCCCTTGCCATCTTCCGCGCGCTTGCCGATCCCACCCGGCTGCGCATCGTCGCGCTGCTCCGGCGGATGGAATTATCGGTCGGAGAATTGGCGCAGGTGCTCGGCCAGAGCCAGCCGCGCGTTTCCCGCCATGTCCGGATTCTGTCTGATGCGGCGCTGTGCGACCGGCGCCGGGAAGGCAGCTGGGTCTTCCTGGGCCTTGGCGAGTCGGCCAGCAGCGCCCTGCTGACGATGATCGACAATTGGCGCGATGCGGCGGCCGATCGCTGGGAGGTTGCCGACGCGGCGCGTCTGGTGGCGGTGCAGGCCGATCGCGCCGCCGCCGCGCAGGCCTATTTCGATGCGCATGCCGAAGAATGGGATGCGATCCGGTCGCTGCACGTGGCGGAAGGGCAGGTCGAGGCCGCGATCACCGACCTGTTGTCCGATGTGCCGATCGGGCGGATGGTGGATATCGGCACCGGCACCGGCCGGATGATCGAACTGCTGGGCCCGAAGACCAGCAACGCGATCGGGATCGATCGCTCCCCGGAAATGCTGCGCTTCGCCCGCGCCCGCATGGCGCGGGCCGGCATGGAGCGCGTCGACCTGCGCCAGGGCGATATGTATGCCTTGCCGCTGGACGACGGGACGGCCGAAACGGTCGTGCTGCACCAGGTGCTCCATTATGCCCAGGCGCCTGCCGCGGCGATTGCAGAGGCAGCGCGGCTGATCGCATCCAACGGGCGATTGCTGATCGTCGACTTTGCCGCGCACGACCGCGATGATCTGCGCGAAGTGGAGGGCCATGCCCGGCTGGGCTTCGACGACGGGCAGATGGCCACCTGGTTTGCCGCCGCCGGATTGGAGCCGACCCGTACGGTCGAACTTGCGGGGGGCGAGCTGACCGTCAAATTGTGGCTGGCGCAACGCCATGCCGACGAACCTCGTCTTCGGGCGGTCGGCTGATGATCCGGCTTTTATGGCTGGCCTTGCTGGCCGCGCTGGCAATTCCGGCCGCAGCCGCCCCGACCCACATCACGCCGCGCCTGATCGCGGAATCGATGACGCCTGCGGCGGGATCGCGCGTGACATTGGCCTTCGCCATGACGCCGGCGCCACAATGGCATGGCTATTGGAAGAATCCGGGCGATGCCGGGCTGGAGACGCGGGTCGCATGGAAGGCCCCCGACGGCCTGCGCTTTGGTCCGCTCCAATATCCGGTGCCGCAGCCGCTGCTGATCGCGGGGCTGATGAACTATGTCTATGAGCGCGATTATGCCGAACTGGTCGCGCTGGACGTGCCGGCAGGGCTACCCCAGGGCACGGCGCTGCCCATTTCCGTCACGCTCAACTGGCTGGCGTGCAATCCCCAGACCTGCGTGCCTGAGACCGCCACGCTGACGACCACGCTGACGATCGGCAGCGGCGCCGTGACACCGGAGGATCGGGCGCGCTTCGATCGCTGGCGCGCGGAGCTGCCGAAACCGCTGGGCGCCACAGCCCATTTTCAGGTCGCGGACGGGCGTTTCCGGCTGGGCGTGCCACTGCCCGCCGGGATCGCGATCGACCAGCCCTATTTCTTTCCGCTGACGGACGGCGCGATCGATTATGCCGCGCCGCAGACGGTGAGCCGCGACGGCGATCGGCTGGTGATCGAAACGACGGCCAAAGCGGGCGGCCCGCAAAAGATTGACGGCGTGTTGCGGATCGGACCGACGCTCGGCCTGGAGCTCACCGCGGTGCCCGGCGCGGTCGCAGCGGGTAAGCCGACGGCACAGGCGGGCGGGTTGTTCGCCACGCTGATGGCGGCGCTGGGCGGCGCGATCCTCGGCGGATTGCTGCTCAACGTGATGCCGTGCGTCTTCCCGATCATCAGCCTCAAGGCGCTTAGCCTTGCGCGATCGGGCGGGACCGAGCGGGAAGCGCGCCGCGAGGCGCTGGCCTATACCGCCGGCGTCGTGCTGGTCTGCGCCGGCCTGGGGGCCGCGCTGCTGATCCTGCGCGCCAGCGGGGTTGCGGCAGGATGGGCATTCCAGTTGCAGGATGCGCGGGTGATCGCGGTCCTGCTGCTGCTGATGCTGGCGATCGGCCTCAATCTGGCCGGGCTGTTCGAATTGCCGGTGCTGGCGGGCGGCGACCGCCTCGCCAATGCCGGCGGCATCGGCGGCGCCTTCTGGACGGGGGCGCTGGCGGCATTCGTGGCGACGCCCTGCACCGGTCCGTTCATGGCGGCGGCGCTCGGCGTGGCGATCCTGCTCCCCCCCGTGGCGGCGATGGCGGTGTTCGTCGGCCTGGGGCTGGGGATGGCGCTGCCGTTCCTGCTGCTGGGGTTCATTCCCGCGCTGCGCCGCCGGCTGCCCAAGCCGGGGGCGTGGATGGACGTGCTGCGCCATATTCTGGCGGTGCCGATGTTCGTGACCGCGCTGGGCCTGGCCTGGATCCTGGGCCAGCAAGCCGGCGTCGACGGCATGACGATCGGGCTGGGCGCGGCGCTGTTGTTGGCATTCGGCCTGTGGTGGTCGGGCCGGCGGCAACAGGCCATGAAGACCGGCGCCTGGTGGCCCACGCTCGTGGCGTTGCTGCTCGCGATCGGGATCGTCGTGATGCTTCCCCTGCGCGGGACGCCCAATATGGCGGTGGCGGCCGCGACGCCCGGGCACGAAAAGTTTGACGAGGCGCGGCTGGCGACGCTGCGCAAGGACGGCCGGCCGATTTTCCTGTATTTCACCGCCGACTGGTGCCTGACCTGCAAGGTGAACGAGAAAGCGGCGATCGAACGATCGGAGGTGGCCAGGGCCTTTGCCGACAAGCATGTCGTGACGATGGTGGGTGATTGGACGCGGGGCGATCCCGCCATCAGCCGTTTCCTTGCGGCCCATGGCCGGTCCGGCGTGCCCTTCTACCTCTATTATCCGTCCGGCGGGGGCGATCCGCGCGAGCTGCCGCAGGTTCTGACGCCGGGATTGCTGGCGGACCTCGCCTGATTCGACGAACGGCGTGCGGGATGGCGCGGAGGATGCCGTCACGAAAGCGCAATGCCGGGCGGTTAGGGTCGAACGGCGCTGCAGGGGAGCCGTGCCATGTTCAGAATGATCTTCGCACTGATGATTGCGGTGATGGAAAAAACGCCCGTGCGGGAACGGTCCGCATAGGATAAGGCCTGACGACACCTATCAACGCGACGCGCATTCCGCCTCTCGACATGAGCGATTAATCATATAAATCACCCGCTGCCGATCACCCCCTAAGTGTCGACGGCAGGGAGATGCGTATGACAATGAGCTCGATCGATATTGCGGTCGTCGCGATCTACGCGATCGCTATCTTCGGGCTCGCCCAATGGGTGTCGCGCGACAAGGCCGGGGCCGGCCCCAAGAATACCACCGATTATTTTCTCGCCTCCAAGGATCTGCCCTGGTGGGCGATCGGCGCATCCCTGATCGCCGCCAATATTTCGGCCGAGCAGATCGTCGGCATGGCGGGCTCGGGCTATGCGATCGGCCTGGCCATCGCCTCCTACGAATGGATGGCGGCGGCGACCCTGTTGCTGGTCGGCAAATTCTTCCTGCCGATCTTCTTGCGCAACGAAATCTATACGATGCCGCAATTCCTGGAGCGGCGGTACGGCAAGAATATCCGCACACTGATGGCGATCTTCTGGCTGGGTCTCTACGTTTTCGTGAACCTGACATCGATCGTGTGGCTGGGTTCGATCGCGGTCAACAAGGTGGCCGGGGTCGATCAGAATATCGCGTTGATCGCGCTGGGCGCCTTCGCCTTGCTGTATCAGATCCGCGGCGGGCTGAAGGCGGTGGCGCTGACCGACATCGTCCAGGTCACGCTGCTGGTGTTGGGCGGCTTGATCATCGTCGTGCTGACGCTGGGCAAGCTGGGCGAGGGCGCCGGCATCCTCGCCGGATGGCACAAGGTGACCCAGGCGATTCCGGGCCACTTCCACATGATCCTGAAGAAGGGCGATCCGCATTATATGGATCTGCCGGGCCTGTCGGTGCTGATCGGCGGCATGTGGATCGCCAACCTCAGTTATTGGGGCTTCAACCAATATATCATTCAGCGCGCGCTCGCGGCCAAGGACATTGCCGAAGCGCAGAAAGGCGTACTGTTCGCCGCGTTCCTGAAACTGCTGATGCCGCTGATCATCGTCGTGCCGGGCATTGCGGCGGTGCTGCTCGCGCCGAACCTGGCCAAGCCCGACGAGGCGTATCCGACGATGATGAAGCTGCTGCCGACCGGGTTGCTGGGCCTGGTCTTCGCGGCGCTGATCGCGGCGATCATCGCGTCGACCGCCTCCAAGATCAATTCGATCGCGACGATCTTCACGCTGGACATCTACGCCAAGCTCAAGGGCCAGTCCGATGTCGGTCTGAGCGACCAGGCCAAGGGGCTGCGCGAGCGGCATCTGGTGCTGGTCGGCCGGATCACCGCCTGCGTCGCGATCGTGATCGCGGTGATCATGGCGCGGCCGCTGCTGGGCCAGTCGGATCAGGCGTTCCAGTTCATCCAGGAGTTCACCGGTTTCTTCACGCCGGGCATCACCGTCATCTTCCTGCTCGGTTTATTCTGGAAGCGCGCGAACGAAGCCGGTGCGATCGCCGCGGCTGTCGCCTCGGTTGTCCTGTCCTGGCTGTTCAAGGAACAATGGGCGACCCTGCCGTTCATGAATCGGATGGGTATCGTGTTCCTGATCGCCGCCGCGCTGGCGATCCTGATTTCCCTGCTCACGCCGGCACGGCCGGGGACGGACACGATCGAGACGCGCGACGTCGCTTATGCGACGCGCACCAGCTTCAACGTCGGCGCTATCGCCGTCGTGCTGATCCTGATCGCGCTCTATGCCACCTGGTGGTAGGCCCGTCGTGGCGAAGGGGGAGGTGCGGACGGTGATGGGCGATCGCGACGGCAGCCGCAATCTGACCTTTGGCATGCTGGAAACGCTGGGGCGGGAAATCGTGACCGGCCACTATGAAGGCGGCCGCTTTCCGACCGAAGACGATCTGACCGCGCGCTTCGCGGTCAGCCGCACGGTGACCCGCGAAGCGGTGAAGATGCTGACCGCCAAGGGGCTGCTCACGGCACGCCCGCGCGCGGGCACCACGGTGCAGCCGGCGAGCATGTGGAGCGTGTTCGATCCCGACGTCCTGCGCTGGATGCTGGAGCGCAAGCTGTCTTTGGATCTGCTGCGCCATTTCAACGAACTGCGCAGCGCGATCGAGCCGCAGGCCGCGGCGCTGGCGGCACGGGCTGGACCGTCGCCCGCTTATGCCGCAATCGAAGCCGGCTTGCAGCGGATGGAAGAAGCCGAACGCGGCGAGGACGATACGCTGGAAGCGGACATCGCCTTTCACATCGCCGTGCTGGAAGCGTCGGCAAACCCCTTTTTCCTGCAGTTCCGCGACATGGTCGCGACGGCACTGCGCACGTCGATCCGCTTCACCAACCGCTTCAAGGGGCGCAGCGCCGACGTGCCCGCGCACCGCGCGGTATTCACCGCCATTCAGGCCGGCGATCCGGTCGCGGCCCGGACCGCGATGACGGCGATCATCGGGGAGGTGATGGAGTTCATCACCACCGCCAAGGTCAAGCAATAGGCCGCACGCGCGCGGCGTTATGCTTATGGCGCGGTAGGGCGGATCGCATCGCGCACCGCGGCGGCGAAGCGCTTCAGCGCGCCTTCGCTGCCGGCGCAGGCATCGTTTGCGAGCAACACGAAGCCGATCCGATCATTCGGATAGAGCACCATCTGGCTCGTCTCCCCGAACGTGCCGCCACCATGCCAGAGAAAAGGCGCGCCGTTGTCCGTGCCGATATTCCAGATCAGGCCCTGGCCGTCGTCGCGCGTTCCGTGGAGGAGGGCGTGCGACCGGGCGATGACGGGATTGCCCGACTTGAGCTGCCAGGCAAGGTAGCGCGCCATGTCGCGCGGGGTCGAATAGAGGCCGTAGGCGGCGCCGGCACTATCGTCGTGCAACGGCTGGACATGACCATTGCGGCTATAGGGCGTTGCCAATCGGCGGCGCATAGGCGGCGTCAGCGTAAAGCGCGTGTCGGTCATACGGAGTGGCTGCAGGATCGCGCTGTGCAGCAGTTGCGGTAGCGGCATGTGATAGACCTGCTCCAGCCCGTATCCGATCACGCGAATGCCGATATTCGAATAAGCGAAGGCCTCCCCGGGCGTCGCGCGGAGCGTCACCCCGTGCAGCGCCGCCAACGAGCGGGATCGATCGAACCCCTGGTTGAGCGCCGCCAGCTGATCGCCGAGCCGATCATAATCTGGTTTGGACAAGAGGGCGTCACTGTCCGGGAGATCGCGTTGCAGGCCGGACATGTGGGTGGCGAGCGTGCGCAGCGTGATCGGCCGACCGTCCCGCAGCAGGTTCGGATAGCGACCGGGCAGATAGGTCCGAAAGTCACCGTCCAGTGCCATCCGCCGTTCGACCACCGCCTTCGCGGCCAGGGCGCCGATGAAGGTTTTGGTGACGGACGCCAATTCATACACCGTGTCGGCGGTGGGAGGCTGGACGTGCTGACGGCGGATCGACCCGTAATTGCCGAACACGGTCCGCCCCGCGACATGCGCCGCGACCGACAGCCCGACGCGGCAGCGGTCCGCCAGATAGATATGCGCGGCATCGCGCATCGCCGATGTGATCCGGCGCGCAGTGCCGTCCGGAGCGGACGACGCACGCGCTGCCCCGCCGAGCGCCAGGTTGAGCACAAGGGCGGCCGTCCAGATCCGTAAAGTCCTGCTGGTCATGATCGCCTCTGGCCCCCCGGCACCCCCATCGTCATGCGAACAGCTCCTATCGTATATCCGCAGACTGCGGCAGGGTGACATCGCGCCACGCCACCCCATATGCCTGGCATGTCGCAACTGATCGTCTGGCACGACGGCGCGTGTCCCCTGTGCCGCCGCGAAATCGCGCTGATGCGTCGGCTCGACCGACGCGGCGCGATCCGGTTCGTCGACGCGACCCTTGTCGCCGATCGAAGCTGCCCGATCGATCGCGCCGATCTGCTGGCGCGCTTCCATGCCTGCGAGAATGGCAATTTGCTGTCGGGGGCGGCCGCCTTCGCCGCGATGTGGCGGGCAATCCCGCTATTGCGGCCGCTGGGCCTGGCTGCGCGCAACCCACGCATGCTGCATCTGTTGGAGAAGGCCTACCGCGCTTTCCTGCGAGTGCGGCCGCGGCTGCAGCGCGTTGCCGCCCGGATGAGCCGCGCATGAGGCCCCGACCCGATCCGATCGGACCTGGTCAGGAGAGCGTGTGGGCCTATCCGCGCCCTGCCATCGCCGAGCGGACCGCCGCCCACATCGTGATCGAACATGGCGGGATCATCGTGGCGGATACGCGCGCCAGCGTGCGCACGCTGGAAACCAGCCATCCGCCCAGTTATTATATTCCGCCGTCCGATATCGCGCCGGGCGTGCTGCGCCGGGCCAGCGGAAGCTCATTTTGCGAGTGGAAGGGTGCCGCCGTCTATTGGGATGTCGTGATCGGCACGATCGTGTTACCGCGGATCGGCTGGAGCTATCCCGAGCCCAGCCGCGCCTTCGCCGCGCTGCGCGATCATGTCGCTTTCTATGCCGGCCCGTTCGACCGCTGCAGCGTGGATGGCGAGACCGTCATCCCGCAGCCGGGCGACTTTTACGGCGGCTGGATCACCAGCAAGGTCGTCGGCCCGTTCAAGGGCATCCCCGGCAGCCGGGGCTGGTAAGGCCATGGCCGACGATCCGATCGCGCCCCGCGCGCGCCAGGTGCCGCGCGGGCGGATCTCGCGCCTGAGCCAGTTCGGGCGATTGGCGGGCGGTGTCGCCGGCGGCATGCTGGCAGAAGGCGCGCGCCGCCTGGCGGACGGCGAGCGGCCGCGGCTGCGCGACATGATGCTGACGCCCGGCAATGTCGGCCGGGTCGCGGACCGCCTGTCCCACCTGCGTGGCGCCGCGATGAAACTGGGCCAGATGATCTCGATGGACGCGGGCGACATGCTGCCGGCCGAGCTGTCGACGATCATGGCGCGGCTGCGCGACAATGCCCACCATATGCCGCCCGCTCAATTGCAGCAGGTGCTTGCGGCGCAATGGGGCAAGGATTGGCGGACCCGGTTCCAGCGCTTCGATCCCAGCCCGATCGCGGCCGCATCGATCGGCCAGGTCCACCGTGCGGTCACGCGGGACGGACGCGAGCTGGCGATCAAAGTGCAATATCCCGGCGTGCGCGAAAGCATCGACGCGGACGTCGACAATGTCGCGACCTTGCTGAAAATGTCCGGCCTGCTGCCGCGCGAGCTCGACATTGCGCCGCTGCTGGCGGAGGCGAAACGCCAGCTTGCCGAAGAAGCCGATTATACGCGTGAAGGCGAACAGATGATGCGGTTCAACGCCTTGTTGGCCGACACGCCGGACATCATCGTGCCCACGCTCGACCAGGAATTCACGACCGACCGCGTCCTGGCCATGACCTTCCTGGCGGGCCGGCCGATCGAGACGCTGGAGGCGGAATCGCAGCCGGTGCGCGATGCGGCGATGGGCCGGCTGATCACGCTGGTGCTGCGCGAATTGTTCGAATTCGGGATCATGCAGACCGATCCGAACTTCGCCAATTACCGGTTCCAGCCGGACAGCGGGCGGTTGATCCTGCTCGATTTCGGCGCCGTCCGCCCGGTCGCGACGGCGACGGCGGAAGGATATCGCAGCCTTTTGCAGGCGGGCCTGTCCGGCGATGTGGCAGCAATGCGCGACGCTGCGGTCGCGACCGGCTTTCTGGGCGCGGGGGCGGTGACGCGGCACGGATCCCGCATCGATCGGATGATCGAGGTCATCGTCAGCGAACTCAACCGTCCCGGCCCGTTCGATTTTGGCGACCGGCGCTTCGTCGGGGCCTTGCGCGACCAGGGAATGGAGATCGCCGCGGACAAGGCGAGCTGGCATATCCCACCCGCCGACATCCTGTTCGCGCAGCGCAAGATCAGCGGCACCGCCCTGCTTGCGGCACGGCTGAAGGCGCGGGTCGATGTGCGCGGGATGCTCACGCACTGGCTGCAAGACCGCGCTATCTGACGCGGGGACGGAGCGGTCGGGGCGGGGGCGCGTTCTACCCGCATCCGATCGGAGACAATCATGCCCGTCCTCAGCACTCCACACCCTACCCTGCCGTCGGCGGCGGGCCGATGATGAAGCGGGTGACGCTGCCCGGCGGTGAGACTGTGACCGCGCTGGGGCAGGGGACGTGGATGATGGGCGAACAGCCCGCCCACCGCGCCGACGAGATTGCCGCGCTGCGGGCCGGGGTCGAGGCGGGCATGACGCTGATCGACACGGCGGAAATGTATGGCGAGGGCGCCGCCGAACGCCTGATCGGCGAAGCACTGGGCGATCGGCGCGAGGCGCTGTTCCTGGTCAGCAAGGCCTATCCGCACAATGCCGACCGCGACCGTTTGCCCAAAGCGTGCGAGGCGAGCCTGCGCCGGCTGGGGACCGATCGCATCGACCTGTATCTGCTCCATTGGCGGGGCGGCGTCCCGCTGGCCGAGACGGTGGACGCGATGGAACAGCTGCGCGAGGCCGGCAAGATCCGGCACTGGGGCGTCAGCAATCTCGATACCGAGGATATGGAAGAGTTGGTCGCGGCGGGCGGCAGCGGCTGTGCCACCGATCAGATCCTCTACAATCTCAGCCGGCGCGGGCCGGAGCTCGATCTGCTGCCGTGGCTGGGCGCGCAGGGCATTACTGCGATGGCCTATAGCCCGGTCGAGCAGGGCCGCCTGATCGGCAACCCCACGCTGGCCAGGATTGCGGAGTCGCTGTCCGCCACGCCGGCGCAGGTGGCGCTAGCCTGGCTGTTGCGGCGCGACGGGATGATCGTGATCCCCAAAGCCGGGAGCGAAGCACATGCGCGCGAGAATGCGGCGGCGGCCGATCTGGTGCTCGACGACACCGCGCTGCAGGAGCTCGAGGCGGCGTTCCCGGCGCCGCGATCCGCGCGTCCGCTCGAGATGCTATAGTCGGCGCAACCGCGGGAACGTTGTCGACCGGCGAGACGTAGAGTCCCGGACGAACTGCATAACGGGAATGATCATGAGCGAAGCGCAATGGGGTGACCGATCCAAATCGCCGGCGATCGAGTGGCATATGAGCGCCGCGCTGGAGAATGTGCCGCGCGGCGACGGCGATCTGGCCGAGGTGACGAGCCTGGAGCGGGCTGTGGCCGCATGGCAGGAGCTGGATCCGGAGCATCGCGCCGCCGCGACCCTCACGCCGGAGCGTGCGGTGATGATCGATGGCGTGTCGCATACCCATTTCCAGGGCGAAGGGATCGCCGTGCTGGTGGAGCAGCTGCCCGCCAACGCCAATTCCGCTACATGACGACGCCGCAGCCGATCGACTATCGCGACGGCGAGGTTGCGCTGGTCGGCGAATTATATCGGCCGGCCAAGCCCAATGGGGCCGCGATGCTGGTCGTGCACGAAGCCGACGGCATTGGCGGCAATGTGCGGCGGCGCTGCGCGATGCTCGCGGAGCTGGGCTATGTCGCGTTCGCCGCCGACCTGCATGGCGCGGGCGGTCCGCTGGAAGGCGATGCGATGGCGCAGGCGGTGCAGGCCTTCCTGGCCGAACCGGAGCGACTGCGCCGCCGCACCGCCGCCGCGCTGGATACGCTGATGGCGCATGCCGGCACCGAGGCGGACCGGACGGCTGCGATCGGCTATTGCTTCGGCGGTACGGCGGTGTTGGAACTGGCACGCAGCGGCCGCGAGATAGCGGCAGTGGGCAGCTTCCACGGCCTGCTTACCACGCGCCAGCCCGCCGCCCCGGGATCGATCCGCGCGAAGATCGCGGCCTTCACGGGCGGCAAGGACCCGCTCGTTCCCCCCGAGGATGTCGCCGCCTTCCAGGCGGAGATGGCGGCGGCCGAGGCCGATTGGCAGCTGAGCGTCTATGGCCAGGCCTGGCATAGTTTCACCAATATCGGCGTGCAGGATTCGCCCGATCCGCGCATGCGCTATGATCCGGTTGCGGATCGACTGTCGTGGAAGGCGGCACTTCTCTTTCTGCAACAGGCGCTTGGGGACGCCGCCGGCTGACCGATCGGGCCCGCTGCTGACGCCGCGGCGGTCCGTCCATTTTGCTTGGGTTCTGGCGCCTGAATCCCTATATCCTCGCTATGGCAATATCCCAAGAATCCGAAGATTATGGCGCCTCCTCGATCAAGGTGCTGAAGGGCCTCGACGCCGTGCGCAAGCGGCCGGGCATGTATATCGGCGATACCGACGACGGCTCCGGCCTCCACCATATGGTGTTCGAGGTGTCCGACAATGCGATCGACGAAGCGCTCGCCGGTCATTGCGACAAGATCGTCATCACGCTGAACCCGGACGGATCGGTCTCGGTCGAGGATAATGGGCGCGGCATCCCGACCGGCATCCATGCCGAGGAAGGCGTGTCGGCGGCCGAGGTCATCATGACCCAGCTGCATGCTGGCGGTAAGTTCGAGAATACGTCCGAAGACAATGCCTACAAGGTGTCGGGCGGTCTGCACGGCGTGGGCGTCTCGGTCGTCAACGCGCTCAGCGAATTCCTGGATCTGACGATCTGGCGGGACGGGGAGGAGCATTATATGCGCTTCACCCATGGCGATGCGGTCGCGCCGCTGAAGGTCGTCGGCCCGGCGCCGGAAGGCAAGAAGGGCACGCGCGTCACCTTCCTGCCGAGCCCGACCACGTTCAAGATCCTGGAATTCGATTTCGAGAAGCTGGAGCATCGCTATCGCGAGCTCGCTTTCCTCAACTCGGGCGTGCGCATCTTCCTGGTCGATTCGCGTCATGCCGAGCGGGTCGAGACCGAATTATTCTATGAGGGCGGGATCGCCGCGTTCGTGAAGTATCTCGATCGCACCAAATCGCCGCTCTTCCCGGAGCCTATCTCGGTCAGCGGTCAGCGCGAGGATATCGGGATCGAGGTCGCGCTGGAGTGGAACGACAGCTATTATGAGCAGACGCTCTGCTTCACCAACAACATCCCGCAGCGCGATGGCGGCACGCACCTGGCCGCGTTCCGCGCCGCGCTGACGCGCACGCTCAACAATTATGCCGACAAATCCGGGCTGATGAAGCGCGAGAAGGTGTCGCTGACCGGCGACGATATGCGCGAAGGGCTGACCGCGATCGTATCGGTCAAGCTGCCCGATCCCAAGTTCGGATCGCAGACCAAGGACAAATTGGTCTCGTCCGAAGTACGCCAGCCGCTGGAAAGCCTGATGGCGGACAAGCTGGCCGAATGGCTGGAGGAAAATCCGGCGCATGCGCGATCGATCATCCAGAAGACGATCGACGCCGCCGCCGCGCGCGAGGCCGCCCGCAAGGCGCGCGAGGCCAGCCGCAAGAGCGTGATGGGCATCGCCTCGCTGCCCGGCAAGCTCGCCGACTGCCAGGAGCGCGACCCGGCCAAGTCCGAACTGTTCCTGGTCGAAGGTGACTCGGCCGGCGGCTCCGCCAAGCAGGGCCGCGACCGCAACATCCAGGCGATCCTGCCGCTCAAGGGCAAGATCCTGAACGTAGAGCGCGCGCGGTTCGATCGCATGCTCTCGTCCAAGGAAGTCGGCACGCTGATCCAGGCGATGGGCACGGGCATCGGCCGCGACGATTTCAACATCGACAAGCTGCGCTATCACAAGATCGTGATCATGACGGACGCCGACGTCGACGGCGCGCATATCCGCACGCTGTTGCTGACCTTCTTCTATCGGCACATGCCGGAGATCATCGAGCGCGGGCATTTGTTCATTGCCCAGCCGCCTTTGTTCAAGGTGACCAAGAGCCGGTCCGAAACCTATCTGAAGGATCAGCCGGCGCTGGAAGCCTATCTGCTGGATAATGGCCTGGCGGCGGTGATGCTGGACGGCCCCGGCGGGCAGCGTTCGGGCAACGATTTGCGCACGCTGGTGGAGCATGCCCAGCGCATGGCGCGGCTGATGGCCTATGTGCCGCGGCGTTATGCCGCCGACCTGATCGAGGCGCTGGCGCTGGCGGGTGCGTTCGACCCCGCGCTGGACGATCGCAGCGTGGTGTCGGGCGCGGTGGCCGGCTGGCTGGGCCGCGCCGATCCCGAAGCCAAGTGGGAGGTCGAGCCGACCGACGACGGCGGCTATCATGCCCGCCGCCTGTGGCGCGGCGTGACCGACCACCATGTCGTCGATGCGGCGTTCGTCCAGTCGGCCGAGGCGCGCAAGCTGCATGGCCTGGCGACCGAGCAGGCGGAAAGCTACGTCTCCGTCGCGAAGCTGGTCCCGATCGGTAAGAGCGATGCCGAGGAGCCGGCGGCGGAAGGCGACGACGATGCGCCCGTGGTCGACAGCAAAACGATCAAGCGCATCTCCCGCCCGTCCGAATTGCTGGAGGCGGTGCTGGCCGCCGGCCGCAAGGGCACCGCGATCGCGCGCTACAAGGGCCTGGGCGAGATGAATGCCGAGCAATTGTGGGAAACCACGCTGGACCCAGCGAACCGCGCGATGCTGCGCGTCGAAGTGAGCCAGGCCGACGTCGCCGACGAGATATTCACGCGCCTGATGGGCGACGTGGTCGAGCCGCGGCGGGAGTTCATCCAGGACAATGCGCTGAGCGTGGCGAACCTGGACGTTTGAGGGAGCGGTTCGGCTGGGCGGCGGCATTGTCGTCGCTTGGTCGCCCCGATCACGCGCAGAAGGTCGCGCCTTTCGCGTAAGCCTCAATTCTCTGCTCCCGTGCGCCCGCCAGGCAGGGGCCGGCCAGGAATTTGGGCATTGGCGTCTTTTCGAATCCTCCGGGGGTGGAGGTGACGCGTGCAGGCAGCTCCGTCGAAGGCCAAAAAAACACCAGAAACGAACTTGATGATTTGGGGTATCCGCGATCGTCCGGGGGCAGCGAAGACGCGGCAATCCGGTGAACACGGCGGCGTTGCGCGGCCCAAACCCCGCCCGATCCGGGCCGCCGTCATGCCACAGCCAAATCTGAGAAGGAGCCGAAAAGTGCGCCATCGTTGTACGCCACATGCGTACGTCTGTCAAGTTTGACCGGGCGACTGGGACGCCCGTTCTCCACTCGCTAGTCGGCCTCGCATTGCGTCGGGTCGGGGGGAAACTTAGCGCGATGGCATACGCCAAGATAAGATAGATAGTTTCCGCGAAAGCCGATGGCGGTGAGCAGAAATCGTACTACGAGTTCCCTGGCAACGATCATATGGCCCCACAAATCGGCGTCGGGGCATTCGGGCAGGTACTGGCCGCGATGAACTACGGAATTTCGTGCGTTTATGGCGCCCATCATCTGCGATTCGCTAATGTCGTCGAGCGGCACGCCCCATCTCGCAGCGAGAATGGCGAGTTTTCGCCTGAAGGGTCGGCGGTTCAGATCAATGAACTTGTCCGCAATCTCGTCCGCGACCTGTTCGGCGTCGACAAGGCCGGAGCCCGCCATGTGCTCTTCCACGACCGTCCGCAGTGCGCGTTTCATCTTGTCGAACGCGCTCCGCGGCTGAACCAGCGCCTCGTCCTTCGTAAGGTTGGAGTCGACCAAGTTCTCGAGCGAAGTCATGGCAGCGACGAGCCTGACCTCGTTATAGATGGACGTCATCGCAAACCATTCGATGGCAAATGGGAGCTTCGACGTTAAAATCGGCGTACTTGGCCACGAGCCTAGCGCCGCGTCGAGCAGTGCCTGTTGATCGAGCTTATGAACCACGCGCATCTCGGGCGGATGCTGCCTGGATTGGGAGAGGATCTCGATCTCCAATCTACCGTCGTGGGCAAACATCATGATCGGCGCACGCAGCACCGTCCCCGATCCAAGCGACAGTATCGAGCGGATATGCTCGATCAGCGCCTCGGCGTCCCGTCTCCATCCGGCAACGTCCTCGGGGGCCGCGCCGGCCACGATCCGCACGTATCCAGAAAGCCGGTCATGCTCCTCGAGCTTGCTCGCGCCGGCCACCGTGATGCGTCCGAGGGCGTTCGCCGCTTGGAGCGCTGGCATACATTCGAAGCCTTTGAGATGCAGCTCCAGGAAAGTTCTATTGGCGAATTCGAGATCGTCGCGGAGCAGCACGATCTTACTGCACTCGCCGCGTGGCTTTGAGCGATGCCAGTTCGACCGGCCGCTCCACCTTTCTCCCATGCTGAGGAAGATTAGGCTGTCTGTCTCAAAGCGGAAACCGTCGTCGCTTGTACCAACGAGCCGATATTCGGAGAAGGAAGGTCCTTCGTTCTGCCAGTGTTCCTCGACAAAGCGGGATTTGGTGGTGATGCGAAAGGCATGGAGTTCGAGTTCCGCCTCGCCGTTGTCACCGATTTTTAGCTTAAAACGCACTGGCATTGAGGACTCTCCAGCGGAGAGAGTGCCGCGGAATCGTCGGAGCGTCCTCAGGTCGTCGTCCAATACGTTCGTGCGCGTTCGTGACATCCGCGCAGATTGGACCTCCCAGTGTCCGGCGCAAGAGCACCACGATCGCACACTACAAGAGGATCACTCCCGACCTCCGCGCCTGAACAGGCCGGACCGCGATCGCAAGGGAGATCACGATCCACGCAACAATCGGTAGACGACGCCGAGCGCGGATGCCGTAATGGTGCCGCTTCGACGGCTTCGTCATTTCAGCGCCATAACGCCAATCGAACTCAAGTTCTAACGGTTGGCCCCAAGGCGGTCCCTGATCCGGCAGGTGCTCCAACTCAAATTAGTCCACCAAGGTCAAGCGATCGTCGGCACAATCCCACCCTCCGCCCGGATCGCCGCCCCGTTCGTGACCGCACCGAGCGGGCTGGCGAGGAAGGCCACCATCGCGCCGACCTCGTCCGCTTCGATGAAGCGGCGGATCAGCGAGAGCGGGCGCATCTTTTCGAAGAATAGTTTTTCCGCCTCTTCGTCGCATTGCGCTTCAGGCAGCACGCTCTTCGAGAATGCAGCGGCAGGTCTGCGCCATCGTGGATCACGCCGAGGCTTCTGCGCGGTTCGCCGGGAACAGGGTGTCGAGCGGCGTCATCTCGTCGAGACCGACCGCGTCGGGACGGAGCATGACCGCGCTGTGCGGGGGCAGATACCAGAGCAGCATATTGACCTGCGGCTCCATCACAGCGGGGTCCGGAAAGTCCTCCGGCCGGCGATCGATCATGAGCGATCGCGGCGCCGCGGCGCTGGGATCCACCAGCAGCGCGACGCGCGGATTGGCGATGCCCCACCCGCGGGTGAGATGATGGTAAAGCGCGCGCGCGGTGTACGGCGGCAGCATGGCGGGAGACGGGGTGCCGATCAGGAGCTCATGATCGCGGGTGGCCACCATCTTGCCGGGTTCGGTTTTATCCGGCACGTAAACGGGATCGGGGCTATGCGCCCCGTCCGGTCGGTCGAGCGGATCGCCATCCCAGCCGTCGAAGCGCAGCAGCGAGTCGATGACGCCCATCGGCAGCACATAATCCGGCTCGGTTGCGTCGGGCGAGCTGAAGATCGCCGCGCCGCACCCCCGATCGACCAAAAGCTGGGCCTGGTTGGCAAGCGCGTTGCTGTCGAACGGCGTTGCGGGACGCGGCAGTTGGAAGCGGAAATAGGGGAAGCCGTCGGGTCCCTCGAAGAAGGGTTGGTCCGGGATCTCCAGCGACGCATTCCAGACGGCCGTGAAGAAAGCGGCAGTCCAGGCCGGGTCGCGGCGCTCTCGCGGAACCTCAAATAGATCGTACAGCCGGCCGGTCAGGCCAAGATCGAACATCCTACTGCGATCGATCGCGAACCTGGCGGTCGTATCTTGCGGCGAGGGGGAGGGATCAGGGACAGTTTCCACCGGGCTCTCCATGCCGAACAGCTTGCGCCACCCCAAGATCCGTCTCCCCGCTGGTGCGGCCTATCAATCGCCGGCGGGGGACGCGGTTCCGCCGCGGCCCACATCGCAGGCTCCACGGCCCATCTCGCCGTATGTGCCAATACTTCATCGCATGGGGAGGGCCTACGAAGCGTGGCAGGTGAGGACGCCGTCAGGGATCCGGATGGGCGCCGAGCCCCAATGCGCGTCGATCGCGGCAACGGCGCCTACGCGCCTTGCAGACGCGCCGTCGGGCGATAAGCTGCCCGCATGCGCCGACCATGGAAAGCCGTCCTCGGCCTAGCTCTGCTGATCGTGATGGCGCTCGTGCTCACGCCGCTCGTCGTTCATCACCTGCGTTGGACGCAGTTGATCGAGCGTGAGGCACGGGATCAAGAGGTTACGTATCGATGCGCTCGGCAGACCGGAGCGGCCGATTTCGATCCCCGGCTTGCGGGCCCGACCCTGTTGCGTTTGATCGCGCGGCGTAAGGGAGGCAAGCGCAGCTGGAAGGTCGTCGTCCCAGGATCAGCGCCGGTTTCCGCGACGAGCTTTCCTGCCGGAGATGGAAATATCGGTGGGTCGCACGGCCTCCGCTGGATATCGCCGGACGGCCAGAAGAAGGAGATTCTTCTCTGGTTCAGCGACATCGTCGGCGAATTTGGCCCAGACACGATCTGGGTTGATCATTTGCCCAAACCCGTCCCGGCCCTTGGACAACTGACCTGTGGGCCAGTCAGTCGAACTTTCCTTTCGGTCCTATGACATCGTCCGCTCGCACGGATGCGACCACGGCGCCTGCAGGTTCAGGCCGTGGCGGAGAATCGTTGTTGGCGAACTGCTGCAGAGTGCCTGCGAGCTATGTCCTGATGCAGAACCATACCGGCTGGGACATCAAGACACGAAAAGGGAGCGCATGAGGGCAATTCGACTATGGGCCGCAGCATTTCTGGTGAGCTTTGCGTGTGTGACCGTTGTTGAGCGCATATTTGTACTGCGCTGGTGGCACCCCGCCTGCGCGGCTCCGGACGGTCCGGCCCCCTATACGATCGGGTTTCCACTCCCCTATGTGCAATGGCGTGTGGGATTCAGCGTCGAATATTGGGTATCAGTTCCGGTATTGATCGTTGATATCTGTATTTTGAGCGTTCCGATATTTTTCGTTATCAATCGTTTATTCAGCCGTCGCCTGCGATATAGGGCCTTTCGCAGTGTGGTGGCATTTGCGATTATTGGGCTGTCCGGGGCGGCAGCGCTTTTGGGAATACTCATTCTTCATGAATCATCGTATCCGGCAGTGACGTTGGCGAATAATGAAGAGTCATTTTTCCAATATCGCCCCGTGTTTTTCTATCCGCCGAAGGGCAAAGCCTGCGATATTTACGACTGACCGCCAAAGCGGCCCTCCCCCAGCTGAGAGGCGCACGAACCGGCCGCGATAGCGTTGCGCCTGGACGGCAGCCTAACGCTTCAGGCTGGTGAATGCGGTGCGCATGGGCGGATCAATGCTTCGCGGCATTGCGATCATGCTCGTCGCAGGTAAAGCGCAACCGCCTGCTTGTTTGAGCATCGATGAGCGGGGCCTTGGTCATCACGTACCGCTGCGCTCCTTCACGCAGTTCCATCCCTAGCGAGGCGATGCGGAGCGGGTTGCCCGACATCGTCAACACGCGCTCGTGCATCGCGCCCGCGCCGGGCGGCGCCGCATAACGGTAGCTCTCTTGCAGCCGCGCGTTCATTATCAGCCGGTCGTTCCGGGTCTGCCAGCGGCGGCACGAAAACCAGTATCCCCTCTCGAGATCGAGCCCGCCCGCTCGCCGTTTTCGCGCGACGAGCCCGATGGCACGCCCGCCCTCGTCCAGCAGTAAGACCTCGATGCGGCCATCGGTACGCGTGCCCTGCTGAACATAGCCTGCGGGGGGATGGGTTGCCGGCGCTGTGGCAGCCAGCGCTGCCAAGGCCGCCGCGCGCGGGATCATCCTCGCATGCGCCCGTGGACCGGGCCTACCAGACAGACCGGCCTGCGGGACGCCCGCGGCGGGTGACCCTCGGACGCCTCAGGCGCGGCCTGCCCGCCCTGCGTGTTCAACGTCCGGTCCGCGTCCGTCGCCGGCATTTCGATCTCCTCCATACCGTACAGCTATTCGATAAAACGCATGATCGGCTATTTATAGCCGGGATCTCGCGCGGATGATTTGCAGATCGGCCAAGTAAAGCCCAGGCTTGCCCAATAATGTGCGGATCGGTGAAGGGAGGACATATGCCAGCTCTTTGGTTGCTCGCAGCGGCATGGGCCCTGCGTGCCGACGCGCCCGCCCTTACCCTGCCGCAAGCACGCGCAATGTCTCCTGCGCAATTGGGCGATGCCCTGCTGGCAGAAGGGCATCCCAAGATCATTGGCGCTCAGGTCGGCGTGCAGGGGATGGCGCCCCCGCCCCCACCCAACACGCCGTTTCAATCGCCCATCGCCCTGATTGCCGAAGGGGCCGAAAGCAACGTGCCGGGCTTCTGCGAGAGGACGGTGGCCCATATCCTACTTGCGCCGGTCATCTTCACCGGCACCCAAGCGCCTCCGGCCAGCCCCGTTCACCTGGACACCGAGCCGATGTACCGCTGGCGGACCACGTCCAAGGACGGGTCGTCCTGCGAGGGTGTCGAGACGCATTATTTCCGGGTCGATCCAACCGACAGGCAGCAGGCATTTGCGCTGATCCGAGCTCTTGCCGATCTTCAATCGCGCGTGAAAAAAGGTCGATCGATCAAGACCAATGTGCGCATTGACGATCGTCAAGCGATACAAAACCAGGAATTCGCACGGACCAACACGGATCCGCGGATCCAACCAGGGCCTGCCGAGCTGACCCCCATCGTCGACGGCAAAGTGGCGCTCATGGCGTTGCCACTGGCCGACATAAGCAGCATCACGCTGAACCTCCAAAGCTGGCTCGGGGGCCTGGAAGATAAGGATATTATCGGCGCCGACGGGCAGCGTCGTGCGGTCGCCTCACTCTTCGCTGGTGGCGAATGGTCCGTCGATCTTGTGCTCGATCACGACAATATTGTCTTGGTTCACATCATTCACGAAGTTCCGCCTCCATTCTAGCGTCCACCCGTCCGGGACGCTACGCGTGCTTCAGTTCGACATCTCATGTGATCGGCTCACGCATTTCGGCGTTACCCTGACTGATCCGTCATAGTGGCGGATCGTTGCGCATCCCACGGTGGCAGCAATGGACCTGCAGGTCATATGCAAGTGACGGCGGTGGTGGCCACGCGCGGCTCGCGCTCGCGATGACTGCTGGATCTACGCCCGTGAACAGGCCGCCGTTGAGCATGCCGAAGGCGGCGATCAACGCCTTGCTCTTCCTGTATCTTCTGATTGGGTCAATCCCGGCGATCTTGCTGATGGTTTTGCCGCCGTTGCTGCACTCAAATCGCGACTTCCTGAATGATTATTTCCTGGTCTACCTGCTCATCGTCGGCGGGTGGCTACTTATGCTCCTGTTCGTTGTTCGAAGTGGGCGATTGATTGGCTTGCACCTGTTTCGAAGCACGGCATTTCTGCTGACGGCCATGCTGCTGGTCGAGCTCGCAGCCGCTGCGCTTGTCGCGATCGGAATGGCCGGAGACGGCACCCATGACGCGCGATTGGGGGGGGCAATTCGGCATCGGCGCGTTTCTGATCTGCACGCCGGTGCTGTGGCTGCTGCTTCGTGCCCTGAAGCGTGTGCGTTGGCTCGATCCGACGTCTGCGCCGGAAGAATGGAAACCGCCCGTCAAAAGCAACGAGGTGTTTCTTAAAACGATGACGAGGAAGGATCCCGGGGACTGACCGAATGCGCTCGGGGCGGCATTGTGGGGCTATCTACCTAACTCTCACCAGCTCGAACTGGGGTTTACGGCAACGCGCGCGTAATTTTTGTGCTCCAGCCCGAGCCAAAGGACGGTGCCGCCGACCCAAGCTCACGCAATCGTCGGCACAATCCCGCCCTCCGCCCGAATGGCCGCCCCGTTGGTGGCCGCGGCGAGTGGGCTGGCGAGGAAGGCCACGGTCGCGCCGATCTCGTCCGCTTCGATGAAGCGTCGGATCAGCGAGAGGGGGCGCATTTTCTCGAAGAACAGTTTTTCCGCCTCTTCGTCGGAACGCGCTTCGGGAAGGACGCTCTTCACGAAATCGACGATGCCTTCGGAGCGGGTCGGCCCGGGCATGACCGAATTGACGGTGACGCCGGTGCCCACGGTCTGCACGGCGAGGCCGCGGGCGATGGCGAGCTGGGCGGTCTTGGTGGTGCCATAGTGGATCATCTCTTGCGGGATGACGAGGCTGCTTTCGGAGGCGATGAAGATGATGCGGCCCCAATCCTGGGCGAGCATTTTCGGGAAATAATGGCGGGCGAGGCGCGCGCCGGAGACGACGTTGACCTCGAACAGATGATGCCAGTCGGCATCGCTGATGTCGGTGAACGGCTTGGCTTCGTAGATGCCGAGATTGTTGACGAGGATGTCCGCGTCCGGGACCGCGGCGATCAGCGTTTCGGCGCCCGCGGCGGTGGCGACATCGGCGCGGACGGCGCGCACCTGGCCGGCGCCGTCGGCGAATGCGGAAATCTCCTGTGCGGCGGCGTCGAGTTTGTCCTGGCTGCGGCCGGTGATTGTCACGGCGACGCCCTCTGCCGCGAGCCGCGCGGCGATGGCGAGGCCGATGCCGGCAGTCGATCCGGTGACGATGGCGCTTTTGCCGGCGAGTTTCAGATCCATGGGATGCTCCTGTTCAAGCGCGGAGGATGAGGAGGCTTATCTGGGGACGGCGGGGCGTGAGGCAACTGGGGAAAGGGGCTTATCGAAAGATGTACCAATCCCTCGATACGCGTCCTCGATACGCCCTGCGGGCTACTCGGCCGCTACTCGGGACGAACGGTTCGGGCCGAACGACGTAACCGGGTTGACGCGCGCGATCAGACGCCGTGATAGTCGCGATACCAGCGTACGAAGGCGGGCACGCCCTGGTCGATCGGGGTCGTCGGGGCGTAGCCGAGGTCGGTCTGGATGGCGGAGATGTCGGCAAAGGTTTCGGGCACGTCGCCCGGCTGCATCGGCGCGAGCTCCTTCAGCGCGGGCTTGCCGCACGCTTCCTCGATCAGGTGGACGACGCGGCCGAGCTCTTCCGAGCGGTTATTGCCGATATTGTAGATGCGGTGCGGCGCCACGCTGCCGCCGGCCTTGACCGCATCGTCATCTGGCGGCGGATTGTCGTGCGAGGCGATAATGCCGGCGACGATATCGTCGATATAGGTGAAGTCGCGCCGCATCTGGCCGTTGTTGAACAGGCGGATCGGGCGCCCTTCCAGCACCGCCTTGGTGAAGATCCACATCGCCATGTCGGGCCGGCCCCACGGGCCATAGACGGTGAAGAAACGCAGGCCGGTCTGCGGCAGCCGGAAGAGATGGGCGTAGGTCTCGCTCATCAGTTCGTCCGACTTCTTGGTCGCGGCATAGAGCGACAGCGGGTGATCGACGCGATCGTCGACGGAGAAAGGCAGCTTGCGGTTGCCGCCATAAACAGACGAGGAGGAGGCATAGACGAGGTGCCGGACGCCGCCGTGGCGGGCCAATTCCAGCATATTGGCATGGCCGACGATGTTGGCGCGGATATAGGCGGCGGGGTTTTCGATACTGTAGCGCACACCGGCCTGCGCGCCGAGATGGATGATCGAACCCAGCGTGTCGGCGGCGACTTCGCGGCGGAGTGCTTCATCGTCGGCGAAGTCGCATTGGGCGAAGCGAAAGGCGGCGCCATGATCGCGCTGGAGCGTGGCGATCCGGTCCCGCTTCAGATCGACGGCATAATAATCGTTGAGATTGTCGATACCGATCACCGCCTCGCCGCGGGCGAGCAGGCGGGCGGCGACATGGAAGCCGATGAAGCCGGCAACGCCGGTGACGAGAATGGCCATGGTGGCTCCCCTTGCAGCGCTGCGTCCCTAGTCGCCCTGCCCCCGGCCAGCAACCGCGCCACCGCAACGGCATTGGCTTCCCCCCGAGGATCTCGCAGTCCATGGCAGACGCCTGTCCCGTTTCGCGAAAGGGGGAGAATGACCGAGCATAGCTATAGCAGCCGCATCGCCTGGACCGGCAATCGCGGTGACGGCACCCGGAGCTATCGCGGCTATGACCGGACGTGGGACATCATCACGCCGGGCAAGCCGATCATTTCCTGCTCGAACGATCCGCTGCTGGGCGGCGATCCGACGCTGCCCAATCCCGAGGATCTGCTGCTATCCGCGCTCGCGGCGTGCCACATGCTCTGGTATCTGCATTATGCGAGCAGCGACGGCCTCGTCGTCACCGCCTATCAGGACAGCCCGATCGGCATCGGGGAGACCGCGCCCAGCGGGGCGGGGCGCTTCCTGAAGGCGATCCTGAAGCCGCATATCGTGGTCGCCGTGGGCAGCGATCTGGCCGCGGCCGACGCGATTCACGGCCGGATCCACGCAGTCTGCTTTCTCGCGCGATCGGTCAATTTCCCGATCTCGTGCGAAGCAACCTATGCGACGGCGTGACGCAGGCGGTAAGGAGGCCGCATGACCGACACGATCCGCATCGCCACCGACGCGCTCAGCGCAGAGTTCAGCCTGCTTGGCGCGGAGATGCGCGCGCTGCGCGACGAGGCGGGGCGCGATCTGCTGTCCGACGGGCCGCCCGAATATTGGACCGGGCGCGCGCCGTTCCTGTTTCCGATCGTCGGCGCGGTGAACCAGGATCTGATCCATCTGGACGGCCGGGCTTACCCGATGGCGAAGCACGGCTTTGCGCGCAAAAGCCTGTTCGCGCTGATCGATCAGCAGGCGGAGGAAGCGACCTTCCGGCTTGCGGCGAGCGGGGCGACCCGTGCCATCTATCCGTTCGAGTTCCAGCTCGACATCCGCTTCCGGATCGAGGGCGACGCGCTGCTGACCCAGGTGGAGATCGCCAATCTGGGGGACGTGCCGCTGCCCGCGAGCTTCGGCTTCCATCCCGCCTTTCGCTGGCCGCTGCCGTGGGGCGGCGACCGCGCCGACCATCGCCTGCTGTTCGACCAGCCCGAACCGGCGCCGATCCGCCGGATCGATCCCGCCAGCGGGCTGCTGCTGCCAGAGGCCAGGCCGACGCCGGTCGAGGGCGACCGGCTGGTGGTGCGGGACGATCTGTTCGTCGACGATGCAGTGATCTTCGATCAGCTCCAGTCGCGGCAGGTGCGCTTCGGCGTGCCCGGCAACCGCATGCTCCAGGTCGAGTTTCCGGCGCTGCCGCTGCTGGGCGTGTGGACCAAGCCGGGGGCGCCCTTCCTGTGCATCGAACCCTGGCAGGGGCTGGCCGATCCGATCGGTTTCACCGGCGATTTCCACGCCAAACCCTATGTCCTGACCATTCCAGCCGGCGCCCGGCACCATTTGGCGATGACGATCCAGCTGATCCACTAATCTGTCATTCACATCGCGGGGCGCAGCGACGGATCGCTAATCGTTGGCGACCGTTCTAGGCCCGGGATGCTCCCTATCATTGCCCATATCAATCGGATCGGCACAGCAGTGCCGGCGCATGACATTCACGGCCTGTTTGTCGAATGGGCAGAGTCGCGCATTGCGGACCCGCGTGCGGGGCGGCTGTTCCGGCGCATGGCGGACCGGGCCGGCATCACGCGGCGCTGGTCGGTGCTGGCGCCGCCGCCCGGCGGAACGCAGATCGACGGTGGTTTCTACGATGGGGCGATGCCGCCAACATCGGCGCGCATGACGATCTATGCGGAGGAAGCGCCGCGGCTGGCGCTGGCGGCGATCGCCGAACTGGGGCCGCTGGGCGAGATCAGCCACATCGTGGTCGCCAGCTGCACCGGCTTCGTCGCGCCGGGCATCGACCAGATCATCGCCCGCACGCTGGGCCTGGCGCCGACGGTGGAGCGGACCCTGGTCGGCTTCATGGGCTGTTATGCGGCGATCGCGGCCCTGCGGGTGGCCCACCATATCGTGCGCTCGACGCCCGAAGCGCGGGTGCTGGTGGTGATGGTGGAGCTCAGCACGCTGCATCTGCAGGGCACGACCGAGCTGGAGCCGCTGCTGGCGATGCTGCAATTCGGCGACGGCTCCGGTGCGGCGATCGTGAGTGCGGAGCCGACCGGCTTCGCGATCGACCGTTTCTTTGCCCATACGCTGCCGGACAGCGACGGCCTGATCGGCTGGAAGATCGGCGATGAGGGGTTCATCATGCACCTGGCCGGCGCGGTGCCCAACCGGATCAGCGAAGCGCTGCAGGACGATGCGACGCGCAGCGCGCTGATCGGCGATGAACCGGTCGATGCGTGGGCGGTCCATGCCGGCGGGCGTTCGGTGCTGGATGCGGTCGAGCGGTCGCTGGAGCTGACGCCCGCCGCGTTGATCGACTCGCGCACGATCCTGGCCGAGAAGGGCAATATGTCGTCAGCGACGATCATGTTCGTGCTCGCGCGGATGCTGGAACGCGGTGGCGTGGCGAACGGCCTGTCGATCGCGTTCGGCCCCGGCCTGGCCGCCGAAGGCTTCCACTTCCGGAGCGTTGCATGAGCCTGGCCGTCCGCTCAAGCGAGCCGGAGCAGATGGATGCCGACGATCTGCCGCCGGATGTGCTGGCGCAGGTGCTGGCAGATCTAGGGCAGGTCAATACGCTGACGATGGCGCGCCGCCCGACGATCGGGTTCATCAAGCGGGCGCTGCGCGGCAAACGCAGCTTCCGCCTGCTCGATGTGGGGTTCGGGGAAGGCGACATGCTGCGCGCGATCGCACGCTGGGCCGACCGCCATGATATCGATGCCGATCTGGTGGGGATCGATCTCAACCCCAATTCCGCGCCGGCTGCGGCGGCGGCGACCGCGCCCGATCTGCCGATTACCTACCGGACCGGCGATTATGCCGATCTGACCGGCCGCCGCTTCGACCTGATCGTATCCAGCCTGGTCGCGCATCACATGACCGATCCGCAGCTGATCGCCTTCCTGCGCTTCATGGAAGCCGAGGCGCGCGTGGGCTGGATGGTGAACGACGTCCATCGCCATCGCCTGGCCCATCTGGGCTATCCGCTGCTCGCGCGCCTGATGCGCTGGCACCGGATCGTGCGGGAGGACGGCACCCTGTCGATCGCGCGCGGGCTGCGACCGGGCGAATGGCCCCCGCTGCTGGCGCAGGCGGATATTCCAGCCGGCGCCGCGCATATCGTCCGCCGTTTTCCGTTCCGGTTATGCGTCGAACGCCTCCGCTGATCGTCGGCGGGGGACCCGCCGGCACCGCCGCCGCGATCACGCTGGCCCGCGCCGGCGTGGCCGCGACCGTGCTGGAGCGGACCACCCAGGCCCACGATCCCGTCTGCGGCGGCTTCATGGGCTGGGATGCGATCGGGGCGCTTCGGAGCATCGGCGTGGATCCGCTCCGCTTGGGCGCGCGGCCGATCACGCATGTGCGGGTGGTGGCGGGCAAGCGCCAGGTAGAGGCGCCGCTGCCGCATCCGGCCGCCGGTCTGTCGCGTCGCACGCTGGACGTCGCCCTGCTCGCCGAGGCGGACCGGCTGGGCGTCGACGTGCGCCGCGGCGTGAATGTCCGCCGCGCCGAAGCCGGGGAGGTTCACCTGGCCGACGGGACGGTGCTGACCCCGGAAAGCCTGTTCCTGGCGACGGGAAAGCATGAATTGCGTGGCGTCGCGCGCGGATCGGGCAAGCGGGCGCGGGTAGGGCTGCGCGCGGCGATTCCGGCCCAGCCCGATCTGGCCGGCTGGATCGAGCTGCATCTGCTCGACGGCGGCTATGCCGGATTGCTGGTCCAGGATGACGGACAGGCCAATCTGTGCCTGTCCATTTCGAGCGCCCGGCTGGCCGCGGCCGACGGATCGCCGGATCGGCTGATCGAGATGCTGGGGGAGGAGGCGCCCCTGCTGGCCGCGCGGATGTCGACGACGGCCACCAGCTGGTCCGCCATTGCCGCGGTCCCCTATGGCTGGCGCACGCGCGAAGCCGTGCCCGGCCGGTTTCGGATCGGCGATCAGGCGGCGGTGATCGCCTCGCTCGCAGGCGACGGCATCGCGATCGCGCTCACGAGCGGAATCGCGGCCGCCAGCGCCTGGATCGAAGGCGGCCCGGACGCGGCGCCTGCCTTCCAGCGCCGGTTCGCACGGCGTTCGGCATGGCCGATCGGCGCGGCCGAAACGCTGCGCCACGCTTCCGAACGGCCCGCTTTGGCGGGTCCGCTGCTCTCGCTGGTCGGCACGATGCCGGGCAGCCTTGGCGTGGCGGCACGCCTCACCCGCATTGGCGTTTGACCGTTGCGCGCGCCAAAGCGAATGATGGCGCGGTGTAGTGGGCTTGTAGGACAGCATGATAGGCTTTAATCCGGCATTGCCTCCATGCCCGCCCCCAACAATAATTCCGCGCCTCCACGCGCTCGCCGGACCGGCCGGATGATTCTTCGCGTCATCCTGTTCGGCTTCCTTGCCGCGCTTGCCGCCTTGATCATCGCGGTGCTGGTGACGATGGCGTCGCTGCCCTCTTTCAGCGATCTCACCCAGAAGCCCAATGGCCAGACGGTGCGGGTGCATGCCGCCGACGGCAGCCTGCTCGTGTCGCTTGGCCCGAGCTATGGCGACTGGCTGACCTATGACCGGATCCCGCCGGTGATGCGCGATGCGATCGTCGCGGTGGAGGATCGCCGTTTCTACAGCCATCCCGGCGTCGATCCGATCGGCGTCGCGCGCATGGTGTGGGTCGCCAAGCGGCTGCACGACAATGGCCGCCGCCTGCAGGGCGCATCGACCATCACGCAGCAGCTGGCGCGCAACATCTTCCTGACCAACGCCTATAATGCCGGGCGGAAGGTGCGCGAGGCGATCCTGGCGCTGGCGATGGAACGCAAGTTCACCAAGCAGCAGATCCTGGAACTGTATCTCAACCGCGTCTATTTCGGTGGCGGTGCCTATGGCGTGGACGCGGCCAGCCGCAAATTCTTCGGCCACCCCGGCGACCATATGACGCTGGAAGAGGCCGCGGTGATCGCCGGGCTGGTGAAGGCGCCATCCCATTATTCGCCATCGGCCGATGCCCAGGCGGCGCGCGACCGCGCCAAGGTTGTGCTGGACGTGATGGTGGACGCCGGCGCGATCAGCCCGGCAAAGGCGGAAAGCGCCCATCTGGAGCGCGTCGTATTCGCGCCCGAACCCAAGCAGAATAGCGTCCGTTATTTCACCGATTGGGCGCTCGCCCAGCTGGATACGCTGGTCGACGAGCAGAATGTGCCGCTCGACATATGGACGACGCTGGACCTGCGCATGCAGCGCGCGGCCGATGCCGCGATCCGGCAGAATACGCCGGCCGGGCTGCAGGGCGCGCTGGTGTCGATGGAGAATGACGGCGCGGTGCGCGCGATGGTGGGCGGCACCGATTATGTGTCGTCCATCTATAATCGCGCGACCCAGGCGCAGCGGCAGCCGGGTTCGGCGTTCAAATTGTTCGTCTATCTCGCGGCGCTCGAATCCGGCGTGAAACCCGGCGATCCGGTCGTCGATCAGCCGATCAATATCGATGGCTGGAGCCCGCGCAACAGTTCGCGCCGCTTTCTGGGCCAGATCGACGTCCGCAACGCCTTCGCCTTGTCGATCAACACCGTCGCGGCGCAGCTTGGCCAGAAGGTCGGTTTCGACACGGTCGCCGATATGGCGCATCGCTTCGGGATCAGCAGCAAGATCAATACCCACCCGTCGATGGTGCTGGGCACATCGGACGTCCGGCTGATCGACATGACCCGGGCCTTCGCCGCGGTTTCGGCCAATGGCGTCGCGGTGACGCCCTATGGCATCACCAAGGTCAGCACGAGCGACGGCAACGTCCTGTACCAGCATAATGCGGAGCAGCCGCGCGTCCTGGTCGCGCCGTTTGTTGCGGCCGAGATGACCGATCTGCTGCAGACCGCCGTCAATACCGGCACCGCGCGCGCGGCCCAGATCGGGCGGCCGGTGGCTGGCAAGACCGGCACGACATCGTCGAACAAGGATGGCTGGTTCCTCGGCTTCTCGTCCGGCCTCACCACCGGCGTGTGGATGGGCCGCGATGACGCCAAACCGATCCCGGGGCTGCAGGGCGGCCGCAATCCGGCGCAGGCTTTCTCCGCGTATATGAAGGAAGCGCTACAGACGCGTCCGCCGCAGGAATTCCAGACCGAGGTCACCTTGCCGGAATGGCAGCTGGAGCCGGACGAGGAAGCCTATTTCGGCGATCCCGATCAGCCGGTGGGCGGCGACCCATCGCTCACGCCCGACGACGGCCAGGGTCAGCCGGCGACGCCGAGCGACGGAGGGGTACCGGATCAGGACCCCGCGCCCGAACCGGCCGCGCCGCCGCGCCGCCCGACCACGGCGGACCGGCCACCGGCCAGCGCGCCCAAGTCACCCCAGATCGACCAGCGTTGGCTGGATAACGTCCTGAAGGATCAGCCGCGCCAGCCTAAGTGAAGCGCGGTGGTGCGGGCTCCGCTCCGTCGGCGTCAGCCGAAGCGGTGCATCTCCGCGCCGTGCGCTTTCAGCCAGGCGCTTTCCGGCTTGGGATCGTGGCCCAGCAGCCGCGCCACTTCGGCGTGAAAGGCCGGGCCGTGATGCATGTGCAGACGATGCGCGACCTCGTGCGCGACGATCGCATGGCGGACCGCGACCGGCATCAGGATCAGCCGCCAGCTATAGGCGATATCGCCGCTGGAGGAGCAACTGCCCCAGCGGGTCTGCGCATCGCCGACCCGCACGCGGCCGATCGTCACCCCGGCGCGCACGGCAATGGCGCGGGTCTCGCCGTCCAGCCGCTGCAGTGCCTGCGCCCGCAACCAGCGCAGGACGCGGCTGGCGACCATCTCTTCCGGACCGCCGACGATCAGCCGGTCTCCCTCGTGTCGCAAGGTCCGCGATCGGCCCGCTTGCCAATCGACCGTCAGGCGCGCGCCCTCAAACGGAATCTGGCTGCCCGGCCCGAGCGGCGTCACCGTCGGCAGTTTCGCGAGCGCCTGTTCAACCCAGGCACGCTGGCTTTCCGCCCAGACAAGCGCCGGCTTGAGCGCGGCGCGTTGCGGCAATGTCAGGCGCACCGCGCCGTCGCGCGGATCGACCGCCAGCCGCATCCGTTTGGCCTGCGCCGAACGCCGGATGGTCAGCGAACGGCTATGACCGCCGCCAGAAAAGCGCAGGTCTGTTTCGATCTTGGGTTCACGCGACGGCCGCAGCCGAAACATCGCCGTTAAATCTCGCGCTCGACGATGTGCAGTTCCAGCTCCCCGGCATCGACTTCGGACACCGTCCAGCCCCGCGTCGACATGCCCGCGGCGTGCACGCTTTCGCGGCTGCCGCTGATCAGATGGTGCCAGTCGAACAGCGGCTTCCCTTCGAACACCAGCCGATAGGCACAGGTCATGGGCAGCCATTCCAGATCGTGCAGCTTGGACGCCGTCAGCTGCACGCAATCGGGCACGAACCGTTTCCGGTTGGGGTAATCGCGGCACGATCCATTACGCCGATCCAGCAGGCGGCAGGCGACATTGGTCGGGTAGACCCGGCCGGTCTCTTCATCCTCCAGCTTGTGCAGGCAGCATTTGCCGCAACCGTCGCAGAGCGATTCCCACTCGTCGCGGCTCATCTGCGCCAGCGTCTTTTCCTCCCAGAAGCGGCTCATGCGACCCACTTTTCGAGATCGGCGACGACGGCATCGGCATTGGCATCGATCGGCAGCAATGCGATCGGCTTGCCGTCCGGCCCGAACAGGATGGCGGTGCGCTGATGATCCATCAGATAATTACTGCTGCCCGCCGCGGCCGGTTGCTTGCGATAGGTGGTCGCATATTCCTTTGCGACCGCGGCAATCTGGGCGTCCGTGCCGGTGAGTCCGATCAGACGCGGATAGAAAGCGCCGACAAACTGCTTGAGTGCCGCCGGCGTATCGCGTGCCGGATCGATCGTGATGAAGACGGGCTGGACCTTAGCGGATTTGGCGGGATTCGCCGCATCGAACTGGCGCATCGCCTTGCCCAGTACCTGCATGTCGGTGGGGCAGGCGTCCGGGCAGAAGGTATAGCCGAAATAGAGGATGCTGTAGCGCCCGGCGAGCGCCGTGCTGGAATAAGGCTTGCCGTCCTGATCGATCAAAGTGAAAGGGCCGCCGATCCGCGCGCCCGCCAGCGGCGCCGGTTCCGCCGGCGTCTTCTGGCAGGCGGCAAGCGGCAGCAGCACCGCCATGCAGGCGGCAAGTCGAAGCACCGAATATCGCTTGTTCATGGTGCGCTTAGCCATGCTTTGCTATGCGCCTGCTGACAAGCGCAGGCGGCCGACGGGGATTGATATATGGGACTGAAGAACGGCGTTTCCAGGGCGATCCTCTGTGGGCTGGCGCTCGCCTGGGCCATGCCCGCCGCGGCGCAATTCTCGGACAGCTATAATTTCCTGAAGGCCGTGCGCGACGCCGATGGCGATAAGGCCACCCAATTGCTGTCCAAACCGGGTGCGCCGGTGCTGAACACGCGCGATCCCAATACGGGGGAGAGCGCGCTTCACATCGTCATCAAGGCGCATAACGACACGTGGGTCGCCTTCCTGCTCAGCAAGGGTGCCTTGCCCGATCAGAAGGATCGGCAGGGCAACACCCCCTTGCATATCGCCGCTTTGGCCGGTGATCCGACCGCTACCAATTACCTGCTCGGCCAGCGTGCCAAGATCGATCCGACCAACAATAATGGCGAGACGCCGCTGATCCTGGCGGTGCATCGTCGCGATCTGGTGGTCACGCGCGCGCTGATCGATGCGGGCGCGAATCCGAAGACCGCGGATACGATCGCGGGCAAAAGCGCGCTGGATTATGCCAAGGAGGATCCCCGGGGTGCGGCGATCCTGAAGATCCTGTCGGAAAGCAATGCGGCACCCAAGAAGCCGATGTCCGGCCCGGTTCTTTAGTCCAGGCCGGCCAGCCCCGCATCCAACGACCCCAGGAGACGCTGCGCCGCGCGACGCGCGAAGCGTAGCGTCTCGACCTTGCGCCGCGCCGCGTTGAGCGGGCGATGCTGCGGTTCGCGGAGCATTTCCGCATCATAGCGATCGGCGACGATCAGGCCGGCTATGTCCGGCCTGAAATGGGCTTCCTCGAACGGCTCGAGCCCGAAGCCGGCGGGGACCGCCCAGCAGAAGCGGTCGCAATAATCCAGATATTCGTGCCATTTGTCGTCACCGCGCAGATCGGCGCGGGAGCATTTGATCTCGACGATCGTGATGCAGCCCTTGGGGTCGATCGCCATGATATCGGCGCGCCGCCCGTTACCGAGCGGCACTTCACAGATGCCGACGATATCCTGGCGCCATAACAGCCGCGCCACGCCGCGGGCGACATCCGCCGCCACCAGGGGGGCATCGTCGAAACAATGGGGCAGACTGGCCATGATTCGACGAGGATAGAACAAGGAGAGAACGGAAGGAAGATGCTGCGGCGATGCGGGGAAAGGGGCGACGCGTGATCCGTCCGGTGCGATCAGGCGGCGATCTGCTCGACGATCTCCCGACCGTTCGCGACATCCAGCTCGATCACCCACAGATCCGGGTCGCTGCGGCGGCGGCGCGCAAGATAGTCGCCGCGCTCTTCCGGATTGGCGGGGCCGGTCGGCGACCAGCGATAGACGCCCTCCTGATCCAGTCGCCGCTCCAGCAATTCGCCGCTTACGCCACGTTCGGCAAGCTGGATCAGGAGGGCGCCGGCGGTGGCGTCGCCCTTGGCCAGGACGACGCCGTTACCGCCAATTTCTTCGACTCGCCGGATCAGCGCGGACACGAGCATTCCGGCCGCGAGCCGGGCCGCCATGGTCAGGCGGCGTCGCGCGTGTCGGCGTGCGCGAACAGCGCATATAGCGCATCGGGAGAGCCGGCGCCGCGCAGCTTCGCCACGAACGCCTTGTCCCGCAGCTTGCGGCTGACCCGCGCCAGCGCCTTGAGATGCTCGACCCCGGCATCCGGCGGCGACAGCAGGACGAACACAAGATCCACGGGCATGTCGTCGATCGCCTGGAACTCGATCGGACTGGCCAGGCGCGCCACCAGACCGGTGACCCGTTCCAGCCCCTCCATCTTGCCATGGGGGATGGCGACACCGCCGCCAAAGCCGGTCGATCCCAGACGTTCGCGGTCCAGCAGACGTTCCACGATCAGGCGCGCGTCCAGCCCCGTCAGTGCCGCGGCACTGACGGAAAGCTGCTGGAACAGCGCCTTCTTGTTGGGCGCCGCGACGCCGGTAAGCGCAGCGTCGGGGCTCAGGATGTCGGCAAGGTCGTCCATAATCAAACAAGTCCGTGGAACAGTGGTCGTGCGCGCGTTCAGGCGGCGCGCTGCGGCTCCACCCAGCCGATTGTACCGTCCCCGCGCCGATACACCATATTGAACGCACCGGTGCCCGAATTCTTGAACAGCAGCGCGTTGGTGTTGCGCAGATCCAGCATCATGACCGCGTCCGATACGCTGGCTTCGGGAACATCGACCCGCGTCTCGGCCACGATCGGCGGATTGTCGGCAGCCGAATCCTCTTCCTCCGCGGGGGTCTGGAAGACGGTATAGCCGGCATTGGCGTCGATCTCGCCAGCCGCGGGGCCGCTGGTGTGGCGGCTTTTCAGCCGGCGCATGTAGCGGCGCAGCTGGGTTTCGATCCGGTCGGCGGCCTGATCGAAGGCGGGATGGGCTTCGCCGCCTTGCCCGGCACCCTTGAGGATAACCCCTTGCATCACGTGCGCGACGATATCGCACGAGAAGCTGTTGTGCGGTCCCTGACCGAACGTCACGTGGGCCGAGATCGAGCGGGAGAAATATTTCTCCGCCAAAGCCTGCAGCCGCTCGTCCACGTGGGCGCGCAATGCGTCGCCGGTATCGACCTGATGACCAGACACCCGGATATCCATTTCATTCTCCTTCTAGGGCTGGATGGGGAGCGTGGCGCTTACAAGCCCCGCACCTCACCCGCGTCAACCCACGGCGGGGACGAGCTCCCACACCGGATCAACCAGCTTCTTGATAAACGCTGCATGGCGCGCCAGTTCCGCCTCGCTTGCATGATGGGGGCGAGCGGGGCGTGCGATGCGATGCACCGCAGCCGATGCGACCGCGAAGGAAACCGGTTCTTCGACAACCGGTTCTTCGGCCAGCAACAGGCCGATCTGGCGCCCGCCACATAGTTCGACATAGACCTGGGTCAGCAGTTCCGCGTCCAGCAGCGCGCCATGCTTGATGCGCTGGCTGCGATCGACGCCATAGCGCGAGCATAATGCATCCAGGCTGTGCTTGGCGCCGGGATGGCGGCTGCGGGCCATGACCAGCGTATCGATCATGCGGCTCAGGCAGATGGGATCGCGCCCGCAATTGGCGAGCTCCCAATTGAGGAAGCCGAAATCGAACGCGGCATTATGCGCGACCAGCGGCGCATCGCCCACGAACGCGATCAGATCGTCCACGATCGCGTGAAAGCAGGGCTTATCCGAGAGGAAGTTGAGCGACAGCCCATGCACCGCCTCGGCCTCGCTCGGCATCGAGCGTTCGGGATTGATATAGGCGTGGAAGGAGCGGCCCGTCTCGCACCGGTTGACGATTTCCACGCAGCCGATTTCGACCAGGCGATGGCCGTCATGCGGGCTTAGGCCCGTCGTCTCGGTGTCGAACACAATTTCACGCATGTGCAGACTATCCGCCTATGCCGCCGGCCATGCAAGCCGCGATGATGCGCCGAACGGCGGCGCGCGTATCCTGCATCGACCCGCCGGTGGGTATGACGAAATCCGCGCGGCGCCGCTTCTGCGCGTCCGGCATTTGCAGGGCGCGTATCTGTTCCAGGCGCGCCCAGGTCATGCCCGGCCGGCGGAGGACGCGCGCTTTCTGCTTCCAGGCGGGCGCCGAGACCACCGCGATCAGATCGACACGCCGCCAGAAACCCTTTTCGAACAATAAGGGGACGTCCGCCACGACAAGCGGCCGCGCGCGATGCCGCCGCAGAAAGCGGCGTCGTTCCCGATCGACCTGCGGATGAATCAGTTTCTCCAGCCGGTGCAGCGCGAGCTTGTCGCCCATGACAGCAGCGCCCAGCGCGGCGCGGTCCACACCCGCCGCGCCGGTCACGCCGGGGTGCAATGCCTCGATGGCGGCGAGCAACAGTCCGCCCGGGCCTTGCATGCGGCGCACCGCCGCGTCCGAATCGAAAATGGGGATGCCCTGCCGGCGGAACATGGCCGCCACGGTCGACTTGCCCATGCCGATCGACCCGGTCAGGCCGAGCAGGATGGTCATGCGGTCAGCCTGGCCCGCAGCAGCGCATCGCTTTCCGGATCGGCCGGTGCGGCGACACCGAAGAAATGTTCGAAGGCCAGCCGACCCTGGCCGATCAACATGCTGAGCCCATCGATGGTGGCATGGCCGCGTGCGCGCGCCTCCGCCAGCAGCGGCGTTTCCAGCGGCGCGTACACCGCGTCATAGAGGATCGCGCCGGGCGGAATGTTGGAGAAGTCCACCGCCAAGGGCGGCTGGCCCGTCATGCCGAGCGAGGTGGCATTGACCACCAGATCCAGCCGATCGCCGGGCTCGCCCCAATCGAAGTCGATCGGATTGGCGAATGTCTCCAGCGTGCAGACATGCGTGTCGGCCGGGTTGAAGGCGCCAGCTATGTCCTGCGCCTTGGCGACGTCGCGCCCGGCGATGATCAGCGTGAAGCCTTCCTCCCACAAGGCATGCGCGATCGCGCGCGCCGCCCCGCCGGTTCCCAGGATCCGCGCGGTCCGCAAAAGGTGCCGCTCGGCCAGGCACGGCCGCAACGGTTCGAGGAAGCCGGGCGCGTCGGTATTGTGGCCGATCAGCAGGCCATCCCGCGACACCACCGTGTTGACCGCCCCGATGGCGGTGGCCAGCGGATCGACCCGATCCAGCAGGGGGATGACGCTCTGTTTGTGAGGAAGCGTGACGTTGCAGCCCCGCCAGCTGGGATCGCCGCGGCGCGTCTGGAAAAAGTCGGCGAGCTGCGCTGTGGTCACATGAGAGCGACGATATTCGGCCTCCAGCCCCAGCCGATCGAGCCAGAAGCCGTGCAGGAGGGGCGATTTGGACTGTGCGATCGGATCGCCGATCACCTCTGCGAAAGCGGTCATGACCTGTCGTTCACGCCCAGGGGCGTTTTTGACAAGCGAAGAATCATCTTTGGGGAACTTGCGCCAACGTCATCTATTCTTTGGGAACTGAAGCAAGGCCTGCCAACCCTGATGTGAAGGGGCGTAACTATGGTCGCTGAAATTTGGGAAAGCCGTTCCGGATCCTGGTTCGGACGCCTGGTCGAGGAACGCACCGGGCTCAGTCGCAGCAAAGTGTTCGAAGCCGGCAGCCGCAGCGCCGTGATCGCGCATATCGACGGTTTCTATCATCAGCCGCGCATCGCCTTTTGCGATCGGGTGCGGCCGACCGAATTCTGAGACCGGACGAAGCGCCGTGCCTCGTCAGGTCTGAATGACCTCCCGCACCCGCAGCCAATCGAGCAGGGGCAAGAGGGGCAGGCCCAATATCGTGAAATGATCGCCGTCGATGCGGCTGAACAGCTGGGCGCCGCGGCCTTCGATCCGATAGCCGCCCACGCAACCCGCAATCGCCGGCCATTCGGCATCGAGATAATAAGCGAGGAAGTCCTCCGAAAAAGGCCGCATCGTCAGCTTTGCGGTGTCGATGTGGCGCCAGATCGGCACGCCGCCTTGCGCCACGACCGCCGCACTGGTCAGCCGATGGGTGGTCCCGGCGAGCGCGCGGAGCTGCGCGGCGGCCTCGTCACGAGATGCCGCTTTGTCGATCAGGTCGCCATCGGCGGCCGTCACGGTCGAATCGCAACCGAGCACCAGCGCGGTGGGGTGGCGCTGCGAAATCTTGACCGCCTTCAATTCGGCCAGGGCATCCGCCAGCCTGCGGCCATCCGTGCCTTCGTGCAACATCGCCTGTTTGACCGCATCCTCGTCTACCCTGGCCGCTTCCGCGACGAAGGGGATGCCGGCCGCCTCCAGCATGGCGCGGCGGGAGGCGGATTGGGAGGCGAGGATCAACGCGATCGTCATGCCGGCCCCGCGCCTTCGCGCTCGCCGATCAGATTGATGATGGCAGCCGCCGTCTCTTCGATCGAACGGCGCGTCACATCGATCACCGGCCAGCCGCGGTCCGCGAACATCCGCCGCGCCGCCGCCAGTTCGCGCGCAACCGCCTCCTGATCGACATAGGGCGTCTCGGTCACCTGATTAAGGGACAGCAAGCGATTGCGCCGGATCTGGATCAGGCGATCCGGACTCGTGGTGAGCCCCACGATCAGAGGGCGGGTCACCTCGAACAATTGCCGCGGCGGCGGTGATTCCAGCACGAGCGGGATATTGGCGACCTTATAGCCGCGATTGGCGAGGTAGATGGAGGTCGGCGTCTTCGACGAGCGCGACACGCCGGCGAGGACGATATCGGCCTCTTCCCAATCTTCCGGCGCGATCCCGTCATCATGCGCGATCGTGAACTGGATCGCATCGACACGCGCGAAATAGGCGGCGTCCAGCGCATGCTGCCGTCCGGGCTTGGCCTTGGCCTCCTGCCCCAGCAGCCGCTGCAGCGCCTCGGTCACCGGATCGAGCGCGGCGACGAGCGGCAGGCCCGCCAGGCGGCATCGCGCCTCCAGCGTGCGGCGCACCTCCGAATTGACCAGCGTGTAGATGATCAGACCGGGCCGCTGGATGATTTCGGCGAGGACGCGATCGAGATGCCCTTCAGATCGGACCATTGGCCAGAAATGTTTGATGACCTCGACACCGTCGAACTGGGCGACCCCGGCCTTGGCGATGACTTCCAGCGTCTCCCCGGTCGAATCGGACAGGAGATGGAGATGGAGACGCATCAGCAGGTGCCGATTTTATTGAAGAATTGCCTGTGGAAAACCATGGGGGCAGAGCTAGCGGAACATAGGCGGCCGCGGCAAGGCGATCAGGCTATGCCCGACTTGCGAAAGTCGTCGACACGGCCATCCACAGGGGAAACAGGGTGAACCGTTGCCTGTGGATATCGGGGGAAGTGTCCGTGACTCGCGGCGAACCGCCACGTCCGCCAGAGTCAAGCTGTTGGCAAAAGCGGGTGGCCGGAATAAGCCCCGCTAAATGCTGCCCTACTGACTCCCTCAGAATCCTTTTAAGACTCTTATAGAAAGATTAGGGATGCACTCCGTTAGTCCGGATCGGGATAAAATCGGCGCCGGGGCAAGGCCGGAATCGGATCGTCCGCTGCTTGCCGTCCTGCGGGGGGAACGGCACGATCCGCCGCCGATATGGCTCATGCGCCAGGCTGGCCGTTACCTGCCCGAATATCGCGCGCTCCGGGCGGAGAAAGGCGGCTTCCTGGCGCTCTGCTACGATCCGGTCGCCGCATCCGAGATCACGTTGCAGCCGATCCGTCGCTTCGGCTTCGACGGTGCCATCCTGTTTTCGGACATATTGGTCATCCCGCAGGCGTTGGGACAGGATCTGTGGTTCGAAGCGGGCGAGGGCCCACGGCTCGCCCCCGAACTGCTGGACGGCGATCTTTCCGGGCTGGTCGCGGACGCCCAGATCCTGACGCCGATCTTCGAAACGGTCCGGCGGGTGGTGGCTGAATTGCCGGCCGAGACGACCATGCTGGGCTTCGCAGGATCGCCGTGGACGGTCGCGACCTATATGGTGGCGGGCCAGGGCAGCAAGGACCAGGGCGCCACCCGCAGCCTCGCCTATCGCGATCCTGTGGCCTTTCAGCGGCTGATCGACGCCATCATCGCCGCGACGGTCGATTATCTGTGCGGGCAGATCGACGCGGGCGTGGAAGCCGTGCAGTTGTTCGACAGTTGGGCGGGAAGCCTGGCGCCGGACGAATTCAGGCGCTGGGTGGTCGCGCCCAACCGCCAGATCGTCGACGCGCTACGCAGCCGGCGGCCCGCGACGCCGATCATCGGTTTCCCGAAGGGGATCGGCGAAAAGCTGCCCATCTACGCCGCCGAGACGACCGTCGATGCGATGGGGCTGGACGAAACGATGGACCCGGTCTGGGCGGATTCGGTCCTGCCGAAGGATCTTCCGGTGCAAGGCAATCTGGATCCGCTGGCATTGCTGGCGGGCGGCGACGGCCTGGCCGCGGCTGTGAGGGGCATTCGCGCCGCTTTCCCGCGCCGGCCGCACGTCTTCAATCTGGGCCACGGCATCCTGCAGCAAACACCGGTGTCGCATGTCGCGCAACTGCTCGCTATGATCCGCGCATGAGCCTCCCCGCTTTGGGATATATCCTTTCTTTGACCTATCTTTGGATCAAGGCCGCGCACATCATCTTCGTGATCTTCTGGATCGCGGGACTGTTCCTGTTGCCGCGCTATTATATCTACCATCAGGAAGCGACGCCCGGCAGCCAGGAAGAGCGGCGCTGGATCGAGCGCGAGGCAAAGCTTCGCAACATCATCCTCACCCCCGCGATGATCCTGGTCTGGATCCTGGGGATCACGCTGGCGACGGTCGGCCATTTCTGGGGCAGCGGCTGGATGATGGCCAAGGCCGCGCTGGTGATCGGCCTGTCGGCCTATCACGGCTATATGGTGGGCTATGGCAAGAAACTGGCGCGGGGCGAGCGGCCGATCAGCGGCAAAGCCTTGCGTCTGATGAATGAGATACCGGGCATCGTGGCCGCCGCGATCGTGATCCTGGTGGTGCTGAAGCCTTTTTAATCCCCCGCTCATCCTGAGTAGGGATCGAGTAGCTGCGGGAGGCAGCGTATCGAGAGCCCGTATCGAAGGACCGGTAAGGCAAGCGTGCTTCGATACGAGCCCTCGGTACGGCCTTACAGGCCTACTCGGTCTCTACTCAGCATGAGCGAGATTGGGGTCTGGGGCGACGCATCCCTTGATTCCGCTCCGCTGCGGCACCATCTCCCGCTTGACGATGGCGCTGGCGTGACTTACGCCGCGACCACACTGGGCCCGCATTCCTTGCGAGTGCCCGATTAGCCATCCAGCTTTGAACAGTCGCTTACTCCGCGCCGTTCCGTTCCAAATCTCCCCACCGGATACCCCAGATGCATCTCAAAGACCTGAAGAAGAAATCCCCCGCCGAGCTCGTCGCGATGGCGGAAGAGCGCGGGGTTGAGGGTGCCTCGACGATGCGCAAGCAGGATCTGATGTTCGGTATCCTCAAGGCGGAGGCCGAAGAGGGCGAGACGATCCTGGGCCTGGGCACGATCGAGGTATTGCCCGACGGTTTCGGTTTCCTGCGTTCGCCGGAGGCGAATTATCTCGCCGGTCCGGACGATATTTATGTCAGCCCCAACCAGGTCCGTAAGTTCGGCCTGCGCACCGGCGATACGGTCGAAGGCGAGATTCGCGATCCCAAGGATGGCGAACGTTATTTCGCGCTGACGAAGCTGCTGCAGGTCAATTTCGACGATCCCAGCGTGGTGCGCCACCGCGTCAATTTCGACAATCTGACCCCGCTTTATCCCGAACAGAAACTGACGCTGGATCCCGCCGATCCGACGATCAAGGACAAGTCGGCGCGTGTGATCGATCTGGTCAGCCCGCAGGGGAAGGGCCAGCGTACGTTGATCGTGGCACCGCCACGCGTCGGTAAGACCGTGATGCTGCAGAACATGGCGCGCGCGATCACCGACAATCACCCCGAAGTCTTCCTGATCGTGCTGCTGATCGACGAGCGGCCGGAAGAAGTGACCGACATGCAGCGTTCGGTACGGGGCGAGGTCGTGTCCTCGACCTTCGACGAACCGGCCACGCGCCACGTCCAGGTGGCCGAGATGGTGATCGAGAAGGCCAAGCGTCTGGTCGAGCATAAGAAGGATGTCGTGATCCTGCTCGATTCGATCACGCGTCTGGGGCGTGCCTACAATACGGTCGTGCCGAGCTCGGGCAAGGTGCTGACCGGCGGTGTCGACGCGAACGCGTTGCAGCGCCCGAAGCGTTTCTTCGGTGCGGCGCGTAACATCGAAGAAGGTGGCTCGCTCTCGATCATCGCGACCGCGCTGATCGACACCGGCAGCCGCATGGACGAGGTCATCTTCGAAGAGTTCAAGGGCACCGGTAACTCGGAAATCGTGCTGGATCGCAAGGTCGCCGACAAGCGCATCTTCCCGGCACTGGATGTCGGCAAGTCCGGCACGCGCAAGGAAGAGCTGCTGCTCGACAAGGCCAAGCTGTCCAAGATGTGGGTCCTGCGCCGCATCCTCATGCAGATGGGCACGACCGACGCGATGGAATTCCTGCTCGACAAGATGAAGGATTCGAAGACCAACGAAGATTTCTTCGATTCGATGAATCAGTAGGACAGGGTGGTTGTCGCGCAGGCTGTGCCAGGCGTGCGCGACGATCGGGCGATGGCCCCACGTTCATTGCCGCAGCCTTTCTGCAATGTTGGCCCGCGGATGAAATATTTCCGCGCCTCCTGCATCGACAGCCCCGCTTCGGTTCAATAACACACCTACATGACCGAGCTTTGGCAGCATATCGTCGCAGATTTCGCGAACATCGGCTCGCCCGCCGCTTTGTCGGCGTTCCTGCAAGTTTTGCTGATCGATATCATGCTGGCCGGCGACAATGCGATCGTCGTCGGTGCCATTGCTGCCGGGCTAAGTGCCGATCAGCGCCGCAAAGTGATCATGATCGGCATCATCGCGGCGCTTGTGCTGCGGATCGCCTTTGCGCTTGCGGTGACGCAGTTGCTGCAGATCGTCGGGCTGACATTCGCCGGCGGGTTATTGCTGCTTTGGGTCGCCTGGAAGATGTGGCGCGAACTGCGCGGCGATAATGCGGACAGCCACGACGGGCTGAAGCCCGCCCGAAGCTTTGCTGCGGCCGCCTGGGCCGTCGCCGTCGCCGACGTTTCGATGAGCCTGGACAATGTCCTGGCCGTCGCCGGTGCGGCCCATGCCCACCCGGGCATCCTCATCATCGGCCTGATCCTGTCGGTCATCCTGATGGGGGTGGCCGCCAACTTCCTGGCGCGCCTGATCGAGCGTTATCACTGGATTGCCTATGTCGGGCTGGCGGTGATCTTCTTTGTAGCGCTCAAGATGATCTACGAGGGCGTGATAAACCCGAAAGTGGGCGTGCTGACGCTGTTCAGCTGACGGCGGTACGATCCGCCCGACCGTCCGGTTTTGCCTCTGCGAAGGACGGTATTGCCGCGGCGTTACAGCAAATGCTGCGCAAAGAAGACCCTCGTCTGGGCGTCGGCTTGCTGCGCAGCATGATCATGGCGGCGTTTGCCGAATGTGGCGGCGAAGCCATGGCCGGCTCCCGGATAGTCCCGGATCGCGACGCGCTCATTCGCTCCGAGGGTTGCGCGAACGCTGGCCCTCATATCGGCGGGAATCGATGGATCGTCTTCGCCGAAGTGCAGCAGCAGCGGCCGGGCTATGGCGTGCGCTTCGTTGAGATGGTCCGCAATCTGGCGGCCATAATAGCCGACACTGGCATCCACATCGGTCCGCGTCGCCGCCAGATAGGCGACGCTGCCGCCCCAGCAAAATCCGACCACGCCTACCTTGTTGCCGGCACCGATCACGCTGCGCGCATGGCGGATCGCGGCTTCGATATCCGCAACCGCTTCGTTGAAATCGAAGCGGCTGCGTAACGCCATCGCTTGATCCAGCTGTTCGGGGATATCGGGATCCAGGTCGAGGCCCGGGGCGAAGCGCCAGAACATTTCGGGCGCGATGGCGAGATAGCCGAGCGCGGCCCAATCACCGGCCTTGCGCCGGATACCGGCGGTCAGGCCGAAAATCTCCTGTACCACGATGATGGCCGCTTTGGGTGCGTCTTCGGGCGCGACGCAATAAGCGGCGAAATGCTCCGCGCCATCGAAGGTCGCGATGTCGATCATCATGCCCATAGATCCCCTGCCTCATGCGCCAGCAGCCATTGCTTGGTCCGGATGCCACCGCCGCCAGAATAGCTACCCAGTCCCTTGCTGGCGAGCACACGGTGGCAGGGAATGATGACGGGAATCGGATTGCGCGCACACGCCTGGCCGACGGCACGCGCACCCGAGCCGATCCGGGCGGCCACGTCCCCATAGCTTGCGGTATGACCATGGGCGATGGCGCAGATCGCCGCGCGCAATGCTGCGCCGCGCGGGGTGATCACCGGCGCGATCGGAAGATCGAAGCGGTCGCGATCGCCGCGGAAATATTCTGCAAGTTGCTGCGCGGCGTGATCTAACAGGGCGTCATCGCCGGACAGATCGGCCTCGGGCGGGGAATTGATCAACAGCGCAGCCAGATGGCCATGCGCGCTGACGAGGCGGATCTGCCCGATCGGGCTTGTGATCGTTCGTTGCGGCATGGACGCTCTCCCAAGCTTGTTCTACCAGTCAGCTGCAGCAGTAACATGGGAAGGCGCGGGCGATGAACATCACCATGAACATCGAATGTTCGCCCGAAGAAGCACGACGCTTCATGGGGCTACCCGATATGGCGCCGATCCATGATCTGTATCTCGATAAATTGCGCGAAGCGATGACCAACGGGATGACGCCGGAACTGCTTGAAAATATGATGCGCAGCTGGTCGCCAATGGGCGAGATGGGTATCAATGCGTGGCAGAAGATGATCGAACAGATGACGGGTACTGCCAAGACGTGACCGCCGGCGCAGACGCGCAGTCTACCATCTTTGCGCTTTCCAGTGGCGCGCTGCCGGCAGCGATCGCGGTGGTGCGCGTCAGCGGCATTGCTGCAGCGCAGGCGCTGCGTCAGCTGACCGGACGGCTGCCCCCCGCGCGGCGCGCAGTGTCCGCCACGTTGCGCGATACGTCCGGCGAGATGCTGGATCGGGCACTGGTTCTATGGCTGCCGGGGCCGGGGACGGCGACCGGCGAGGATATTGCGGAATTCCATTTGCATGGCGGTCGCGCGGTGACCGCGGCGGTGCTGGCGGCATTGTCGGAGATACCGGGGTTGCGCATGGCGGAGGCTGGCGAGTTTACGCGCCGCGCTTTTGCGAACGGCCGGCTCGACCTCGCGCAGGCGGAAGGCCTGGCCGACCTGCTAGCGGCCGAAACCGAAAGTCAAAGGCGGCAGGCCGTACGGTTGGCGGAGGGCGGCCTTGGTCGTCTGGTCGCGGAATGGCAGGCACGACTGCTCGCGCTTTCCGCCAGGATCGAGGCGGCCCTCGAATTCGAGGAAGAAGAAGACGACGTACCCGCGCTTACCGCGGTGGAGCAGGCGCTGCTGGCCGGGCTGGCGGATGATCTGGCACTGGCGCTGGTCCAACCGCCGGCAGAGCGGCTCAAGGATGGCGTCAGGATCGTTGTCGCGGGCCCGACGAACGCCGGTAAATCAAGCCTTATCAATGCCTTAGCGGGGCGCGATGTCGCGATAGCCTCTGCCGTTGCGGGGACGACACGCGACATCATCGAAGTTCCTGTGGTTCTGAACGGCATGCCCTGCCTATTGATCGACAGCGCCGGCCTTCGAAACGCAGGCGGCAAGCTGGAGCAGATCGGTATCGCGCGTGCACGCGCTGCGATCGATGCAGCGGATCTGATCCTTTGGCTGGGCAGGCCAGAGGATTGCCCACGACCGGAGCAAGCCATTTTACTACGCGCGAAGGCGGACATTGCTGCGCCGCAGCACGAGGGCCTGGCAATTTCGGTCGTCACCGGCCTGGGCATGGCGCAATTGCGGGGCGTATTGATCGAACGTGTTAAAGCGATGCTTCCAGCTGCGGAAGCAGTCGCTTTAAATGCGCGACATCGGCAGCTGATTGCCGAGGCAGCAGCCGAACTGAATTCCGCGACTCATCAAGACCCAATTCTTATTGCCGAACATCTTCGCAACGCGCGGATCGCTTTGGATCGCATTACGGGCCGTGCTGGTGTAGAGGACATGCTCGACGCGCTGTTCGGACGTTTTTGCATCGGCAAATAATGTTCCACGTGGAACAACGGTTGGCCTCCTCGGGAAATATGCTGAGTATGCAGGATTTTGACGTCATTGTGGTGGGCGGCGGTCATGCGGGTTGCGAGGCTGCAGCCGCGGCAGCGCGGCGTGGCGCGCGCGTGGCATTGGTTACGATGGATAAGCATCAAATCGGCGCGATGTCCTGCAATCCGGCAATTGGGGGCGTCGGCAAGGGGCATCTCGTCCGAGAGCTGGATATCTTTGATGGCCTGATGGCGCGGGCGGCCGATGCTGCGGCGATCCATCATCGGATGCTCAACCGGAGCAAGGGTGCGGCGGTTCATGGCCCTCGGGTGCAAGCTGACCGTCGGGCGTTCCGAACCGCGGTACAGGGGCTTGTCGCTGCGCAGGCCGGCTTAACCGTCATCGAAGGGGCAGCGGAGTCTTTGTCGCTGAGCGGCGGAAATGTTGTCGGCCTCGCGCTCGCGGATGGGCAACATTTGGCGGCGCGTGCCGTCGTGCTTGCGACCGGAACCTTCCTGGGCGCGCGCCTGCATCGCGGACTGGAGCAGATATCGGGGGGGCGCACCGGCGAGCCAGCATCCATCCCGTTAGCCGCGCAGCTGCGCGAGCTGGCGCTGCCGATGGGACGGCTGAAGACTGGAACGCCGCCACGTCTGGATGGTCGCACGATCGACTGGGCACGGCTGGAGCGTCAACCGTCCGACACGATCGAATGGACAATGTCGCCCCTGACACGCGCGCGGCAATTGCCGCAACTGGCATGCGCCATGACGCGAACCAACGAGAAGACGCACGACATCATTCGCCAGGGCCTGACGCAATCACCCATGTTCACCGGCGCAATCGAGGGGTCCGGCCCGCGTTATTGCCCCTCTGTCGAAGACAAGGTTGTACGCTTCGGCGATCGCGACGGGCATCAGATTTTTCTCGAACCGGAAGGGCTGAACGATCCGCTAATATATCCCAACGGTATCTCCACCTCGCTTCCGGTCGAGGTTCAGGCGGACATGATCCGATCGATCGAGGGCCTGGAGTCGGCGGAGATTGTCAGCCCGGGCTATGCGGTGGAATATGACTATCTGGACCCGCGCAGCCTTACGCATGCGCTTCAGCTGCGCTCGTTGCCTGGGCTGTTCTGCGCAGGGCAGATTAACGGGACGACGGGATATGAAGAGGCCGGCGCCCAGGGCCTCGTTGCTGGACTGAACGCGGCGGCGCTTGCCTGCGATCTGGCGCCGGTGCTCCCCGATCGGGCAGATTCCTACATCGGGGTGATGATCGACGATCTGACATTACAGGGGGTGACGGAACCCTATCGGATGCTCACCGCACGCGCAGAATATCGCTTGCGGCTCCGGGCCGATAATGCCGCCTCGCGCCTCGGTCGCCTCGCCATCGAAAGTGGTGCGGTTGGAGCCGAGAGGCAGGCCGCTATCGAAATGCGCGTGGCGATGGTCGAGAAGGCTACAGCGGCGATACAGGCGCGGGGCAGGGGCGCCATCTCGCTGGGCGATCGCGTGCGGCAGGGCGAGGATATTCTGTTGGATCTGCAGGCGCATCTCAGTTGGCAGGGCGAGGACGACATTCTCAGCGAAGTGATCGACGATGCGCGCTACGCCCCTTATCTTGAGCGTCAGCGAACAGAGGTCGAGCGCGTTCGTGCCGAGGCTTCAACCGTGCTGGATCGCATTCATAGCTACCGCGCCATTGGCGGACTATCGAACGAGATGGTCGAAAGACTAGAGGCCGCACGTCCAGCGGACCTGGCTGCAGCCAGCCGGATCAGAGGGATCACGCCTGCAGCACTAGCCGCGATTCTCGTCGCAGCGCAGCGTCGTGCGGCATGACGGAAGACGAAGCGCGTGCGTGGCTTGCGGCGCGGAATGTTCCACGTGAAACATTTGAGAAGCTGGAGACCTATACCCATCTCCTCAGGCGCGAAGCCTCTGCGCAAAATCTGATTTCCGCATCCACCCTGGAGGCAATCTGGTCCCGTCATATCGTCGATTCGGCCCAGCTGCTGGACCACGCAGACGGATGGAACAGCTGGATCGATCTCGGATCTGGTGCCGGTTTTCCCGGCATGGTCGTCGCCATGCTGGGGCAGGGGCATGTCACGATGGTCGAATCGCGCGCAAAGCGGGTGGCCTTCCTACGCGACGTCGCCACCGCGACCGCGATTGAAGATCGGGTGACCATCGTGGCGGGTCGCGTCGAAACGGCTCCCAAACGCCGCTTCGATGTGATCAGCGCACGTGCCTTCGCGCCGCTCGACAAGCTGCTCGGCCTGGGTTTGCCATTCTCGGATAAAGCGACGCATTGGGTGCTCCCGAAAGGAAAAAGCGCTGCGGAGGAACTGGAAGCAACCCATGGTTCGTGGCAAGGTAGGTTCGAACTGGTTCCCAGCGTCACCGACCCCCAGGCGGCGATCATTGTCGCTACGGGCGTCGCTTCGAGGAAGCGCCGATGATCCGTATCGCAATTGCCAATCAAAAAGGCGGCGTCGGCAAGACGACGACGGCCATCAATCTCGCCACGGCGCTCGCAGCAACCGGCTTTCGGGTCCTGCTTATCGACTTCGACCCGCAGGGCAATGCCTCGACCGGTCTGGGCGTCGCCCGCAGCGCGCGTGACACGTCCATCTACCAAGTGCTGATCGGCAAGAGCCAGCTGACCGAAGCGACGATCGCGACGGCCGTGCCGCGGCTCGACATCGTGCCGGCGACCCAGGATCTAGCCGGTGCCGAGCTTGAGCTGGCTGACATGGCCGATCGCACCACGCGGCTCGATCAGGCGATCGGGCAGGTGGAGGCGCGTTGGGACGTATGCCTGATCGATTGCCCGCCCTCGCTGGGCTTGCTGACGATCAACGCGCTCGTCGCCGCGCGCAGCTTGCTCATCCCGCTCCAATGCGAATTCTTTGCGTTGGAGGGCATGAGCCAGCTGCTCCAAACGGTCGAGCGTGTGCGCGTCCGCTTCAACCCCAATCTGTCCATCCTGGGGGTGGCGCTGACCATGTATGATCGCCGCAACCGCCTCTCGGAGCAGGTGGCGGCCGACGTGCGCGAGGTGGTCGGTGACCTGGTGTTCAAGACCGCCATACCGCGCAATGTTCGCCTGTCCGAGGCGCCGAGCCACGGTCTGCCTGCTTTAGTCTATGATTACCGCTGCCCGGGGTCCGAAGCCTATATTGCCCTTGCGCAGGAATTGATCGCGCGCCTGCCCGCACCAGCGGTGGCGGCGTGACTTTTAAGGAAATTCGATGAGCGAAGTGAAGCGCGGCCTCGGTCGTGGCCTGTCGTCCTTGCTGGGCGAGGCCGTGCGCGAACAGCCGATCGCCGGCGACGCGGTGCGCGAGCCGGGTATCCAGATGATCCCGATCGCGCAGATTCAACCGAACCCCGATCAGCCACGCCGTCATTTTGACGAGGCTGCGATCGACGAACTGGCCGAATCGCTCAAGCAACGCGGCCTCATCCAACCGCTGGTGGTCCGCCCGATGGGGCATGGTGTGTATCAGATCGTAGCGGGCGAGCGGCGCTGGCGGGCGGCGCAGCGCGCGCAGTTGCACGATGTGCCGGCCATCAGCCGCGAACTCAGCAATGCCGAGACGCTGGAACTGGCGATCATCGAGAATATTCAGCGTCAGGATCTCAACGCAATCGAAGAAGCCGAGGCTTATCAAAGACTTGCGAAGGAATACGGGCATAAGCAAGAGGCTCTCGCCAAGATCGTCGGTAAGTCGCGCAGCCACGTCGCCAACCTGTTGCGCCTGCTTGACCTGCCGGAGAGCGTGCGGGCCGCGCTAGCGGACGGACGGCTCAGCATGGGCCATGCCCGTGCCCTGGCCACGGCCGAGGATCCCGCTGCTCTGGCCGCAGAAGTCATTCGCCGCGGCTTGTCCGTACGGGAAACCGAAGAGCTGGCCCGTGGCAGCAAGGCCAAGCGCGCGCGGGCGCCGCAGCAGGCATCCCCATCGGGCGATGCTGACGTCGCCATGCTCGAACGCCAGTTACGCGATCAGCTTGGGCTCAAGGTCGGCATCGCACATGGCGCCAAGGGCGGTAGCGTCACGATCGCCTACGCCACGCTCGATCAGCTCGACATGCTCTGCCAACGCCTGAGCGGCGAGCACATCTAGCCTTTTACCGGCTGCCTACTCCTCTAATCCGACGGAACGGTTCTACATCATCGCTGCGAGCGCGGGGGTGATCGTTTCGCAAAGACCGTCGGCATCGCGCGCGATCATGCGCGCAGCCACCGTCTCGCGCGCTGCCAGCGCCATGCCCGCACGAGGGCCGAGCACGGCGAGCGCGCTCGCCCAGGCGTCCGCGATCATCGCCGAGGGATGCAACACGCTCACCGAGATGACGCCGCTTTCGCTCGGGCGGCCGGTTGCCGGGTCGATCGTGTGCGCCCCGCGAACATAATCGCCGGATGTCGCCACGGCGAGGTCGTGCAGCGCGACCCGTACCGGTTGCAGCGATAGGCCAGGCGGCGTCTCGAGATCGACCCACCAGGGATCGCCGTCGGGCTTTAGGCCACGTCCCACCAATTCGCCGCCAATCTCCACCAGTGCGTGCCGGACGCCCAGAGACGCCAGCAGGGCCGCAACGGCGTCCACGGCATAGCCCTTGGCAATGCCGGAAAGATCGAGCTGTAGTCCGCCTGGCTGGCGCAGCTGCTGGGCCTGCCGATCGTAATTGAGTTGGCGCCAGCCCGACGTCGCATGCGCTTGCGCCACCTGATCGTCAGACGGTGGGCCATCAACGGCGACGGGCCCGAAACCCCACAAATTGACGAGCCTTCCAATGGCCGGGTCGAACGCCCCGTCGCTCATTTCGGCAATGTCGAGGGACGCTTCGATCACCCGCGCGAAATCGGGCGGCAGCGTCAGCCATGTCCCGGCGTCAGCGCGGTTGTAGCGCCCCAGCACCGAGTCAGGCTCCCAATGGCTCATCTGATCCACCAGCCGATCGAGCCGGTGCTGGATGGCGGGCAGCACGCCGTCGCGGTCGAGCGTCGGCGGCGCGGCCAGCCGCACGCGCCAGCGTGTCCCCATCGTGACACCCGCATAGTCCAACACCGGCGCGCGCGGATCATGCCCGATCCAGGCGCCGGGCGAGAGCTGGGTCGGGACGGCGATCCTGGTCGGCGTCGCCGTCATCGGTTCAAGGCGCGAGGACTTCGAGCGTGGTCGTATAGCTCAGGCGACGATCGGTCGCGCGCGGCTCGCTGGGGTGCTTGTCCGCCAGCGTCGTATTGAGCCAGAACATTCCCGCCATCGGCCATACGACCTTCACGACGCCGTCGGCGCCGGTCGTGAATTCCTTGGCATCCTCGCCCTCCCGATAGCGCTTCCCGCCCGCGATCACCGTGACCTTCAGGCCGGCGGCGGGCTTACCGTCGACGAGGAAACGGAAACTGGCAGGCTCGTTCGAAACGAGCTCGTCGGGATGCGTGACGGGCACCATCTCCAGGCCCTTGCCCGTAGGCGTGAACAGGTTGGTCGTCGGTGCTCCGGCCGTGACGAACACCTCGTTCCGGCTGGAGTTTTCGGTCAGCTTCACGTCGGTCGCGTCGCCCGGAATATCGGCGACCGATGCGACCGAAGGTGCGCGCGGCGGACGCGGCGGCCCCGGCGGACTGGCGCCCGGTGCTGCATTGGCACCACCGGGACCGCCCGGACCGCCGCCCGGCGGACCACCGCGCCCACCGACGCGCCGTTCCTCGCCATTGACCTTGAAGCTACCCGACACGCCGGACATCGTCGTGCCGATCTTCCACGTGCCGGGTTTGTCGAGCTTGACGTCGAAGGTCGAGCGTGTCGCCCCCGAAGCCGGATTCAGGATCGCCCCCGCGCTGCCGTCGGGCGCCCAAACCTTGACCATCGCCGGATTGAGCGGGCGGTGATCGGCGTAGAACAGGTCGTTCGAGGCGGCGCCGTCGAACGTCACGATATCGTCCTTGCCCGAAAAGGTCGTGGCGGAGGGAAGCAACCACAGGCGGTGCGCCTGCAGCGGCATGGCGCCGAGCAAAGCGGCGACGAGTGCGATCCGGGGCAAAGCAGAGGTCATGATCGGGCCTTTCAGCGAAGCGAAACGGTGACGGCGCCAAGCTCGGACTTGCCCTTGGCGGAAGCCGGCTTGGCCGGGACGGTGAGCGGTACCGAGACGAGCTCGCGCCCGCCGGTCTCGCGGGCAGCCTCGACGAACAGCTTATATTGGCCGGGTTTCACGTCGGCGGGGATGGCGACACGCTGGTCGCCCGGCGCGCGCGTGGCACCACTCAGTCCGTCGGCGGGCAGGTTCAGGCTCCGCCCACCCTTGCGCCACCAGGTGCGCAGATCGGCGAGCCATTTCGTGCCGGGCTCATTGCCCATCTTCTTGACGTCATACCAGACGAACAGCGTGCGCGCCGCGCCACCCGCAACCGGCTCGATCCAGCCGGTGACATAGGGCCGGTGATATTCGGCCACGTTGAGCCGCGGGATGGCGACGGTGATCGTGCCGGCAGAGGCGGCCGGCGCGGCCACGAGACCGACGAGCATCAGGGGGACGTTACGCATCGGGTTGCACCTCAATGAATGAACAGGATGGCGATGATGACAGGGATCGCGAGCCCCAGACCGGTTAGCGGCCACGTGAGCGGCCGGTGGCGCGCGTGCATCTGGAGCAAAAGCAGCCCGGTCAGCGTGAACAAGATGCACGCGACCGCAAAGACATCGATGAACCAGAACCAGGCGTTGCCCGCATTGCGGCCCTTGTGGAGATCGTTGAGGTAGGAGATCCAGCCGCGCGACGTGACCTCGGCCGTCACCTTGCCGCTGCTCTTGTCGATGCTGATCCAGCCATCGCCGCCCGGCCGCGGCAGCGCCACGTAGACTTCGCCGTCCGACCACTCCGCCGCATGGCCGCGTGGATCGAGGCCGATCGCGGAGGCGACATTGGCAGCCACCGCCTCCGGTAAGGGCGCGTCGGCGGGGAAGGGCGCGTGCAGCTGCTGCAGCAAGGGCGCGGACAAAGCGGCGGTGCGCTGCGTCACGACCGGCTTGGCGCTGATGGCGGAGGCGTGGTTGAGCGTGAGGCCGGTGATGGCGAACAGCAGCATGCCGACCAGCGATATCGCGGCGCTGATCCAGTGCCATGTGTGCAGCTGCTTCAGCCACCAGGAGCGTATCTTCTTACGCGCTTTGCGGTCGCGCGCGGGCTGGATCGGGACTTGCTTCACAGCTCGGCCCAACGTCGCAGCAGATTGTGATAGACGCCTGTGAGGCGAACGAGCGCGGCCGAGCCTGGACCTGTGGCGGCGGACAGCTCCTGGATCGATCGATCGAGATCGAACAGGATCGCGCGGGCGCTCTGATCGCGCACCATCGACTGGATCCAGAAAAAGCTGGCGCGACGCGTGCCGCGCGTGACTGTTGTCACCCGATGCACGCTCGATGCGGGGTAAAGGATCATGTCGCCTGCGGGCAGTTTGATCGGACCATATCCCTCGGCGATCAGCTCGCCCCCGTCATAGTCCGCCGGATCGCTCAGAAAAAGGGTGGCCGACAGGTCGCTGCGCACGCGGAAGTCGCTGCCCGCGCGGATGCGGACGGCGCTATCGACATGATCGCCGAACGCTTCGCCCACGCCATAGCGATTGAACAAGGGCGGATAGACTTTGAGCGGAAGCGCGGCCGCGATGAACAACGGCGATCGGCCAAGCGCATCCATGACCGTCTCGCCGACCCGGCGCGCCTCGGCGCTGTCTTCGGGCAGCTGACAATTGTCCTTGGCCAGCGCCGACTGATGACCTGAGGTCGCGTTGCCGTCGACCCAGGCTGCCGCATCCAATTGTCCGTTGATGCTGCGCAGCATCGCTTCGTCGATCACCTGCGGGATGACGATCACGTATCGTGCCCCTTCAACTGCATGGCGGCCGTGATGTACGGTTCGGGCTGCGCCATCAGATAGTCGATCATCTGGGCGCGGAAGCGGGCATTTCCGCCCGCCCACGCTTGTTCCATCCAATGCAGCGATTCGTCGTGCCGGCCTTGCATGGCGAGCATGCGGCCATGATTGAACTGCCCGCGAAAGTCGCCGCCCTGGGCTGCGATCGCATAATGGCGACCCGCCTCGGTCAGATCGCGCGCGACAACCCAGCCATCCTCGTGGAAGCTGCCGACGAAATTATGCGCCTTCGCATAGCCATCGTCCGCCGCCTCCCGGAACAACGCCAGCGCGGCGGCCTTGTCCTCGGCGATGCCACGCCCCAGGGCCAGCATCGTCGCATAATTATATTTGGCCCAGGTGAGGCCCCGCGCCGCCGCCTGGCGAAACCACGCAGCGGCCCGCGTTCGATCCACCGCCGCGCCCCAGCCGAGATCGTAGCAGCGGCCGACCATATTAGCCGCCTCCAAATGTCCCGACAGCGCGGCCCGTTCGAACCAGGCAAGCGCCTGCCGCGGATCTGGGGCAAGCCCGTCGCCGTCGAGCAGCATCTGCGCGTACCGGGCCTGGGCCTCGGCGGAACCGGCCTCGGCGGCCGCGCCGATGAACGCGGCAATCTCCTCGCGGGAACCGGACAGGCGGCGCGCAATTTCCGCGGCACTCAAGGCATTGAGCGTATCGATGGTCGGTTTCTGCTGCGGGCGCGCCGCCGGCGGAGACCGACGCGTGCCGGGTTCCGGGCATGCAGCCGGATCTGGGGCCTGGCTGTCGCCTGGCGGCAGGTCGGCCAATGCCGGCATATCAATAATCGACGCTCAGCGTGCCGAAGACGGTGCGACCGGGCGCGATCGAGGCATAGTGGCTGGAATAGGCCTGATTGAAATAGCGTTTGTTGGTCAGATTCTGCGCGTTGACGCTCAACTGGATGCGGTCGGTGAACTTGTAGCTTGCGCGCGCGTCGAAGCGCCAATAGCTCGGGATCGATCGCGCCAATATCGTTGTGGCCGGGTTGATCGTGACGACGCCCGCCGCATTCTGCGTCGCCGTGCGGTTGTCGCCATAGCCGCCGAACACGCGGCTGGTGTAGAAGGCGCCGCCGCCGAGCGAGAAGCCATGCGTCTCGTAGCTCGTCCAGGCCGTGAAACTATCTTTGGCGGTTTGCGGGAAACGCCGGCCATTATTGACCGACGGCACGTAGACCGTCTTGGCCGCCTGTCCGCCGACGGCCGCTGCGGTCAGCGCGGTGAAGCCGGCTTCCCGGATCTTGGCGTCGAGATAGGAATAGCCGCCGAACACCGTCCAGCCGTTGATGATGCGGCCGTTAAAGCCGATCTCGAAGCCATTGACCCGCTTCTTGCCGATGAACGCGACCGTATTGGCATCGACGGAAACGCGCGCATTGTTGCTTTCGGTGCGGAACACCGCGGCGGTCAGCGACAGGCGCTCGTCGAAAATGTCGGCCTTGGCGCCGGCTTCGAGCGACTTGGTCTTTTCGGGCTTGAGCTGGTCGAGCAGCGGCGTGACGGTGGTGCCGACCGCATTTTGCTCCTGACCCTCCCCCAGCAAGCTGTTGGGCGGTGTTACCGAGGTCGCATAAGAGACATAGAGGCTGCTATTGTGCGTTGGCTTGGCGACCAATCCTGCCTGATAGCTCCAATTGCGATCGCGGCGGCGCAGCTCGATCGACGGTGACGTCGCGGTCGCGCGTCCAGGGCGGACCTTCGATGTAAAATCGTCGTAACGCGCGCCGAGATTGGCGATCAGCCAGTCGCCCAAGGAAATCGAGTCGAAGAGATAGCCCGCGCGCGTGATACCGGTATTGGCGGTGTCGCCGAAGCTGGGGCTGCGCACGACCGGCGTCTGCACGGTCGAGGTGTCGCTCGCATAGTTGACCCACGGATCATTCGGGTTGGGGGCGAACAGAGAGGTGCAATAATAGCGCGCGACGGTCGTGCTGTTGCACCGCGGGCTGATACTGGCACCATTGGACATCACATAGGTGCCACGGCGCGCATCTTCGCTGGAAAATTCCAGTCCGGCCGCGACGCTATGCTTGAGCGGACCCGTATCGAACTTTGCGGTCAGATCGGTCTGGTTGATCAGGCTGTTGGTGATTCCGGCGCGCGTATTGGCGCGGCGCCAGACATAGCCGCCGCTGGTAAATTGGGTGACGCCGCCGGTTGTGCCATTCGTGGTCGTGGTGCCGATGACGTTGCCGGTCGAATCGTCCGGCAGCAGGAAGCTGTAGCCTTGCCAGGTATGGCTGAAGCGCGCGGTGTTGCGCAGCATGATGTTGCTTCCGAAATCATGCTCGGCCCGCAACGTGAATTGATCGGTGTTGGACTTGCGGAAGTCGCGGTCCTTCAACCCGTAAAAGGTCGAATACGGGACGGTGCCGGTGACGCCGCCTTTGGTCGTGACGTGATGCACCGGTTCGGACAGCACGAAGTCGCCAGCGGGCGCGTTGCAGATCGTGGCCGAGCAGACATAGCCGTAGGGCAGGCCGCTGTCGGGCAATTCGTTGCTGTGGAGATGGTAATAGGATGCGGTCAGCCGCGTCGGTGTGCCGAGGCCGATGGTGATCGAAGGCGCGATGCCCCACCGTTTCTGCCAGATGGCATCGCGACCGGCGACGTCCTGATCGTGCCACATCCCCTCGATCCGCACCGCGATGATGTCGTTGAGTTTATGGTTCACGTCGATCGTGGCGCGCTTGTAATCGGCGTTGCCGTAACTGACGTCGGCATGGGCGAAGTCGGCGAGCTTGGGCAGTTTGGATACGATGTTCAGCGTGCCGCCGGCCGAACCGCGTCCACCGAGGACGCTGTTCGATCCTTTCACCACTTCGATCTGCTCGACGGCGAAAATCTCACGGCTCTGCGCGCCGATGTCGCGCACGCCATCTAGGTAGGTCGAACCCTGGCTGTCGAAGCCCCGAATGAAGGGGCGGTCGCCGATAGGATTGCCGCCTTCGGCCGCACCGAATGTGATGCCGGGGACGGTTCGCAAGGCATCGACCAGGCTGACCGAACCCGTATCCCGAATCAGGGCTTCCGACAGGACCGTGATCGAACGCGGCGTATCGATCAGCGGCGCGGTCAGCTTCACGTTGACCGGCGCCTCATGCCGGCCCGTGACAATAACGTCGGACCGTTCGGCGACGTCGGAGTCACTCACATTGCCCGCCGGATCGACCGCCGCGGCATGGGCGGGGGACACAAACCCCACGCAAGACAGAGCCAGGAAGGCCGGCTTGCTCCAGTCGGAGGGCTTCGGTTCAGCAATGTGTGCCATATTTTCCCTTTGCAAAGCGGGGCGATTGTTTCGCCTTCGTTGCGCGGGTGCTAATGAGAGTCGTTCGCAGCGTCAATCTTATTGCGAGCAGTTCGCAGCAGTCTTAACGCACCGCAACGGATGCATTCTGCGCCACGCATCCTTTTCAGCAGGTTGGTACTTGCCTTTGGCCTAGCGTACCGCCCATCTATTCAGGATGTTGCGCCAATATGAGCTGGTCGATCGGGTCCTGAGTTACGACCCCACCGCCGACGAGGCATTGCTGAACCGTGCCTACGTCTTCTCGATGGCCGCGCACGGCTCCCAAAAGCGCGCTAATGGTGACCCCTATTTCAGCCATCCGATCGAGGTGGCGGGCATCCTGACCGACCTGCGTCTGGACGACGAAACAATCGCGACCGCGATCCTCCATGACACGGTCGAGGATACGGTCGCCACGCCGGAGCAGATCGAGAAGAGCTTTGGGCCATCGGTCGCGCGGCTGGTGGACGGCGTCACCAAGCTCAGCAAGATCGAAGCGCAGAGCGACAATGAACGCGCGGCCGAAAATCTGCGCAAATTCCTGCTCGCCATGTCGGACGACATCCGCGTGTTATTGGTCAAGCTTGCCGACCGATTGCACAATATGCGCACGCTTAAATTCATCCCGGCGGAGGCCAAGCGCCGCCGGATCGCGCGCGAGACGATGGATATCTATGCCCCGCTCGCGGAGCGGATCGGCATGTATGAGTTCATGACCGAAATGCAGACGCTCGCCTTTGCGGAGCTTGAGCCCGAAGCATTCGACTCGATTACGAAGCGTTTGGAGCAGCTCAAACGGGGCGGTGGGGACCAGGTTGCGCGCATCGCCTCCGGTATTCGCCTGCTGCTGAGCCAAAAGGGGATCAAGGCCGAGGTCGAGGGACGCGAGAAGCATCCCTATTCGATCTGGCGCAAGATGACCGAGCGTCACATCAGTTTCGAGCAATTATCCGACGTGATGGCGTTTCGCGTGATCGTGGACGAGAATGAGCAATGTTATCGCGCGCTCGGCCTGCTGCACGAACGCTGGCCGATGGTGCCGGGCCGGTTCAAGGATTATATCTCGACGCCCAAGCGCAACGGCTATCGCTCGCTTCACACGGCGGTGATGCACCACGAACGGGTGCGGATCGAGATCCAGGTGCGTACCCAGAAGATGCATGCCGAGGCGGAATTCGGGGTGGCCGCGCATTGGGCCTACAAGGCCGGCGGGACGATCCAGCCGGATGTGAATTCACGCTGGATCCGTGATCTCGTCGAAATCCTCGACCATGCGGCGAGCCCGGAAGAGCTGCTCGAACATACGCGCATGGCGATGTATCAGGATCGCATCTTCGCTTTCACGCCGCAGGGCGAGCTGATCCAGCTGCCGAAGGGCGCGACCCCGGTCGATTTCGCCTATGCGGTCCATACCGATCTTGGCGACCAGACCGTCGGGGCCAAGATCAACGGCCGCGTCGTCCCGCTGCGGACCGAAATCAAGAATGGCGACCAGGTCCAGATCCTGCGCTCCAAGGCGCAGGAGCCTCAGGCCGCGTGGATGGGCTTCGCCGCGACCGGCAAGGCGCGCGCCAAGATCCGCCGGTTTGTCCGCCAGAAGGAACAGGCTGAAATGATCGCGCTGGGGCGGCGCTTCTATGATGCGATCGTCGCACGCATGCCCGCGCCTTTGTCCAGCGATGCTCTGGCCGAGGCGCTGAAGCGGCTCAAATTACCCGATGCGGATCGCCTGATGGAGAATATCGCGCGCGGTACGATCGATGACGAGCATGTGATGGAAGCGCTGATGCCGGGTTCTACCGGCGGCCTGAGCGCGGCAGTCCGCCGTGCTCCACGTAGCGCGATCTCTATGAAGGGGCTGACGCCGGGCGTCGCTTTCACGCTGAGCGCATGCTGCACGCCAGTGCCGGGGGACCGGATCGTCGGTGTCCGGCGCCACGACGCGGCGGTCGAGGTGCATGTGATCGAATGCCCCGTCCTGCAGGCCGCGCCGGAGGAGGATTGGGTCGATCTCGCCTGGGGCGACAGTAGCGAGGGCGGCACAGGCCGGCTGTGCGTGATCGTGCGCAACGAACCCGGCTCGCTCGGCATCATGGCGGGAATTCTTGGCGCGCAGGGCGCCAATATCGTCAATATCAACCTGTCGGAACGGGACGCGAGTTTCCATACTTTCCAGGTCGTCGTGGAAGTGCACGACGTCGCCCATTTGATGCGGATCCTCGCCGCCCTGCGCGCAGCCGATGCGATCGTCAGCGCCGAACGCCTGGAGCCTCGCGCACCGCTCGCCGCCTGAAGCAGCGATCAAGTCGATCGTCCTTTTACTCTCGGTTAGTCTGTCTTTGGGCTTTGTAGCGATAGACCGCTGCCCAGGCGGCCGTAAGGCTGATCGGCGTCGCCATCAGCGCGCCGATCAGTGTTCCTGAAAGAACCACGATCGGCGCGTCGCTCTTCGGATATTCGGAGCGTTCGCGATGAAAGAGGCCGAACGCCAGCACGAACAGGCATAATGGGAGAATAAAGCCCGACATCAGGATCGCCGGGGCCCGCAGCCGGGATGCCACCAGCCGAATGGTGAGTGCGGTGAGCAGGTAACTGCCCGCTGCCACAGCCATCAGCGCGGCGACCAGTAGGGCTAACTCGACCATATCGTATCACGACCCGAGAGATTCCCTGCGTCGTCGTCATAGCGATCAGAGGAGCCGCGTTCCACCTGGTCGTCCGCGTTTCGGGCGCATTATCCGCCGCTACCCGATCGACTGAACCAAAAACGCGCCTAGCTGTAACCGATGGCTGTCGATCGCTTTCAGGTCGTTGTGGACGTGCACGACGTCGCCATTTGATGCGGATCCTCGCCGCCCTGCGCGCAGCCGACGCGATCGTCAGCGCCGAACGCCTGGAGCCGAGGGCACCGCTGGCGGCATGAACGAAGTGGTAGAGCCGGTGGACCATTCGTCCCTTTCCGCTCATGCTGAGTAGAGACCGAGTAGGCCAGCAGGGCCGTATCGAGGGCAGGTATCGAAGCACGCCTGCCTCGCCGATCCTTCGATACGTGCTCTCGATACGCTGCTACCGCAGCTACTCGATCACTACTCAGGATGAGCGGGGTGGTTTCGATTAAGCCCGGACATCCTTGGCGACGGAATCCAGCAGGCCGTTGACGAAACCGATCTCGCGCTTTTCGTAAAAGGCATCGGCGACGTCGACATATTCGCTGATCACCGTGGCGGTCGGCACATCCGCGCGCGCGATCAGCTCATAGCCGCCGGCGCGCAGGATGGCGCGCATCGGGCGATCGAGCCGCGCCAGGCTCCAGCCGGCGCTCAGCCGCTTGGTCAGGGCCGCGTCGATTTCGTCGCGACGGGCATCGACACCGCGCACGACATCATCGAAGAAATCCACTTCTGCGTCGGTATATTCGATGTCCTCGATCGTCGCACCCAGTCGATGCTGGTGAAATTCGTCGAGCAACCGCGCCATCGGCGTGCCCTCCATTTCCTGCTGATACAGGGCCTGGACCGCCGCCAGCCGCGCCGCGGAACGCGAGCGCGATCGTCCGCCGGGGCGCATCACAGCCGGATCGCCACGGATGCGGCATGGGCCGGCAAGCCCTCTGCCTGCGCGAGTGCGACCGCAGCCGGGCCGATCGCGGCCAGGGCCGCCCGGTCGCAAGCGATGAAGCTGGTCCGCTTCATGAAATCGAGCACGGAGAGGCCGGACGCAAAACGCGCGCGGCGGCCGGTGGGAAGGACGTGATTAGGACCTGCAACATAATCTCCAACAGCCTCGGGCGTGTAGCGACCGAGGAAGACCGATCCGGCGTGGCGGATCTTGGCAAACAAAGCCTCGGGGTCATCGACCGCGAGTTCGAGATGTTCCGGCGCGAGCCGATCGACCAGCGGCAATGCCGCCGCCAGCGACGGTACCACGATGATAGCACCATTGTCGTTCCACGCCGTGGCGGCCGCGTCACGCGTGCTGAGGCCAGCGAGTTGTGTCCCGATCGCCTGCTCGACCGCGCCGGCAAAGCCCGCGTCGTCGGTGAACAGGATGGATTGGCTGGTCGGGTCATGCTCCGCCTGGCTCAACAGATCTGCCGCGATCCAGGCGGGATCATTGTCCCCGTCGGCGACGACCACGATTTCCGACGGGCCGGCGACCATATCGATCCCGACAACCCCGTATAATTGCCGCTTGGCCTCGGCCACCCAGGCATTGCCGGGGCCGACGATCACGTCGACCGGACGGATGCGCGCCGTGCCATAGGCCATAGCGGCGATCGCCTGGGCGCCGCCAACGCGCCAGATCTCATCGACGCCCGCAATTTCCGCAGCGGCGAGCACGAGCGGATTGATCTCGCCATTCGGGGTCGGCGTCACCATCGTCACCCGCGCGACGCCGGCGACGCGCGCCGGAATCGCGTTCATCAGCACGGTCGAGGGATAGGCCGCGCGCCCTCCAGGCACATAGAGTCCGGCGGCATCCACCGCATTCCAGCGCGCGCCCAGCCGGACGCCCGCCGCATCCGTCATGTCCCGGTCGGCCGGCTTCTGATCCCGATGATAGACGGCGATGCGATCCGCCGCGAGCTCCAGCGCCGCGCGTAGCGTTGGATCGAGGCTGTCCAGAGCGGCCCGGCGCTCGGCCCGGCTCACATCCCAGCCGGTCTTATCCAGATCGTGGCCATCGAAATCGCGGGTATAATCCTGCAACGCGCGGTCCCGGGCGACCCGGACGGCGCGAATGATCGTCGACACGTCACGCGAAACATCGCCATCCGCCTCCCGGCGCGCGTCGACGAGCGCCGCGAAGGCGGGCTCAAAGTCCGCGCCCGACGCATCGAGGCGGATCATGCGTCCGCCCCCTTACATGTACGTAATAGGGTTCCTGCCCCGTTCGCGCAGAGCAACGTCGAAGCGCGCGGGCGGCCATGTGCTTCGACACCGCCCCGTACCAACGGATCGCGCAAGAGGGCGCTAAGCTGCACGTGCGCCTCCGGCGGCATCGCGGAAGGCTTCGACTAGAGGCAATACATCGCGCGCCCGCGTCTTGAACGCCGCCCGATTCACGATCAGGCGGGCGCTTACTTGAGCGATCGTTTCCACCTCCACCAGGCCGTTCTCGGCCAGCGTGCGGCCAGAGGAGACCAGATCGACGATGCGGCTCGACAATCCCAGCACCGGGGCAATCTCCATCGCGCCATTCAGTTTGACGCATTCCGCCTGAACGCCTCGCGCCTCGAAGTGGCGGCGGGTGACGTTGGGATATTTCGTGGCCACGCGGACGTGGCTCCAGTCGCGCGGATCGTCGCGCGCGGCCAGCTCCTGGGGCTCGGCAACGCTCAGCCGACAATGGCCGATACCCAGGTCGACGGGCGCGTAAAGTTCGGAATAATCGAATTCCATCAGCACATCGGATCCGACGATGCCCAATTGGGCTGCGCCGTGCGCGACAAAGGTCGCCACGTCGAACGCACGCACCCGGATCAGCCCGATGTCGGCGCGGTTCGTGGCGAAGCGGAGCGCACGACTATCCTCATCGGCAAAGGCCGGTTCGGGAACGATTCCCGCTTGGGCGAAGAGCGGCATCACCTCTTTCAGGATGCGGCCCTTGGGAACGGCGATGATGATTGGCGCGGCCATAGCGGCGCGGCTTTACGGCTCGCAACGCGGCGGAGCAACCGGAGAGGCACTATCCCGTCTCAGGTCAGGCATCCGGCATCCGGCATCAGTCGCCGCGGCGGGCAACCCGATAGAGAATGACGCAATAGAGGACGGACGCCAGGATGAGGCCCCACACGCTGATCCGCTGCTTTTCGGCGTCACACTGCTGAATCGCCGCGTCGGAAACCGCGCAATCGCCATGAAGAATGGTGATGAGGCCCAGCAGCATCAGGGCACCAAGCCAATAGACCGCGGATATCCCGATCAACCTGGTCTTCATGCCCACTCCTCTTCCCCATCCTGACAGCCCGAACGCTTGCCGGCGCCGGCCCATCAACAGTGGGCAGCGTGTGGGGTATCACCGTTGATTTTGTAAAGGGCGGGGCGACCGCGATTGCGCGGCCTCCCGCCGGGTCAAAGCGGAGACCGGCCACCAGGGCACGGTCTCCGCAGAGAGTTACAGGACAGACGGTTCGCGACGATAGGCCGCGCGGTCGCGCTCCATCTCTTCCGCGCTGTAAGGCGCGGCTGCTTCGTCAAAACGGTTCCAGCCGGCTTCGCGGTACACCGGTCCGCGGGTCGCTGCGGTTACACCGCGATTGCCGTCCAGAATCGCCTCGGCCTCGCCAACCATCTGGTCGTCCACCTTGGCGCTGACGAGTGTACCACCGCGGCGCACGCCTTCGGAATAGACATTGGCCTCGTCCTCGGTGTGGCCGGCATTCTTCAATGCGCCGACCAGGCTGCCCGTAGCGGCGCCGCCGACGCCGCCGATCGCTGCGCCCGCAACCGTTGACGCCAGCCAACCCGCTGCAACGATGGGGCCGAGACCGGGGATCGCAAGCAAGCCCAACCCCGCCAGAAGTCCGCCGACGCCACCCAGAACGGCACCCGTGGATGCACCACGGCTGACATCGCCATGATCGTTTACATCGGTGACATCATGGTCACCATCGTGGCCAGGTTTGGCATCGGCATTATTGGCGACAATGCTGAGGTCGCTATGGGAAACGCCAAGTCGTTCTAGTTCGGTGACAGCCGTCTGGGCGTCCGCATAATCGTCGAATAGTCGCGTGATAGTCCGTGACATAAGATCTACTCCTTGATGCGGGGATTAACGGGCGGTGACATTGCCTTTATAGTCCAGCGTCACGACCATCGCCTTGCCACGGCGGGTCGCTTGGCCTTGCCAGCTTCCGGCTTCGGTCTTGCGCAAGTCGCCGATCTTTGTGAAACCCGCCTTGGCGATGCGGCCACGCGCCTGCTGCTCGGTGAAGGAACTGCTTCCGCGCGCCGGGGCGGGGACAGAATGAACCTGACTGTCCTTCACGATCGGGTTATGCGATCCGCGCTGTTCCTGCTGCGCCATCGCGCCCGTTCCGAGCGCGGCCGCGACGGCGGCGATAATGTAAATCTTCATAGATGATCCTCTCCAGCATCCATCCCCACAGACACGGCAAAGCATTCCCGAAACCAGGAGAATGCCGCTGCCGCAGGCGGTTATGGTGTTGCGAATGCTGAATAAACCCGCCAGCTTTGGCTTCGGGTGCAGCCGTGTAAAATAAAGCTATCGCGCGGTGGGATACGGGATCGGAACGGCGCCGGCCGTGTATCAGGGCGGCGGCGGTTGGACAAAGGCCCCGCCTGTATCGGCTAGGCGAAGACGTCCTGATTGCGGGTGGCGTCCTGGCCGCGAACGATTTCGCGCATGATCCGGATCAGGATCAGCGAAAGGGGTACCTCGATCACGCCCTGAATCAGGCTGCATACCGCGCTAGGCCCAGGATAACGATCCGCGGTTCGAAACGCGATATTGCCGACAATGTTCGTGATAAGCCACATCGCCCACCAGGCGCGCAGGTGCGACGGAGCCGTATGCGATTGCCAATTGAGGCCGAAGCGGCTCGCCAGCCAGATTTCCTTCATGCCCTGGAACGGCTTGAAGAGGTTCGCGACGGGAATGAAATACCATCCCACGGCCCAGCCCGCTTTGATCTGCAGATCGGGAGCGATCGTATGGGCATTGGCGCTGGCCATGTAGATCCAGCGTCCGACGATGATCACGGTCGCGATCAGCACCACAAAGCTTAGCAGGCCGACAACTTCGGTGATCCCGATACCGGGCCGGTTCAGCGAGGGCAGGCGCATCATATTCTGCATGTAATCGAGCATGCCGAAGATCAGCTGTACCGCCATATAGGCCCATAACGTCACCGTCGCGACGCGGGTGATGCGCGACAAATCCCGATACTGATACATGGCGGGCCCCTTTTATGCCGCGCATACCGAGCGGACAGGGCCTTCAAGCGGGTTGATGGGCGACCGTCAAGCCGCCGCCCGGCGCTGCGCCGCCGCCACCGCCCGGACAACGGCGATCAGCACCAGGCAGAGCGGTATGTTGAGCAGGCCCTCGGCAAAGGCCAGCTTCGTGGCGAGCGTGTAATTCCGTTCGAACATATAGCCCGACAGATTGTGCAGGCTCAGCACCGCCACCCACAAACCCCACCACGTCAATAACAGGACGGGCGGCGACCGCGTCGCCCAATCGCGCGGATGATGGCTCGCCAGCCAGGTTTCCTTCATCGCGTCGAACGGCTTGAACAGGTGCGCGATCGGGATGAAGAACCAGCCGACCGCCCAGCCCGGGCCGATCGTCAGGCCGCTGGCCAGTGCATGCGCATTCACGCTCGCGCGATAGATCCAGCAGCCGATGACGACCATTGTCGCCAGCGCCCACAGCAGGGGCCACCAGGTCAGCAGATCGGCGAAACCCGCCATGGTCGGATCGATCGGGGTCCGCATCAGCACGTCATGATAGTAGAAATAGCCCGCGGCCAGGGCCGGCGGAAACATGTGCAGCGCCACCATGACCGTCGCGATGCGCGTCCACCCGCCGAGATCGCGATAGCGGCCGATCGAGCGGGGTTCGGCGGCGGCGGCGGCAGGGACCTGCCCGTGCGTGATCCGCTGCGCGACCGACACCTGCCGCATGATCGACAGGAAGAGCAGGCAGAGCGGCACGTTGCACAGCACGTCGGCAAGGTAGAAATAGCCGCTCAGTACCGACTGTTTCTCCCCCACCCACAGCGCCAGCGTCTTGGCCACGAGCACCGCCAGCCACAAGGCCCGCCAGAGGTCCAGCCGCCGCGGCGCGCGGTGCGATTTCCAGTCCCGGCCATGATGGCTCGCCAGCCAGGTCTCCTGCATCGCCTTGAGCGGCTTTTCGATATGCTGCAGCGGCACCCAGAACGCGCCCACGGCCCAGCCCGGCGTGATGGTGAGATCGCCACCCAGAGCGTGGGCGTTCCGGCTCGCCTGATAGATCCAGCTCTGGACGATCGCGAACGCCGCCACGGTCAGGCACAGCGTCAAAAATGCCAGCGGCAGGACCAATGATGCAAGGCCCGGCGGCAAGGGCGTCGGGTCCAGCACGCGGTGATAGAATAACCCCAGCCCGAGCACCGTGTCGGCAACCAGATAGGCCCATATGGCGATCGTCGCGGTGCGCGTCGTCGGGGACAAATCCTGGTAAGGATAGGGTGCCGGTCCCGCCGTCACGTCGCTGCTCCCGCTGGGTAAGCCGATCTTGGACAGCGGGCCGCGCGGGTCAAGCGGGGGCGCCCCGGCGCGCCGGCGTGAGCTGCATGGGGCCACGTTGGTCCGGCTCGGCGAAGCTTAGATCGGCGTGGTGCGCGCTCGGCCGGTGCAGCTTGGACGGGCGACCCTCGCTGCGCATGCGGCGCGCCGCTTCGCTATAATCGGGCAAAGCGTCGCCCCGCTGATCCCAATGGACCACGCTTGCCTCGTCGCACCAGTGCATCAGCTTCGGCATCACGCGGAGATGATCGCCGCTGGCGATATAGGCGCGCATCGCCGCCTGATCGCGCCACAAGGTCATCGTCCAGAAGGTCCAGCGCCGGTCGGGTTTCAGTCCGCCGGCCAGGAATCCGTCGGTATGTTCCGCCTGCGCGCTCGTGCGGCGCGCATGGAGGAAGAAAGCGGGCAGGAAGCGGATCGAGCGGACGCGCAGACGCGTGATACTGACGAAGGGCATGGCGCCATGATGTAGCGGCCTTCGCCCCGGATTTCGCCTGCAAAGCGTGGCGCCGGACGGGGGATCGCCAGGGCCGTGGCGATGCCCGCTTTGGCAGGGACGCGGGATGGATTGACGTCGCCCGACCGGCCGGCAATTCTGGGCGGGCGGCCTGGCGGTATGGCGCGTTCCGTTTCTCTCCCGGATGGACATGACGTGACACGATCAGCCCTTTTCCCGGCCCTGTTCGCATCGCTTCCGATGCTCCTGGCAGGAGAGCCACTATCAGCCGCGGCGCCGCTGCCGCGCTATCTGCCACCGCAAGCGCCGCAGGATACGCGATTATGTTTCCACAGCTGGCTGGAATGGCCGACCCGGGATTTCATGGCCACCGACGGACTGAATGCGCAGGTGGCGCCCTATCTGACGGCGCTGGGCGAACCCGCGCTCTTTTCGGCGAAATCCGCTGCTCGCGCGCCGGGCGCGGGGGCGCTGCGGTTCATCTTCCTGACGAGCCGCTACGAGAATATCGTCGTGCGGATCGTCTGGGCGCGGAACCGGCCCGTGCGGCTGACAGGCGCGGTGCTGTGGGATGATGGCGAAGGCCTCGCGATCAAGCATCGCGTCGATCGCGCCTTGACGCGGGCGGACATCGCCCGGCTGCGGGAGGCGGTGACCCGCACGCGCGCGCTGGATGCGCCGGGGGTCAATTGCCGCCATGGGATGGATGGTCAGACGTGGCTCTTCGAAAGCGTGAGCGACGCGGGATACAGGCTGCTGGAGCGATGGAGCCCGGAGCCGGGCCCACACCGCGAACTGGGCCGGACGCTCGTACGCCTGTCGGGCCTGCCGCATCGCGAGATCGACTGATCCCGCGGCCGCGCCCCGGGCCGATCGGCCTGGCCCTTGCGCTTATTCCCCGGGGTCGGGCAGCGGGGTGGTGCCGTCCGAACGCGCGACGTGCAGCACGGCTACCTTGCAGCCATGCGCCCATGCCAGCCCGGCGGATTCGGCCGCCTCGTAACTGGGATAGGGATCGATCGCGATCAGGCTGACCGATTCCGAAATATCCTCCGCATCGGGCGGCGCCAGCAAATTGCCCTCGAGCGCGAAGGCGCCGTCGGGCAATTCCTGAACGCGGATGCAATCGGCATCGGCCGGGGCGGCCGTGCCGACAGGCAGCTTCACAATCTCCACGTCATTCCTCTCCGCTATCCGGAGCAGAACGGGAAAGGCGGGCGGGCGTTCCGAGGGGCGGCGCGAACGTGATCCGCCGCCGCGCCTGATAGAGCGACTTGTGCGACGATGCGGGGTGGGAAAGATGCGCATGCCGGCATGGAGGACGCGCAGCGCGTTGCCTGTGCTGCCTTGTCACGCCCGGGCGGATAACCGAGAATGCTGGCGCGCCTATCGTCTTGCGGACCGGGACGAACGCGAACGGGAGATTCAGGCATGCGCGGCATAAAGACCCTGGCCCTGCTGGCAGCGGCGATCGGTACGGCGGCGGCCGCCGCGCCTGCTGCGCAGAAGTGGCATTGGGCGTTGACCTATGACTTCCGGATCGAGCGCGTGAACGGCGCCCCGGTGGCGGAGCCCTTGGCCGAGCACAGCACGGAAGCGTTTTGCGACGTCGCCATGACCCAGGCTGTTCTCAACCGTGTGCTGATGCCTGGCACGGGGGACAACTGCAAAATGGATCGCTTTACCTATGCGGACGGGAAGATCGCGTTCGCAGGCGGCTGCGAACGCGACAAGAAAGGCCTGATCTTCTCCGCCACGGGCGAGGGGCGCTATGACGACAGCACGCTGCGGATCGATGTGAAGGCCCATGCGGATGCCGGCGGCCGCCCAATGGACGCGACCGGGGTGATTACCGGCACGCGCGAGGGGCGATGCGGCTGAGCCACAGGGCCGCCCCGACCGGACGCCGCCGGTGACTCGAAAATAAAAAACACCGGAAACGAACTTGATGATTTGGGGTGTGTGACGATCGGTGCGGGGCGGCGTTGCGCGGCGGGTCCGCCCAATTTGGGTGTCGTTGTTTCACAGCCACATCTGAGAAAGAGCCGGGGATTGAGCGGGGCATGATGTTTTGGCCCGCGTTGATCTGGGGCAGGAGTGTACGCTTTACACGTACAAATGTCAAGACGATCGGGCTGGTGGGCGGGCACTTCTGCGGCGTCGGACGCTTCAGCCGTTATGCCGGCAGAGGCAGGCATCTCTCGATAGGCGCTCTCGACAAGCTCGATCGCACTCGAGACGAATGGTTCATACTAAGTCATCACGCTCTAGCCGGGGTCCGCGCGCAATTGCTGCAGGAGGTGATCCACGAAGGCGCGGGCGGCAGGGCGGACGGATTGGCCACTGGCGAACAAGGCGTGCGCCTCAATCTCGTCCAGGGCCCAGTCGGGCAGCAGCCGCACCAGCGCGCCGCTGTCGAGATCCTCGGCGAAGGCCGGCAGACTGGCGACCGCGATGCCGAGCCCGGCGCGGACGGCGCTCACGGCCACTTCCGCGCCGTTGATCGCCACCTGCCCCTGCGGTTGCACGCTCACTTCGCGATTGCCGCGGCGGAACAGCAATTCCCGGCCCGCGACCGGGCCGGCGATCACGAAGGCATGATCGGCCAGCGCCTCGGGCGTATCAGGGGTGCCGTGCGCCTCCAGATAGGCCGGCGCGGCGGCGACGACCAAGGGCCAACGCCCGATCAGCCGCGCGATCGCGCTGGAATCGGGCAGTTTGCCGAAGCGGATCGCGACGTCGATGCCGTCCTGGATCAGGTCCTGCCGCCGGTCGTCGATCAGCAGTTCGATCTTCAGATGCGGATGGCGCGCGGCGAAGCCGCCGAGCAGGGGGACGATCGCGCGCGAGGCGATGATCGAGGCGACTGCGATCCGCAGCGTGCCGCGCAGATCGTCGGTGCTGCGGACCTCGTTGGCCGCGTCCTCGAGCGATTCGAGGATCGGCCGCACGCGCGCGAGATAGGCAGAACCGGCATCGGTGAGCGTCAGCGCGCGGGTGGAGCGGGCGAACAGGGTCACGCCCAATTGCTCCTCCAGCACCGCGATGATCCGCGACGCAGTCGGCTGCGACAGGCGCAACTCGCGCGCGCCCTTGGAGAAACTGCCCAACCGCGCAATCTGGACGAACAGCCGAAGTGCCTGGAACTGGTCGCTCAATCGCTCGGTCCCGACTGTCATGGATCGGCTCCAGCTTAGAGGGTTTCGGGGCGGTCGCCAGCTTTATGACGGGGGGCGGCGGCGGCACGGACCGCGCCCTTATCCCAATCGTCATGCTGAACTCGTTTCAGCATCCATCTCTCCCCGCAGCGCAGCGCCTGCTGCACCATGGATGCTGAAACAAGTTCAGCATGACGAGGGTTGGAGGGTCGGGAAAGTCGGCGCTCCTTCTCTCCGCCCCCGCCGCTCACACCTGCGCGTAGCCGCCGTCGACGTGGAGCTCGACGCCGGTGACGAAGCTGCTTTCGGCCGAGGCGAGGAAGGTTGCGACGGATGCGATCTCGCTGGGATCACCATTGCGACCCAGTGGCGTCTCGCTCGCGAATTGTGCATAGAAAGCGTCGCGCTGTTCCTCGCTGAAGCCCGCTTGCTCGGTCATGATCGGCGTGATGATCGTGCCGGGCGCGAGCGTGTTGACGCGGATGCGACGCGCGCTGAGATCCTTGGTCCAGGTGCGGGCGAAGGATCGGATCGCCGCCTTGGTCGCCGAATAGACGGTGAAGGCCGGCATGCCGAGGCTGCCCGCAATCGATCCGTTGAGGATGATCGATCCGCCGTCCACGATCAGCGGCAGCAACGTCTGCACCGTGAAGAAGGTGCCCTTCAGGTTGATCGCCACGGTGCGGTCGAAATCCGCTTCGCTCACCGTTCCGAACGCACCCAGCGACCCGCCGCCGGCGTTGGCGAAGAGCACGTCGATGCGGCCATGCTTTTCGGCGATATAGGCGCGCAGCCGCTCCAGATCGGCGAGATCGGCAATGTCGCCCTGAAAGCCCTCAATCGCGCCGCCAATCTCGGCAATCGTCGCATCGATCCTGTCCTGGCGGCGGCCGGTGACGATCACCGTAGCGCCCTCCGCCACGAATTGCGCCGCGGTCGCGCGGCCCATGCCGCTGCTGCCGCCGGTGACGACGGCGATCTTGCCTTGGAGTCGGTTCATGTCTCTGGTCCTTGTTGGGGGGCGGATGTGCTCCCTTCGGACGGGAGATGGCCCTGCATCGCCGCGCGATAAGGCGGCTTCGGCGGATAAGAGTTATTCGTCGCGGTGGCGGCCGATCGCATGGCCAGCCCGCCGCGATCATTCGTGGAACGGCACCCACATCATCCTCACCGCGACGTTCAGCATGCCGGATTTGACCGTTGGGTCGTCGGTGCCGATGCGCGTCGCCTCGGCCAGATCGGCCGCGCGAAAGATGGTCATGCCGCCATCGTCGAGCACGCCGTTGAGGCCGCCCGCTTCCTTCATGAAGGGCCCGCTCATCACGGTCAGCCCGCGCGCCTGCAGCTCGGTCATGTAGCCGACATGGGCCATGAATTCGGGCTGCTCGTTATAGGGCACATTCTGCACCCAGTTCGGGCCGGGCGTCTGGAACGCCACGAAATAATGGGGGCCGTTTTCGTCAACCATGACAGCATACTCCCGTGAAGGTTCACGCCGGAACGTCCGCTCCGGCCACCCCTATGTCTGCTGTCCGGCGGCGGCTGCGTAGTGTGCGATTTCGGATAAGATCCATCCGCTGCCTGCATGGCTGCGATGCCGCGCCCTTCCGCGCTATCCTCGGTATTCGTATAGCTCGCTTATGACTAAGGACCGTCGTCTGCGGATCGACGCTCTGGTCGCCGTCTGGACGATCAACGTGTATCTTTCAGCGCACACTCACCAGGGCACGGTCGCGCCGAAGCGGTCGAGATAGTGCATGCCCGGGGTCGCGCGCGCCGCGTGGAGGGTGTCAGCGACCATCGGGATCGCTTCCTCCATCGTGAAGGGTGCGGACGCGCCGCCGAGATCGGTGCGGATCCAGCCGGGGGCCATCGCCACGACGGCGCGGCCGCCGGCGGCGTCGCGGGCGGCGAAGCTGCGCAGCGCCATGTTGAGCGCGGCCTTGCTGCTGCGATAAATCTCGCCGCGGCCATTCTCATTATTGGCGATGCTGCCCTGGCCGGACGACATGGCGCCGATCAGGCCGCCCGCCGGCACTCGATGCGCCAGCGCCTGGATCACGCGCATCGGGCCGAGCACGTTGGTGGCCATGACCTGCGCGAATTCGTCGTCGGTGACATGCCCCATTGTCACCTGCGGGTCGTGGGTGGTGGCGCCGGCGTTGACGAACAGCATGTCGAGCGTGCGACCGGCGAGGCGGGTATCTAATGCGGCGATCTGCGCGGGATCGGTAATGTCGAGCGGCGCTATCTCGACGCGATCGGGGTGGCGATCGGCAAGGTCATGGAGATCGGTACGATCCGCGCCGCGGACGGTGCCGATGACATGCCAGCCGCGGGCGAGGAATTCGGCCGCCAGCGCCAGACCGAGACCGCGCGAGGCGCCGGCGATGAGAATATTCGGATCGGGAGAGGGCATAAAGGCGCGCCTTTCGCTTGGGCCTCAAGGTCGTGATGCGCCCGCACGGCTGTCTTATTCCAAGCGAGCTTCGGCGTGGTCGTAGAATTCTTCGATCGCTTGAGCCACTATGCCGACCGACCCGCAAGCGCAGCGTGCCAAATCGTTGCGCGCGCCCGTCAACCACGGTCACTGTGGTGCGGCGGAGGTCCCGGCCGGCTTGAACCGCAGGGTGAGCACGAGCGGCACCGCGATGGCGTTGACCGCCAGCGCCGACAGCCAGATCGCACCGGGCCAGCGATCGCGCACGACGAAGTAGATGGTCGAGAAGCCCAGCGGCCCGACGATCGACGCCATGCTCATCGCGGATGCCAACACCCCCTGGAACTGGCCCTGGCGGCTCTCGTCGACGAGCCGGGTGGCGAGCGATTGCAGGGCCGGACTGCCGACGCCGGACAATGCGACGATCGGCATGATCGCGAACACCATCCAGCCGTGGGTGACGAAAGCCATGGCGGTCAGCGCAACACAGGCACCGGCGATGCTGGCCAAGACGGTGCGGCGCTCGCCCAGCAATGTGACGGTCGGCCCCGGCAGGAAGGCCTGCGCCAGGGCCTGGCACAGGCCGAAGGTGCCGAGCGACAGGCCGATCCACAGCCCATTCCACTGGAACATGTCATTGCCCCACAGCGCCCAGCACGTCCCATAGACTTCGCCGGTGGCGCTCAGGACGAAGAAGATCGCGATCACAGGCGTCAGGCTCTGCATCGAGAAAGCCCAGCGTAGCGGCCGCAGCGGATTGAGCGCGGCGAGGTCGATGTTCTCGCGGCTGGGCGTGCGCGATTCCGGCAGGACGAAGAAGGCGAGCAGGAAATTGCCCGCGTTGAGCAGGGCCGCCGCGATGAACGGCAACCGCAGCCAATGGTCGCCGAGCAGCCCGCCCAGGACCGGGCCGAGGATGAAGCCGATGCCGAACATCGCGTTGAACAGGCCGAAGCGTTTCGCGCGCAGCGCCTCCGGCGAGATGTCGGTGATATAGGCGCTCGCGACCGAGATGTTGGCGCTCGTCAGTCCGCCGATGGCGCGGCCGATCGCCAGCAGCCACAGCGACGGCGCCAGCGCCATCAGCACATAGTTGATCGCCGCCCCGCCCAGCGACAGCAGCAAAACGGGCCGGCGGCCGAGGCGATCGCTCAGCGCGCCAAGCACGGGCGCGAACACGAACTGCATCGCCGCATAGAGCGCGGCGAGGATGCCGATATAGGCCGCGACATTGCCGGCGTGGGTGACGTCCTCAATCAGGCGCGGCAGGATCGGGAAGATCAGGCCGATCCCGACGGCATCGAGGCAGATCGCCGCGAAGATGACGATGAGGGGCCGGTTCATAGCGACGTCCCAGTCACGGCGGCGTGGAAGGCTTGCGACCGTAACAGGCGCAAGCGGGGAATAGGGAATATTGGCACGATTCAGCTCCATGTCGATGTTCGACCGGAGCGTTTCCCGAACCCTGAGACCCGCGCCGACGAACGCACAGCCACCTGGATGGTGGCCGATGTTCGTCGCGGGGATCCGAGGCACGAGGCCAAAGACCAGACTTTCGTTACCGAAAGGCCTTGGGCTTACCAAACCAAGGCTGCCTTTTCCGACAGACGCGAATTAACAGGGGTGGGCCTGGCGGGCAAGACGACGTCAACGTCCCCTTCGCCTGAGGAGGGGCGGCGCCGACTTTGCGGCGGCGTTTACCAAGTGCCGCCGCTCTCCTCGATCGCCTTGAGCAGCGCGCGCTTGCTGGGCGTTCGCCGCGTTCCGGCGTTGCGGGGAGGTTCGCCGGGATCGATCTGGGCGCGGCGCGCGGCAAGGCGCGCGGCATAGTCCGCATGATTCAGGCGCGGGCCGGTCCAGTCTTTCGTGTCAGCCTTCGATGTCCGAGATGCCATAATCGCCAGAGCTTTCCTCACGGATACGCCGATCCAGATACCCTTTATCGACGTCCGGGTTAAGCCGCAGCAGCAAGCGCGCCTGATCGATGCGGTCGCGCGCCGTGCCCGACGCATATTGGCCCATGCGATCCGCGATCAGATCTTCGACCGCGATGATCGCAAAGGCCCCATCGGTGTCGAAATTCTCGACGAGGAGGATGTGGTCGCGATCAACGTTGCCATCCATGGGCACGTCGGCAACCACCTCGAAGCCCAAGTGCAGCGCCGGATGGATCCAGCCACGGGTCGCCATGCCGGGGCCGGATGGCTTGATGAAGCCGTGGCGCTGCATCTCTTCCTCCAGCTCGGCCTGCACGGGCGAGCAGAGATCGAAGTCGCCGGTGGCGAGCATGCTGCCGGTATAATATTCCGCTGCGGCACCACCCACCAAAACCGGCCGGGTAAACCCCCGCGCGCGCATCGCCGCGCTCACCTGGGCGAAAAGGCCGAGCGCTGCTTCGAATTCAGGCCGGTAGGGGCTGGTCACAGATCGAGCTTATCAGCCTGCGCGACATATCACCAAGCGCTGAGGTGCGGGGTGACCGGACCCGGAATTCCCCCGGATCGGAATTAAGTATAGTGTCCCCTTAACTTCAGACCGCCAATACCAAACGGCTGGAATTTTTCTTCCAATGTGATGGATCGGAGCGGTGAAGCGGTGGTGCGCGCCAACGATCCGCCGGTTATGGCTGGCTTGCAATTCGACGCACCCAACACGGCTGAAAGTTAAGGATAGTGTTCCCGTAACGCTCTGTTGAAGCCCGCCTCAATCTTGATTCTCCAATGAATGGAGTCACTTAGCGCCCGTCGGATGCTATTGATTTTAATACACAAATCGACGATTCTGCGGGCGGTGCCTATAGCAGCATTCCGGGCGAGTACATGCGAGATCGAGATGTGAGACGAGCGCTATTAGCGCTGCTTGAGGAACAGCATCGCGGCGACGGCGACACGTCCGTTGTCGAAGAGATGGGCATATGGTCAGGAACTGTGAGGATAGATGTAGCCGTTATAAACGGAGAGTTAACCGGCTTCGAGTTGAAAAGTGAGAGAGACACGCTAGCACGTCTTCCCGACCAGGCGGAAATATACGGCTTGGTATTCGACCGGCTCTACTTAGTGACAACGGAAAAACACTTGAGAAAGGCCAAAGATATCATCCCCCGCTGGTGGGGCGCTTTGATTGTTCGTACAGCGATTGATGGTACGTTGGAAATCCGGGAGCGACGTGCTGCTCGGAGCAATCCCGGGATAGATGCTCTGATTTTAGCGAGGCTGCTGTGGCGTGAAGAAGCCCTAAGGCTTCTCGAGGAGCACGATCTGGCGAGCGGTATCCGATCCAAACCCGTAGGACGGATGCACGAGCGCTTAGCGACGGAGCTCGATCTGATGAGTTTGCGATTAGGAGTAAGATCGGCTCTAAAGCAGCGATCAAATTGGCTACGGCAAATCGATGCGAACTCGCTCGATGTGCCGGTTCACGCTTAATCGCACCCAAGTTTCGAGGCTTCCGGGACTTTCCGTTCCAGCCGCCATCTTATCTATCGTATCGTCGGCCCAGCAGTTTTGGATGCGATGCCGATGAGAATATCCGACAATGCTTTTGGCGTGCCCTACCAACTGCGGTGCCATATCGATGCTTCCTCGGCCGGTTGTTTTAATTCCGCGGCAAATCAGGAAGTCATCGGGCAGGGTATACTTGGCATTTATGGGATAGCCCCAAGCGATCGCTGACGGAGGCGCGGCAAGCGAAACCGTCATATAGTCACCGTAATCTAGGCGATAGGGCAGTTTTGCGGCAACGAGAGCCTTCCACAAAGCCCACTCGGTCCGCTTGATAAGATGCAGGCCTGCGGAGTAACCGCTGAAATCGCCGGGTATACTCGTGCCTGCAATCGTGACTGTGCGCCAACTGCTGCCGGAATGAAGCTTCTTGAATACGTCCGCGACCGCCGGGCCCATCGATGCCACAAGGCCGATCGATGATCGGAAATCCGCGATCAAATCTGTTACTGGTAACGGCAGAAGCCAACTTGAAGCCCAAGTATTAGCTGATGTAAATTCAGCTAAGTCTACTCTCAACGCTGCGCCTCGCCCGTCTGTTGCGTGGATAGCACGAATAGCGGCTTGGTATGCGGATGGTGCGCCTAAAGATGACACGGGTGTGAGGGTGAGGCCGATGGCACGAGCAGCGGCTGCGATATCAGTGATAGGATGGTGGGCCACGCCTGTCGGCACAGCAAGAGCAGATGCATCCAGAAAAAACGCCGCGGTACCCCAGCACGCCTTCAGTTCATTGGCCAGCTCTTGAGCTGCGGTCACTCCGACTTTGCTTTTGCTGGTGGGTTCGCGATATTGATCAGGGCCGACCTGAAATAACGGGAAGACGCCAGTTCTTGCCGTTGGCTGAAGTTGACAAATACCCCTTCGCTCGCCCTGCTTCCAACGAACTATGGGAGTGTAATTATGGACCATGGCTACCGCCTTTAGCACTTTTGTCTACGAGAGCGAATACGGCCGGTTTGATTTATAGGTCGAGTTCGGCCTTATCAACTATTCACGCACCACCACCTCGTTCTGATATTCCAGCTACTGCTGCGGCACCGCTGGCGCAGCCGAAATCCCCTGCGCCGCGGCGACAACGATTCCCGCATCGGGCGCCGCATCCGCAAAGGTCACCGGCACATCCTCGTCCAGGAAGGCCTTGACCGGCGCGCCGGTCGGGATTCTGGCGCTGGTGCCCGTCATGAAAAAGCCCGCGAGGGGCAGCAGCACGACCGAACCCACTACTGCGCCCGTGCCGGTCACGCCCTTGTCGTTGAGCGTGCCCGACATGCGGATCTGACGATCGCCTGCGCGCAGATAGAGGACGCGCGCCTCAATATTGCCGGACTTGCCCCACATGCCCTTGTTGCGCACGCTGGTGACCTCACCCGTCCCATGGGTGCCGGCCGGAATGACGACGCGACCGTTGAGTGAGATGGGCTCGGCCGTCTCCACCTCGAAGCGCTGGCCAACTTTGAGATGCTTGCCGAGCGTGGTCAGTTCTTCCGACATCTTCATCGGCACCTCGGTGCCCGCGCGCAGCACGTTGCCTTGCGGTGCCCCAATGACGATGGCCTGCTGCGCCGAAGCCGGCAACGCGAGCACAAGCGACAGCGCAAGCGCGCCATAAGCGATCTTCATGATATCCCCCCCTTTTTACCGGCTCGCCCCCGAGCCGTTACGGGCACAGAACGTCAATTATGGGCGGCCGTCAAGATGGTGGATCGAGCCGATCGTCTAATTAATAATCCGAATATCGATGCAAATGAACCAAGTATAACCGGGAGTCGCGCTTAAGCTGATGGCGCCAAGAACTTGGTAAGCCGCGCAGTATCATTGCTTCGTGAGATGCCAGCCTTCGCTGGCATGACCGCGGAGAGAGGGGGCCGCCCCTCCCCTAACCCCTCCCGCAAGCGGGAGGGGGATCTTACTCCGCTGCCACGGCCTCGCGCTTATCCTCCAGCAGCGGCTTGGTGGTGCCCGGTATAAGACCGCGGTTCCTTCACCACCTGCTCGGGCGTGCCGGTCGCGACGATCTCTCCCACCTTCGACAAGTTTAGGACAGGCTTGTCGCCGTCTTCGGGGCCAAGATCGATGGTTCCATTGACCGTCTTGATGGTCTCCTGACTATGTTCGATCACCATCACCGTGTTGCCTGCTCCACGAGCGCATGGCGCACATCTGGCAATTTGTGCGCGTCGTCGAAATGGAAGCCGTCCGCCCCGGCGTTGTCGTGCCGTCCGCCCCGCTAATCCCTGGGACGCCACCGCGCGAACGGCGTGATCTTTCCGGGGCGATCGCGCCGGACGGATGGGGGACCGTCACGGACCAATGCGTCTCCCACGGGCGACAGGTTCATCGACCATGATTCCGTCCGCTCATTGTCGAAGACGAAACCGCCCGTCCGGTCATCGAGCCGGAAGGTGATGTAATCGGTCCAGTGCTGGCCGCAGGCGACGCCATTCTCGACGGTGAAATAGCGGCCGCGCGTCGCGATCGTCGCATTGCCGTCGAGAAACGGATCGCATTGTCCGCCCTCGTCGGCGCGCAGGACGACATGGTCATTGCGGCCTGCAAGGACGTAGCGGTGATCCTTCAAGGCAAAGATCAATAGCGGACGTGCCGGGGCCGGCAGCGCCCGATTTTTCGTTTCGGTGCGCCGTCCCAGCGCGACGATCACGAATGTGCGGTTTGGCTGGCCCGCAACGATCCGCGCCTTGCCCAGCACCGCATAGCCGGCGGGGAGCTGGCGGGTCAGTTCGGCCGGCAGGCCCGGCGCCGCGCCAGCGGGGTGCGCGGCGATCATGGCGCCCAGCAGGATGAGCCCGATCCTCGTCGCCGATCCAGAATTGCGGAGGCGAGACCCGGTCCTATGCGCAGGGGACCCGTGCGCGCCCATCACGGCAGCAGTACGATCTTTCCGCCCCCGCCCTTTTCCAACAGCGTATGCGCGGCGGCCGCGTCACGCAGCGGCATGCGCTGGCTGATCGGCAAGACGAATTTGCCGTCGCGCATGTCTTCGGCAAATATGCGGAGCCTGGCCGGATCGGGCTGCGCGAACACGCGGCTTACCGCGACCGTCGCGTCTTTGGCGGCGTCTTCCGGGAGCACCGACGCATAGCCGAAGCGGCCGCCCGGCCTGACCCTGGCGAGCAGCTTCGCCGCGGTCTCGCCCCCCACCGTATCCGCGACGCCATCGACGGCGTCCAGCCGCGCGATTGCGTCGTCGTCGTCGATGGCCACGGTGGCATCGGCGCCCAGACTCTCCGCCTCCGCTAGCTGTCGCGCGCGGACGCCCGCAATGACCTTCGCGCCCAGCGTCTTCGCGCTGTGCACGGCGGCGCGGCCCACGCTGCCGAGGGCGCCGCTGACGAGGATCGTCTGGCCGGGTGCGGCCTGGGTGGCGCGCCGGACGAGCTGATCGCCCGTCAACGCCACGAGCGGGAGGGCGGCGGCGTCGATCGGATCCAGCCCATCGGGGCGGTGCGTGACCCAGGCAGCCGGTACCGCGACGATCTCGGCATAGGTCGCATTGGCCATTGCGATCACGGCGTCGCCGGGCTTGAAGTCCCGCACGTCGCGGCCGACCGCGGTCACCACGCCGCTGACATCCTTGCCGAGGATTGCGGGCAGGGTCAGCGGGAAGTCCTTCTGGCGGGCGCCGGAGCGCACCTTCCAGTCGATCGGGTTCACGCTGGTTGCGATCGACCGGATGAGGACGGTGTCCGCGCCGATCTCGGGTTCGGGCACATCGTCCTCATATTTCAGGACGTCGGGCCCGCCATATTGATAGATCCGAACCGCTCGCATCGTCGTTCCTCCGATTGTCGCTGGGATGGGGAACGCACAAGCGCGGATCGTGGCGCAGGCAAAGGTGGGCTGACGGCGTCGGACCGGCGCGGTTTGATTGTGTGCCGTCGCATTAAGCGGGACCCCGGCTCAAGGCCGGGGTGACGGGGGGTGTTGGCTATTCGGCCGCGACCGCCTCTTTCTTATGCTCCAGCAGCGGCTTGAGGTAGTGGCCGGTGTAGGAGCGCGGCTCCTTCACGACCTGTTCGGGCGTGCCGGTCGCGACGATCTCGCCGCCTTTGTCGCCGCCCTCAGGTCCCAGGTCGATGATCCAGTCGGCGGTCTTGATGACCTCCAGATTATGTTCGATCACGACCACGGTGTTGCCTTGCTCGACGAGCGCGTGGAGCACCTCCAGCAATTTGCGAACGTCGTCGAAATGGAGGCCGGTGGTGGGCTCGTCGAGGATGTAGAGCGTGTTGCCGGTGGCGCGGCGGCTGAGTTCCTTGGCGAGCTTGACGCGTTGCGCCTCGCCGCCGGACAGGGTCGTCGCCTGCTGGCCGACCTTGACGTAGCCGAGGCCCACTTCGGCCAGCATCGCCATCTTGTCGCGGATGCTGGGCACCGCCTTGAAGAATTCCACCGCATCCTCGACCGTCATGTCGAGCACGTCGGCGATGCTCTTGTCGCGGAACTTCACCTCCAGCGTCTCGCGATTGTAGCGCTGGCCGTGGCAGACGTCGCAGGTGACGTAGACGTCGGGCAGGAAGTGCATCTCGATCTTGAGCACGCCGTCGCCCTGGCACGCCTCGCAGCGGCCGCCCTTGACGTTGAAGCTGAAGCGGCCGGGCTTGTAGCCGCGCGCCTGGCTTTCCGGCAGGCCGGCGAACCAGTCGCGGATCTGGGTGAAGCTGCCGGTATAGGTGGCGGGGTTGGAGCGCGGGGTGCGGCCGATCGGCGACTGATCGATGTCGATCACCTTGTCGAGATATTGCAGCCCCTCAATCTTCTCATGATGGCCGGCGAGCATGCGCGCGCCGTTGAGCTGGCGCGCGGCGCTGGCGTAGAGCGTGTCGATCGTGAAGGTCGACTTGCCCGATCCGGAGACGCCGGTGATGCAGGTGAAGGTGCCGAGCGGGATCGACGCGCTGACATTCTTGAGATTGTTGGCGCGCGCGCCCTTCACCGTCAGCTTCTTGCCGTTGCCCTTGCGGCGCTTGGCCGGGAGCGGGACCATGCGGCGCCCGGTGAGATAATCGGCGGTGAGACTGCTGGTGTTGGCGAGCACGTCCTCGAGCGAGCCCTGCGCGATGACCTCGCCGCCATGCACGCCCGCGCCGGGCCCCATGTCGATCACATAATCGGCGGTGCGGATCGCATCCTCGTCATGCTCGACGACGATCACGGTATTGCCGAGATCGCGCAGCCGCTTGAGCGTGACGATCAGGCGGTCATTGTCGCGCTGGTGCAGGCCGATCGAGGGCTCGTCGAGCACGTAGAGCACGCCGGACAGGCCGGAGCCGATCTGGGAGGCCAAGCGAATGCGCTGGCTTTCGCCGCCGGACAAGGTGCCGCTGGTGCGATCGAGGTTGAGATAATCGAGCCCGACATTGTCGAGGAAGCCCAGGCGCTCGACGATCTCTTTCAGGATCGGGGTCGCGATCTGGCTTTGCTGCGGGTTGAGATGATCCGGCATGGCGCGGAAGAAAGCGAGCGCGGGGCCGACCGCGCGGCGGGTGGACATGGAGATGTCCTCGCCGGCGATCTTGACCGCCAGCGCCTCCGGCTTGAGGCGCGCGCCGCCGCACACTTCGCACGGGGCGGCGGACTGATATTTGCTGAGCTCCTCGCGCATCCACGCGCTTTCGGTCGAGAGCATGCGCCGTTCGAGATTGCCGACGACGCCTTCGAACGCCTTGTTTACGGTGTAGCTCTTGCGCCCGTCGATGAAGGTGAGCGGGATCGCCTTGCCCTGCGTGCCGGTGAGGATGACCGCGCGCTGTTCCTCGCTGAGGTCGTTGAACGGCGTGTCGAGGCTGAAGTCATACGCCTTCGCCAGGCTGGCGAGCACCTGCATATAATAAGGGCTGGGCGGCTGCGACTTGGCCCAGGGCACGATCGCGCCCTTCTTGAGCGAGAGATTCTCGTTCGGCACGACCAGTTGCGGATCGAAATAGAGTTTCTCGCCGAGGCCGTCGCAGGCTGGACAGGCGCCCTGGGGGGCGTTGAACGAGAAGAGGCGCGGCTCGATCTCGGATATGGTGAAGCCGGAGACGGGGCAGGCGAATTTCTCGGAGAAGACGATGCGGTTGGCCGGGATGCCGGCGTTTTTCATGCCGGACTTGGTTCCGCCTTTTTCGGCTGTCTCGCTGCGTCCTTCGACAGGCTCAGGACGAACGGTATTTTCCGCCCCGTTCGTGCTGAGCGACGTCGAAGCACGCAGCGCCTCCTCGACCGTCCCATCCGCCAGATCGACATAGGCCAAGCCCTCGGCGAGCTTCAGCGCGGTTTCGAAGCTTTGGGCGAGGCGGGTTTCGATGCCTTCGCGGATGGCGAGGCGATCGACCACGACTTCGATGTCATGCTTGTATTTCTTGTCGAGCGCGGGGGCGTCTTCGATCTCCATCATCTCGCCGTCGATGCGGACGCGGGTGAAGCCGGCCTTCTGCCATTCGGCGAGCTCCTTCTTATACTCGCCCTTGCGGCCGCGCACGGCGGGCGCGAGCAGATAGAAGCGCGTGCCTTCGGGCAGCTGCATCACGCGATCGACCATCTGGCTGACCGTCTGTGCGCTGATCGGCAGGCCGGTCTCGGGCGAGTAAGGAATGCCGACGCGCGCCCAGAGCAGGCGCATATAATCGTAGATTTCGGTGACGGTCGCGACGGTCGAGCGCGGGTTGCGGCTGGTCGTCTTCTGCTCGATCGAGATGGCGGGCGACAGGCCCTCGATATGCTCGACGTCGGGCTTCTGCATCAGCTCCAGGAACTGGCGCGCATAGGCCGACAGGCTCTCGACATAGCGCCGCTGGCCCTCGGCATAGATGGTGTCGAAGGCGAGGCTGGACTTGCCCGATCCGGACAGGCCGGTGATGACGGTCAGAGTCTCGCGCGGAATGTCGACATTCACGCCCTTGAGATTGTGCTCGCGGGCGCCACGCACGGAGATGTGAGTCAAAGCCATGGGTCGAGTTTGTTCCAGTTATGTTCGGAAGGCAAGCGCGGCGGGCACGCAGACCCTCGCTAGATGGTAACGCATTGGCGGAATGGAAGATGCCGCGCCCGATCGGCGGGCCAACGCAGAGGCTTGCGGAGGTTTCGGGGGCACGGCATGGGCCGCGCGACGGGCGATCGACCCGCACCCTTGAGGAGTCGTTCTATGCTCTCGCTCTACGATGTCAGCATTCCGCTGTTCCTGCGCCAGTTGCGCAATATGGATGCGTTCCTGGAAAAGGGCGCGAGCTGGTTCGCCGAGCAGGGCCGGCCGGAAAGCGAACTGACCGGCGCGCGGCTGATCGACGACATGGCGCCGCTGACCGGCCAGATCCAGCGGGCGAGCGACAGCGCCAAGGGTGTCGCGGTGCGGGTCGGCGGGATCGACCATGTCTCCATGCCGGACGAGGAAGTGACGATCGCCGATCTGCGCGCCCGGATCGCGCGGACGATCGGCCTGCTGGAAGCGACGCCGCGCGAAGGGTTTGACGGCAAGGACGACGCGCCGGTGGAGGTGCGGACGCCCAACCGGACGATGACGTTCACTGCGCGCGATTATGTGCTGGGCTTCGCGCTGCCCAATTTCTTCTTCCACGTCACGACGGCCTATGCGCTGCTGCGCAAGGAAGGGGTGCCAGTCGGCAAGATGGATTATCTCGGCCGGGTCGGGACGGAGGAGGCCTGAGCCGGCGCCGGGACAAAGCGGGACGGGCCGATTATAGAAGGGGCATGTCGCTCTATTCGCTCGTCCGCCCGCTGCTGTTCCACTTCGATGCCGAGCGCGCGCACGGGCTGGCGCTGACGCTGATGCGGGCGATGTCGGCCCGGCCGGCGCGGCACGATCCGGCGCTGGCGGTGGCGCTGGCCGGGCTGCATTTCCCCAACCCGATCGGGCTGGCGGCGGGGCTGGACAAGGATGCGGTGGCGCCGGATGCGTTCCTGGGCGCGGGCTTCGGCTTCGTCGAGGTCGGTACGATCACGCCGCTGCCGCAAGCGGGTAATCCCAGGCCGCGCCTGTTCCGGCTGGTCGAGGACGAAGCGGTGATCAACCGGATGGGCTTCAACAATGGCGGCCAGCCGGCGGCGCTGGCGCGGCTGCGGGCGCGCGCCGGGCGGCCGGGCATCGTCGGCGTCAATGTCGGCGCGAACAAGGATGCGGCCGATCGTATCGCGGATTATGTGCAGGGCGTGCAGACGATGGCGCCGGTCGCGGATTATCTGACGATCAACATCTCCTCCCCCAACACGCCGGGGTTGCGGGCGCTGCAGGACGAAGGCGCGCTGGATGCGCTGCTGGCCGCGGTGATGGCGGCGCGGGCGGATCGCACGCCGATCTTCCTGAAGGTCGCGCCGGATCTGGTGGCGAGCGATGTGGATGCGATCGTGCGCGTGGCGATGGCGCACCGGCTGGACGCGCTGATCGTCAGCAACACCACGATCGCGCGTCCGCCGCTGCGGAGCGTGCATGCGGGCGAGACGGGGGGGCTGTCCGGCGCGCCGCTGAAGGATCTGGCGCTGGAGCGGTTGCGCGACTTCCGGCGCGCGACCGGCGGGGCGCTGCCGCTGATTGCGGCGGGCGGCATCGCCAGCGGGGCGGACGCATTCGCGCGGATCACCGCCGGGGCAAGCCTGGTGCAGGTGTATAGCGCGCTCGTTTATGAGGGGCCCTGGCTGGCGAAACGGATGGCGACCGAACTGAAGACGCTGCTAGCGCGCGACGGGCATGCGACAGTGCAGGACGCGATCGGCGCCGAATTCGCCTGAACGCGCCCGCCGATGATGGTGATCCATCATCTGCCTTTGTAACATTGTCCGCTTGCCCGAGGGAGGGCGCGGTCTATCAAGGCGGGATGATTCAACGCCTTTTGCTTGCGCTGTGCGCGGTCGTCCTGCCCTTTTCGCCCCTATTGGCCAAGGCGCCGCCGGTCACCGCCGGCATCGTTTCGGCGGCCGATCCCCGCGCGGCGGCGGCGGGCGTCGAGATATTGCGCAAGGGCGGCAGCGCGGCCGATGCGGCGATTGCGGTGATGCTGGCGCTCAACGTGGTCGAGCCGCAAAGCTCCGGCATCGGCGGCGGCGGCTTCATGGTGCATTATGGCGCCAAGGATCGCAGCACGACCACCTATGACGGGCGGGAGGCGGCACCGGCCGCCGCCGACGATCACTGGTTCTACAAGGATGGCGTGCCGCTGGGGCATCGTGCGGCGGTGCCGGGCGGGCGCAGCGTCGGCGTGCCGGGCAATCTGCGCATGATGGCATTGGCGCATGCCGCGCATGGCAAACTGCCGTGGAAAGACCTGTTCCAGCCCGCGATCCGGCTGGCGCGGGAGGGGCATGCGATCACGCCGCGGCTGTACAATTCGCTTAACACCTATGGGCGCGCGATCATCTCCGATTGGGGCCGGGCGCAGTTCTTCAATCCGGACGGAACGGCCAAGCCGGTCGGCACCATCCTGAAGAATCCGGATCAGGCGGCGCTGTTCGCGCGGATCGCGGCGCGCGGCCCCGATGCTTTCTATCGGGATGCGCAGGGCGCGAAATTGGTGGCGACGGTCAACCAGGCGCCGGTCAACCCGTCCAAAATGACCCCGGCCGACCTGACCGCCTATCAGGCGAAGGCGCGGGCGCCGGTGTGCGGCACCTATCGGGTCTATCGCGTGTGCGGGATGGGGCCGCCGTCGGCCGGCGGCATCACGGTACTGCTGATCCTGAAACAGCTGGAGCGGTTCGATCTGGCCAGGCTGGGCAAGGATTCGCCGGTGGCCTGGCATCTGCTCGCAGAGAGCGAACGCCTGGCCTATGCGGATCGCGATACGTGGCTGGCGGATGGCGACCATGTCGTCATCCCGCAGGCCGGCCTGCTCGACCCGACCTATATTGCAGCCCGGTCCGCGCTGATCGCCCCCGATCGGACGATGGCGGCGGTCACGCCCGGCACACCCGCCGGCGCACCGCCGCGTGTCCGCGTGTCGCCCGGCCCGGAACATGGCACGACCGATCTCGCGGTGGCCGATGCGCAGGGCAATGTGGCGGAAGTGACCTCGACGATCGAAAGCGTGTTCGGGTCCGGCCTGACCGTCGACGGCACCTTCCTCAATAACGAGCTGACCGACTTCGATATCGTGCCGGAGCAGGACGGCTATCTCGCCGCCAACCGGGTCCAGGGCGGCAAGCGGCCGCGCAGTTCGATGTCGCCGACGATCGTCTACGGGCCGGACGGCAAGGTCCGCATCGCGGTCGGCGCGGCGGGCGGATCGACCATCATCGCGCAGGTCGCCAAGACGCTGATCGCGGTGCTCGACTGGAAGATGAGCGCGCAGGACGCGATCCGGCTTGGTCTGATCTACACGCCCGGGCCGGGCGGCGTGGTGGAGAAGGGCACGCAGCTGGAGCCGATGCTGCCCGCGCTGGCGGCACTGGGCGAACAATTGCGCGCCGCGCCGCTGGGCCTGAAGGCGAACGCGATCGAGCAGGTCGATGGGCGCTGGGCGGGCGGCGCCGATCCGCGCAGCGAAGGCGTGGTAATGGATCTGCGCGGCGTCGACGCCGCCATCCGCCGGATCGAGCAGGCGCCCAACGCGCCGCACGAATAGCTCTCGTCATCGCGGCCAAGTTGCGGCATCCCCTATACTGCGCGCGCCGCCATCGTGACGCGTGACCCCGGCGAAAGTCCGGGTACAGAAGGGGTCAGGAGAGACCATGGCGCTGGAACATTTCCCCAATCTCGTCGCCATGTTCTTCGCGCGTGCTGCGCAGCATGGAGAGGCGCCATTCCTGTTCTGGAAGGAAGATGACGCCTGGCAATCGCTAAGCTGGGCGGAAACCGCCCGGCGGGTGGCGGCGCTGGCGGAAGCGCTGCGCGGCCTTGGCCTGAAGCGTTGCGATCGCGTGCTGCTGGTATCGGAAAACCGCCCCGAATGGGCGATTGCCGACCTGGCGATCATGGCCGCGGGCTGCATCACCGTCCCGGCCTATACCAGCAACACGATCGGCGATCATGCGCACGTGCTGAACGACAGCGGCGCGCGCGCGGCGATCGTCTCTACCGCATCGCTGGCGAAGAATCTGCTGCCCGCCCTCGCGCGCTCGTCCCAGTGCGAGATGGTGATCACGATCGAGCCGCTGCAGCGCGAACGTATCGGCGCGGTCCGGATCCACCAATGGGACAGGCTGGTCGCCGATCAGCCCGGCGATGTTGCTGCAGCAAAAGCGCAGGCGGATTTCACGCGAGAGGATGTCGCCTGCATCATCTATACCAGCGGTACCGGCGGAAGCCCGCGCGGCGTGCGGCAGCATCATGGCGCGATCCTGCACAATTGCGCGGGCGCGGGCGACGTCATTCTGGGCGATTTCACGACCGGGCTGGAGATCTTCCTGAGCCTGCTGCCGCTCAGCCATGCCTATGAGCATACCGCCGGTTTTCACTTTCCGATCAGTCTGGGCGGCCAGATCCATTATGCCGAAAGCATCGAGAAGCTCGCTTCCAACATGGAGGAGGTCGGCCCGACGATCATGATCGTGGTCCCGCGCCTGTTCGAATTGCTGCGCGGGCGGATCCTCAAACAGATGGAGAAGCAGGGTCGGGCCGCGCAATGGCTGCTGGCGCAGGCGCTCACGCTGGATGCGAAGCCGACCAAGGGCATTGCCGACAAACCGCTCGACCTGCTGTTGGAGGCAACCGTGCGGCGCAAGGTGCGCAAGCGCTTCGGCGGCCGGATCAAGGCGCTCGTGTCGGGCGGGGCACCGTTGAATCCGGAAGTCGGCCGTTTCTTCCGCGCTTTGGGAGTGACCTTGCTACAGGGTTATGGCCAGACCGAATGCGGGCCGCTCATCTCGGTCAACCGGCCGCGCGCGGGCATTTCCATGGAAGGCGTGGGGCCGCCCGTGCTGGGCACGGACGTTCGGATCGCCGACGATGGCGAGATCCTGGTCCGCGGCGAAAACATCATGCACGGCTATTGGCGCAACGACACCGAAAGCGCGCGCGTGCTGGTCGACGGCTGGCTGCACACGGGCGATGTCGGCCATCTCGACGAGGCCGGCCGGATTGTCATCACCGATCGCAAGAAGGATCTGATCGTCAACGACAAGGGGGACAATGTGTCGCCTCAACGCGTCGAGGGCATGCTGACGCTGGAGCCGGAGATCGCCCAGGCGATGGTCGTCGGCGATCGCAGGCCTCATCTGGTCGGCCTGATCGTACCGGACAAGGAGTGGCGCGATTCGCTTCCCGCGGGCACCGATATCGCCAAGGCGTTGATGGGCGCGGTCGATCGCGTGAATACAGGTCTGTCGGTGACCGAGCGCGTCCGTCGGATCATCGTCGCGGATGAACCCTTCACGATTGAGAACGGGGCGCTGACACCGTCGCTGAAGGTGCGTCGGCATATCTTGCGGGACCTGTATGGCCCCCGGCTGGACGCCCTGTACGGCCGGTAGGCCGCTCAGCCCGCCTTTCGATAGGGGACGAAGTCGTCGAAGATGCAGGTGCCGGCGGGGATGTTGGCGGGGCGGCGCATCAGATCGGCCAGATCGCCGCGGCACAAGCGCGCCGAGGATGTGCGCGTGACGACGATCGTGTCGTCATTCAGCTGCTGACAATCGTCATGGAAGCGATTGACGAACCAGCTTGCGCCCTGGCGATAGGCGATGGCGGTTCTGGGAATGATCACGCTGTTGCTGTTGAGCCTGCCCAGATTGATGCAACTGACCGGCTTTCCCGCCACGCGCCCCTCCAGCAGCTTGGCCAGCTGTTCGTCCGGTGCGCGTTGCACGGCCGCCGCAGGCGCGGCGGTGAGCGCCGCCGCGAGCACGGCATGGACCAGATTGCGCATCATCTTTCTCCTCCCCGGTTCAACGCCCGAAGGCGGGATTGGTCGCGCGCGCCGGCATCCGCATCAACCTGAAAAGCTATCCTTTTCCGCGCGCCGCCGGGCCAGTTCCTCCGCGCTGCCGGCGCGCATGAAGGGATTGGTCGCCAGCTCCAGCGCGATCGTCGTCGGCAGCGTCGCCTCCCCGCGGTCGCGCGCTGCGTCCACGTCGCGCATCCGCGTTGCGATTGCGACATTGTCGGGCTCGGCGACACGCGCATAGCGCCCATTCGACTGGGTATATTCGTGCCCGCAATAGACGCGCGTCTGCGGCGGCAGCGCGCCGAGCAGCTGCATGGCCTGCCACATCTGCTCGGCACTGCCTTCGAACAGGCGGCCGCAGCCCATGGCGAACAGGGTATCGCCGACAAATACCAGCTCTGCCTGCGGGAGATGGAAGGCGATGTGGCCGGCGGTATGGGCGGGAATCTCCAGCACGTGCGCCTCGAACGCGCCCATGCGGACGCGATCATCCTGCTTTACCTGCACGTCCAGCGTCGGGATCTTGCCGAACTCGGCCGCCGGGCCGGTGATGCGGCATCCGGTTGCCGCCTTGATCGCAGCATTGCCGCCGGTGTGATCGGCATGCCAGTGCGTGTTCCAGATCTGGCCGATCCGCCAGCCGCGCCGATCCGCCTCCGCCAGCACGGCATCGGCTTCGCCGGGATCGACCACGACCGTCTCACCGCTGTCCGGATCATGCAGCAGCCAGATATAATTGTCGCGGAAGGCGGGGATGCGCGCGATCTCGATCATGTCAGCAGATCCAGTGTTTCGGCCGTCAATTGGCGGATCAGGGTTTCGGTGCTCTGCGGGCGGACCATCGCCGCGGCCTGCCCTGCCCACATTGCCGCGAAATCCGCGGGGTTGCGCGCCCGCAAGTCCGCCAGCGCGTCCCCACCATAAGGGAAGGGCGGCACGATCGCATTGACGGGACCCAGCTCCCGCGTGAGCCGCGTCGGCAAACCGCGCGCGGGCCGGCCCGTGAACAGGTTCGTGACGACGGTCGCCTCGCCGGCATCGGTGCCGAGGCGATCGCGATGCTGCTGGCTGATCCGGCTGTCCGGCGTGGCGAGAAAGGCAGTGCCCAATTGGACGCCGCTCGCGCCCAGCATGATCGCCGCGGCAATGCCGCGCGCATCGGCAATGCCGCCGGCAGCGATCACCGGCACAGGGACGGCATCGACGATCTGCGGCACCAGCGCAAACAGGCCCATGCGGGCGGACGCGTCACCGGGCAGAAAGTGGGTGGCATGGCCGCCCGCCTCCCAGCCCTGGGCGATCACCGCGTCGACGCCGCGCTCCGCCAGCCAGCGCGCCTCGGCCGGGCTGTTGGCGCTGGCGATGATGCGGCAGTCGGCGGCGCGAACCCGGGCGAGAAGCGCTTCGGGGGGCAGGCCGAAATGGAAGCTGACGACGTCAGGCCGCAAATCCTCCACCACGCCGCACATCGTCTCGTCAAACGGCTGGCGGAGCGGCGGCGGCGCGAGCGGCGCGGCGGCGCCATATTCGTCATAATAAGGCTGCAGCGCGGCCCGCCAGGCCCGATCGTCATGATGTTTGGGGAGGCTGTGACAGAAGAAGTTGAGATTGAGCGGCCCCGCAACCGCCGCGCGTACCTCGGCCACCTGCGCGCGCACGGCGTCGGGCGTCAGCAACGCGCAGGGAAGCGATCCCAGGGCGCCGCCCTTGATCGCCGCGATGGCCAGCGCCGCATCCTGTGCCGCCGCCATCGGCGCCTGCACGATCGGCGTCTGGATGCCGAACAGATCGAGCAGCCGCCGATCTTGCCAGCTCCGGGTCACCAGACGCCGGTATTGGGCATGGATGCCCATGGCTCCTGCGGCGGCAGATGGCCGTCCTGCAGCAGCTCGATCGAAATATTGTCGGGGGTGCGCACGAACGCCATGTGGCCGTCGCGCGGGGGACGATTGATCGTCACGCCGGCCTCCATCAGCCGCTGGCAGGTCGCGTAGATATCGTCGACGCGATAGGCGAGATGGCCGAAATTGCGTCCGCCATCATAGCCGGCCTGATCCCAATTGTGGGTCAGTTCGACCTGTGCCGCGTCATCGCCCGGTGCCGCCAGGAAGATAAGGGTGAAGCGGCCCGCTTCATTGTCCATCCGCCGCAGTTCGCGCAGGCCAAGCAGTTCGAAGAAGCGGATTGTTGCATCCGGATCCGATACCCGGATCATGGTATGAAGATATTTGGTCATGCCTGCCAAATAGCGCTGCGGCGGCCAGGAGGCGAGCCTTCTCGCCCAGGCATGCGCTGCGCGTGCGTTACCGCTGCATCACGAAAAGCACGGCGCCTGCCAGCGCGAATAATGTGGCCGCCGCAAGAAGCGTGGAAGGAAAGGCGCGGCGCGGCGGATATTGTGCCTTCCAATCGCTCGGCAGGTCATTCGCCGTCGCGCGGCGCCAGCGGCGGCCCTTGCGGACGAGATCGATGCCGCAATGATGGCATTCCGAATATAGACGGCGTTCCACACGCGCGACCGAACCGCGCTTATGTCGGCCCAAGATGCAGGTCAGTGCCCTGTTACGTGTCGCCCCGCGCATCGTACGAATCCCTTCGTCACGCTTGGCGAGACGTTATCGTGCGCCGGTCTTTGCCGCAATGCAGCATAACAATATTATGAAGTGCCTCTGCGATTGGCCGACCGCGCGGATGGCGCGCCCGCGCTGGGGGTGATTATTTGGGCTGTGCCAGCCTCGCGGATGCGGCCTGACCGGCGGGATCGGATGGGCCGAGCTGCGCCGCGCGCGTCCAGGCGAGGCGCGCGGCATCGGCTTTGCCCGCCGCCGCGGCGATATTGCCCGCCTCAAACTGAACGGAGGGATCGTCGGCGGCGGATTTCAGCGCGACCGCAATGTCCTTTTCGGCCCTGGGCAGGTCCTTTTGAAGCCGGGCCAGCGTGGCGGAGAGAAGCCAGGCGAACGGATCCTGCGGCACGAGCGCCAAGGCTCGATCGAGATCGATCCGCGCCTGCGGCAATTGGTTGAGCGCCACGTCGGCCCGCGCGCGGTCCACCCAGGCTTCGCCCGCCAGCGTCGGCGGCAGCGCAGGCAGAGCCAGCGCGCGATCGATATCCTCGCGGGCACGCGCGGGTTGGTCCGCGGCGAGTGCGGCGTTGGCGGCCTGGCTCCACAATTCGGCGGGACGCCCGACATTCTGCGCCTGCGCGTCCGTCGCAGCCTGCTCGAACGCGGCTTGCGCGGGTGCCCAACGCTCGATCCCGACATAAGCGAGGCCGAGGCATTGGCGCGCCGCCACGCTCTTGTCGCGGTCCACCCACGCGGTCGCCTGCTCAACCGCCAGCTTGGCGTCCCGTGTAACCAGCGTCCGGCAGGCGGCGGTTCGCGCCGAATCGTCGGGTATTTCGATGAGGGCGGCGGCGAGGAAGACGAGGGAGATCATAAGCTCTCGATCAGGGCGGCGACGGTGGTCAGCAGCAGGCCAAGGTCACCTGGACGCGACAGGCGGTGGCCCGCGCCTTTGACCAAGATGGTCTGCACATCGGCTGAACGCAGCGCCCGGCCGAGGCGGAAGGCGATCGACGGGGGAACCTCGCTATCGTCCAGGCCGTGGAGGAGGCGGACGGGGCAATCGATCGGGATCACACCATCGAGCAGGAGATTGGACTGGCCACTCTGCCAGAAGGCGTGGGTGGTGACCTCGGGCGTCTCATAATCCGGGTGATTGCTGACGATGAGCCCATCGCTAGCGAGCGTTGCCCGCTGCGCTTCGTCATAGCCCCATTCGGTAAAATCGGGCGCGGCAGCGATGCCGACCAGACCGACGATCCGTTCCGATCGTTCGAGCGCGTTCAACAGCATCAGCCAGCCGCCCATCGAGGATCCGACCAGGATCAGCGGGCCCTGCGTCAGCTGGTCGATCGCATCCAGGGCATCGTCGCGCCAATCATCCAGCGTGGCATCGCCGAACACGCCCTCGCTCTGGCCGCAGCCGCGATAGTCGAATCGCAGCACAGCGTGGCCGTGCGCCTCCGCCCAGGCATCCAGCGCGACCGCTTTGGCACCGGCCATGTCGGAGCCGTAGCCGGGGAGAAAGACGATGGTCGGGCCGGTGCCTGCGCGCAGTTCGTAAGCGAGGCGGGGCAGGCCGGGGCGATCGAGATAAGACAGCATGGGGGACTGTTATCACAGGGATCGGACCCGCGTCGCCCCGGTAGGCTGCTCCGTTATCACTTTGCCGGCACGTCGACTGGCGGCGATCATATGTCTGCCCCGTCATGCCAGCGCAGGCTGGCATCCACGGACTGCGCCCGACGCCGTTCCGCCGATGGCGGGGCAGGCTGCCGGAGCGGATACATCCTGATCGTCATGGCCTGCGGTGTGCGACATGGACCCCAGCCTGCGCTGGGGTGACGGTGGATGTGGGAGGCCGTCTGTCCGCCAAACCTGTCATGCAGCGCAGGCTGGCATCCACGGGCTTCGCCCCCGCCGTCCGCCGGGGCGACGCGAACGCCATGGTTGAAAGGGCGGCCGGGACCGGGTCTAACGTCGCCATGCACCTGTACCTTCCGATTGCCGGTCTTTCGGTCAATGCGCTGGTGATCGTGCTGCTGGGCGGCGCCGTCGGGATCCTGTCGGGCATGTTCGGTGTGGGCGGGGGCTTCCTGACGACCCCGTTGCTGATCTTTTATGGCGTGCCCCCGGCGGTGGCGGTGGCATCGTCCGCGACGCAGATCACCGGCGCCAGCGTCTCCGGCCTGATCGCGCATAGCAAGAGGCAGGGCGTCGACTTCCGCATGGGGAGCGTGCTGGTGGCGGGCGGGGCGGTGGGATCGGTGATGGGCGGGTTCATCTTCCGCCTGCTGCAGACGACCGGCCAGATCGATACGATCATCGGCATCCTCTATGTCGCCATGCTCGGCTGGATTGGGCTGACGATGGCGCGCGAATCGATGCGCACCGTGGTGGCGCAGAAGCAGGGCGGCGCGCCGCCGGCGCAAAAGCGGCATCGGCGGCTGGTGGCAGCACTGCCGATGCGCTGGCGATTCTATGGTGCGGGTCTTTATATTTCGCCGCTGGCACCGTTCCTGCTCGGTCTGGTGACGGGGTTGCTGACCGTGCTGATGGGCGTCGGCGGCGGCTTCATCCTGGTGCCGGCCATGATCTACATTTTCGGCGTCTCCACGCGGGTTGTGGTGGGCACGTCGCTGTTCCAGGGCCTGTTCGTCACCGCGACGACCACGCTGGTCCATGCGCTCACCACCCACGCGGTAGACCTGGTGCTGGCGGGGCTGCTGCTGATCGGATCGGTGACGGGCGCGCAGATCGGATCGCGGCTGGTGCAGCGGGTGCGGCCCGAACGCGCCCGCCTGATGCTGGCCTTGCTCGTGCTGGCGGTCGCGATCCGGATGGCGTTCGGGCTGACCTGGCGGCCCGATGCGATCTACACGGTGCAGGGATTGTGAGGCGGTTGCTGGGCCTGCTGGCAGCGCTGCCGCTGCTGATCGGTGCGGCCGAACCGCGGCTGGTGCCGGATGTTTCGGATTCGCGGATCGACATCGCCTATAGCTTCACCGGCGCCGAGCTGCTGCTGTTCGGTGCGATCCTCTATCCGGGCGGGCGGGCGCCGACCCCGGATACGGACGTCGTCGTCGTGATCAAAGGCCCGTCCGAACCCCTGCTGGTGCGGGAGAAAGCCAAGGTCGCGGGCATTTGGGTCAACCATGCGAGCGAGCGTTTTCGGTCGGTGCCGAGCTTCTATGCGGTCGCGACATCGCGCCCGCTGGACAAGCTGGTCTCGCCGCGGACGGCGGCCATTTACGAGATCGGGATCGGCAATCTGCTGTTGTCGCCGGCGAACGGTTCCAGCGCCAAGGAGCAGGCGCGGTTCGAACATGGCTTGGTCGAGCTGAAACGCAGCAGCGGCCTGTATGCCGAGCATGTCGGGGCCGTATCGGTGCGTGAAGGCGTGCTGTATCGCGCGCTGATCCCGATCCCGGCGCGCGTGCCGATCGGCAATTATACGGCCGAAACCTATCTGATTCGCGAAGGCCGCATCGTCGCGGTGGCGACGCGCGAAATCGCGATCGGAAAATCGGGGTTCGAACGCTTCGTCGCGACGGCAGCGGAGGATCATCCGCTCCCTTATGGGCTGACCGCCATTGCGCTGTCGCTGCTGCTGGGCTGGCTGGCCGCGATCGGCTTCGGGCGGGTGAGTCGCTGGGGCCGGTAGGACCGTACCGTAATGACGGAGCGTGAGATGCAACGGATGAAGGCGTTCTGGAACGAGTGCGGCAGCGGCGTGACGTCGGCTGTCGGCAAGGAGGTGGACCTGCCCGAAGCGCGCCGGCTCTAGGCCGATCTGAGCGGCGTGGAGGGCAATTTCTTCGGGCTGATCGACGCGCAGGACCGGACGATCCAATTCTATTTCGAGGACGGCATTCCCGACGAGGTCGAGGATGCGCGTCATCTGCGGATCGTTCTGATGGATTTCGCAGATGTCGACAATGACGGATCCCATGTCCGCCGCGTCACCATCGGTGAGGTGCAGGGCTTGATCGAAACCGCCTTCCAGGTCGGCGCGGATCCTCGCCAGTTCAGGGGACTGCAGTTCGAGTCCTGGTTATAGACGGGGCGCGACACGCGCAGGGCGGGTACTTGTCTGACCAGGAAGGACGGCGCATCTGGCCGCTATGTCCCAGGATGATGACAAACGCCGCGCCGCCCTTGCCGCCGCCGATGAGGTGAAGGACGGCATGCTGGTCGGGCTCGGTACCGGTTCGACGGCGGTGTTCCTGATCGACGAGCTTGGACGGCGCTTTGCCGGAGGCTTGCGCTTTCGGGCGGTCGCGACGTCGCTGAGCAGTGAGGCCCAGGCCAAGGCGCTTGGCATAGAGGTGCTGCCTTTTGCAGACGTCGCCGCGATCGATCTGGCGATCGATGGAACGGACGAGATCGACCCGCAATTTCGCGCCATCAAGGGGGCGGGCGGGGCAATGCTGCGCGAGAAATGCGTGGCCGCATCGGCGACGCGGATGATTGTGATCGCCGATGGCTCCAAACAGGTCGCGCAACTGGGGACGATGCCGGTGCCGTGCGAGACGCTGCCCTTCGCGCTGGCCTTTGTCCGCGCGGCGGTGGAGCGATTGGGGGCACGGGTCGTGTTGCGGACCAAAAGCGACGAACCCTATCGCACCGATCAGGGCAATTTCGTGCTCGATTGCCATTTCGGACCCATCGCCGCGCCCGCTGAGCTCGCCGCACAGCTGTCATCGATACCGGGCATGATCGGGCATGGCCTGTTCATCGATGAGGTCGATGCGTTCTATATCTCCGATGCGGGGCAACTAATCGTCAAGGAGCGGCTTCTTTCCGACTAAAGCCAACCTACGTTACACCAAAGGGCAGTTCGCCCGCTCCAAGCGTTGCACCTATCGCGATATCGGGTCTAACGGCCCTCTGCCCGACGACCATAGAAGGGAATCACATGTCGACCAGCCCTGCGCCCACGAACCTTCACGAGGACGGTTCGCCCGACCGGCTAGCGATCGACACGATCCGCACGCTTTCGATGGACGCGGTCGCCAAGGCGAAGTCCGGCCATATCGGCACGCCGATGGGCCTGGCCCCGGTTGGCTACACTTTGTGGTCGCAATTCCTGCGCACCGATCCGGACCGGCCCGATTGGCCGAACCGCGACCGTTTCGTGCTCTCCGTCGGCCATGCGTCGATGCTGCTCTATTCGCTGATCCACCTCGCCGGGATCAGGGAGATCGACAAGGACGGCAAGCCGAGCGGGGCCGAAGCCGTCAGCCTCGACGATATCAAGAATTTCCGCCAGCTCGGATCGAAGACGCCGGGCCACCCCGAATATCGCCACACCACCGGCGTCGAGACGACGACCGGCCCGCTGGGTGCGGGCTGTGCCACCTCGGTTGGCATGGCGATCTCCGAGCGCTGGTTGGCGGCGCGCTATAATCGCGACGGCTTCGCCCTGTTCGACCATGACATCTACGTGCTGTGCGGCGACGGCGACATGATGGAAGGTGTCGCCAGCGAAGGCGCCAGCCTCGCAGGGCACCTCAAGCTCAGCAATCTTTGCTGGATCTACGATTCGAACCATGTGTCGATCGAGGGCGGCACCGATCTCGCCTTCGACGAGGATGTCGGCAAACGCTTCGAAGCCTATGGCTGGAACGTCATCCATGTGAACGACGCCAACGACACCGCCGCGGTCGCCGCCGCGATCGAGACGTTCAAGAAGACCGACGACAAGCCCACCTTCATCGTCGTCCATTCGATCATCGGCTATGGCAGCTCGATCCAAGGCACGGCCAAGGCGCATGGCGAGGCGATGACCGCCGACGATATCCGCGGCACCAAGAAAGCCTATGGCTGGCCCGAGGATGCGCAATTCCTAGTCCCCGACGGCGTCGCCGAGCGCTTCAATGCGGCGATTTCCGGGCGCGGCAAGCCGCTGCGCGAGCAATGGTTCGAAATGCTGGAACGCTACAAGGCGGCCGAGCCGGACTTGGGCAAGGAACTCGGTGCGCTGCTCGCGGACAAACTGCCGGACGGCTGGGACGCGGACATCCCGACCTTCCCCGCCGACGAAAAGGGCATGGCCACGCGCGACGCGGGCGGCAAGGTTTTGAACGCGATCGCGCCCAAGCTGCCGTGGCTGGTCGGCGGATCGGCCGATCTGGCGCCCTCGACCAAGACCCTGATCGACAATGGCGGCTCGTTCCAGGCGGACAGCTATGACGCGCGCAACCTGCATTTCGGCGTGCGCGAACATGGCATGGGCTCGGCCGTCAACGGCATGGCGCTGTCGCACCTGCGATCCTACTCGGCGACCTTCATGGTCTTTTCCGATTATATGCGGCCGCCGATCCGGCTGGCCGCGATCATGGAGATCGGCGTCGCCTTCGTCTTCACGCACGATTCGATCGGCGTCGGCGAGGACGGCCCGACCCACCAGCCGATCGAGCAGCTCATTTCCCTGCGCGGGATCCCCGGGTTGGACGTGATCCGGCCGGGCGACGCCAACGAGACCGCCTGGGCGTGGAAGGCCGCCTTGCTGTCGGGCAACCAGCCGACGGCCTTGATCTTCTCCCGTCAGGCCATGCCGACGCTCGATCGTTCCAAATATGCGAGCGCCGAAGGGCTGATGAAGGGTGCGTATGTGTTGGCAGGGGCGGACGATCCGGAGGTCGTGTTGATCGGCACAGGATCCGAAGTCAGCCTGGTCGTCGCCGCGCATGAGAAGTTGATCGAAGCAGGCGTGCGCTCGCAGGTCGTCTCGATGCCGAGCTGGCACCTCTTCGAGAAGCAGGACCAGGCGTATAAGGACAGCGTCCTGCCGCCCCATATCGATGCGCGGATCGCGGTCGAGATGGGCAGCGAGGTGGGTTGGGATCGCTATGTCGGGCGCACCGGCCGAACCATCACCATGTCGACCTTCGGTGCATCGGCGCCGCTCGCCAAGCTGCAGGATAAGTTCGGCTTCACCGCCGATCATATCGTCAAGGTGGCCAACGAATTGCTTGGGAAGAACTGATATGACCAGCCTGCTCGAACAGCTTCGCGACAGCGGCCAGGCGCCGTGGCTCGATTTCGTCGATCGCACCTTCCTGACGGAAGGCGGCCTCAAAAAGCTGGTCGAGGAGGATGGCGTCACCGGCGTCACGTCCAACCCGTCCATCTTCGAGAAGGCGATGGGCCATGGCGAGGCCTATGACGAGGAATTCGGCCAGTTCGTGCAGGCGCATGCGGGCGCATCGATCACCGACACCTATGAAGCGCTGGCAATCAGCGACATTAAGGCGGCGGCGGATACGTTGCGCCCGGTCTATGACCGCACCGGCGGGCAGGACGGCTATGTCAGCCTAGAAGTGTCGCCCTACCTCGCCAACGGCACCGAGCCGACGATCGAGGAGGCGCGTCGCCTGTGGGGCCAGGTCGATAAGCCCAATCTGATGGTCAAGGTGCCGGGCACCAAAGAGGGGGCCCCCGCCGTCCGCCAGCTGATCGAGGACGGGCTCAACATCAACGTCACGTTGCTGTTCAGCCTCGATAGCTACATTGCGGTGGCCGAAGCCTATACGGCGGGCTTGGAAGCGCGGGTGAAGAAGGGTGAGCCGATCGACAAGATTGCGAGCGTCGCCAGCTTCTTCGTCAGCCGCATCGATGCGCAGATCGACAAGAAGATCGACACGCGCCTGGCCGCCAACGATGCCGAATCCGACGCGCTGAAGGCGGTGCGCGGCAAGGTCGCGATCGCCAACGCCAAGATGGCGTATCAATGGTATCAGGATTTCGTCGCCTCCGATCGCTGGAAGGCGCTGGAAGCCAAGGGGGCGCAGCGGCAGCGGCTGTTGTGGGCCTCGACCGGCGTCAAGGACCCGGCCTATCCCGACACGCTGTATGTCGACAGCCTGATCGGGCCGGAAACGGTCAACACGCTGCCGCCCAAGACGATGGATGCGTTCCGCGACCATGGCACGCTGGCGCGCACGCTCGACGCGGATGTGGATGCGGCGAAGCATGTGCTGGCGGAAGCCGACCGGCTGGGTCTCGACCTGGCGGGCGTGACCGAGACGTTGGTGCATGACGGCGTGAAATTGTTCGCCGACGCGGCGGACGCGCTGCTCGGGGCGATTGCCGCCAAGCGGGCGGCGCTGGCCGGCGACAAGCTCGACACGATCGAGGCACATCTGCCCGACGGGCTCGCCAAAACGGTCGAGGCGCGGCTGGAAACGGCGCGCGCAGACGCCTGGGCACGCCGGCTGTGGCAGCATGACGCCTCCGTCTGGACGGGCGGGGACGAAGCCAAATGGCTCGGCTGGCTCGCGGCCGGCCAGGGCAAGCAGGTCGATCATGCGGCGCTCAAGGCCATCGGTGAGAAGGCCAGGGGCCATAAGGATGTGGTGCTGCTCGGCATGGGCGGCTCCAGCCTCGGGCCGGAAGTGCTCGCCGAGATGATCGGCGCGGCGCCGGGTTCGCCGACCGTCCACGCGCTGGATTCGACCGATCCGGGCCAGATCAGCACGGTCGCCGGCAAGATCGACCCCAAGGAAGCGCTGTTCCTGGTGGCGTCCAAATCAGGCTCGACGATGGAGCCGGAACTGCTGCGCGCCTATTTCTGGGAGCTGGCGGGGCAGGATGGCAGTCGCTTCATCGCGGTCACCGACCCAGGCTCCAAGCTGGAGAAGCTCGCCAAGGAGCATGGCTATTTGGCCATCTTCCTCGGCGATCCGGCGATCGGTGGGCGCTATTCGGTCCTGTCGGTATTTGGCATGGTGCCGGCGGCTTTGATGGGGATCGATGTCGACGATTTCTTCGCCAAGGCGGCGCCGATGGTGCAGGCCTGCGGGCCGGATGCGCCCCCGGCGGTGAACCCCGGCGTGCATCTCGGTGCGATCATCGGCGAGGCGTCGGTCGCGGGCCGCGACAAGCTGACCATCCTGACCTCGCCCGAGCTGGAGCCGGTTGGTGCGTGGCTGGAGCAGCTGCTGGCCGAATCGACGGGCAAGCATGGCAAGGGCATCGTTCCGGTCGATCTGGAGCCGCTGAGCCCGGCGGAAGATTATGGGACGGACCGGATCTTCGCCGTCCTGTCGCTGAAGGGCGACGAGGATGCAGAGCTGGACGCGCATGTCGATGCGCTGATTGCGGCCGGCCAGCCGGTGGTGAAGATCGGCCTGTCGGACAAGCAGCTGATCGGTCAGGAATTCTTCCGTTGGGAAATTGCGACCGCGATTGCGGGTGCGGTCATCGGGATCGATCCGTTCGATCAGCCCGACGTGGAAGATGCCAAGATCAAGACGCGCGAACTGGTCGATGCCTATGAGAAATCGGGCAGCCTGGCGCCGGAAACCGCATTCCATGAGGATGCGGATCTCGCCTTCTTCGCGCCGGGCGAGCATGCGTTCGCGCCGAGCGATCCGGTCGAGATTTTGCGCACGCATCTCGCGAGCGCAAACCCCGGCGATTATGTCGGCTTCCTCGCTTATATCGAGCGCAATGACGAGCATGAGGCGGCGATCGCCCGCATGCGCGAGGCGGTGGTCGAAGCGCGCGGGGTCGCGACCGTTGCCGGCTTCGGCCCGCGTTTCCTCCATTCCACCGGCCAGGCCTATAAGGGCGGACCCAAGAGCGGCGTGTTCCTGGAGATCACGCGCCAGCCCGATCCGGATCTGTCGATCCCGGGCCGCAAGGCGAGCTTTGGCAATGTCCAGATCGCGCAGGCACGGGGCGATCTCGACGTGTTGGCGGAGCGTGGGCAGCGTGTGTTGCGGGTCCATCTGAAGACCGGCGACCTCGGCAAGCTCGAAGCCTTGGTGAATGAAGCTTTGAAGTGAGGGGCTTGCCGTCAGCCCAGGCTTAGTTCGGTATCCACGATGGCGCAGATTCCGGTCGGTCCGGCGCGCGCCTTCGGGGACTTCGGAACAAGTCTGGGATGACGGTGTAGAAGCACCGCAGATCGGGAGTTTGAAGTAATGCGGATCGCAATGATCGGCCTCGGCCGAATGGGCGCAGGTATTGTCCGGCGCCTGCTGAAGGCGGGCCATGAGGCGGTCGTGTTCGATCGGAACCAGCCGGCCATCGATGCGCTCGTCGCGGAAGGCGCGATTGGCGCGTCCGGGCTCGACGATCTGCGCGGCAAGCTCGAAACGCCGGCGATCTTCTGGGTCATGCTGCCCGCCGGCGATCCGACCGAGCAGACGATCGCGGCGCTGGCCGGCCATTGCGCAAGCGGCGACATCATCATCGATGGCGGCAACACCTTCTACAAGGACGACATTCGCCGCGCGAAAAGCCTGCGCGAAAAAGGCATCGAATATGTCGATGTCGGCACGTCGGGCGGCGTGTGGGGGCTGGAGCGCGGCTATTGCATGATGATCGGCGGACAGGGCCCGGTGATCGACCACCTGGATCCGATCTTCGACGCGCTGGCACCGGGCCTTGGCACGATCCCCCGCACGCCCGGCCTGACGCAGGAGGATCAGCGCGCCGAGAAGGGCTATATCCACGCGGGGCCCGCCGGTGCGGGCCATTTCGTGAAGATGATCCACAACGGCATCGAATATGGCCTGATGCAGGCCTATGCGGAAGGCTTCGACATCCTAAAGGGCAAGAAGTCGGACAAGCTGCCGGAGGACGAGCGGTTCGACCTCAACCTCAAGGACATTGCCGAGGTATGGCGTCGCGGTTCGGTCATTTCGTCCTGGCTGCTGGACCTGACGGCGATCGCGCTGGCCAAGGATCCGGAGCTGGAGAATTTCTCCGGCCGGGTCGCCGATTCCGGCGAAGGCCATTGGACGGTACAGGCGGCCATGGAAGAAGCGGTGCCGGCCAATGTGCTGACCACCGCTTTGTTCGCGCGCTACCGCAGCCGGGTGGAGCATACGTTCGGCGATCAGGTTCTATCGGCGATGCGCTTCGGCTTCGGTGGGCATGTCGAGATACCGCAGTGAGGGTTTTGCCACTGCTCCCCTCCCCTTCAGGGGAGGGGCTGGGGGTGGGGCCTACCCACAGGCGCCAGGCCCAGAATAGAGGCCCCACCCCAACCCCTCCCCTGAAGGGGAGGGGCTAAGATGGCGGCAAAGCTGAAGCCTGCTCCGCCGGCCACCCTCGTCATTTTCGGCGCGACGGGCGATCTCGCGCGGCGGCTGTTGGTGCCGGCCATTGCCAATTTGTGCAGCGACGGGTTGATCGGCGAGAGCCTGAATATTCTCGGCATCGGTTCGCGCGACGGCGGCGACGAGGATTTGCGGGCCGGCCTCGACGAATTCGCGCCGCAGGGCGATTGCTGGCACAAGCTGCGCAGCCGCATATCCTATCTGCAGGGCGATTTCACGCAGCCGCAGGTGTTTGAGGATCTGAAGGCGCGGCTGGGCGACGGCAATGTCGCCTTTTATCTGGCCACCCCGGCGCAATTCTTCGGCCCGATCATCGAGAGCCTGAGCAAGGCCGGCTTGATGGAGGAGACGGATGGCCGCTTCCGCCGCGTCGCGGTGGAAAAGCCGTTCGGGCACGATCTTCCCTCGGCGCGCGCGCTCAACGCGCAGATCCTCGCCCAGGTGGACGAGACGCAAGTGTATCGGATCGACCATTTCCTGGGCAAGGAGACCGTCCAGAACATCATGGTCGCACGCTTCGCCAATCCCTGGATCGAAGCGATCTGGAACAATCGCTATATCGACAGCGTGCAGATCACGGCCGCCGAGACGGTCGATGTCGGCACGCGCGGCGCTTTTTATGATGCGACCGGCGCACTGCGCGACATGGTGCCCAACCATCTGTTCCAGCTGCTGGCAATGGTCGGCATGGAGCCGCCCAACGACCTGTCCGCCGATTCCGTGCGTACCGAAAAGGCCAAGGTCCTGGTCGCGGTGCGTGAGCCGAGCCCGGCCGAAGCGCGCGCCGACAGCGTGCGCGGCCAGTATGACGGCTATCGCAAGACCGCCGACGTCGCCGCCAAGAGCGATGTCGAAACCTATGTCGCGGTGAAGCTGTTCGTCGATACGTGGCGCTGGGCGGGCGTGCCCTTCTATCTGCGGACCGGCAAAGCGCTGAAGGCGCGCGACACCGAGGTGGTCGTCACGTTCAAGCCGGTGCCGCTGGCCTTGTTCCGCGACACGCAGGTTGCCGATCTTCCGCCCAATCGGCTGGTGATGCAGCTGCAGCCGGATGAGGGCATTTCGCTCGACTTCATGGTCAAGAAGCCGGGGCCGAAGGTGCAGGCCGTGCCGGTCGCACTGGACTTCCACTATGCGGACCGGTTCAAGATTGGCGGCCGTACCGGCTATGAAACTTTGCTCTACGATATGATGATGGGGGATCAGACCTTGTTCCAGCGTGCCGATCAAATCGAGGCGGGCTGGTCCGCCGTCCAACCGTTCCTGGATTCCTGGGCCAAGGGCAAAGGCAAGGTCGAGCGCTATAAGCGTGGCTCGGACGGCCCGGCAGGCGCGGCCGAACTGCTCGAGCGCGACGGACGCCAGTGGCACGAGATCGGCGGATGAGCCTGCGTTTCGTTATCTCCGACGTTGACGGCACGCTCGTCAACAACGCCAAGAAGCTGACCCAGCCGACGATCGACGCGGTCGCCAAGCTGCAGGCGGCGGGTGTGCCCTTCACCATCATCAGCGCACGGCCACCGTCCGGCATCGCCTTTCTGGTCGAGGCGCTGAAACCGACCGGGCCGATCGCGGCCTTCAACGGCGGCACGATCATCGCGCCCGACGGATCGGTGGTGGAGCGCCACATGCTGGATCGCGACGTGGTCGAGAAGAGCTTTGCCATTGCCGGCAAGTCCGCCGCCACGCCATGGATTTTCGCCGAAGGGCGTTGGCATATCGTCGATCCGAACAACCCGCATGTTCCGCATGAGGTGCTGGCATCGGCGCAGCAGCCGCTGATCGAGACGGATATGACGCCGCTGTTCGGTGAAGTCGACAAGCTCACCTGGGTCAGCGACGATCCCGCGCTGCTCAAGGATCTGCATGCGCAGATGGACGCCGTGATCGGTAGCACCGCCACGGTCGGCCAGAGCCAGACCTATTATCTCGATCTGACCAGTCCGGTCGCCAACAAAGGTGAGGGCGTCGCGACACTGGCCCGCACCGCCGGCGTCGACCTGGCCGAGGTCGCGGTGCTGGGCGATCAGTTCAACGACGTGCCGATGTTCGAACGGGCCGGCATCGCCATCGCGATGGGCCAGGCGCCGGACGCGGTCAAAGCCAAGGCCGGCTATCTTTCCACCAGCAACAATGATGATGGCGTCGCGCATGCGATCGAAACGATCCTGCTGCCGATGCTGAAGGGATGATATGAAGACGCTGATTGCATTCGATCTGGACGGCACGCTGGCGCTCAGCAAGCAACCGCTGGATGACGAGATGGCGGACCTGCTCGGTCAGCTCACCAACGTCGCGATGGTGGACATCATCTCCGGCGGCGACTGGCCGCAATTCGAGAAGCAGGTGATCAGCCGGATGCCCGGCCATGCCAACCTGGCTAATTTCATCGTCCAGCCGACCACAGGGACCAAGCTGTACCGGTACCAGGACAGCGCCTGGACGCAGATCTACGCCGAGCTGTTCAGCGACGACGAGAGCCAGAAGATTCGCGATTCGCTGAAGGCCGCGGTCGAGCAGGCGGGCTATGCGCATGAGCAGGTGTGGGGCGAGCAGATCGAGGATCGCGGCAGCCAGATCACCTTCTCGGCGCTCGGCCAGCAGGCGCCGCTCGAGGCCAAGGACAAATGGGATCCCGATCACGAGAAGCGCAAGAAACTGCAGGCGATCCTGCAGGGCATGCTGCCCGATCTGTCGATCAACATGGGCGGATCGACCTCGATCGACATCACCCGCAAGGGCGTCGACAAGGCCTATGGCCTGAAACATCTGAGCGACACGGTCGGCGTGGCGCTGGACGACATCCTGTTCCTGGGCGATGCGATCTTCCCGGGCGGCAACGATTATCCCGCCAAGACGCTGGGGCTGGATACGGTGCGCGTGCGCGATGTCGCCGAGACCAAGGCGGTGGTGACCGGGCTGATCGCCTGTTTGAAGGCATAATGAAAGCTCATTTACCTAACCCGCTCATGCTGAGTAGGGACCGAGTAGGCCTGCAGGGCCGTATCGAGGGCCCGTATCGAAGCATCCTTGCTTAATGGTCCTTCGATACGGGCTCTCGATACGCTGCCTCCGGCAGCTACTCGATCCCTACTCAGGATGAGCGGGAGAGTTTGATGAGCGTCCAACCCATCATCGTCGTGACCGGATTCACGCGTGAAGTCCGCACCGTCGAAGGGCCCGGCATCGTCGCCATTGCGGGCGGGGGCGCACCCGCGCAGCTGGAACGGGCGCTGGACGCGGCGGCCGCTGCAGGCGCGCGGGGGATCGTCAGCTATGGCCTGACCGGCGGGCTTGCCGAGGGGCTGCGTATCGGGGACTGGATCGTGGGCGACCGGCTGACCGGAGCGATCGATCATGGCTGCCATCCCGGCTGGCGCGATGCGATTGCGGCATCCCTGCCCGGTGCGCGTGTCGGGACCTTCTTCGCCGACGGTCGCATGATCGATACCGTCGCCGAAAAGCGCGCATTGGGGGAGCGGCACGGCGCGTTGGCGGTCGATATGGAAAGCCACGTCGCCGCTAAGGTCGCGCGCGCGCATGATCTTCCGTTCGCGATCGTACGGATCGTGTCGGACGAAGTGGGCCATTTGCTGCCGCACGCCATCACCGTGTCGATGCGACCGGATGGCGGGTTCCATCGGGAAGCGATGCGGCAGTCGCTGGCGGACGATCCCGCGCAGATGCGCGATGTCGTCCAGACGATGGCGCAATTCGCGACCGGCTTTCGCGGTCTTCGCCGCGGCGCGCGGCTGTTGGGCGACGGCCTGGCCTGCCCCGTCTAGAGGCTGAGTCGGCTGGCCTGAATCGGTTTGTGATTCACAAGTTGCGATAAGTCTGATTCAAGCTGCTGGCCGTTGGGAGGTCGGCAGATGTGGGTCGAGCCTATTCAGATGATCTGCGTGAGCGGGTAGCGGCATCGGTGTTGGGTGGCCGGTCGTGTCGGGCGACAGCTGAGCTGTTCGGCGTCAGTGTGGCGAGCGCGGTGAAGTGGTCACAGCGTCTTCGGGCGACTGGCAGTGCCGCGGCGCGGCCGTTGGGGCGCCGGCAGCCGCGCTCCCTTGCGGCGGAGCGAGCGTGGCTGCTGGAGCGGCTGGCGACCAAGCCGGACGTGACGCTGCGTGCGCTGGTTGCGGAACTGGGCGAGCGCGGCGTGGTGACGAGCTACGGTTCGGTATGGCGGATCGTGCGCGAGGCCGGCGTGACGTTCAAAAAAAGACGCTGATCGCCCGCGAGCAGGACCGGCCGGCGATCGACCGGCGTCGGGCGCAATGGCGCAAGTATCAGGGCCGGATCGATCCGCGGCGGCTCGTCTTCATCGACGAAACATGGGCCAAGACCAACATGACCCGACTGCGCGGCTGGTGCGCCCGCGGCCTGCCGCTCGTTGCCAAGGTTCCGCACGGTCACTGGCGCACGCTGACCTTTCTGGCAGCGCTCCGGCACGACCGCATCGACGCACCGCTCGTGCTCGACGGTCCCGTCAACGGCCAGAGCTTCACGGCGTATGTCGAGCAGTTCTTGCTGCCCACCCTCTCGCCCGGCGACATCGTCGTCATGGACAACCTGGGCAGCCACAAGGGCAAGGCCGTCCGCCAGCTCATCCGCTCCGCCGGTGCCAGGCTCCTGTTCCTGCCGCCCTACTCGCCCGACCTCAACCCCATCGAGCAGGTCTTCGCCAAGCTCAAGACATTGCTGCGCAAAGCCGATCCGCGCTCAGTTGAAGCAACATGGCGCCAGATCGGATCACTCCTCGACGCCTTCCCACCAAACGAATGCGCAAACTACCTTCGCAACAGCGGATACGCTTCAGCTTAGATGGATCAGACTCTAGCGGGTTGCCGGCTGCCGCAGCAGCGGCATGGTCAGGCAGTGTATCCCGCCGCCACACCGGGTGAATTGGGAGATGTCGACCGACTGCACGTCCAGCCCACGGTCCGTCAGCAAGGCGTTGACGCGGCCATTATGCGCCGACGACAGGATTCGATCCTGGCCTGCGGACAGGATGTTGCAACCGAGCTGCATCGCTTCTTTGTAGGAGACCGCGATCGTTTCGATATCGAGCCGGTCGAGCGTTGCCAGAAAGGCATCGCTCAACACGTCGGTGCAGGCCAGTGCCAGGTTGGGGCGCACCATGCAGAATTGCGTGTCGAGATGGAGAAAATGGGGGTCGAAGCGATAGATCACCGCTTCCCAGCCAGCCGCTTCGAACATCGCCGCAACGCTGCTCGCGCCGTCGTCGTTGGTCCGTTCGCCCGAGCAGCCAATGAAGACGAGTCCGGGCCGCGCGATGCAGATATCGCCGCCCTCGACCGTGCCGTCCCGTACCGTATCAAAAATCGGGATGCCCGCCCCACGCGCGAACCGCAGCAGATGGTCTACTTCGCGCGCACGATGCGGCATGGCCGGATTCAGGCCCAGCAAGCCCCAGGGCGTGGTCACCGCTGCGTCGCGGGTGAAGCAGAGATCGGCCAAGTCGGGATCTGCCGGGATCAACCGGCACCGCACATTCCATCGCTCCAGCGCCTTCTGAAGCGCGCGATGCTGCCGCATCGCGTCCAGCTGCGACACGGCGAAACCGCCGCGCAGGCTGGCGCGCGTTGCCGCACAGCAAGGTACGGGTTCCAGGTGGGACGGCACTGCCAGCAGCACGTCCAACAATGTATCGGTTTCGCCGGAGACGCCGACGACAATGTCGTCGACATTCGACCCGGCAGCATAAGCGTAATCAAGTTCCAGCTTCAACGAACGTCTCCGGTAGCGCGGAGACAAAGGTTGCCCGGCAGCTAAGTTCCCGATTTTATTGGGAAGTTAACTTGTATTAGCTGGACGGGTCGGTCGATTACGGCAGCAGGGACGGGGCAATCCCATCCAATTGGAGATAGCGCGAGTCGAAATCCGCGGCGGATCGCAGGGCGTTCCAATCCATGACTTTGACGGTGCGTCCGGAGACACTGACAATCTCCGCCTTGCGCAAGGCGGCAAGGGTGCGATTGACGTGAATCGCGGTCAGCCCCACCGCGTCCGCCAGATGCGCCTGGTTGATCGGGAAGGCGAAACTCATGCCGTCGAGCATGCCGATCCGTTCATAGCGCGCCGCCATTTCGCAGAATAAGTGGGCGATGCGCGCGCGGGCGTTGCGCCGGCCGATATTGAGGATCCATTCGGCGGTGATCGCCCCATCCAGCGTGCAATCGCGCCAGAACGCCTTGCCGAGCGAGGGGGATTTTTCGACGAGCGCGTGGATGGCCGCATGCGGGACGCGGACCACCGTGGTCTTGGTCAGCGCGGTCAGCGCCCAGCTGGAACGTGGCAGCACGTAGGAATAGAGATCGGGCATATCGCCCGGAATGTAGAGCGCCGAAATCTGGCGACTGCCGTCGCGCGTTTCACCAAAACGCGCCATCAGGCCGTCGCCGACCAGGCAGGTGCGATCGACAATTTCACCCAGGCTGACCAGATCGCGATTGGCGTCAATGACCGCCACGTCCCCGGGCAGCGCCAGCACCGCCGCGCGTTCGTCATCCGACAGCAGGGATCGCGCCGAGATGCGGTCCAGAAAAAGCGTTAGCGCGGCGGTGCGTGCATTCATTCCTGCAGATTGACCGAAGATTGACCAAAGACAAGCTGAATGCGCGCGCGCTGGCTCAGAGGCTATTCAGGGCGCGTCGGCCCAGACCCGGGTCATCGCTGAAGAAGCCGTCTATACCTGTACGGATATAGGCCTGTATCTCCCGCACCGACCCGGATTCATTGCGAAATGCAGGGTCGGTACCGGCGCGGAAATCGGCCGCCAGGAAGTAGTTTTCCGGACGGAATGTCCAGATATGCACGAGCAAGCCGGCTTTGTGGGCATCCGTGACCAGCGATGTGGGGGCACCCAGCGTGCTGTCCGCATTCAGGGGGATGATGGCGCGCGTGGGCGGTGCGATGACGTCGGCATAGCGGGCAACGTCAACCAGCCCGGCAGGTGCTACCATCTCCGCATAGCTTGGCCCGCGCCCGGCCTTGACGACATCGGCGGGCTTGCCGCTGGCAGGATCGACCAGCTGCATCAGGCGAATGTTGGGCTTCCGCCCCAATTTGGCGCGGAGATAGCGAAGGTTGGCGATTTCGAAGGATTGGATTTCCAGCGGGCAGCGCCGGGGATAATCGTGCGCCGCCAGGCTGGCGAGGAAACGATCCTCCAGCGGCAGGCCGATCCCGGCGAAATAGGTCGAATGCTTCAGCTCCGGCACGAGCCCGACCATGCGCCCGCGCGTGGCGGATTCCGCCGCCGCAAAATCGATGATCTCCTGCCAGGTCGGAATGTCGAACTGGCCGTCATATTTTGCGTTTTGCGGGCGCAATTGCGGCAGCCGCTCGATCGCACGCAGCGTCTTCAGTTCGGCCAGCGTGAAATCCTCGACGAACCAGCCTTCCTGTTGCTGGCCGTCGACCGTCTTGGTCGTCTTGCGATCCGCAAACGCACCGCGCTTCGCGACATCGGTCGTCTGCACGATATTATTCTCGTGACGTGCCACCAGCACGCCGTCCTTCGTCACGCACAGATCGGGTTCGATATAATCGGCCCCGTCGACGATCGCCTTGGCATAGGATGCCAGCGTATGTTCGGGCCGCAGCGCGGAGGCGCCGCGATGCCCGAATATCTCAACCTTGCGCGGGAGCGACGCATAGGCGCCGCTCCCCCCGATCATACAGGCCGCCCCAGCGAGAATAACGACCGCCTCCCTGCGGCTGACCGAGTGCATATCAGAGCCCGATCGAGAGCGTCAGAAACCACTGACGCGGCGCGATCGGGTAGGCCGAATAATTGTTGGTGGCCGACCCGACCGAGAGCGTCGATATGCCTTTCTTGTCGGTCAGGTTGGTCACGTTGAGCGCGAGCTCGGCCTTGCGCAGGTGGAGCCAATCGGCCGGGATCTGCGCGGCAATGCGCAGCGAGGTGAGGAAGTAGGACGATACCGACGCATCGTTGCTGAAGGTCGCGTAACGACGCCCGACATAATCGCCGATCACCTGCGCCTCGAACGGCCCCGCGTTGAAGGTCGCGACGGTTTTGTTCATCCACTTCGGCGTGCCCGGCAGCTGCTTGCCGCAGGTCGGCACGACGCCGCCGGTGACCAGCTGGCCGCCAATGCATGTGCCGGTGGCGGCACCGATTCCGATGGCGGCCGCCGTATAGTCGCTCTGATATTTGGACAAATTGTACGACGTCGCATTGTAGAGCGAGACGGCGCGACCGAGGCGCAACGTGAACGCCGCATCGACACCGTCGGTATGCACGTCGCCGACATTGACGAGGATCGATGTGCCGCCCGTGATGCCGCCGCCGGCGATGCCACCGGGATTGGTCGAGATGGCGAGCAGGCGGTTGTTGAAGACGACGTGATAATAATTGATCTGCGCCTGCAGATTGACGCCGTTGCCGAAGCTGCGGTTGGAGCGCAGCCCGCCTTCATAGGTCCAGCTGGTTTCCGGCTTTCCTTCGTTCTTGAAGGCATCGAACGCGGCCTGGCTGCCCGTGAACCAGGGGCCGCCACCGCCCGCCAGATAGGCCTGATACTGACGCAGATTCTTCTGGATGTTGAAGTAGAGCTGCTCCTGCCCGGTCACGTCATAGGTCGCGCCGATCGCCGGCAGGAACCAGCGCTTCGTGTTGATCGTGCCCTGGGGCAGCCCACCGGAAAGGCCGGAGAGCGAGCCCGCCTTGGGCTGGACGGGGAAACGGCCGTCGGCCCATTGCGCGCTGGTCTTGAAGCCGCCCTGGATGAGCAGCTTCGGGGTGACGCGCCAGCTGTCCTGGATGTGCAGCTGCAGCTGCTTGATCGTCGCATCGCCCTGATATTGCGTGAAGAGCGGCTTCGCCACGTCGAGCGGACGGATGTACGGCGTGCTGTTGCCCGGATTGTTCACGTCCACGGCATACCAGCGGCGCCATTGGGTCGTGCTGTTATGTTCGTACCAGCCACCGAATTCGACCTGATGCGCACCCAGATCCAGCTTCATCGCCGAGATCACGCCGTAGCGCGAAATGCGATATTCGGTGGTGCGGGTGATCAGGCCCGAGCCGCCGGTGGCCGCCACCAGAGCGGCGCCGGACGCGGCCGCCTGCGCATCGGTCAGCCCGGTGCACGCGGACGGACGGACGCCGTTGCCATTGGCGCCGAAGCGACAATTGCTGGGCAGGGTGCCGTAATTGGGATCGAGATAGGCTTGCGCGGTCGTGATCGACTGACCGAGCGGACCGGCGACCACGCCGGCACCGTCATTGTGGTGGTAATAGCCGGTCGTCGACCAGGTAACGTTGCTGGAGAGCTTTGCGTCATAGCGGGCGTAGCCGAGATAGTCGGTGCGCTGCGCATCGGAATAATAATTGCGGTAATTACTGCCCTGGGACGCCGGCGAATTGCCGAGCGGGCTGAGATAGCTCGTCCGGTAGCCCGCGAAATCGGGGTAGAAGAACGGCTTGGTATACGGCGTGTACAGCTGGACCGGGGTGGCCGTGCCGCCTGCCGACGGACGGAAGAAGACCGTTGCGTCCTCGTTCGGCTGGGTGAAATCATTATAGTCGAAATAGAGGGTCAGCTTGCCGGCGCTGTCGTCGTGGACGAACTTGGCATTGGCCTGCCAGCCGCCCTGCTTCCCGTTGAAATCCCAGGCGCGGGCGCGCTGGCGCGCGCCGGACAGATAGAGCGAGTTGGCGCCGTTCGGGCCAAAAGTGCCGCTGTCGACGCGCACGAAGCTGCGCGATGTGCTGTAGCTGCCGACGGTCTGCGCCGCCTGCAGGCCCATCTGCGCCAACGGATCGGACGAGAAGGTCTCGACCGTACCGCCAAGGTTGCTGTTCGATGCGGTGGCAAGATCGCCCGCGCCCGCCGCGACGACCACGCGGGCGACGTTTTCGGAGATGGCCGCGCGCTGGGGCGAGAGGCCGTTATAATTGCCGTAGCTCTGGTCGCCGAGCGGCAGCCCGTCCATCGTGTAGCCGAGCTGGTTCGCAGCGAAGCCATGGATGAAGATCTGCGCATTCTGCTCGTTATAGCCCCACGGATCGGCCGTGATGTACAGGACGCCCGGCAGCGTCTGGATCGCCTTCAGCGGCGAAACACCGGGCAGAATCTTCTGGATTTCGGCCTGGGAAATGGCGGTCGCGGAGCGCGTCGTTTTCGCACCGGTGACGATGATCGTCCCCCCATCGGTGTCATCGGCCGCAGCATCGGCGGGGGCGGCGGCGTCAGCGGGTGTGCTCGCGGCGGGGGTAGCGTCCGTCGCTGCGGCCTGCGCGGCGCCCGCCGAAAGGCTGGCTGCCACCAAGGCGATCAACGAAATATGCGAACGGACCATGTATTCCCCCGAGTTGCTGCATTGCAATGCGGGGGTCGGTAGCGGCGGCTTTGTAGATTTTCCGTGACGGGGCCATTGCGCTTTTGTGACGGTGCCAAACCGTGCAAAAATGCAACGACGCGCGCTCAGCCGGTAGGTTTGCGCGCCTCGGCGATGGCGGCGGTCATGGCATCGCTTCCGATCGCGCCCTGGAAGGTGCGTTCGCCGATGACGAAGAAGGGCGTCGCGCCGATCTGCATGCGGCGCGCCAGGCTCAGATTGGAGGCGAGCTCCGCCTCCACATCGGCCGCGCGCTGATCGGCCGTGAAGCGGCCTGCATCGAGCCCGGCTTTGCCGGCCGCAGCGGTGATCGCGGCCTTGTCCGGATGGTTGCCGGTGAACAGCGCCTGGTGGAAGGCGCGATATTTGCCCTGCTTCGCGGCGGCCAGCGCCGCCAACGCCGCCGCATCGCTATCGGGGCCGAGCACGGGCAGTTCGCGCCACACCACCTTCAGCTTGGGATCGCTGGCGAGCAGCGCATCGATCTCGCCCGCACTCGCGCGGCAGAAGGGGCAATTATAGTCGGAGAACATGACGAGCGTGACGTCGCCCTTGGGATTTCCTGCCCAGGCACTCTGGAAAGGACGTTCGATCGTCGCGCGATCCTCCCCGATCCGCAGCCGATCGATCGCCTCGTTGATGATCTCCGGATGGGCGACCACGTAATTGCGGACGGCGACCCGATCCGAGGGCGCACCGGAATCGGGCAGCAGGCGGCTGACGCCGAGGCCGGCACCCACGCCGATGACGGCGGTGGCGGCGATCGCTGCCAACGCCAGAGGCAGGCGGATTGTCTTGCTCATCTTTTCCTGCGGCGCTCCCGGTCGGCTTCATCGCGTGCGGTCAGCGCAAGATCCTGCGCGCGAATATAATCGGGGGTTCCCGCGGGGATACCGCGCAAGGCGATTTCCGCATTGGCGGCCGCCATCTGGGGCTGGCCCTGAAGGCTGAAACGCTCCGCGCTGGCGAGGGAGGCACGGGCCTCATCCCCCATGCGGGTATAGACCAGGCCCAGATCGTACCAGGCCTGCGGATTTTCATTGTCGCGCTGGACGGCGACCCCCAGCACCTGGGCCGCTTCCTTCAGATTATCGGGATTTTCGGAGGCGACCAGGGCGTTGCCGAGCAAAGCCGCGATCAGCGGGGTCGAGCGCGATTGCTGGACCGCTTCGCGCAACGGCGGAATGGCGTCGGCCGGCTTGCCGCTTTCCAGCAGGATCTGGCCTTTCAGTTCCAGGAAATAGGGATCGTGCGGCGCCGCGGCGAGCAAGGCGGCGACTTCGCGATTGGCGGCATCGGGATAGCCGCTCCGATGCCAGGCATAAGCGCGCGCATAATGGGCGGGGATGCTCTGGTCGCGCTCGGGGAATTTGTTCATGACGACGGGCGGTTCGTCGAGATAGCCGACCAGCTTCGCCTTGATCCGGGCATAGCGGGCCTGTTTCACCGGATCGACCGGGGCATTCCACCAGGGCGATTTTTCCAGGTCGCCCATCAGGGCGGCCTGGCGCTCGGCCGTCATCGGGTGATCGACCGCGAACGGATCGATCGAGGTGTAGCTGGGGGTGAGTCGATATTCCTCCTGGCGCAGCTTGCCGAAGAAGCTGATCATGCCCTTGCCGGAATAATGGGCGTCGTTGAGGTGGCGTACGGCCGAGGCGTCGGCGCTGCCTTCCTGCTGCCGGCTATAGGCAAGATATTTGCCCTGCGCGGCGCTTTGCCCGGCGGCCATGGCCAGCATGCCGGCAGGGCCCGCAACCACCGTCGCCGCAATGCCCGCCAGAAGGGACAGTAACGTGATGCGGCCGGCCGAGGCCATCGCATCGCCGCTGCGCACGGCATCGCCGCCCTCGATATGGCCAAGCTCGTGCGCGATCACGCCTTCCAGCTCATTCGCATTGTCCGAATGCTGGATCGTGCCGGAGTTGATGTAGATCGCCTGTCCGGTCGCGACGAAGGCGTTAATCTCGGAATCGTTGATGATGTAGAGCTTCAGCGCGCCCGGCGACAGGCCGGCCGAGACCGCCATGGGCGCGCTGATATCCGACAGAAATTGCTCGGTTTCCGCGTCGCGCAGGATCGAGGGACCGTTGCCCTGCGCGCAGACCTGCTCAGCCGGCAGCGCGACCGCAAGGACGGCCGCGCAGACGATCCAGGTCAGACGCTTTGGCGACATCGCCTCCTTCTCACGCGTGGGCCGCTGAACCGGCGCTGAAACATCATGGTCCCGCCCCGCCAATGCGGCGGGGCGGGATGATGTTTCAGGCGCCGAACGTCCGCTGCCACCAGCCCCGGCGGGGCTCGCCACCGGCTTCCGTCTCCGGCTCTGGTGCCGCAGTGGCGGCGGGTTCCGGGGTCGGTTCCGCCGCCGCTGCGGCGGCCGGCTCTTCGGCTACGACGGTGGGGGCGACTTCGGCTGCCGCCGCCTTGCTGGAGCGGCGTCGGCGGGGCGCCGGCGCTGGCGCGGGTTCGACCTCGGGCGTTGCCGCGATCGGTTCCTCGGCGGGGGGAGCGACCGCAACGACCTCGGCAGCCTCGACCGCCGGAGCCGCCTTCGGCCGGCGACCGCGCCGCGGCTTTGCCGGTGCTTCCTCGGCGACGGCGTCCGCGCTCGGCTCCGGTGCGGCGGCGGGCGTTTCCGCTACCGCGACCTCGGCCGGTGCGACGTCGGCCGCGACAGGCGCTTCGGCCTGCTTACGGGCACGCGGGCGACGGCGCGCGGCAGGCTTTGCCGGTTCGGCCGGCGGCGCGGCCTCAACCGGCTCCGCAACGCTTTCCTCGACCGCCAAAGGCTCGGGCGAAGCTTCGGGCGCTTCGCCAGGCGCGGTATCGTCGGCTTCGACCTCGACGGCGTCGCTGCCGCCTTGTGCCTCACCGCGATTCCGGCGGCGACCGCCGCGACGGCCACGACGACCACGGCGGCGCTCTTCTCCGCCTTCGCCTTCGCCATTGTCGCTGGTTGCCCGGGGCTCTTCGCCGTCTTCTTCCAGACCCGCCTCTTCCGAAGCCTCGCCCAGGGGCTCGCTGCCGGCGGCTTCGCCACCTTCGCCACCTTCGTCGCGGCGTCCGCCACGCCGACGACGGCGGCGACGGCGACGGCCGCCTTCGCTATCGTCGCGCGGCTCGCGCTCGCGGCCATTCTGTTCGACGGCGTCCGCCTCTTCGACCTCGTCCTCGATATCCTCGGCGAAGTCTTCGTCGGGCTCGGGAGCGATCTGCTGGGGCAAGCGCGGGGCGTGGCTGGGCGGCGGGCCGCTGGCTTCCACGGTCATGCGCGAGCCGTCCGGCTGGCCGTCGCTCAGGATTTCGATCAGCACGCCATAGCGGTCTTCGACGTCAGCCAATTCGGCGCGCTTGCGGTTAAGCACGTACAAGGTCGCTTCCTGGCTGGCGCGCAGCGTCAGGCGCGATCCGCGGCCGCGCGCGGCCTCTTCCTCCAGCAGGCGCAGCGCCTGCAGGCCGGACGAGGAGGGCGTGCGGATAAACCCGGTGCCGTCGCAATGCGGGCAGGTGCGGGTCGAGGCTTCGAGCACGCCGGTCCGCAGTCGCTGGCGGCTCATCTCAAACAGGCCGAAGCCGGAAATGCGGCCGACCTGGATGCGGGCGCGATCGTTCTTCAGCGCCTCCTTCATCGCCTTTTCAACCTTACGGTTGTTGGAGCTGTTCTCCATGTCGATGAAGTCGATCACGACCAGACCGGCCATGTCGCGCAGGCGCAGCTGGCGCGCAATTTCCTGCGCGGCTTCCAGATTGGTCGCGGTCGCGGTCTGCTCGATATTATGCTCGCGCGTCGAGCGGCCCGAGTTGATGTCGATCGACACCAAGGCTTCGGTCGGGTTGATGACGATATAGCCGCCCGATTTCAGCTGGACGACCGGCTGATACATCGCGGCCAGTTGATCCTCGACACCGAAGCGCTGGAACAAAGGAATCGCGTCCGAATAAGGCAGGATCTTCTTGGCGTGGCTCGGCATGAGCAATTTCATGAAGGTCCGCGCGGCATGATAGCCGTCCGCGCCCTCGACGATCACCTCGTCGATATCCTTATTGTAGATATCGCGGATGGCGCGCTTGATCAGATCGCTGTCGCGATAGATTTCGGCGGGCGCAGAGGAATGCAGTGTCTTTTCGCGAATCTCGTCCCACAAGCGGGCGAGATAATCGAAGTCGCGGCGAATCTCCGGCTTGGTGCGCTGCAGGCCGGCGGTGCGGACGATGCAGCCCATCGTGCGGGGCAGGTTCAGCTCGGCCAGGATCGACTTCAGACGCTTGCGGTCCGACGCGTTGGAGATCTTGCGCGAAATGCCGCCGCCATGGCTGGTGTTGGGCATCAGCACGCAATAGCGGCCGGCGAGGCTGAGATAGGTGGTCAGCGCCGCACCCTTATTGCCGCGCTCTTCCTTCACGACCTGGACCAGCAGCACCTGACGTCGGCGGATCACGTCCTGAATCTTGTAGCGGCGGCGCAGGTTCATCCGCTTCTGGCGGAGCGATTCGACGGCATTGCCATCGTCGCCGGTCGCGGTCGCCTGCGGTGCCGCGGGGCGATCGCCGTCCTCGTCATCGCCGTCATGATCATGATCGGCATGATCATGATCGGCATGATCTTCGGCCGCGTCGAGATATTCGGGGCCGCCATCGTCATCGAAGCGCTCATTGCCTTCGATCTCGTCTTCTTCGTCCTCGCGGGCGCGCAGCGCCTCTTCCTCAGCCGCATGCTCCGCCTCTTCCCGCAGCAGGGCCTCTCGGTCCTCCTTCGGGATCTGGTAATAATCGGGGTGGATTTCCGAGAAAGCGAGGAAGCCGTGGCGGTTGCCGCCATAATCGATGAACGCCGCCTGCAGCGACGGCTCGACCCGGGTTACCTTGGCAAGATAGATATTTCCCTTGAGCTGCTTATGCTCTTCGGACTCGAAATCGAACTCCTCGATGCGGTTACCTTTGACGACCGCCACACGGGTTTCTTCCCGGTGGCGCGCGTCGATCAACATACGCATGGACATTAAATGGTCTCCGGGCGCCCAGCCTGGCCGTCACGCGGCGGCGGGCGCGATAAAGGTAGGGTGCAAGGCTGGCGCGAAGACGCGCGTCCCCCATCCCGACGATGCTGTAGAAAATTGCCTCTGCCGCAATGCCATCCGGAGCGCATTTCGCGCCGGTGAGGCCCATTGCCCGCGCGTCGTCGGCCGGTTCGGCTCGACGGTGGGCAAGGGAAAAATGGCACATGCAGCTTCAACCTGGATCACCGGCCGCGATCCTCGCGCCGGGGGTGGACCGGCGGAGCGATACTCAACGCGCCGAGCCGGACGTTAAGCTGCCTAGCATCTACCCCCCACCCCGGCAACCCACCGTGCCCGCGCAATATTGCCGCCGCCGACGGTGTCACGCTGATCGGAAGTTGCGCGGAACCACCCGAACGGCGGTGGGATTCACAGTGCGCGCCTACCTTGCTAGGGACGGAGGCGTGCGCATGCCGATCGCCCTGCTGCCCTTGCTCCTGCTCGCCGTTCCGGCGAGCGGCGCGCGGCCGCCCAACAGCGCGAGCGCGGCGATCCCGCCGCGCCCATCGCGCATCTCGCTGCCCCCCGTGCAGGGGCCGCGCCGCGCCGATGCACCGTTGGTGGTGATCGATGCCGGCCATGGCGGCCACGATCCCGGATCGCTATCGCAAAGCGGCGACGCGCGCGAAAAGGACGTTGCGCTCAAGATCGCCCGCGCGATCCGCGACGAATTGCTCGCCGGCGGCAAGGTGCGGGTGGCGATGACACGGTCGGATGATCGCTTCCTGGTGCTGCAGGAGCGGCGCGAAATCGCGCGTGCGCTACGCGCCGATCTGTTCATCTCGGTCCATTGCGACAGCGCGCCCAATTCCGCCGCGCGCGGCGCCACCATCTACACGCTGTCCGAAACATCATCGGACCGGGTGGCGGCGGCGCTGGCGGCGCGCGAGAACAAGGCGGATGTGATCAACGGAATCGATCTGTCGCGCGAGACGAACGACGTCTCCTCGATCCTGATCGATCTCGCCCAGCGCGAGACGCTCAACACCTCGTCCGCCTTCGCTTCCGTCCTGCAGCGCGAATTGTCGCCCTTGATCGGGCTGAAACCGACCTTCCACAAATATGCAGGACTGATGGTGCTGAAGGCGCCGGACGTGCCGTCGGTCCTGCTGGAAACCGGCTATATTTCGAACAATGACGATCTCGCCTTGCTGACGTCGGAAGAGTATCGTCGCAAGATCGCCTTGGGTGTCCGCCGCGCGGTGGAGGCTCATTTTGCGCGACAACTGGTCGGAAAGACCAGGGACAGAGAGGAATTGCCATGATCCGCGTCGCGCACCTGACCGTCGCCTTGCTGCTTGCGGGTGTTCCCGCACTCTCCGCCGCCCCGACCCAGACGATTGCGGCAGCGGTCGCAGATCCAACCCGACCGGCTGCGGATCGCGAGCGCGATGCCGCGCGCAAACCGGCGGACATGCTGGCCTTTGCCGGGGTGAAGCCGGGCATGGTGGTGATCGATGTCTTGCCGGGCGGCGGCTATTTTACGCGCCTTTTCTCCACCGCCGTTGGGCCGACCGGCAAGGTGATTGGCTATGTCCCGGACGAAATGTATGCCGGACGCCCCAAGTCGCTCGATGCGGTCCAGGCCCTGGCGGCCGACCCGGCGCATGCCAATGTCCAGGCGCTGCACGATCCCGCGCTGGCGCCGGGCCCGGCCAATGTTGCCGACGTCGTGTGGACGTCGCAAAACTATCATGATCTGCACAATATCGCCGGTCTCGACATGGTTGCCTTCAACAAGGCCCTCTATCGCGCGCTGCGCCCCGGCGGGGTCTATATCGTGCTGGATCATGCGGCCGCGGCCGGGACGGGCGTGGCCGATACCAACACGCTCCACCGGATCGATCCGGCCGCCGTGCGCAAGGAAGTCGAAGCGGCCGGGTTCAAGTTCGATGGGGACAGCAAGCTGTTGGCGAATCCGGCCGATCCCCACAGCGCCAAGGTCTTCGACCCGGCGATCCGCGGGCATACCGACCAGTTCGTCCTGCGCTTCCGCAAGCCCGGCCGGACGTGAGCGGGAATCGGCCGTCTCGACCTTGGCCATGCCCGCCCGGCCGCATCATGACAGATTGGCTTTCGCCGCGCCCGATCAGCCTTTAGACGCACGTCGGTGAAATTCGCGCTCCCCCGACTGCCCGACGGTTCGATTCGCCATCTGCTTGCCCGCCGCCGCGTGCGCTGGCCGCTGATTCTGCTTGTGCTGCTGGTGGTGGCCTATGCCGTTTTCTGGCTGGTCTTCCTGCGCGGGCTGCCCTCGACCGACAAATTGCTGAGCTATGAGCCGCCGTTGCCGACCAATGTCCGCGCGCTGGACGGGACGCCGGTCTACAGTTTTGCGCGGGAACGCCGGGTCGAGCTGGCCTATGACGAATATCCGCCGCAGCTGGTCCACGCCTTCATCTCGGCGGAGGACAAGGACTTTTTCACCCATCACGGGATCGATCCCACCTCCTTCCTCTACGCGATCTTCGATTATGCGCGGAAGAGTGGCACCGGCGAGCGCGCGCGTGGCGGCTCGACCATCACCCAGCAGGTCGCCAAGAATCTGCTGCTGGGCAATGAATATTCGCCGACGCGCAAGGTGAAGGAAGCCGCGCTGGCGATCCGCATCGAAAATGCGATGTCCAAGCAGCAGATCCTGGAACTCTACCTCAACCAGATTTTCCTCGGGCGAAATGCCTATGGTGTCGAGGCGGCGTCACGCGCCTATTTCGGCAAGAGCGTCGCCGACCTGACGCTGCCGGAAATGGCCTACCTTGCGACCTTGCCGAAGGCGCCGGCCAATTATGATCCGGATCGGCATGCGGATCGCGCGCTGGAACGGCGCGCTTATGTGCTGCGCGAGATGCAGGCCAATGGCTATATCACGCCGCTGCAGGCGCAGCAGGCGACCGCAGCGCCCTTGGGGACGATCGAGCGGTCGGATGCGCGACGGGAAGCCGAGAAGCCGTTCGAAGGCTATTTCATGGAGGAAGTCCGGCGCGAGCTGAAGGACCGATATGGCGAGGAGATCGGCGACAGCCCCAACAGCGTTTATGCAGGCGGCCTGTGGGTCCGCACGTCGCTGGATCCCAATTCCCAGAAAGCGGTCGAACAGGCGTTGCGGGACGGCCTCGTCCGGTATGATTCCGGGGGCGGTTGGCGGGGACGTTCCGGGCAGATCGATGCCGGCCCCGGCTGGCAGGCCCGCCTTGCCAACGCGCCCGTCGAAGTCGGCTATTCCAATTGGCGCGCGGCCGTGATCCTCAGCCGCTCGGCCAGCAGCGCCGAACTCGGCTTTGCCGACGGCAAGACCGCGCAGCTCTTTCCGTGGGGGGCGTCCGCACCGAAGCGCGGTGTCGGCGGACGCGCGTTCGATTTCCTGCGGCGCGGCGATATCGTGATCGTGGCGCCGGCCGGGAATGGCTGGGCGCTGCGCTCCATCCCGCTCATCTCGGGCGGCATGGTCGCTGAAAATGTGCATACCGGCCAGGTCGTAGCGATGCAGGGCGGCTTCGATTCCCGCAACAGCTTCAACCGCGCGACCCAGGCCAAGCGGCAGCCGGGATCGTCGTTCAAGCCATTCGTCTATTCGGCCGCGCTGGATAGCGGCATGACCCCGGCGTCGATCATCGTCGACGGGCCGTTCTGCGTCCTGCAGAGCGCGACCTTGGGGACCAAATGTTTCCGTAACTTCAGCGGCGGCTATGCCGGCCCGCAAACGATGCGCTGGGGCGTCGAACAATCGCGCAACCTGATGACGGTTCGCGCCGCCACCGCCGCCGGCATGGACAAGGTGGTGGCGCTCGCGAAGAAGATGGGCGTCGGCGATTATCCGCCCTACGTCGCTTATTCGCTCGGCGCGGGCGAGACGACCGTGCTGCGCATGGTCAATGCCTATGCGATGCTGGCCAATCAGGGCCGCGCGCTCCAGCCGACGCTGATCGACTATGTTCAGGATCGCAGGGGCAAGGTGATCTGGCGGGCGGACACGCGGCCGTGCGAGGGCTGCAACGCCAAGGACTGGAATGGCGGCCCGATGCCGCGGCCGCGGCCGCGATCGGCGCAGATCATGGATGCCATGACCGCCTATCAGATGGTCCACATCCTGGAAGGCGTGGTGCAGCGCGGCACCGCCACCGTGCTGCGCGATCTCAATCGGCCGCTGTTCGGCAAGACCGGCACCAATACCGGCCCGACCAACGTCTGGTTCGTCGGCGGATCGCAGGATCTGGTGGCGGGCGTCTATATCGGGTTCGATCGGCCGCGGCCCATGGGCGGTTATGCCCAGGGCGGCACGCTGGCCGCGCCGATCTTCCGGCAATTCGCCCAGGTGGCGATGAAGGACATGCCGGTCGTGCCGTTCAAGGCGCCGCCCGGCATTCGCATGGTCCGGATCGATCGCCGATCCGGCCGAAAGGTGTTCGGCGGGTGGCCCAACGATGCCGATCCCAAATCCGCGATCATCTGGGAAGCGTTCAAGCCGGAGAGCGAGCCCCGCCGCGCGATCGGCCGGCGCGATAGCAGCCCGCCGCCGCCCAAGGCGGCACGCCGCCCGCGCGTGAACAATGACAGCGACTTCTTGCAGCAGCAGGGGGGGATTTATTAGCCAGGAGCATTATATCGGATTTCCGGCGCAAGTCGGATCCAGCTCCATCCGTCGACTATACCCGGCTGTCGCCCGGGTCTGGAATTCCAAAGGACCTATCCATGCGCGCTGAAGCGCAAGCCCATATTGCTCAGATCGATGCCGCGCTGACATTGGTACGCCGGTTCCTTGACTGGGACCGCGCCGTGCGGCGGCTCGACGAGCTCAACAATCGTGTCGAAGACCCCAAATTGTGGGACGATCCCAAGGCGGCGCAGGCCGTCATGCAGGAACGCCGCCGGCTGGAGGGCGCGATTGCCGCCGTCAATGCGATCGATCAGGAGCGCACCGACACGGTCGAGCTGATGGAGATGGCGGAAGCCGAAGGCGACGAGGCGCTGGTTGATGACGGCGTGCGCGCGCTCGCCGAGCTTGCCGAGCGTGCCGATCATGACAAGGTGATGGCGCTGCTCGCGGGCGAGGCCGACGCCAATAACAGCTATGTCGAGGTGAATGCCGGCGCGGGCGGCACCGAAAGCCAGGATTGGGCCGGCATGCTCCAGCGCATGTACACGCGCTGGGCCGAGCGCCACGGCATGAAGGTCGAGCTGATCGACTTCCATGCGGGCGAGCAGGCGGGTATCAAATCGGCGACGTTGCTGCTGAAGGGCGAGAATGCCTATGGCTATGCCAAGACCGAAAGCGGCGTCCATCGCCTGGTGCGCATCAGCCCCTATGACAGCGCGGCACGCCGGCACACCAGCTTCGCCAGCGTCTGGGTCTATCCCGAAGTCGACGACGATATCGACATCGTCGTGAACGACAGCGACCTCCGGATCGACACATATCGCGCCTCGGGTGCGGGCGGACAGCATATCAACACGACCGATTCGGCGGTGCGGATCACGCATATCCCGACCAACATCGTCGTTCAGTGCCAGAATCAGCGCTCGCAGCACAAGAACAAGGCCGAGGCGATGAAGCAGCTGAAGGCGCGGCTGTATGAGGAAGAATTGCGGAAGCGCGAGGAGGAAGCCAGCGCGACCAACGCCAGCAAGACCGATATCGGCTGGGGCCACCAGATCCGGTCCTACGTCCTCCAGCCCTATCAGCTGGTGAAGGATCTGCGCACCGGCGTCACGTCCACCGCGCCCAGCGATGTGCTCGACGGCGATCTCGACAAGTTCATGGCGGCGGCCCTGTCGCAGCGGGTGACCGGCGAGACCGTGGAAGTGGAGGATGTGGAGTGAAGCGCGGCGCGATCGCTCTGGTGCTGCTGTTGGCCGGATGCGGCCAGAGCACGCCGGACGAACCGCGCACGGAAACCGGTTTTCCCAAGGCGGAGCGGCCGGTCGCGACCACCGTGTCCGGCGAATGGTCGACCGAGCCCGATCGCGATCGGCTGAAAGAGGCGGAAGCGGTCATGACCGCGGCGGGCGTCAAGCGCGGCATGACCGTCGCCGATATCGGCGCGGGCGAGGGCTATTATACGATCCGGCTGGCGGCGCGGGTTGGCCCCAAGGGCCGCGTGCTGGCCGAGGATATCGTGCGCTCCTATCACGACCGGCTGGCGGAGCGCGTCTATCGCGATCAGCTCGACAATGTCTCGGTCAAGCTTGGCAGACCGGTCGATCCGGGCCTGCCGCAGCACAGTTTCGACCGTATTTTCATGGTGCATATGTACCATGAAATCGGCGAGCCTTATGAGTTTCTGTGGCGGATGCGCCCCGCGCTGAACCCCGATGGCATGGTGGTGGTGGTGGATGCCGATCGGCCCACCCAGGCGCATGGCACACCGCCGGCGCTGCTGGACTGCGAATTCAAGACGGTGGGCTACCGTCTGGTATCGCGGCGCAAGATGCCGCAGGCGGGCGCGGGCGGCTATCTCGCTCTGTATCAGGCGGCGGGCGCGCGGCCGGCGCCGAAGACCATGCACGCCTGCAAGGCCTGAGCGTCGCCCCGGGCGGACCCGGGGCGACACCGCAGACTTACTTGCCCATCAGGTCGATGCCGATATAGCGCGCCGGCCCGTTGCCGCGCTGTACCAGCAGCAGCACGGTCTTGAAGTTGGCGCGCTTGGCGGCATCGACGGCGGCTGCGGCCTCCGCCGTTGTCGCGACCGGGCGCTGCGCGATCGCCAGAATGACGTCGCCCTTCTGCAGGCCCTTGGCGCCCGCATCGCTCGACGCGTCGACCGACGTGACGACCACACCGCGTAGGCCGCTGGCGAGGCCCAGCTGCTGCGCGATTTGCGGCGTCAGCGTCTGCAAGGACAGGCCGAGCGAATTGCGCACGCTGGCGGGTGCATTGGGGGTGCCGTCCGGCGACGCATCGCCATTCTCGCCATCCGTCGCCGCCAGTTGGTCTTCCGGCGGACGTTCCGCCAGCACGGCCGTGAGCGTCATCGGCTTGCCGTTGCGGATCAGATCGAGGCGCACCCGCGAACCGACCGCTTGGCCGGCAACGATATAGGACAGGGTATTGTCGGGGGTGACATCCTGACCGTTCACCTTGACGATCACGTCGCCCTGCTGAACGCCGGCGCGCGCGGCCGGCTGGCCAGGCTCGACGCGGGAGATGATCGCGCCGCGATTCTTGGGTAGGTTGAGGCCGGCGGCGACGTCGTCGGTCAGCTCCTGGATGCCGACGCCCAGATAGCCGCGATGGATGCGTTCGCCCTTCATCAGCTGCAATACGACCGGCTTGGCCTGCTCGGCCGGGATAGCGAAGCCGATGCCGACATTGCCGCCCGACGGCGAATAGATGGCGGTGTTGATACCGACGACATTGCCGTTGAGATCGAACATCGGGCCGCCCGAATTGCCCTGGTTGATGGCGGCATCCGTCTGGATGTAGCGATCATAGGGGCCGGAGCCGATCGAGCGATGGATCGCGGACACGATACCGGCCGTGACCGTACCGCCAAGGGCGAACGGGTTGCCAATCGCCACGACCCAGTCACCGACGCGCGTCTTGGTCGAATCGCCGAATTCGACGAATGGCAGGTTGGTCGCCTGAATCTTGAGCACGGCGAGATCCGACGCGGCATCCTTGCCAACGACGGTCGCCTTATATTCCTTCCGGTCGGGCAGCGTCACGGTGATCGACGAGACGGTCACCTTGCCCTGATCGGTCGGCACGCCGGAGATGACGTGGTTGTTGGTGACGATATAGCCGTCGGCCGAGATGATGAAGCCGGAGCCGAGCGACATCGCTTCGCGCGTCTGCGGCGTTCCATTATCGTCGCTGCCACCGCCGCCCTGTCCACCGAAGCGGCGGAAGAAATCCTCGAACGGCGAACCGGCAAAGGGGTTCTGTTGCTGACGATTGACCTGCACCTTCTGCGTGGTCGAGATATTGACCACCGCCGGCTGCAGCTTGGCAGCCAGATCGGCGAAGCTCATCGGTGCACCGCGGGGTGCGACCGCAGCCATTTGCGACGGCGCATTCTGCGCCACCTGTGCGCCCAGTGGCGATTGGGTCACCACAGTCGCGGCGGCGCCGCCAAGAAGCATCGCGGCAGTTACTGCATAGGCATAACGCACTGGTGAACTCTCCTGAGACTTTACGGCGAGCCGAAGAACCTGGGGCCGTTATCCGGGAACGGATGACGAATTGTGCCGATCCACGGCTGAATGCAAATTGAATGAGATATTTTTGCAACAGGTCGAACCGGGGGATTCGACCTGTTGACCCTTATCAACGTTTCTGACCCGCAAATTCCCGCAGATAATCATTGTCCGGCGACAACAGGATCGTGGCGGCGCCGCGCGGCTGCGTGTCGTCCGTCCCGAACGTGTAGCGATAGGACTGCATCGCCCGGTAGAAATCGTAGAAAGCGGGATCCTTGCCGAAGCTGGCCGAATAGGTCTTGGCGGCGGCGGCGTCGGCATCGCCCATGATGATCGATGCCTGGCGCCGGCCTTCCGCCTGGATCGACAGCGCCTGCTGCTGGCGGGCGGTCCGCATCCGGTTGAAGGCGCTTTCCAGCGGCGTGCCGTCCGGAAGATCGGCGCGCTTGATGCGGACGTCGACGATCTCGGCGCCATATTGGGCGGCGACCCGCGCCAGCGAGATCCGGATATTGTCCATCACGGTATCGCGTTCCGGGCTGAGCAGCGTGCGGAAGGAGCGTTTGCCCAATTCGTTACGCAGCGCCGAACCCAGGATCGGCTTGAGCGCATCGCTGACGCGTCGTTCGCTGCCCGCCGCGACATACATGCGGACCGGGTTGACGATGCGATAGCGCGCAAAGGCATCGACCTCGACGCGGACCTGATCGGTCGACAGGACCGCCTGGCGCGGCATGTCGAAATTCAGAACGCGCTTGTCCACCCACACCAGATTCTCGACGAACGGCATGCGGAAGGCCAGTCCGGCGCCGGTACGGCCAAAGTCCTCGCGCGGATTATAGGCGTTGATGATGCGGAGCGGTTCGCCGAAGCGCAGTACCAGCGCCTGGCTGGTTTCCGGCACGATCGTCAGCGAGCTCATGCCGATCGCGAGCACGACCAGCGCGGCGCCAGCCCACAGGACGGGATAGCGGGTGATGACGTTGCCGACGCTCACTTGGCGGGCTCCTGCGGCTTGGCGGCGACTGCCGCCGGGGGCGCGAGATAGGGCACCACGTTGCGCGGCTCGACAATCGTCTTGTCGGTCTTCGCCAGAACCTTCTCCATCGTCTCGTAATACATGCGCCGGCGCGTAACCTCGGGCGCCAGCTTATATTGTGCGTAGACGGCATCGAAGGCGGTCGATTCGCCCTGTGCCTTGGCGGTCACCTGCGTTGCGTAAGCGCGTGCCTGGTTCAGGTAGGATTGCGCATTCTGCTGCGCGGCCGACACTTCCTTGAAGGCATCGACCACTTCGCTCGGCGGATCCGCCTGCTTGATCGCGACGCCCTGGATGACGACGCCGGAATGATAGGAATCCAGCGTTTCCTGGGCATTCTGGGCGACCAGCTGTTCGATCTGGCCGCGCTGCGCGCCGATCGCCTGATCCAGCGTCACGCGGGCGATCGCCTCGCGCATCGCGCTTTCGGCGACCTCGCGGATCGTGCCGTCGGGATCCTGCAGCTCGAACATGTACAGTTCGGGATCGCGGATATTCCAGCGCACCGAATAAGCGAGGTCGATGATATTCTCGTCGCCGGTGAGCATCAGATTCTGCCCCGAGCCGCCGTCGACGCCCGTGTCGATGTCGATCACGTGGATATTGTCGACGTCGATCTTGCTGACGATGTCGATCGGCGCCGGGAAGGACAGGCCCAGGCCGGGCTGCAACATGCCGACATATTTGCCGAATCGGGTGATGACGCCGCGCTGCTGCGGTCCGATCGTATGGACGCTGGTGAGCGCAATCCACAGGAGCAGCAGGCCAATGACCGCCCAGCGCCATGCGCCGCCGACCTGAAAGCGCTGTCCGCCCCCCATGCCGCCGCCATTGCCGCCGAGCCGATCCCGCCCGCGCTGGATCAGGGCGTCGAGCGCCGACGGTCCGGCGCCAGTCGGCGTCCTGCGCGGTTTCTTGTTACCTTCACCGCCGTCCGAGCCACCGCCCCATGGGCCATCCTCGCTCAGTACCGCTCCCGCTATCTTGTCGTGCATGGGCGCCCTTATAAACGGCCCCGACCGGAAAAATAGTGTTCGTTCAAGGACTGGCGGGCCGCGGCAGGGTGCAAAGCGCTTCCACCGCCCCCCGCGAGGCTTTACGGCGCCGGGCAATGTCCCTTCGCTTTCATAAGATGCACGGCCTTGGCAACGACTTCGTCGTGATCGATGCCCGGACGATGCCCGTGTCGATGGACGGCGCGCGTGCGCGCGCCATTGCCGACCGGCGCGAGGGGATCGGGTGCGATCAGGTCATCCTGATCGAGCCGTCGGACGTGGCGGATGCGCGGATGCGCATCTGGAATTCGGATGGCGGCGAGGTGGAGGCCTGCGGCAACGCCTCGCGCGCGGTTGCCCTGCTGCTCGGCCGGCGATCGACGCTCGAGACGCTGGGCGGCACGTTGCATCTGGTCGCCGATGGTGGCCTGGCGACGGTCGATATGGGGCAGCCGCACTTTGGCTGGGACGCGATACCGCTCGCCTACGCCATGGACACGGCGCACCTGCCGGTCGGTTGGGACGAGCTGAACGATCCCGCGGCGGTCAATGTCGGCAATCCCCATGTCATCTTTTTCGTGGGCGACTGCGATGCGGTGGATCTGGAGCGGCTGGGGCCGCAGATCGAGCATGATCCGCTGTTTCCCGATCGGGTGAATGTGAATGTCGCGACGGTCGAAGCGGCCGATCGGATCCGCCTGCGCGTGTGGGAACGGGGCGCGGGCCTGACCCGCGCCTGCGGCACCGGCGCCTGCGCGACCGCGGTGGCGGCAATCCGGGCCGGCCGGGTCGACAGCCCGGTGACGGTCGCGTTGCCCGGCGGCGAATTGCTGATCGACTGGGCGCCGGGCGGGAATATCAGCATGTCCGGTCCGGCCGCCCACGTCTTCACGGGCGAGGCGGAAGATCTGTGAGCGGGCCTATCCTGATCAGCCATGGCTGCCGCCTCAACATCGCCGAAAGTGCAAAGATTGCGGCATTGCTGGCGGGCGAGCGCGACCTGGTGGTGGTCAATAGTTGCGCGGTGACCGCAGAAGCGGTGAAGACCGCGCGGCAGGCGATCCGCCGCGCCAAACGCGATCGGCCGGACGCGCGCATCGTCGTGACTGGATGCGCGGCCGAGATCGAGCCGGAGAGCTTCACGGCGATGGAGGAGGTCTCCGGCGTGGTGCCCAACACCGCGAAGTTCGAGCTGTCCGGTTACCTGCCGTCGTCCCGGCGGAGGCCGGGGCCGCAAGAGGCTTGGCGTAACCCTCCAGCGGCCCCGGCCTCCGCCGGGGCGACGCACGCGCGCACTTTCCTGCCGGTGCAGAATGGCTGCGATCATCGCTGTACCTTCTGCATCATTCCGTTCGGGCGCGGGCCGAGCCGGTCGCTGCCCGCGGGCGGCGTGATCGACGAGATCAAGGCCGCGGTGGATGCGGGTGCCCGCGAGGTGGTGCTGACCGGCGTCGATCTTACCGCATATGGCGCGGACCTTCCCGGCCGGCCCTCGCTCGGCGCGCTGGTCACGCGGATCTTGCGCTACGTGCCGGATCTGCCGCGGCTGCGCCTGTCGTCGCTCGATCCGTGCGAGGTCGATGCCCCGCTGTTCGAGCTGATCGCGCAGGAGCCGCGGCTGATGCCGCACCTCCATCTCTCGCTGCAGGCGGGCAATGATCTGATCCTCAAGCGGATGAAGCGGCGCCATAGCCGGCAGCAGGCGGTGGATCTGGTCGCCCAGCTCCGCGCCCGGCGGCCGGAGATCGCGATCGGCGCGGATCTGATCGCGGGCTTTCCGACCGAGGACGAGGCGATGTTCGCCGACACGCTGGCGCTGATCGACGATTGCAGCATCGCGTTCGCGCACATCTTTCCCTATTCGCCACGGGCGGGAACGCCGGCGGCGCGCATGCCGCAAGTGGCACGACCCACGGTGAAAGCACGCGCGGCGCAGCTGCGGACGGTCGCGGCGGCGCGCAAGGCCGCATGGCTACAGGAGCAAATCGGAAGCGTGACGCAGATATTGGTCGAACTGGACGGCGTGAGCGGTCACGCGGAGAATTTCATGCGCGTGGCCCTGCCGCCCGCAATCCCCAACAGCCTTGTCACCGCGCGGATCGTTGCGGTCGACGGCGATACCGCCATCGGTATTCCCGCATGAGCACGCCATGGCATGATCGCATCCTGGGCGGCTTTCGCCGTACGTCGGACAAGCTTGGCGAAAACCTGACCGGCCTGTTTGGCAAGGCGGCGCTGGATGACGACACGCTCGACCAGATCGAGGAGGCGTTGATCGCGTCCGACCTGGGGCCGGCGACCGCCGGACGCGTGCGCCAGCGTCTGGCGGGGGAACGCTTCCCCCTGGGCCTGACCGAAATGCGCCTGCGCGAAATCGTCGCCGAGGAGGTTGCGGCCATCCTCGCGCCGGTAGCCAAGCCGCTGGAGATAGAGGCCTTTCCGCGCCCGCAGGTCATTCTGGTGATCGGCGTCAACGGATCGGGCAAGACGACGACGATCGCCAAGCTCGCGCATCTGCTGACCGAGCAGGATTATTCAGTGATGCTGGTGGCGGGCGACACGTTCCGGGCGGCGGCGATCGGTCAGCTGAAGGTCTGGGCCGAACGGATCGGGGTGCCGATCATTTCCGGCAATGAGGGCGGCGACGCGGCCGGGCTGGTTTTCGAAGGCGTGAAACGCGGCACCGCCGAGGGGATCGACGTCCTGATCGTCGATACGGCGGGGCGGCTGCAGAACAAGGCCGGGCTGATGGACGAATTGTCCAAGATCCGGCGGGTGCTGGGCCGGCTCAATCCGGCCGCGCCGCATGACGTCGTGCTCGTGCTGGACGCGACCACCGGTCAGAATGGCCTGAGCCAGATCGAGGTTTTTCAGAAGGAAGCCGGCGTGACCGGGCTGGTCATGACCAAGCTGGACGGTACGGCCCGCGGCGGCGTGCTCGTCGCGGCGGCCGAAAAATACGGTCTGCCGATCCACGCCATCGGCTTGGGCGAAACCATCGACGACCTGCGGCCGTTCGATCCCCAGGAAGTCGCCCGCGCCATTGCGGGTATCGAACGTCTCGCCCCGGAGAAGGCACGATGAACAAAGTCTCCGACGCGGCGCGTCCCGACCCCGGCATGGGCGTGCGCCTGGCGCTCGATCTGGGGCCGATCGTCGTTTATTTCGCCGCCTTCACGCTGACCGGGCAGAATATCTACATTGCCACCGGCTTGTTCATGGCGGTGACCGCGGTGGCGATGGTGATATCGCTGGTGCGGTTCGGCAAGGTGACCCCGATCCAGATCTTTTCCGCGGCGATGGTGCTGGTCCTGGGCGGCCTCACCATCTGGCTGCACAAGGAATGGATCATCAAGATCAAGCCGACCATCTATTATGTGACGGTATCGTCGGTGCTCTTGTGGGGGGTGATCACCGGCCGACCGACACTGCAGATGGTGCTGGGCCAGGCCTATCCCGGCTTGTCGCCGGAAGGATGGCGCCTGCTGACGCGCAACTGGGCTTTCTTCTTTCTGGCCATGGCCATCGCCAATGAGGTCGTGTGGCGCAATTTTTCGACCACGACCTGGCTCGGCTACAAATTGTGGGGGGCGATGCCCGCGACCGTGATCTTCGCGGCGTGCAACGTGCCTTTGCTGATGCGGCATGGGCTGGCCGCGGACGACAATAAGGTCGTGCTGCCGCCCGAGGAATAAGCCCGCCGCCGCGCGTCCCGATGTGAAAACGGGCCAGCCTCCTGCTGGAGACCGGCCCGTTTCTGTTTCGGACTTTCCCGGCGTGCGCCGGGGTCCGGACTTACTGTTCCTGATCGGCGCGGCTGGCGCCCTGGCCGTCCAGATTCTGGGAGATGAAGTCCCAGTTGACGATGTTCGCGAGCACGGTCTCGGCAAACTTCGGCCGCGCGTTGCGATAATCGATATAATAAGCATGCTCCCACACATCGAGCGTGAAGAGCGGGGTCACGCCATGCGCGATCGGCGAATCGCCATCGTGGAAGGACGTCACCTTCAGGGCGTCGCCCTCGAGCACGAGCCAGGCCCAGCCGCTGGCGAAATGGTTGACGGCTTCTTCGGCGAGCTTCTTGAGCAGCGCTTCATGGCTGCCGAAGCCGCTGTCGATCAGGCCCTTCAGCTTCTCCGAAGGCTGGGTCGAGCCGGCCGGTGCCAGGCACTTCCAGAAGAAATTATGGTTCCAGATCTGGCCCGAATTGTTGAACAGGCCGCGATCGTTGGTTTCGGTCGACTTCTTCACCACGTCGATGAGCGAAAGGCCCTGCAGGCCCTTTTCGTCGATCCAGCCATTCACCTTGGTGACATAGGCCTGATGATGCTTGCCGTGATGATATTCGAAGGTCTCGGCGGACATGTGCGGCTCGAGCGCCGCCTTATCGAACGGGAGGGGGGGAAGTTCGAAGGCCATTATTTTGCTCCTGCACAAGCTAGAGAGTCGCGATGCCCCTAACGCTCGACGCCGCGAAGCGTCACGCGAAAACGACTATTGCGAGACGTTCGCGGCAGCCTCGATGATCGGCACGAACTGTTCGGCGGTCAGGCTGGCTCCGCCGATCAGGGCGCCGTTCACGTCCGGACAGGCCAGGATGGTGCTGGCATTGCCGGCGTTGACCGAGCCCCCATACAGGATGCGGACGCCGCGCCCCTCCTCGCCAAGCAGCTGCAGCAGCTTGGCGCGGATGATGCCGTGCATCTCGCCAATCTCGTCCGCCGTGGGGGTCCGGCCGGTGCCGATCGCCCAGGCCGGCTCATAGGAGACGACCAGATTGGCGGCGGTCGCGGTGGCCGGTACCGAGCCGTCCAGTTCGGATGCGACCACCATCAGGGCGCGCCCTTCGTCGCGCTCGGCTTCGTCCTCACCGATGCAGATGATGGCGATCAGGCCGGCATTCTGCGCCGCCTGAGCCTTGGCGAGCACAACCGCGTCGGTTTCGTCAAATTCCGCGCGGCGCTCGCTGTGGCCGCAAATGACGAAACCGGCGCCCATCTCGACCAACATCGGCGCCGAGATCTCGCCCGTATGGGCGCCCTTGTCCGCGCTGTGGCAATCCTGCCCGCCGATCATGACGGCGCCGGCATGTGCCGCGGCCTCTCCGATCAGCGTGAACGGAGGGGCAATCGCCACGTCGACCTGTTCCGTGGCGGCCGCGATCGCGGCGATCCGGTCGAGCTCGCCCAACATGGCGCGAGTGCCATTCATCTTCCAATTTCCGGCGATCAGCGTGCGCATCCGTCCTCCCTGATTGGCCGCCGGTAGCAAGCGATGGACGTGCAGGCTAGACCGGCGCTTGAAGCATTCCGGCCGCGCCTCTATTAGGTCCGCCTCCCTTCATGGCCACGGAACATCCATGCTCGCCTTCTTTCGTCGTGCGCTTTCTTCCTGGCTGGCGGTAGGGCTCCTCGCCCTGGTCATGCTGGCCTTCGTCGCGACGGGGGTAGGGACACCGGGCGGCAGCCTGACCGGCGGCCCCAGTGCGGATGCGGTAGCGACCGTCGGCGGCAAGCCGATCTCCGTGAATGTCATCTCCGAACGGGCGCAGACGGCGTTGCGTCAGGCGCGCGAACGGCAGCCGGCGCTGACCATGCCGCAATTCCTGGCCTCGATCGGCGGCCTCAACCCGCTGGTCGAACAATCGATCGGGGCGAGCGTGCTGACCGCCTGGGCCGAGCGCCACGGGCTGGCGGCGAGCGAGCGGCTGATTGGCAGCGAGATCGCGACCTTCCCCGCCTTCCGCGGAGCGACCGGCAAGTTTGACGAAAATGCCATGAACGCGCTGCTCAACCAGCGTCGGATGAACTTCAACACCTTCCACGACGATGTGCGCGACGAACTGATCCGCCGCCAATTGCTGAACCCGATCATGGCCGGCGCCCGCGCGCCCGACGGGCTGCTGCGCATCTATGCGCAAAGCCTGATCGACAAGCGCGAAGGCGTGATCGGCCTGGTCGCGGCGAGCCCCGCCGGCATCGCCGCCCCGACCGATCAGCAGGTGGCGGATTATTATCGCGGGCACATCGCCCGTTACTCGCTGCCGGAACGGCATGCGCTGCGCTATGCCCTGATCGGCCCGGAAAGCGTGGCCTCGCCCGCGCCGACGGATGCCGAGATCGCCGCCCAATATAAGGCGGACGCGGCGAAATATGCGGCGAGCGAAACCCGCACGATCCAGCGCGTGGTATTGCCCAACGAAGCGGCCGCCCGCGCCTTTGCCGCGACCCTGGCCAAGGGCACCGGCTTTGCGCAGGCCGCTGCCGGTCAGGGCCTCGCTGCGGCGGACATCAATGCCGGCACCGTCACCAAGGATGCCTTCGCCGCCAGCGACGGAGCCGAGATTGCGGCCGCCGCGTTCGCGCTTCCGTCCGGTGGCACCACCGCGCCGGTCAAATCGCCGCTGGGTTGGTCGATCGCGCGTGTCGAGGCAATCAAGGCGGTTCCGGCGCGATCGCTGGATCAGGTGCGTTCCGAGATTGCCGCCGCACTGACCAAGAAGAAAGCGGACGACGCGCTGAGCAAGCTGGTGCAGCAGGTCGAGGATGCGGTGGGCGACGGCGCCAATTTCAACGAGGTGGTCGCCAAGCATAAGCTGCAGGTCGTGACCACGCCGCCGCTGCTGCCGAACGGTACCGCGCCCAGCGATCCCAACTTCCGGCCCGATCCGACCATCGCCGCCTTGCTGAAGGCGACGGCGGACAGCAGCGCGGACGATGCGCCGACCGTGGAAACGATCGATCAGAACGGCCATTTCGCGCTGGTGGGCGTTGCCAGCGTCGTGCCCGCCGCGCCCGTTCCCCTGGCGCAGATCAAGCCCCGCGTCGCGGAGGAGCTCGTCTTCGAACGCGCCATCGCGCGGGCCAAGACGCAGGCACAAAGCCTGCTCGGCAAGATCAATGGCGGGCAAGCCCCCGCTGCCGCCTTCCAGGCGGCGGGCATGAAGGCGCCGCAACCGCTTTCGCTGAGCCAGATCGAATTGTCGCGTGCCGGTGCCGACGTGCCCGCCCCCATCCGGACATTGTTCCGCCTGGCGCCCGGCAAGGCTGAACTGGTGCAGGGCCCCAACGGGAGCTGGTTCGTCGTCAAGCTGGACCGGATCGTGGCGGGCGACGCCAAGATGCTGCCGATGGTGATCGGCGCGACCCGCAGCGAGCTGCAGCGTGGCCTGGGCGACGAATATGCGCAGCAATTCGCCAATGCGGCCCGGGTCGAGGTCAAGGTGAAGCGCAATCCGGCGGCGCTGGGCAAGCTGGAGCAGGATCTGCGTAGCGGCAACAATGGTGGCGGCGCCCAATAATGTCGGCCGCGGGCGCAGAGCATGATGCTGGCGCCGTCGCCAGCCTGGCCGATGGCCGCTCGGCATTGGTGTGGCGACGGCAGCTGGCGGACACGGAGACGCCGGTCGCCGCCGCGCTCAAGCTGATCCAGCCGGGACGCGGCGATTTCCTGCTGGAATCGGTGGAGGACGGTGCGACGCGCGGGCGGTACAGCCTGCTGGGCCTGGCGCCGGACCTGGTATTCCGCGCCAACGGCCAGGTTGCGGAAATCAACCGTAACTGGATGCTGGATCGGGAGACTTTCACCCCGGTCGACGGAGGACCGCTGAAGGCCTTGCGCACCATCGTCGCGGAATGCCGCGCCGATGTGTCCGATGGTCTGCCGCCGGCTTTGTCCTGCCTGGTGGGCTATTTCGCCTACGAAACGGTCGGCCTGGTGGAAACGCTGCCGCGGCCCGCGCCGAATCCGTTGGGCCTGCCCGACATGTTGTTCGTCCGGCCCACGCTGATCCTGGTGTTCGACCGACTGGCGGACGCGCTTTTCCTGGTCGCGCCGGTATGGGCAGGCGCGCCGGATCCGCAGGCCGCCGTAGCCCGCGCGGTCGAACGGATCGAGGATGTGGCGGCACAGCTTGCCGGTCCGGTGCCGGCCGGACGGCGCGAGACGGGTGACCTGCCGCTGCCGACCGCGACGCCGCAGCTGGAGCCGGGACGGTATGGCCAGATGGTCGCCACCGCGAAAGACTATATCGCCGCAGGCGATATCTTTCAGGTGGTGCTGGCCCAGCGCTTCACGACGCCATTCCCGTTGCCGCCATTCGACCTGTATCGGGCGCTGCGCCGGATCAATCCGTCGCCCTTCCTCTATCATCTGGATCTGCCGGGCTTCGCGCTGATCGGCTCGTCCCCGGAAATCCTGGTGCGAATGCGCGACGGCGAAGTAACGATCCGCCCGATTGCGGGCACCCGCCGGCGTGGCGCCACCGCGGCCGAGGACATTGCCAATCGCGACGAATTGCTGGCGGACCCGAAGGAGCGGGCCGAGCATCTGATGCTGCTCGATCTGGGCCGCAACGATGTCGGCCGCGTCGCTGAGCCCGGTACGGTCGTGGTGACGGACAGCTATACCGTCGAGAAATATAGCCACGTCATGCACATCGTCTCCAACGTGGTCGGCCGGCTGGGCGCGGGCAAGGATGCGCTGGATGCGCTGTTCGCCGGTTTTCCGGCGGGTACCGTATCGGGTGCGCCCAAGGTGCGGGCCTGCCAGATCATCGCGGAACTGGAGCCGGAGACGCGCGGAGCCTATGCCGGCGGCGTCGGCTATTTCTCGCCCGACGGCAGCATGGACAGCTGCATCGTCCTGCGCACCGCGGTGGTGAAGGACGGTGTCATGAACGTGCAAGCGGGGGCGGGCATCGTCGCGGACAGCGATCCGATATCCGAACAGAAGGAATGCGAAGCCAAGGCCGGCGCGCTGTTTGCGGCGGCCCGCGAAGCGATCATCCGTGCCGGCGAAGCGGGATTCGGACAGTAGCGACACGCGGCTGTCGGTTGCGTTCGGGCGAGGCGCCGCCTACCTCGCGCGCATGATCCTGGTCATCGACAATTATGACAGCTTCACCTGGAACCTGGTGCACTATCTCCAGGAGCTTGGCGCCGAGGTTGAGGTCGTGCGCAACGATGCCATCGGCGTCGGCCAGGCGATGTCGTCCGGCGCGCAGGCCTTCCTGATTTCGCCCGGCCCCTGCACGCCCAATGAGGCGGGGATCAGCCTGGAATTGGTCGAGGCCTGCGCCGACCAGAATAAGCCGCTGCTGGGCGTATGTCTGGGCCATCAGGCGATCGGGCAGCATTTCGGCGGCACCGTGGTGCGCGCCAAGGCGCTGATGCACGGCAAGACATCCCCGGTCCTGCACGACGATAGCGGCGTGTTCGCCAATATCCCGTCGCCGTTCACCGCCACCCGCTATCATTCGCTGGTGGTGGAGGGTGCGCCGGGCACGTTGATCGCCAACGCGCATACCGATGACGGTACGGTGATGGGCTTTCGTCACGCGACGCTGCCGATCCATGGCGTGCAATTCCATCCGGAAAGTATCGCGACCGAACATGGTCATGATCTGCTCGCCAATTTCATGCGGCTGGCGGGGATTGCGGCGACGGCGCGCGCATGACGACGCTGGCGATCCTGCCCGATCCCAGTTCGCCACTGGAGCATGAAACCGCGGAGCAGGCGTTCGCCGATATTCTGGACGGCAAGGTCGACGATCAGGCGGTCGCCGATTTCCTGACCGCGATGACGATTCGCGAGGAAACCAGCGTTGAGATCGCCGCTGCTGCGCGCGCGCTGCGCGCGCGCATGATCGAAGTGCGTGCACCCGCAGGCGCGATCGACGTGTGCGGCACCGGCGGCGATGGCGCGCATAGCCTTAATATATCGACCGCCGTCGCGATCGTGGTGGCAGCGTGCGACGTCCCTGTCGCCAAGCATGGCAATCGCGCCGCGTCTTCCAAAGCGGGTGCGGCCGACACGCTGGAGGCGATCGGGCTGAACCTGGATCGTGCCGCCGCGCGGGCGGAGGAAAGCCTGGCCGATCTGGGCATCGCCTTCCTGTTCGCGCAGACGTATCATCCGGCGCTTGGCCGGCTGGCGCCGATCCGCCGGGCGATCGGGCGGCGCACGATCTTCAACATTGTCGGTCCGCTCGCCAATCCGGCGCGGGTGACGCGGCAGTTGATGGGTGTTGCGCGCGTCGATTATCTGACAACCGTTGCCGAGGCGCTGGAATTGCTGGGTGCCGAGGCGGCCTTGGTCGTATCCGGCGAGGAAAGCCTGGACGAACTGTCGATCGCCGGGCGAAGCCGGGCTGTGGCGGTGGGGCTATGTTCGATCGGCGCGACGATTTCACCCGAGGATGCGGGGTTGGAGCGGCACGGGCTGGACGCCATTCGCGGCGGGGATGCGGCCTATAATGCCGCCGCACTGCGGGCCTTGCTGCAGGGGGAGCGCGGTGCCTATCGCGATGCGGTGTTGCTGAATGCGGGTGCGGCGCTGGTCGTGGCGGGCGCCGCCACGGATCTGCGCGAAGGTGTGGATGAAGCGGCCGAAGCGATCGACAAGGGGTTGGCCAACGCCCTGCTCAACTGCTGGATCGCCTTCTAGAATGGCGGCGATTCTCAGCCCACGCCGAATGGCGGAAAGGTTATCATGAGCAACCGCCTTACCGAGATTCTCGCTGCCAAATATGCCCATGTGGCGGCGTCCAAAGCGATCCGCACGGTGCCAGATCTCGATGCCGCGGCGGCGGCGCAGTCGCCGCCGCGCGGCTTTCGCCGCGCCCTGGAAGCAAAGGCGGCCAACGGCTTTGCGCTGATCGCGGAGATCAAGAAGGCTTCGCCGTCCAAGGGCCTTATCCGCGCCGACTTCGATCCGCCGGAACATGCGCGCGCCTATGAAGCGGGCGGGGCGGCCTGCCTGTCTGTGCTGACTGATGCGCCCTTTTTCCAGGGGTCCGACGCGTTCCTGGTGGCGGCGCGGGCCGCATGCGCGTTGCCCTGCCTGCGCAAGGATTTCATGGTCGATCCATGGCAGGTGGCGGAAGCGCGCGCCTTGGGGGCGGATGCGATCCTGATCATCGTCGCCGCGCTGGAAGATCCGCAAATGGCGGAGATCGAGGCGGCCGCGATCGAACGCGGCATGGATGTGCTGGTCGAGGTCCATGATGCCAGCGAGCTGGAGCGCGCGCTGCGACTGACATCCCGGCTGATCGGGGCCAATAATCGCGATCTGCGCGATTTCTCGGTGGATTTCGCCCGGACATACGAACTGGTAGCGCGGGCACCTGCGGATTGTCTGTTCGTGGCGGAGAGCGGTATCGGCAGCCATGCCGATCTGGAAGCGATGGCCGAGCATGGCGTGCGGACGTTCCTGGTCGGCGAAAGCCTGATGCGCCAGCCGGATGTCGAGGCGGCGACCCGCAGGCTGCTGGCGGCATGAGCAAGCTCACGCATCTGGACGATGCCGGCGCAGCGCATATGGTGGATGTCTCCGACAAGGACATTACCCGGCGCGAGGCGACGGCGATCGGGCACATCGCCATGTCGGCCGAAGCCCTGGCCGCGATGCAAGCCGGGGCGCTCGCCAAGGGCGATGCTTTGGCGGTGGCGCGCATCGCCGGTATCATGGCGAGCAAGCGGACGTCGGACCTGATCCCGCTATGCCATCCTCTGCCCATCTCGAAGGTCAGCGTGGACCTGACCTTTGCGGACGGCGGCATCGACTGCCGGGCAACGGTGGTCACGACCGGGCAGACCGGTGTGGAGATGGAGGCGCTGACCGCGGTCTCGGTGGCGCTGCTGACATTGTACGACATGGCCAAGGCGATCGATCGGGCGATGACGATCGGCCCGGTGCACCTGGTCGCCAAGGCCGGCGGCCGATCCGGGGATTGGCAGCGGCCGTGAGCCTGTTGCCGGTCGCCGAGGCGCAGGCGCGGCTGTTCGCGCTGGCAGCGCCCTTGCCGATCGAGACGCGCACGCTGGTGGAGGCGGCCGGACGCTGGGCCGCCGAAGATGTGGTGGCACGGCGGACGCAGCCGGCGGCAAATCTGTCGGCGATGGACGGGTATGCCATCCGCTTCGCCGATCTGCCGGGCCCGTGGCACGTGGTGGGCGAAAGCCGGGCGGGCGGCGGGCTGGATCGCGCGGTGGCGGCGGGTGAGACGGCGCGCATCTTCACCGGTGCCCCGGTGCCGGACGGCGCGGACACGATCCTGGTGCAGGAGGAAGCCGCGCGCACCGAAGACCGGCTGGAGCTGGCCGGCGAGGGTCCTCCGCGGGAAGGCGCACATATCCGCCCGCGTGGCGCCGATTTCGACAGTGGTGCGGCTCTGATCGCCGCCGGGGATCGCCTGACCCCGGGACGGATCGCCGCGGCGGCGATGGGCGGCTATGGCGCGATTGCGGTACGGCGGCGGCCCCGGGTGGCGCTGATCTCCACCGGCGACGAGCTGGTTTTGCCGGGCGTGCCGACCGAGGGCGTGATGCTGCCCGCGTCCAACGGTGTGATGCTGCAGACGCTGATCCAGGATGTCGCGGACGTGCAGGATGCCGGGCTGGTGCCCGATCGCCTGGATGCGCTCGTCGCCGCGTTGCGCGCGCAGGATACGGACGTGATCGTCACGATCGGCGGCGCATCGGTCGGCGACCATGATCTGGTCCGCCCGGCGTTGCTGGAAGCGGGGGCGACACTGGATTTCTGGAAGGTGGCGATGCGGCCGGGCAAGCCGCTCTTCGCCGGAAGACTGGGCGATGCGGTCGTGCTGGGTTTGCCCGGCAATCCCGTATCCGCGTTCGTCACCGCCCACCTGTTCCTGTTGCCCTTGCTGGCGCATCTGGGCGGCGCGCGCGCGCCGGTGCCGTCGCTTCTCTCTGCGCCGCTCGCCACGCCGCTGCCGGCGGGCGCCGGCCGCGACGATTATGTGCGCGCGGTGATGGTGGACGGGAAGGTGCGCCCCCTCACTCGGCAGGATAGCGGTTCGGTGCCGGCGTTGACGCTGGCCGACACGCTGATCGTGCGGCCGGTGGGCGTGCCGCCGGCGGCTGTGGATGAAATGGTGGATATTCTGCGGATCGCTTGACAGATTCCAGAACGTTTCCTACACGTTCCCTGTACGTTCCTTCATTGGGGAAACGCTGTGCTGACCCGCAAGCAACATGAGCTACTCTGCTTCATCAACGATCGCCTGAACGATACCGGCGTCTCGCCGTCGTTCGAGGAGATGAAGGAAGCGCTGGATCTCAAATCCAAGTCGGGCGTGCATCGCCTGATCTCGGCCCTGGAGGAGCGCAACTTCATCCGCCGCTTGCCCAATCGAGCACGCGCGCTGGAGATTTTGCGTCTGCCGGATCAGATCAAGACGGCCGGTACACCCGCATCGCCCAAGGCGAATGTAGCGACCCCGCCGGCACGGGTAGCGCCGCCTGCGGCCAATGACGTGCTGGAATTGCCGCTCCACGGCCGGATTGCCGCCGGCATGCCGATCGAGGCGATGGAGGGGCAGAACAGCCTGTCCGTTCCGGCGGCATTGCTCGGGCCGGGCGAACATTATGCGCTGGAAGTTTCCGGGGATTCGATGGTCGAGGCCGGTATTCTCGACGGCGATTATGCTCTTGTTCGCAAGGCGGAGACCGCCCGCGATGGCGAGATCGTGGTTGCGCTGATCGACGATGCCGAAGCGACGCTCAAATATTTCCGCCACGAAGGGTCGATGATCCGGCTGGATCCGGCCAACCGCAGTTATGATCCGCAGCGCTACCGCCCGGGCCAGGTGCGGATCCAGGGTCGCCTCGCCGGCTTGCTGCGGCGTTACTGACATGGCCGATCTGCCGCGCCCGGATTTCCTGGAATTACCGGTGGCCGATGTCGAGGCGGCGCAAGCTTTTTACGGCGCGACCTTCGGCTGGACCATGACCGGCTTCGGGCCGACCTATGCCTGCACGCTGACGGGCGACGTCGATATCGGGCTACAGGCCGATCCGGCCGAACAGACGCGGGCGCCTTTGATCGTGATCCAGGTCGACGATCTGGAAGAAGCGCAGGCGCTGGTCGAGGGCAATGGCGGCACGATCACCAAGCCGATTTTCACCTTCCCGGGTGGTCGCCGTTTTCACTTCCGCGATCCCGACGGCAACGAGCTGGCCGCGCACAAGCCCGGCTGATGCGGGTATGACCGCCTATGTCGCGCTGTTGCGCGCGGTGAATGTCGGTGGAACCGGCAAGCTGCCGATGGCGGATCTGAAGGCGATGTGCGAAGCAGCCGGACTGGCGCAGGTACGTACCTATATTGCCAGCGGCAATGTCGTCTTCACCAGTGATGAGTCGGAAGCGACGGTGCGCGCCATGATCGAGGCGCCACTCGCAACCTATGCGGGTAAACCCGTGGGTGTCCTGATCCGATCGGCGGCGGAGATGGCGGACATATTGGCGGCCAATCCGTTTCCGGACAGGCCGGGTAACCGCACGGTCGCCCTGTTCACCGATGCGCCGATCGGACAGGAGGCGATCGACGCTGCCCGGAACGTCGACGGGGAGGAAATGCGTCTCGGCACGCGTGTGATCTACATTTCCTATGGCGATGGCATGGCGGACTCACGTCTTCTGATACCGGCCGCGAAGGTGGGAACGACGCGAAACATGAACACCGTCGCCAAGCTGACGGAGATGGCCTCCGCCCTGGCTTGAGGATTTCGCGCCAGGATCAGAATGAATGTCGCTCGGCCGGCGCGGAGCGCTTGTCGCCGGGCCGATGTGCCGCCATCCTGCGATCCTGGGAGGGCGGACATGATCGATCGCAGAAGTGTACTGGCCCTGGCCGTGGCGAGTGGAGCGGTGCGGGTGTCGGCCAATCCAGTCCAAGGCGACCCCACCGAAATCCTCCCGCTCTGGCCGGGGCGCCCGCCGGGATCGCCGGCCAATTTGCCGGCCGAACGCTATGTTGAACGCGCCCCACAGGGGCAGCCGCACGATCGTTATGCCGATCAGATCGCCAGCCCGTCGATCACGGTGTTTCGCCCCGACCAGCCGAACGGCAATGCGGTGCTGATCGCGCCGGGCGGCGGCTATGTAAGGGTGGTGACCGACAAGGAAGGCTATGAGACCGCGCGCTGGCTCACGGCGCGCGGCGTTACCGCGTTCGTGTTGCGCTATCGTCTGCCAGGCGGCGGCTGGGCGCATCGGGCCGATGTGCCGTTGCAGGATGCGCAGCGGGCCATGCGGCTGATCCGCGCGGGTGCGGCATCCTACCGGGTCGATCCCCGCCGTATCGCGGTCATGGGATTTTCCGCGGGCGGGCATGTCGCCGCCTCGCTGGCGGTGCGGCATGCCATGTCGGTTTATACGCCGGTGGATGCGGCCGATCGACTTTCGGCGCGGCCGGACGTGGCCGCCTTGCTGTATCCGGTGATCAGCATGGGGGCGCATGCGCATGCCGGTTCGCGCAACGAATTAATCGGCAAAATGCCAGCGGACGCGGATGTCGTTGCCTATTCGCCCGACCATCATGTGAGCGTGGATACGCCGCCGACAATCCTGATCCATGCGGCGGATGACGACGTGGTCCCGGTTGAAAACAGCCTGGGGATGTTCGACGCGCTGCGCGCACGACGCATCGCGGCCGAAGTGCATGTCTTTCAGTCCGGCGGCCACGGCTTTGGCCTGCGCCTGCCGCCTACAAATACCGCGATGCGCTGGCCCGAACTGTTTCTGGTCTTTGCGCAAACGCACGGATTCGTCGTTTAGAGGAACGGGCCGGGGGAACGTGCGCCCCCGGCCCAACCGTCCTCAGCCGAACAGCTTGTTGGCGATTTCCGCGACATGCTTGCCCTGGAAGCGGGCGCCGTCGAGATCGATCTTGCTCGGCTGGCGGCTGCCGTCGCCGCCGGCAATGGTAGTCGCGCCATAAGGCGTGCCGCCATGGATTTCGCTCAGGCCCATCTGCGCTTCATAGCTGTAGGGCAGACCGACGATCACCATGCCGAAATGCAGCAGATTGGTGATGGCCGAGAACAGGGTGGTTTCCTGGCCGCCATGCTGGGTGGCGGTGGAGCCGAACGCGGCGCCGACCTTGCCGTTCAACTTGCCGCTGGCCCACAGCCCGCCGGCCTGATCGAGGAAGGCGGCCATCTGGGAGGGGATGCGGCCGAAGCGCGTCGGCACGCCCAGGATGATCGCATCATAATCGGCGAGATCGTTGACCACGGCGACTGGCGCATCCTGATCCAGCTTGAAGTGCGCGCTCTTGGCGATCTCTTCCGGAACCGTCTCCGGCACGCGCTTGATGTCCACGGTCGCGCCGGCTTCGCGGGCGCCCTCGGCAACAGCCTGTGCCATCTGCTCGATATGGCCGTAGGTCGAATAATAGAGAACCAGTACCTTGCTCATCGTCAATCTCCTCGCATGGGTAACCCCTCCCCGGGTGGGGAGGGGTTTGGGAATCAGGCAGCGTCGACCATCACCAGTTCGGTATCTTCCAATGCCGTGACGGACAGAGTCTCGGTATCGCTGACAGCGACGCCGTCACGGGCATTGGCTTCAACGCCGTTAATCTCGATCCGGCCCGTAGCGGGCACGAGATACGCGTGGCGATGGGCGCCGAGCGGATAATCGGTCGTCTCGCCCTTCTTCAGCGTTGCGCCGAGCACGCGCGCCTCGGTCCGGATCGGCAGCGCTTCGCCGTCTTCCGCGAAGCCGGATGCCAGCGTTACAAACTTGCCGGAGCGATCGCCCTTGGGAAAGGGCCGTGCGCCCCAGGTCGGCTTGCCGCCGCGCTGGCTGGGCATGATCCAGATCTGGAAAATCCGGGTCGTGTCCTTCTCCAGATTATATTCCGCATGCGTGATCCCGCTGCCGGCCGACATGACCTGCACGTCGCCCGCCTCGGTGCGGCCCTTATTGCCCAGATTGTCCTGGTGCGTGATCGCCCCTTCGCGGACATAGGTGATGATTTCCATGTCCGAATGCGGATGGGCGGGAAAACCGGTGTTCGGCGCGATCGCATCGTCGTTCCAGACGCGGATATTGCCCCAGTTCATGCGCTTGGGATCGTAATAGTCGGCGAAGGAAAAATGGTGGTGCGCGTCCAGCCAGCCATGGTTGGCAGCACCCAATGTATTGAAAGGACGGACGTCGATCATGGTGTGTCTCCGTGCCGGGCCTGTGTCCGGCGTCGCTAACCTAAATAGTTGACGCGGAGACTAAGAAAATAGAATTGAAAGCAAGATACCGTTTCTGAAAGTTTATCGATAAGCGATGCGGCTTCCTGATTTCGACGCCTGGGCGATCTTCGCCAAAATCGCGCAGACGGGCTCGTTCGCGCGTGCGGCGAGCGAGCTGCGCCTGTCCAAGCCGACCGTATCGAAGGCGGTGGCGCGGTTGGAGCAGCGGCTGGGCGCGCCGCTGTTGCATCGCACCTCCCGCCGCCTGTCGCTGACGGAAACCGGGAAAGCCGCGCTGGCCCGCGCCGCGCGGATATTGGCGGAAGGCGAAGCCGCGGAAGCGGAAGCGTCCGATCAGGCGGAGACACCGCGCGGAATGGTGCGCATCGCCGCGCCGATGTCGTTCGGGTTCGAACATCTCGCCCCGGCTTTGCCGGAATTCCTGACCCGATATCCGGACGTCGACCTGGATTTGCAGCTGAGCGACGCGTTGGTCGACCTGATCGGGGACGGTTTCGATATCGCGCTGCGGATCGCGGCGCTGAGTGATTCCAGCCTGCGGGCGCGCCGTCTGTGCGCGATTCGCACCCCGATCGTGGCCGCGCCCGCTTATCTCGATCGCCAGGGCCGGCCGCAGCATCCGCGCGAATTGGTCGATCATCAGACGATGATCTATACCGGGATTGCCAATCCGGAGATCTGGCGGCTCCATCATCCGCCGGAAGGCGAATATGCCGTGCCTTTGCGGGGCCGCATCCGATCCAACAATGGCGATGCGTTTCTGCCGGCGTTATGCGCGGGCCATGGCGTCGCGATGCTGCCCGATTTCATCGTCTGGCGCGCGCTTCAGGAGGGCAAGCTGGAGGAAATCCTGCCCGATTGGTCCGCTCCACCGATCGCGCTCAACCTGCTGACGCCACCGAACACGCTGCGCCCGGCCCGCGTCCGCGTGTTGATCGACTATCTTGCCCGGCGCTTCGCGCAGGCGCCCTGGGCAAGCGCGGCGGAAGCCGGTTGACCCGCTTTGGGGCACGTGGAAAGCGCATCGCATGGCTAATCTCGACTTGCTGACCGAAGCCGATGCCGCCGCCGAGCTTGAGCGGCTGGCAGCGGAGATTGCGCACCACAACCGGCTCTATCACGATCAGGATGCGCCGGAGATTTCGGACGCCGACTATGATGCGCTGATGCAGCGCAATGCGGCACTGGAAGCCCGCTTCCCCAGCCTTGTGCGCGACGACAGCCCGTCGCGCAAAGTGGGTGCGACGCCCAGCGGGCCGCTGGCGAAAGTGCGCCATGCGCGACCGATGCTCAGCCTGGATAACGGCTTTTCCGATGAGGATGTGGAGGAGTTCGTCCAACGCGTTCGCCGCTTCCTGCGCTTGCGCGACGACGAACCGGTGGCGCTGACGGCCGAACCCAAGATTGATGGTTTGTCCTGCTCGCTCCGTTACGAGCGGCGGCGCCTCGTCCAGGCGGCGACCAGAGGCGATGGGACGATCGGCGAGGATGTGACCCCCAATATCGCTTTCGTGACGGGCGTGCCGCAGACGTTGCCCGATACGGCGCCCGATATTTTCGAAGTGCGGGGCGAGGTCTATATGGCGAAAAGCGACTTCGCCGCCCTGAACCAGCGCCTGCTGGAGGCCGCGCGTGCGGCGGGGGACGAACGCAAGGCGCGGCAATTTGCCAATCCGCGCAATGCGGCCGCCGGTTCCTTGCGGCAGAAGGATGCCAGCGTGACGGCAACGCGCCCGCTGCGCTTCATCTATCATGGCTGGGGCGAAGCGGCGGCGCTGCCGGGCGACACGCAGAGTGCGGTCATGGATGCGCTGGACGCGTGGGGATTCGCGACCACCCCGCTGCGCGTACGCTGTGACGATGTGGCGGAGGCATTGGCCCAATATCGTCGCATCGAAACGCTGCGGGCGGACCTTGAATATGATATCGACGGCGTCGTCTATAAGGTCGACCGGCTCGACTGGCAGGAGCGGCTGGGACAGATCGGCCGGGCGCCGCGTTGGGCACTGGCCCATAAATTCCCGGCGCAACAGGCGCAGACCACATTGCGCGCGATCGACATCCAGGTCGGGCGTACCGGCAAGCTGACGCCGGTGGCGCGGCTGGAGCCGGTCACGGTCGGCGGCGTCGTCGTCACCAACGCCACCTTGCATAATGCGGATGAGATTGAGCGTCTGGGCGCGCGGCCGGGCGACCGCGTGCTCATCCAGCGCGCCGGCGATGTCATCCCGCAGATTGTGGAAAATCTGACCCGCGAGGAACCGCGCGATGCGTGGACTTTCCCCACCCATTGTCCGGTATGCGACTCGACCGTCGAGCGTGAGGAAGGCGAGGTCGATTATCGCTGTACCGGCGGCCTGATCTGTGCGGCGCAAAGGGTCGAGCGCCTGATCCATTTCTGCTCGCGCGGCGCGCTGGATATACGCGGCCTGGGCCTACAGCAGATCGAGGACTTTTTTCACGACGGTTTGATCCACGCACCGGCCGACATCTTCCGGTTGACCGAAGAGCAGTTGCTGCCGCGCAAGAAGAAGGGCGATGTCTGGGCAGCAAACCTGCTCCAGGCGATCAACGAGAAACGCACGCCCGACCCGGTCCGTTTCCTGTTCGGCCTTGGCATCCGCCATGTCGGCGCCATTACCGCCCGCGATCTGCTGAGGGCCTTCGGAACGGTCGAGCGCATCGCCGAAGTGGCCACGGCCGCCAATGAGGATCCGCAAGCGCGCGCCGAGATCGAGGCGATATCCGGCGTCGGCCCCGCGGTCGCCGAAGCGCTGATCGACTTTTTCGCCGAACCGCATAACCGCGTCGCCTGGGACGATCTGCTGACGGAGGTGCAGCCGCTTCCGTTTGTGAACGAGGTGCGCCAATCGGAAGTCAGCGGGAAGACGGTGGTTTTCACCGGAACGCTGGAGACAATGAGCCGGGATGAGGCAAAAGCCCAGGCGGAGCAGCTCGGCGCACGCGTTTCGGGATCGGTTTCCGCCAAGACGGATCTGGTCGTGGCGGGGCCTGGCGCCGGCTCCAAGGAAAAGAAGGCCAAGGAATTGGGCGTGCGCGTGATCGACGAGGCCGGCTGGGTCGCGATCGTGACTGCGGCGGCGGGCTCGCTATAGTCGACCGGTGGTCCGCCGGTTGGGGCGCTTCGTCGCAAGAACGATCATCAACCCATGCGTTCAGCGCGGATGCAGAGCGTCTCACTGATCAGGCGTTTCCCGCAACAGGAGTATAGTGCGATGAAAAAGCTGCTGCCGCTCACCTTGCTGGCTGCCAATCCTGCGATGGCGGACGTGACGACAACACCGATTTCAGGCACCGAACTGGATATTTCGGCGACGGGGAGCTCCACTCGGCCGCCCGATCTGATGACAATCAGCGCCGGCGTCGTGACCCAGGCGAATAAAGCGGGCGAAGCGATGCGCATCAATGCTAGCGCAATGTCCGCAACGCTCGCCGCCTTGAAACGCGCCGGGGTGGCGGATCGTGACATTCAGACGCAGGCGATCAACCTGCAGCCGCAATATCGCTATGGCGACAATGTTCCGCCGATCCTAACCGGATATCAGGCCAGCAATCGCATCTCGGTTCGGCTGCGCGATTTAAACTCCGCCGGCAGCGTGCTTGACGCGCTGGTTGCGGCGGGCGCTAACCAGATTGAGGGACCGACGCTGAGCGTCGACCATCCCGAGGCAGCGCTGAATGAGGCGCGCTCCAAGGCGCTGGCGATGGCGCGTTCGCGCGCGGAGCTTTATGCGAAGGCCGCCGGACTGAGCGTACGGCGGATCGTACGGATCAGTGAAAGCGAGAACAACGCGCCCCCCGTCGTGCGGCCGATGGCGATGTCGTTGCGCAAGGCGGACAGCACACCGGTCGAAGCGGGTGAGCAGGAATTGACCGTGACCCTCTCGGTCGTCTTTGAACTCAACTGAGTGGACATGAAAAGGGCCGCCGCGCTTTCGCGCGACGGCCCTTTCATCGATAGAAATCTGATTAGCGGACGGAACCGCGACGCACCAGATTGACAATCGCGAGAAGAATGATCGCGCCCACCAGCGAGACGAGGAACGTATAAAGGTTCAACGGCGCATTGTTGATGGTGCCACCTGAGAAGATCAGGTTTGCAATGAACGCGCCGACGATGCCGACGACGATGTTAAGAAAAATACCCTGCTGCGCATCGGTGCGCATGATGATGCTGGCCAACCAGCCGACGACGCCGCCGACGATGAGCCATACCAAAAATCCGATCATAACTTTCCCTCCTGTTCGCCGCCGCCGAACAAGATACATTTTACGGCGATCTGAGGTGGATACGCGCCGAGGAGGCGCTTTGTTCCGGAGGCGGTGTGCCGAGGCATGTGCGCGAAAAGACGAGCCTTTCCCATTTTACGCATTATCCGCTATGGCGGGCGCATCGTGGATGATCTGTTTCAACTGGAAAGCGCGGCCAAGCGCAGGATCGTCGTCGCCATGTCGGGCGGCGTCGACAGTTCGGTGGTGGCTGCATTGGCGGCGGCAAGCGGTGCCGAGACGATCGGCGTTACGCTGCAGCTTTACGATCATGGCACGGCTGTCGGGCGCGCGGGCAGTTGCTGTGCCGGTAAGGATATTGCCGATGCACGTGCAGTCGCCGAACGGCTCGGCATCGCCCATTATGTTTTCGATTATGAGAGCGCCTTCCGCGAAGCGGTGATCGATCGCTTTGCCGACGATTATGTCGCGGGTCGCACGCCCATTCCCTGCGTGCGCTGCAACCAGAGCGTGAAGTTCACCGATCTGTTCCGGCTGGCGCGCGAACTGGGCGCGGATTGTCTCGCGACCGGCCATTATGTGCGCCGGATGATGGGTCCGCAGGGCGCTGAGTTGCACCGCGCGCACGATCCGGCGCGCGACCAGAGTTATTTCCTGTTCGCCACGACGCGCGATCAGCTCGATTTTCTGCGTTTTCCCCTTGGGGGAATGCCGAAGGCCCGCGTCCGCGAGATTGCCGCGGAACATGGTCTGGTTGTAGCCGCGAAGCCCGACAGCCAGGATATCTGCTTCGTGCCCGATGGCGATTATGGCGGGCTGGTCCGCAAGCTTCGCCCCGGAGCCGTGGCGCCGGGCGATATTGTCGACCTATCCGGTCGCGTGATCGGCCAACATCGCGGCATTACCGGTTTCACGGTGGGCCAGCGTCGCGGGATCGAGATCGGCGGCACGCCCGAGCCACTCTATGTGGTGCGGATCGATGCGGAGCAGCGCCGGTTGGTGGTGGGGCCGCGTCAGGCGCTGGCCGTGCGTGCGGCCAGGCTTAGCGAGGTCAATTGGCTCGGTGGCGATGCGCATGCCAATCTTTCCGTCAAGGTGCGCTCGCTCGCCAAGCCCGTCCCGGCGACATTCGACGGCGAAACGGTTTCGTTCCGCGATCCGGAATATGGCGTGGCGCCCGGCCAGGCTGCAGTCCTGTACGACGGTGACCGTGTCCTCGGCGGCGGCTGGATCGAAGAAACCGTGGCGGCGGAGCTGCAAGCGGCCTGATACTGTCGCCCTGGCGCAAGCCGGGAGTGCCTGAGGCAGGGCGAACAGCGGTAGCGGGCTCGGCCTCCGCTGCGGCGGCGGTTACAGCGTAAACCGGCCCTCAATCACTGTTACGCATTTGCCGCCAAGGATGACCCGATCGCCCTCTATCGTGCAGCTCAGGTGGCCGCCGCGCGCAGACGCCTGGAAGGCGGTGAAATGGGTGCGGCCGAGCTTCTCGGCCCAATAGGGCGCGATCACGGCATGCGCCGAACCGGTAACCGGATCCTCGTCGATACCGGCGCCGGGTGCGAAGGCGCGGCTGACGATGTCGGCAGTCTGCCCGCGCGCCGTCGCGATATACAGGACATCGCCGGCCGGACGTAGCGCTGCGAAATCCGGGCTGAGGCCACGAACGGTCGCTTCGTCTTCATAGACGAGCACCGAATAGCCGCCCGTGTGCCACAAGGTTTCGATCGGCACCGGCCCCAGGGCATGGGCGATCTCCGGCATCGGCTTTGGATCCGGCTTCCAGGCAGGCAGCGACATGGCGTAGCCGTCGCCATCGCGCCGGATCGTCAGGATGCCGGCCTGGCGGGTGCGAAAGCGAATTTCCTCCCGGTCGCCGATCAGCACATGGGCGGACGCGAGCGTCGCGTGCCCGCACAGCGCGACTTCCTTGGTCGGCGTGAACCAGCGTAGTTCGAAATCGACATCGCCCGTGACGGGAATAGTGAAAGCGGTTTCCGACAGGTTGTTTTCCGCGGCAATGGCCTGGAGCGTCGCGTCGTCGAGCCACGCCTCCAGCGGCATGACCGCCGCCGGATTTCCCCGAAAGGCGTGGTCGGCAAAGGCGTCGACCTGGGTGAAGGGCAATGTGGTCATGGGTAGAGCAATCCTTCTTCCCAGCCGTCGGCCACGCGCGTGAACAGGCGGCGCTCGTGCAGGCGATGCGGTCGATCCTGCCAGAATTCGATCGTCTGAGGGTCAACACGAAAGCCTGACCAATGGGGCGGACGCGGAACGTCCTGCCCGTCGAAACGGGTCTGGATTTCGGCGAAACGCGCCTCGAAGACGTCGCGCGACGGCAAGGGCTGCGACTGATCGGACGCCCAGGCGCCGAGTTGCGAATCCCGGCCGCGCGTCGCGAAATAGGCATCCGCTTCGTCCTGGGACACTTCGTCGACCGGCCCCTCGATCCGGATCTGCCGCCGCAGCGATTTCCAGTGAAACAGCAAGGCGGCCTTGGGGCGATCGATCAGCTCGCGCGCCTTACGGCTCTGGAGGTTGGTGTAGAAGACGAAGCCGCGCGCATCATGGCCCTTCAGCAGCACCATGCGCGATGACGGCTGGCCGTCCGCGCCAACGCTCGACACGGTCATGGCATTGGAATCGTTGAGCTCGGCTTCGCGCGCTTCGGCGTACCAGGTTTCGAACAAGGCGAAGGGATCGTCCGCCATCATCCGAACGCCTGCAACCCGGTCTGCGCGCGTCCCAGGATCAGCGCATGCACGTCATGCGTGCCCTCATAGGTGTTCACCGTCTCGAGGTTCTGGGCATGGCGGATAACATGATATTCGCCGGTGATGCCGTTGCCGCCGTGCATGTCGCGCGCCATCCGCGCAATATCTAGCGCCTTGCCGCAATTGTTGCGCTTGATCAGGCTGATCATCTCGGGCGCCATCTTGCCTTCGTCGAACAGTCGCCCGACGCGCAGCGCCGCCTGGAGGCCCAGCGCGATCTCGGTCTGCATGTCGGCCAGTTTCTTCTGGACGAGCTGGGTCGCTGCGAGCGGCCGGCCGAACTGACGCCGGTCGAGCGTATATTGGCGAGCGCGATGCCAGCAATCCTCGGCCGCACCCATCACGCCCCAGCCAATGCCGTAGCGCGCGCGGTTGAGGCAGCCGAACGGCCCGCCCAGGCCCTGGGCATTTGGGAGGAGATGATCTTCCGAAACCTCGACACCCTCCATCACGATCCCGCCGGTGATGGACGCACGGAGCGAAAGTTTGCCCTCGATCTTGGGCGCGCTCAGGCCCTTCATGCCCTTTTCGAGCACGAAGCCGCGGATCTTGCCGTCATGCGCGTCGGACTTCGCCCAGATCACGAAGATGTCCGCGATCGGCGAATTGGTGATCCAGATCTTTTCGCCGGTCAGGCGGTAGCCGCCGTCGATCTTCTCGGCGCGGGTGCGCATGCCGCCCGGATCGGAGCCCGCTTCGGGCTCGGTCAGACCAAAACAGCCGATCGTGGCGCCGGACGCCAGCTTGGGTAGCCAACGCTCGCGTTGCGCGTCCGAGCCATAAGCATGGATCGGGTACATGACGAGCGAGGACTGGACGCTCATCATCGAGCGATAGCCGGAATCGACGCGTTCGATCTCGCGCGCGACCAGGCCGTAACTGACATAAGAGGCGCCGACGCCGCCATATTGTTCGGGCAAGGTCACTCCGAGCAGGCCGAGTTCACCCATCTCGTCGAAGATCGCGCGATCGGTATGCTCGTTGGCATAGGCTTCCTGCACGCGCGGCGCGAGGCGATCCTGCGCATAGCCGCGCGCGGTGTCGCGGATCATCTTTTCTTCCTCGCCGAGCTGATCTTCCAGCAACAGCGGATCGTCCCATTGAAATGCGCTTCCGGCGGCCACGGCCAACTCCATCGAATGACGGACACCCAGGCGCTCTCCTCTATCCGTTCGTGTCGAGTAGGTCCGAGCTTGTCGAGAACCGTATCGAGACATCCCTCGATATGCCGTCTCGCTACGCTGCTGCGCAGCTACTCGACGCCTACTCGGGACGAACGGATGGCTGGATGCGAGTCCTAAGCCTCCAATTCGATGTCCCAGTAAAGCCAGTCGCGCCAGGAGTCGTGCAGATAGTTTGGCGGGAAGCTGCGGCCATTCTCCTGCAGCTGCCAGGATGTGGGCCGATAGGGCAGTTCGTCCAGGCGCATGCCCGCCTGGCGGGGCGTCCGCCCGCCCTTGTGCAGATTGCAAGGCGCGCAGGCGGTCGAGACATTCTCCCACGTCGTCCGTCCGCCTTGCGCGCGGGGGATGACGTGATCGAAGGTGAGATCGCTGAGCGAGCCGCAATATTGGCAGGAGAAGCGATCCCGCAGGAACAGGTTGAACCGGGTGAAGGCGGGGTGCGCCGATGGCCGCACATATTGCTTGAGCGCGATGACCGACGGCAGCTTCAATGTGTGCGTCGGGCTTCTTACCTCGCGTTCGTAATGCGAGACGATGGCCACCCGATCGAGGAAGACCGCCTTGATTGCGGTTTGCCACGGCCAGATGGACAGCGGGTAATAAGACAGCGGCGTATAATCCGCGTTCAAGACCAGAGTAGGACAAGAGTCCGGATGCCGAATAAGATCAGGATGATACATGGAACGACCAAGCCCTCCGCGTCGGCGGAGCGCATCGGCCAGGATCGTCACTCGGTCCCGTCGCACTCGGGAGGCAAGAGGCTGATTGCCGCTGCGTCTCCGTCGTCTTGCCGCCTGCCAGAGCAGCGTGACGGAAGCATGACACCATTGTCGCGACTCGCGGTCAAGCGCCGTTTTTGCGAGAGGCAATGACTTTGCGCATTTCCCGTTTCGCGCCGAGCCCCACGGGCAGGTTGCACCTGGGCCATGCTTACTCGGCCGTGCAGGCGCATGACCTTGCCCGTAACGCCGGGGGGCGCTTCCTGCTGCGGATCGAAGATATTGACGGTACGCGTAGCCGGGAGGCGTTCGTCGCGGGGATCGAAGAGGATCTGCGCTGGCTGGGCCTGGCCTGGGACGGGCCGGTCTTGCGCCAATCGCAGCGGCTGCCGCTCTACGCCGCGAAGCTGGAACGACTGAAGGCGCTGGATCTGGTCTATCCTTGCTTTTGCACCCGGGCGGAGGTCGTCGCCAGCGCCACGGCACCCCATGGGGACGAGGGCCCGGTCTATCCCGGAACCTGCCGGAGGCTCACCGATCGAGAACGCGCCCGCCGGATCGCCCAACCGCATTGTTGGCGGCTGGATATAGAGAAGGCCTTGGCGCGTGCCGTCGCCCCGGCGGAGGCCGGGGCCGCAAGAGGATTATACGAAACGCTCACCTCCAGCCCTCCAGCGGCCCCGGCCTCCGCCGGGGCGACGGCGAGAGACGCGGTTTCGGCTACGCCCTTATGCTGGCAGGATGCCGCTGCCGGCTGGGTCGATGCCGATCCGCTGCCGCAAGGCGATGTCGTGCTGGCCCGCAAGGAAACGCCGACATCCTATCACCTGGCAGTGGTGGTGGATGATGCCGCGCAAGGGGTGACGGATGTCGTGCGTGGGGTCGATCTGTTCGCCGCGACGCATGTCCACCGCTTGCTCCAGGCCCTGTTGAACCTGCCCACCCCGGCCTATCATCATCATTCCCTGCTGATCGGCCCGGATGGCAAGCGCCTCGCCAAGCGCAATGGCGCCACGCCGCTGGCATCGCTCCGCGGGGCAGGGGCCGATCCCGCACAATTGCTGGCGTCGCTTCGCGCCGGCCAAGTCCCCATTGGCGTTGGGTTCGGCAAGGCCTAGATAGGCTGTATGACCATGCAAACCTTTCTCTTCATTCTCATCATCCTGTGCGCGATCGGCGCGCTCGTCTCGATCGTGCGGGGCGTGATCGTGATGCTCAAGGCCAATCACGCCGAGGTGAATGGGCAGGGCGTCAGCCGATCCGGTCTGCAACAGAATCGAATGATGTGGCGGCGCATCCAGTTCCAGGCGGTGGCCGTTGTGCTGGCAGCGCTGTTCCTGATGATCGCCCGCGGCCACGCGGGCTGAGCTCATGGTCAAGCTCAACCGGATCTACACGCGCACCGGCGACGCCGGCAGCACCGGCCTGGTCGACGGATCGCGCGTCAGCAAGGCGTCGCTGCGCATTGCCGCGATCGGCGATGTCGACGAGGCCAATTGCGCGATCGGTATCGCCGCAGCCAGCCTGAGCGCGGGCCCGGAGCGGGAGATGCTGGGGCGCATCCAGAATGAAATGTTCGATCTCGGCGCGGATCTCGCCACGCCGGGCGACGATTTCACGCCGTCGGAGATGGTCTTGCGCATCACCGAGGCGCAAGTCGCGCGGCTGGAGCATGAGATTGACCGGATGAACGAGGCGCTGTCGGAGCTGACCTCCTTCATTCTTCCCGGCGGCCTTCCCGCCGCCGCGCAACTGCACCTCGCGCGGGCCATCACGCGCCGTGCCGAGCGGACGGCTGTCGAGGCGGGCGCGGAGATCGCGCTCAATCCGCAGGCGCTCGCCTATATCAATCGCCTGTCGGACCATCTCTTCGTCCTGTCCCGGCTGCTGAACGCCCAGGCGGGCGGCGACATATTGTGGAAGCCGGGCGCAACGCGGGGTTGATTGGGGCGTTATCGTAACGATTTAACAGGAATTAGGCGCCACGTCGGTGCCGGGTGAAGGGCATCGCCATGGCCGCGCGCGCTCAGGAGGTCGCCGACGCATATGCGTTGGGCGACGCGTTCAGAAAGACACGCAATCTTTCGGTGGCGATCGCCGCACCCTTGTCGGACGCGGACGCGACGATCCAGCCTTATGCCGATGCCTCACCGGCAAAATGGCACCTGGCGCATACGACCTGGTTCCTCGAAACCTTTGTCTTGCGCGATCATGTGGCCGGGCATCGGCCCTATGATCCGCGCTATGCCTTCCTGTTCAACAGCTATTACGAGGCCGAGGGCGCACGCCACGCGCGGGATCGGCGCGGCATGTTGGCACGACCGAGCCTCGACGAGATCCGGGCATGGCGGGTGGCCGTCGATGCCGCGATACATTCCGCTTTGCCCTCGCTCCCGCCGGTCGCGCTGGATCTGATCCGGCTGGGAATTCATCATGAACAGCAGCATCAGGAATTGATGCTGACCGATCTTCTGGCCAGCTTTGCCGCCAACCCGCTGGATCCCACAGTGTGGGATCGCCCTCGCAACCAGCCGGTGCCGATGCCGGACACGCTCGGCTGGAAGGAGGGCCGCACCGGCATCGTCGAGATCGGCCATGCCGGCGACAATTTCGCCTTCGATGCCGAAGGTCCGCGCCATCGCGTCTTCCTGGCGCCCCACGCGCTCGCGGATCGGCCAGTGACCAATGCCGAATGGCAGGAATTCATCGCTGACGGCGGCTATAGCCGTCCGGAATTCTGGCTTTCGGACGGCTGGGCGTGGGTGAAGCGCGAGGCGATCGATGCGCCGTTATATTGGCGCCAGGGCGAGGGCACGTGGATGGCGTTCGCGCTGGACGGGCTCCACCCCGTCCATCCCGCCGCGCCGGTGACGCATATCAGCTATTATGAGGCGGACGCATATGCCCGCTGGGCCGGCGCGCGCCTTCCGACCGAAGCCGAATGGGAAAGCGCTGCCGAGGGGCTGGATCCCGCCGCGGGAACCCAGCTGGATGCCGCCGGCCCGGTCCGTCCGCGCGCGGCCCACTGGAGCAATTCGCCCGGACAGATGTTCGGTGACGTGTGGCAATGGACCGCCAGCGCCTTCCTGCCTTATCCCGGCTTCCAGCCGGTCGAGGGTGCGGTTGGCGAATATAATGGCAAGTTCATGAGCGGGCAGTCGGTGCTGAAGGGCGCCAGCTGCGCCACGCCGCGCGGGCATAGCCGCGCGTCCTATCGTAACTTCTTCTATCCATGGCAGCGCTGGCAATTCACCGGTGTGCGGCTCGCGAAAGACTTATAATGCCCCAAGCAGAAACGATGGTGCAGGAGCGCGATCTGCGCCCGCCGGTGGAGGCGGATCCCGCGTTTCTCGCGGACGTGATCGATGGATTGTCGCAGCGCAAGAAAGCCATCCCCGCCCGCTGGTTCTACGATCGACGCGGCTCCGAATTGTTCGAAGAGATTACGGTGCTCCCGGAATATTATCCGACGCGCACCGAAAGCGGCCTGCTTGCGGCGCATAGCCTGGATGTCGGCCGCATTGCCGGTCCGGGGCGTGCCGTGGTGGAATTCGGATCGGGCTCGTCCGTCAAAACCCCGCTTTTGCTGACCCATGTCGATGCCTCGGCCTATGTGCCGATCGACATATCGGGCGACTTCCTGCGCGAAGCCGCGGCCGGCCTGTCCGGTCGCTTTCCCGATCTGTCGGTGCTACCGGTCGAAGCCAATTTCATGCAGCCGGTGGCGCTGCCGGACGAGATTGCGGACCTGCCGAAGCTTGGCTTCTTCCCGGGATCGACCATCGGCAATCTCGTGCCGCGCTCGGGCGTGAACCTGCTGCGCGACATGATCGAGACGATGGGCATCGGGGCGATGCTGCTGATCGGCATGGATCGGGTGAAGGACACGGACATCCTGACCCGTGCCTATGACGATTCGGCCGGGGTGACGGCGGCGTTCAATCTGAACCTGCTGCAGCGGATCAACCGCGAGCTGGACGGGGACATACCGCTCGACGCCTTCAAGCATCGCGCGATCTGGAACGACACCTGGTCGCGGATCGAAATGCATTTGGCCGCGACCCGCGACGTCAGCTTCATGATCGCCGGACGCCATTTCGAAATGGGCGCGGACGAGACGATCCACACCGAGAATAGCCACAAATATACGCCCCGCAGCGCCCGCCAGTTGCTGGCGGCGGGTGGCTGGACGCCGCTACGCGAGTGGAGCGACGACAAGGATATGTTCTCGCTGATCCTGGCCGAGGCGCGGCCCGAACCGACCGCGCCGTGAGGATACCCGCCAATTCCCAAATCCGCTCACGCTGAGTAGAGGCTGAGCGCGTCGAAGCCCATCGAAGCGGATCCTTCGAGACGGCATGTCGACAAGCTTTAGGCCTCCTCAGGATGAGCGGGTCAGAACGGAATGGAACCGGCATGAAAACCATCGGTGTAATCGGCGCAGGACAGATGGGCGCGGGCATTGCTCAGGTCGCGGCCCAGGCGGGCTATCGCGTGCTGCTGTCCGACGTCGGCATCGAGCAGGCGGAGAAGGGCAAGGCGGGAATCGCCAAGCGACTCGCCCGGGCGGCGGAGAAAGAGCAGATCAGCGCGGCTGACGCCGACGCGGCGGGGGCACGGATCGCGCCGCAGGGCAATTACGACGCTTTTGGCGAGGCCGAGATCGTGATCGAAGCGGCCACCGAGCGCGAACAGATCAAGCGCGCGATCTTTACAGACGTCGGCAAGGTCATGAGCCCGGACGCTATCCTCGCCAGTAATACCTCTTCCATTCCGATCACGCGCCTGGCGCAGGTCGCGCCCGATGCGGCGCGATTCATGGGCGTGCATTTCTTCAATCCGGTGCCCGTGATGAAGCCGATCGAGCTGATCCGCGGCCTTGCGACTTCCAACGATACCGTCGCGCGGGTGGAGGCATTCGCGCAGAGCCTGGGCAAGACGGTGGTTCACGCCAATGACGCGCCGGGCTTCATCGTCAATCGCGTCCTGCTGCCGATGCTGAACGAGGCGATCTTCGCGCTGGGCGAAGGGGTCGCGAGCGTGCGCGATATCGATGCCGCCGTCAGCCTGGGTCTCAATCATCCGATGGGCCCGCTGACGCTTGCTGATTTCATTGGCCTCGATACCTGCCTGGAGATTGCGCGTGTGCTGCATGAAGGCACGGGCGATCCCAAGTTCCGGCCCGCGCCGCTGCTGGTCAAATATGTCGATGCCGGCTGGCTGGGCCGGAAGACCGGGCGTGGTTTTTACGATTATTCCGGGCCGGAGCCTGTGCCGACGCGGTGACCTGCGCCGCGATTGTCCAACTTTTTGGTGACAGGGCGGCGGCACCCGTTAGGCAATGGGGCGATGGAAAAGATCGCGCCGGCCATTCCCCGCTCTCTGTTCGTCTTCTCGCTCTTCTACGGCGGCATGGTCACTACCGCGGGTATCCTGGGGGTGAAGCAGGTCGCGCTCGGGCCTTTGGCGGTCGAAGCGGGCATCTTCTCGTTCCTGCTGCTGGTGGTGATGGGCAGCGCGGTATCCGAATTGCATGGTCGCAAGACCGCGGATGCGATGGTGCGCTGGGGCTTCCTGCCCCTCATCGTCGCGGCTTTGCTGATCCGGCTGGTGCTCGCGCTGCCCACCGACGCCGCCATGTATCCTCCGGCGATCGAAGCCTTTCCGATCGTCGTCGGGCAGGGCGCCCGCATGATGCTGGCGGGACTGATCGCCTATGGCACGTCGCAGACACTCAACGTGCTGATCTTCTCCAAACTCGCGACGGACGGGGGGCGGTTGCTGTGGCTGCGCGGCATGATTGCCAGCGTGGTTTCGCAGATCGTCGACACGCTCATCTTCATCACCATCTCTTTCTATGGCGAGCGGCCGATCCTGGCGCTGATGGGCGGACAGATGCTGACCAAGGTGGTGCTGTCGATCATCCTGGTGCCTTGGTTGATCACATTGTTCGTCGCGATCGGCCGAAAACTGGACGCCAGCGCCACCCCCGCTTAAGGGCGCGCGCATGACCGATCATTCCGTCGATCCCGCTCTGCTGTTCAAGGCCGAAACGCTGGCCGAGGCGCTGCCTTATATGCAGCGTTACGCGGGCAGCACCTTCGTCGTGAAATATGGCGGCCATGCCATGGGCGATGCCGAGGCGGCCGAGGATTTCGCCGAGGATATCGTGCTGCTGAAGGCGGTCGGCATCAACCCGATCGTGGTCCATGGCGGCGGCCCGCAGATCGGCGCGGCGCTGAAGGCGCAGGGGATCGAAAGCCGGTTCGTCGATGGCCTGCGCGTGACCGACGCGGCGACGATGAAGGTCGCGGAGATGGTCCTGTCCGGCGCGATCAATAAGGAGATCGTCTCGTGGATTGCGGCCGAGGGCGGACGCGCGGTCGGCATTTCCGGCAAAGATGGCCGGCTGGTCACGGCCACCAAGGTGCAGAGCGCGCACGATCTGGGATTCGTCGGCGAACCGGACGACGTCGATACGCGCATCCTCGATACGATCAGCAAGGCCGGCATGATCCCGGTCGTCGCGCCGATCGGCGTGGGTGCCGACGGCCAGACCTATAATATCAATGCCGATACGATGGCCGGCGCGCTGGCCATCGCGACCGGCGCGGAACGCCTGTTCCTGCTGACCGACGTGCCGGGCGTGCTGGACAAGAATAAGCGGCTGCTGAGCGATCTAACCCCGGCGGACATTATCGGATTGCAGGCCGACGGCACGATTCACGGCGGCATGATCCCCAAATTGCAGACCTGCATCGACGCGGTCGAAGGCGGCGTCGATGCGGCGGTCATCCTCGATGGTCGGGTGCCGCACGCGATGCTGATCGAAATCTTCACGCGCCAGGGCGCGGGAACGCTGGTGCGGCGCGCCTGAGGGTGGCGCTGAGTGCCCCACTCGGCTAGGACAGTGGCATGCTGATACTCACGCTCATCCAGATCATATCCCTGCTGCTCACCGTTCTGATGTGGATCATCATCATTCAGGCGGTTTTGTCGTGGCTGGTGGCTTTCAACGTGGTCAACACCCACAATGATTTCGTGCGGCAGCTGCTATATGGGCTGAGTCGGATCACCGAACCGCTCTATGCGCCGATCCGGCGGATCATGCCCGATTTCGGCGCGCTCGATTTCTCGCCGCTGGTGGTTCTGCTGATCATTCAGATCCTGCTGCGCACCGTGCTTCCCGCCATCGCTATTTCCGCAACGTCGTGAGCGCGACCATCATAGACGGCAAGGCTGCCGCACAGGATCTGCGCGCGCGTATCGCCGCGTTGGTGCCGGATTTCGTGACCGCCGCCGGGCGCAAGCCGGGTCTTACGGTTGTGCTGGTGGGCGAAGATCCGGCCAGCGCGGTCTATGTCCGGTCCAAGGGCGTGGCGACCGAGGCCGCGGGGATGAAGAGCGATACGATTCGGCTGCCGGCCGAGACGACGCAGGACGAATTGCTGGATCTGGTCCGCGCGTTGAACGCCGATGACAGCGTCGACGGCATCCTCGTCCAGCTGCCGCTGCCGAAGCAGATCGACGAGAATGCGGTGATCGCCGCGATCGATCCCGACAAGGATGTGGATGGCTTCCATCCCGTCAATGCCGGGCGACTCGCGACCGGGCTGCCAGGCTTTGTGCCCTGTACGCCTTTAGGCTGCCTGATGATGCTGAAGACGCAGCTTGGCACGCTGGCGGGCAGGGAGGCGGTGGTCATCGGCCGGTCCAACATCGTCGGCAAGCCGATGGCGCAACTGCTGCTCGGCGAAAGCTGCACGGTGACGATCGCCCATTCCAAGACGCGCGATCTGCCGGCGGTGGTGCGCCGCGCCGACATCGTCGTCGCGGCGGTCGGGCGGCCGGAAATGGTGCAGGCGGATTGGATCAAGCCGGGCGCGACGGTGATCGACGTCGGCATCAATCGGATCGACGCAGGAGAGGGCAAGACCCGGCTGGTCGGGGATGTCGCGTTTGACGCGGTCTCCCAGGTGGCCGGCGCCATCACGCCCGTTCCGGGTGGCGTCGGACCGATGACGATCGCGGTCCTGCTGCGCAACGCGCTTGTCGCTGCGTATCGCAATGCCGGCGTGCCGCTCGCTCCAGACGCCATATGATGCGGGCAGACGCGGCGGTGCGGCCGTGATCTCGCTCTTCCTCTCGGCCTTCGTGACGTTCTTCGTGGTCATCGATCCGCCAGGCTGCGCGCCGATCTTCGCCAGCCTGACGCGCGGCGGCAGCACGTCCTATCGAAAGTCGATGGCGTTGCGCTCGGTCGGGCTCGCTGCGATCGTGCTGATCCTGTTCGCGCTGGTGGGCGAGCCGCTGCTCAAGACGCTGGGCATCAGCCTGGATGCGTTCCGCGTTGCGGGCGGGATCATGGTGTTCCTGATCGCGCTGGAAATGGTGTTCGAGAAGCGCACCGAACGGCGCGAGGAGCGCGCGGAGGAGATTAATCGGCATCGCGCGCAGGAGGCGCTGACGGAGCCGGACGATATCTCGGTCTTCCCCATGGCCATCCCGATGCTCGCCGGTCCCGGATCAATCGCAACGGTCATGCTGGTCACCGCGCGCAATCACGGCCTGCAATTGGCGATTGTGTTGAGCGCGCTTGCTGCCGTGTTGGTCATCAGCGCGATCGCGCTACTGGCCGCCGGCGCGATCATGCGCGTGCTGGGCGACAAATTGGAAGCGATGATCACGCGCATCCTGGGCGTCTTGCTGGCGGCGCTGGCGGCGCAATATGTGATCGACGGCCTGAAGGCGAGCTTCGCCTGATCGGGAAGGCGTGTCCCGCGGGTAAGGATTGCCAACCCCAATATCGCCACGCACAAGTCACCGGATGGAAGGCGTCGCCCAGCCGCTGGTAATCCGTTCGCGTCAGGGTGCGTGGTGGGATCTCCTGCCGATCTACAGCCTCTACCAACTCGTCTTCAATCTCACTGGCCTGGCGCTTATTCTATGGTTGTGGGGATCGTTTGCTTTCTCGCAACCGATCCTGCTCGGCGCGGTGCTGTTGGCGTGGGTGCAGCAATATCGCCTGCGTCCCGCTTTGCTGGATATTTCGCGGGCGCAGGCGGACAGGCTGGCGGCGTTGCTCGACGCGCAGGGCCGTTACGCCCGGTCCGATCATGACGGGCGGTGGCGCGCTACCGGCAAGCAAGGGTGGGAGCCCTGGCCGCATCAACATATCGAATTCCTGCCGCGTCCGGATGGGGTGACGGTAGCGGCACCGCACAACATTCTGCACCGGCTGTGGGACGATCTGGCACTGCTGGAGGAACGGGGCCTCGCCGCCGTGGCGCAGCAGCGCAAAAGCGAGGCGGATTTGGCCGCCCCGCAACTGCCCTGGACGGTGCACGGTCCCACGGCGCTGATCGGCGCGATGTGCGTGGCGGCCTGGCTGGTGCACCTGCCGGAAGGGATGAGCCGTTGGGGCGTGTCGGGGCTGGCACTGGCGCAAGGCCGCTATGCGACAATCCTGCTGCACATGTTCGCGCATGGTGGCCTGATGCATCTGTGGTTGAATATGGTTTTGCTGTCGATGTTCGGCGGCACGCTTGTCGCGCGTCTCGGGTTGGTGCCGCAGAGTTGGCTGCGCTTTCTGGCGCTGTTCTTGTGCAGCGGGGTGATGGGCGCCGCGCTGTACCTGCTCGCCCATCCAGCCGGGACGGTGCCGATGATAGGCGCATCAGGCGCGCTCTACGGCGTGATCGGGCTGGTGGTGCGCCTGCCTGCTGAGGGTGATGCCCTGCAACCGCTGCGCTCGCGACGCATGCTGCGGATCTACTGGAGCCTGATCAAGGATAACCTGTTCCTGATCGTGCTGCTTGGGGTCATGTTTCTGGGCAGCGGATCGAAGGTCGGTCTGGCCTGGGAAGCGCATCTCGGCGGCTTCCTTTTCGGGCTGCTGGTGGGGCCGTTCTTCCTGCCATCCACAGCCGAGCGCGCAGCACCTCGATCATAGTGAAGGGCGAGCATTTCGTCCACACCGCCTGATGATCACGCGTATCCTGGGCGTGCTGCTCGCCGCGCTGGCGGCGCGATATGTGATCGACGGCCTGAAGGCGAGCCTCCCCTGAGGGCCAGATCTCAGCCGCAGGCGGGGCGGCGGGATAACGGATCCCGCCGCCACCCCTCATCAGAACTCCGCCGTTATGCCGAAGGTGAACGTTCGGCCGCTGGTCGTGTAGACTTCGGTCCGGTTTTCGGTGGTGGAGGCGAATTGCCGGATCGGCTGATTGGTGAGGTTGATGCCTTCCACGACGAAGCGCAGCCGCGGGGTGATGTTGTAATGCGCCTGGAAGTCGAGGTTGCTGGTCGCCTTGATGCCGTCGCCGACATTGCCGAGCGTGTTCGCCGCCGTCAGATAGCGGGTGCGGTAGGCTTCCGACACGCGCACGCCCCAATCCTGGTCCTCATAATAGATGGTGGCGTTGGCCGCCCATTTGGACAGATTGAACAAGGGCAGGCGCACGACCGTCTGGCTGGCGCCGGGGTTATAGATCACGCGCTGGTGGCCGTCGAAATAGGTCCCGTTCACGTTGATGCCGAAATGGTCGAACGGGGCCGGCAGGAAGTTGAAATCGTGCTGGAGCGACGCTTCGATCCCCTTGATGTCGGCGCCGGGGCCGTTGACCGGGCGGCTGACGTCGAAAATCGTGTTGCCGTCCTCGCCCTGGATCAGCAGCGATAGCGGCAGACCCGTCTGGCTGTAGGGGATTTGCGTCGTGGACGACGTGACGAAGCTGTCCATATGTTTGTAGAAGAAGGCCAGTGACGCGAAGCCGTGGCGATCCATATAATATTCCACCGAGCCCTCGACCGACGTCGCCTTATAGGGCTTGAGGAACGGGTTGCCGAAGGTCGCGCTGCCGCCGTTGGGGCGTGTGGTGAGCGTCCCGGCCGCGGCGAGATCGCCCAGGCCCGGACGGTTGACGTTGCGGTTGGCGCTGAGGCGCACCACCATATTCTTCGCCACATCCAGCGCCACATTGGCGGCGGGCAGCCAGCCATGACTGTTGGTCTTGATCGAGACTGGCTGGAGCGTGGTAACTCCGCCGACGACCGCGCTGAGATGGCCCGATGAGGTGAGATCGGTCGAATAATACCGCACGCCGACATTCGCGCGGAGCCGCATATCGCCGAGATAGGTGTCCAGATCATATTGCGCGTAGCCGCTCCACGTCTCCTCATCGACGCGGTAATCGGTGCCTGCAGTGAGGTTCTTGGCGGTAAGATCGCGCGGGTCGCCGATCAGCGTATAGATGCCGTCGATATTGCCGACGATATAGGAGATGATCGAGTTTCGGCCGATCACCTCTTTGAGGTCATTGGGAATCGGCACGTTGGCCGGGACGTTGTGGAAGACCTTGTTGTTGTACGTATACGCACTGTTGATGAAGTGTTTGTACTGGCCACCGACCTTGAAGGTGGACGTGTCGCTTGCGGCATAAGCCGCTTCCAGCTTGCCGTTGCTATATTTGCTGGTGATCGAATTTTCCTGCGTGTCGAGCCGCTGGAGCGACCAGATGTTCGGATCGGTCAGGTCGGCGCCATAGGTGTTGACCGGCCGGGTCGGGCGGGTGTCGAAGCTGAAGGCCATATTCTTGGCCTCCATGAAGACCTTGTCGAACACGGGCTGACGGAAATCGGATTGCTCATAGCCGCCCAAGGCCGTGAATTTCAGCCGGTCGGTCGCCTGCCAGCTTGCATTGGCCACGCCCTGATAGAAATTGGTGTGGTTCTGGACGACATGATGTTCGGAGCGCTGATCGATGCCGGTATAGCTGGCCGCGCGGAGCGTCGTGCCGTCGATCACCGCGGACTGGATGATCTGGGTGCCCGTAACCGTGCTTCCCGTCAGCGCATTGGTGCCGGCGCTTGCGATCGCATAATCGTCGCGATGGTCCCACAGCCGGCCATAGAGGAGATCGACATCGATCTTGAACCGATCGCCGGGGTGATATTGCAACGAGGAGGTGACGCCGAAGCGCTTGCGATCGGTATACCAGGTCGATGGCGATTGGGCGGTCGGCGCGAAGATCGTTCCCGACTGCAGCAAAGCGCGGGTCGCGGGATCGATGTTCGGCCCGATATTGGCGGCGCCGTAGGTGACCTTGCTCCAGCCCCAGTTGCGGTAGCCATATTCGTTGCTTTTGATCTCGCTATAGGCAGCAGAGATCAGCGCGCCGAAATCGCCCCAGCGGCCGGAGGCGAGCGCTACGGTGCGCGGGGTCACGCCGCTGGTATTGTCGTTATATTGGCCCTTGGCGGAGACCACGAACTTCGAGCCCGCATAGTCGAACGGCTTGGCGGTGAAGAGCTGGACGGTGCCGGCAATGCCGCCTTCATCCTGCTCGGCGGCATAGGATTTCTGAACCGACACACGGTTGAATAATTCCGACGCGAACAGGCTGAAATCGAACGCGCGCGAACGGCTCGCGCCGCCGCGATTGTCCATGCCGGACGCGGTGTTGCCGAGCACTTCCATGCCGTTCAGTTGGGTACGGGTGAAATCGGGACCGAGGCCGCGCAAGGTGATCTGGCGGCCTTCGCCGCTGTCGCGCGTGATCGTCACGCCAGGTACGCGCTGCAGCGATTCCGCGAGGTTGAGATCGGGGAAGGCGGCGATGTCCTGGGCGAGGATGTCGTCCTCCGATCCCACCGCGCGCCGCTTGAAATCCTCCGCGAGACGCAGGCTGGCGCGATAGCCGGTCACGACGACCTCCTGTGCGTCCGGCGCACCGGCGGCCGGATCGATCCCCAACGACGCGGTCGCGATCGGTGCCGCGGCCTCAACGGGCGCGCGGCGCCGCGTAGGGCCCGCTTTGAGCACCACCACCCCGCCGGTCACCGAAGGCTTGAGACCGGTGCCGCGCAGCATCAATGCGAGCGCCTGACGCGCGCTATGCCGGCCGCTCACGCCGGCCGTACGCTTGCCGACGGCCGCTGCGGGCGGCACCACCACCTGCACGCCGGTGGCGCGCGAAAAGTCCGACAGGCCTGTCCGCAAATCGCCAGGCGCGATCGCGAAATCGGTCTGGCTATCGAATGCCGCCACCGCCTGGGCGCTGGCCGGTACAGCCGCAACACCGGCCGCGATCGCCACGCTCAGGCTCAACAAGGATGATCCGAACACTTGCTTCATCATGCCCTCCACACGGCCGCGATGGCGGCCCCCATGCGGAAGACGGGGCAATGGCGGGATCCGGACAAAAGAATTTTGTTCTATTTTCCAGTCACTTTTAAGACGATTTCATGACACGGCTCAGGATGGGACGAGGCGCAATTGCGGGCCGTCGCGCTTGACCGAGAAACCGTAAGCGGCGCCGATCGCATCCAGCAATCGGGCCGGATCGTCGAGCCGGAAGCGGCCGGAAACGGGCATTGCCGCCAGTGCCGCCGGCGGTGCGGCCACCAGCGGACCACCCTGCCGATTGAGCGCTTCGATCAGATCGTCGAGCCGCATCGCGTCGGTGTCGAGCCAGCCCTGCCGCCAGTCCTGCTGGGCGACATCGAAACGGCGCGGTGCGGCGGCCGCGAAACCGTCAAATTGCGAGCGCCAGCCCGCCTTGACGACGACCCCCTCGTGCGGGGCGCTGCCGCGCCCGAATCGAACCGCGCCGCGATAGACGGCGAGCGCCACCTGCCCGCGCCGTAAGTCCACATCGAACGCCGTGCCGAGCACGCGCGCGCCGGACGCGCCGGCATGAACGGTGAAGGGCCGGGCGGCATCGTGCGCGACGTCGAAATAGGCTTCGCCGGAATCGAGCCGGATATCCCGCCGGTCCGCGGCGAACGTCACGGCGATGCGGGTAGCGCCGTTGAGGCGGAGGTGCGATCCGTCGGCCAGCCGCACCGCGCGTTGCTCGCCGCGTTGCGTCGCATAATAAGCGACAGTCGGCGGCGATGCGGGCGGCGGCAATATGTGCCAGGCCGCCACGCTTATGATTGCGACGAGCGTGGCGGCGGTTGCCGATGCAAGCGTGCGCCGGCGATTTGTGCGCAGCCTGCGCACGTCCTGATCCGACAGGCGGCCGGATGCGGCGCAGGCGGCCAACGCTTCGGTTAACGCCGGATCGTCGAGGAACGGATCGCGGCGGTCGAGCGCCGAACCGGCCTCGCGGGAAACGGGCTTCATGCGCCGTCTCCCAGGCCAAGAGCGCGGCGACCCAGCGCCTGGCGAAGATCGGCCAGCGCCCGCACGACATGCTTCTCGACCGCGCTCAGCCCTAGCCCGAGATCGGCGGCGATCTGCGCGGACGGCTGCCCGTCGAGCCGGCGACGCAGGAAGACTTCGCGGCGTAGCGGCGGCATCCCCCGCAAGGCGCGCGTCAGCAGATCGACACGCTCGCGATAGGCAAGGATCTCGTCGGCGCGCGGCGCGGGACAGGCAATATCGTCCGGCAATTCGGCCGCGACCGGCCGCACGCGCAGGTAGCGGAGATGATCGTGGATCAGGTTGCGCGCGATCGCGAAGCAGAAGGCGCCGACGTCAGCGACGGTGCGCGTGCGCCGGTAATCGTAAAGGCGCAGGTAGGTTTCCTGCACCAAATCCTCGCTATCGCCGCGGTCGCGCAGCCGGCCCTCAACGAAGCGATGCAAGGCGCGGCGCAAATCCGCATCTTCGTCGGCCAGCCGCCGACGATCCGTGATCGATATGAGTTCGGTCATCGCGACGACGCTATGATCGGCGCCGCCGCCTGTAGCAGCGTTCCGTTGCCAGCCACCCGTCGCTCCCTGAGTCGCTATTTTTGCTTGAACTAGGGAGGCTAGATGAAGGTCCTGTGACAGTGAGTGTGTGGATGTCGGGACGACGAGGAAGCCGTCATCGCGAGGCGCGGTACGCACCGCGGCGATCCAGTTCCGCGCTCGGGACTGGATTGCTTCGCTCCGCTCGCAATGACGGTGACATCTAAATAGAACAGTCGCTACCTAGCGCGCTGTGGGCCCCAGGAGCGGCACCGGTAAAGCTGAGAAACCACATGCGGCGCCTGATCCTATCGCTTTTGCTTGCCTTTTCCGGCCTTGGCGCCGCGCCTGCCGTCGCCGAGCGCCCGCAATTCACCATCGGTGCGGTCGCGGATTGCCAGTTTGCGGAAGAGCCCGACGCGCCGCCGCGGCTCTATCACACCGCGCCGGGCAAGCTGCGCGACGCGGTGGCGAACTTCAACCGCCATAAGCTCGCCTTCGCGGTCCATCTCGGCGACTTCATCGACAAGGATATGGCGAGCTACGACGTGCTGCTGCCGATCGCCGCCACTGCGCGCGCGCCGTGGCGGTTCGTGCTCGGCAATCACGATTTCGCGGTCGCGGATGCGCAGAAGGCCATGGTGCCGGCCAAGCTTGGCATGCCGGCGCGCTATCACAGCTTCGTGCAGCATGGTTGGATGTTCATCGTCACCGACGGCAATGGACTAAGCTCCTATGCCTGGCCGGCGGGCAGTGCCGAGCTGGCCCACAGCATGGCGCTGCACAGGACGCTCTATCCGGCCAAGCCGCTGTGGGACGGCGGCATCGACGAAGCGCAATTACGCTGGCTCGACGCGCAGTTGGCCGAGGCCGACCGGCGCGGGCTCAAGGCGATCCTGTTCAGCCATTTCCCGCTATGGCCTGAAAACCCCCATAATCTGTGGAATGCGGGCGACGTGATCGCCATGCTGGAACGCCATCCGAGCGCCAAGATCTGGCTCGACGGGCATAATCACGAAGGTAATTACGGCCTGCGCGACGGCATTCATTATGTGAATCTGAAGGCGATGCTCGATACCGAGCAGACGGCCTATGCCTATCTCCATTTCTACCAAGATCGGGTCGAGCTGGAGGGCGTTGGCCGCCAGGCGAGCTTAACGCTCAAGTTGCGATAAGGGTGATGCCCTGCAACCGCTTCGCTCGCGACGCATGCTGCGGATCTGCTGGAGCCTGATCAAGGATTATCTGTTCCTGATCGTGCTGCTGGTGGGGGCATTCCTCCCATCCGCTGCCGAGCGCGACGCACCTCAATCATAGTAAAAGGGCGAGCGTTTCGTCCACACCGACCGCGGATGGACCGTGTGCAGCAGGCGGAACGCCTTGTAGCCGACACGATCATGCGCGTTGCCCCAATGCGTGATGCGGATCAGCCAATACAGCGCCTCAGGCGATCGCGGGTCACGCGGATGGGCGCGGGCATAGCGGAGCAGATCGGCCCAGGCAGAGATGCTTCCGGCGGGCAGCTGCCCCTTGGTCTGATCGGTGTAGAAGATCAGCCGACGACGCTCGGTCCGGGCGCGGGGCTGCCCGGCGGCCGCGAAGCGGGGCAGATGCAGGGGGAAACCCGCGGGCCCGCAGAAGCTGCCGCACACGAGATCGGGATGCGCGGCGTCTGCCCCCGCATAATCCCACAGATTATATGCCGCCAGATCGGGAGGATCGATCGGGATGGCGGCCGGACGCGGCAGGATCATCCAGTCCCACCACCGGCCTTGCCATTCCCGCACCGTCCCCTCGGGCCGGCTATAGCCCGCGAAATCGGGCGCCATTCCCGGTATTTTGGCGAGCACGAAGAATTCGGCAAAGCGCTTGGCCGGGCCGGGTGGGGTGCGGCGGATCGTCAGCCAGTCTTGCCGGATTGCGGGGAGCAGACTTGCAAGCTCTGCCGCCAGCTGATCGATAGCGGGATTGTCCTGCAACTGGACGGCGCGACCGAAATTGGTCAGCGTCAGGTCCAGCCGAAAGGCGTGTGGCAAGGTGCCACCGGCCATCATGCGGTCGTGCAGGGGCAAGCGGTCGAGGATGGCCTTGATCTCGGGGCCCAGCGCGATCGGGTCTCCGCCCGGTTCGCTTCGTGCGAGCGTATCGTCGTAGAGCGAATCCGTACTTCGTGGGCAATCGCGCGGACTTTCCGAGCAAAAGACCCGCCGTACGGCAAAGCGCATCATGTCGGGGAGGCTGGTCGCAAGCTGCGTGCGCATCCCGAGGAACAGATTCCGGTCCGAACTTGAAAGGTCCGATGCGAGCAGCGCGTCGACACGCGCCCGCAGCGCCGCCGGATCGCTGCTAGCGAAGGTCAGCCGGATTTGATGATAGTGCGCTGTCGTCCATGCCGGGCTGTCTCTGGGCACAGTCGCGGCCGCCGCAACGAGCGTGGCCGCCTGGCGATCCTCTGCCCTCGCCAAGGTCAAGGCCAGGACGAGCCAGTGCGGCTTGTGCGTCACCGTCCAACGCTCGGTCGCATGCGCAAGCGCGGCCTCCCGCTCATTGGCCTGCAGCGTCGTCAGCCAGTTGGCAAGGTCGGGACGATCGGTGATGCGCGCGGACAGATTGACATAGTCGCGCAGGCCCTTGGCAAGATCCGCCACTGGCACCTTGGCGTTCAGTTCCTCGTCCAGTTTTCGGAAGAGAAGGGCGGGACGGTAACGATAAGCCAGCGCCCGCACCATGCCGCGGACTTCGCCATGGCCATAGGCATCGGCGCGTGCGCGCAGCGGGGCGATGGCGGCTTGTGCGGCCGCATAAGCCTGGGGCGAGCGCTCCTTCAGCGCCGCACGATAAAGGGTACGCGCGCTCAGATAGAGGCCGCGCGGCGCCCAGGGGGAGCTTGTGTCGCGCGCGATGGCCTGGAAGCGAGCCAAAGCGTCCTGGGTCTGGCCTTTGTACAGGGCAAAGGCGGCCTCCTGATAGGCGCGGTCGGCCTTCAACCAGGAGGGCGCATTGGCAAGAGGCGCAGGCAGGATCGCCTTGGGGTCGCTGCAAGCGGCAAACACCGCATTTTGCGTTGCCAGCCACGCCCGCACGGCAGGATTGCCACTGCCGTAGCGTGCGACCCTATCCTTCAATGTGGTGGCCGCGCTGCTGAACGCATCGGGAAAGCAATTCGGGATCTGGGTATAATCGGGCCCGGGCAGTTCGGTCGCGATCCATGTGTTGGAGGCGTCGGCCCCGGGGACGAGGCGAACCGCCTGATTCCAGGCGACCATGCCTTCCCACGGGCTGTTCGGGTCGCTGACGTCGCAGCAGGGCGCGTTGAGCGCGGCCCCGGTGGCGAGACCCACGTCCAGCCCGTTCATCAGGCGCCACTGCAGATAGAGCAGACCGTTTGACGCGGTGGGCAGGAACACTCCCATCTTGCCGCGATAGAGGCGGGCGCGCTCCTCCGGGCTGCCGCCATGACGGTCGATGAAGCTAAAGGGACCGGGATCCGCACCCGACGCCCGGGCGGGCGGGGTGGCGAGGACCAACAGCACAAGCGCTACGAGCAAGGTCGCGATACGCATCATTGCTGCCCTCTCCCCCATGCCGCTTCTGCGTCCCACCGCTCAATCAAAATATAAGGGTGAGCGCTTCGTCCAGATCGAGCGCGGGTGCACGGTGTGGAGCAAGCGGAACGCCTTATAGCCAATGCGGTCATGGGCGGTACGCCAGCGCGTGATGCGGATCAGCCAGTAACAGGCTTCGGGTGATCGTGGGTCACGCGGATGCGCGCGCGCATATTCTAGCAGGCTGGCCCAGGCGGAGACGCTGCCCGGCGGCAGCTTCGCCTTGTTGTCGTCATTGTAAAACAGCAGGCGGCTACGCTCGACGCGGGCGCGCGGTTGGGCCTCGATGGCGAATTGCGGCAGGTGCAGGGGAAAGCCGCTGGCACCGCAATAGGCGCCGCAGACCAGATCCGGATGCGCCTGATCGGCGCTTTGCCTGGATTCCCACAGATTGTAGCGGGAGGCATCTGGAGGGTCGATGCGGGCACGGGCCGGGCGCGGCAGGATCATCCAATCCCACCAATCGCCCTGCCATTGCCGGGGCGTCCCTTCCGGTCGCGTATAGCCGGCAAAGTCCGGGGACATGCCCGGGATCTTGGCGAGAACGAAAAATTCCGCGAAGCGCTTTGCCGGGCCCGGCGGGGTATGACGGATCGTGAGCCAATCCTGCCGGATTGCGGGCAGCAAAACGGCAAGCTCGGCAGCAAGCTGATCGATCGCCGCATCGTCCTGCAACTGGACCGCACGGCCGAAATTGGTGAGTGCGAGATCCAGTCGAAATTCGCGTGGCAGACCGGCCCCCACCGTCATCCGGCTATGCAGCGGCAAGCGATCGAGGATCGCCTTGGCGTCTGGCGCCAGCGCAACCGGATCGCTACCAGGCCTGCGCGCCGCGAGGGACGGATCGTGGTTGAACCGCGTGTTGGGCGGACATTTGTCACCATAATCGGGGCAGAACACCCGGCGGACGGCGAAGCGCATCAGGTCCGGAAGGCTCGTCGCCAATTGCGCCCTGATGCCCTCGAACAAATTGCGGTCCGTACTGGAGAGTTCCGATACCAGGATCGTGTCAACACGCGCGCGTAGCGCCGCGGGGTCGCCGTGCGCGATGGTCAGTCGGAGCTGATGATATTGCGCGGTTTTCCACGCCGCGCTGCTGCGCGGTACCTGCAGTGCCGCTGCCGCGAGGGTGGCAGCCTGCGGATCGTCCGGCCGCGCGAGCGTCAGCGCCAGCACGAGCCAATGCTGCTTGCGGGTCGCGGCCCAGCGTTCGCTGGCATGCGCAAGCGCCGGCGCGCGTTGCGGGTTGCGGAGCGTCGCCAGCCAGTCCGCCAGATCAGGCCGGGTCGGCAGCCGCTCGGACAGATTGACATAGTCGCGTACGCCCCGCGCCAGATCCGGTACCGGAACCTTCGCATTGAGTTCCTGGTCGAGCTTGCCGAACAGGAGGGCGGGGCGATAGCGAAAGGCAAGCGCGCGCAGCATGATCCGCACCTCCCCATAGCCATAAGCCCCCGGGCGGGCCTGAAGCGGGGCGATCGCCGCGCGTGCCGCCTTATAGGCGTCGGGCGAGCGATGGAGCAGGGCGGCATGGTACATCACCCGCGCGCTGAGATAGAGGCCGCGCGACGCCCAGGGGGATGTCGGATCAGCGGCGATCGCGCGGAAGCGCCGAAACGCCTCCTCGATACGGACTTGGTAGAGCGCAAACGCCGCTTCCTGATAGGCGCGGTCGGCGCGCAACCATTGCGGCGCGTTGGCGAGCGGGGCCGGCAAAGTGGCCTTGGGATCGCTGCACGCTGCGAAAACGGCATTCTGCGTCGCCAGCCAGGCGCGCACGGCGGCGCTCTGCCGCCCATAGCGCGCGGCGCGCTCTTTCAGCGTCGCGGCGGCGCTATGAAAGGCGTCGCCGAAGCAATTTTGCACCTCTCCATATTCGGTTCCGGGCCGATCCGTGGCGATCCATGTTTCGGACGGCTGGACCCTTGTTACACTGCGTACCGCGCCAATCCAGTCTTCGATGGCGTCGTCGGAATCTGGCCAACCGCCGCTGACGCAGCAGCGTCGGTTCAGCGTGTCTCCGATGGCGGGGGTGATGTCGAGGCCGTTCATCAGGCGCCATTGCAGATAAAGGCGCCCGTCGGATCCGGTGGGCAGAAAGACGCCCATATTGCCCCGATAGAGGCGGTCGCGGTCCTGTGCTTCGCCGCCGCGATTGTGGATGAAGCTGTAAGGAAGGGGATCGGGGCCGGATGCCGTTGCGGGCGCGTATGGCACGCCGCATAAAATCACTGCCGTCAGCAAGACTGCCAGACGCATCATCGCCACGCCTCCACCGCATGCCGCACCTGGCCGAACGATTGCGCCGTCCAGCTGCGCGGACTGAAGAGATAGACGCGCCGTCCGCGCGGCGCCCGCGGAACGGGAGAATCGCTGGAGACCGAGAGCGCGGCGCGACAGCGAGGATTGCGAAAATCACCCCCGTCCGCCAGCGTCTTGATGATGGCGGGGCCGTCGTCCTGCATGCGGAACAGCATCGGCACGATCTCATCGACCGGCGCCGCGTTCAGCCAATCTTCGTACATGCACCAGGAGGTGAGCGCAGTCATCGAGAGCGTGGTCGATGCCGGAAGTGCGCGGCGCAGGTCGGTAAGGGTATCAAGCAAAGCCTGCCGCTCCGACCGGCGGACCTCGAAATCCAGCTGGACGCGATGGGTCGGGTGCACGGTCGCATAGTGGCGGACGGCTGCGGCGAGTTGACGGCGCAAGGCCGGGTTCCATCGGAACGCCTTCCCGTGATCGATCTGAACATGAACCAAAGCGGTCGCGGGCGGCTGCGCGCTCTTCAGCGGGAAGTAGCGGCCGCGAGCATGGACGGCGTCTCCGGCTATGACGATGAAGCCGGTCTGGATCGCGATCTCTGTATCGGGTGCGAAGCGGAGATCCTCGGGCCGCTCCCACGCCCACAGGATCAGGTGCGACGGTGGCGCGGCCGCCCGTTTATGGCACCCTGCGACGATCAGGAACGAGAAGAGAAGAAAGGCGACGCGCACGATACAGCTTATCGCGCTTTCGCGTTGCGGCCAGGCGATAATGCGGCGGTTGCCCAAAGGCGTACCGGGACATCGGCCAGTTGGGCAACGGACCCCGGCTCAAGCCGGGGAATCGCCTTAGTTCAATCGACGCCACAGACGATAGGGCGACGTATCGGGCAGGGGCACGGGGGCCAGCCACCCGGGGACCTGGCCCTTTACGAGCTGGACATAAAAGCCCTTGGGCGCCTCGCTGCCATAGACGGTCGATTCCGACAGACCGGGGCAGATCAGCAGCAAGCTGGCGCCATGCCGGCGCATGACGTCGTGCGCGACTTCGGGATCGGTGGCGCGGAAGCTGTGCTGGATGTCGAGGATGTCGCCGCCGTTGCGGTGATAGGGGCCGGCGATGGCGCTGTGATGCGTGGTCGCGATCAGGCGCGGACCGAGATCGATGAAGGTCAGGATCGTCGCGGGCGGTAGCGCGCCGATCGGACGCAGCGCCGGCAACGTGGGGCAGCGCCGGTTCGCCGTATCGACGCGCTTGCGATAGGCGGCACGGTGCTGGGGAATATTCTGCACGATAATGCTGGCGAAGGATCCTGAAACGAACAGGAATATGACCGCCGATCCGAAAATCCGGACGAGCAGGTTGCGATGCGCCAGCGTCCAGCGCAGCATCGCCCAGCCGAGCGCGGTGGCGCCGATTGTACCGAGCATCTGCGAGCCTGGCCCGGCGCGGGTCTGCCAGAAGAGCAGCAAGGCCGAGAAGAGCGACAACAGGGCGACGAGCGCCCAGGGGATGGCCTTGTCGGTGCCGCGCACGCGCCAAAAGGCCCAGGCCGAGCCGACGACGCCGATCACCGACAGCGATAGCGTCGGGAAGGCGATGCGCCAGCCATGTTGGTAAAGCGGCTTGGCTTCCTTGATGTGGCTGAACCACAATTTGTAGAGTTCGGGCGACAGGTTTTCCGGCCGGCCGAGGCATTGCGGAAAGGCAAGCGCAAAGCCGCCGCAGATCGCCGCACCACCCACCAACGCCGCCACGATCCGCAGCCAGCGTTGGGGAAAGGGCAGGGAGCCGAATGCGACCGCGAGGCCGCCCGTCACCAACAGGGTCGACAGATAGACCGGCGTCAGCGCGTCGCACAGCAGCTGGCGGTTGTCGTAGGAGGCGAACAGCGCATAGCCCAGCGCCGCGCCGGCGGCGAGACTGAGGCCATAGCCGCGCAGCCGGTCCGCCTGATCCTGCTCGATCACCCACCACAGCACGATCAATGCGCCGGCGACCGCCAGATATGGCAGCAATTCCAGCCCGATCGTCAGCGAAAATGCGGTGGCGAGCCCGGCGGTGACCCCACCGCGCAGCTTCCGCCGATCAGCCATGCCGGCGACGGTCACGATCAGGCTGGCGAGCTGCCAGCCATGATGATCGATCCGTAGCGGCATCCACATCAGCATGCTGGTGTTCGCACAGACCAGGATGGCGCCCGCCAACAAGAACGCCCACCGGTCGACCAGTCGCCGCGCCGTCAACATCATGCCGTATAAGGCGGCGCCGAAGGCCAGCATCGGCGCCATCGCGCAGGCCCAGCGCGCGGCATCCTGCCAGCCGAGAAGGGGGCGCAGGATCAGCATCAATCCGGCGATCGGCAGGTCGACCAGGCGTGACCAATGGACCGAAATGCCGTTGGGCGGATCGATCCGGTGCTGGCGCAAATCGTACCAGGCCTGGCCGTCGAGCAGCGCGCGCACCTGCGCGAAACGCAGATTGTCGTCCGTGTCGCTGAGCGCGAACCAGTGGATCGCGTTCCATTTGTAGTAGAGCATATAGACAGCCGTCGCTGCCCAGAAGAGCAGGAACCAGCGGCGCCAATGCGCGGGCTTGTCGAAGCCCCGAACCCAATTTTCGCCGATCACCACACTTCCCTCGCCGCTGGCGGCGCTCTACGAGCCCGGGGAGAAAGAGCAAAGGACTGTATTCGGGAATGACCGCGGTGGCGCAACAGCGGCGCGAGATGTTTTGGCAGATCGTGCGCTATGGCGTGAACGGGGGCATCGTGACCGCGCTCTATTCCGCGGTGCTGGTCGTGCTCGACAGCTGGAGCCACTTGCCGCTGCAGATCTGCAATATCGCAGGCTATCTGGCAGCCGTGACGTTGGGCTATGTGCTGCACAGCCGGGTCACGTTCCGCAATCATGGCAAACGCGATCGTGCGAGCAAGATACGCTTTGTCCTCGCGTCGATCCCCAGCCTTGCGCTCAATGCTTTTTGGGCCTGGCTACTTACCGAAGCGCTGAAATTGCCGCATTGGACGCTGTATGTGCCGATCTGGTTCGTCACGCCTGCTCTTTTGTTCGTCCTCAATCGTTGGTGGGTCTTCCGGTGAAACTTGCCTCTGCCCCCGCAAGCGCGCCACAAGAGAGGATGGATCCGCAGCCAATCCCGCTCATCTCCGTGATCGTACCGGTCAAGGATGAAGAAGACGCGGTCCAGCCATTCGTGACGCGGGTCGGCAATGTGCTGGAAGCGCTGCGCGATCCACAGGGCCTGCCCGTGCTGTGGGAGATGCTGTTCGTCGATGACGGCAGCTCCGATGCGACGCTGGCCGCGATCATGGCCGCCAATCGCACCGATCCGCGCGTGGTGGGCATCTCGCTCTCGCGCAATTTCGGCAAGGAAGCGGCCTTGTCGGCCGGCCTCGATCATGTGCGCGGCCAGACGGTCGTCCCGATCGACGTCGACCTGCAGGACCCGCCCGAGGTGATCGGGGCGATGCTGGACGAATGGCGGCTGGGGCATGAAGTCGTCTTCGGCGTGCGGCGCAACCGCATGACCGACAGCCTGCCGAAACGCCTGACCGCCGATCTCTATTACCGCGCGCACAATTGGCTGAGCGAGGACAAGATACCCGAACATGCAGGCGACTTCCGCCTGCTCGATCGCAAGGTTGTCGACGTCATCCGGGCGATGCCGGAACGCAACCGCTTCATGAAAGGGCTGTTCGCCTGGGGCGGTTTCCGCCAGGCGGCGGTCGAATATGACCGGGCCGAACGTGCGGTGGGCCGGACCAAATTCAATTATCTGAAATTGTGGAAGCTGGCGATCGACGGCCTGACCTCGGCCTCCACCGCGCCGTTGCGCGTCTGGTCCTATATCGGCTTCGTGGTGGCGGCGGTCGCGCTGCTCTATGCCTTCCTGCTGATCGGGCGGGTCATCCTCTATGGCGTCGACGTTCCGGGCTATGCCTCGATGATGGTCGCCGTCCTGTTCCTCGGCGGGGTGCAATTGCTCTCGCTGGGTATCCTCGGCGAATATGTCGGGCGCATCCTGGTGGAGACCAAGCGGCGGCCGATCTACGTCGTGCGCGAACGGATCGGCGCGGCGAGCGACCAGAGCTGATGGAACGTCATGTTTACGACCGCATGGCTGAGATTGATCGTCACCATTGGTGGTTCGTCGGCCGACGCAGGATTCTGACCGCCCTGATCGAGCGCTTTCGACCGAAAGCCGGCCCGATGCGGATCCTGGAGGTTGGTTGCGGCACCGGATCGAATATCGCGATGCTGCAGCAGTTCGGCTCGGTCGATGCGATCGAACCCGATGACCATGCCCGCGCCTTTGCCGCGCAGCGCACCGGGCTCGTCATCAAGGGCGGCTATCTGCCCGACGTTCCGCTGGAAGACGGCGCCTACGATCTGATCGTGCTGCTGGACGTGCTGGAGCATATTCCCGACGATGTCGGCGCGCTGACGGCGCTGCGCACCAAGCTGGCACCGGGCGGACGGGTGCTGCTCGCGGTGCCCGCGATACCGGCGCTGTGGAGCGGGCATGACGTCGCGCATCATCATCAGCGCCGCTACACCGCCAAAAGCCTGGATGCGGCAGTGCGCGCCGCCGGCTTTCGGCGATTGCATCGCGCGGCGTTCAACAGCCTGTTGCTGCCCGCGATCGTCGGTATTCGGATGGTCAATCGTCTGCTCGGCCGCACCGGCGGCGATGACGATCGCGTGCCCGCCAAGCCGCTCAACCGGCTGCTGACAGCGTTATTCGGAGCCGAGCGTCATGCCGCGGTGCGCGGGCTGTTGCCGGTCGGCGTGTCGTTGGCCTTGGTGGCGGAGCCCGATCCGGGCAGCACGCGGTAGAGGATGCCCGAACGGCCGCCGGTCCAGATCGGCTCCAGGCCCGGGAAGCTGTTCCAGCGCGACCGGGGGATGTCAATCAGCCAGACATAATCGAAGGCGTCGTGGGGCAGGTAGTTGATACCTTCCGGATAGGGTTTGGTGCGCCGATCGCGGCAGCGGTGCGGGCGCAAAATCTCCGTCGGATCCTCCGCATAGCCTTTGGCAGGGCTATATTTGATCCGCACCAATTGAGCGCCAGGATCGGTCCATTGACCGTTGGCAAAGGCCTCGCGCCGGACGATCGCCATCGCGCCGAGATGATCCATGCGGCTCGTCTCCCAGCGCCCGATACATTGCAGCCAGACCTGCACGAACACCCGGCTGCCGGGCTTCACATGATTCAGCGCTGACAGCTGCCGCCGGTTTGCCGCCTCATGCCACGCGAAATTCTCGGTCAGGATCGCGATGCGGGCGACGAAGAGAATAGCTGCGGCACCAGCGACGATAGCCGCCCAGCGCCGGTTCTGCGACCGCATCGCGATCGCCACGACCGCAATCGCCAGCACATAGGGCGCCAGCCGCATGTCGGCATAGGCCGACCCGAGCAGGATGCGCGGCAACAGCACATAGGCGATGATCAGCATCAGCGCGGCGATGCCGAGCGTGCGGTTCATGCGCACCCACACGCCCGCCAGTCCCAGCGCGATCAGCGCCCACAGCAGATAGACGTTGGCGATATCCAGCGACATCACGCTGTTGCGCAGGCTGGAGATCAGATAGACATATTTGGCCCGCCAATAGAACCAGTCGACATTCTGCCCGCTGGCATCGCCGCTGCGCCATATGATCAGCAGCAGCAGGGGCGGCGCCAGCGACAGGCAGGCCAGGCCGCCATGCCACAGGCTGGGGATGAGCGTGCGGCCGGCGTCGCGTTCGCGTACCACCTCGGCCCCGAAGGCGAGCAGGCAGAGCACGGCCCAGCCGAAAATGTGCGCGGTCGTCAGGATCAGGCCGATCGGCACGAACAGCGCATGGCGCAGACGAAACCTTTGCGCGCGGCCAAGCCGGAGCCACAGCGCATAGGCATTCAACGCCAGCGCCATCGACAACAGGAAATTCAGGAAGCCCCAGATCAAGGGGAAGCCATACGCAAGCGGCAGCGCGAACAAGGCCGGCGGGGGCACGCGCCCATGCGCTTCGCGCGCGATCCACAGCATGCCGGTGATCGTCAGCATCACAATGCCGATCACGATCAGTTTGACGCCCAGCTCCAGCCCGAACAGCGCCGCCATCGGCACGATCAGCAGGTCCACGCCAAGGTTGGCGATGAAGGCCCAATGGAATTCGAAATAGTCCTGCCGCAGCGGGGACGCCGGGTCCGACAGCTGAATGCGATACCGGCCCATATGTTCGGGCAGATCGGTCAGCGGCGGGACCGTTGGATACAGCAGCGGAATTGCCGATATCAGCACCAGGGCCGCAAGGAACCACCAGCTGTTCCACCAACCGGCAGGCGTCTCGTTCTCGGGAAGCGCTGAGCGGAACATGCACTCCCCTTATGGCGGTCTCAGCCCGCGCGACAAGTGCCCGTATTCGACCTAAGCATCGCAACGATGCAGGGGGCACGCAGATATTGGTCCATAATCGGCCTGTTGGCGGTCACCGGGCTGCTGCTGCGGGGCTGGGACATCGCCGCCGCGCCCCTGTGGCTGGACGAGGCCTATAGCGCCTATGCGGCGGGGCACGACTGGGCATTCCTGTGGCGGATCGTGCCGCTCTACGAAACCCATCCGCCCTTTTATTACAGTCTGCTCCATCTGTGGGTGGGCCTGTTCGGGGATGGTACGCGGGCGCTGCGGCTGCTCGGGCTCGTCGCCGGGATGGCGACCTTGCCGATTGTGGCGCTGGCGGCGCGCGAAGCCGGCCATTGGATTGGCTGGGACAATCGCGCGCGCCGACGCCTGGAAATGGTGGCAATTGCGTTCGCCTGCGTCTCGCTCGGACTGGTCGAAATGGCGCGCGAGGTGCGGCCATATCCTCTGATGATCCTTGTCTATGCCGGCGCGATGCTGCTGCTGTTGCGGCTGGCCCGACGGATCGAGCGCGGCCAGCCGCTGAAGGGCGCAGGCTACATCGGGTATCTGCTGCTGGAAGAGGCGCTGTTGTGGCTCCACAATCTCGGGCCGCTGTTCGGGCTCGCGCTGACAATGGCGCTTGGGATCGCTCTGCTTGGCCGCCGGCTCACGCGCGCAGACTGGGCCTGGCTGGTGACCGGGCACCTCGTCGTGGCCCTTTGGTATCTGCCGGGATTGGCGATCCTGCGGGCGCAGGCAGAGGCATGGACCGCCAGCACCTGGCTGCAATTCCGGCTGGACGGGTTGCTGCTGGATCGCATCATGACCCTCTATGGGGTGGCGGGGTGGGCGGGCCTTGCCAGCCCGGTCCTCGTCGTCTGGGCCGGCCTGGCCCTCGCGCGCCTGAACAATGGCGCGCGTCTGGGCGCGATATTGATCACGCTGGCGCTGGTGCCGGTCTGCTGCGCGATCCTGGTCTCTTTGACGGTTACGCCGATATTCATCACCCGCATCATGACGCCGGTCGCGGTGCCCGCACTGCTGCTGCTCGCGATCGGAGCGACCGCCGAAGGCCGGTATCGGCTGGCCCGCGCCGCGGCGGCCCTTCTGCTCGGCGGATCGATGCTCGTGGCGGATATCAAGGCGCGGGTGCGCGGGCCGGAGCTGAACTGGTATCGCACCGTCGCCTGGCTGAAGACCCACGCCCGGCACGGCGATGTCGTGTTCGCCTATCCGAATGAGGGCAAGCTGCCGCTGGCCTATGCGCTACGCGACAAGAAGCTGCAGCTTCCGATCCGGGCGATACCAAGCGATGTGCCATCGCTGGAGATTGGCGGCGGCTGGCATCCGACCGGGACGCGCGGCGTATCGGTTCTGCCGCCGGCGACATTGCACGCCATCGCCCAGGAATCCGCCACCCAGGCCGTTCCAACCATCTGGCTGTTGCGACTGGGCGCATCGACGTTCGATCCGGACGATCGGTTCCTGCGCCAACTGCACCGCGGCCGCTACATTGTGCGGCGCTGGAACGACGGTGCGATCGACATCGTCGGCCTGAAAAAGCGGCCGGCCGACGCGAGCAGGTAACCCTGCCCCAAATGCGCGCAGTCGCGAAGGGTGATTAGATCGCCGCCAGCGCCTGTTCGAAATCCGCGATCAGATCGTCCGCATTCTCGACCCCGATCGAGATACGGACAAGGTTGTCGCCAATGGCAAGGGCGTCCTTGCGCTCCTGCGGCACCGAAAGATGCGTCATGCCGGCAGGATGGCTCGCCAGCGTCTCCGTGCCACCCAGGCTGACCGCGAGTTTGGCGATCTTGAGCGCATCGAGGAAACGGAACGCCTCAGGCTCCCCGCCCTTCAAATACAGCGAGAAGGTCGATCCCGCGCCCGAACAATGGCGGTTATAGATATCGGCCTGACGCGACCCTTCTTCCAGGAAGCCCAGATAGCCGACATGTTCGACCTTGGGCTGATCGCGCAGCCACGCGCAGACCTTGGCGGCATTCTCGCCCGCACGGCTCATGCGCAATTCCAGCGTTTCCAGCGAACGCAGCAGCATCCACGCCGGATGCGGATCCAGGATCGTGCCGATCGTGTTGCGCATCAACCGGATCGGCGCGAGCGCCGCCTTCGATCCGACCGCGCCGCCCGCCACGAGATCGCTATGGCCGCCCGCATATTTGGTCAGGCTGTAGATGACGATATCGGCGCCGTGCTTCAGCGGCTGCTGCCACAAGGGGCCGAGGAAGGTGTTGTCGATCACCACCACCGGTTTCTCGCCCTCGAACAAGGCATCGCGTGAGGCGGTGACCGCCTCGATATCAACGAGCGCGTTGGTGGGGTTGGCGGGACTTTCCAGATAGATGAGCGGGACGCGGCCATGCGCTTTGGCCTTGTTCATGACCGCATCAATCTCTTCGCGGGTCGCGCCGGCGGGAAAATCGAGCCAGTTGATGCCAAGCTTGCCGAGAATCTTGCCGATCAGCGTTTCGGTGGCGGCATAGAGGGGGGCGGAATGGACGATCGTGTCGCCCGGCTGGACCATTGCCAGCAGCACGGTCGCGATCGCCGACATGCCGGAGGAGAAGGTCAGCGCGTCCTCAGCGCCTTCCCAGATGCCGAGACGGTCCTCCAGGATTTCCTGATTGGGGCCGTTGAACCGCGAATAGACCAGGCCTTCGGCACCACCCGGCCGCTTGCCCGTCACGCCTTCGAAAAAGCGTTTGCCGGCCGCGGCACTTTCGAAAACATAGGTCGATGTCAGGAAGACGGGCGGCTTGAGCGACCCTTCCGACAGAGCGGGGTCGAAGCCATGGCCCATCATCAGCGTCGACGGGCTCAACGTCCGGCTGCCAATCTCCAGCGCTTGATGGCGCGGGCGGCGGCGGGGTTGGCCTGCCGACAATTCGGCTTCGGTGAGGGGGGGCGTTTTGGCCAAGGGGTGGGACCTTTGCGGACGGGTTAGCGGGCGTTCCCCGGGTGGGACGGCGCCCTTTTTAGGCGCCGCGTGCTCCAAAGTCATGACGGCAGGCAGCGCCGCGTCGGCAGCTACCGCTCGCCCTTAGCGGAAGAACAGCAAGTATAAGACGAGGACCAGGCCCAGCGGGACACCCAGCAGCCATAGGATGAACGCTTTACCCATCGACAATCTCCCGAAACGGCCCCGATCAGACCAGGTTAGGGGAAACTAACGAGTGGTGTTCAGGGCTGTTCCGGTTCCGGTGCGCCGTCGCGGAAGAACGGTTCGACCGTACCGTTCATCTTCATCGTCAGCGGATTGCCCTTGCGATCGCGCGTCTTCGCCATGGCAAGCCGCACCCAACCTTCGCTGACGCAATATTCCTCGACGTTGAAGCGTTCCTGCCCGTTGAAGATGATGCCCACCCCACGTCCCAGCGAATCGGGGTCGTAATGGGGGCTGCGGGGATCGACGGAGAGGCGATCGGGCGGCGTCGGAGTGCTGCTGGTGTCGTTCATGGTCGGGCCTCTTAGCGAGCCCTGCGGCGTCCGTCATCCCGGCGCAGCAGGGGCGCCTCTGTCATTCCCAGGATGCGGAATCGAAGCGGATCGGCCGGCCGATCGCCTTGGCGGCCAGCGCGCCATCCCGCATCACGGTGCGGCCGCGGATGATCGTGGCCACCGGCTTTCCGGTGATCTCCATGCCCGTGAAAGGCGACCAGCCGCAGCGCGACGCCAGCCAATTGTCCTCGATCGTCCATTTCGCCTTCAGATCGACGAGCGTGAAATCGGCATCATAGCCGGCGGCGATGCGGCCCTTCCCGGTCATGCCGAACACGCGTTGCGGGCCGGCCGAGGTCAGTTCGACCAGGCGCTGCAGCGTCAGGCGTCCATGCGCGACATGGTTGAGCATCAACGGCAGCAGCGTCTGCACACCCGGCATGCCGCTCGGCGAATCCGGATAAGGCTTGGCTTTTTCCTCCTTGGTATGCGGCGCATGATCGGAGCCCAGCACGTCGGGAACGCCCTGGTTCAGCCAGCGCCACAAACCATCGCGATGCGCGCCGGATCGGATCGGCGGGTTCATCTGGGCGTAGGTGCCGAGCCGCGGGTAAGCCTCTTCGCCGGCCAGCGTCAGATGCTGCGGCGTCACCTCGCAGGTGGCGATATCCTTGTTGCGGGAAATATATTCGAGTTCCGCCGGCGTGGTGACGTGCAGAATATGGATCGGGCGGCGCGCGGCCCGCGCCAGGCGCAGGATGCGTTGCGTCGCCAGCATCGCGCTCTCATCGTCGCGCCACACCGGGTGCGATCGGGGGTCGCCCACGACGCGTTCGCCCAAGCGCGCCTGCATGCGCGGCTCGTCCTCGGCGTGGATCGCCACGCGGCGGCGGCCATGGGCCAGCACGCGGGCGAGCTCCGTATCTTCCGAGACGAGCAGATCGCCGGTCGATGCGCCCATGAAAATCTTGACGCCAGCGGTGCCGGGCAGTCGTTCCAGCTCGCCCAGCAGATCGGCATTGGCGCTGGTCGCACCGACATAGAAGGCATGATCGCACCACATGCGGTCTTCGGCCCGCGCCAGCTTGTCGTGGATCGCGGCTTCGCTGTCGGTATTGGGCTTGGTGTTCGGCATTTCGAACACGGCGACGACGCCGCCCAGAACCGCGGCGCGGCTGCCGCTCTCCAGATCCTCCTTCGCTTCCAGCCCGGGCTCGCGGAAGTGGACCTGGCTGTCGACCACGCCCGGCAGCACGGTCAGGCCGGTGCAGTCGATCGTCTCGCCGGCATCCCCCGGCTCGCCAATGGCGATGATGCGGCCGTCGCGCACGCCGACCGACGTCTCGACCGGGCCGCCCGGCGTCCACACGACGCCGTTCTTGAGGAGAAGATCATAGGTGGCCACAAGCGACTCCGTTGGCATCTGGTCCGCGCATCCCTACCTCGCTCCCATGACCGCGACCACCCTTGCCGACCGCGCCGTGATCCGCTTGTCCGGGGAGGATGTGCGCGGCTTCCTCCAGGGGCTGGTAACGAATGATGTTACCGGACCTTTACCGGTCTGGGCGGGGCTGCTGACCGCCCAGGGCAAAGCGCTCTTCGATTTCCTGGTCTGGGACGATGGCGACGATCTGCTGGTCGATTGCGAGCGGGATCAGGCGGAGGCACTGGCGCGGCGGCTTTCCCTCTATCGATTGCGGCGCGCGATCGTGATTGCGGTGGACGCTGCGCTTGCAGTGCACTGGGCGCCGGAGGGGGACGCTGGCGTGCCCGATCCGCGGCTGGCGGCACTCGGCCGGCGCTGGATCGCGCCTCCAGACGCACCGGTCGATGGCTGGCGCGCGCACCGGCTGGCGCTGGGCGTGACCGAGGGTGTCGCAGAACTGGGATCGGACAAGACGCTTTGGCTGGAAGCCAATGCGATCGAGCTCGAAGGGGTGAGCTTCACCAAGGGCTGCTATGTCGGCCAAGAGAATACGGCGCGCATGAACTGGCGCCAGAAGGTCAACCGCCGGCTGGTGGCGGCCCACGCGACGGACGATCCGGGCGATGCCGCCTATGTTTATTATCCGGAGCTCCGCCTTGCCGTGAAGCGGCTGCAGGTCGAGCGGATTGCCGCGGGGGATGCCGGGGTGATCGTGCCCGATTGGCTAGCGGTGGCGGTTAGGCCAGCTGCGACCTCCTAGAAGAGTCGTCATTGCGAGCGAAGCGAAGCAATCCAGCTCCTATGCGGGACTGGATCGCCACGGCGCGTTCCGCGCCTCGCGATGACAACATTAGGTATGATCAGCCCCACCCTGGAGAGGTGGAGCTGATCAGGTCTCTTTACGCCGCCAGCTTGCGCAGGACGTAGGGCAGGATGCCGCCGTTGAGGAAATAGTCCAGCTCGTTGACGGTATCGATGCGGCAGCGCGCTTCGAACGTCTCTTCGCTGCCGTCGGTGCGCTTCAGCCGGACGGTAACCGTCTGGCGCGGGCGCAGGCCGGCGACATTGTCGATCGAGAAGAGCTCGCTGCCATCCAGCCCGAGCGTCTTGCGATCGGTGCCTTCCGGGAATTGCAGCGGCAGCACGCCCATGCCGACCAGGTTCGAGCGATGGATGCGCTCGAAGCTTTCGGCGATGACGGCGCGCACGCCCAGCAGGGTCGTGCCCTTGGCCGCCCAATCGCGCGACGAGCCGGTGCCATATTCCTTGCCGGCGACAATCACGAGCGGCGTGGCGTCTGCCTTATATTTCTGCGCGGCGTCGTAGATGGCCAGCGTTTCGCCGGTCGGCACATAGCGGGTCATGCCGCCTTCGACGCCAGGCACCATCTCATTGCGGATGCGGATGTTGGCGAAGGTGCCGCGCATCATCACTTCGTGATTGCCGCGCCGCGCGCCGTAGGAATTGAAGTCCGCCTTCGAAACCTGATGCTCGTTCAGATAACGACCGGCCGGGCTGTCGGCCTTGATCGATCCCGCGGGCGAGATGTGATCGGTGGTGATCGAATCGGCCAGAATGGCGAGCGGCCGGGCATCGATGATGTCCTCCACCGCCTTCGGCGTCATCGTCATGCCCTCGAAATAGGGCGGGTTCTGCACGTAGGTGGAGCCTGCCGACCAGCTATAGGTATCGGAGCCTTCGATGGTGATGGCGCGCCACTTGCGATCGCCTTCGAACACGTTGGCATAGCGCGTGCGGTACATTTCCGAATCGATCACCGAGGTGATGATGTCGGTAATTTCGTGATTGGTCGGCCAGAGGTCCTTCAGCATCACCGGCTTGCCTTCGGGCGTCGTGCCGATCGGGGTAGAGGTGATGTCCTCCCGCACGGTGCCCTTGAGCGCATAGGCGACGACCAGCGGCGGCGAGGCGAGGAAGTTGGCGCGCACGTCGGGCGAGACGCGGCCTTCGAAGTTGCGGTTGCCGGACAGGACGGAGGCGGCGACAAGATCGTTCTCGTTGATGGCCTTGCTGATCGGCGTCGGCAGCGGACCGGAATTGCCGATGCAGGTGGTGCAGCCATAGCCGACCAGGTTGAAGCCGATCGCGTCGAGATCTTCGGTGAGCTTCGCCTTGTTCAGATAATCGGTCACGACCTGACTGCCGGGGGCAAGGCTGGTCTTGACCCAGGGCTTGGGCTTGAGGCCGAGCGCGCGCGCCTTGCGGGCGACCAAGCCGGCCGCGACCAGCACGTTGGGGTTGGAGGTGTTGGTGCAGCTGGTGATCGCGGCGATCACGACATCGCCATGGCCGACCTCGAAATCCTCGCCCTCCACGGGCACGCGGACGTCGCTTTCGCCGGTCTTCTTATAGCCCTTGACCAGTTCGTTGTTGAAATTCTCGTCGACGTTGGTGAGCAGCACCTTGTCCTGCGGGCGTTTCGGGCCGGCAAGGCTCGGCTGCACGGTCGACATGTCGAGCGCGAGCGTATCGGTGAAGACCGGATCGGGCAGGTTGGCATCGCGCCACATGCCCTGTGCCCGGGCATAGGCCTCGACCAGCTCGATCTGGCCCTCTTCGCGGCCGGTGAGGCGCAGATAGTTGATCGTTGCCTGATCGACCGGGAAGAAGCCGCAGGTTGCGCCATATTCCGGCGCCATGTTGGCGATGGTCGCACGATCGGCGAGGCTCAATGCGTCGAGACCCGGGCCGTAAAATTCCACGAACCGGCCGACGACGCCCTTCTGGCGCAGCATCTGCGTGACGGTCAGCACCAGATCGGTCGCGGTAATGCCTTCGGCCAGCGTGCCGGTCAGCTTGAAGCCGACGACTTCCGGGATTAGCATCGATACCGGCTGGCCGAGCATCGCAGCCTCGGCCTCGATCCCGCCGACGCCCCAGCCCAGCACGCCCAGGCCGTTGACCATCGTGGTGTGGCTGTCGGTGCCGACGCACGTGTCCGGATAGGCGATATCGGCGCCGTCCGCGCCCTTGGAGACCCAGATCGTCTGCGCGATATGTTCCAGATTGACCTGGTGGCAGATGCCGGTGCCGGGCGGCACCACCTTGAAATTGTCGAGCGCCTTCGAACCCCAGCGCAGGAACTCATACCGCTCCATGTTGCGCTGATATTCGATCTCGACATTATGCTCGAATGCCTTGGGCGTGCCGAATTCGTCGACCATGACCGAGTGATCGATGACAAGGTGGACGGGCACGAGCGGGTTGATCTTCTGCGCATCGCCGCCCAGCGCGGTGATCGCGTCGCGCATGGCCGCCAGATCGACGACGCAGGGCACGCCGGTGAAATCCTGCATCAGCACGCGGGCCGGGCGATATTGAATTTCGCGCTCCGACGAGCGATCGACCAGCCACTGTACCATGGCTTTCAGATCGTCGGCCGTGACCGTCTTTCCGTCTTCGAACCGCAGCAGGTTTTCCAGCAGGACCTTCATCGAGAAGGGCAGGCGCGAAATGTCGCCGATATTTTCAGCCGCCTTGGCGAGCGAATAATAATCGAACTTGCGGCCGCCGACGTCGAGCGTCGAACGAGTATTGAGCGTGTCGTGGCCGACGGCGGTCATGGGCAGAGTCCCTTGCTGCGATGCGGTGTATGGCGGGCGCACTAGCAAGGGGAAGGGTGTGGGGGAAGGCGTTTGGCAGGGTTTAGCGCCAATAATCCGGTGACCCCGGCGCGCACCTGCAGGGGAGAAGGGCGAGTTTTCAGCGAAAAATGGCTATTGCGGCGCCGGTTCCGGGCCCACATGGACGTCGACCGCCAGCTCTTCGCCGCCGCCGCCGATCCGGGCGCCCGAAATCGGGGCTGCCTGGCCATGATCCAGCCCTACGGCAACGCGCACATAGGATTCGGTCGGGCAGCGGCCTTCATGCGCGTCGAAGCCGATCCAGCCATAGCCTTCGACATGCAATTCGGCCCAGCCATGGGCGGCATGGCCTTCTGCCTGATAGGGCCGATACAGATGCCCGGCGACGTAGCGCGCCGGATATCCGACCAGGCGGGCGGCCGAAATCAGCAAATGGGCGGCCGCCTGCGCATCGGCCCTGCGGCTGGCCAAGGCGGCCGCAGCACTATGATCGCCGCCAATCTGGGGGTCGTCCAGCACCAGATAATCGTGGATGCGTTCCGCCAGCAGGTGCGCCCCGGCCAGGGGATCGCCCGGCAGTTCCAGCCCGGCGACATAGCCCTGCAACCGGGCATCGGCCCGGGTAAGCGGTGTCGTCTGCAGAAAATGGAGCGGCGGCAGAGGCTCGGCCGCGGCATCGAGCAAGCCGGCGCGATCCTCCGTCAGCACTTCGCCCGACACCGAAATGGTGATGCGATCCAGCGGACCATCGACGTAGAGCATCGTCGTTTCGTTGCCATAGCCATCGCGGGCGGGTTTCAGCCGTGCGTCGCGATCGACATCGATCGACCAGGACACGACACTTTGCCCGGCATGATTGCCCGGCGTCAGCCGCAACAGCTGGACGAGCCGCTTCTGTGGCTCCGAAAAGCGATATTCGGTGCGGTGGGATACAAAAAGGCGCATGGGCGATCTGTCCTACCCGATCGTCATGCGAAGCGGAATTGCTGGCCGATCGCGCGATCGATCTGGCTGGCTTCGACGACAAAGGCTTCCAGATATTCGTGGAGACCTTGGCCGAATACGGCATCGATCGACGTGCGGCTCAACGTCGTCTGACAGCGGCGCGCGAGCCGATCGGCCTCGCCCTGCCGGCCCAGCCGCTTGCCGATATAGGCCAGATGCTGGACGACCTCGTCGATCGCGCCCGCCAGGCTCCGCGGCACTTCGCTGCGCAGGATCAGCATGTCGGCGACCAGCCAGGGCTTCAACCCGTCCCGATACAGCCAGCGATAGGCGGTATTCGCCGAAACCGTATGCAGGATCGTCGTCCACTGATCGCGATCGATGACCCCGCCGACCTTCTCGCCTTCGGGCAGCAAAAGATGATATTTGACGTCGATCAGGCGCGCGGTGTTGTCGGCGCGTTCGATCGCGGCGCCCAGACCGATGAAATGATAGGCCTCGTTGCGCAACATATGGTGAAGCGCGCCCTCGAAGCCTCGCGTTTCCGCGCGGATCATGGCGGTCAGTGCCAGCGTTTCCTCATAGCCGCCGGTGGTCGCGAGCCCGCGCAGCCCCAGCCAGGCGCGGTTGATCGCCTCCCAGGCGTCACGCGTGAGCGCCGTCCGCACCGATTTGGCATTCGACCGCGCCGAATCGAGGCAGGAGCGAATGGAACTGGAATTGTCCGGCGACAGCGTCAGATAACCGGACACCGATTGTGGCTCGGTCGGCAGCCCGGTCGCGGCATAGCGTTTGTCGCAGGCGGTCACGCGCAGCGCGCTGTCCCACGCGACCTGCCCCGCCGGGCGCGCCGAGAGCGCATCCAGCCGCAAGGTCGCTTCCAGCAGGCGTGCGGTAAATTCGGCCCGCTCGACGTAGCGGCCGATCCAATAAAGCTGGGCTGCGGTGCGACTTAGCATCTAGCCCTGCCGCTGCGTCTGCCCGTCCGGGCCTTGCGATTGATATTGGGTGACGTCCGACAGGATCAGGCTGTCCTTGGTGCCGCCACCCTGGCTGGAATTCACCACCAGCGATCCTTCGATCAGCGCGACGCGGGTGAGCCCGCCGGGCACGATATGGACCCCCTCCGCGCCCGTCAGCACGAACGGGCGAAAATCGACGTGGCGTGGCGCAACGCCCTTGTCGGTCAGCGTCGGCACCGTCGAAAGCGCAAGGGTCGGCTGTGCGATATAACGCTGCGGCTCGGCGATCAGCGCGGCACGGAAATCCTCGATCTGCTTGCTGCTCGCGGTCGGGCCGACCAGCATGCCATAGCCGCCCGATCCATCGACCAGTTTGACGACCAGCTGCTCCAGATTGTCGAGAACATATTGCAGCGCCTCCGGCTCGCGGCAGCGATATGTCTCCACATTCGGCAGCTTCACATCCTCACCGGAATAATATTTCACGATCTCCGGCATGTAGGAATAGATCGCCTTGTCGTCTGCGATGCCGGTGCCGGGGGCGTTGACCAAGGCCACATTGCCCGCGCGATAGGCCGCGATCAGCCCGGGCACGCCCAGCAGCGAATCCGGCCGGAACAGCAGCGGATCGATATAATCGTCGTCGATACGGCGATAGATGACGTCGACGCGCACGCGTCCGTCGATCGTGCGCATCCACACGACATCGTCGTCGACCTCCAGGTCCGCCGCTTCGACCAGTTCGATCCCCATCGAGTCAGCCAGGAAGCTATGTTCATAGAAGGCCGAATTATAATGGCCGGGCGTCAGCAGCACGCAGACCGGTTCCGACGCACTGCCGCGAGGGGCGACCGAGCGCAACGTGTCGCGCAGCTGATCGGGGTAGCGGTCGACCGGGCAAACCGGAAAACGGCGGAACAGTTCGGGGCAGAGGCGTAGCATCGCCTCCCGATTTTCCAGCATGTACGACACGCCCGATGGCGTGCGGGCATTATCCTCCAGCACGAAGAAATCGTCCGGCCCGGTCCGCACCAGATCGATCCCGCAAATATGCGCAAATACGCCGTGCGGCGGTTTCTGGCCGTGGAGGAAGCCGCGAAATTGCGGGTTGGCGAGCACCAGTTCGGCCGGAACGATACCATCGTGGATGATCCGTTGCCGGCCATAGACGTCGGTCAGGAAGGCGTTGATCGCCTCGACCCGCTGGACCAGGCCTTCTTTCAGCCGCTCCCATTCCTTGTGCGTGAAAATGCGCGGCACGATATCGAAGGGGATGATGCGCTCGGCGCTTTCTTCTTCGCCATAGACGGCGAAGGTTATGCCTAATTGTCGGAATGCGGCCTCGGCAGCCTTTTGGCGGCGATCCAGTTCCTGCAGCGGTGTGTTGGCGATCCAGCCGGCCAATTCGGTGAATCCCGGTCGGCCGGTACGATCGCCGCTGCTTCCCCACACTTCGTCAAAGGCGTCGCGCATCCCGCTCCTGGTCAATGTGTTCGGCTGGTGCAGACTGCCGCTGTTCGCTGCAATGCACAAGAGGTAGTGTTGCCTGCCCAGAACGAATGGAATTGCCAAAGCGTTGCAGTCCATTAGCGGCATTTGTGAGGAAATATGACACGCGCCGAACCCGCACCTTTGCCCGAAGAGGCGCTGGAGGAACGATTCCTTGCCGCGACGGGGCCGGGCGGCCAGAACGTCAACAAGGTCGCCACCGCCGTGCAACTGCGGCTCGACGTCTATGCGCTGCGGCTCGCGCCGGATGTCTTCGCCCGCTTGAAAGGCCTGGCCGGCAGCCGCTGGACGCTCGACGGCGGCATCATCGTTACTGCGCGCCGCTTCCGTACGCGAGAAGCCAACCGCACCGATGCCCGCGCCCGGTTGGCGGACATGGTGGCGGCGGCGCATGTGCGCCCGGAGCGGCGGATCAAAACCAAACCCAGCAAGTCCGCCAAGGCCAAGCGGGTCGACGCCAAGGCGCGGACGGGGGCGATCAAGCGCGGGCGGGGGAAGCCGGCGCTGGATTAAGAAGACAAATAGCGCCGGAGCGTGGCTGCCGTGGGCCACCTCGTCGGACCGCCAGCCCCTCCGCAGGCATGAAATCCGACCACCGCCGAAAGATGCAGAGGGCGAGGCATTTGAATCCCTGCGTAGCTTTGATCATTGGCTGTCGCTGTTGCTGTCCTTCCCCTCCGTCGCCTTCGGCGCCACCTCCCCCTGGCGGGGGAGGATTACTGTGGCGACCGGCAGCTACCGGCTCGGGTGATGTTCCAATCCTCCCCCGCTAGGGAGAGGTGGCAGGCCTAGCCTGACGGAGGGGGAGGGCCGCGATAGTCGGCGGCCTGCGTGCGCCTCCTCCACCAGCCTCGCTCAGCCGCGGCTTTTCATTAGCGGCTGGATGCGCGTGCCGAATGTCTCGACGCCTTCGATGAAATCGTCGAAGGTCAGCAGCACGCCGCCCGTATTGGGAACCTCGGCCATTTCGTCGAGCAGCCGCGCGACCGTCTCATAGCTTCCTACCAAGGTCCCCATGTTGAGGTTTACCGCGCTTTCCCGGTCGGCCAACTGGCGGACGTTGGTGGTGGCGCTGGTCTTGTCGGCCGCGCCTTGTTCGCCCAGCCAGGCGACCGCCTCCTCATCGACGCCTTCGCGATAGTGGATCCACTTCTCCATCGCTTCCGCGTCGGTTTCGGCGGCGATGATCATGATCAGCACGAATACGGAGACGTCGCGGCCGGTCTTGGCGGTGGCGAGCGCGAGCCGTTCGTTGTTGGAGGCGAACGCCTTGGGCGTGTTGACGCCCTTGCCCAGGCAGAAAGCATAATCAGCATATTGCGCGGAGAAAGCGAGGCCGGCGTCGGACGAGCCCGCACAGATGATCTTCATGTCGCCGGTCGGCATCGGGCGGACGCGGCAATCGTCCATCTGATAATATTGGCCGTGGAAATCGGATACGCCGCTCGCCCACAATTCGCGCAGGATATGCGCATATTCGGCGAGCATGTCGTAGCGGTTGCGGAAATGCTCGTCGCCCGGCCACAGCCCCATCTGGCTATATTCGGGGCGCTGCCAGCCGGTGATCAGATTCAGCCCGAAGCGACCATGGCTGATTGAATCGATCGTGTTGCACATGCGCGCTGCGAAGGCCGGCGGGATCACCAGCGTCGGGCAGGTGGCGTAAATCTTGATCTTCTCGGTCACGGCGGCAAGTCCCGCCATCAGCGTGAAGCTTTCCAGGCCATATTCCCAGAATTCGGTCTTTCCGCCGAAGCCGCGCAGCTTGATCATCGAGAGCAGGAAATCGAGCCCGTATTTTTCGGCCCGGAGGGCGATTTCCTTATTCAGGTCGAAGCTCGGCATATATTGCGGGCTGTTCTCGCTGATCAGCCAGCCATTATTGTTGATGGGCACGAAGACGCCGACCTGCATGGCTATTCCCCCTCTTCTTCATCGTCCCAGGCCTCGTCCGCCAACCAGGGCAGGACGCGGGCGTGGAATTCCTCCGGCTCTACCCGGCTGGCGGCATGGCCGCCGCCGAACTGCTGACATCGGGTCGCGTTGGGCAGCGCCTGGGCAAGGGCGCGGCCCGCCTGCCATGGTACCAGCAGATCATCGCTTGTGGTGATCACCAGAACCGGCAGGTCGATGCGGTGCAGATCCGGGCCGGGATCGTAGGCGCGCAACGCGGCGATGCGTCGCTCCACCACCTCGACCGGGGGGAAGCTTGCAAGCTGATGCGCCATCTCCGCCTCCAGCTCTTCGAAGCAGGCGGACGCCCAGTGCGCGGGGTAAAGAAAGATCGGCTGCGCGCGGACATAGGCTTCCGGCCCGCTGTCGCGCAGCAGCGCGAGCCGGGTGTCGAAGCAGAGCTCTGTGAACGGATCGAGCTTGGCCCAGCCATTCACCACGACGAGTTTCGACAACCGTTCGGGCGCACGCACCGCCAATGCCAGGCCGATCATCCCGCCAAGTGCGTGGCCGATGAAATGGACTCGTTCGATCCCGATCGCATCGAGCAGCGCGATCACGTCCTGCGCCATCGTGTCGATCGTCATGTCCGCCGGAACTGCCCGATCGCTGCGGCCGGTGCCGCGATGATCGTACAGGATCACCCGATAGCGCGCGGCGAGCGCCGCCAGGTTGGGGTTCCAATAAAGGGCCGAACCGCCAAGGCCCGGCGAAAGCAGAAGCGGCGCACCATCGGGCGGCCCGTATATTTCGTAGTAGAGGCCCGCAGCCTCAGCCACCGATATGGGCCACCGAGGCGATCTCGACCAGGCAGTCCGGCTTCACCAGTTCGCATTTCACGCAATAACGAGCCGGTTTCGGCCCAGGAAAATATTCGGCATAGACTGCGTTGAACGCGGCATAATCGGCCAGGTCCTTGAGGAATATGTGGTTCATGGCGACATCCGCCATGGTCGCACCGGCCGCTTCCAGCGTCGTTTGTATGACGTCCAGCACATGGCGGGTCTGCGCGGCGGCATCGCCGGTATGGAGCACCGCGCCCCCTTCGCCGAGCGCCAGCACGCCCGAAACATAGACCGTGTTACCGGCCTTGGCGCCAGCCGAATAGGGCGCGATCGGCGTCGGGAATTGCGGCGGGTTGATCGGTTCAAAGGGCATCTATCACTCCTTCGTCATGCTGAACTTGTTTCAGCATCCATCGTGCCACAGACAGCGGCGGTGCAGAGGCATGATAGACCCTGAAACAAGTTCAGGGTGACGGTACGCGTTGACCGGCCCGTCATCGGTCGAGCTGGCCGAAGCTGCCGCAGAAATCCGCAACCGTGCTGACCCAGCCGAAGAATTTCTCGACATTGTACACGGTCGCCTGCTGAATGAAGTCCGGGCCAAGGTGATGTGTCGCATCTTCCAGCATCACCCCGAAATATTCGAGATGGAAGCCGTCGCGCAGCGTGCTTTCGACGCAGACATTGCTGGCGATGCCGACGAACACGATGTTGCGGATGCCGCGGGCGCGCAGCGTCTGGTCCAGCTGCGAATTGAAGAAGGCGGAATAGCGCGTCTTGTGCAGCGATATGTCGCCCGGCTTCGGCGCCAGGCGATCGACCAACGCATAATCCCACCCGCCGCGCGCCAGCAGCTGGCCTTTGAGCTCAGGGCGGGCGCGCATCGTCTTCAACGCGTTCGACTTGTGCCAGTTGGGCGATCCCGGGCCGCCGGCTTCGACATAATCCGGGTCCCAGCCATTTTGCAGATAGATGACCTGCACGCCGGCCGTGCGCGCGGTGTCGAGGACGGTCGCGATCTTCTCGATCGTGGCGGCCGCGCCGGCAATGTCGAAGCCGGCAAGATCCACATAGCCGCCGGGCGATGCATAGGCATTCTGCATGTCGATGACGACGACGGCCGTCTGCTCCACGGCAAGACGCAACGGTTCCGGTCGTGCGGGAAGCATCACCATATGAGGGGTGGCATGGGACGGCTCGATGATCGTACCGCTCTGCATCGGCCGATGGTGGCGGCTAAGGCCGCGCACCGCAAGCCTCGATCGGCGCGGACGTGTGTCTAGCGACTCTCCAATGCCGTCAAAGCCCGCCGCGCATCCGCTTTGTCGGGTTCGATCTCCAGCGCGCGCCGATAATATTGTGCCGCGCGCGCCGTGTCGCGTTCGACGCCCGAGCCCGCCTGATAGGCGCGGCCGGCATTGAAGCAGCCTTCCGCGCCTTTCAGGTCGCAGGCTTTCTCGAACAACGCCGCGGCGCGGGCCGCATCTTTGGTGACGCCCGTGCCGCTCTGGACCATCGAGCCCAGATTGCCGCACGCGCCGGCGACGTCATCACCGCATGCGCGCTCATAAAGCGGGATCGCCCGGACGGGATCTTTACGCATGCCGATTCCTTGTTCGTACAAGACGCCCAGATTGTAGCAGCCATTGCTGTCACCGCCCGCGCACCCTTTCTTGAAGAGCCCGCGCGCACGCCCGGGTTTGCGCAGATCGGGGCCACCTAGAATGTAGGAGGCGCCCAGGCCGGAGCAGCCGGCGGCATCCCCATGATCGCACGCCGCCTTGAAATATTGGGCAGCGAGGCGGGAATCCTTGGGCACGCCCTCGCCGGTGGCATATGCCAAAGCGATATTGGTGCAATCGGCCGGACCGCCCTTCTCGCAGGCGCGCGCGAAGGCGGCCGATGCAGCCCAGTCGTCCTTGGCGACGCCCTCGCCCTTGACGTAGGCGATGCCGAGCCAGGTGCAGGAATGGGCGTCGCCTGCCTTGCACCCCTGATCATACAAGGTCGCGGCGCGCGCAGCGTCTTGCCCGACCCCGTCGCCCTCCGCGTATAGCCGGCCGAGCTTCCGGCACGTGGGCGCATCGCCTGCGGCGCAGTCTTTGGTCAGCTGTTGTGCCTCCTCCGACGGTGCAGATGGCGGCTCGACGGCCGCCATCGGTTCCGGCGGATCGACCTGGACGTCGGGCACAAGCGGGACGACTTCAGGAGCTCTGGGGGCATCCGTGTCGGCCGCTGGCAACGGCCGCGCCTTGCCCGCCAGCGCATCGTGCAGATCGTGGGCCCGTTCCGCCTTGTTGCCGGCGGCGAGGAGCGCCTCGGCAAACTTGACCTCATCCACCTCCATCCGGAATTGATCGTTGGCAACATGATCGCCATCGTCGCCGCAGGCGAAGTTGATCTCCGCATCCCCCAGCGAATCGGGGGGCACCGGCTGCATCGGGCTTGGCCGGGTCGGCGACTGACCAATCTGACGGCCCTGCGCATCGAACTTGAACTGGCCCAGGAAGCTCAATGTACGACGCGTGCAATTCGCGCGCATATGCGTCTTCATCATCACCTCCGGCTTGCCGGGGCGGATGACGTACATGGTCCAATAGGTGACGTTGTCTTTCTTCCGCTCGATCGATTTGGCGTCGATGAACACGACTTGGCCTGGTCCGGTGTTGACGAACCACCATTCCGACGCCGCGGCGGGCATCGCGAGCAGCGCCGTGCCTAAAAGTGCCGCCAGGCCTTTCCCGATATGACGTGGCATCGCTTTCCCCCTGTGACGCAACTTATGATCGTCTACGGAACGGCCATCCGCTGCGCCGGTTTCTGCGTCAATGTTTCCGCCCGATTGTCGGCGGCGTGCCGGCACGCAACGGGGATCTGCAGGGGGCTCGACATGAAAAGGTGCGCGCGCCCGCGAGACAAGCGGCAGGCCCCGCTAATCCAGCTAGGCCGCGCGGCTCGCCGGATCCCGTTTGCCGAGCAGGGGCATGCGCGTTTCGATCCAGTCGGCCAGCGCGCGAACTTTCTGCTCGGCCTCCCGGCCAAGCGGCGTCAGACTATATTCGACGTGGGGCGGGACCACGGCAAAAGCTGTCCGGTCGACCAGCCCGTCCTGCTCCAGCCATTGCAGCGTCTGCGCCAGCATTCGTTCGCTGACGCCGCCAATTTCGCGCCGGAGCGCGCTGAACCGCTTCGTGCCCTGGCTGAGTGCGATCAGCACCAACACGCCCCAGCGACTGGTGATATGGCGCAGCACCTCACGCGACGGGCAGTCTACCGACATCAGGTCGCCGCGCAGCAGCTTGTCGGATAGGGATGCCGGCGGCGGAGCAGCTTTCTTCATACTTACCCGGATGTACGTACTTACTTCTAGTTAGCAAGGCATCTATCTCGCGGCTGGTTACGCTGGAGGTTTACGATGACAATCGCCGTTACGGGTGCAAGCGGACATCTTGGTCGCCTTGCGCTGACATCACTCGCCACGCATGCGCATCTTTCCCCGCCGATCGCGCTGGCCCGCGATCCGGCCAAGCTTGGGGACCAGGGGGTCGCGGTTCGTCGCTTCGATTATGACCGCCCGGATGACCTTCCTACATCGCTCGCCGGTATCGAAACGCTGATCCTGATATCGTCGAGCGAGGTGGGCAAGCGTATCGCGCAACATCGTGCGGTGATCGCGGCAGCCAAGGCGGCCGGTGTCGCCAGGGTCATCTATACCAGCCTGCTCCATGCGGATGCGTCGCCGCTTTCGCTCGCGCAGGAGCATTTGGCGACGGAGGCCGATCTGGCGGCCTCGGGCCTGCGCTTCACCATCCTGCGCAATGGCTGGTATTCTGAAAACTACGCCGGTTCGATCCAGGCCGCGCTTCACCATGGCGCGCTGGTCGGCAGCGCCGCGGATGGCCGCATCTCGTCGGCCGCGCGTGCCGATTATGCCGAGGCGCTGGCGGTCGTCGCGGCTGCCGGCGATCATGACGGCAAGACCTATGAGCTCGCCGGCGATCAGGCCTGGCGAATGACGGACCTGGCGGCAGAAATCTCTCGCCACGCCGGTCGGGACATTCCTTACCGCAACCTGCCGGAATCGGATTATGCCACGGTCCTCATCAGTGCCGGCCTTCCCGCGGAGCTTGCGCATGCTGTCGCGGGGTGGGATGCGGGCGCGGCGCAGGATGCCCTGTTCGATGAGTCGGGTCAGCTTTCTTCGCTGATCGGGCATCCGACGACGCCTTTGTTGGTTACGGTGGCGCAGGCCGTCCAGCACGGCTGACGCACCGGTCGTACGGATTGTCTGCGCGGCCTGACCTACCCTGAAGGAATTGGTTTGCCCGTCGCCGACACGCCCGCCCCCCGGCGGATCTTCGCACCCGGCCTTGTCCACGCCACCCTGGCCCTGGGTGGCTTCGCGATCGGCACGACCGAGTTTGCGACGATGAGCCTGTTGCCCGATTTCAGCAGTGGGCTGGGTGTGGACGCGCCGACCGGTGGCCATGTGATCAGCGCTTATGCTTTTGGCGTCGTCGTGGGCGCGCCGTTGCTGGCGGTGCTGGGCGCGCGGATGAGCCGGCGCATGCTGCTGGTGCTGTTGATGGCGGCCTTCGCGGTGGGCAACGCGCTGAGCGCGATCGCGCCGTCATTCCGCATCTTGCTGATCTTCCGGTTTCTCGCCGGCCTGCCGCACGGCGCCTATTTCGGGACGGCCGCCCTGGTTGCCGCCAGCCTGGTGCCGTCGGAACGGCGAACGATGGCGGTCGGCCGCGTCATGCTGGGCCTGACGGTGGCGACGATCATCGGCGTGCCGCTCGCCAATGCGCTGGGCCATTGGCTGGGATGGCGTTGGGGTTTCGGGGTGGTTGCGATCATCGCCGTGCTGACGGCGTGTTTGGTGTTGGCGATCGTGCCGGCCGATCCGCCGGCAAAGGGCGCTTCCCCGCTGCGCGAGCTGAACGCGCTGCGGCGTGGCCAAGTGTGGCTGACGCTGGCGATCGGCGCGATCGGCTTCGGCGGGATGTTCGCGGTCTACACCTATCTCGCCTCGACGCTGAGCGCGGTTACGCACGGACCCGGTTACAGCCTGCCGCTCGTGCTGACGGTGTTCGGGATCGGCCTGACGCTCGGCAATCTGATCGTGCCGCGCTTCGCCGATCGCGCCCTGATGCCGACGGCGGGCGGCCTGCTGGTGTGGAGCGCGGTGTCGCTTGCGCTCTATCCGTTTGCGGCAAGCCATCTGTGGTCGATCACATTGGCCGTGCTGGCGATCGGCATCGGTGGCGCGCTCGGCACGGTGCTCCAGACGCGCCTGATGGATGTTGCCGGCGACGCGCAAGGCCTGGCGGCCGCACTCAACCATTCGGCGTTCAATACGGCGAACGCGCTTGGGCCGCTGCTCGGCGGCATGGCCATTGCTGCGGGCTATGGCTGGACGGCAACCGGTTGGGTCGGTTGCGGGCTGGCTCTGGGCGGTCTCGCCATCTGGGGCATTGCCATCCTGACCGAACGTGCCACGCAGAGGCGCGATGGCGACGGGCTGACGCTGGCGGAGGGCCGGCTGTGAGCGGATCTGCCCTTCGGCTGAGGCCAATTCACCCTTATTAACGCAAGCCTGTGCGGCATATGTCTTATCTCCGCCGGACCGGAGATTGATATGCTGGCGCCTGAACGCACAAGACGCGATCTATTGGTCGCCCTCGCCGGCGGCGGGGCCGCCGCTCTGCTGCCCTGGAACGGCGCGATAGCGGCCCCGCCGGCCAAACCGCGCAAGCTGTTCGCCGGCACCGCTCTTGCCCGCAATCGGCTCGCTATCCGGTTCGAAGCGATGCCGCCCAACCTCCGGATTCCCGATATTCTGATCGCCACGCCGGATGGAGCGCATCGTCTGGGCGATATGCGGGGTGCGGTGCGCCTCGTCTCGCTCTGGGCCGAATGGTGCATTCCCTGCTTGCTGGAGATGCACGATTTGGCCGCATTGCGGCGGCGCCATCTGGCCGCGGGCCTGGACGTGGTGGTCCTGCATCAGGGCAAGAAGATGACCGCACAAGCTGCGCGCGCGCAGCTTGTGCGGGTCGATGCGGCGGACCTGCCCAGTTGGCTCGAGCCGGGTACGCAATTGTCGACCGCTCTGGCGACGCCGATTGGGGCGGATGGTTTTACCTTGCCTTGTACCGTCCTGCTGGATCGTCATGGCCGCGTGCGCGGCCGTGCATTCGGAACCGAACCGCTCACGCCCCCCAAGTTCGCGAATGGCAAAGTTTTGACGCCTCCTGGAAAGGCGTATCTCGATACGAGCTGGTCGCTTCCCGCAGCGGACGCCTTCGCGCGCGCACTGGCGGGGGGCATCCTCGATCATATCTAGAAATGGAATCCGTCGGCGATCGATATTGCGCCGCTGAAAGGCCGTTAACACGCATCGTCGCGCGGCGATTGACAGGCCGGCAAGCGCGCTGCAGCATCGAGCAAAGGACACCGCTCCCGAACCGGTATGCGCACCGCCGCCGCTGCCCTGAAGAGACATTCTATGGCGAACCACAGCGTGTCGGACATTGCGTTCGGGCGTGCCGCGCCCGGCATTTGCGTGCGCGACCTACAGGCCGCGCATGATTTCTACACGCAGCGGCTGGGCTTCCGGAAAGTGTTCGAAAATGGCGACCCGGTCGGTTTCATGATTCTGAAAAAGGATCGCGCTGAAATCCATCTGAGCCTGAAGCCGGATCACAGGGCATCGACCGTGAACGTGATGCATATCTTCGTTAGCGATGTGGGCGCACTCTATGCGCTGCTGGAGGCCGCCGGGGTCCGGATCATCAAGCGGCTAAGCCACAAGGACTATGGCCAACGCGCCTTCGTGTTCGCGGATCCGGACGGCAATCGTATCGACGTGGGCGAACGCCGGACCTGATCGATCGCGTCGGATCGAGCTGCAGCACTTCGCGCCGACCTTGCCGGCAGTGGAGACAAGGCGGTAGACGATCCATTCCGTGTCCGTGAACCTCAGCCTGAACCGCCGTGATGATGGGAGCCTGCTGCGCCGCCGGTTCGCCGCCGCTGGCCGTGTGCAGATACCGAACTTTCTATCGGCGGCGTCGGCCGATGCCCTGCGGCGCGCGCTGCTGGCCCGCCAGGACTGGCGTCATGTCATCAGCGGTGCCGCCACCGTGTTCGAAATTGCTCGCACCGATCTGGACGCGATGCCCGTCGCGACGCGCGCGACGCTGGAACAGGCGCTTCATGCCGAAGCCACCCATGGCTTCCGCTTCCGGTACGATCTTATCCGCGTGCCCGAACCACTGCCACTATTGGACGGCGCACTGGATAGGGAGGAAGATAGGCTGCTGGCGTTTGCGCGGCTGATGAACGCCCCGACCACGCTCGACGCCTTGAGCATGGTTGCGCCGGATATGGATGTGACCTTCGCGGATGCGCAGGCCACGCGCTATACTTGCGGCGATTTCCTCACCTGTCATGACGATGCGGTGGCCGGCAAAGGCCGGCGCATGGCCTATGTGCTGGGGCTTACACCCGATTGGTCGCCGGAATGGGGAGGGCTGCTGCTGTTTCACGGCCCGGACGGCAGTGTCGTCGAAACATTTGCGCCGCGCTTCAACGCGCTCAGCCTGTTCACCGTGCCGCAGCCGCACAGTGTCAGCTTTATCGCGCCTTATGCCGGAACGGCGCGTCTCTCCGTGACGGGTTGGCTGCGCGCGTAAAAGCAGGCCAAGTTCCTACAAGGCGTGTCAATTTCACGCCGTCTCGTCCACGCAGGCGATCGCATGATCGATACGCACGCCGTGCGCGGCGTCGACCGCGGCATTCGCGGTCGCTTCCGCGTCGGCGGAATATGTTGTGCCGGGATGTTTGGCATGATCCGCCAGCATGTCCCGGGATGGAGGCTCTATGTCCAACGCGCGCGCGGCGATGGCGAGCGTCGCAGCAGGATCGGCGCGAAACGCCTCAAGCGACACCCAGTGATCGCCACCCCACCCGCCCGCATCCGCCGCGGCGCGGAACAGCGCCAGCTGAATGTCGTGGAGCAAGGCGGCGAGCATCAGCAGCCGATCGTCCGGCTCTTCCGGGCGCGCCAGGAGGGTGGCGAGACGTTGCGCAAAGCCCGTGTCGGCGTTGGAGAGGTGGACGCAGGCACGTGCGGCGAAGGCCATGCGCGCCGGGCCACCCCGGACAATGGCGCGGACGAAAGCCCGGCGCTGCATCGTCTGGAAGAGCGGTCTGACCCGAACCGGCGCCGCGACCAGATCCGGAAGCAGGGCATTCACCCAGTTCGACGGCTTGACGACAATGGCCTCCCCGGCGGCCCACGGACGGTACAGAGCGGAGAGAAGACCGGCCAGGACATCGGAAAAGCCGGGGTCGCGATACGCGTCGCGATCCAATGCGGATCGATAGGCCGCAAGATCGGTGAGCGCCTGCGGCTCGCGCAGGACAAGCGTCTTGCCGGGTCGATCCAGCAGGGTCCCGAGCAGGGTCGAGCCACAGAAGCCGACATGAAACAGCATTCGCGGTGCGGCGAGAGGAGACGGGGACCGTAAGGGCAGCGCCGCCTGGGCGGGCGCCCCCTCCCAATAAGGTGTGCGACCATCGAGAAAGGGCGTCGCGCGCAACGCGGCGGCGGTGGTTTGCACGTACGTCCCCCTGCGCGCCGCGGGATCCAGCATGTGCAGAAAGGTATGGCGATTGGTTGCCATCTGGTTTTCCCCGCGGGCGAGCTTGGCGGCCGCTTTGCTTGTCCCGCGCCTACGGCAGCGTCGCTATAGCAAGCAAGGCGCACGAGGCATCTTGCCACGCGCGCCTTGCAAGCATTCCGGTTCGATCTGCCGGGCACGCAATACCCGGCAGATCGACATTAGAATTTCGCGGTGAAGCCCGCGAAGAGGGTCCGCCCGATCACGTCGTACGTCACCGGGAAGGTGCTGCCGGCGTTGTAATCGTTGCCGACCGTGTCGCCGACGATCGGCGACTTCTTGTTGAACAGATTCTGCACGCCCAGCCGCAGCGTGAAGACCTTGTTGACGTCGATGCTCGCCGTCTCGTCGAAATAGCTGTAGGCCGGGATACGCGATTTCAGAATGTCCGTCCCGACATCCTGCTTGATCGCGCTCAGATAGCGCCAGCGGGTCTGCAGATCGATGCCGGCGAAGCCGAGGCTGACAGTCGCCGTGTGCTTCCACTTCGAGATCGGCTCGATATTGCACGCGGAGCCGAACCGTCCGGCGCACTGGATCGCCCCCGAGGTCGGATCGGCCGTTTGCTTATAGTTGATCGTGTAGGTGCCGGCGAACGACAGGTTGTAATGGAAGCGATCGGATGTGCCGCCATTATAGCCGACGGCGACGTCGATGCCGTCCGTCTTCTTGCTGGCGATATTCCCCAATTGCTGCGGCACGCCATATTGCAGATTGCCGCTCAGCGAACCGTTCAGCGGATTGCGCTTGATGCTCTGGCAGACCGCGCTGCTCGGGTCCTGCGATTGGTTGAAGCATTGATCGATGATGATCTGCGGCGGCGTCACGTCGATCGCATTGGCGATGTTGATATTGAAATAATCGACCGAGATGGTCAGCGCGCGCAGGCGTACTGGGTTGATCACGACGCCCAGCGTATAGGTATCCGACTTCTCCGCCCGCAAATTGGGATTGCCGCCGGTGAAGACGTTGATCTGACCGGAAACGGGCTGCGGAATATTGCCGACACCGGGGGCGCCTTGCGCAATGCAGATGTTGGCGATTGCGGCCGGCACATTGCCGCCTGCGCAGGGATCGTTCGACAGGCTGCCGGTGCCACCGACGACCGGCGAGAACAGCTCATAAATGTTCGGCGCGCGAACGGCGCGCTGATAGATGCCACGGAAACGCACACCTTCGACGGGGCTCCAATCGCCACCGGCCTTGTAGGTATACACGCTGCCGACGGTGGAATAATCCGAATAGCGGAATCCGCCTTCGAAGTTGAGCGCCTTGATGAAGGGCTTGTCCGTCACCAGCGGCATCTTCAGCTCGATATAGGCTTCCTTGGTGTTATAGCTGCCGGCAATACTCTGGCCCTGCCCGTAATAGATCAGGTCGCCCGACGCGTAATTCGCATCGGCCACGCTCTTGGCGCGTTCGCGGCGATACTCGACACCCAGCGAGACAGCCGCGGGCAGATCCGCAAACGGGCTCTTCAGGAAGTTGACGTCACCGTTGATGTCGGCGCCGAACACCAGCTGGCTCGACGTATCGTCCACCGCGCCATTGCGCTCGACGAAGGCGAGTTGATTGGCGGAAATGGTGCCGGTGGTGAAGACGTCGATCGGAACGCAGCCGTTGGACGGATCGCGGCAAGCCGGCCCGTTGGGGCCGGCGACCGCGTCGATTGCCTGGCTCAAGGCGTTGTAGCTGAGATCATTGAGCAGATCCTGGTGCCGCTTCGTCTTGCCATATTGGCCGAAGACTTCCCAGTTGAAGCCCGATACGTCACCGCGCAGGCCACCCATAACCTGATAATTCTTTGTGACGAAGTTCTGCACGCGACCGCCGGTCTCGGTCATGCGACGGCGGATGCCGATCGTTGAAGTGCCGTCGGGATTGAGGGCGGTTCCAGGCGCGAAGAAGGTAGCCCGCTCGCCATCAGTCAGGAACGGATTGTCGGGCGAAATGTCGAACGTATATCCGGCGGTCGCCGTTGGCGCGAGCGTCGCACGGACCTTCGAATGCACGTAATTGGCGCGGCCGAATGCCTCGATATTGTCGGTGAGCTCGTAACGCGCCAGCGCCATCACGTTGTAGCGCTCGAACGGGGTCTGGGCATAATTGACCGGCGAGAAATTGTAGAGGTGGTAGATCGGAACCAGTGCGCCGGAATCGTTCACCTGCAGCTGATCGCCGTTGGCAAGATCGAACACGGTGGGGTTGGCGTTGGACGAGCCGGCGCTGCTCGTGAGATCTTTAGAACTGGTCGCTGTGCTGTTGCGCGGGCGGTCTCCGAACTTCACGCCTTCCCGCTTCGAATAGCCGGCCGAAACCACAATATTGCCACGGTCGCCAAGCTTGACGCCGCCGGTGAGGCTACCGTCATACTGGGCGCCGTCGCCATAGGTGCTGATCTGTGAACTGCCATCTGCGCGCAGACCGGTGAAGCGATCGTCGAGGATGAAGTTCACGACGCCGGCGATAGCATCGGAGCCATAGACTGCGGAGGCGCCGCCGGTCAGCACGTCGACACGCTTGATCAGCGCGGTCGGGATCGTGTTGACGTCGACGGAACCCTTTGAGTTGTATGACGGCGCACGCTTGCCGTCGATCAGGACCAGTGTGCGCTGCGATCCCAGGCCGCGTAGGTCGACCGTCGCGACGCCGTCACTTGGATTGTTGCTGGCGGCGTTGGCGGATGGGACAAACTGCGGATTAGCGTTGAGGATCTGCTCAACAGTTACCGAATTGTTGATCTTCAGTGCGGCGGCGCCGACCGTCGAGACGGGGCTGCTGGAGGTGAGATCCGGACGCTCGATACGCGAACCAGTGACGACGATTTCGTCGGACGCTTCGGCGCCGGTCCCGGTCGTCTCTGGCGTGGCCGGCACGGCTGCCGCGGTACTGGCGGCCGGCGCGGCATCCGGGGTTGCGCTATCCTGCGCAGCGGCGGGCGCGGCGAACAGCAAAGCGATGGTCAATGGGGCAAGGCTACTCGCCAATGCGGACGTGGCACGCAACAAACTGACATGGGGCATGATGATTTCCTTCTCCCACCGGTCGCGCAGGGGGGCGGCGCGGTTGTGGCGAGGCGGGCCGTTACGCCCGCAAGACGGGGCGCGGAAAGCCTTCGGCCGAAGCGTTTGGAAGCTTCGCAGTGGCGCTGTCGCACTGCAGCAACATTATGCGCCGAACGGTTTGAACTGATCGCCAAAGCGTGCCTCGGTTCGTCGCAACTGTAACATTTGGTTTCGACGCGCGACGAAGCGGATGATCGGCACGGTAGATGTTGCCGGATCAATACCGCGCAAAACGCAATGTTAATGACCGTCGCCCCGGTCGCTTGCTGCGAGTCGCTCCAGCTTGCAGCCTCTGATGTCGGCTATTTGCAGACTGTGTTCGCGTCCAGGAACGTCAAAACGTTTGTCAGGTGCGATCAGCTGGCGATGTATTTGGGGGCGGTCGGCTAGCGGCGTCGAGCCGCGAGCGACCGCTGCCCTTCTGTCACTCGTAGACCCACCGGCTCCAGCGCGCCACGCTGTGGTGGCTACAGTTGGACAACGCCACCGCACAGCCTTTGACACCCCAGTCCGATACGCACGAACGCGTGGCGTTGGCCTCGGCCTCTTCCTGGGTGCTGCCCGTATTGACGGTATCCTTGCCCTTGATCGCCACACCGTGATCGACCGCGCGCGCCACCGCCGCACATTGGTTGGTATAGGACAGCATCAGCTTGCACGCCGTGCCGCCGTTCGCCTCACAATTTTCGATGACGCCCTTCTGCGCCGATGACTTGGAGGGATATCGATAGCTGCCGTACCAAATGGCCTTGGCTTCATCATAGGCGAGCGCGCCAAAGGATCGATCCACGCGGATGTAATTCTTCAACACCGGCGTGGGCGGCTCGCAATTGGGGCTGCCTTGCGCCACGCCGTTGCAAATGAACACCGTCTGGACCTGCGCGACGGCCGATCGGGTGCCAAACAGCCACGCACCGGCAATCAGCAGACAGAGAACCAACGGAATCAGGATCGCTTTGGATTTCACGGAAGCATTCCCATCATCGGAGGACGAGGCAATCGCGGCGCATCGCGCGCGCTGGAAGGCCCGATCAGTTGCCCAGGAGGCCCTTGAGCGTGATCTTCTTCTTGCGCGGCGCCGCATCGTCTGCCGCGTTGTTCTCGACGGTAGCCTTGGGATTGCAGCGGTTGTTCCGATCAAGCGCATCGCCCACCGCATTCCCTGCCGCCGCGCCGCCGATCATGCCCATCGGGCTTCGTGCCGCCTTGCTTCCCAGCAGCGCGCCCACGCCAAGGCCAGCCACGGAACGGATACCACCCTGCGTTTTGCCGCAATCGGTAATGTCCTTGGATTTGGAGGTGTGCACCTTCGGTCCCGCCGCAGTGGTCGTGTCGGACTGTGCCTTGGTGGGCGTGGCGGCGTGCGTCGCGGATGCGATCAACAGGACGGTCGGCAACAGGATGGTGGATACGCGCATGTTACGATCCTTTTTGAACGGCGTTCCCCGACGCCGCAGGACATTGCCTATCCCTAAAATAACCAATGTTCAATAAAGAAGTGTCGCTCTATTTTCGGCCTTTCCAGGTCAGCACGCGGTCTAATTGTCCGTCGGGCGCTGCAAACCGCTTGCAGGCGGCGTCATTGATCTCATCGGCGATGTCGACCGACTGGAATGCGCCATGCACCACCCCCTCGAGATAGGCTGCAGCAAAAGCCTGGTCCTTCGGGGCGAGTTGGGAACGCTCGTCGTCCAGCATCGCCTCCGCATTAGCCCGGATTTTGGCCTCGTCCTCGTCGGACAAAAGATGGCACAGCCGGCCAATGACGGCGCGGCGCTTCACGCGCACGGCGATCACCGCCGCGCCCTTGAACGCCTGCAGGTTCAGCGATGCAAGATCCGGCGTTGCAGGCGCGGGCTCAGCGGAAACGGGCGTGACCGACACGGCAAAGACAAGGACCAAAGCGCAGGCAGCGACGGCCGTCGATCGCCCTGCCGGCAAGCGCCTCAGCAGCATCTTATGCGTCATTGGAAAGATATTCCTGCAACCAGGCGCGCAGCACATCATTGCACGTGCGATAATGGGCGATGCGGCAGGTCTCAAAGGCAGGCCCTACGGACTTGCCGCTCCCCAGTAGGTGATCGACGAGCACGCAGTGCGTGGTCGAATAGGTGATCCACGCTGCCTGCGCCCGCATCAGCGCCGCCGCGGCAGCCGGATAATCGGTGGAGGGCGGGCCGGGTCGCTTCAAACGCGCCGTCACACCGTCCAGTAAAACCGCCTGCTCCGCCTCCAGCCGCTGGCGCTCCTGATGATGCAATTCCGTTTGGGGACGATCGCGGGCCTGTGGGCCACCGCCAGCACGCGTCTTTGATAGCAGCGCGCGGAGCTCCGCATTGCGGGCGGTGTCATGGTCGATCATGCAGGTCGCGCCCGCCAGTCCCGCGGCGTTGCCCGCGCCAAATACATAGTCCATGATTTCGCAATCGGCGTCGCGATAGTCGGTCCAGGCGGATTGCGCCTTTGCCAGAACAGCCATCTCCCGCGGATACTCCGTCACGGCAAGGCCGGGCCGCCGTAGCCGGGCGGCATTCCGCTGGATCAGCAGCCGCTGCTCCTTCTCCAGTCGGGCTTGCTCGGCCGAATAGCAGGTCGCATCCTCCAGCATTGCGCCGCTCTCCTTCAGGCAGCGACCAAACTGGCCCCCGGCCTCCGCCTTCTGGGATGGCGCCGTGGAGGCCAGAGCAAGGGCAAAGAGTGACAGCGCAATGGCCACGGGCAAGCATCCTATATGCGGATTGAGGTCGGCCGGGCGCGTGCTGCCCCGGTCGGAACTTTGGTCGACGCCGGAACGGAACAGACCGTCATTGCAAGGCCGCAGGTGCGCTGAAACCAGGCGCGCGACGGCCATCGCGGCAAACGCGCGCGCACGCCGCGCGGGATGCGCAGACGATAGTCCGCCAGAACCCAATTCCCCGAGCAGCCGACCACCGCCTCGACCCAGCCTGTGTCGCTCAGTGGCTCGCCCCCGAGGTCCACCAGCTTTTTGCTGCGGACATCCGGTTTCGCATAACCCTCGGACGATTCGATGCGGAGCCCGGCGGCGCCCTCGATCCAGCCTTCGCCGCCGAAAACCGCGCGGGCCTGCGCGCCGTTGCGGGCATCGCTGCTATGGGCGATCTTCAGCCAGCCCGCGCGCGCACCGATGATGGAGATGTGGACGGGAAATTGCGCGCCACGCGCCGATGCGGTTGGCAGCACGCCAACGATGCGCGCGTCCGCCCGCGGCTTCGCGCGAACCGACAGGAGCTGGCGGTCCGCAACCGCGACCCAGCCTTGCAAGGTGCACTTTGTTTCCTGTGCGGGCGGTGCAAGCCTTGCTGCCGCCGGGGCAGCCGCAGGCTGGAACGCCATCCCCAATAGAGCGAGCGACAAGACGCTCCTGCCGATGATCCGGTCCGTCGTGATCAATGCGGACGGATCGTCGCTCATCCCGCAGCACCGTCCACCACAATTTCATAGATGGTCGAGCGGTCCGGGCCCTCGTAGATGTGCAGGAACACCCAGCTTCCACCGCGTTGGGCGACGATGACACGCATGCGGTCCCCGAACAGCCCATCGGCGAATCCGGTCGGTGAGACCCTGCCCGAGTTGAAGACGAGTTTCCCCATATCGCCGCCGCACGCTTGCTCACCGGCACAGGTGAAGACGAAGCGAAATCCCGCACGTTGCAACAGCGCTTCATAATAGCGCCCGATCTGCAGCGTCGCCGTCGCGGGGCTTACGACATAGTCGATATGCGTGACGGTCCCTTCCATCAGGCGGACGCCGGTGGTCGCGTCCGCGTCGCCGATCCGGGCGACCGGTATGGTGACCTGATCGACCGATGGCGCGCGATACGCACGGATCTCGGCGCCCTCGTACCGGGGCAGCAGCGGATGATCCTCACCCGCGACTTCCGCCCCTGCCTGGGTCGCCATCACGATCGCCGCAAGGGCCGTCCAGCCGAAACGCAACATCTCTCTTCTCCCGCGGTTCGTCGGTAACGCAGACCGCATCGCTACCATCCCCCCATAATGCCTTCAATAAAAATATAGACGCCGTTCAATTTCTTGCTACTCTGTGTCTGGCAAGTGGAGCGAGACATGACCGACCAGCCGTCAAGCGCGATCGATCGAACTGCCGAATGGCCTCAACGCGTGTGGGCGCTCTGTGCGGCGGGCGCCCTGATCGGCGTAGCGATCCAGGTCCTGCTTGACCGTGCCGGGCCCGCCAGCGGGTGGCGTGACGCCTGTTACGCGCTCGCGACGTGTCTCGCCGTAACCGGGATCATCGCGGCTTTCGTTGTTCAGCGGCAGGCGATCGTTCGCGCACTTGGCTTTGCGCTTATCGTCGGCGTTGTCCTCGGCTTGATCGTCTGGTGGAACATCCCGGCCACGCCGCTCTATTCGGCCGATCACTGGCGCTTTCTGTGCGCCGTTTTGGCGGCCGCGATTGCCGTTCCGCTGTTCCAGGGCTGGCGGGACGGATCGCCGCGCTGGCCCTACGCCGACGTCCATCTCTACGCCTGGAGCGGCGTCGTTCTGTGGTGCGGCGCGTGGCTCTTCGTCGCCGTCGTGTGGGCGCTGGCTTTATTACTGGGCCAATTGTTCGGCTTGATCGGGCTCGACTTCCTGCGCCGGCTCCTCGGCCGCGATCCCGTCATCTGGGCGCTGACCGGTGCCGCCTTCGGCGCCGGCGTCGGCCTGTTGCGCGATCGCGCTGCGATGTTGGGCCTGTTGCAGCGGGTCGTCATGACGATTCTCGCAGTGCTGGCACCTGTGCTTGCGGTAGGGCTGCTGCTGTTTCTCGCGGCGCTTCCCTTCACCGGCCTCGCACCCTTGTGGGACGCGACGCGTGCGACAACTCCGATCCTGCTCGGTTGCGTCGTCGGCGCGCTGGTGCTGGTGAACGCGGTCATCGGCGACATACCGGAACATGATCCGCGCCAGGCCATTTTGCGCGTGAGCGTGATGATCCTGAGCGGGGCGATGTTGCCGCTCGCCGTGATTGCCGCAATCTCGACCGGCACCCGCATCCACCAGCATGGGCTGACGCCGGACCGGCTTTGGGCGCTGACCTTCACGGCGATCGCCTGCGCCTATGCGCTGGCCTATGCGGTCGTACTCGTGCGGCGCCGGGCAGGATTGGCCCCGGGATTGCGCGACGCCAATTTGCGCCTGGCGATCGGGATGTGCGGGCTGGCGCTGGTGCTATCGACGCCGCTGGCGGCATTCGGGCGGCTGTCCGCGCACGATCAGGCCGCGCGCCTGGCCCGCGGGGTCGTCACGGCGGAACAGTTCGACTGGACGGCGATGCGCTTCGATTATGGACCGGCGGGCGTTGCCGTATTGCGCCGACTGGCCAAGGAAGGCGCCACCGCCGCCGTGCGCGCCGCCGCCAAGACCGCGTTGCAACGCCAGGAGCGCTGGTCGTCCGTCGTCGAGCCAAGGCGCGTCGATCTGAAGAACCTGATCGTCCTGCCCCGCGACGCCAAGCTGCCGCTCGCTTTGCAGGCGCGCCTGCCGGATTATGAAGCCTGTTTCAGCTATGACAATTGCGTCGTGATGCTGCAGCCGGGCGGTCAGGAAGCGGTGATCGTCAGCGGTCAGCGCGTGCAGCGGTGGCATGTGGTGGGCAAGAGATGGCAGGCGCAGCAGCTGCCCAATGCCAGCCTGACAGGTCCGGCAAAGGCTGCCCTGGATCGCGGCGATGTCGAGATCCGGACCGTGCCGCGCCGGCAAGTCTTTGTCGGGGGGCAGCCGATCGGTGAACCGTTCGAATGACGGTCTTCGTGGCGGCCCAATAGGGTCGCCTGGCTGATGCGTGCCTGAGATTGGCGCCGGCTCATTTCCGCGCGGGCATGCGCCCGCAACGGCCGGCTTATCCTCGGGCTTGTCCGTCTTCGGTCGCGGCGGCCATGGCCAGCGTATCGCGGACGCGGGCAAGCGCCATCTCGACCGGCTCTTCCTGACCCATCAACGTGAAGCTGCCGCTGAGATCGAAGACGCAATGGCCGTGGACCGATGCGAGCAGCGATCGGGTCAGCGTGGGTGCCTGTGCCTTCACCGCCTCCGGCAGCACTGCGGTCACCTCGTGCACGACGATGTGCGTCAATTCGCTGCGCAGCCAGTCATGCTCCTCCGGCATGACGAAGTCCGCCGGCAGATGATGGTCGTAAATGGCGAGCCAGAGATTGCGATTCGCATGCGCGAACTGGAAATAGCTCTCGACCAGGCACCGGATCCGATCGCCCTCGCAAGCGTCAAGCGCCGTCCGCAGATCCTTGGCCCAGAGCTGGAAGGTGCGCGTGTTCAGCGCGACCAGGAACCGATCATAAGTGCCGAAAACGTTATAGAGCGTGCCGATCGAATAGCCGATCCGCTTTGCCACTTCGCGTGCCGAAAAGCGCGCAAAGCCGACCTCCGCGAGATGCTTATGGCCCTCGACCACCAGCATGCGCTCGATCTCGGGACGCGAATGATCGGATCTTCTCCCCATTACAACGTCATAGCAGAAAATCGGGCCGCGTCGATTTCAACAATTGAGCGACGATCACAATTAAGTTACCTCCGCGCCGAGGAGAATGGTCATGGCTGTCCATAGGCGCATCGCTTGGCTCGCAATAGGCTGCACGATGTTCGGCGCATCCAGCGCGATCGCGAGCGGACAATTGCCGCCCTCGCAGATCGAAGACCGGAACCTGGAAAGCTTTCCGGCCTGTCGCGCTGCCCTGGAGACGATCTGGCGCAAGGATCTTGCCAAGGCCGATCCCAAGCCCATCCCGGCAGAAAAAGGCGAGCGTCAAACGCTGATCTACACGAAGGGCGTCGTCCCCATCGATGCCAATCATGCGGAATATGCGGTGGAGGAGGGGTGGCAGTTCCGCATCCCGTTGCCGGACGTCCATCAGATCCGCACCAGCTACAGCTACGATCAGCGTCGCTACGAATGCGTGGGCAACCATCTCAGCGGGACAAGCACGCAGGGCTATGCGCAGGAAGGCTATGCGCCAATGGAAGGGAAACCGCCCGCACAGTGACCATCTTGGCAGCCGCCCTGCGCGATCGTATCAGGATGGCCGCCCGCCGCCATGTCTCACGATGCGGGGCGATAGCGCTGCAGCCAGATCTTGCGCTTGATCGTCTCGTCCAGGAAGCAGCTGCTATAGATCAGGCCTGAGGCCGAGCCGCCGCCGGCCGAATTGGCCGCGTCCTGGCATCCTTTCTTACGCTGCTGCAGCCACCGGCGTTCGGACAGGCGCAACGCGGTCTTTTGCGCAGGCTGCAAACGGGCCATCGCTGTTCGATAGGCCCGGTTGAGGCGTTCGTCCTGACGGGTGTTTTCCAGCCCGTGGCAATCCATCATCGCAGACGTGACGCCGCCCGCCGCATCGCCGCTTTTCATGCAAGCGTCGAACGCGGGCGAATAGGCCGCATCGATCTCGGCGCGCGTCTGCCCGAACGCCGGTAAGGCCGCGGCCAGGGTGGCCGCAGCCAGACAGAATTTAAACATCCGTATCTCCGATGAAGGACGTGTGATCGTCAGGCGGTCCGGCGGCGTGGCGGGCTGCGGCATGTTTGGCTTTCAACTCCCGTAGAAAGCCGTGCAGCAATTCGGTCGACAGTCCATGCAAGACTAGTCGGAAACCCGCGCGAAGCGTCGAATGGGGAACCAGCGGATGGCCGTTCACGACCAGCGCGAGATGCTTTTCCTCGCCGGTCAGCCGCGCAACATACAGCCCGATCGTCTCGTCGAGCTGAAGCGAGTTGGTGGCGCGCCAGAAATCGCGGTCAGTGAGAAACAGGGCATAAGCGGGCGTGTACAGTTCGATCGCCGTCTGCAGATCGATCATGTTGAAGCGGCCCTTCGGCAGCGGATCCAGCACGACCTCATCCTCGATCGCCGAGAAATCGAGCGTCTCCACCCGCCACACGCGCGCGCCCCGCCGGTCGAGCTCGGCATTCAGCGCGATCAGGAAATTGTAGATGTTGAGATCATGGCGCAGGAACAGGTCGTCCTTCACGTCATCGATCGTACGCGGCCGCATCGGCCAAAGCTCTGGCTGAAAGCCCGGCGTGGCATTGTCCGCGATGAAGCGCAGGATCTGGGAGCCGAGATGGAAATGGCGCAGGATCAGGCGGTTGGCGTCCGGTGTCAGAAAGTGCCGCATGCCATAGGCGATCGTGCGGTGGAGGAATTTCGGCGCGTGGGGCCAATGCGGGCTGATCGTATGCAGCAATTGCGCCGCGATGATCGACAGTCGAGCAATCGGCCGAACGAAAGGGAGCAGGAACTGGCGGCTTGGCGATCGCTGGTCGCGCAGCAGCGCCAGCTTGGCATGCGGATCGATCGGCAGCGATCGGTCCATCATCAACGCCAACCACGGATCCGGATCGTTGCGATCCCAATCTTCGAGCCGGAGACCCTCAGACATTGTCGAGCTCCTCCAGCTGCAGCCGGTACAAGCGTGCCGTGACCTTTGCGTGGCGCACGATGCTGTCGGCGGTCGCGGCATCGGTCACGGCCAGCGCCAAAGCGTCATCGAACATGGTCAGATGGTCGACGTCATTCTCGCCATGATAGGAAAGAAAGCTGACCGCATCCTCGTCCAGAGTCAGTTGCGTGCGGATCAAAGCCGCCCACGGTCCGGCCAAACGGTTACCGAGGCCTTCGATCACGAACATAGCACCCAGCAGGCCGACGGGTTCGTTTTGCGAGGCGGCATGGAACATGAAGGCCGACAAGGCTTCCGAACCGATATTCTTCGTGCCGCTCCGGATGTGCGCCCGATCACCGCCGACGGCGACATAATTGTCTTCCAGCAGGCGATAGTCGCGATGTTCGGCCGCGGCGTGGCGGATGAACAAGGATCGCAATTCTTCGTGGGACAAGTTGGAGGCGGCCCGGCTGATCCAGCGCCCGCCGTCCACCACCTGCTGGCGCAGATTGAACAACAGGCTGCGATAATCCTCGATCCGCAACCGCCCCGACATCAGCCGCGCGATGATCGGCACCTGGGTCAGGCCCGATTCGAAATCGATCCATGCACGGGCCAGGCCGCGGTGGGTTGCCTCGACATGGACGCTCACTGCTTTTCTCCCACGACGGTCAGCATCGCATAGGCCATGATGCATTGCCCGCTTTCGGGCACGGCGCACAATATGCGCTGCCCCGGCGTCAACGCACCGGAACGCAGCAGGTCGTCGATCATCAAGAAGGGCGATGCCGCGCCGACATTGCCCTTATCGTACAGATTGGTGAACCATCGCTCGGCCGGGATCATGCAGCCCGCCCGCGTTGCGAGCCGCGTCATCTCCTCGCGCAGCACATGCGCCGAGAAATGGCACAGGAACCAATCGACCTCCTCGGGGACAACCCGCTTTTCGTCGATCAGCCGCATCAACTCCGCCAGCCACACCGGCAGCATGCGATGGAGCGCTTCGACGTCCTGCCGCAGCTGGAACGCGCCCGCCTGGGCCGCCTTGTGAATATCGCCGATCAAGCTCCATGGCACCAGCGCGCCATCGGCTTTCCGGACTGCCCCGCCCGTCATGCACGGCGCGAACCGGTCGGCAAAAGAACGCTGCGAAATCCAATCGATCCTAAGCGACAATCCGCGCGCGGACGGACGGTCTTCGATCAGCAGAGCCGCGGCCCCGTCACTGAGCGTCCAGCGCAGGAATTCGGCATCCCCCGGCAGCGTATCGTCGTCCGCCAAAGTGTCGGTACCGCGATATTGGCCGGGCTGGAAATACCGGCTGGCAAACTCGGCGCCCACGGTCAGCGCCGCACGATGCTCGCCTGCCGCAACCTGCAACGCGGCCGCTTTCAGCGCCATCATCGAACTGGCGCACACGCTTTGCAGGCTTGCCACTTCCAGGGGCGCCAGTCCGCTTTCGGCCTGCACGCCGCTCGCGAGCCCAGGTACCATCAGGTCATTCTGGGTCGTGGCCGTCGCAAGGAAGCCGATTGCCGCCCGGTCCAGCTCTGCCCGACTCAGCAGGTCCGCAATGGCCGCAGCGCCCAGCTTCGCCACCGTCCAGCGGCTATTGCCCTCGGCATCGATCGCATAATGCCGGCTCCGGATCCCGTTACGCCGAAGCATCAGCTGGCCCATCCTCCGCGCGCGCGGCGATATCCGGCCGATATGCGCTTCCATTTCCGCATTCCCGACGGCGGCTCCTGGCAGGAACTGCCCGCTGCCGGTGACATAGGCGTCCATCCGTCGCTCCTCCGTACGGCGCGATCAGCACCCGGATGGCGGCCTGTAGAGTAGAATTGATCAACGCTCAATACGCATGCGGTGGCGTGCGGCCGATTGAATGCCCTGTTGGTGCTTCGTTCGGTTAACCGCCATAGGGGGCCGCATGTCCGCACATGCCTCCAGGGCCACACTGTTTGCCGCGCTTGCTGCCAATGCCGGGATCGCCGTCGCGAAATTCGCCGGTGCGGCGTACACGGGTTCCTCGGCAATGGCATCCGAAGGCATCCACAGCCTGGTCGATACAGGTAACCAGGTGCTGCTGCTGTTCGGGATGAAGGATGCCAGCCGTCCGCCCGACGCCTCCCATCCGTTCGGATATGGGCTGCGGCTCTATTTCTGGGGATTCGTCGTCGCCGTGGCGGTTTTTGCCCTGGGCGCGGGTGTGGCCATATATGAAGGCGCGGAAAAGGTCGCACATCCGGGGCCGATCCATAGCGCCTGGGTCAATGTCGTCATTCTGCTGGTGGCGATCCTGCTGGAAGGCTCGTCGCTGGCGGTGGCGCTGCGCCACGTTCACCACGAAGCGCGGCGCCGTGGCCTGTCCATGCGGGAAACGCTGCGCCGCCATCGCGATCCGACCGTGTTTGCCGTCGTGTATGAGGAAACGGCGGCACTGGCCGGCCTGTTTGCGGCACTGACCGGCATCGGACTGGCTGAGCTGCTGGACATGCCGGTCCTGGATGGCTGGACGTCGATCGCGATCGGCGTGATCCTGGCGATCACCGCGCTCAGCCTGGCCCGGCGCTGCTACGTCCTCATGACCGGGCAGGCGGCCGATCCGGCCATCGAGGACCGGCTCCGGGAAATCCTCGCCCGGGTCAAGCCGATCGAGCACGTCAACGAGGTCCGCACGATGCATTTCGGACCATCCGACGTGCTCGTGCTGGTGTCGGCCGATTTCGATGACGAGACGCTCGCGGGAACCGTCGAGCGCATTGTGTCGGATGTCGAAGATGGCATCCGGGAAGAATTTCCCGAGGTGCGGCGCGTCTATATCGAGGCGCAGTCCAGCGACCGTCACCGCGATGCCCTGCAGGATATCGGGGAGGATTTCGACGCGCTCGAGCGGGCCGAGGGCGAGCTGGTCGATCGGGATGGCGCGGTTGCGTGACATCGGCGATGCCCGCGCCGCAATTCCCTATTGCACACGGACATATGGAATAAAGCGCGCGCCGCCTCGTATGTGAGTCATGAAGTGGCGCGATCTTGTCGATGCAACTAAGCATGCTGTTGCTCGGCCAATACGGGCTTGGCCGGCCGGCGCGCAGACGCCCGATCGCAGGCGGGCAACGGTGCCTGCATGGTGATCGATTTTGATCTGGGCGGGCCGCAGCGCCTCGATGCGGACGTCGCCATCATCGGCGCCGGGGCAGCGGGGCTGACGATGGCGCGCCGGCTCCTCGATGGAGGTTTGTCCGTCATCCTGCTGGAAAGCGGCGGACTGGATTATGAAAAGGCCACGGCCGACCTGAATGTCGGGGAGAATGTGGGCCAGGATTATTACGATCTGGATCATGCCCGCCTGCGTTTTTTCGGCGGCACGACCGCGATCTGGGGCGGCCGGTGCGCCGAGCTGGATCCGATCGACTTCGAACGGAGGGCCTGGGTCCCGCACTCCGGCTGGCCATTTTCCCATGCGGAGCTCCAGCCATATTACCGGCAGGCCTGGGCCTCGTTCGGGCTGCAGCCGCCGAGCTCCGCCGATCTCCGGGACGTCTTGCCCGCTTTCTCGAACGATGAGCTGGTCACCCCGATCTGGTCGTTCGACAATCAGGGCGATCGTTTCTCCTTCGCGCGCAGCAAGGATCTGGCGCGGCATCCCAATGCCACCGTCGTCACCCATGCGACGGTGCGGGAGATCGTGTCGAACGCAGGTGGGCGCGATGTCGCGCGGCTGGAGGTCGTCAGCTTGCGCGGCCACCGTCTGCAAGTCAGGGCGCAAACCTATATCCTGGCTGCGGGCGGCATCGAAAATCCGCGGATATTGCTGGCGTCGCGCGGCGTGCATCCCGCCGGCATCGGGAACGACAATGATTTGGTCGGCCGCTTCTTCATGGAGCATCCTCATGCCCGGGGCGGACGGGTGGTGGACGGCGCCGCCTGGAAGCTGCTGTCCGCGTTCGGCAAGCGCAGGCATGGCGGGCACAATGTCGCTGCGCTGATCGCGCCATCGACCGCGCTGCAGTCCAAGGAAGGGCTGCTCAATACGTCGCTGACGATCGCTCCATCCCGCCCGGTGGAGGGCCGGCATGCCTGGGCGATGCGGGCGTATCTGCACGCCAAGCACCGCGCCGACCCGACCCGCGTCGGTCGCGCTTTGTGGAAGGGCGTAAAGCGCACGGTGCATGCCGCGCAGAAGGTCGTGGATCCGGTTCGTCCGTGTCTGCTGCACAAGACCGGGCAAGTCGATCTTGCGCTGTTCGTGCGCGCCGAACAGGCCCCCAATCCCGATAGCCGGGTCGCGCTGTCCCGCGACACGGACGCACTGGGCGTGCCGCGCGTCGCGCTCGACTGGCGCACCGTTCCGCTCGATGTCGACAGCGTGTCCGGTCTGGTATCGGCGGTCGGACGCGAACTGGCGCGGCTGCGCTGGGGCGACGTCGAGGCCGCGCCCTGGCTCAGGCATAAGGCGCGCGCGTGGGTTACCGATCCCCTGATCAGCACCCATCCCATTGGCGGCTATCATCACATGGGCACGACGCGCATGTCGACCGACGCCAAAACCGGTGTCACCGATGGCTTCGGCCGGGTCCATGGCATGGCCAATCTCTATGTCGCGGGCAGTTCGCTCTTCCCCACGTCTGGATGGGCCAACCCCACCCTGACATTGGTGGCGCTGGCGATGCGCACGGCCGACCATATCCTGGCCGACAAAAAGCGCTCGCCCGCGGCGACATATGAGGACGCTGCCTGAATCAAGGATCGTCGCTCGCCGCTTCACGCACGCGTGGAACGCCGCAGGGCCCGCCTGGCTGGTATCACCTTCGCGCGTTGTCCACCGGAGACGAAGTGGTTATCGCGCCGACCATGATTTTCCTGCCGCCCCTGTCATGAGCCTTCGACGTTCCGCCCGATCGGGCTGGGCAATATCCGCGCCCTTGTCCGTGTGTCTGATCCTGGCGGGATGCGGCGGCGGCTCGATCTCGCGGGGGCCGCATTCGGTTGCGCGCGCTCCCTCGGCCGGGCCGATGCCGTTGCAAAGCCAATCGGTACCGGACGATTTGGCGGCGCTGCGTAAGGTCGCGGTCGTGCCGCTAACCCCCGATCAAGCGGTCGATGCGCGGTACATCGGCAAGCGCATTCGCTGGGCCGGGAGCATCCATCACATAGCGCCATCCGAAACCGGCGCCTGCCTCACGCTGTCCTACATGCGGAGCGGCGACGATGGTGCGCCGCTATGGCAAGCGGCGGCGACCGATCAGAGTTTCAGGGCCTGCACCGTCGGCGCTTATGATCGTCAGCTCGTCAGCGATTTTACCACTGTCACGATCATCGGCAGGATATCGGGCAAGGCCGATGTCGGGATGGGGGGTGCGCACAGCACCGGCCCGGCGGTCGAAATCGAAAAACTCTTCCGTTGGTCCGATTGTCTATCGGGGGACACGAGCCCGGTCTGCAAGATTGGTTTCGTCACGCTAACCGTCCCATCCCGGGATTGAGCGTCGAAAAGAATGCCGGCGGCGGTTTCCGGGCAATCCGGGGTGACCGCCGCGAAGACGCGACACGATCACCCCGGCTGCGACGCCATCGGATCAGGCCTTAGCAAGGACGCCCGTCGCTGCGATCGATCGAGCGACCCAGCAGACCGCCACCCGCGGCGCCGAGCACGGCACCCAAGGTCTTGTCGCCACGACCGGCGACCGCGTTGCCGAGCAAACCGCCTGCAATCGCGCCGATGGCAAGACCACCATTGCCCTTGTCATAGCAGCGATGCGAAGAGCCGTAATTGCTGCGGCGGTAATAATTGTCGCGGCCCTGATACTGGCGGTCGTAACCACCATTTCGATAGTCATATCCCTGATTGTAACCATCGCCATAATAAGGCCGGCGCGCCTCGGCGGGAGCCGCAGCTCCGGCAATAAGCGTGGCACCCAACAGCATCGTAGTTGCGATCTTCCCGAACATCACATCTCTCCTTCTCTGTACATGGAAGGTAGAGAATCGATCATGGAAACTTGCTGAACCATGCCGTTAGCGACGGTTCATCCGGGCCCCCGATGCCAGAGCTTGGCCATCTGCGGCGTAAGGACACGATGCGTCCTGCATGGGCGGAAGCGACGGTTATCGGCGTGTCAGACGATCTGCACGTCGGCGGTCAGCATATATCCCACGCCGCGTGCGGTTTGGATCAGCGCGGGGCTGCGGGCTTCGTCACCCAGTTTGCGTCGCAATCGCAGGACGCGCACATTCATGCTATTGTCGCTCACATCCTCATGGATCCGCGTGGCTTGCAATAAATGCTCGCGCGAAAGCGGCGTGCGGGGGGCGATGACAAACGCACTCAGCAGCGCGAATTCGCCTTTGGTCAACCATATGTCCGCGCCGGAAGGGTCCGTAAGCCGGCGCGCGCGCTGGTCCAGCACCCAACCGGCAAAGCGATAGCGCTGCCAATCGCGCCGCATCGGGTTCAGCATGTCCATGGTTCGCCGTCGCAACAGCGCACGAACATGCGCCAGCAGCTCCGGAACGGTGAAGGGCCGCGCCATCACATCGTCGGCACCCGCTTCCAGCGCGTCGATCCAGTCGATCTCACCGCAGCCGTGCCCAGCCAGCAGGATGACCGGTAACACGCTGCGGCCGCGCAGGTCGCGGAGCAGATCGAGCGCGTCGTCACCGTCATGAACGACGATCATGACCAGATCGGGCCGGCGAGACACCAATGCCCGGACGAGGGACTGCGCGGTGCGGACGACGGTCGCGCGCACATGGCCGTGCAGGCCATCGGCAATCATGTGCTGCATCATTGCCTTCTGGTCGAGGATCAGGACGCTGGGCAATTTCCTCGTCAGGCTGTCCCGGCCGATATCCAATACGCCCATCTTCTACTCTGCGACCTTCCAAGGGGGATCCGCACGCGACATGCAGCTCGATCGACTGCGCAGCATGCGTCCCATGCTCGTGCGTTTCATCGGTAACGCTCTCTCAACGCGATCTAGGGATGGGGCAGAAGATGCGCGAGCAGGACGCATGTCATTGCGACATGAGCAATTCTCAGCTGGCGCCCATCGATGCTCAGCGATTACTGCAAACAGGATTCTTGACAAAGCAGTCCATAACCCTATCTGAAGGTTATGGCGAGACCACGCGAATTCGACCGAGACGAAGCCCTGGAAAAGGCGATCAACGTCTTTTGGGCACAGGGTTTCGCGGCGACCACGACCGATGATCTGCGTGACGCCATGGGCATTGGCCGGCAGAGTTTTTACAACACGTTCGGGGATAAGCGGCAGGTCTATCTGGAAGCGCTGCGCGCCTATCAGCGTCGGTCTACCAGCGCGCAACTGGCACGACTGACCTCGCCGGACTCGCCGATTGCCGGCCTTCGTGATCTTCTGGTGGGGCTTGTTCCCGAAGACGATGCGCGCCGGGGGCTTGGATGCATGGGTATCGGCTCGGTCATCGAGTTCGGATCCAGCGACGCCGAGCTGGTCGAAATGCGCGACAAGGTCGGTCCGGTCCTTGGCGGCGGGCTCATCGAGCGTATCCGCGACGGGCAGGCACGGGGCGAGATCGACGCGTCGCTCGATCCCGCCGAAACGGCGGCCTATATTCAGGTGTCGATGAGCGGACTGCAGACCGCCGCCCGGGCTGGCGCTGGCGCAAGCGAGCTCCAGCAGATCGCAAATTTCACCGTCGACCGCCTTCGGGCCAGATAGGGCTGCTCCCTAAGAAATGAAGAACCTGGCTGCGCCAGCAAATGCCGATCTGCGGCAAGTTATGGACAACAATGTCCAGAAGGAGAATGAAAATGCGTGAAGCTTCGAACAAGGTCGCGTTGGTCTTTGGTGGCGCGCGTGGCATTGGCGCCGCCGCCGTTGCACGGCTTGCCCAGGACGGATTTGCCGTCGCGTTCACCTATGTTTCGCGCGATGACAAAGCCCAGGCGCTGGTCACCGCTGTCGCCGCGGGCGGTGGCCAGGCGCTCGCCATCAAGGCGGACAGCTCCGATGTCGATCAGATCCGGGATGCCGTCGCGCAGACCGTGGCGACATTTGGCAAGATCAACACGGTCGTGGTCAATGCCGGCATCTTCACCATGGGCACCATTGACGTCGCGACCGTCGCGCAGCTGGACCAGATCCTGAACATCAATGTCCGCGGCGTGTTCCTCGCCATCCAGGCGGCGGCTGCGCAGATGACCGACGGGGGCCGTGTGATCACAATCGGCAGCAACGTCGTGCATCGCACCGGCACGCCCGGCGCCAGCATGTATCAGTTCAGCAAGGCCGCGGTCGCGTCGATGGTGAAGGGGCTCGCGCTCGATCTGGCGCCGCGTCGGATCACCGTGAACAACGTCCAGCCCGGGCCGACCAATACCGACATCAACGCCGCCTATCTCGAAGCCCTGGCGGAAAAGAGCCCGCTGAAGCGTGTGGCCGAGCCCTCGGAAATCGCCGGCCTGATTTCCTATATGGCAAGCGCGGACGCCGGCTACATGACCGGAGCCAGCGTCACGATTGACGGCGGCTACACGCTTTAAGTCGCGGCTATATAGCGGCAGCTCACAAGCGATAACGCGTGTCACACATATCGGCATCGTACATCCGGGCACGACGTCGCCGGCCAATGCGGTCAAGCGGGCGGCGTGCACGCCGCGGCGTCACGCTGGGAGGGGCAAATGACCTTTGTGAACATCGCCGATTTCATGACACAGGCGCAGGCCGCGCGCGTTCTGATCGTCGACGATGACCCCGCCGTGCGGCATATGCTGGTCACCTATCTGACCGAGCATAATATCCGCGCATCGGCCGTCGGCGGTCGGAAAGCATTGATGCATGCGCTCGCCGTTCGCGAGCCGGACCTGGTGATCCTCGACCCCCATCTCGGGGACGAGAACGGGCTGGGCATTCTCCAGGACGTGCGCGCCAGGAGTGTCGTGCCGGTCATCCTCATCGCCCAAGATCGCAACGACGAGACGGATCGCGTGAGTGCTCTGGAACTGGGCGCCGATGACTATCTGACGAAGCCCCTCGGTCTGCGCGAATTGCTCGCCCGCATTCGCGCCACGTTGCGCCGCCGGACCATGGATCGGCGCAGCCCGGCGAAACAGCGCGAAGCCATCTTCCGTTTCGCCGGTTGGTCGTTCGATCAACGACAACGGGAGCTCACTTCGCCGGCCGGCGACGCGGTCTCTTTGACCAAAAGCGAATTCGCGCTGCTCAGCGCCTTGGTGCAAGCGCCCCAGCGGCCGCTGTCGCGCGAGCATCTTCTGCAGGCGACGCGGGTTCACGAGGACGTGCTCGATCGCAGCATCGACGTGCAGATCGTACGTCTGCGGCGCAAGCTCGAACGGGACCCGCACGCCCCCAGGTTTATTCGGACCGTGCGGGGAGTCGGCTACCGGTTCGATGTCGGCGTAGACGTCCTATAGGGGCTAATCTCTCTACCCGCAGGAGGGGCGCGTAAGCCTCGTCTCACCGCGGATACGCCCAGGACATTTCACGAACCCAGCCCCGCTAGCAGCGCATCCGCGCGGCGGACGTCGTGGGACATATCGGCTTCGGCAAAATGGGTTCGGGCCTCCCCGAGCCGCGCGGCCGCCTCGGCCGACCGCGCGAGCGCGATGAGCAGCTCGGCCTGATCGATCGCTGCGCGCAACTGCCAGGCATATGCCCCCTGCGCTCGGGCGAGCGTCATGGCGTCCGACAACAGCGCCTCGGGCACGCTTGCCTCGGCGCCGTTCGCCCGCGCGATCCGCGCTTTGATGCGCAGCGCTTCCGCCAACATCAGGCGCTCCTCGGTGGCGTTGCACCGTGCGATGGTTTGATCGATCAGGTCGCGCGCCTCCGGAAGGCGCTGCGCGAGCATCAGACCGTGCGACAGGGCGATCGAGAACGGAATCGTCAGCAGTTCATAGCGGATAGCCCGAAGGCGCGAGAGACTCTCCTGAAGCGCTCCGAGCGCGTCTCCGGTTCGCCCACGCTGGATCTGCAGCTCGCCGCGCAGGCCGTTTGCGGCGGCAATATAGGGCCCCATCGCGTTGACCTCGGCGCAGGTGGAAAAGATGTGGAGCGCCTGCTCCGCCTTGTCGAAATCTTCCGCCCACGAAAACACGGCCAACGACCATATCAGGGCGATGCAATGGGTGACGGGATGGTCCATCCGCGCGGCGGCCCCGGCCGTCTCCCCGGCGAGCTGCACCGCTTCGCCGGGATGTCCGGTCAGCCATAAGGTACGCGCGAGTGCGATTGCCGAACGGTTCCGGTGGTCGAAGCCGTAGCGGATGGTGCGGCCCCGGCGGGATGGCGGACTGTTGGCCAACGACAATTCCAGATCCTGTTTGGCACGGATCTGGTCGCCGGCCAGGTGATGGGAAATCCCCGACAGGGAATAGGCCACGCCAAGCGCTTCGGGTTCGTCGATCGTCTTGGCGATCTCGACCGCGCGCTCTGCGTACGCAAAGGCTGTCGAATATTCGGCGATCCGCTCGTGGAAGATGTGGAGCAGGCCCAGGATCCGCAGCTGGTTCCAATGATCCTCCAGCGCGGTGGCGACGTCGAGCGCGCGAACGAGCGCGTCTCCGGCCGCCTGGCTGTTGCCTCGGGTGAACATCAGGGAGATGCCAAGCGCCGCCTGAAGCTCCAGCTCGATCGCGCTGCCGCGCTGCGCTTCCTGGATTTCGCCCAGCGCACGGGCGCACCATGTGCGGCATTCGACCAGGGACGACAGGTTCAGGAAAATGCCGGCGGCCGCCGCCGCCAATCTCACGCCTATCCGCAGATCGCCCTGTTCGCCGAAGCTCCAGTCGAGCGCGCTTCGGATATTGCCAAGTTGCTGGCGGATGGCGCGCGCGTCGTGAAAGGCGTCCTCGTCCTGCGCAACCGCCGCCTCCAATTCGGCGAGGAAAAATCCGGCATGCCGTTTGGCGACCGCAGTCAGCGCCGCGCTCTCGCGAGAGACCAGCTTCTCACGCGCATAGGCACGCGTCATTTCCAACAGCCGGTAGGTCGCCGTACCACGCGAGCGATCCGGTACCACGAACGACTTCGATGTGAGCTCGTCCAGCCCCGCTGCCACCTCATCGGCATTCATGTGACCGTCTGCGACGACCTCCAGCGCGGCGTCGACGGAAAAGGGCCCCACGAAAACCGACAAGCGTTGCAGCACGATCCTTTCGCCATCCGAAAGCAGATCGTAGCTCCAGTCGAGCATCGACTGGAGCGTTTGCTGACGCGGCGATGCCGTCCGGCGGCCGGACCAGCCAAGGCTGAAACGCGCGCCCAACATGCGCGCGGTGGCGACGAGCCCGTGCGTGGCGACGCGCACCGCGGCGAGTTCGATGGCAAGGGCCATGCCGTCCAGACGTCGGCACATGTCGGCGATCAGCCTTGCCGCCTTCAGGTCGATCCGGAGCGAGCTGTCGCCGGTGATGGCGCGCTCGCAGAACAGCTGCACCGCAGGATAAGCCAGCAGCTCTTCAAGACTATGTCCCTCGACCGCGTCGGGATAGTCCATCGCTTCCAGGTGATGCACATGCTCGTCGCGGATCCGCAGCGCCTCGCGCGACGTCGCGAGGATGTGCAGGTTCGGCGCCGCCTCGATCATCCGTTCGACGAATCGCGAAACGGCGTCGACGAGGTGCTCGCAATTATCGAGCAGGATGAGCTGCCGGCGATCGCGGATATGGCCGAGGATCGCGGCGGCGGGATCGTCGCTCTGCACGGCAATGCCCATCGCGCCCGCCACCATCTGCGGTACCAAAGCAGGATCTTCCAGCATGGCGAGGTCGACGAAGGTCACAGGATTGTCGAATTGCGCGGCAAGCCGATGCGCGATCTCGATGGCCAAAGTGGTTTTGCCGACGCCAGCCGATCCGACGATCGTGAACAGCGATGTATCGGTAATCCGGCCGATCAGAAGATCGATATCCTTGTCGCGTCCGATGAGGCGCGGCAGCCGCGCCGGCAGATTCGACGATCCGGCTGGTCGCGGTGCACGGTCATCATCGATCGCGACCGGTTCCGCCAGCATGGGTGTTCCAGCGGGATGCGCGCGATCGACCGGCGCGACAAAGGCATAGCCAACCCCGACCTGCGTCGCGATGTAGCGGGCGCCGTCTTGGCCCTCCCCGAGCAGCTTGCGCAGCCCGGCCATATGGAAGCGCAGGCTGCCATCTTCGACCACAACGTCGGACCAGACGCGCTTCAGCAGCTCCCGCTTCGACAATACGCGACCCGGTTGCTCGATCAGGGCGACGAGAAGGTCGAACGATCGACCGCCTATGTCGACAGGCTGATTGTCTTTCGTCAGCAGGCGCTCACCGGGAAACAGGTCGAACGGCCCGAACCGTATTCGCTCTCCACGATGAAAGTCTGTCCCGTCCGCCATGTCCCGCCATTCCCCGGAAAAGGCCAACCGCGCGGCCGTGCGCGAAGGCTTTCCCAAACATATCCGGCCTCGATCGGCCCGGATATCGGGTCATAGCGATTCTGGAACGTGCGTTCCAGCTCATTCCACGTGGATTTCCGTCCGGGACGATCAGCCGAAGGTGAAGACATAAGCGCGCACGCCGGGGCGCGCGAATTCGATCTTGAGCGTGCGGTGCGCCACCTCGCCGGTTTGGCGGACCAGTTGATACAATCGGTCGGCCTTGACCGTGCCCCAGCCGGCGGCGTCGACGTCGACGCCGTGATTTGGGCCGGGCGCTGCGCCGTCGATCGTCACGCGGAACCGTATCGGCTGTCCATCGCGCGCGCCGCCGAGCACGATATGCGCGTCCCGCGCATGGAAACGGTAGCGGATGGCGCCGCCAGCACTGTCCAGCGTTGCGAATTCGCGACCGACCGTCCAGCGTCCCGTCAGGTCCCAGCGATTGAGCGGGATGCTGGCAGCGGCGTCGTAGCGGTGGGTGGCATCGTTGACCAACCCGCCGGGGGAAAGGAAACCTTCCGCCTTGGCATAGCCGATATAGGCTTCCGGCGACCGGAGCTGGCCCCAATCGGCCTGGGCTTCGATGCCTGTGGCCGGCACGGGTGTGGGACGGATGCCGGTCACGTCATGCCCGACTTCGGTCAGCAGTTTGCGGAGGAATTGCTCGGCCTCGTCATAATGGCCTTCGCCGATCCGATAGCCGCGGACCTGCCCCTTTGCATCGATGAAGTAGAATCCCGGCCAGCCTTCGTTGCCGAATCTGTTCCAGATCGCATAGTTATTGTCCTGGACGTTGGCGTACCGGACGCCGAGCGTGCCCATCGCCAAGCGGACCTTGGCCGCATCCCGCTCGAATCCGAATTCGGGCGCGTGGACGCCGACGACGACCAGACCCTTGGCGCCGTAACGCGCATCCCACGCCCTTAAATAGGGAAGGGCGCGCAGCGAATTGATGCACGAATAGGTCCAGAAATTGACCAGGACGACCTTGCCGCGCAGCGCCTGGGGGCCGCCGGCGACGGGCGTGAGCCAGGTCGGAACATTACCAAGCACGTCCAAAGGCCGGTCGGTGGCGCCCGCTGGGGGCGCCGCAATCGCTGGCTCGTCCTGAAGCGGATTGGCGGCTGCCAGGCCAAGCGCATCGCCGAAGCAGAACGCCGTGGTCGCACCGCCGGCGAGAAGGGCGGCGGCGATAAAACCGATGGAACGCGTTTTATTCATGGCCTGAACTCACATTGGCGTCGGACCCGTGGTCCGGACAACAATCATGTAAGCGCGGGCGCACGCGGCCGGTGTTAGCCGTCGCGTCAGGCGCGTTAGCTGTTGATAGGGCGGCGCCTCAAAGCGTCCCTTTACATCCTGGCACGCGGGGGCCTGAGCACATCCATTGCGAGCGCTAACGCCCCATCATGCAACCTAACGCGCATCGGTCGAGCGGCGCTCTAAGCTCCCAGAACACGACGCAGGTCGGTTGAGGGAGACGACAGATGTTTGGAGACTTTACGGCCTCGCGCCGCCAGTTCGTGGCCGGTGCTACCCTGGCTGGAGCCGCCGGTGCCTTGCCGTCGCTGGTCAGCGCCCAGGTGGGCGGAACGGCGGTTCGTCCCTTCAGGATCGCGATTCCCGACCGTGACATCCTCGCGATGAAGCGGCGTATCCTGGAGACGCGCTGGGCCGACACGCAGCCGGCGACCGACGATAGTCAGGGTGTGCGTCGTGACGTCCTTGAGCGCCTGACGCGCTACTGGGCGACGGATTATGACTGGCGCAAGATCGAGGCACGGCTGAACGCCCTGCCGATGTTCATGACCGAGATCGACGGTCTCGACATCCATTTCATTCACGTGCGGTCCCGCCACGAAAAGGCGATGCCGATGATTCTGACGCACGGCTGGCCCGGCTCGGTCCTCGAATTCCTCAAGGTGATCGAACCATTGACCAACCCGACCGCGCACGGCGGCAAGGCAGAGGATGCATTCCATGTCGTGATCCCATCCATCCCGGGTTTCGGCTTCTCCGCCAAGCCGACGAAAGTGGGTTGGGGATCCGACCATATCGGCCGGGCCTGGGCGACGCTCATGCAGCGGCTCGGCTATCGCCATTATGTGTCCCAGGGCGGCGATTGCGGTTCCGTGATTTCGCAGCGGATGGCGTTGCAGCACGTACCGGGCTTGCTGGCCGTGCATCTCAATATGCCCGCCGTGGTTCCCGCCGACATTGCCAGGATTCTGGCGGCCGGCGACCCCGCGCCAACGACGCTGACCGCCACGGAACGCGGCGCTTTCGATCAGCTCGTCGCTTTCTACCGCGACAATTCCGCCTACGCCGCGGAGATGAACACCCGGCCGCAGACGATCGGCTACGCGCTGGTCGATTCCCCTGTCGGAATGGCCGCCTGGATGTATGAGAAGGTGGCGCAATGGACCTATAGCGGCGGCGATCCCGAACGGGTTTTGACGCGCGATGAGATACTCGACGACTTCTCGCTATACTGGCTCACCGCGACCGGCGCTTCCGCGGCCCGGATTTACTGGGAAGACCATACCAATAATTTCAATGCGAAGGGGATCATCGACATCCCGGTCGCGGTCAGCGTCTTCCCGGGGGAGATCTTCCGCGCGCCCAGGAGCTGGGCGGAGCGCTGCTACACCAAGCTCTTCTACTTCAACGAAGCGAGCAACGGCGGCCATTTCGCCGCGTGGGAACAGCCCAGGATTTTCACCGACGAAGTGCGCGCCGCTTTCCGCGCGCTGCGCTGACCGATCCATCACCCTCAAGGAGAAGATCCATGTCTGAAGCCACGAAGACACTTTACACCGCGCAGGTTCACGTCACGGGCGGGCGTGAAGGCAATGCCCGCAGCAGTGACGGTCGCCTCGACATCAAGCTTTCCACCCCCGGCGGCCCCGGACAGGGCACCAACCCGGAACAATTGCTCGCCGCCGGTTGGTCCGCCTGCTTCGAGGGCGCGATCGGCATCGCCGCCAAGGCGAAGGGTGTGATGCTCCCACCCGATCTTGCGATCGACGCTCAGGTGGAGCTGCGCCACGGCGATGACGGCTATTCGCTTGCCGCCCGGTTGGCGGTCAGCGTCCCGGGGATCGATCCAGAGCTTGCCCGCCAGCTCATCGAAACCGCCCACCGGACCTGCCCTTATTCGAAGGCGATCAAGGGCAATATCGATGCCGTGGTCACGCTCGCCTGACGCCCCCGCGATAAAGGAACCTGGTATGAAAATACGCATCGCGGGCGCGCTGATGGCGGCGTCGGCAATCCTGACACCGACGGTCGCGGCGCCGACGACCAAGCCCACCATCGTCCTGGTCCATGGGGCATTCGCGGATTCCTCGAGTTGGAACGGCGTGATCGGAATCCTGGAAAAGGATGGCTACCCGGTGATCGCCGCACCGAACCCGCTCAGGGGCGTGCGGGCCGACGCCGATGCGGTTGCCGACGTCGTGCGGAACGTCCGGGGGCCGGTGGTCCTCGTCGGCCATTCCTACGGCGGATCCGTGATCAGTGAGGCGGGTGAGGGCGCTGCCAATGTGAAGGCGCTGGTGTTCGTGGCGGCCTTCGCGCCGGACACGGGCGAAAGCGCGAAAGACCTGACGGGCAAGTTTCCGGGAAGCACATTGGGCCCGGCGCTCGCGCCGCCGGTCAAGCTTTCCGGTGGTGGTACCGACCTCTATATCCTGCAGGCCCGCTTCCGCGATCAGTTCGCGGCCGATGTACCGGCCGCCGCGGCGCGGTTGATGGCCGTCGGGCAGCGCCCGATTGCGGACGCCGCGCTCGGCGAGGCGTCGACGGCTCCTGCCTGGAAGCACGTCCCGTCGTGGTTCATTTACGGCGATGCGGACAAGAACATACCGCCCGCCGCGAACGCGTTCATGGCGAAGCGGGCGCAATCGCGGCAGACCGTCGTGGTGAAGGGCGCGTCGCATGTCCTGATGGTGTCAAACGCCCCGGCCGTAGCCCGCATGATCGAACGAGCGGCTACCGCTCCATAAAGTGCGTCGCCGGCGTCTCCGTCCCCCGCGCCGGCACGCATTCCCAGGGTCGGTCCGTCCCCCCGCGCCGACCCTGGGTCCCTTATCCTTCCGATGACAGGCACCCTGTCGACGCGCCACGGCCTGCGATGGTCGGCGCGATCGATGCCGACAGTGTCGCAAGCGACGAAAGACGAGCCAATGCGTAACACCCCTCCCGTGCCAGTTCAGTCGGCGCTGGACACGATCGGCAACACACCGGTCGTCCGTCTTAACAAGGTTGTTCCGGCTGGCTCCGCGGCGGTGTTCCTGAAGCTGGAATATTTCAATCCTACCGGGTCGTACAAAGACCGCATGGCCCATTCCATGGTGTCGGAAGCGGAGCGGCGGGGGGCGCTGAAGCCAGGAATGACCGTCGTCGAAGCCAGCGGCGGCAGCACCGGATCGTCCCTCGCCTTCGTTTGCGCGATCAAAGGCTACCGATTCCACGTCGTCACATCCGACGCGTTCGCCCGTGAAAAACGCAAGGCGATGGCGGCGTTCGGCGCCACGGTGGAGATCATCCCGAGCGAAAACGGAAAGATCAGTGCGGGCCTGATCCCCGCGATGACGCGGCGTGCGGCGGAAATCGGGTTGGCGCAGGATTGCTTTCCGTCCGATCAATTCAGAAACCGGGACGCGCTCATCGGATATGAGGCGATCGGCCACGAACTTCTGGTGCAATTTCCCGGCGGGATCGACGCATTCTGCGGGGCTGTCGGCGTTGCCGGCATGGTCATGGGCGTCGCTAAAGTCCTCAAGGCGGCCGACCGGAACACCCAGGTCATCGTGCTGGAGCCAGCGTCGTCGCCGGCGATCTCGCAGGGCCATGCGGGGCCTCACAGCGTCGAGGGGATCGGCGTGGGCTTCGTACCGCCCTTCCTGGACGCGTCCCTTTACGACGATGTGTGGGCGATCCCCGAGGATATCGCGCGCGCCATGTGTCGCCGCCTCGCCGCAGAGGAAGGCCTGCTGGTCGGCACATCGACGGGATTGAATGTGGCGGCCGCCCTCGACTTGGCACGCACGATCGGCCCCGGCGGCACGGTCGTCACCGTCGCCTGCGACACCGGCCTGAAATATATGAATGGATCGCTATTCGACATATAGTCGGATCGCGACGTTCAACGGTCGTGCCTCGAGACGGGCGTCCGCGACGCGGCAATTACCGCGAATAAGCGGTGAAGACGAAATCGTCTCCTTGCGGAAGCTTGGCGTGGCAGGCGAAGCATGTCCGGACGAGCTGCTCGTCCCGATTGGGTTTGCCATCTTCGAACTGGCCGTAACCCCAACCGCCGCTCGCGGCATAGCGCTTCGCATTCTTGACGCTCACCTGCACGTTGGTGGGAGGGCCGGCGACGAAGGATTGCGGCGCCGGAAACACTGCGTCATTCCGCGGAGACGATTCATAGCGCCACGCCAGCCGGACAATAATCGCTCCGTCCGGAAAAGGCCGCTTGCCGGCCCTGAAGGCTTTTACCGCGATGGCGTTGCCGAGGATGGCGCGGATGTCGTTATTCTTGCCCGCTTCGTGTGCGACACTGATCACCGTCCAGTCCCGATAGCCCGTTGGGAGGGTGACGTCATAGACAGGCGAACCCTGGCCGGACGCGCTGCGCGCCGATCCCATTGCGGATATCCCGAAGACCAGCGATGACAGCGCCAAAGCGGCTGCAGCTATTCGCGTCATACGGATATCTCCGATTGGTCGATCCGCTCCACGAACTACCTCAGCCGGCCCGACCGGCGACGTCGAGGATGGCATTGGCGAAGGCCAGCGGTGCCTCCTGCGGCAGGTTATGCCCGATTCCGCCCGTTACGGCGCGGTGTTCGTAGGGGCCTGCAAATTTCGCGCGATATTTCGCCGGATCGGGATGGGGCGCACCATTGGCGTCGCCCTCCAGCGTGATGGCGGGGATCAATACCGGGGGGGCTGTCGCAAGCTTTGCTTCGACCGCGTCATATTGCTCTTCGCCCTGCGCAAGGCCGAGCCGCCAGCGATAATTGTGGATGACGATCTCGACATGGTCCGGATTGGCAAAGGAGGCTGCCGATCGTGCATAGGTCGCGTCGTCGAACGTCCATTGCGGCGATGCCAGTTCCCAGATCTGGCGATTGAACGCTGCCGTATTTGCCGCGTAACCCGCCTTGCCCCGCTCGGTCGCGAAATAGAATTGATACCACCATTGCAGTTCCTGCTTCGGCGGAAGCGGTGCCGCATTGCCGGCCTGGCTGCCGATCAGATAGCCGCTTACCGACACGAGCGCCTTGCACCGTTGCGGCCACAGCACCGCCATGATGTCCGCGGTCCGCGCGCCCCAGTCGAACCCGGCAACGATCGCCTTCTGGATCCGCAGCGCATCCAGGAGCGCTAGCCCATCATGCGCGAGCGCCGCCTGTTGCGCGTTGCGGGGTATGGACGCCGCCTGGAACAATGTTGTCCCGTGACCACGCAAATGCGGGATGATGACGCGATACCCTTTGGCGGCGAGCAGCGGCGCCACTTCGGCAAAGGCATGTATGTCATAGGGCCAACCGTGCAGAAGCAGCACGGCAGGGCCGTTGCTGGGGCCCATGTCGACATAGCCGATGTTGAGCACGCCCGCTTTGATCTGCTTGATCGATCGGAACGCCGCAGGGACCCGGCCGGGCGATGCACCAGCACCGCGCGCCGCCTGGGCGGGCGCGGCGGTGCTGCCCAGGAACGCGGCGGCAACCGCGGCGGCGCCGTACACGAAATCCCGACGATCCGGTGCGACAAGACTCCGGGTGACTTTCGACATGAGGTTCGTCCCTTCAACCAGCTTGCAATGCCAGATGGTAATCCTGTCAGCCTGCCGCCGCTCGTTAACCGCTATGAGCTTGTGTGAGGGAATCTCCGGGATGGCCAGCTAGGAGAAACTAACAGCCGCTAACTGGCGTCGCTTGCCCCGACCGTGACTATGGAGCGATCTGCGAGAGTGAACTGAGATGCGCCGAGTCAGTGAAGCAATGGAAAAGCAGGTGCGCGATTTTGAGAATGCCTGGAATGCGGGCGATCTCGACACCGTCATCATGTTCAACACGATCGACTGTCACTGGCGCAATCGCGTGACCTTCCTGTGGGGGCGCGATCAGATCCGAACCTTCCTCGAAGCGCAGCGACGCCGCGAGCTTGAATCGCGGCTGATCATCGAAGCATGGGCCGAGGGCCCAAGGCGCCTCTGCACGCGGCTGTGCGGCGAGTTCCGCACCGATAGCGGCACTTGGTTCAGAACCTATGGAAACGACAATGTCGAGTTTGACGATTCAGGCCTTGCCCGCCTCCGCCTCACCGCCGCGAACGAACAGCCGATCGAGGAGCATCGCCGCATTTTGCGCTGGCCGGGCAGCGCGCGACCTGCCGACTATCCCTCGCTGACCGATCTCGGCTTCTGATCGCGGCGCGTTTCCTGTTTCGCTGGGACGGACGGTTCCATCACGCCTGCGCCTCGGCGTGGGCGATGAAGCGGGTTCCACGAGTTTCCGTCAGGAGCAGCGTGATGACCAGGACCAGCAGATAGGCGGCGATGACGGAAAAGCCGATCGCTTGGCTATATCCGAACTGGGCGATGCTGCCGCCGACAGCCAAGGGCACGGCGCCGGCGATCCCGCGCCCGACATTGTAGCAGAAGCCCAGACCCGAGCCGCGTAGGTTGGTCGGATAGAGTTCCGCAAGCAACGGGCCGACCGCGCTGTAGATACCGAGCGCAAACAGGCCGAGGGGCGCGGTAAGCGCCAGCAGCGCAAGGTTCGAAAGCGGCAGGAATGTCGCGAAAAGGATGATGGCGATGCCGCCGCTGGCGAAACAGCCTATCGTCGTGCGACGGCCTGCACGGTCGCTCAGCCATGCCCCGCTTATGTAGCCCAGGAACGATCCCGCGATGAGGACCGCCATATGCAGACTGGTCGCACCTGGGCTTAGTCCACGTTCCAGCCTGAGCATGGTCGGCCACCACGTCGCGATGGCCCAATATCCACCATGCATCCCGATCGCCAGCAGGCATCCCTTGATCGTGCTGGCACACAGGTCCGGCGAAAATATACCGTGCCAGGCATGATGCGCGCCTCTGGCGGTGAAGGCGGCCGGCTCGGGTAGTTTCCAGCGTACGAAGACGAGCGCCGCGGCGGGCACGAGGCTCAGGAAGAAACTGGCACGCCATCCGATGTCGGGCGGCAGAAGGGCGATCGCGGTGGCGGTCGTGCCGGCGGCAAGCGCCCATCCGACGTCCCACGCGCTCATGACCGTCCCGACCACGCGCCCTCGGCTTGCGGGGGCTGCGATCTCGCTCATCAGAACGATCCCCACCGCCCATTCCGCGCCAAAACCAAGTCCTTGCACCACGCGGGCGAACAGCAGCTGCTCGTAATTTTGGGCCAGGCCGCACAGCGCGGTCGAGACCGCCAGCCAGAGGATCGAGAAGCGCAACACCCTGGCGCGTCCCAGTCGATCGGACAGTGCGCCGGCGAGCCAGCCGCCCGCCGATCCTGCAACGAGTGCGGCCGTTGCCAACAGGCCCGCGCCTGACGGCGTAAGCGTCCATAATGTCAGCAGACCGGGGAGCAGGAATGCGTAGATCTGGATGTTCATCGAATCGAGACTGAACCCGACGTAACAGCTCCAGAATGTCTTTCGCCCGGTGGCGTCGAGCTCGCCATACCAGCGCGCGGCCATCCCTATTCGCCGACCATCGCGGGAAGTGTGATGTGCGCGCGTCCGCCCTGTGCACCAAGGCGCACCCGTCGCGCGATCGCGATGGCATCCAGGAACGCTTCGTCATGGCTGACGATCAACAGCGCGCCGTCATAGGCCTGAAGGGCGGCCTCGACGGCATGGATGGAGTCGAGATCGAGGTGATTGGTCGGTTCGTCGAGGATGAGAAGCTCCGGCGGACGTGGCCCGCCCAGCTTGCATGCGAGCCCCGCACGAAGCGTCTGGCCACCGCTCAGACTGCCAACGCGCTGCAGCGCCGCGTCCGCCCGAAACAGGAAGCCCGCGAGGATGGAGCGACAGGCATTTTCATCGGCGCCCGGATTGAGCCGTCGGAAATTGTCGAGGATCGACGCCGCCGGATCCAGGAAGGTCATATGTTGATCGATCATCGTCGCATTCGCCGTGGCGCGAACCTGCCCGGCCAGCGGCGCGAGCAGACCTGCAACGAGTTTCAGCAACGTGCTCTTGCCGGCGCCGTTGGGGCCGACGATCGCCACGCGCTGCGGACCGACGATGGTCAGATCCAGCCCGTCGAACAACGGTGCGGCGGGATCGTATCCACCGGCGACGCCGCGCAGGTCGAGCAAGGTTCGACCGGCAGGCACGTGGGTGGAGGGCAGGACGATCGAGAGCTGCTGCAGCACTTCGATCCTGGCGCGGGCGGTGTCGACGGCGTCCGCCGCCTGGTCGGCCAGGCGGTCGTTCAGCCGACGCCCACTGCCCGCGCTCGCCTCCGCGGCATTCTTGCGCGCCCCGATAAGGATGCGCGGCATGTCGCCGCGCGCCGCCTTGCGCGACCCCGCGGCATCGCGCTTCGTCTGGCGCTCGGCGGCGATCCGGGACTTGCGCGCGATGTCCGCCTGCTGCTTGCGCGCATGGTTGAGATCGCGCTCCGCTGCGTCGAGTTCGACCGCCTTGCGCGCCCGATAGGCGGTCCAGTTGCCGCCATAGCGGGACGCGCCGATCGACGTCATTTCGACGATCGCGTCTACCCGTTCGAGCAATTCGCGGTCGTGGCTGATCACGACGAGCCCCGACGTCCAGCTTTCGACAAGACGCATGACCGCGCCTCGTCCGTCGCGATCCAGATTGTTGGTTGGTTCGTCGAGCAGCAGAAAGTCGGGCGCGGCAAAGATCGCCGCGGCAAGACTGGCGCGGGTCCGTTGACCGCCAGACAGCATTGCCAAAAGCGTGGTGCTGTCGGCGTCCAGTTCGACCCGTGCGAGCGCTTCCCGAATGCGTTCGTCGATCGTCCAATCGGCTTCGGCCAGTTCGTCGATGCTGGCGTCGCCGGTTTCGGCACGTCGCAGGATCCGGAGCGCGTCGGTTGCGTTGAACAGGTCTGCAATCGTCGCGGTCTCCTCCGAGCGCAGCTCCTGCCGCATCAAACGGATCGTGCCGTCGATCACCAGCGTACCCGACGAGGGCGTATGGTCGCCGGACAGCAGGTGGAGAAGGCTCGTCTTGCCGACCCCATTGCGACCGACCAGCCCGACGCGCTCCTTGGTAAGGTGCAGGTCGACATTCTGCAGCACCCGCCGTCCGTCGGGCGTCGACCAGCTCAATCCGGACGCGGTGATCGATGGCATAGGATAGGGATCGACTTCATTGAAAACGGCACCACGCCGTCATGTCGTGCGATTAACGATCTTGAACGAGCGTTCCAATAGTTTAAATGGTGCGCCATGCCACGTCCCAAGGAATTCGATGTCGACGCTGCGATCGATGCCGCGGTCGAGGTGTTCCGGGAACGCGGATTCGAAGGCGCGTCTGCGCAGATGCTTGTCACCGCCATGGGGATCGGACGCCAGAGCCTGTACGACACGTTCGGCGACAAATGGGGCGTCTATCTGGCGGCGTTGCGACGCTATTGCCGCGGGGAATGCAAGGCGCACCGCGACGTACTGATGCGCCATCCGCGCGCGATCGACGGCATCCGCGCCATGCTCGATCGCGTCGTTAATGAGGTCAGCATCGGGTGCCTGGGTCTGGGGTCGATGGTGGAATTCGGCCGGGTGGCACCGGAAGTCGTCGATATCCGCGCGGAGTCAGGCGCCTATCTGATGAATGCGATGCTGGAGACGTTGGAAAAGGCGAGGGCGCAGGGCGACATCAATCCCGATCTCGATCTGGAGCAGCTGGCGACGTTTTTCATCACGACGACCGCCAATATCCGACTGGCGGCGCGGGCGGAAACCACGCCTGCACATCTTGCCGCGATGGCCGATCTCGCGATGCGCGTCGTCCGCTGACCTTTTTTTAGCCAGTTCTGGAACGATCGTTCAAAGTAAGGAAATCGCCATGAAGGTTATCGAGATGATTGCTACCGGGGGTAGCGAGGTGCTGCGTCTAGCGGAGCGCCCGGATCCGATACCCGGACCGGGCGAGGTGCTGGTGGACATCGCCGCCGCCGGCGTGAACTTCATGGATATCGGTACGCGGCAGAGCCAGCTGGGTCACGCGATAGCACTTCCGAGAATACTCGGCGTCGAGGGTGCAGGCCGGGTCGCCGCGCTCGGCGACGGCGTCGAGGACGTGGCGGTGGGACAGCGCGTGGCGTGGGTCTTCGGATGGGGCAGCTATGCCGAGAAGATCGTCCTTCCGGCGACCTCGCTCGTCCCCGTTCCGGACGGCATCGATGATCGGACGGCCGCGTCGCTGATGATGCAGGGGCTGACCGCGAGCCACTTCGCGACCGATTTCTATCCCGTCCAGCCGGGTGATGTGGCGCTTGTCCACGCGGCTGCCGGCGGGCTGGGCCAGATCCTCACGCAGATCATCACGCTGCGCGGCGGCACCGTGATCGGCCGGGTCTCCAGCGACGCCAAGGTCGCGGCGGCCAGGGACGCCGGGGCCGACCATGTCATCGTCGACGCGGGCAGCGATTTTGCGGACGAAGCGATCCGTTTGACCGGCGGAAAGGGCGTCGACGTGGTCTATGATGGCTCCGGGCCGAAGACCTTCGCGGCGTCGCTCGCCGCATTGCGTCGATCGGGCACATTCTGCTGGTATGGACCGGTGCTGGGCGGTCCCGGGCCGATCGACATCATGAGCCTGCCCAAGTCCATCAAGCTGGGCTATGCGGTGTTCTTCGATCACATCCACACACCGCAGCTGTTGCGCGCGGCCGCGGCGCAGCTGTTCGATTGGGTGCTTGCGGGCAAGCTGCGCGTCGCACCGCCAACCGAATATGCGCTGGCCGATGCAGCCCGCGCGCACGAGGCGATCGAAAGTCGCGCAACGACCGGAAAGCTGCTCCTTATCCCCGGATAGGGCAGCGACACGGATGCCGCCCCGCTTGGCGGGCTTACGAGGGGGCCAGCTTGCGCCCGAGAAAGTCTCGGATCAGGGCTGCGATCTCCTCGTGGTGGGTTTCCAGCGCGAAATGCCCGGTGTCGAGGAGGTGCACTTCAGCCTCCGGCAGATCCGTCTTGTAGGCGGTCGCACCGGCGGGGACGAACGCGGGGTCATGCTTGCCCCACGCGGCCAGCAATGGCGGCCGCGCCGCGCGGAAATAGCTTTGGAAGGCGGGGTATAACGCCACGTTGCTGCGATAATCGAGGATCAGATCAAGCTGGATCTCCTCCGCGCCCGGCCGGGCCATATAGGCGATATCCAGCTCGTAACCGTCGGGCGACAAAAGTTCGGGATCGACGCCTGTCCCATATTGCCACTGCCTGATCGTGTCGGGGGAGAGGGACTCGCGGCAGGCCTCGCGTGTCTCGGCGCTCGGATTGCGCCAATAGGCCTGCCATGCCCCCCAGCCGTCGCTGAACCCTTCCAGATAGGCGTTGCCGTTCTGCGAGATGATGGCCGATACCCGCTCGGGATGGCGCATGGCCAGCCGCAGACCGACAGGCGCGCCATAGTCGAAGATGTAGAGCGCATAGCGGGTAAGCGCGAGCGCTTCGACAAAGCCGTCGATCACGTCGGCCAAGGCGTCGAAGCTATAGGTGAATGCCTCGCGCGGCACGATGGAGGTCTGTCCAAATCCGGGCAGATCGGGGGCGATCACCCGATATCGATCCGCCAGCAGCGGGATCAGATCGCGGAACATATGGCTCGCGGACGGAAAGCCGTGCAGCAGCAGGAGGACGGGCGCGTCCGCGGCCCCCGCCTCGCGATAAAAGACATCGAACTGGCCAACCTTCTGCCGTCGGTAGCTTACAGCAGTCACAGCATGCTCCTCCTGACGTTCGCGAACAGACCTTCCAACCCAAACGGACAAGGTCCGATCCAACGCGTCCCGATGTCGTCATGCCGCACGCCGAATCGGACGACCGCCTTGTGGCGATCCCATGCTCCGATCGACGGCGCCCTCCTCTGCGGGATACAGCCCTGCCAGTTGGCGAACCCACGTGATTGAGAGGATCACATCAAAGCGCGGACGATAGGCCGGTTGAACGCTGCCACGCCTGGATTATCCAGCATGTTGATTCTGTTAGATAATCCAGGCCGGCTGGGCAGTGGCGGAGACGGAGAGATTCGAACTCTCGGTACGGTCTCCCGTACGACGCTTTAGCAAAGCGTTGGTTTCAGCCACTCACCCACGTCTCCGGATCCTGGCAGGTCGCGCCTATAGCGGGACGTTTCGCGCCAATCAACGCTCGCATCACGTTCATTGCAGGGAAAGCGCCGGGACCGCTATCATGGGCTCGGAATTGAAGGGGACGATATGATCGGCAGAACCACAAGCATGATCCTGGCGATGGCGCTGGCGGCATCGACGGCGGTCGCGCAGGTCCGGACGGTCGACCCCAACAATGCCGGCACGATGGCCGCCCCGGCGCCGGTCAGCCCGGCGGCCGATCCGCCCCCTCCGCCGATGGAAGACGAAACCACGCCCCCCGCCGAATCGCCGCGGCCCGACGATCAGCGGCCGATTTCGGATCAGCAGCCCATGGCGCCGGCCGATGGCCAGCCCATGCCGCCACCGCCGTCGCGTGCGGAACATTCGGCGCGCGACGCGTCGGGTGGCGGCACCTATGAGCAGGGGGATGTGCTGGGCGCGGCCGAGGGCGTGTTCGGCAAGGGCGCGGCGGGGCTGGCCGGCCTCATTGAGAAGATCTTCAAGGATCAGGGGCGCCCCAATGCCTATATCGCCGGCAACGAAGCCGGCGGCGCGATCGCGGTGGGTGTCCGCTACGGCTCGGGAACGCTGTTCCACAAGATTGAGGGGCAGCGCCCGGTCTTCTGGACCGGGCCGTCGATCGGCTTCGATCTGGGGGCGAATGCCGCCAAGACGTTCGTGCTCGTCTATAATCTAGACGATACGCAGGAACTCTATCACCGTTTCCCGGCGGCCGAAGGCAATGTCTATGTGGTGGGCGGGTTCACCGCCTCCTATCTGCGCCGCGGCCACATCGTGGTCGTGCCGATCCGGCTGGGCGTCGGCGTCCGCCTTGGCGCCAATGTCGGCTATATGCGGTTTCGCGAGAAAGGGAGCTGGCTCCCCTTCTAAAGCGCGGTCCTTCTAGAGCGTGATGACTTCGGTAGGGCCCGTTCGTCTCGAGTTGCGATCGAGCCCTTCGACTGCCTGCGAGGCAGGCGCTCAGGACAGGCTTGTCGAGAGCGCGTATCGAGAGATACCCACCAATGCCTCGATACGCGCCCTCGATACGCCCTGCGGGCAACTCGGTCGCTACTCGGCACGAACGGATGAACGTAAAGTAATCATATTCTAAGGTGCGGGGCGGCCGCCGGCGCCGGGACGATCAGATCGTCTCGGCCGGCGGCTGGCCGCTGTCGCCTGTATTGTCCAGCATGTCCTGCTGGGCGTCCGCGGCACCCGCCATCGAGAAGCGCGACGTATCCACCTTGCCGTCCGCCAGGGGTATGGTGATGCTGATCTCGTCCGTGTCCGCCAGCTCGTCGGAAAGATCCTCGTCGATGAGCAGGATCGCATAAGGCTGGCCCTCTTCCTTGACGTGGGCACAGCGCAACGTCAGCGCCATCGCGCCCGCCGCCGTATTGATCAGCCCGGGATAGACCGCCCCCGCATCGCACTCGGCCGACGCATTCACATAATAAGTGCAGCCATTGCTGCTGCACATCAGCCCGAACAGCGAACCCGTGTCGTTATGGGTCAACGCTGCGGTCAGCGTGCTGCTTTTGACGACCTGCCAATCCTCATATTCGCCGATCGTCTCGCTGTCCGGCACCTCGATCAGCAGCGGATCCGGTGCCGCCTCGGCCGCTGGGGATTGCAATCGTGCGTTCGAAATCGGCCGTCCCGCATGAAGCGACGTTGCCGCCATCAGCGTCAGCACGAACACCGCCAATCTCATGATCGTCTCCGTCGACTCACCGCGCCCAGGGGTCAGCCGAGCGACAGATGGATCATAACGGGAACATATCGTCAATAGCGTCTGTAAGGGTCAGGCAGGCAAACCGATCAGCGCGATTTCGCGGCCATAATCCGCCTCGCCGCGATGCGTGGCGCGCCGATAGCTGAAGAAGCTCTGCGGGTTGGCATAGGTATCCAGGCCAAGCGCTTCGATCCGCACGATTCCGGCGTTTGCCAGCCGGGCCAGCACATAGGCTTCGATATCGAATTGCTGATGGCCCGCGCGGCCGGCGGCGAAGAAGCGCTCATTGGCCGGATCCGCCTGTTCGAAGCGGGCGGCGAACGCATCGTCCACCTCATAAGACGCGCGGGCGATGCAGGGGCCGATCGCGGCGGCGATCCGTTCGCGGCGCGCGCCCAATTCTTCCATCGCTGCGATCGTTGCGTCGGTCACCCCGCCCAACGCGCCTTTCCAGCCGGCATGCGCCGCCCCGACGACGCCCGCTTCGGCATCCGCCAGCAACACCGGCACGCAATCGGCCGTCAGGATGCCCAGCAGCAGCCCGGGCCGGTCGGTCACGATCGCATCGGCATGCGGGCGCGCATCCGCTTCGAACGGCCCCGTCGCCATCACCGCCTTGGCGGAATGGACCTGATGCACGGTCGCGAGCGCGGCGCCGGGCAGGACGGCCGCAACGGCCCGGCGGCGATTTTCATCGATCGCGGTCGGATCGTCGCTGGAGCCAAGGCCCACATTCAAACCCGCAAAAATACCCTCTGACACCCCGCCTTCCCGCCCGAGAAAGCCGTGCGGCACCGCCGCTAGCGCCTGCGCCTGATAGGGACGTATCATGTCAGAAATCCTCCCGGTTCGGGCCAGTGCGGGGCGGTGACGCCCATGACCTTGAACAATGTCCCCATCGCCTCGGGGTGCGTGAGGCGGCGATAGGCGGCACCGATCGTCTCCGCCTGATCGGGCGTTCGTCGCGCCAGCATCGCCGCGCGGTTGCTCAGCCCCAGCGCGACCAGCCATTGGCCCTGCTCGGCCGGTCCCCACACCTGGCCCCCCGCGTCGCGGGCCGATCGGGCGAGCGCGGAAAAGTCGACATGCGCGGTCAGGTCCCGCGTGCCGGGCGCCAGCAACGGGTCGGCAAAGCGATGATCCTGCACGGCCTGCAGCGTGTCGCCAAAGCCGCCATCGACATGGCCATAATCGATCGCCAGCAACGCGCCGCCTTGTGTGGCGAGCCGCCGGGTCAACGCCGTCATCAAGGCTCGCGCGCTGGGGTTGCTCTCCAGGATCGCGCCGTCGGCTGCTTCCGCCGCATCGGTCTGGGGCATGGCGGATGGCGGACCTGCGACAAGCGCAAACCCCGTTTCGGCCCTTGCCACCAGCCGCTCGCTCCATCCCCCGCCGGTCTTGATGAACTGCCGGATCGGAAGCGCGTCGAAAAATTCGTTGGCGACGATCAGCAGCGGGCAATCCGCCGGAAGCGTCTCGATTCCCTCGTGCCAGATGGCGTGCGGCACCCGCTCCGCCTGTTGTTGCCGCAGCAACGGACTGGTTTCCACCAGATGGACCTGCGGGCTCAGCCCGGCGACCTTCATCGCCCGCAGCATGTCGGCCGCCAGCGTCCCGCGCCCGGGGCCCAGTTCGACCAGCACCGCGTCGGCGGGGCTGCCCGTGCGTTGCCACAGGTCCGCCAGGGCAAGGCCGATCATCTCGCCGAACATCTGGCTGATTTCCGGCGCGGTGACGAAGTCGCCGCTCGCTCCGATCGCGGGGCGGGTGGCGTAATAATGCGCATTGGCCGCGGCCATGAACCGCTCGATCGAGATCGGGCCGTCCGCGTCGATCAGGACCGCCAGCACATCGGTCAGGTCAGGAGACGCTGGCATCGCCGGCTATGGGCTCGACCCGCACGCGCCGCTTCTCCGCGGTCATGATGAACCAGACGCCCACGATGATCATCGGCGCGGACAGGGTCTGCCCCATCGAAAGACCCCAGGACAGGATGCCCAATTGCACGTCGGGTTCGCGGAAATATTCAACGAAGAAGCGCGCGGCGCCATAGCCGACCAGAAACACGCCCAGCAGCAGGCCGGGCTTGTAGCGCGCCTGGGTCCGCCAGAAGAGGTAGGCCAGAATCGCGAACAGGACGATGCCTTCCAGCCCCGCTTCGTACAGCTGGCTCGGATGGCGCGGATAGGGGCCGGCATCGCCGCTCGGGAAGACGATCGCCCAGGATACGTCGGTCACACGACCCCATAATTCGCCATTCACGAAATTGGCGAGCCGCCCGAAGAAAAGCCCGAACGGGCTGCAGCAGGCGACATAATCGAGGAAGCGAATCATCGACAGGCCGTTGCGGCGCGCCAGCCACCAGATGGCGATGACCACGCCCAATGCGCCGCCGTGGAAGGACATGCCGCCATCCCACAATTTGAACACCTGTAGCGGCGTCGCCAGCATCCACGGATCGTAGAAGATGACGTAAATGATCCGGCCGCCCAATATGATGCCCAGCGTGGCATAAAAGACGAAATCGTCGGCATGCTGGCGGGTCATCGGCGCGCCCGGCTGCGCGATCAGCTTGGTCAGATACCACCAGCCGACCAGGATGCCGGCGATATAGGCCAGGCTGTACCAGCGGATTTGAAAGATACCCAGATCCAGCGCCACCGGCGACAGATGCAGGTCGGCGAAGGACAGGTGGCCCGCGGCAGCGGCGGCCAGGACAAGAAGGCTCATGGCCGCGCTCTAGCGGAGGCCAGGCGCAGCGGCAAACGGGCTGGACGGCCATTGACCGCGCCCGGCGCCCGCGCGAGGAATGGCCCATGTTTCAAAAGGATTTCAGATGGCTTCGTCTCGTCGCGGATTGTTGCTTGCTTTCCTTCTCGCGTCGTTCCCCACGGTGAGCATTGCCGCGCCGCCGCCCACCGATCCCTATATCTGGCTGGAGCAGATTTCTTCGCCCGAATCGCTGAAATGGGTGGAGACGGAAAATACGCGGTCGCTGGCCGTGCTGGAAACCGATCCGCGCTACGCCGGCCTGTATGCGGATGCGGTCAAGATCGCCGAAGCGACGGACCGTATCCCGATGCCCGGCCAGATCGGCGATCAGATCACCAATTTCTGGCAGGATGCGGGCCATGTCCACGGCATCTGGCGGACGACGACGCCGGCCAGCTATGCCACCGCCACGCCCCAGTGGCGGACCTTGCTCGATCTGGATGCGCTCAGCACGGCCGAAAAGACGGGCTGGGTATGGAAAGGCGCCGATTGCGAACCGGTCGGCGAGCGTTTGTGTCTGCTGAACCTGTCCAACGGCGGCGAGGACGCGACGTCGCTGCGTGAGTTCGATCTGGGCTCCGGCGCCATGGTGCAGGGCGGTTTCGCCTTGCCCACCTCGAAGCAGAACGTGACGTGGGAGAATGCGGACAGCCTGCTGGTTGCGCGCGACTGGGGCCCCGGCACGATGACGACATCGAGCTATCCGTTCGTCGTGAAGCGGTTGCGCCGTGGCCAGCCGCTGGAGCAGGCGGCGGAGATCTTCCGCGGCAAGCCGAGCGACGTCAGCGCCAGCCCGAACAGTTTCGTCGATGGCCAGGGCCACCGCCTGACCGTGATCGAGCGCGGCGTCACCTTCTTCGAATCCGAATTGTTCGTGGTCGATGGGCAGAAGACGGCGAAGCTCGATCTGCCGACCAAGTTCCGGCTGCAGGGTTTCGCCGCGAACCAATTGCTGCTGCGCATCGATCAGGACTGGAAGGGCCTGAAGGCCGGGTCGCTGGTCGGCTATCGCATTGCCGGCGGCAAGGTCGCCGAACAGCAGCTCGTCTTTGCGCCCGGCCCGCGCCAATCGATCGACGAGGTGGCGACGACGCGCGATCATGTGCTGGCGGTGATCTACGACAATGTCCGCGGTCAGGCCTGGAGCTTCGCGCCGGGCACGTCGGGCTGGACAGCCAAGCGCATCCCGCTGCCGGACAATGCCTCGATCGGCATCGTCAGCACGGATCGCCTGAGCGAAGACGCCTATCTCAACGTGCAGAGCTTCACGGTGCCGACCACCTTGTGGCTGGCGGATGCGGCGCAGGCGACCGCGCGGGAGATCAAGGCGATGCCGCCGCGTTACAATGCCGCCGGCCTGGTGACCGAACAGTTCGAGGCGACGTCGAAGGACGGCACCCGCATTCCCTATTTCATCGTCCATCGCGCCGACATCAAATATGATGGCAGCACGCCGACCCTGCTCAATGCCTATGGCGGCTTCCAGGTATCCGAAACGCCCGTCTATCAGGCTACGCGCGGCAAGCTGTGGCTGGAAAAGGGCGGCGCCTATGTGCTCGCCAATATCCGTGGCGGCGGCGAATTCGGCCCTGCCTGGCACGAAGCGGGCCTCAAGACGAAGCGCCAGGTCGTCTATGACGATTTCGCCGCGGTGGCCGAGGATCTGATCAAGCGGCGCATCACGTCGCCGCGTCGTTTGGGCATTTATGGTGGATCGAACGGCGGATTGCTGATGGGCGTCGAAATGACCCAGCGGCCCGATCTGTGGCATGCGGTCGCGATCCAGATCCCGTTGCTGGATATGCTGCGTTATGAGCAATTGTCGGCCGGGTCGTCCTGGGTCGGTGAATATGGCAGCATGAGCGTGCCGGCCGAGCGCGCTTTCTGGGAAAAGACCTCGCCCTATCAGGCGCTGCGCCGCGACGGGAAATATCCCGAACCCTTCATCTGGACGACCACCAAGGACGATCGCGTCGGCCCGGTCCAGGCGCGCAAATTCGCCGCCCGGATGAAGGAATATGGCCTGCCCTATCTCTATTGGGAGAATACCGAAGGCGGCCACGCCGCCGGTGCCAACCTGAAGCAGGCCGCCCGCGCGGTCGCGCTGGAAATGACCTATTTCACCCGCAAACTGATGGACCCGACCGAGCCGCCTTCCACCCCGGTAAAATAGTCCGGACTTCCCGAACGCTCGCGCCCCACCTCCCGCGTCACCCCAGCGCAGGCTGGGGTCCATGGCGCGCGAGGCGCGCGATGGCGCCGGGGATGTGGGCGCCGTAGCCCGGCAGGCGGCCGGGATGGGGCTTGGCGCGGTGCCTGCCCTATGTCCCGTGTTACCCAGCCGGTCCGGCCAAAACTTGACATATGTACGCACTAAACGTACATTGGGGCTCGGCGATCCGACACCCGCCCTTCCCAATGATACGCTCTTTCTCAGATCTGGCAGCAGCGTCGCGGCGGTCCTGATCGTGTCGATCAAGCCGCGCGACGTCGCCGCGCGCACCGGATTGCCGTCATAGGGCGGCCCCGGTCCGTCGCGAAACCTCCCGGATCATCAAGTTCGTTTCTGGTGTTTTTTTGGTTTTCTCCTCTTGGCGGGCCGCCGCGATCGCGATGACTTTGGCGGCGCGGAGGAAGGAGGGTGACGGGCCACCGCCCGCACCCTATCAAGGCCGGGATGGTTGCGCCGGACATGAAAGATACGGGCTTCGATCGGCGCACGCTGCTGATCGGCGGCGGGCTGGGCGTCGGCTTGCTGCTCGCCTGGGAATTGTGGCCGCGCGACTATTCGCCCAACGTCGCGGCCCTGCCCGGTGAGACCGTGCTGGGGGCCTTCCTCAAGATCGATACCGCTGGCCGCGTCACCGTCATCGTTCCGCAGGCCGAAATGGGGCAGGGGATCTGGACGGCGTTGCCGCAGGCCCTGGCCGACGAACTGGGTGCGGATTGGCGGCAGATCGGCGTGGAGCCGGCGCCCATCAGTCCGCTCTATGCCAACCGCCTGATCGCGGGCGATTATGGCGCGGCGCATGTGCCGCATTTCCTGCGCGGGATCGGCAGCTGGGCGGCACGCGAATGGGCGACCCGACACGCGTTGATGATCACCGCCGGTTCCACCTCCGTCCGTGCCTTCGAACAATCGTTTCGCGAGGCCGGCGCGTTTGCGCGGGCGCTGCTGGCGATGGCGGCCGGCAAGCGTTTGGGGGTGGATTGGCGCGCCTGCGAGACCGAAGCGGGGTTCGTCGTGCGCGGCGACGATCGCTTCCGTTTCGGCGAACTTGCGGCGGAGGCGGCGGCCTTCAAGCCGCCGGTCAGGCCGCCGCTGCGCCGCCCGGGCGAAGGCAATATTTCCGGCAAGTCGATGCCGCGGGTCGACCTTCCGGCGAAAGTCGATGGCAGTGCGCGCTTCGCCGGCGATGTGCGCCTGCCTAACATGCTGTTTGCCAGCGTCCGCCACGGTCCGCTCGGCGACACCCGGCTCGCGGGGGAGACTATGGCCGCCGCGGACAAAGTGTGGGGCGTCAGTGCGGTCGTGCGCGGCGAGGGGTGGATTGCGGCGCTGGCCAACAATTGGTGGGCGGCCGATCATGCGCTGGACGTCATGCAGCCGCGCTTTGCCACCAATGGCGCTTTGCCGGACAGCGCGGGGGTCGCCCGGGCTCTCGACGCCGCGCTGACCGGCACGGGCGAAACGATGGTGAAGACGGGCAAGCCGGACGATGTGCTGGCCGGCGCCGGGCTGATCGAAGCCGTCTATGATGTGCCGCTGCAGGCGCATGCCACGATCGAACCGTTGGTGGCGACGGCACGCGCCGATCGCGACCGGCTGGAAGTGTGGATGCCGACGCAGGCGCCCGGCCTGGCCCGGGCCGCCATCGCGGCGGCGACGGGGATCGCGACGGTCATCGTCTACCCGACGCTGGTCGGCGGCGGATTTGGCCGCAAACTGGAAAACGATGCCGCGATCCAGGCCGCCACGCTCGCGATCCGGGCCAGGCGCCCGGTGCAGGTCATGTGGAGCCGGGGGGAGGAGATGCGCCGCGGCCGTCATGGCCCGCCCGCCAGGGCGCGGATGACCGCCAGGCTGGATGCGCAGGGCCGGATTGCGGGCTGGCGGGCGCGGATCGCGACCGCGTCCAGCGCAAGCGACGCGGTCCGCCGGCTGACCGGCCATGGGTCGTCCGGCGCGGAGCCTGCGGCGGTCGAGGGCGCAATGCCACCTTATGCGATTCCCGCGGTGGCGATCGATCAGACGGCCGCCGATATCGGTATCCCCGCCGGCGTCTGGCGGTCGGGCGCGCATGCCAACACCGCCTTCTTCACCGAATCCTTTGTCGACGAGCTGGCCGCGCGGGCGGGCACGGATCCCCTGACCTTCCGCAGCCGCCAGCTGGCGCAGGCGCCCCGGCTCGCGCGGTGCCTGGCGCAAGCGGCGGCGGCTGGGGGGTGGAGCGGCAAGGCCAAGGCGGGCGAGGGGCTCGCCTGCCATTCCGCCTTCGGCAGCCACATCGCGCTCTATGTGCAGGCATCGCACGACGGCGCCCGCATTCGGGTTATGCGCATGATCGCGGCGGTGGATGCGGGGCGCCTGATCAATCCCGATATCGTCCGCCAGCAGATCGAAAGCGGCCTGGTCTGGGGGCTTGCCTCGGCGCTGGGCAATCATCTTACCTTCGCACGCGGCCTGCCGGATCAGACCAATTTCGACGCGCTGTCATTGCCTCGCCTCAAGGATATTCCCGAAGTGCATGTCGAATTGATCCCCTCCACCGAAGCGCCCGGCGGGGTCGCGGAACTGGGTGTGCCGGTCGCTGCGCCGGCGATCGCCAACGCCCTCTTTTCCGCCACCGGCAAGCGGTTGCGCAGCCTGCCGTTGCGCCTCGCATGAACCGGCCGCCCGAACATCCCGCGATCCCCGCGCCGAAGATTGGCGTGCTGATCACCAATCTGGGGACGCCCGACTCGGCGGATGTCGGCGCGGTGCGGCGCTATCTGGCCGAATTCCTCTCCGACCGTCGCGTCGTCGAAATCCCGCCAATCCTGTGGCAGCCGATCCTGCGCGGCATCATCCTGCGCACGCGGCCCAAGAAATCCGCGCACGCTTATGCCCAGGTCTGGCGTGAGGACGGCTCCCCGCTCGCGGCGATCACGGCGTTGCAGGCCGCGGCCCTGCGCGCCGCCTTTGGCGACAGCGTGCTGGTGGACTATGCGATGCGCTATGGCCGCCCGGCGATCGGCGATAGATTGCGCACGATGAAGGCGGCCGGATGCGACCGCATCCTGATCGCGCCACTCTATCCGCAATATTGCGCGGCCACGACCGCGACCGCCAACGACAGCGCCTTTGCCGCGCTGGCAGCGATGCGCTGGCAGCCCGCGCTCCGCACCTTGCCGCCTTATTATGACGATCCCGCTTATATCGATGCGCTCAAGACCAGTGTGGAGGCGTCGCTGGCGGCCTTGCCGTTCGAACCGGAGGCGATCCTCACCAGCTTTCACGGCATGCCCCAGCGTACGCTGGAGCTCGGCGATCCCTATCATTGCCACTGCCAAAAGACCGCCAGGCTGCTGAGCGAAGCCATGGGCCGCGAGCTGGTCGTCACCTTTCAGAGCCGCTTTGGTCGCGCGAAATGGCTGGAGCCTGCGACCGACGTCACCCTGGCCGCGCTTCCGGGTCAGGGCGTCCGCAAGATCGCGATCCTTTCTCCGGGTTTCTCGGCCGATTGTCTGGAAACGTTGGAAGAGCTGGCGATCCGCGGCCGCGAAACCTTCCTGGAGGCGGGCGGGACCGACTTTGCCTATCTACCCTGCCTGAATGACGGCGCGCCCGGGATCGAGATGCTGCAACTTTTGCTGAGGCGGGAGCTTGCGGGCTGGATCGCGGCTTCCTAGGCTGAAACCGAGATATAGAGGAGAGACTGATGGCGCGCGTTGCGATCGTGACTGGCGGAACCCGTGGCATCGGCGAGGCGATCAGCCTTGCGCTGCAGGAACAGGGCGTGACGGTCGCGGCCAATTATGCGGGCAATGACGAGCGCGCCAATGCGTTCAGCGACCGGACCGGCATCGCCGTCTTCAAATGGGATGTGTCGAGCCACGAAGCCTGCATTGCCGGGGTGGCCGAGGTCGAACGCGTCCTTGGTCCGGTCGATATCGTCGTCAACAATGCCGGGATCACGCGCGACGGCACGCTCATGAAGATGAGCTACGACGATTGGAAGGCGGTGATCGACACCAATCTCGGCGGCTGCTTCAATATGGCGAAGGCGACCTTCGCCGGCATGAAGGACCGCAAGTTCGGCCGCTTCGTCAATATCGGCTCGATCAACGGCCAGGCCGGCCAATATGGCCAGGTCAATTATGCGGCGGCGAAATCGGGCATTCACGGCTTCACCAAGGCGCTGGCGCAGGAAGGCGCGCGCTTCGGCATCACCGTGAACGCGATCGCGCCCGGCTATATCGATACCGACATGGTCGCCGCGGTTCCCGCCGAGGTCTTGCAGAAGATCGTGGCAAAGATTCCGATCGGCCGCCTGGGCCAGGCGCATGAAATCGCCCGCGGCGTCACCTTCCTCTGTTCGGAAGATGGCGCGTTCGTCACCGGATCGACCCTGTCGATCAACGGCGGCCAGCACATGTATTGAGGCCTGCCGGCATGGCAGGCCCCGTCAAACGTTCGGTGATGATCGCGGGCCACGCCACCTCGGTCAGCCTTGAGCCGATCTTCTGGGACGCGTTGAAACGCGCCGCCGATATGGAGAAGCTGCCGATCAGCGCGCTGGTCGCGCGGATCGATGCGGGGCGGACCGGCCAGGCCGATCCGGTCAACCTCGCCAGTGCGATCAGGGTGTGGCTGATGGAGGAAGCGCAGCGACGGCTGATGGATTTGGCCGATCGCTAGCGATCCCCCGATTCGTCCTGCTGAACTTGTTTCAGCATCCATCGCGTCACAGGCACCGCCAATCCGGTGGATGGATAGATGCTGAAACAAGTTCAGCAGGACGGTTGGGGTTGTGTGAGGGCTACCGCTTATTCGGCGGACGCAGGTCTGGCAGTCATTCTGAGCAGCGCGTAGCCCAGCAGCGCGGAGACGAGCGAGCCGATCAACACCCCGATCTTCACCTCGTCGATCAGGAGCGGCTGATCGAACGCCAGTCCGCCGATGAAGAGGCTCATCGTGAAACCCACCCCGCATAACAGGGCCACGCCGTAGATTTGCGGCCAGCTGGCCCCGTCCGGCCTCGTCGCCAAGCGCGATCGTATCGCCAGCCACACCGATCCCAGCACGCCGATCTGCTTGCCCAGAAACAGCCCTATCGCAACCGCGAACGGCAGCGGCGAGAGGATATCGGCCAGCTTGATGCCGGTGAAGGAAACGCCGGCATTGGCAAAGCCGAACAGCGGCACGATCAGAAAGGCGCTCCAGGGGTGAAGCGCATGTTCCAGGCGGTGAAGCGGGGATGTCTCCTCATCCCGATCATGCACCGGAATCGTCATCGCGGCGATCACGCCGGCGACGGTCGCATGCACGCCCGACATCAACACGGCCGCCCACAACAGGAGCGCGCAGACGAGATAGGGCCAAAGCCGCGTGACGCCGCTGCGGTTGAGCATCATCATCACCGCGACGATCGCAGCCGCCGCCAGCAAAGGCAGCGCCTTGATGCCCGCCGTGTAGACCAGCGCGATGATCGCGACCGCGCCCATGTCATCGATGATCGCGACCGTCGTGAGGAAGATCTTGAGCGACACCGGTACGCGCTTGCCGAGCATGGCGATCACGCCCAGCGCAAAGGCGATGTCGGTGGCGCAGGGAATAGCCCAGCCGCGGGCAAGGCCAGCGGTCCGGCCGGCAATCAGCATGTAGAGGATGGCCGGGACGATCATCCCGCCGAGCGCCGCAATCCCCGGCAGGATCCGGCTGGGCCCACTGGCGAGGTGCCCGACCACGAATTCGCGTTTGATCTCTAGCCCGACCAGCAGGAAGAAGATCGCCATCAGGCCGTCATTGACCCAATGTAGCAACGACAGGCCGGCGAATTCGACATGCAGGGCATGCTGATAGGCGGGGCCAAGGCCGCTATTGGCAACGAGTAACGCCAGCGCGGCGGCGCCGATCAGCAGGATGCCGCCCGCTGCTTCACTTTGGAGGAAGGCCTGGAGGGCGTTCGCCGGTTGTGCACGCGTCGTCATCAATTGTTGGGATAGGTGAGGCCGCCTGAAACTGCATCCAAAAACCGGATTTCGCGGATTTGGGGGGCTGGCCTTCGGACGACTGTTCGCTAAAGGCCGCGCGCATGACCGATATCACGATCAAGCGCGCGCTCCTTTCCGTTTCCGACAAGACCGGGCTGGCCGAATTGGGCCAGGCCCTTGACGCGAAGGGGGTGGAGCTGGTCTCGACGGGCGGTACTGCCAAGGCGCTGCGTGACGCCGGCCTTACCGTGCTGGACGTATCCGAACTGACCGGCTTTCCCGAGATGATGGACGGGCGGGTGAAGACGCTCCACCCCAAGGTCCATGGCGGGCTGCTGGCGGTGCGTGATGATCCCGAACATGCCGCCGCCATGACAGAGCATGCGATCGGCGCGATCGATCTGGTCGTGGTCAACCTCTACCCCTTCGCGCAAACCGTCGCGAAGGGCGCCGCGCGCGACGAGATCATCGAGAATATCGATATCGGCGGGCCGTCGATGGTCCGATCCGCCGCCAAGAATCACGCATATGTCGCCATCGTGACCGACCCCGCCGATTATGCTGCGGTCGCGGAAGGCACGACCAGTCTCGACCAGCGCAAGCTGTTCGCGGCCAAGGCATTTGCGGCGACCGCGACCTATGACGCCATGATCGCCTCATGGTTTGCTTCGGCCGATCAGGGCCAGGCTCTTCCCGAAACCATGTCGATCCCCGTCCGGAAGGGCAGCGCGCTGCGCTATGGCGAAAATCCGCACCAGCAAGCCGCGCTGTACCTGCCGCTCGGCCCCTCGGCGCGCGGTATCGCGCAGGCCGAGCAGCTTCAGGGCAAGGAGCTTAGCTACAATAATTATAACGATGCCGACGCCGCGCTGGAGCTGGTGAGCGAGTTCCGCGACGGCCCGCCGACCGTCGTCATCGTCAAGCACGCCAATCCGTGCGGCGTCGCCACTGCGGACACGCTGATCGATGCCTATAAGGCCGCGCTCGCCTGCGACAGCGTGTCGGCGTTCGGCGGCATCATTGCCGTCAACCGCCCGCTCGACGGCCCGACGGCCGAAGCCATTTCCGGCATCTTCACCGAAGTCGTGGCCGCCCCGGCCGCCGACGATGCGGCCCGCGCGGTCTTTGCGAAGAAGAAGAATCTGCGCCTCCTCATCACCGGCGACTTGCCCGATCCCCGCCGCGCGGGGCTGCAGCTGAAGTCGATTGCGGGCGGCCTGCTCGTCCAGACGCGCGACAATGGCGCGATCGGTGTCGATGATCTGAAGATCGTCACGAAACGCGCGCCGACCGATCGGGAGCTGGCCGATTGCCGTTTCGCCTGGACCGTTGCCAAGCACGTCAAGTCGAACGCGATCGTCTATGCCAAGGACGGCGCCACCGCCGGTGTCGGCGCGGGCCAGATGAACCGGCTGGAAAGCGCGCGCATCGCCGCCTGGAAAGCCAAGGACGCGGCCGAAAAGGCGGGCTGGGCGGAGCCCCGCACGATCGGGTCTGCCGTCGCATCCGACGCTTTCTTTCCCTTCGCCGATGGCCTGCTGGCCGCGGTCGAGGCGGGCGCGACGGCGGTGATCCAGCCGGGCGGATCGATGCGCGACAGCGAAGTCATTGCCGCCGCCGACGAAGCCGGCCTTGCGATGGTCTTCACCGGGATGCGGCACTTCCGCCACTAAGGCCGTCGTCGTCCTCCTTGCCGCGGACGCGATAGTCCGCCCCGAAGCGCGGGCGGCGGCGGCGCCGGCGCGTTTGCACGCGCGGAACATTTCAGGCACAATTCACGCCAGTTCGACAGGGATAGCGGAATAATGGCGACGCGGATCGCGGAGGGGAGCAATTGGCGCGGCCAGGCGCTGCGGATCGGCCAGCGCGGTGGCGCGATGCTGAGCGCGCTCGCGGTGCTCGCCTTTGCTATGCTGCTGGCGTTCGCCCTGGCGAGCTATTCGCCCACCGATCCCGCGATGATGACCGCCGCCGGCGGCCCCGTCCGCAACATCCTGGGGTCGCCCGGCGCCTGGGGCGCCGACCTTCTGCTGACATTGTTCGGCCTCCCGGCCGTCTTGCTCATCCCCCCGCTCGTGGTGGTGGCTCTACGCTTGTGGCGCGGCGTGCATCCGGGCGAGTGGAAGCGTGCCTTGCCGCTGACGATCCTCGCGATGCTGTTGTGCGATGTCGCGCTGGCGCTCGTTCATATCGGCCTGCTCGGCGTATTGCCGGCGGGGCCGGGCGGCGGGATCGGTCTGATCGCGGCGAGTGCGATCGATGGCGGGCTCGCCATGGTGCAGCCTGGCTGGGCGATGGGGATCCGGATCGCGACCGTCCTTATCCTCGGCATCGTCGGCGTGACCATCGCCTTGTGGTCGCTTGGCCTGGATGCGGAAGAACGGGCCGCGTTGCTGAAGCGGCGGGAACGCGGCGTGCGGGAAGAGCGCGTTTCGGTCACGCGTCCGCTGCGGCAGGCGCCGGCGAAGGTCCGCGCCGCTGTGCCCGAACCCGACGTCGAAGCGGTCGAACCGCCGCGCCCCACCATCAATACCCCCGTCCGCCAGGCGCCGACCAGCGAGCGCGGCCAGCGCGAACGGCAGGCCAAGCTGGATCTGGGGGACACCTGGGCGCTGCCGACGCTCGACCTGCTGTCGCCGCCGCCCCCGCCCGTCACCGGCCAGCTCGACAAGGCGGCGCTGGAGCGCAACGCCCGGCTGCTGGAAACCGTGCTCGAGGATTTCCACGTCCGCGGCCACATTACCGAGGTGCGCCCCGGCCCGGTCGTGACGATGTACGAACTGGAGCCGGCCGCCGGCATCAAGGCGAGCCGCGTGGTTGCGCTGGCGGACGATATCGCGCGCAACATGTCGGCTTTGTCGGCGCGCGTCGCGACCATTCCGGGCCGTACCGTCATCGGCATCGAATTGCCCAATCAGAAGCGCGAAAGCGTGGTCCTGTCCGAACTGGTCGCCAGCCACCAGTTCGAGAATCAGGGGCCGGGCAATCTCGCGCTGATCCTGGGCAAGAATATCGGCGGCGATCCGGTGATCGCCGATCTGTCGCCGATGCCGCATCTGCTCGTTGCCGGTACGACCGGTTCGGGCAAGTCGGTCGGCTTGAATGCGATGATCCTGTCGCTGCTGTATCGGCTCACCCCCGATCAGTGTCGCATGATCATGATCGATCCCAAGATGCTGGAACTCAGCGTCTATGACGATATCCCGCATCTCCTCTCCCCGGTCGTGACCGAGCCTGCCAAGGCGATCCGCGCGCTGAAATGGACGGTGGAGCAGATGGAGGAGCGCTATCGCATGATGGCGACGATCCAGGTGCGCAGCCTCGCCTCGTTTAACGAGAAGGTGAAGGCGGCCAAGGCCAAGGGCCAGCCGCTCGGCCGGCGCGTGCAGACCGGCTATGATGCCGATAGCGGCCAGCCCATCTACGAAGAAGAAAAGCTGGAATATGAACCGCTGCCGATGATCGTCGTCGTGGTCGACGAGCTCGCCGACCTGATGATGACCGCGGGCAAGGAAGTGGAGTTCCTGATCCAGCGGCTGGCGCAAAAGGCGCGCGCGGCGGGCATCCATCTGATCATGGCGACGCAGCGTCCTTCGGTCGACGTCATCACCGGCGTGATCAAGGCCAATCTGCCGACCCGGATCAGCTTCCAGGTCGCCTCCAAGATCGATTCGCGCACCATCCTCAACGAACAGGGCGCCGAACAATTGCTGGGCAAGGGCGACATGCTCTACGTCGCCGGCGGCAAGCAGATCGTACGCGTGCACGGGCCCTTCGTCTCCGACGACGAGGTGCGTGGCGTCGCCGACCATTGGAAGGCGCAGCGACCGCCCGAATATATCCAGGCGGTCACCGAGGAACCGCTGGAAGGCAGTTACGAGATCGAAGGCGCGCCGACCGGTCCGGACGATCCGGAAACGGCAACCTATCGCAAGGCCGTGCAGCTGGTGGTGGAGAATCGCAAAGCCTCGACCTCCTGGCTGCAACGCCAGCTGCGCGTCGGCTACAATAGCGCTGCCCGTCTGATCGAACGGATGGAGAAACAGGGCATCATCTCGACTCCCGACCATGTCGGCCGGCGTGAAGTGCTGATCGAGCCGGCGGATCTGGCGAGCTATTTATAGCCGAGGCGGTCTAACACCTGCCCCTGCTATCCGCTCATCCTGAGTAGGGATCGAGTAGCTGCGTCAGCAGCGTAGCGAGAGCCCGTATCGAAGGATCCTCACGAAAGCGTGCTTCGATACGAGCCCTCGATACGGCGCTCATGCGCCTACTCGGTCTCTACTCAGCATGAGCGGGGCGGGTTTGGCTCCAGCTCCCGAGCCGAAGCCGGAGTCGCAGAGAGTTGCCGCACCGGGCGACTCACGATAGCGGCACGCCCATGAACCCCGCGCTTGCCCATATCGACGCCTGGATCTTCGATCTGGACAATACGCTCTATCCGGCGGCGTCGGATCTGTTCGGGCTGATCGACAAGCGTATGACCGCTTATGTCGCGCGGCTGACCGGGCTGCCGCACGAGGAAGCCTATGCGCTTCAGAAAAGCTATTTCCGCCAGCATGGCACGACCCTGTCGGGCCTGATGGCGGATCACGGGGTCGATCCACACGAATTCCTGGCGGATGTCCACGCGATCGAGATGGACGTCCTGCGCGAAGACCGGCGCCTGGTCGAGGCGATCGCGCGGCTGCCTGGGCGCAAGCTGATCTTCACCAATGGCGATACGCCTTACGCCGAGCGCGTGCTGGCGCGCGTCGGCCTGTCGCAGACGTTCGAGGCGATCCACGACATCCACGCCATGGCCTATCAGCCCAAGCCGCATCCGCGCGCCTATCAATCGATGGTGGAGGCGTTCGGGGTCGATCCGGCGCGGGCGCTGTTTGCCGACGATCTCGCCCGCAATCTGGCCCCGGCCAAGCGGCTCGGCATCACCACCTTGTGGATTGATAACGGATCCGAACAGGTCGGGGAGGACAAGGAGGACGGGATCGACTACCGGACCGCCGACCTCGGCCAATGGCTTGAAGATAAGATGGGGGAAGAATGACGCTCGAAGCCACGATCGACGCCGCCTGGGAGGCGCGCGATACGCTCACCATCGAGACGAGGGGCGAAATACGCGATGCGGTCGAAGCCGCGCTCGCCGGGCTGGACGCGGGCACATACCGCGTCGCCGAGAAGGCCGGCCATGACTGGCAGGTCAATCAATGGCTTAAGAAGGCGGTATTGCTGTCCTTCCGCCTGAACGACAATGCCCGCATCGTCGGCGGCGCCGCCGGCGGACCGGCCTTCGACAAGGTGCCGACCAAGTTCGCGCATTGGGATGAAGAGCATTTCCGCGCCGCCGGCTTCCGCGCCGTGCCTGGCTGCGTCGTCCGGCATGGCGCCTTCATCGGCAAGGGCGCGGTGCTGATGCCGAGCTTCGTCAATATCGGCGCCTATGTTGGCGAGGGCACGATGGTCGATACCTGGGCGACGGTCGGCAGCTGCGCGCAGATCGGGCGCAACGTCCACATCTCCGGCGGCGTCGGCATTGGCGGCGTGCTGGAACCGCTCCAGGCCGGGCCGGTGGTCATCGAGGATGGTTGCTTCATCGGCGCGCGCTCCGAAGTGGCCGAAGGCGTGCATGTCGGGGAGGGCGCGGTCCTCTCGATGGGCGTCTATCTCGGCGCCTCGACCAAGATCGTCGATCGCGCCACGGGCGAGGTCTTCATGGGCCGCGTGCCGCCTTATGCGGTTGTGGTGCCAGGCACGCTGCCCGGCAAGGATGGCGGCCCCGGCCTCTATTGCGCGGTGATCGTCAAGCAGGTCGATGCGCAGACGCGGTCCAAGACGGGGATCAACGAACTGCTGCGCGACTAATTTGAGCGCAAGCGACGGGATGCGCGCGATGGTTGCAGGCCGCTAGGATCGTCGCATGAGCACGCAAATGTCCCGCACCGACTGGATCATCCTGCTGATCCTGTCGGTGCTGTGGGGCGGGTCCTTCTACTTCATCGGGATCGCGATCCGCTCGGTCACGCCGCTGACCCTGGTGCTGCTGCGCGTCAGCCTTGCCGCGATATTCCTGTGGGTATGGCGGCTTTTTCGGCGCGAGTCGCTTGCCTTGCCGCCCGGCGCGGTCTCGGCGCTGTTCCTGCTGGGCTTGCTCAACAATGCCTTGCCCTTCTTCCTGTTCGCCACGGCCCAGCGTACCATCCCGTCCGGCCTCGCATCGATCCTGAACGCGACCACGCCGATCTGGGGCGTCATCGTGGCGCACCTGTTTACGCAAGACGAGCGGATGACGCCCGCCAGGATGGCGGGTGTGCTGCTGGGTTTTGCCGGGGTGGCGGTGATGATCGGGGCGGATCTGCTCGGCCAGATCGGAACCAACGTGGTGGCGCAGATCGCCTGCCTCGGCGCGACACTGTCTTATGCGCTTGCCGGCGTGTGGGGGCGGCGTTTCCGGGCGATGGGCGTGGCCCCCGTCGCGGTCGCCAGCGGGTCGCTGAGCGCCGCCGCGGCGATCCTACTGCCTTTGGTGCTGCTGTTCGAACCGCCATGGCACGCCTCCGCGCCGACCGGCGGGGCGTGGTCTGCGCTCCTGGCGCTTGCCTTCTTTTCGACCGCAATCGCCTATATTCTCTATTTCCGGTTGCTGGCATCGGCCGGAGCGACCAACTCCCTGTTGGTGACCTTCCTGATTCCCATCACGGCCGTGCTGCTTGGAACCTTCCTGCTGGGCGAAAGCCTCGCGCCGCGCCACTTTGCGGGGATGGCGCTGATCGGCCTCGGCCTCGCCGCGATCGATGGACGTGTGGTGCAGCGGCGATGATGCGGCTTCTTTTCGCCTTGCTGTTTGTCGCCGTCGCCTGTGTGGCGCAGGCCAAACTGCCGGTGGCGCCGGCCCAGGTCGTGCGGACGTTTCCGCATGACACCAGCGCCTTCACCGAAGGCCTCCTGATCCGCGACGGCTGGCTCTATGAGAGTACCGGCTATGAGGGACAGAGCTTCATCCGCAAGAAGGAGCTGGCGACCGGCCGCACCCTCCAGAGCATTACCATCCCGCGCCCGCTGTTCGGCGAGGGCATCGTCGATTGGGGCGACCGGCTCTATTCGTTGGTCTGGCATGGCGGCAAAGGCTTCATCTGGACGCTGCCGGGGCTGAAGCCCGCGGGCAAATGGACCTATAGCGGCGAGGGCTGGGCGATGACCCAGGATGGTCGTCAGATCATCATGTCGGATGGCACGCCGGTGCTGCGATTCCTCGATCCCAAGACGATGAAGGTCATGCGGCGCTTGCCGGTGACCGCGGAGGGCCAGCCGGTCGCGCTGCTGAACGAGCTGGAATATGTCCATGGCGAGATATTGGCGAACGTCTGGCAGACCGCGCTGATCGCCCGCATCGATCCCGCCACCGGCCAGGTGAAGGGATGGATCGACCTGACGGCGCTGTGGCGCCAAACCAAAGCCAGCGGCGACGACGCGGTGCCTAACGGGATCGCCTATGATAAGAAGACAGACCGGCTCTACGTTACCGGCAAGAACTGGCCGACCTTGTTCGAGATCAAGCTGCCGGACGCGCGTTAGTAAAGACCCATCTGTCGGCAGGACTGTATCATCATGCGAACATCCGCAATTGCGCTGCTGCTCCTATGTGGCATATCCGCAGCTGCCGCAGCGCCCGATCGCGTTGCGACCGAGCGATCCCAGCACCCGGGCGAAGCTTTGCGTGCTCGCCTCGGCGTAGCCCTGCCTGCCGCTGACACCATGATAGTCGTTTACGGTGTGGCACAGCATCACACGAAAACCGAGTGGAGCGTCGTCGCATCGCGGCGTGACGACGGAACGTGGAGCGTTGAACGAGCTGGCGAGGAGGGCCCTGGACTATTGAACATCGATCCCCGGCCCCTACCGCCCTCCAAAGCGACCCTGTCAGCCGACCAGGGAATGATGCTCGATCGCCTGGTAACCGATCGAGCGACATTTCGCGAAAAGGTTAGCGGTGGCGATCCGTCAATCGGTGGTTTCGCTTCGGAAATGGAGATCATGACCCCTGCTCGAATTCGCAGGGTCAGTTGGACGGGGAAGCTGGTCGGCAAGCTTGGCCAGATCGCCGACCTCGTACTAGAGTCTGATCCATCTAAGCTGAAGCGTATCCGCTGTTGCGAAGGTAGTTTGCGCATTCGTTTGGTGGGAAGGCGTCGAGGAGTGATCCGATCTGGCGCCATGTTGCTTCAACTGAGCGCGGATCGGCTTTGCGCAGCAATGTCTTGAGCTTGGCGAAGACCTGCTCGATGGGGTTGAGGTCGGGCGAGTAGGGCGGCAGGAACAGGAGCCTGGCACCGGCGGAGCGGATGAGCTGGCGGACGGCCTTGCCCTTGTGGCTGCCCAGGTTGTCCATGACGACGATGTCGCCGGGCGAGAGGGTGGGCAGCAAGAACTGCTCGACATACGCCGTGAAGCTCTGGCCGTTGACGGGACCGTCGAGCACGAGCGGTGCGTCGATGCGGTCGTGCCGGAGCGCTGCCAGAAAGGTCAGCGTGCGCCAGTGACCGTGCGGAACCTTGGCAACGAGCGGCAGGCCGCGGGCGCACCAGCCGCGCAGTCGGGTCATGTTGGTCTTGGCCCATGTTTCGTCGATGAAGACGAGCCGCCGCGGATCGATCCGGCCCTGATACTTGCGCCATTGCGCCCGACGCCGGTCGATCGCCGGCCGGTCCTGCTCGCGGGCGATCAGCGTCTTTTTTTGAACGTCACGCCGGCCTCGCGCACGATCCGCCATACCGAACCGTAGCTCGTCACCACGCCGCGCTCGCCCAGTTCCGCAACCAGCGCACGCAGCGTCACGTCCGGCTTGGTCGCCAGCCGCTCCAGCAGCCACGCTCGCTCCGCCGCAAGGGAGCGCGGCTGCCGGCGCCCCAACGGCCGCGCCGCGGCACTGCCAGTCGCCCGAAGACGCTGTGACCACTTCACCGCGCTCGCCACACTGACGCCGAACAGCTCAGCTGTCGCCCGACACGACCGGCCACCCAACACCGATGCCGCTACCCGCTCACGCAGATCATCTGAATAGGCTCGACCCACATCTGCCGACCTCCCAACGGCCAGCAGCTTGAATCAGACTTATCGCAACTTGTGAATCACAAACCGATTCAGGCCAGCCGACTCAGCCTCTAGGCCCGGGCTGAGTTAGGCAAATGTAGCCTGCAGGGCCACGGTGGCGCACGCGGCTGCGCTGCGTCTCGCAGAATAGCCCTTACGTCGTCAGGCACCGGTAGGAAATTTAGGCGCTTACCCCGCCTGTGCCAGCAGCGCCGCGGCTTCCTTGCTCGTCCAGTCCATATCGCGCGAGACGCGCCACACTTCCTTGCCGTTGGCATCGTACAGGATCGTCGTCGGCAGCGACGCGGTCTTGAGCGGGATCATCAGCGCATTGCCCGTATCCATCCACGGCTTCAGCGTCTTCAGCGGCCGCTTCTGCAGGAAGGGGCCGACGACGCGGGCGCCCTCCAGATCCTCATTCACCACCACCACCTGCAGCTTGGCGCCATCGCGGGCGGCCAGCGCGTCCAGTGTCGGCAATTCCTTGATGCACGGCACGCACCAGGTGGCCCACAGATTGACGAGCACCGGCTTGCCCTTGAGGTCGGACAGCTTCGCGGACGCCCCTTCGCCATTCTTGATTTCGACTTCGGGGATGAATTTCCCCTTCTGGGACATGTCGGGGCCACCCGCCGTCGGTGCCGCAACTGGGGCGGCCTGTGTCTGCTGCGCTTGCGGCGCGGGGGCGGCTTGCTTATGGCAGCCGCCGAGCGCGGCCAGCAGCGTGAAGGAAGCGAGGGCTTTACGCCGCATGTCGGACTCCAATACTATGTGGGGCGGACGGTTCGCCGATGGGCCTAGCGCCATCATGCGCGAAATCAACGCCTCTATCCCATTCGACAAGCGCCTGTGGCGCCAGGATATCGCCGCCAGCCGCGCGCATGTCGCCATGCTGGGCGCCCAGGGCATAGTCGATGCGGCCGACGTCGCGGCGATCGATCAGGGGCTGACACAGATCGCATCCGAGTTTGAGACGAACGGCCCGCCTGAGGATCCGACGCTCGAAGATATTCATATGACCGTCGAAAGCCGTCTGGCCGAGCTGATCGGCCCAGCTGCCGGGCGGCTCCACACCGCACGTTCGCGCAATGATCAGGTCGCGACCGACTTCCGCTTGTGGGTGCGCGACGCGATGGATGCGGTGCAGGCGGGGCTTGCCGCCTTCCAGACCGCTTTGCTGGCGCGCGCCGAAGAACATGCCGCGACGATCATGCCCGGCTTCACCCACCTGCAAGTGGCGCAGCCGGTGACGCTCGGCCATCACCTGATGGCGTGGCACGCCATGATCGGGCGGGATCGTTCGCGCTTCGCCGATGCGCGCGCGCGGCTCAACCGGTCGCCGCTCGGCAGTGCCGCGCTGGCGGGCACGGGTTTCGCGATCGACCGGCATGCCACCGCGGCCGCGTTGGGCTTTGACGGCCCGACCGCCAACTCGCTCGATTCGGTGTCCGATCGCGACTTCGCGCTCGATTACCTGATGGCGGCCACCCAATGTTCGCTGCATCTGTCGCGGATGGCGGAGGAGTTCGTGATCTGGGCGAGCCAGCCCTTCGGCTTCATCTCTTTGCCGGATGCCTATTCGACCGGGTCGTCGATCATGCCGCAAAAGCGCAACCCGGATGCGGCGGAACTGGTACGGGGCCATTCGGGCCGGATCGCCGGCTGCATGGTGGCGCTGACGATGACGATGAAGGGTCTGCCGCTCGCTTATTCCAAGGACATGCAGGACGATAAGCCGCCCGTGTTCGAGGCGCATGATCTGCTGGCTTTGTCGATCGCGGCGATGACCGGCATGGTGGAAACGACGCATTTCGTGCCGGAACGGATGCGCGCGGCGGCCGAGGCGGGCTTCTCGACCGCGACCGATTTCGCTGACTGGCTGGTACGCGAGGGCAATATCCCCTTCCGCGAAGCCCATCACATTACCGGTCGCGCGGTGAAGCTGGCCGAAAGCGAGGGGATCGCGCTTGCGGCGCTGCCGCTGGAGGCGCTGCAGGCGATCGATCCGCGGATCGACGCGCGTGTCTTCGGCGTGCTGACGGTCGATGCATCCGTTGCCAGCCGGACCAGCCATGGCGGCACCGCCCCGGATCAGGTGCGCGCGCGCATTGCGGACGCTAGAGCAACGTCATGAAGCGGATGATTCTTCTTTCCGGCCTCCTTTTGCTGGCGGCCTGCGGCAATGAGCAGACCCTGCACCCACCGGAGGGGGCTGCCCTGCCGCCCAAGCCGGCGACCTCGCCCACCACGCCCGGGCCGATGGAGTTGCTGAACCAGCCCCCTTCGGAACGGCCGGGCCGCAGCGACGAATTGTTGACCAAGTCGCAACCGCGCCCCGATGATCCCTTCGATCTGCCGCCCAAATAGATGAACCATTTCGAATTCAAGGACGGCGTGATGCACGCCGAAGACGTGCCGCTGCCGCAGATCGCGGCGGAGGCGGGCACGCCGATCTATGTCTATTCCGCCGCCACGATCGAACGGCACGTGCGCGTGTTTCGTGAGGCGCTGGCCGGCGTCGACGATCCATTGATTGCGTTCGCGGTGAAGTCCAATCCCAATGCTGCCGTGCTGGCGACATTGGCCCGGCTCGGTCTGGGTGCCGACGTCGTGTCCGGGGGCGAATTGCGCCGGGCGCTGGCGGCCGGAATCCCGGCCGAAAAGATCGTCTTCTCCGGCGTCGGCAAAACCGCGGAGGAGATGGCGCTGGGGCTGGACGAGGGTATCGGCCAGTTCAACCTCGAATCTCTGGAGGAAGCGGAGACGCTGTCCGAAGTGGCGAGCGCGCGCGGGGTGACGGCGCGCGTCGCGTTTCGCGTCAATCCGGATGTCGACGCCGGCACCCACAGCAAGATCTCGACCGGCCGCGCCGACGATAAATTCGGCATCGCCATCGATCGCGCGCCGGATGCTTATGCCCGCGTCGCCACGCTGCCCGGGCTCGATCCGGTCGGTGTCGCCGTCCATATCGGCAGCCAGCTGACCGATCTGGCGCCCAGCCGCGCCGCCTTCCTGCGGGTCGGCCAGCTTATCGCCACCTTGCGCGCCGCGGGCCACACCATCCTGACCGCCGATCTGGGCGGCGGCCTGGGCGTCCCCTACAATCCGGCGGTGCCGGCACCGCCGACGCCGGCCGCGTACGGCGCGATGGTGCAGGACGTGACCGCGGGCTGGAACGTGCGGCTGATCTTTGAGCCCGGCCGCGTCATCGTCGGCAATGCCGGTATCCTGCTGACGCGCGTCATCCGGGTCAAAGCGGGCAAGAATGATCCGTTCGTGGTCGTTGACGCCGGAATGAACGATCTGCTCCGCCCCAGCCTCTACGATGCGTGGCATGATATCCAGGCGGTTGCGCCACAGGGCGAACACTTTCGCGCCAACATTGTCGGGCCGATTTGCGAGACGGGCGACACCTTCGCCCGTACCCGCGAAATGGATCAGGTTGTTGCCGGCGATCTGGTCGCCTTCATGACCGCGGGTGCCTATGGGGCGACGATGGCCAACACCTATAATTCGCGAGGGCTTGTGCCCGAAGCGATGGTGTCTGAAGATCGGTGGGCGATCGTGCGCGATCGTCAGCCGATCGAAGCACTGATAGCGGCCGACCGTCTTCCACCCTGGCTCTGAGGACAGTATGACGATCAAGCCTGTACGCAAGGCAGTGTTTCCGGTCGCGGGCTTCGGCACGCGATTCCTTCCCGCAACCAAGGCGGTTCCCAAGGAACTGCTCCCCGTCGTCGATCGCCCGCTCATTCAATATGCGATCGACGAAGCCCGTGCGGCGGGGATCGAGCAGATGATCTTCGTCACCGGTCGCGGCAAACATGCGATCGAGGATTATTTCGATAGCGCGTTCGAGATCGAGCATGATCTCAACGCCAAAGCCAAACATGCCATTTTGGAGGCGATGCGCCCGACCCGGCTGGAGCCCGGCCAGGCGGCCTTCGTCCGCCAGCAGCAGATGGCGGGTCTGGGCCATGCCGTATGGTGTGCACGCCAGTTCATCGGCGACGAACCGTTCGCGGTCCTGCTGCCCGACGAACTGCTGTGGAATCCGGACCGCCCCTGCCTGTCGCAGATGCGGGACACCTATGAGGCGCAGGGCGGCAATGTCGTCGCGGTGGTCGAGGTACCGGAGGAGCATACTGACCGTTATGGCATCGTCACGCCGGGCAAGGCCGATGGCGCGGTGACCGAGGTCAAGAGCATGGTCGAAAAGCCCAAGGCAGGAACCGCCCCGTCGCGGCTCGCCGTGGTCGGCCGCTACATCCTGCAACCCGAAGTGCTCGACATCCTGGCCGAGGGCAAGAAGGGCGCCGGCGGCGAGATCCAGCTGACCGACGCCATGGCCGAATTGATCGGCAAGCAGCCGTTCAATGCCCAGACCTTCGACGGCGTCCGCCACGATTGCGGCGAAAAGGCCGGCTTCATCATCGCCAACATCGCGCTGGCGCTGGAACGGGCCGACATCGCCGACACGATCCGCGCCTACGTCAAAACGATCTGACCCGAGGCCGCCACGCATAGCCTTCCGATCTTCGTACGCCTGCAGGGCCGGCCGGTCATCCTGATCGGATCCGGCCCGATGGCGGAAGCGAAGGCGCGATTGCTGGAGCGGGCGGGCGCAATATTGGTTGGCGAGGATGCCCAGGCCGCGCTGGCGATCGTCGCGGCCGACGATGATGCGGCTGTCGCCCGGCTCAAGCAGCGCGGTATCCTTGTCAATGTGGTCGACCGGCCCGATCAATGCGATTTCACTTTGCCGGCGATCATCGATCGCGATCCGGTGCTGATCGCGATCGGTACCGGCGGCGTTTCGGCCGGCCTGGCTGCGGCCGTGCGCCAGCGGCTGGAGACCTTGCTGCCGGCGCGCCTCGGCCGGCTGGCGGAGGCGTTGTATGCGGCGCGAAACTCGTTGCGTGCCCGTTTCCCGACCGTCGAAGAGCGCCGCCGCGCGATCGGCGCGCTGCTCGCGGCCGGCGGGCCGCTGGATCCGCTCGCCGATCATGCGGATCCGGACGGCGCCATCGCAGCGGCGGCGGCTGGCCAGGATAGCCATCACGCGCTGCGCGTCACCTCCGCCGATCCCGAAGCCCTGACGCTGCGGGCGGCGCGGCTGCTGGGCCTGGCTGACCGCATCTATCACAGCCCCGATGTGCCGATCGCGATTCTCGATCGCGCCCGCGCCGATGCGGAACGGATCGTCGGTGATCCGCCGGCAGGATCGCTGCCCGGGGTGACGGTTCATCTTATCTGGGAACGGCCATGAATCGCTGGGCGCTGGAACTGCAGTCCGACGGCAAGGGTCATGAGGTCGATCCCGCCGAGGCCTGCGCCCGGCGCGCGCCGCCGCCCGCCTTCGTGTGGATCCACCTCGACGGGCGCGAGCAGGAGACGCTGCGCTGGCTGAACGAGCATGGCGGCATGCCGAGCAGTGTGATCTATGCGCTGACAGCCACCGAAACCCGTCCCCGCAGCGAAGCGATCGACGATGGCGCCCTGATCAATCTGCGCGGGCCGTCTTTGCCGGGGGACGAGCAGCAGGATCGCCTCGTGTCGATCCGGGCGTGGGTCGAACATGGCCGTGCCATATCGGTCAGCTTCCACCCGCTCGATGGGCTGGACGTGCTGCGCGATCAGATGACCGCCGGGAGCATCAAGGACCCCGGCGATCTCATTTCGCATCTGGCGATGATCATTACCAAACGGGTCGATCCGGTGATCGCCGCGCTCGGTGATCTGGTCGACGATTGCGAATTGGCGCTTGAGCCGGAGCATGCCTACGACACCCGGCGGAAGATTGCCGAGGCCCGGTCCGACGCGATCGTCTACCGCCGGTTCGTGGCCCCGCAGCGCGAGGCCTTGTCCCGTCTGGCGGAGCTCGACGCGCCCTGGCTGGAGGAAGATGATCGGCTGCATCTGCGCGAGGCGGCCGATCGCTTCGCGCGCATGGCCGAAGAGTTGGAGGCGGTGCGGGAGCGATCCGCGTTGATCCACGAACAGCTGACCGATTTGCGGTCCGAGCAGATCGAAAATCGGGCTTTGTTATTGTCGATCGTCGCGCTGATCTTCCTGCCGCTGACGTTCCTGACCGGCCTGTTGGGGATGAACGTCGAGGGGATACCCGGCGCGCATGAATCATGGGCCTTCTGGGGCGTGGTCGGCTTTTGCGGGCTGATCGCGGCCGGCATCACCGCCTGGTTCAGCTATGCGCATTGGTTCCGGCGATAGGGTGCGCCCCCTTCGCGCTCATCCTGAGCAGGGATCGAGTAGCTGCGTTAGCAGCTATCGGGAGCACGTGTCGAAGGACCCGGCAGGAGCGTGCTGCGATACGAACCCTCGATACGGCCCTGCAGGCCACTCGGTCTCACCTCACCATGAGCGGGGCGGTGGTGGGTCAGCCTTTAAGCAATCAGGATGCCCGCCAGCGCGGCCGACATCAGGTTCGCCAGGCTGCCCGCGAGCAATGCCTTCAGCCCGAGCTTGGCGATCATCGGCCGCTGATTGGGGGCGAGCCCACCGGTCACGGCCATCTGGATCGCGATCGAGCTGAAATTGGCGAAACCGCATAGCGCGAAGGTGACGACTGCCTGGCTATGCGCGCTCAGACCCGAGGCGATCTTGCCGAGATGGATATAGGCGACGAATTCGTTGAGGACGATCTTTTCGCCGAACAGGCCACCGGCGGCACCCGCCTGATCCCATGGCACGCTGATCAAATACATGACCGGCGCGAAGATGTAGCCCAGGATCCGCTGGAAGGTCAGGCCGGAGACCCCGAACCAGTCGCCAAAGCCCGACAAGATGCCGTTGGCCAGCGCGACGAGGCCGACGAAAGCGAACACCATCGCGCCGACCATTACCGCCAGCCGCACACCCAGCTGCGCGCCCTGTGCGGCCGCCATGATCACGTTGGCGGGCTTTTCGTCCTCGTCCGCATGGCTGGTGTCGACCATTTCGTTGATCGGCAGCGCCAGTTCACGGGGATCGTCCGGCATCATCATCTTGGCCATCAGGATCGCGCCGGGCGCGGACATGAAGCTGGCGGCGAGCAGATATTCGATGCGGATGCCCATAGAGGCATAAGCGGCCAGGATCGTGCCCGCCACGCCGGCCATGCCGCTGGTCATCACCTGGAATAATTGGGAGGGACGCAGCGCGGCGAGATAGGGACGGATCACCAGCGGCGATTCCGACTGACCGACGAAGATGTTGGCGGCGGCGCACAGGCTTTCGACCTTGCTGATGCCGACCACCGCTTCGATCGCGCCGCCGAGCCAGCGTACGATCCGCTGCATGATGCCCAGATGGTAAAGGATCGACACCAGGCTGGCGAAGAAGATGATCACCGGCAGCGCCTGCAGCGCGAAATTTTGGCCCAAGGGCGATGCGGCGAATGGCCCGAACAGGAAGGCCGTGCCCTGGGCGGCATAACCCAGCAACGCGCCGACGCCTTCCGCCATGCCCGCAATCACGCGCTGGCCCGCGGGGACGTACAGAACCAGTACGGCAATCCCGACCTGCAGCGCGAAGGCGGCGCCGACCACGCGCAGGCGGATCCAGCTTCGGTTCGAAGACAGCGCGAATGCGACCGCCAATATCAGGACGATGCCCACCAGGCTGAGCAAATGACCGGTCATGCGCGCTTACTTCCCCTCGATCGACGCGCGACGATACACGCTTAGGCCGGAGCGCCTAGGGGCAGTCGGACACACCGTCACCCGGAACGTGTGCGGGTGACGGTGCGAGGCGTGGATCAGCCGCCGTGCCCGGCCAGTGCCGCCAGCAGCAGCAGGGCGACGATGTTGGTGATCTTGATCATCGGGTTCACCGCCGGGCCCGCCGTGTCCTTATACGGATCGCCCACCGTGTCGCCGGTCACCGCCGCCTGGTGCGCGGGCGAACCCTTGCCGCCATAGGCGCCCAGTTCGATCACCTTCTTGGCATTGTCCCATGCGCCGCCGCCCGACGTCATCGAAATGGCGACGAACAGGCCGGAAACGATCACACCCATCAGCAACGCGCCCAACGCGGCGAAGCCGTTGCCCTGACCGGCAACCGCCGTGACGGCGAAGTAGACGACGACGGGTGCCAGCACCGGCAGCAGCGAGGGGACGATCATCTCCTTGATCGCGCCCGTCGTGACCAGGCTGACCGTGCGCGCATAATTGGGGCGCACGCTGCGATCCGCAATGCCGGGATTGGCCTTGAATTGCGCGCGAATGTCCTGCGCCACCGCTTGGGCGGTGCGGCCGACGGCGGTCATCGCCATCCCGCCGAACAGATAGGGCAGCAGGGCGCCGAGCAGCAATCCGACGACGACATAGGGGTTGGACAGCGAGAAGTTGACCGCGACGTCGCCAAAGAATTGTGACAGATCCTCGGTATAGGTCGCGAACAGCACCAACGCCGCCAGACCGGCCGATCCGATCGCGTAGCCTTTGGTCACTGCCTTGGTGGTGTTGCCGACCGCATCCAGAGCGTCGGTCCGCTCGCGCACCTCGCCCTCCAGACCCGCCATTTCGGCAATGCCGCCGGCATTGTCGGTGACCGGGCCATATGCATCGAGTGCGACGACCATGCCGGCCAGCGCCAGCATCGCGGTGGCGGCAAAGGCAATGCCGATCAAGCCCGCCAGTTGGTAGCTGGCGACGATGCCGACCACGATCACCAGCGTCGGCAGTGCGGTCGATTCCATCGAGACCGCCAGTCCCTGGATCACGTTGGTGCCGTGGCCGGAATCCGATGCTTTGGCGATCGATTGGACGGGGCGGTAGTTGGTGCCCGTATAATATTCGGTGATCCAAACGATCAGCCCGGTGACGCCCAGCCCGACGAGCATGCACCAGAACAGGTCCATCGCGGTGAAGGCGGTATGCGCCGCAACCGCGGGGGCGGTGTCGACGCTGGTCGCTTCGGCGGCACCGCCGATGATCGCATTCATGTCGGGGAAGATCAGGTGTGTCGCCCACCACAAGGCCGGGATCGACAGCAGGGCGGTGACCACGAACCCCTTGTAGAGCGCGCCCATGATCGAGCCCTTGCCAAGGCGCACGAAGAAGGTGCCGATGATCGAGGTCACGATGCAGACCCCGCCTGCCAGCAGCGGCAACGTCATCAACTTGGCGGCGTCGGTCCCCGCGACGAGCAGGGCGACCAGCACCATCGTTGCGCCGATCGTGACGACATAGGTTTCGAACAGGTCGGCCGCCATCCCGGCGCAGTCGCCGACATTGTCGCCGACATTGTCCGCGATCACGCCGGGGTTGCGATCGTCATCCTCATCGAAGCCCAGCTCATTCTTGCCGACCATGTCGGCGCCGACGTCGGCGGCCTTGGTGAAGATGCCGCCACCCAGCCGCGCGAAGATGGAAATGAGCGATGCGCCGAAGGAGAGCGCGACGAGCGCGTTGATCACCGGCCGGCTGGTCGGGGTCATGCCACTCTGCACCAGCGCGAAGAAATAGCCGGCGATCGCGAGCAAAGCGAGGCCGGCGACCAGCATGCCCGTGACCGCGCCGGATCGAAACGCCATAGTCAGGCCACCCTGGAGCGAATGGCGGGCCGCTTCGGCGGTGCGGACATTGGCCCGGACCGAAATGTTCATGCCGATGAAGCCGGTCACGCCCGACAGGATCGCGCCGATCGCGAATCCGATCGCGGGGATCGTGCCGAGGAACCCGTAGACGAGAAGCGCCACGACCACGCCGACGATGGCGATCGTGCTATATTGTTTGGCGAGATAGGCGCCCGCGCCTTCCTGAATCGCGGCGGCGATATCCTGCATCCGCTGGTTGCCCGCCGGAGCGCGCAACACCTGCATCGCGGTAATGATCCCATAGAGTACGGCAAGAACGCCAAAGAGAATGGCAAGTTCGACAATCAGCAGCATCGTCCTAATTCCCCTATATTATCACCACATCATTGTGCGGCTGGGTTTGGGGGGAGGTTAGGACCACTTGGTGTCAGCGGCAAGACGGCTGAATAGAGCCGTATTTATCCGATCTGGCAGGCTTTTTTTCAGCCTGAGCCATGCTCATAGCCCAGTCGCGCGGGGAGGGGCACGGGGCCATTTTCATCGCGCAGCGACAGCCCGGCGCCCGGCGCGAACCGCCCGATCGCGGTGATGTCGGCCAGGCCCGGATGGCGCAGCTGCAGTCCCGGCGGCGCCGCGAACAGCAGTTCATAATCGTCGCCGGCCGTCACCGCGGCCAGGCGCGCGGCGCGATCCTGCTCGCCCGCCACCGGCACGGCCGCCAGATCGATCTCCAGCGCGAGTCCGCTTGCCGCCGCCATGCGTGCCGCGTCGATCAGCAGGCCGTCGGACAGGTCGGCCATCGCATGGACCAGTGGCGCCAGCGCGCGCCCTTCGGCCAGACGCGGCTGTGGCCGGCGATAGGCGGCAAGCCATTCCGGCGCTCCGTCGCGACGGCCCTGCGCCATCGTCAGTCCCAGCCCGGCCGCGCCGATCCGGTCGGTTACGTACAGGATATCCTCTGCCTGGGCCCCTGCGCGGGACGGCGCGCCGGCAGGGCCCGCCTCGCCGATCGCGGTCAGGCCGAAGGCGCGCGGCGCGCCCGGCGGCATCCGCACCGTATCGCCGCCGAGCAGCGGAACGTCGAACGCCTCCAGCGCCGCCTGCAATCCGGCGACGAAGGCAGCATCCTCGACGCTGTCGCCCAAAGCATAGCCAAGCAAAACACCGATCGGGCGCGCGCCCTTCGCCGCCAGATCGGAGAGGTTCACCGCGACCAGCTTCCAGGCGACATCCCCCATCGGATCATCGGGCAGGAAATGGACGCCCTCCACCAGCATGTCGTGGGTCAGGACCAATGCGGCACCGCCGACCGTCAGGACGGCGGCGTCGTCCACCAGGCCGCGGGCGGCGGGGTCGCGCGCCAGCGGCTTCAGCAGGGCGATGAAGTCATTCTCGCGCGACACGGGCAAATCATAGCGGCGACGCATCGGCAGGGCCACTCATGCGTTCGTCAGGAAAGACAGGGAGTTATGATGATGGCGAGCACCGCACAGATGGCGGGGCCGGCGGACGATCCGCATGGGCGGGAGGCGGCGAACCCGCTCTCTTTCCCCCGCCGCGCCTGGCGCGAGGTGCTGGGGCGCGTGTGGGCCAAGACCGGCGACGACAATATCAGTCTGATGGCGGCGGGCGTCGCTTTCTATGCCTTTCTGGCGTTCGTGCCGCTGCTGGCCGCGCTGGTGATGACCTATGGCCTGATCGCGGATCCATCGACCATCGCGGATCATATGCGCAAGATTATCGAGGTCGTTCCCAAGGATGCGGCCAAGCTGATCCTTGATCAGATCGTCAGCCTCGTCACCGCCTCGACCGGGAAGAAGGGGCTTGGCCTGTTGCTGGCCTTGCTCGTGTCGATCTACGGTGCGACCCGCGCCAGCGGTGCAATTATCATGGCGCTGAATGTCGTCTACGAACAGCGCGAGCGCCGCTCGCTGATCAAGACGACGATCATCTCGTTCGTGATGATCGTCGCCGCCATTGCGGTGGCACTGGTGGGTTTGCTCGCCGCATCCGTGCTGACCTTGCTCGGCAAATGGGCCAACCGCTTGGGCGATGTGACCACGATCACGATCGGGGCGGCGACCTGGATTATTGCTGCCAGTCTGGCCTGCTTCGCGATCGGTGCCGCCTATCGCTACGCCCCCGACCGGCATGATGCGCAATGGCGCTGGGTTTCGCTGGGCTCCGTGCTGGCGACGGTGCTGTGGCTGCTCGCGACCTTGGGCTTCGGCGCCTATGCCGCCACGATCGGCAATTACAATGCCACTTATGGCTCGCTGGGTGCGGTCGTCGTGCTGCTGATGTGGCTGTACGTGTCCGCTTATGCGATCCTGCTCGGCGCCTCCGTCAATGCCGAGGCGGAGCGCCAGGTCGAGTGCGACACGACGACCGGCCAACCCAAGCCGCGCGGCACCCGTGGCGCGACGGTGGCGGACGAGGTTGCACCGGAGAGCTGAGCGTCGCGACGTGGCCCAATGCCGCTTTTCGCATGCGCTGCGCGTTTGTCCGCGCTAGCGCCGCATCATCGTAACAGGGGGATCGCATGGCCGGTGGGTTGGTAGCATTGCTGGACGACGTGGCGGCGCTTGCCAAGCTGGCCGCTGCGTCGCTTGACGATGTCGCGGGCGCCGCCGGTCGCGCCGGCACCAAGGCCGCGGGCGTCGTGATCGACGATACCGCCGTCACTCCGCGTTACGTTACCGGCCTCTCGCCTGATCGCGAATTGCCGATCATCGGCAAGATCGCGCTCGGCTCGCTCCGCAACAAGCTGCTGTTCCTGCTGCCGGGCGCGCTCGCGCTGAGCGCCTGGGCCGAATGGGCGATCACGCCCTTGCTGATGATCGGCGGCGCCTATCTCTGCTTCGAAGGCACGGAGAAAGTGATCGAGGCGGTCACCGGCGCCCACCATGCCGAAGAGGTGGTCGAGATCACCGATCCCAAGGCTTTGGAGGACCGTCAGGTCAGCGGCGCGGTCCGCACCGATTTCATCCTGTCGGCGGAGATCATGGCGATCGCGCTGGCCGAATTGCCGCATCTATCCATTGCCATACAGGCGGCGGTGCTCGCCTTGGTCGGCATCGCCATCACGGTTGGGGTCTATGGCGTCGTCGCGCTGATCGTGAAGATGGACGATGTCGGGCTGCACCTCGCCCAGCGTCAGGCGGCGGCAGCGCGGAGCGTCGGGCGGGGCCTGGTCGCGGCGATGCCGGTCCTGCTGCGGGCACTGGCGGTGATTGGCACGGCCGCAATGATCTGGGTCGGCGGCGGCATCCTCGTCCACGGGCTGGAGGGGCTGGGCTGGGGCACGATCGCGCATTGGCTGCACGATGCGTCGGAGACGGCGGGCCATGCCGTGCCGGCCGGTGGTGCCATCGTCGCCTGGGTCGTAACCGCGCTCGGCTCGGCGGTCGTCGGGTTGGTCGTCGGCGGCGTGATTGCCGGCGTCATGCATCTGGTTCCGCACAAGAAGTAGATATGTCCATGCTAAGCCCTCTCGCTTGAGGGAGAGGGTTGGGTGAGGGTGGCCCGACCTCAAGGTAAGGCGCGAGCCTGCGGCTCGCTCCCCCTCACCCCAGCCCTCTCCCCGCCGGGGAGAGGGGGCTAGGCTGTAGCAGACCCTAGAACGTCCGGATTACGGCCAGGAACGCCTCGCCATAGGTTTCCAGTTTGCGCGCGCCGACGCCGCTGACCTCGCCCAGCGCGCGCAGGCTGGCCGGCTTGGCCTCCACCATCTCGCGCAGCGTCGCGTCGTGGAAGATGACATAGGGCGGGACGCCCTGATCCTTGGCCAATTGCCGGCGCAGGTCGCGCAGCGCGTCGAACAAGGGATCGGCGGGCCCGCTCTCCCGATCCCGGCGGCGTCCCGGCGCGCGTTTCGGCGGCAGGACGATCGCGACCTTTTCCTCTCCCTTCAGGATCGGCTTCGCGGCCGGCCCGAACGAAAGGCCGCCAAAGTCATCGGCGCGCAGCGCATCGCGTGCCAGTAACGCCCGCGCGACCGGCTTGATCATGCGCACTTCGTCTTCGTTGGCGATGCCGAATACGGACAGGCGATGATGCCCCTGGCCCAGTATCTTGTCCGTTTCCTTGCCGGCCAGCACGTCGGTCAGGTGGGTCACGCCAAAGCGCATCTCGGTCCGGAAGGCGGCGGACAGGAATTTGCGCGCAATCTCGGTCGCGTCCACCGCGGACGGCGGATTGAGGCAATTGTCGCAATTGGCGCAGGTTTCGGACGGATGCTCGCCAAAATGGCGCAGCAGGATCGCGCGGCGGCACCCTGTCGCCTCCACCAGGCCCGCCAACGCGTTCAACCGCTGCCGTTCGCCGCCACGGCGCGAATCCTCCACCTCGGTCTCGATCCGGCGGCGTGCGCGGGCGAAATCCTCGGCCCCCCAGAACAGATGCGCAACCGCGGGATCGCCATCGCGTCCGGCGCGGCCGGTTTCCTGATAATAAGCCTCGATCGATTTCGGGATGCCGGCATGGGCCACAAAGCGCACGTCGGGCTTGTCGATGCCCATGCCGAACGCGATGGTCGCGACCATCACCATATCCTCGGACGACACGAAGGCCCGTGCATTGGCCTGGCGCTGGGCGGCTTCCAGCCCGGCATGATAAGCACGGGTCGGACGCCCGGTGGAGGCCAGCGAAGCCGCCAGCTTTTCGGTTTCCGCCCGGCTTTGTGCATAAATGATGCCCGGCCCCGGCGTCTCCGTCACCAGCGCCGCCAGCTGGCGGGCAAGCCCGTCACGCGGGCTGATCGCATAGCGGATGTTCGGGCGGTCGAACCCCGCCAGGATCAGGCCGTCGTCGGGAATGCCAAGCTGGGCGAGGATATCGGCGCGCGTGTGCTTGTCGGCGGTCGCGGTCAGCGCCAGCCGCGGCACATCGGCATGCGCGTCCAGCATGCTGCGCAGCTGGCGGTAATCGGGCCGGAAATCATGGCCCCATTCCGATACGCAATGCGCCTCGTCGATCGCGATCAAGGCGATCTGGCTGCGATCCAGCAGGCGGCGAAAACCGTCCGTATTGGCGCGCTCGGGTGCGGCGTACAGCAGGTCCAGCTCGCCATCGCGCAGCCGGCGCATCGTCTCGTCGCGGTCGCTGTCGGCCGACGTCAGCGCCGCCGCGCGGATGCCAGCGGCCTCGGCTGCGCGGACCTGATCATGCATCAGCGCGATCAGCGGCGATATGACGATGCCCGTCCCCGGCCGGCACAGGCTGGGAATCTGATAGGTCAGCGATTTGCCGGCGCCGGTCGGCATCACCGCCAGTGTATTCTGGCCAGCCATGACGCGATCGATCACCTCGGCCTGGCGGCCGCGGAAATCATGGTAACCGAACGTATCGTGCAGGGCCTGGCGGGGAGTCATGGTCGCGCCCCGCTTGTACGGCCACATGCCATATGTCTACGCCATTGACGCCGATCCGGCTCAGCTTCCCGCTTTGCGCACCCAGGCCCGCACGCCGCCGATCCACGTCTCCATGACCTTGGTTTCGCGCAAGGCGCGGGCGTCGACCTGAAACGGATCGCGATCCAGCAGGATGAAGTCGGCAAAATGGCCGGCTTCCAGGCTGCCGATCCGGTCCTCCGCCTTGGCGGCATAGGCGCCGCCGGTGGTGAAGGCGGCCAGCGCCTGCGTCAGGCTGATCTTCTGTTCGGGCAGGAAGCCGCCCGGCGGATCGCCCGCCGCATCTTCGCGCGTCACCGCATCCGCCATCCCCGCAAAGGGATTGGGATCCTCCACCGGATAGTCCGATCCAAAGGCAAGCGGGACATGATTGTCGAGCATCGTCTTCCAGGCATAGGCGCCCTTCAGCCGGTCCGCGCCCAGCCGCTTCACCGCCATGATATGGTCGGATGTCGCGTGGCTCGGCTGCATCGATGCGATCACCTTATATTTGGCGAAGCGGGGCAGATCGGCCGGATCGATGATCTGGGCGTGTTCGATCCGCCAGCGTCGATCGCCCTCATAGGTTGCTGACAATTCCTCGATCGCGTCCAGCGCCTGCGCATTGGCGGCGTCGCCAATGGCGTGGACCGCGACCTGGAAGCCGTCCATCGCGGCCCGGCTCATCAGATTCTTGATCTTGGCATCGTCCATGAACTGCAGGCCGCGCGTGCTCGGCATGTCGCTATAGGGACGCTTCAGCCACGCGCCGCGCGATCCGAGCGCGCCGTCGGCGTAGAGCTTCACCCCAATCATCCGCAGCCGCCCGCCATAGAGCCAGCCGGTCGGCTGCGATCCGGCGACCGTCAGCAGCGTATCGACACCCATTGCATAGCTGGTGATGCGCATGCGCAGCCGGTCCGTATCCCCCAGCCGGCGCATCGATTCCCAATCGTCGACATTGGTACCCATGTCGCTGGTCGCGGTGATGCCGTCGGCGATCAATATCTCCTGCGCCTTGGCGATCGCGGCATCGCGTTCGCGCGGCAGCGGCGCGGGCGCGGCTTTTTCCACCAGGTTGCGCGCGGCATCGACGAACAGGCCGGTCGGATTGCCCTTGGCGTCGCGCTCGATCCGACCGCCGGCGGGATCCGGCGTGCGCGCGGTGATGCCGGCCGCCGCCATCGCCGCGCTATTGGCGAGGATGGCGTGCCCGTCGATCCGCTCCAGCAGGACCGGCCGGCTCTTGGTGAAGGGGTCCAGGTCGGCCGCGGTCGGGAAGCGGCCGAGCTGCCACTTCTCTTGATTCCATCCGCCGCCGCGGATCCAGGCCGGCGTCTCATGTTCGGCCGCATAGCGTTCCAGCCGGCGCTGCGCGTCCGCCAGGCTGGTCGTGCTCGTCAGGTCCAGGCCGAGCGCCTGAAAGCCCAGGCCGGAAATATGGCCATGCGCGTCGTTCAGGCCGGGCAACAATGTACGATGCTGGCCGTCCAGCCGGAAATCCGGCCGTTCGGGGCGTGCATCCCCTTCATGCAGCAGCTTCACGACCCGCCCGTCGCGGCCGATCAGCAGGCCGGAGAATCGTTCCAGATTGCCCTGGCCATCGATCGTGTAGCCGTTGACATTATCGACCAGGCCCTGGGGCGTGACCGGGATTTCCGGCGCAGGCAGCCGCTTGCGCGCAGACAGTGGCGTGGCCGCCAGCAGCGCGATCAGGGCGATGGTCAGATGCCGCGTCATCGGCCCAGCCTCCGCACGATCGACGATGTATCCTGACGCCCACCACCCATCTGCTGCACCTCGGCATAAAATTGATCGATCAGCGCCGCCACCGGCAGGGTCGCGCCATTATTACGCGCTTCTTCTAGCGCCAGGCCCAGATCCTTGCGCATCCAGTCGACCGCGAAGCCGAAATCGAACTGATCCTGCGCCATCGTCGCCCAGCGATTCTGCATCTGCCAGCTTCCCGCCGCACCCGCGGAAATCGCCGCAAATACCTTGTCCGTGTCCAGGCCGGCGGCCTGGGCGAACCGCAGCGACTCGGCCACGCCCTGAATGGCCCCGGCAATCGCGATCTGGTTGCACATCTTGGCCGTCTGCCCGGCACCGGCCTCGCCGACATGGACGACGCGCGCGGCATAGGCCTGCATCAAGGGCTCCGCCCGGCCGAACGCCTCGAGCGTCGCGCCGCACATGATCGACAGTGTGCCATTCTCGGCGCCGGCCTGGCCACCGGACACGGGGCCGTCCACGACCAGCAGCCCGCGTTCCTGTCCTTCGCCAGCAAGCCGCCGTGCGATCCGGGCGGACACGGTCGTATGATCGACGAACACGGCGCCCGGGCGCATCGTGGCAAATGCACCGTCGGGCCCCAGCATCACGTCTTCCAGGTCATGATCCGCGCCGACGCAGGTGAAGACCGCGTCCGCCCCCTCCGCGGCCAGTGCCGGTGTCGCGGCGCTCCTGCCTTGATAGCGCTGCAGCCATGCCGCCGCTTTGTCGCCGCTGCGATTATAGACGGTAACGTCATGTCCGGCGGCGGCGAGATGGCCCGCCATCGGTCCGCCCATCACGCCCAACCCGATGAAGCTTACTTTTGCCATGTATTCTCCAACGAACGCCGTTCGCCCCGAATAGCTGTCGAGCTTGTCGAGACGGCGTATCGAGGGACTGTCTCGATACGGGTTCTCGTCACGCTCGAACCCTACTCGACACGAACGGCTTGGATTCCAGTCTTCTCGCCGTCCTAAGCCCCCACTCCGGCACACGCTAGCGCTGGGGTTCAAAAAGCGCTGTGATAGGCCTAGGGCGAAACCATCATGGCAACCCTCACCAAATCCGCCGCGGCCGAAGAGCTGCCCGTTTCGCTTGACGATGTCCGCGCCGCCCACGGCCGCATCGCCGGCTCGATCGTGCGGACGCCGACGCTGATTAGCCGTACGCTCGGCCAGCTGACGGGGGCGACCGTTTATCTGAAGTTCGAAAATCTGCAGTTCACCGCCGCCTATAAGGAACGCGGCGCGCTCAACAAATTGTGCCAGCTGGATGCAGGCGCACAGGCGCGCGGCGTGATCGCGGCATCGGCCGGCAACCATGCGCAGGGCCTGGCCTATCATGGCGCGCGCCTGGGCATTCCGGTGACGATCGTCATGCCGCGGACGACCCCCAACGTGAAGGTCAGCCAGACCGAAGGGCATGGCGCCAGCGTGATCCTGCATGGCGAGAATGTCGACGAATCGCTGGCCTATGCGCGCCAGCTTTCGTCGGAGCGCGGCCTCACCATCGTCCATCCGTTCAACGATGTGCAGGTGATCGCCGGGCAGGGGACGGTCGCGATCGAAATGTTCGAGGACGCCCCCGATATCGATACGCTGATCGTGCCGATCGGTGGGGGCGGCCTGATCTCCGGCTGCGCCACCGTCGCGAAGGCGCGCGAGGGCGTCCAGGTGATCGGGGTCGAAGCCGAACTTTACCCGTCCATGTATAACCGCATCAAAGGCACCAGCCTGCCCTGCCATGGCGACACGCTGGCAGAAGGTATCGCGGTCAAGGAGCCGGGATCGATCACCGCCGGCATCATCGCCGAACGCGTCGACGACATATTGCTCGTGCCGGAGCGCCATCTGGAACAGGCGGTCTCGATGCTGCTCCAGATCGAGAAGACCGTGGTCGAAGGCGCCGGCGCGGCCGGCCTAGCCGCCTTGCTGGGCGATCCCGGCCGATTCGCGGGCAAGACCGTCGGCATCATTCTGTGCGGCGGCAATATCGATCCCCGCCTGCTGGCCAACGTGCTGTTGCGCGATCTGGCCCGGTCGGGCCGCCTCGCCCGCCTGCGGATCAAGCTGCAGGATCGTCCCGGCGCCCTTTATAACGTCGCGCGCATCTTCGATCAGGAACAGGTCAACATCATCGAAGTCTATCATCAGCGCGTCTTCTCGACGCTGCCTGCCAAGGGCCTGATCACCGATATCGAATGCGAAACCCGGGATGCCGCCCATCTTGCCCGCCTGATGGCTGCGCTGGAACATGAAGGTTATGACGCAAGTCCGGTGGAACTTGCCTGATTGCAACCGGTGTCTAGCAAACCGCGCCAGCCTTTCACATTTGCGGTGGGAAATCGGCTTTCCATCCGATCTTAGGGACGGCATACTTGTGGTGGGGGCCACGAGGGCGAGGCGCGTGTAGGCGGTGAGTGCGCAATTCAAATTTCCGAGGTTCTTCGTGACCTCGCCCGCGCCATGTCCCTATTTGCCGGGGCGAACGGAGCGCAAGGTTTTTACCGAACTCGCCGGCACCCATGCCGCGGAGCTGAACGAGGCGCTGGGCCGCATCGGCTTCCGCCGCAGCCAGGGCGTCGCCTATCGCCCCAGCTGCACCGATTGCCAGGCGTGCGTTTCGGTGCGCGTCGTCGCGGGGGAGTTCCAGCCCAACGCCACTCAGCGCAAGCAATTGCGCCGCCACGCCGATCTGGTCGTCAATGCCTGCGAACCCTGGACGACGGAGGAGCAATTTTCCTTGCTCCGTCGCTATCTTTCGGCCCGTCATCCCGGCGGCGGTATGGCGGAGATGGACGAACTCGATTTCGCCGACATGGTCGAACAGACGCCGGTGACGACCTTCATGGTCGAATATCGCGAACCTTCGTCAAACGGGCGCCCAGGAACATTGGTGGGCGCCTGCCTGACCGATCAGCAGTCGGACGGCCTGTCGATGGTCTACAGCTTCTTCGATCCCGCGCTCGAATCGCGGCCGGGGCTGGGGACGTTCATCATTCTCGATCATATTCAGCGGGCGCGTGCCGCACGTCTGCCTTTCGTCTATCTCGGCTATTGGGTGAAAGGCTCGTCGCGGATGCAGTATAAAGTCCGCTTCCAGCCGATCGAACGCCTTGGCCCGAATGGCTGGCGCCGGTTCGATGCCGCGGATCTCGAACCCGGCCTACCGCCGGCCACCGGCGGGACGAAATTCCCAAAGATTTAGCGAACAGCCTGCGGGAAAGGTTGCCCGGGGCATAAGCGCGGTTACCGGCATGCGGATGCGCTGGTGAGGGGCACGGTCCTCAATCGATTACGATATCTGCGATGCGCCTCGCAGCTCGGACGAAAATTCAGGTGCGGGATGCTTTACCCCGTGCCGTCTGGCTCGTGTGAAAGCATGTTTCCTCTTCAATCACGATCAGGTTCATCAGGTCGCGCATAGCCTGCCGATCGCGTTGGCGCTGGCGGATGCCGCGCCGCAGATCGAGGTGATCCTGGCGACGACCAACCCCCGCATCCAGGCGGAGGTAACGCGGCTGGCCGGTGCCCGCATCGGACGGAGCGTCACGCTGCGGCCGCTGACGCTGCAACGGCGCCGCTCGCAATGTATGGCTGCGCTGGCGGAGCCGTTCGCGCCCGCGTCCAAGCTGCTCGTCTACGGCGACAATCTGGATTTCTTCCGCTCGATCGACGTGCTGGTCGTCGCGGAAAAGACCTCGCTGATCCTGAAGACCCGCTATGGCCTGGATCGACTGAAGATCATCCATACCCGCCATGGGGCGGGGGATCGTGCGATCGGTTTCGACCCGATCAGCGCCCTGTTCGATCATGTTCTGGTGTCGGGCGACAAGATCAGGCGCCGGTTGATCGCCGATGCCGGGGTTGAGGCAAGCCGGATCAGCGTTGTCGGCTACCCCAAGTTCGATCTGCCGATGACGACCCGCACCCATGCGCTGTTGAACGACGGCCGCCCGGTGGTGCTCTACAACCCGCATGTCTCGCCCCATCTTTCCTCCTGGTTCCGGGTCGGGCGGCAGATACTCGACTGGTTTGTCGAGCATGACGAATATCAGCTGATCTTCGCCCCGCACGTCATGCTGTTCGAACGATCCTTCGCGCTGACGATCGACAAGCTGCGGATCGATCGGCCCGGCCGGATCGAGGATCGCTATCTGCGCGCGGACAATATCCATATCGATCTCGGCAGCCGCGCCTCGAGCAACATGACCTATACCCGGCGTGCTGACATCTATCTGGGCGATGTGTCGAGCCAGGTGTACGAATTCCTGCTCGAGCCGCGGCCGTGCGTGTTCGTCAACGCCCACCATGTGCCGTGGACCAACGACCCCAATTACATGCATTGGCGGGCCGGCCCGGTCATCGATATGCCCGGCCAATTGGGGGAGGCGCTGACGCTCGCGCGTCGCGACGCCCATGGGCGCTATGCATCGGTGCAACGGGCGCTGTTCGACGCCAGCTTCGACCTCACGGACATTCCCTCGTCCGTCCGTGCCGCCACGGCCGTTGCCGGCGTCATGGGCGTGGAACTGGCAACACCGCAGATGTCCGAAGAGCGCCGTGCCGCGCAAGGCTGAAGGCGCGGGGCAGGGGTTGGTCGGTCGGATTTACGCCAATCTGATGCGGCTCCTCGGCGGCAAGGCTGCGGCGGCCCTGCTGGGTCTTGGCTATATGGTGGTGGCGACGCGTACGCTCGGCCCGACCGATTATGGCGTGCTGGTGCTGGTCCATACGTTTGCGATGACGATCGGCGGGATCATCGAATTTCCCGGCTGGCATGCGATCGTGCGCTATGGCGCGCAGGCGCTGGCGCAGGATGATCATCCCCGGCTCGTCCGGCTGCTGCGCTTTGCCGCGCTCGTCGAAGGCGCGGGCGGGCTGGCTTCCATTCTGGTGGCGGCCACGCTGGCCCCGATCCTGGGGCCGCATCTCGGCTGGTCCTCCACCGCGATCGCGCTGGCCCTCCCCTATAGTTTCGCGGTGCTGGCCACGATCCGCGCCACGCCCGCCGGCTATCTTCAGCTAGTCGGCCGGTTCGGATGGCTCGGATTGCATAATCTGGTCGCGCCGACGGTGCGGCTGGCAGGTGCCTTGATGGCCGCATGGGCCGGTTGGGGGCTTACCGGATTCCTGCTGGTCTGGCTGGTTGCGGCACTGTCCGAATGGGCCGCGATGTGGCTGCTCGGGCTGGTCGCCATGCGGCAGACGCTGCGCGCGCCGCGCGTGCTGGGCAGCATGCAAGGCACGCTCCGTGAAAATCCGGGCATCTGGCGCTTCATGGTCGCCGCCAATGCGGATGTGACGCTGACGGAGCTCGCCGCGCGGATCCCGCCTTTGTTCGTCGGCTGGACATTGGGGCCGGCCGCGGCAGGGCTGTATGCGGTTGCGCAGCGCGCGGCCGTTCTGATCCAGCAGCCCGCGCAGATGATGGGCCAGGCGGCCTATGCCGAACTTGCGCGGCTGGTTGCCAGCCATGGCGGCGGCGCCGCCCTGCGCGCCGCGCTGCTGCGCTGTGCCGGCGTGGCGCTGGCGGCGGCGAGCCCGGTCGTGCTGATCCTTGCCTTTGCCGGGGACGATGTCGTCGTCGCGCTTGGCGGGCGATCCTTTGCCGGCGCCGCCGGGCTGATGCTGCTGCTCGCGATCGGCCGTGCGTTCTGGCTGATGGCGCCGGCTGCTAGCGCCGCCCTCACCGCGCTCGGCAAGCCCTCCTTGTCGGTGGGGATCAACGTTGTCGTCAGCCTGGGCCTGCTGCCGCTGCTGCCCTGGATGATGGAACGCTACGGCCTCGCCGGCGCGGGCTGGCATGCGATCCTCCAGGGGCTCGCGGCCTCCGTGCTGCTGCTGATGCTCGTTCTCTACCAAACCCGCGCACCGCGCGCTGATCGGGTCCTGGCATGATGCGTATCGCCTATGTCATCAATTCGCTGGAGGGTGGCGGTGCGTCTGCGCCGGTCCCCGCGGTCGTGCGGGTGTTGCAGGCGCAGGGCTGCCATGTCGAGGTGGTGGCGCTCACGCCGCGCGATCTGCGGGGCCTGCCGGCGGTGCGCGATGCCGGCATTCCCGTCACCGTCCGCGAAGGCGGTCAGCGCGATCATCTCACCGCGTTGCGCTGGCTCGATCACCAGATGCTGCGCATGCAGCCCGATCTGATCTGGACGTCGCTCACCCGCGCCACTCTGATCGGTCAGATCGTCGGGCAATTACACGATATCGATGTCGTCAGCTGGCAGCATGCCGCCTATCTCAAGCCCGCCAATCTGCTGCTGCTGAAGGCCCGGCAACGCCGTTCGCTATTATGGCTGGCCGATTCCAACAATGTCGCGTCGCTGACCCATCGCCGCCTCGGCGTGTCGCACGAACGGATTGCGACCTGGCCGTTATTCGAGGCGGACGATCGAGCGCCTTGTGCCACGCCATGGCGACCGGGCGAGCCGATCCGTATCGGTTCGCTTGGCCGGCTGCATCACGTGAAGGGCTATGATGTCCTGATCGCTGCCCTGGCGCGGCTGCGAGATTCCGGCTGGGCCGCGCCGGCCCCGATCGAAGTTTCCATAGCCGGCGATGGCGATCTGCACGAGCGGCTGACCGCGATGGCCGCACGCGAGCGCTTGTTCAACCTGCGCTTCGTCGGCTTCTGCGAGCCGCGCGCCTTCCTGGCGCGGCAGCACCTCTATCTGCAGCCGTCGCGGTCCGAAGGATTATGCATTGCTGCGCACGAAGCGATGCAGGCAGGGTTGCCGGTCGTGGCCTCGGCAGTGGGCGAACTGCCCTACAGCATCTGCGACGGCCTGACCGGGCGCATCGTGCCGCCCGGTAATTCCCAGGCGCTCGCGTCGGCGCTGGCGGATCTGCTGGCCCAGCCGGAACGACTGGCACCGATGGGAAGGACGGCGCGCTGCAACATGCTGAAGACGTTCGGTGGCGGCGCCTTTGCGCGTTCGGGCGTGCGTGCGCTGGATCGGATCAAGGCCTTGCGGGCCGCGCGATCGCACGCTGCAAGTCGATCAACCAGCCCCGCCCCGAACGGTCGACCCGCTTGACGTCGATCAGGCTGACCGGGCCGCAGCCCGCCAGCGTGTGGCAGCCCTCGTCATAGCCGATCCCGGCGGGCACCGGCATGGCCGGGCCAAGTAGAGTCTCCACGCGATCGGGATCTAGGCGCGGGAAATGCAGGATGCGGATCGCGCCGCCATATGTCCGGCTGCAATCCTGTACCGGCAGCGCGAGACTGCCGTCGCGAATGAACGGTGTTCCGCCCGGTCGGGCGCCGCTTATGTCCTGGCGGATCGGGTTGCCGGGATGGGGGTGCCACGGCCCGTCCAGCCGCTCCGCCCAGGCGCAATGCAGCGCGCCCATCCGGGCGGCACGATCCGGGCCGCCCGTGTAGAACAGCCACCATCGCCCCTCATGCTGCACCGGGGTCGCGTCGATCGGCGCGACGTCGAGGGTGATGGAGGTGCTGGCCTCCCACCCGCGCGGGAAATCCTGCGCGCGATATAGGGTCAGCGCGCCGGATTTATGCGCTTCGGGCAGCATCCACGTCTCGCCCTCATGCTCGAACACATAAGGATAGGACAGGTGCCAGGGCGTGCGCAGCACGGTCTCACGCGCGGTCGAGCGCAGATCGGCATCCAGGGCGATATGATCGATCACGCCGTGGCGGGTGCGGTAATCATAGGCTTCTGCGAACAGGTGCAGGGCGCCGTCGCGCCACAGGCCGAAGGGGTCAGCCAGGAATTGGAAGGAAGGTTCCTCCGGCAGCCAGGTGATCGCGGCGGGATTGGCGGCACCGCGCGCCGCAATCGCCTCGATCGGCGCGCGGACGATACCGACCCGCCAGATGTCGCAGCGCCGCGGCATCAGCCCGCGGAGCCTTTAGAAGTGGACATCCATGCCGATCCGGATCGTGCGCGGGCGCGGGGGAATGCTCTGGCGTCCGGCGCTCACGCCGAACGGGTTGCCGAGCGCGAACATAGTCCCGCGACTGTTGAGCAGATTGTCCGCATCCAGCGACAGGCCCCAGCGCCCGTCGCTCAGCCGGAGCGCGCTTCCGGCCAGAACATAATTGCCCTGAAGCAGGTCCAGCTGCGGTCCCACGCCCAAGCGGCTATGGCCGACATAGGAAACGCGCGCATCCGCATCCAGCCGCCACGCGCCACGCAGCGGTTGGGTGAACGCGATGCGGCCGGTTGCGCCGATATGGGCGACGTTGGGCAGTTCATATTTCTTTTCGGCCGTCCCGACCGTCTCGGCGGGATGGGTCAGGCGACTGTCATTGGCGAATAAGGCGGCGCTGAGCTTCAGCGCGTGGATCGGGCGCCAGCCGATCGTCGCCTCTGCCCCCCAGATCCGCCCGGACCCGATATTCTGGGTGAACGGCAGCCCGGCGGTATTGACAAGATCCGCCTGGATATTGTCCCACTGGGCATGGCTGAACGCGATTGCTGCGTCGAAATGGCGTGCGCCGTCCGGCCGCCATTTGGCGCCGATCTCCGACGACGCCAGATTGTCGCCATGAAACCGCTGGATGACCGGGCCGTCGGCCGTAGGCGTGACGGAAAGGCCACCGGGGCGAAAGCCTTCCTGATAACGGCCATAGAGCAGCCAGTCGCCGCCCGGCCGCCACGATAGCGATAGCGACGGCAGGAAGGTGCGCTCGTTCCGGCGCGGCTCGCCGACTTCGGCACGGCGGCCCAAAGCGTGGCCGGTAAGATGATCATATTCGATCCGTCCCCCGACGGTGGCGATCAGGTGCGGCGCCAGCCCGATGCCCCATTCCCCGAAGGCGGACAATTCGGTGACGCTGTTGTCGACGCCAAGGATCCGGGTCGGCGCATCCGGGCTGCCGAACGCCCGTGTCAGCCGTTCGTCGTCCTGCAGGAAGCTGCCGCCGACGACCCAGCCGCGGCCGTCCGCATCCTGATGCGACAGGCGCGTTTCGTTGGAGAAGAGCCCGATCCGGTTGTGCTGTTCGAAAATGCGCGGCGATGTGGCCGCGGCGGGGGTGAAATCATAGCGCGATCCCGTGTTTTGGCGCAGCGCGGAGGTCGCGGACACGAGCGAAGTGCCGCCCCAATTGCGGGTTACGGTGACGCTTCCCAGCAGATAATCATTGTCAAAAGGCTGCGCGATGCGGCTGGAACGGGTCAAAGGCGGCAGCGCAATGTCGGCATATTGGCCGTCCCGCGTCGCGATATCCTGCATAACAGCGCCGAATTCGATGTGCCAATCGCCCAATTCGGCGCGGATCACCGCGCGCCCGCCGCGCTTGCGCGTGCGATTCACGTTGTTGAGACCGCGGTACCGATCATCGATATAGCCGCCTTCGACCGCGCGAAACGCCACCACACGGGCTGCCACATTCTGTCCCAAAGGCAGGTTCAGTACGCCCATCGCATCATATCCGGGCGCACCGCTGGCGGTGAATGACCGTCCGACGGCCAGGCTGCCCTCGGTCATGCCCATTGCGACCGGCTGGGGCACGATCCGCATCACCCCCGCGAGCGATCCGGCGCCATACAGCGTGCCCTGCGGTCCTTCGATGACCTCGACCGCCTGGACGTCGTAGAGGCTGAGGTCCGGATCGGGGGCGTTATAGTTCAGCCGGACGTCGCCCAGATATTGCCCGACCAGCGCCTGGGACGGGCCGTTGAAGCTGGAATCGGCGATGCCCCGGATGAACAATTTGTTCCGGCCCGAGCCGAGATGCGTCGAGCTCATCGACGGCACCCGTTCCATCAAGGAATCCGATCCGCGCCCCTGCTGCGCGATATCCAGATCGGCCCCGGCGATGATCGATGCCGTGCCGGCGTAGCGCGACAGCCGCGTTCCGGTCTTGGCGGCGGTGACGACGACCTCGCCTTCGTTCAGGGGCGGGGCCGGCCGCGAGGGTGTCGGCGATGCAGCGGGCGGTGCCGCGGCGGTGACGATGCGCCAGGTGAGATCGTCGATTCGCTCGGCGCGGGCGGGTTGGCCGCGCAGGAGGCGCCGGAGCGCCGCCGCCACGTCCATCCGGCCGCGCAGGGCCGGGGCCGGCAAGCGGGCTACGGCCGGGTCGGTGGATCCGATCGTGGCACCGGTCTGCTCGGCCAGCCGGATCAGCGTGTTGCCGAGCGGGCCGGCCGGCAGGTTGAGCGGAAAGCGCGCGGGCAACGCGGCCTCCGCGGAGGCCGCCGCCAGCGTCACCATCACCACCGCCAGAATTTCAGCGCTCCGCACGCGCCTTCAAGTAATAGCCTTGCGACTGTTTGGCGATGTCCACGTCGAGAACCTGGCCCAGCCGGTTCAGGAAGTCGCGGCGATCATGCGCGGGGACCACGATCACGCCGGTGAAGGGACGTTCCGCCAGCGCCGGTGCGACGGCGACATGCTCCCCCGTCAACCGGCCGAGGTCGTCCGCCACGCGCTGGAGCCGGGCGCCGTGATAGACCAGTCGCCCGGAGCGCCATGTCCCGACCAGAGCGGGATCGACATCCGACACTTCGACCAGGTCGCTCCGGTCATTCTTGCGCAGCATCCGTCCGGCGCCGAGCCGCACCGCGGCCCCCTGAGGATCATAGAGAACGGCACCCTGGGCCACCGCCACTTCGCTACCCTGCGACGTGCGCAGGACATCGAAACGCGTGCCGAGATCGACCAGCCGCTGTCCGCCGACATCGACGGTGAAGGGCCGGTTATCGTCATGGACCACGCTGAACATCGCCTGGCCGCGTTCCAATCTGGCCGTGCGATCGTCCTTTGCGCTGAAGACCAGACGCGAATCGCCGTTAAGCGCCACCTGCGTTCCATCGGGCAGCGCCACGGTGCGCTGCTCGCCCGGCCCGGTTTGGGTAACCATCAGATCGGGGGCGGTGGTCGGCAAGACCAACGCGAAGACCGCCGCTGCCGCCGCGGCAAGTCCGACGCCGCCGCCCGTCCACCAGGCTACGCGGCGCACCCTGGGTACTGCCGCCGGCGCCGGCGAGGAAATGGGCGCCGGTGCCGCGGGCAGGCTGAGTTCGCCCGCCAGATCATGCGCGGCATAAGCGGATTCATACGCCAGATTGTGCGCTGGATCGGCCTCGAGCCAATCGGTCAGCCCGTCCCAATCGGAAAAGCGGGGATCGCGCGCGCGCGCCATCCACCGGGCGGCTTCGTCGCGGATATGTGCGTCGATCATGGCGCACGCCCCTTCACGGGCGCCGCATCATCCTCTTCGTCGACCAGGGTCGCGACGACCCGATAGGCGCGCTGGAGATGCTTCTCGACTGCGCTGATGCTGATGCCTTCTTCCTGGGCGATCCGACCTTGCGGAATGCCCTCGATCCGGAATCGGCGGAAAATCGCCTGCGATCGCTCGCCAAGCGTCGCCAGTGCGCGTTCGACGCGGCGCAGCCGCTGCCGTGCCGCCAACGTGCGCTCCGCCGACGGTGTATCGTCGGCGCCACTTTCGTCGTAGCCCGTCTCGCCCCAGGCATGTTCGCGGTTTGCGCGACGCATGGATGCCCGCACCCGATCATGCATCAGATTGTCGGCCATGCGGAACAGATAGGCGCGTGCGTCGGAAATCGGGCCTTCCGCCTCCAGCCGATCGATCTTGAGCCACAGATCCTGCATCACGTCTTCGGCATCGTCCCCCGCACCGCGTGCCCGCAGAAAGCGCAGCAGCGGGCCGCGATTGGCAAGAAACACCGCGCCAAGACCGCTAGCGACCATGTCCGGCTCCATGCGCCTGTCCGCACGAAATTGATACCCGCCGGTCGGCAGAGCGACAATGTTGGACGAGGAAGGATCGGCTTGGCCCATTATGCAGAACAGACGTCACCCCGGCGACGAATCCGCACGCCAAATCCCTGCAATTGAATCGAATTCGCCAAGTGATGCGGGTATGCAACACGGGCGGCGTCTTTCGGACGATGTTCGATCCATCTTTAAGCGGCGTCAGCCCGCCGAATGTACGATTGTTCGTGCCGCCCACCGCTCCGGCGGCCGTGGTCGCCGAACGTATCCTGATCCTGATGCACGATTTTTCGGGCGGCGGTACCGAACGGGTTGCCGTTCGGCTTGCCAATCAATGGGCGAAGGCGGGGCGCGATGTGCACATCTTCTGCGGTAGCGAGGAGGGGCCGACGCGGATGATGGTCGATCCTGCGATCACCGTCGAACAGGCGAAGCCGGCACTCCCGCGAGCCCCGTTGTCGCGCGTCCGGCTGGGCTTTGCGCTGGCGCGCGTCGCCGCCCGTCTGCAACCCGACGTGATCTGGGCGCCGGGCAATTTCCATATCCTCGCGCTCGCTGCATTCTCGCTGCGGGACCGGTCGACCGCAGCCACCTTCTGCAAGATCAGCAATCCGCTGGTGCGCCGGGATCGGCGCGGGCCCGCCGGCTGGCTGCGGTGGCTGACCTTGAAGCTGCTGACCGCACGGATCGATACGCTCGTCGCCATGAGCCCGGCCCTGCAAGCGGAGGCGGAGACGCTGTTCGATCGCGACCGCGTGGCCGCGCAGTGGGAGCCGATCTTCAGCTCCGGCGCGATGACGAAGGATGCGATCGAACGCGAGCCCGGTCTGATCGTCGCGGCCGGGCGACTGGAACCGCAAAAGAATTTCGAGCTGGCGATTACCGCCATGGCGCGGCTGCCGGCTGCAGCCAATATCCGGATGATCATCCTGGGCGAAGGCGGCGAGCGCGCGCGACTGAGCCAATTGATCGCCGACCTGGGCCTGGAAAAGCGGGTGCTGCTGGCAGGACATGTGCGCGATATTCGCCCGTGGCTGCGGCGCGCCGCCTGCTTTCTCATGACGTCGCGCTATGAAGGCTATCCTGCCGCCCTGGTCGAGGCGGTCGCATCGGGCGCGCCGGTGCTGGTGACGCGCTGTTCGCCGGCCTTGCGGGAAATCGTGCCCACCGGCGGAGGCGCGCAGATCGTGCGGGCCGACGCGGACGCGGTCGCCACGGCGCTGCTGGAAGTCCTGGATCGTCCGTATACGCCGCCGGATGCGACGCCGTTGATGCGCCGTCACGATGAGCACTATTGCGCGACATCCTATCTTGCGCTGATCGACCGGCATTTGGCCCGGAAGCGGGCCGGACGCCGATAGGCCCCGGCCGCGCTGCTCAGGCGAGGAGGGCGTAGCGCGCCGTGAAGCCGTGATAGCGCGCGAACAGATCGGTAAAATGATCGTCGAGCGTGCGCGCCGCGCTCGCCGCCACCCGCGCCGCCGTCCGAAGCGCCTGCGGGTCGCGATCGGCGAGACGGACGATGGCCGCCGCCGCCGCATCCACGTCGCCCGCGCGATAGGTTTCGGCACGATCGGGCTGTGCCTGATCGGCGGCACCGCCCTCGTCCGGCACGATCAGTGGCAGGCCGGAGGCGGCCGCCTCCGCCGCGACCAGACCGAATGTCTCCGCCTCGCAGCCGTGGATCAGCGCATCCCCACTCGCGAGGATCTTCGCCAGCGCCGCGCGCGACGCGGTTGGCGGCAGCATGCGGATATGCGGATTGCCGCCAATGCAGCGCAGCAGCTTCGCACGATCGCGCCCCTCGCCCATCAGGATCAGGCCGACGCCGCGCTGAACGCCCGCTTTGCCGACCGCCTGGATGATCGTCGGCCACCGTTTTTCCGGCGCCTGGCGCCCCACACCGAGCAGAAGCAGGGCATCGGCATCCAGTGCACAACATTCCAGCAGATGCGCGCGCAACGTAGGATCGCGCAGCGTGGGCGAAAAGATATCTGGATCCACGCCTAGCGGGATGGTGGTCGCCTGATGCAGGCCGCCATGCCGCAGGCGCGCGGTCAGACCGCTATTGGCGGATACGACGATATCGTAGCGGCGCGCGGCGCGACGCAGATGCGCCCAGAACCATTCGAAGCCGCGATCGATCGTGTCGCGTTCCGCGACATTGCCGAACCAGCGATAGGCATAAGCGGCCAGCGGATCGGCGTGCATGACCAGGGCACGCGACGCGCTTCCCTGCCAGTCGGCGACAATCGACGCAGTACGCCAGGGCGACGAAGCCTCGACCACATCCGGCGCGAAATCGTCGAGCGCAGCGTGCACCGCAGCGGCGGATTCGAAATAGCGGTAGCGGCGATCGAAGATGAGCGGCGGGGATGCGATATGCATCAGGCGCGTGTGCCGGCCGCGCCGCTCGATCGTGCCGGTTTCGCCCGGAACGATCACGGTCAGTTCGATGCCGGCCTGTTCGGCATAAGCGAGCTTGCGTTCGACATAGGTGCGCACGCCGCCCCCGCGGGAGGTGTAAAAAGCTGAAACGTCGGCAATGCGCATGGTCATTTCTCGGGGCGCATGGAGAAGCCATGCAGATAGTTCATCACGATCGCGATATCGGTGCGGCCCGCGCCGACGGTGACGCTGGCGGCGGCGGCATGCGGCCGCGACCAACCGAGCCGGGGGTTTCCGGCGAAGCCGATACCGTCGCCCGCGAAATCGAAGCGATGGTTGGAATTGCGATCGTGCAGCAGCAGCACGGCATATCGGCCGGGCGCGGGCGCGCGGATGCACAGGCTGACCGGTCCCGCAGGCGGCGTCGGCTCGTCGACCCGCGCAAAGCTTTTGCCGTCCCGGATGAGGATCGTGTCGTCCGCCAGGAAGTCGGCGTCGTTCGCCGGATATAGCTCCAGCCGCAGGCGCCCGACCCGATCTTTCAGGCCCTGCACCTCAACCCGGATCTGGGTCTCCGCCGGATCGGGATGGCAGATGCCGGCCGCAAGGCCGAGCGGCGGCGCGCTCGCGGCGGCCGCCAGCAACAAGAGCGGCATCATGAGGCGTCGCTCGCCCCGATCAGATCGCCCAGCAGGATGCTCAACCCAACGACCAGATGCGTCGCAACCAGGAGTGACGCGATCAGCGCCATCAGCGTGCCGATCGAGGTTTCCGCGCCGACCATCCACATCGCTGCGCCGGCAAACACGATATCCTTATTGGGCACGAGCGGCAGACGGGTGACGACCAAGTGGAGCGCGGCAAGCGCGACCCAGGTCGTCACCGGCACGCTCGGGAGCGCTGCAGTCCAGAGTATGCCCAGCAGCAACGTCGTCAGCGAAACGCGGGTCAGGTGCACCGCGCCGATGAAGCGCAACTGGGTGGAGGCGAGCGAAAAGATCCGGCGGCGCAGCACCAGCAGCACGGCGCAGGCGGCGATCAGCAACAGAAAGGATTCCGCGCTTCCCGAAGGCAAGGCGCCGGGCCGCCAGTGGCGCCAGATGGGCCACGCCATCGCAACCATCGTCAGCGTCGCGATATTGCCGGCCATGGCCGACATGATGCTGACATCCTTGATCGCGCCGAACGGACTGGCTGCTACGAACCCCTTGCGCCGGGCGTAGAGGTAGAAGGACAATTCGCCGGAATAGCCCAACAGCATCTCGTTGCTGACGAGCTTGCGTAACAGAGCAGCAAAGGCGGATCCGGGGATCTGCCAGAGCCGCCGGTAGATGATCCATTCGGAGGTCGGCAAAGCGAGATAATAAGCGCCGAATGCCAGCCAGAAGACCGGGGATGTCGGCAAAGCGCCGCGCAGCCGGGCGACGCCCTCTTCGCGCAGGACCATGCCAAGCGAAACGAGCAGGGCCAGCGACAGGAGAATGGCGAGCAGCCGTTGCCAGGGCAGTCGCGCCGGCTCCGGAGGAGCCAGGGTACCGATCGACGGCGTGATTGCAGAAGGTGAGGACGCCAACAGATTGTCCTTTGGATGCGCGCGATCAGAGCCGCGCCGATGCGCCCACGGCCGCGAGCGCGGCGTAGCGGGTCGGGCGATGCGAATTGCGGAAGCGACGGGCGGTGCGGCGGATGCTGTCCATGATCCGCGGTTGCCCGGTATCACCGGGATGGACGCCAATCCGGACGACGGGTGCACGGCCGAGCACGCTTCTCGCCACCGTGGCGAAGGCGAGCGAGCTGCGCATACGCGCCGGGCTGCGGCTGGCCCAGGTGATTACGGGTCCGCGCGCCAGGACCTTGCCCGTCTGAGGCGACCAGACCCGGAAATGATCCTCTGCAAAGTCGAACCGCGCCTGCGCGAGCGCGGCATGCGCGCCGTCGCCATAGAGCCAGGCCGGGGCGATGAAGCCCGGAACCGCCGACCCGATAATATCTTCCAGCAGGGCCCGTCCGTCGCGGAGCCGCCGCAGCGCATCGACGCCTTCGATCGACAGAAATTCGCCCTCACGCGCGGTCATGGCGCGCGCCTTGAACTGCGCCAGCCAGCCGCGGGGATCGGTCTCGTCGCGATGGCTCCAACCGTGCAGGATGATCTCGTCCCCGGCCGCATGGCGCGCGCGCAGCCATGCTTTGAAGGGCGCATCCTGCGCGATCGAGCTGCTGTTCCAATGATGCGGAACCACCAGCAGGGCGAGCGACGATGCCTGCGCGTGGTCGCACAGATGCGCGTGCAGCGTCTCGACCTGGGCGACGGTGCCCGGCGTGACGTCGTGGATCGACAGGAGCAGGCGGCGCGGCGTCATCAGCGGACCGCCAGGCGGGTCAGCCCCGCGGTCGATTTGGCGCTTACGGCGTAATCCGCCATGTAGCCGACATGGTCCGACAGCATGGCGCCACGGGCATCATGCCCGAAGATCGCTGCCAGCCCCGCCACGCGCAGGCCGACGGATGTGCCGGGCGAATAGAATTGCCAATCCCGTTTGCGCCGGAAGCTGAACTGAATATCCGGCGCGTTGGATTTCGTGCAGCTCTGCTGCGCCAGACATTGGTTCATCGCCACCGACATGCCGGCCTGCGGGCGCCACTGAGCGGCGCTCTGCACCAGATAGGCATGGCGATTGGCGCCTTGCCCGGCATTGAAATCGCCGGCGACGATGAGCGGCCAGCTGGGCGGGGCGGCCGCGGCGATGAAGCGGCCGAGCGCGTCGACCTGACGGCGATAGGCATAGAAAGAGCGGTCGAACGCCACACCGGCCGCCGCGCGCGAATTCATGTGGGTGGCGACGACGACGACGGGCTGCGGCAGGCCCGGCACCGCGATCTGCACCGCCAGCGCACCTTTGTTGGCGAGGCAATCGAGCCCGGCGCAGGCATAAGCCGGGTAGGCCATGCGGCGCACCGCGACGATCGGGTAATCGGACGCGATCCGCAGCCCGCTATCGACCCATTTGCCGACGGTTTCGCCCGCCATCATCCGGGCGCCCGACATGAATTGCCGATCGGACGCGGTGGTGGGCGGGGCACCGGGATCGTCGCGGGCGGGGCCGTTCGCAATATAGCGATAGCCCCCTGCGGTCGCGATCGCCTTGGCGGAATCGGTGAAGGCCTCCTGCAAGACCAGGATGTGGGGCTGGGCGCCGCGCTGACGGAGGGCACGCAGTTTTTTGCCGATGGCCTGTTCGGCATCGGCGCGGTCCGACCGGACCGGCCAGGGCAGACCTTCGACATTGTAGGTCATGACCGATAATTGCGGCGGAAACGACGCCGCCGGCGGGGCCGCCTGTGCCGCCGCCGTAACGATGATCATTCCTAAGAGCCCAACAATCCGCATCATGATCTTGTCCCACTTGCCTGGGTGAGACGGCACCGATGCTATGCCCCCGCATCACTGCGGATGCATGACAGTCGGAAGATGCAGGATCGGGCTGATCCCGGTGTGGCGATGCATGGCAAGTCGGATCATGGGTGCGGCCAGACGCCGCCGCACGGCACGCGCCGGAGCGATCAGCAATGCGCGTCGGGCTGCAAACTGTTGCGTAACCAGTCATCGAACCGGCGCGGCCCGATCCAGGCGCCCGCGCCCGGAAGCAGCGATCGTTCCGCGAGCCGGGCGCCGAAATATCGCGCCTCGACGTCACTCACGATGCGGCGGCCATCTTCATAGGCGGTAGCGATCTCGGTCGCGACATCGTCCAACCGCAAGGCTTCGGGCCCGGCAATCTCGACGATCCCGCCGCCCGGCCCGGCCATTACCGTGTCGGCCATGAAATCCGCAATATCGTCGCCCGCGATCGGCTGCACCAAAGCCGGCGCGATACGCACCTCGCGCACGTCCCCGTCCTGAACCACGTCGCGCACCAGTTCGAAAAACTGGGTCGAGCGGACGATCGTGAATGGGATCGGGGACCCCATGATCAGAGCCTCCTGTGTGCGCTTGGCGTCGAAATAGTCGACGCCGGGAATGCGATCCACGCCGACGATCGACAAGGCCACATGGTGCCGAACCCCGGCGGCCCGCCCGGCCGTCAACAGATTATGACATGACGCGCTGAAGAATTGGGAGGCGGCAGCACCTTCGCGTGAATGGGGGTTGGAGACATCGACGACGACGGTGGCCCCGTGCAACGCCGCTGCCAGGCCGCGGCCGGTGACCGCATCCACACCCAGCGTCGGCGACGCTTCCACGACCGCGCAATCCAACGCGCGGAGCCGCCTTACCAGCTTGCGGCCGATCCGGCCGCGCGCGCCGATTACGGCGATCTTCACATTCGTGCCCCCGCGTCGAGGACGGCGTCGGTCAGGACGCGCATCAGCTGAGCCCTTCTTCGGCAAGCGCCTGCCGGACAGCCGGACGTTCCATGACCCGTGCGAAATAGCCGTCCATGCCGGGCGGCAAAGCAAGGGCGAATTCCTTCGCCCAGCGGAGCATCACAAATAGATAGGCGTCGGCAACGGTGAAGCGGGGGCCGAACAGATAGAGCTCCCGAATATGCTCGGCGAGGAAAGCGAGGCGACCGGCCACGGCCGCGCGCGCCGTGATTAAGGCGGCGGCATCGGTCGAATGATAGAAGGGCTTGAACGCCACATGCAGCTCGGTGGACAGATAAGACAGCATTTCGAGCAGACGGATGTGGCCGAGCGGACCGCCCGGCCCAAGCGCCGGCTCGCGATCGGCGAGGAAGGCCAGCACGGCAATATTCTCGGTCACCACCGCATGATCGTCGAGGACGAGCATCGGGACATAGCCCTTGGGATTGACGGCGGTGTAATCAAAGCCCTGCTCGGTCATCTTGGTGGCGATATCGACCCGCTCGAACGTGGCCGGGATGCCAGCCTCATGCAGGGCGATCCGGCCGGACAGGCTGCATGCGCCACGCGCATAATAAAGTTTCACGAATGGGCATCCTTCGATGATGGGGCGGCTGCAATCGGCCGCAGCAGGGCGCTAGTTGCGCGCCCTGCTGCGATCCGCGCGATGCCGTTATCTCTTTGGTGGTGGGACCTTCGCGAGCCACCAATCCAGCTTGGTCGAGCCCAGCCAGGCGTCGGCTTCGGGAACGAGGCTTTTATCATCCACCTGAACGCCGAAATAAGGTGCCGACGGATCGACGATTACCGGCCGTGTATCTTCGTCCCACGCCAGCACGCGTCGGATCGGCTCGTCGAGCGTGAAGGTTTCCGGGCCGGCAAGCTCGATCATGGCGTTCGCCGGTGGCGCCAGGGCAAGATCGACGATCGCGCGCGCAACGTCATCCGCGGCGATCGGCTGGAACGTGACGGCGGGCAGTCGCACCGATCCGTCCAGGGTGGCGCCCTGCGCGATCTGCCGCAGGAATTCGAAGAATTGGGTAGCGCGGACGAGCGTATAGGGAATGGGCGACGCCTTGATGGCCTGTTCCTGCGCCAGCTTCGCGCGAAAATAGCCGCTGTCCTGCAGGCGGTCCGTTCCGACCACGGACAAAGCGACATGGTGACGCACCCCGGCGGCGATCTCGCCCTCCGTCAGATTGCGGCCGGCCGTCGCGAAGAAGTCCATCGCGGCCTGCTCTTCGAACGACGGCGAATTGGAGACGTCGATCACGACCTCAGCCCCGGCGAGCGCGGTCGCGAGTCCTTCCCCGGTGACCGTGTTGACACCGGTATTTGGCGACGCCGCAACGGCTTCGTGCCCCTGCTGTTTCAGCGTATCGACGACCTTCGATCCGATCAGGCCGGTCCCGCCGATGACGACGATCTTCATATCTGCTCCTCCTTGTGCGACTGGAATGCAGCGGAAGATCGCGATCAGGCGCCGCGTGCGCTATCGTGCCAATGGCGGCACCGGCCCCATCAATGAGCAGGTAAACCTGTCCTTTGGCGCAGGATCGCTACGTAAACCGCGATGGCGTGGCAGTAGAATTGCGACAGGGCCCTGCCTCGCCAGCCGGACAGGCTTTCGTGCATGGCGACGACGACAGCGCAACGACCGGATCGCCGCTTCCCGACCGGGATCGTATTTTGGGAGGGCGGCTAAGCCGTTCCGATCGCACTTGCCGAATGCTGAACCGCCCATGTTTCCAGCCAGCGGATGGCGAAAGCGAGCATCGGACGGGCATCGACCAGCAGCGAAGGCGCCGCGCCGATTGCGCCCTGATTGCCGCCGCCACTTTCAACATAGGCGGTCACGATCTGCTCGATATAGTTTTCAGGTAAGTCCTCGTGGACGGGATCGCCGGTCTCGAACTCCTCCATGAAGCGCCATTCCGTGCCGTTGGCGCCGGCAAACGGCACTTCGATCCGGATCGTCCGCTTATCGGCTATGTCAGCAAGGTGATCGGCGTGATGGACCAACGTCATGGTGTCCCACGGCGCGCCCACCATCAGAACGCGACCGCCAATCTCGACCAGCTTGGACAGGGGGGTATCCTCGCCGAAACCATAGTCGAGACGGTGATCGGCCGTGATCCAGTCGGCGCGCTTGCCGACCGCCGCTACGGACGCGCCAGGGTTGGCACTCCGTCGGGCGCCGCGCATCGTCCGGACGAACTCGGCGATGATGCCGTTCATCCGCACCGCACGCGATGTCTGCCGGTCGAACCCCGGCACATGATCCCGCCATTCGGCCAGGACGCGACCATCCTCGTCCAGCAGATCGTCGTGAACGCTGTCCCAGCTCGTATAGACGAGCATCGTACCTTCGGAGCCGACCACATCGAGGATGGCGCTCGACAGCGCGTCCGGTCCATTCAGAAGAGGGCCGACCTTGCTCATGGCGGCGTGAACCATGACGGTATCGCCTGCCCGCAACCCGATACGGGTCAGGTCGTCTCGCAGGGATGCGCGGGTGCGAAATTCAGGACGATCGTGGGTCATAGCGCTTTGATGCGCTACTCCGGCTGCAAGCTCAAACCCGGCGCGCGACCGTCCGCTTGCCCCCACCCGCAGCGCGCGATGCGTCATTCCTGTCGGGCGGTGGGAAGCACGAACTGGAAGAGGGCGCCCCCTTCGGGATGGTTCGCGGCTGAGATGGTGCCGCCATGGGCCACGATGATCGACTGGCAGAGCGCCAGCCCGATCCCGATCCCTTCTTCCTTGGTGGTGAAGAAGCTGCTGAAGATACGGTCGAGATTTTCCGGCGCGATGCCGCTGCCGCCATCGTGAATCGTAAAGCGGACATCCGCCGCACCCGCCGCCGTGGTAAGATCGATGCGGGTATCGGGCCCGCAGCCCTGCGCCTGGACCGCATTGACGAGCAGGTTGACGATAACCTGCTGCAGCTGGACGCGATCGCCCAGGAAGGGCGGCAGATCGGGCGCAAGCCGGGCCGACAGGTTGATCGACCGGGATTCGATTTCGTGGCGGACGAAATGCAGCGCTTCGTCGACCACTTCGCTCAGGTCGATCGGTGCACGCTCGGGCGGTCGCCGCGCCGCCATCTGGCGGATCCGCTGGACGATGTCGCTCGCGCGTCGTCCACTTTCGGCGATGCGCGCGGTCAGCTGCGCCACCTTGGCAAGGTTGGGCTCTGCGCGCGCGATCCAGCGCTGGCTGGTTTCGGCGTTGGTGACGATCGCGGCGAGCGGCTGATTGATCTCGTGCGCGATCGACGTCGCCAATTCGCCCAGCGTCGAGATCCGGGCTGCGCGCGAATAATCCGCCTGCAGCTGCCGCAGCTGCGCCTCGGTGCGGAGGCGATCGGTAATGTCCTCAAGCCCGAGGATGGTGATATCCAGCCGATCGGGCGGCGTCGGATAGGTGACGGTCAGGGCGACGTCGCGCAACCGGCCATCCAGCGTGGCGAGCTTCATCACATCGCTGAAGTTGCGCCGGCCGTCATAATGGGCGGCGATCACGCGTTTCACCGTGTCGGGAGAGGCGGCGAACAGGTAATCGACCGAACCGATCAGCTGATCGGCCTCGGTCGCGCCGAACAAGTGTATGGCGGCTCGGTTGGCGTCGGTAACGCGCACGATCCGGCGCGCGGTCAACGCGGCCTCCGGCGTTGCGTCGAGATACGCCAGGATGTCGACGACGCCATCGGCCCGCAGCTGATCGAACAAGGCCGTCATGGCGGTGGCGTCGATTTCCAGCAGCGCCGATGGCAGGTGCTGGATCAGGTTGCGGTAGCGCACCTCGCTGGCGCGCAAGGCCCAGAGCGAGCGTCCGTCAATCTCGGCGCCGGCGATGGCGATGAAGACGATGTCTTCGACCTCGATACCCTGGTCGGTCCAGACGGACAGGCGGGGATCCTGAAATTGCAGCGAGGTGATGGCCTGCGATCGTGCCGCACAGGGTGACCCATCGGCCAGGACGTCCTGGATCAGCCTGGAAAGGATCGCCTGGCTCTCGCGCGGCCAGAAGGCGGAGATCGGTCGTCCGATCATGCCGGCCCGTCCCGAATAAGGCCCAAGCGTATGCGCGGCGGGCTCGTTGACCTCCAATACGATCGTGCGCGGCAAGACATTGCCGGCCGCCTGTGCGGCGCCGGCGCAGATCGCCGCGCGCGGGACGCACGACACATCCACGGCCCAGCACGGGCCGACATGGCCCTGCATCTGGGCATAGCGCATGACGGGGGCTCCGGCCGCCATCCGCAATGCGCGCCGGGCCGCGTTTGGAGACGGTGTGCCGGTCATCGTCGTGCCAGGGCGCCGCGCAGCAGTGTCAGGAGGACCTCGTCCGCCACCGGCTTGGTGAGATAGCCGAAGGCGCCGTCCTGCAGGGCGCGTTCGCGCGTCTCTTCGTCCGTGGCGGAGGTCAGGACGATCACGGGAACATCCGAGCCGAGCGCGCGGAGCCGACGTTGCATCTCGAGCCCATCCATCCCGGCCATGCGGACATCGGTTATGATGCCCCTGAACCGGTCGGGCTGGTACGCCTCCAGGAAGGCCGTTGCCGATGCGAAGGTTTGCCCGGCCATGCCCTCCACCAGAAGGAGGTCCAGCAGCGCGTCCCGGACGGCTTCGTCATCGTCAACGATCGCAACGACAGGCGCTTCGGACAAAAGGGAAAGTCCTTACTGGCGCGGCCCGTGCGACCGCCACCGGATGTCGCCCAATCCGTGGCCGCCGGGAACCATACCATAGTCTAGGATGGGTCTGCGCGAAGGGCGGGGGGCAGTATGTTCCAGCCCTGGATCAGCTCGCCGATCGAGGCTGCCTCCATCTTGCGCATGACCCCGCTGCGGTGGAGCTTCACCGTCACCTCGGTAATGTTGAGCTGGAAGGCGATCTGCTTGTTGAGACGTCCCAGGGCGACCAGGCGGAAGACCTGGCGCTCGCGCGCCGTCAGCGTCGCGTAACGATCGACCTGGCGTTTGACCGTCCGCGCAGCCGCGCGCTGCGCAATGTCGCGTTCGATGCCGGTGGAGACAGCATCCAGCAGCGACTGATCGCGGAAGGGTTTGGTCAGGAAGTCGATCGCGCCCGCCTTCATCGCCTGGACCGACATCGGGATATCGCCATGGCCGGTCAGAAAGACGATCGGCTTGGCATTGCCGGCCGCGGCCAGATGCTGCTGCAGATCGAGGCCGCTGGACCCCGGCATGCGAACGTCCAGCACAAGGCAGCCGGGCCGCTCCGGCAAGGTGGTTTCCAGCAACTCCCGGGTCGATCCGAAGCAGGTCGCGTCGATCCCGACGGAGACCATCAACTCGCCGAGGGAGGTGCGTACCGCCTCGTCATCGTCGACGATGAGGACCAGCGGACGATCGTGCTCGGCGGTTGCGACGGTCATGGCGATCCCTGTGTGCTGACGCTGCGCGAGCTGGCCGAACGGGGGCGCACGCGGCTATTGATGCGGTCCTGCAACCAGCTTGTGACGCCGGCCGAAAATTCCGGCGGGGCCTTGCGGGCGAGTGTCGTCCCGAGATCCGCCAGCGACTGGCTCGCCAGCGTGTCGCGCATCGATTTCTCGGCACGCAGCATGACGACATGGACCGCGCAGACGCTTTGCGTGACCCAGTCGGGCGGCGACGGGCCGTCGAATACGGCGCAGCGGCCCCGTATCTCCTGACAATCGAACAAGGGCTTTCGCCCTTCGATCGCATCGACAATGTCGAGGAAGCTGATCTGATCGGGCCGCCGCGCGAGGCGATAGCCGCCGCGCACGCCCTCCGACGCACGCACGATCCCCGCTTTTTCCAGCTTGGGGAAGATCTTTGCCAGCAGGCTGTGCGAGATATTCTGGAAATCGGCCAGATCGCGGCTGCTGAGCGGATGGCCGTCCGCATCCAGCATGACGAGCAAGCTGTGGATGCCATATTCGACGCTGACCGTCATATGTGCCATAACGCGGACTATATCAGTCCGCGTTTAAACTGGCCAGCGATTGTGCAAACAAAGAGTGCCGCGCTGCCCGGCGGCGCTTATTTCGCCAGCGTGAGGATGGGGTCGCCGCGCTTCTTCAATAGGACGACCAGGAATTTGGCCGGCTTGGTCGCGCTGGCATTGCGGCCGATCGTGTGCACGTCGTGCGGCCCTTCGTAGAAAGTCTGGCCCGGCTTCAGCGTAACGGTCTTGCCGCCGCGCACGCCCATCATGATCGAGCCTTCCAGGACATACAGGAAAGCATGCGCGTCGTGACGATGGATGGGATCCACCGCGCCCGGCGGGTAGGTGACCGAAATCATCACCGCTTCCTTGCCGGGATAATCGGCGAGCGCCTTGTTCATCAGATCGACGACGACGGCATGCGGCGCTGCCGGCGCAGCCGCCGCGGCGGTGCTGGCCACTAGCAGCAGCGGGGCGAGAAAGCGGAACATCATGGGCGATCCTCGTGCAGCGGCGAACGAGCGATGCCGCCGCCAATCGCTTCGCCGGGTGGCGAAGCGGAACGAAGATCGCGGCAATCGCGCGATCGGGCTATCGTGCGGAGGGGTGCGTGGGCCTCCCGAAAAGACAGGCGAACCTGTGCTTTGGTGCAGGCGCCCTTATCAATCTTCCGGTGCGACCACGACCTGCAGTCCATCCATCGCGGGCACGAACGGCACCTGGCAGGACAGGCGCGAATTGGGCTGACGATGGTCCGAACTGTCGAGCAACGCATCCTCGTCGGCGCTGATCGGGGGCATCTGATCCAGCAACGCCGGATCGATATAGACATGGCAGGTCGCGCAGGAGCAGCCGCCGCCACAGAGTGCGAACGGCTCATCGAAACCGGCTTCGCGGATGATCTCCATCAGGCTCAGGCCTTCCTGGGCGGCCACATTGGCCTGGTCTCCGGCACGACTGGTAACGATCAATTGCGACATGCAGCTATCCTGATGACGCCGGACGCGCGGGAGTGCGCGCCGGCGAAGGGGCGTGAGAATGGGTGAGAAACGACGCCCGCGACTCGGTAGGTCGGCACCAAACGGCCTGCCATCCGTCGTCTGACGTATGCGCACCGGGCATGCGGAAATTGGCGATTGCGCGCGAACGTCGCTAACGCAGGCAGGCCGGTAGATCGCAGCGCTTGACTATGCGGCGCTAGGCGTCGGCGAGAACGGGGCGGACGAGCGTGCGGGTTTTCGTTTCTTTGCTCAAATCATGGACCAGCACGGGCGGGCGGGCCTGCGCGTGAATCACGAAAGCCAGGCCAAGGCAGCGTTGCAGCGGGGTGACCTGCCCACCGCCATCGCAGCGGCGAAGGCCCTGGTCGCCGCCCATCCGGCGCAGGCGACGGGCTATTTCCTGTTGGGCATGGCCGCGGCGGAGGCCGGGCATATCGCCAAGGCTATCCCGCTGATCGAAGCGGCCGTGGCCCGCGGACCCGAGGCCGAACATCTGGCGCAGCTCGCCCGATTGCTGATCACGACGCGTCGCGATGGCCCGGCCGGCGACGCAGCGCGGGCCGCGATGGCCCTGGCGCCGCAGGATGCGCTGACGCTCGACACGATCGGATGCGTTCTGGTGCGGCTGGGCGATCACAAAGCCGCGATTGCGCCCTTCACAGGCGCGGTCGCCGCCCGGCCGGACAATCTGGAATTTCGCTATAATCTGGCCGCCGCCCTCGGCTTTGTCGGTCAGGTCGATGCGGCGCGCACCCAATATGAGGCGATCCTCGCCAAACAGCCCGGCCATGCCCGCGCGCACTATGCGCTTGCGATCCTGGCGCGGCAGACGGCGCGGACGCACCACGTCCCTCGGCTGGAACGCGCGCTGGCGCACGCGACGCGGCCGGACGACGCCCTGCGCATCCGCTATGCGCTCGCGAAGGAACTGGAAGATATCGGGAAGGGCGACGCGGCTTTCGCGCATCTCTCCACCGCCAATGCCGCGCACAAAAGCAGGATCGGCTATGATTTCGCCCAGGATGCGGCGCTGTTCGACGCGATCGAAGCGCTGTTCGCGGGCGGGGCGGCGGCGTTGGCCGGCAGCGCGGGCCATGACGATCCGGCGCCGATCTTCGTCCTGGGCATGCCGCGCACCGGCACCACTTTGGTCGATCGCATCCTCTCGTCCCATCCGGAGGTGGAGGCCGCGGGCGAGCTGCAGGCGATGCCGCTGGCGGTGAAACAGCTCGCCGGTACGCCCTCCCGCCTCGTCATCGATCCGGAGACGATTGCCGCGAGCGGTGCGATCGATCCGACGTTGCTCGGCGAGGCCTATCTGGCGCGCGCGGACCACCACCGGACAAAGAACAGGCCCCGCTTCACCGATAAATTGCCCGCCAACTTCCTGTATGTCGGCCATATCGCCCGGGCCTTGCCGCAGGCCAGGATCGTCTGCTTGCGGCGCAACCCGATGGACGTGATCTGGAGCAACTATAAGAACCTGTTTGCCAGCCAATCGGCCTATTACGCTTATTCCTACGATCTCATGGACATAGCGCGCTATTTTGTCCGCTTCGATCGGCTGATGGCGCTCTGGGACCGGCTATGGCCGGGCCGTGTGTTGCAGCTATCCTACGAGACTTTGGTGGCGGAGCAGGAGCCCCAGACGCGCCGGCTGCTGGAGCATTGTGGCCTGGTGTGGGACGAGGCGTGCCTGTCGTTCCATGAGAATAAGGCCGCGGTGGCGACGCCGAGCGCGGCCCAGGTGCGCCGGCCGCTCAATGCCGATGCCGTCGGCAAGTGGCGTGCCTACGAACCGGCTTTGGCGCCGGCGCGCGCCTGGCTGGAATCCCAAGGCATCCGGATCGACGGATAGCGTCCGGCGGGCATCGTGGACGCCGAACAGAAGAAAGGCGCCCTCCGTTGCCGGAGAGCGCCCTTTATCAGCTGCGTGTGATCAGAACTTCACCCGACCTTCGATTCCAACCGTGCGGGGGTTGAGTACGGCCTGGCCGTAAAAGCGGACGGCAACGCCATCGTTGACGCCGATCCGCGAGCGATCGTTGCTGACCGACACCACCGCATATTTGTCGAAGATGTTGGTCGCGAACAGGCTGACGCTATATTTGTCCGTCTCATATTGGAGCGAGGCGCGGTGCGTCACATAGCTCGGGATCTTGTCGCCATAAGCGCGATCCCAGCCGAGGCGCGATACGACGTTGCCGCGATAGGTGGCGACCCAGTTGGCGATCAGATTGCCCGCCAGGATCGGCGTCGTGTAGGTCGCGCCAAGCGCGCCCGAATTCTTGGCCGAACCCGGCAGGCGATCACCGTCGAGCGCGTTCAGCTGCGTGAATTTGGGCCGTCCGTCATAATTGTTGGGGGTCGTGCGGATGGTGACGATCCCGGGCACATCCTCCGTCAGTTTGGCATCGGTATAAGAATAGCTGCCCTGGATCGCGAGCTTCGGCACCGGCCGGAACTGGAAGGAGGTTTCGAAGCCCTGCGACTTGGCCGATCCGCCATTCACCGTGATCCCTGTAGCACCGTTGACGGTGGAAGATGCGACCTGGATACCCGCCCACTTGATGTGGAAGACGTCGAAATTGAACGATAGTTTGCGGTCGAACAGCTGCGTTCGGAAGCCGACTTCGATATTCTTCGTTTTGTCCGGGCCGTACTGGATCTCGTTCGGCAGCGCGCAGGCATTCTGCACGTTATCCGGCAGAGGCACGGGGCACGGGGCAACCCGGTTCGGGCCGCCGATGCGGTAGCCCTTGCTGTAGGTGGCATAGGCCATCAGGTCGGGCGTGAAATTATAGGAGCTGTTGAACTTCCACACCCAGCCGTCCTGCTTGGCCTTGCCGCCCGAGGGTTTGAGTTCATAAGGGCTGAGCGGATCGCCGAGCAGCGGCAGCGTGAGCGCGCCCTGAATGTTCGACGTATATTTGAAATAACGCGCGCCGCCCGTCACCTGCCACTTGGACGTGACGTGGAACGTGCCTTCGCCGAAGATCGCTTTCTCGGTCACCTTCGACTTGGTGTAGCTCACATATTCCAGATCGTCGGGGTTGCCCGGGATCTCATAGAAATTGGACAGGCCGGGCACATGCTCGGCATAGTCGCGATGGTTCTTCTGGTTGTTGTAGAAGCCGCCGAGCACCCAGTTGAACGGGCCGCCATGGCGCGAGACCAGTCGGACTTCCTGGTTGAATTGCTTGCGGCGATCGTCGGTCTCGTTCCAGCTCGTGAACGCGGGGAACAGTTCATAATCATAGTCCAGATCGAGCAGCAGATCGGTATTGTCGCTCCGCGAGCGGTTGCGGACCTTGGTATAGGCCGTCGTCGAGACAAGGTCGGCGATGTCGGCGATGTTCGCGTTGATTTCCAGGCTGAACAGATTGGCGTGGCGGTTCGACGGTTCGATGTAGCGCGCCGCATTTTCATATTTGCCCGTGCCGAGCACGCCGGCGCTGTTGGACTGCGAGCCTTCGGTCTTCGTCTGCTGATAGGCGTAGGTGAAGATCGCCTTCAGATCTTCGCTCGTCTGCACCAGCAGCTGGTTGCGGGTGGTGAAGGTCTTCTCGAAATTGAGATCCTTGCGCTTCTTCAGGTTGGCGTCGTAGCCCGCCTGCGACACGCTGGTCGGGCCGTCCGGCTGCGGCAGCGAGACGCCGGGCGTCTGCACCAGCAGCGGATAATCGATGAAGCCCGGATCGTAATAATAGCCGGTCGCGCTGCGGAAGGCGATGTGATCCCGGACGATCGGGATGTTGATCACCCCATCGCCCTGATAGCCGGCCTTGCTACCATGGCTCTTGCCATAGAAACGGCCGTGCACTTCGCCTTCGACGTCGGTCACGTTGGGGCGGTTCGGGATGTAGCGGATGGCGCCGGCTAGCGTGCCGAGGCCGTAGAGCGTTCCCTGTGGCCCGAGCAAAGTCTCCACGCGCGAGATGTCGAGGAACTTGAAGTCGTAATATAGCGGGACTTCGCCCAGATAGACGCCAAGCGCATTGTCGTAGCTATTGCCTTCCGCGCTCACATCGGAGGCATTGAGGCCGCGCAAGACGATCGATCCGGTCGAACGGGGGCCGGTATCCGAGATGGTCAGGCCGGGGGTGAAGGCGGCGAGATCGCGGATATCGTCGACATGCTGACGCTGGAGCTGCTCCGCGCCAATCGCCGAGATGTTGATCGGTGCGTTCTGCAGCGTCACGCTGCGGCGGTTGCCGGTCACCACGATTTCGTTGGCGCTGTCCGCAGTCTGGCCGTCGGCCTGGGCCAGCTGTTCCGCTGGCGCCGAAGCGGTCTGCGCGGACGCGCCCGTTGCCATGCCACCTGCGAGAAAGGTCGCGCCAAGTAACGCCGCGCGAAAATTCGATCCTGCCACAATAGCCCCCAAAAACGCTTCAAACCGTGCCGTTCGTGCTGCCATCCCCGGTGTGCCATGCCTTGTCCCGGCACATGCTGGAGCTACCGTTTGGTCAAAGCGGTCGCGTCACCATGGGGCGTTTGACGTACCAATCGGGGCGCGGATGAAACCGTATCCTGCGGCAGGATTTGGCGGCTGCGGCCCTTGGTGCTTCGTGGGCGAGACGTTGCCGAAATGCCGCAGTCTCACGGCGGCGTCGGTCGCGCCCGACTCAATTCTTGGGGGCTGTGCCCAGGCTCCACCAGGTCAGGCTGTGCAGATCATGCGCGGTCGTCCAGACACCATCGCCCGCATAGCGCAGCGCGCCGCTGCCGGATGGCTTGCCAAGCCGCGCGGTTATCGCAAGCGACTGCGGATCGATCATCGCGAAGGTCTGATCGGCGGTGGTGCGCAGCCAGACCGCGCCGCCGCCTGTGTCGATATCGCCATACATCAGATCGGCGCCGACCTTGACCCGGCCCGATACGGTGCCGGTGGCAGGATCGATGCGCGCAAGCGTGCCGTCGCCCTGCTCCTGGACCCAGACCGCGCCTTCCCCGGCGGCAAGAAAACCGGGCTGTTTGCCGAGCTTGATCCGCTTGACGATCTGGTTGGTCGCCGGATCGATCTGCTGCAGCGATTGATGGACGCTGCTGACCGCCCAGAGCGAACCGAGCCCGAAGGCCAGATAATAAGTGCTGGGATCGACCGCGATAGAGGCGACGACCGTGTTCGTGGCGGGATCAATCCGCGCGATCTTGCCGGCATCGTCGCTGGCGACCCAGACGGAGCCGGCGCCGGCCACGACGTTGAGCTCGCCCTTGGGATTGGCGATCCCGGTCGGGATGGCGGTGATCAGCTTCGCGGTTTTCAGATCGATCCGGTTGACCGTGCCGTCCCGGCAATCCGCGACCCACAAGGCGCCCGAGGCGATCGCCATGGCCCCGCACGGCCGGGTCATCGCCGTTTCCGCCAGCTTGCCCTGGCGCGACCAGCGTTCCACCCGGCCGCGATTGGTGGCCCATACACTGTCGCCATCGACGACCATGAAGTCTGCGAAGCCGGGCACCGCGATCGTCTGTTCCTCGCGCGGCGGCGTGCGCGACGCGGCGGGCGTGGCGGCCAGAGCGACCGCGATCAGCGCGAACATGGTCATGCGGTTCATCCTGCAACCGGGGTGGAGCGGCCCTGTCTGGCTTTGACCTTTTCCATCAGCGGGCGGGCCGGAAATAGGAACTGATCCCAGATCGAAAGACGCCTGCGATCATCCTGCCCCACGATTGCCGATTCGCCATCACGGAAGGTGCCGAAGATGCGATCCAGCAGGATCAGCGAATTGCCGTAATTGCAGCGCGTATCGTCATACACGACCGAATGATGCAGGCTGTGATGCCGGATCGTGGTGAAGAAAAACGCATACCAGCGCGGCGGATCGGACCGGACATTGGCGTGCGCAAAGGTCGAGATCACGGTCAGCACGCTCAGTCCGCAAAATTCCGCCGCGACGGGCAGATCGAACAGCGCGACGACGCTCAACGTGATGAGGAACAGCTCCAGCGGATTGCCGACCGCGCCCTTCATGGCGTTCAACTGGGTGATGTGATGATGCGGGGCATGCGTCCACCACAAGGGCGAATTGTGCATCGCGCGGTGCATCCAATATTGGCCGAACTCGACCAGGAACACGACCAAGGCGACCTGCGCGAGGAAGGGCATGTGCATCGCCCATGCGGTGGTGATGCCAAGCGCATGTTTTGCGGCCGTCAGCGGCTCTTCGGCGAACTTGCTGGAAGCCCAGGCGATCACCGTGGCGCTGAGCACGACGTAAAACAGATCGGTGGCGAATTCCTTGCGGTTCAGGCGCCAGTCCGAATGGCGCTCGTTGAACCCTTCCAGCGCCTGCACGAAGGCTGTGATCAGCGCTGCGACGATGACCAGGGTCCACCCATTGCTGGTGATAGTGGCGGGGGCGAAGGCCCAGAAGAGGATCACCGCGACCACCGTCAATGGCGGCAACAGGTTGAAAAGGGTCTTTCGCATGCCAATCCGCCCCGGTCGTATTGTTCGCGGGGGAGATGTCGGCTGGCGGCCGAGAGGAGGGCGGTAACCCGTGGAGGCTGTTCCATCCGCCAGCTGCGACGTCTCCCTCGCCCCGGCACCATAGAAGGGCGGGATCGAACCGCAGGTGGCTGAATGACGTATTATCGATTGCGCGTGCTGCAATCGGCCTGACGAAAGAGAGGAGAGCGTCCCGGCCGTTTATTCCGCCGACCGGGACGATCGTAATACTCGGCGCCGGTTAGCGCAGCGAAGCGAGCTGCGTCTGCGCCGGACGCGACAGCTGTGCGGTACGCGATTCGATCCGGGTGCGGACCTGCTCCGCGACATCCGCGCGGCAGGCGCGAGCGCGTGCTTCCAGGTCGGCATGGATGGTGGCCAGGCTGTCGCCGCACACGGCGCGCGCCGCCTGATCGACCCGAACCGCAAGGCGCCGCTGCCCGTTTGCGGTGGAGAGATCGAGGCCGTTCAGCGTGAGAACCGCCGAATCCTTGCCAAAGGGGTTGTCGTTGACGCCTGCGAAAGCGGCGGACCCAAGCGAGATGGCGCCCAGCGCCGCGAGAACGATTTTCATTGCCTGCTCCTGCAAAACCATAGCCCGCTTCTTCGTGCGGATGCGGCACAATTTAGGTCTACAGAGCAAAGACGACAAGCAGGCGCGGCAAATAATACTCTCGCCGGAACGGCAAGTGCAGGATTCACAACTGCGCGATGGTCGCTTGCGTCAAGATGAGGCGCTGATCGTCGGTTCCGTTCGGGTGATCCTTTTGCTGATTATTACCGATTAATTGGGATGTACTACCAAAGACGCCAGTTCCAGGTTCTGGCTGAGTAAACCTACCGGCAGACGCACCGCCTCGGCCCGTTCGGCCGCTGCGGTCGGATCGACGACCGCGACCGAAAGCGTGCGCGCGAAGGGCGCCGACCATGCCCGAACGGTGTCGATCGGCAAGCGCACCTGCCAGGTGCGGCCGCCCTGCGCGGCGACCGCATGATCGTTGATCCGGATGATCGCATGCGGCGATGCGCGATGCCCACGAACCAGCAGACAATCGCGTGCACCGCAATTGACGACGCGCGCCTTCGCGACAGGTGCCGCGACGGCAGGCGTCGCCACGATTGCGGCGGCAACGATCAAGCCTGAGAAGATGCGTATTGCCATGGTGGCAAGCTGGCCAAAGCGGGCCGATCCAACCATGGGGCGTTTGACGTAGCGTTACAGCGGCACCGGCATGCCCGCGCATCCTGGCGCCAGGCGTGGAATTGCGGGTTGGCGCGCCGCGTCGCTATGGTCTGGACAAGCAGGCGACCCCGTGTTCGAGCGCCAGCCTCATGGCCTGGAGTGCGAGCCAACCAGCAGGCGGTGATGTATCGCCTATTGTGAAAGGGTGGCGACGGCGATCGCGGTCGCCGATGCGCGATTTTCCACGCCCATCTTCTCGAAAATCTGTTCCAGATGCTTGTTCACGGTACGGGGGCTGATCTCCAGGATCTCGCTAATCTCCCGATTCTGTTTGCCGCGGCTGATCCACACCAGAACTTCCGCTTCGCGGGAGGTCAGCGCGTGGCGTTCGGCCAGGATGCGTTCGGCATCGCCTTCGCGTTTCTCGGTCAGGCGGAAGAGCCATTCGCTGGAACTCGTCCGGCGCAGGAAGGTGCATTCGATCAGGCTGTCCCCGATCTGGAGCGACGCTTGCGCGCCTGCCGGTACGTCCGCGCCCTGCAGGCGCCGGATGGTTGCGGCAAGCATATCGGGCAGCCGCACATCCTGGGGGCTCCAGCCGGGGAACAGCCGTTCGATCGTGGCGGTGGCGAGCGGCGTCAGCCAACTGGTGGTGCCGCCTTCCTCGATCGCGAAGGAAGGCCGACCCGCCGTATCGAGCGCCAGCTGGCTGCCCTGCGAAATCCGCGCATTGGCCAGATGGACCGAGACCCGCGCCAGCAGCTCGTCGACGACAATGGGCTTGTGCACATAGTCGACCGCGCCGGCCTCCAGCCCGCGCACGACATGTTCGGTTTCCGTCAGCCCGGTCATGAAGATCACCGGCAGGTGGCGGAAGCGGCCGTCGGCCTTGATCCGGGCGGTGGTCTTGAATCCATCCAGGCCGGGCATCACCGCATCCATCAGCACAAGATCGGGGATGACGTGTTCGAGCAGGTCCAGCGCCGCCAGCCCGTCGACCGCGATCAGCACCGTCATCCCCGCATGTTCCAGCGTGGCGTTCAGGAAGCGCAGCGATTCGGGCGTGTCGTCGACGACCAGGATCGTGGCGCGAACATTGCCGGCGGGGGGGCTAGACGACATTGTCGAGTGTCCGAGCGAGCGCGCGCAGATCGAAGCCGCTCAAATGACGCCGCATCGCCGCGACCGCCGCTGTGCTTTCCGGAATTTCGGCTTCCAGATCGGTCAACACCATCTCAATCCCCCGCACGTGGCCGACTTTGACATATTGTTTGAGGCTTTCGAGATGAGGCCGCGCGGCATCGGGCCAGACGATCGGGGCGACAGCCTCTCCCGTCGGCGCGGGCTGATCGGTCGAGACGATCCAGGTGAGATCCAGCTGGCGCCCGATCGCATCCAGCATCGCGCCAAGATCGACCGGCTTGGAGATGAAGGCGTCATGGCTGCTGCGCCCGTCGCCCCCGGCGCGGAATTCGTGCGCGTTGGCGGAGACCATGACGATGCGCAGCCGACGCCCCAGGCGCGTGCGCAGTTCTTCGGCAATATCCCAGCCGCTGCATCCCGGCATCTGGATGTCGAGCAGGACCAGATCGGGCTTGCATTGCTCCGCCAGCGCCAGCCCCTCGGCACCGCCGCCGGCGGTGAATATCGCGAAGTCGAGCGGGCGCAACAGATGCTGCACGACGGTCAACTGGGAAAGATTGTCATCGATCACCAGGATGGTCTTGCGATCGCCGCGATAGCCGGTCACGCGCCCGTCGGCGGCGGCGCCGACGGGTACCGTCATCGGTTCGGGCAGCATGAGCTGAAGCTGAAAGCTGCTGCCCTGGCCGGCGACGCTGCTGACCGTCACTTCGCCGCCCAGGATGCGTGCCAGCACGCGCGTGATGGCAAGCCCCAGGCCAATGCCCGGCTCCAGCGCCGTCTCGGGCGAACTGCCGCGCTCGAACGGCTCGAAGATCCGTTCCTGATCCTCTGGCGCGATCCCGATCCCGGTGTCGCGCACTTCGATAAAGGCGATCTGGCTGCGATAGCGCACGCGGAGCGTCGCCCCGCCGCGCTGCGTATATTTGATCGCGTTCGACAGCAGGTTGATCAGGATCTGGCGAAGTCGCTTCTCGTCCGTCCGGACGAAGGCGGGGAGCCGGCCTTCGACCTCATACTCCAGCGACAATCCTTTGGCGGCGGCCTGCATGCGAAACATGTCGACGACATGATCGAGCAGGCCTGGCAATCGCACGATATCCTGCCGGAACTTGAGCACGCCACTCTCGATCCGCGAAATATCCAGCAGCCCTTCGACCAGGTTGGTGAGATGTTCTGCGGAGCGGCGGATGACGCCCGCAGCCTCCGCCGGCGGGATGGCGTCCTCTCGTTCCAGCAATTGGGCATAGCCATAGATGGCATTCAGCGGAGAGCGGATTTCATGGCTGACCGCGACCAGATAGCGAGTCTTGGCCGCGTTCGCCGCCTCGGCGACATCTTTGGCCTGCTGTAATTCGGTTTCGGTATGCTTGCGGGCCGCGACTTCTTCTTCCAGCAACAGCGTCTGGCGGGCACATTCCTGCTCCGCATAACGTCGTGCGCCCCGGCTACGGACGACCAGCAGCGCGCAGGCCACGGCCACGGCCAGCACCACCACCAAGCAGATCGCCCAAGGTGTGCCTGCCATCATATCCCGGCCGCGATCAGGATTGCCCGCCGGCGTGCCGGCTTACATGTCTGGTCATGCGCGCAACGGATCGCGCCGCGATCGCGCCCCATCCTTTATTATGGATCGATCCCCCGTTGGTGCGACATGCCACAGCGGGCAAAATCCGCGGTGAGATGATGCCTGAATGACGCATTGCAGCATCATAAAATGGGGTGACACGTACCATCAGCTCGGTATAAGACTTATTACTAGATTGATCAAACGTAATATCGGCCCTCTGGGCGGATGACGGAATTCCGGGCCTTTTGACGCACAGTAGACGGGGGTGAGTATGGCAAGGTGGATGTCGAAAACGCGTTTGGCGATCGCAACCGCGGCAATGCTCCTTACCGCTTCTTGTAGTGGCGGGGGCGGCGCACAACAAGATGCACCAAAGCGGACAGAGTTTTCGATCGGCTGGTCGATCTATGCCGGCTGGATGCCCTGGCCTTATGCCCAGCAGGCCGGCATCGTGAAGAAATGGGCCGATAAATATGGCCTGAAGATCAATATCGTTCAAGTGAACGATTATGTCGAATCGGTGAACCAGTTCAACGCCGGCAAATTCGACGGCGTCACGCTGACCAATATGGATGCGCTGACCATCCCGGCCGCCGGCGGCAAGGATACGAGCGCGATCATTCTTGGCGATTATTCGGACGGCAATGACGGGATCGTCCTGAAAGGCGCCAAGAGCCTCGCCGACATCAAGGGGCGGACCGTCTATCTGGTCGAGCTTTCCGTTTCGCATTATCTGCTGGCGCGCGGCCTCTCGACGGTCGGGCTGCAGCTTTCCGACGTGAAGACGGTGAATACGTCCGATGCCGATATCGTCGGGGCGTTTGCAAACCCGTCGGCGACCGCCGCCGTCACCTGGAACCCGCAGCTGTCGGAACTGGCGAAGGTTCCGAATGCGAAGATCATGTTCGACTCGCATCAGATCCCGGCCGAGATCCTCGATCTGCTGGCGGTCGACACTGCGACGCTCAAGGCCAATCCCAATCTCGGCAAGGCGCTGGCGGGGATCTGGTATGAAACCATCACGCTGATGCAGCGCAAGGATGCGGCCGGCGCCGCCGCCCGTGCGACGATGGCCAAGATGGCGGGAACGACGCCGCAGGCGTTCGATGCCCAGCTGAAGACGACGCATCTTTATGGGACCCCGCAGGAAGCGGTGAGCGCAATCAAGGCGCCCGCGCTGGCCGATACGATGAGCAAGGTGCGCGACTTCAGCTTCTCCAAGGGGCTGTTTGGCTCCGGCGCGAAATCGGCGGATGCGGTGGGGATCGGGCTGCCGGGCGGCAAGACGCTGGGCGACACGAAGAACGTGAAGTTGCGCTTCGATCCCAGCTTTATGGAGCAGGCCGCGGCCGGCAAGCTCTGAGGAGGACATTATGCGCTGGGTGAATATCCGACCGAACCGGCGCACGACGATCCTGCTGGGGGCTCTGCCGCTCCTGCTGGTATTGGTCGCTTATCTCTTCGCCGCGACGGCCCGTCATGCCGCCAACCCGTCCGACAAGGTGTTGCCGACGCCGGGGGCGATGATCTCGGCGATGCACGGCCTGCTGGTCGATGCCGATCCGCTGAGCGGGCGCCTGATCTTCTGGGCCGATACGTTCGCTAGCCTGGAGCGGCTGGGTCTCGCACTCGGCATCTGCACTTTGTCCGCCTTGCTGGTTGGGATGGTGCTGGGTGTCTTGCCCGCCGCACGGGCCACGTTCGGTGGGCTGGTCACGACGGTGGCCGTCATCCCGCCGATTGCCCTTTTGCCGATCCTCTTCATCGTCTTCGGACTGGGTGAGACCGCCAAGGTCGCTCTGATCGTGATCGGCGTGGCGCCGTTCCTGATCCGCGATCTGGCCGATCATGTCGCAGCGATCCCACAGGAACAGCTGATCAAGGCGCAGACATTGGGGGCGAGCAGCTGGCAGTTGGCGCTGCGTGTCGCCGTGCCCCAGGCGCTGCCGCGGTTGATCTCCGGACTGCGGCTCTCGCTCGGGCCGGCCTGGGTCTATCTGATCTCGGCCGAGGCGATCGCGTCGGATAGCGGCCTTGGCTACCGCATCTTCCTCGTCCGTCGCTATCTGTCGATGGACATCATCATCCCCTACGTCGCCTGGATATCATTGCTGGCGATCGCGATGGATATCGCGCTGCGGCAGATCAGCCAGCGCGGGTTCGTCTGGGCGCATCAGGTCAACCGATGAGCGACCTCCTCACCTTCGACAATGTCTGGCTGGAATATGGCGACAAGATCGTGCTGGAGCGCGTCGATCTCGGCATAACCGAGCGAAGCTTCGTCTCGATCGTCGGCCCCTCCGGCGCGGGCAAAAGCAGTTTCCTGCGGCTCGCGCTGGGGCAGGAGGCTGTCAGCCGCGGCCGCATCCTGTTGGACGGCAAAGTGCTGGCGCCCGAATGCGGGCCCGATCGCGGCGTCGTGTTCCAGCGCTATTCGGTGTTCCCGCACCTGACGGCGCTACGCAACGTGATGTTTGGGCGCGAATGCGTGAGCGCACCGTTCACCGCGCGCCTGTTCGGTGCCGCCCGGCGCGCCGCCGCCGAAGAGGCGGAGGCGATGCTGGTCGAAGTCGGCCTGGGCGATGCGCTGCACATGTATCCCGCGCAATTGTCGGGCGGCATGCAGCAGCGACTGGCGATCGCGCAGGCGCTGATGGCGCGGCCGCGCGTGCTGTTGCTGGACGAACCCTTTGGCGCGCTGGATCCGGGCATCCGCCAGGACATGCATCGCCTGATCCTGCGGCTGTGGGAAGAACATGCGCTGACGGTTCTGATGGTGACGCACGATATCACCGAAGCCTTCCGATTGGGCACGCGCGTGCTGGCGTTCGACAAGCGCCGGATCGATCCGCACGCGCCGCACCGCTTTGGCGCGACCGCCGTCTACGACCTGCCGCTGACCCGCAAACAGAAGCTCGAGCCACCCCCTGAGTTATTACGATTGACAGAATCAGTAATAACAGAGACAGGTCAGACATTGTGAAGGACGCGACCCCCTCCAGCCTCGCCCGGCTCAGTATGAGCCTTCCTGCCGAACTCTCCCGCCAGCTGGATGTGATGGTGGAAGAGCGCGGCCTGCCATCCCGATCGCAACTGATTGCGGAACTGATCCGCGACGAATTGGCGGAACATGGCGCGGCCCTGCGGCCCGAAGACATGCTCGCGGGCACCATTACGTTGGTCTATCGCGGCGATATGGGCCGCGTGCGGCACCAGCTTGCGCAGACGCAGGGCGAATATCTCAAGGAAGTCATCTCTTCCCAGCACGTCTTCCTGGAGGACGATCAGTCACTGGAAGTGATGCTGGTGCAAGGGCCGGCACGGCGGTTGCGCAATCTGTGCGACGCGCTGCGCAAGGTGCGCGGCGTGCAGCAACTGCGCCTGTTCACCACGACCGCGCTGCTGCCGCCGCTCCACGAGCAGGATCAGGCCTGGCGCGAGGAAGGAAACAAAGCGGCATGAGCACGATACTCGCCGATCCCAACAGTGCGCGGGCGCATGCCCGGGCGATGGAGGGCACCGTCGTCGAAGCGATGCCGGTACTGCCGCCGCGCGCGGACGATCTGCCTGCGGGCGTGTCGGCCGGCGACCTGCTGTGGGAAGAGACGATCGCCGGCGGCGGCTATGCCTCGCGCCGGCTGGCACGCGGCACGCGGCTGCGGCTGATCGATCTGAAGGGCGATGCCTGTGCGTCGCTGCTGCTGTTCAACGCGGCCATGCCGACCGAGCGGCTGAATATCGCCGATACGGTCAAGGTGCAGTGGGATGCCTATCCCTCCGCCGGCAGCCTGCTGCTGTCGGATATGGGCCGCGTCCTCGCCAGCATCGCGCAGGATGACGCGGGCACGCACGATGCTTTTTGTGGCGCCTCGAACGAAGCGTCGAACCGGCGTCATTATGGCGATGGGCGCAATTCCGGCGCCTATCCCAATGCGCGCGACCGGCTGTTGCTGGGCGCGGCGAAGCACGGGCTGGGGCCACGCGATGTCCATCCCTGCATCAACCTGTTCAAGGGTGTCCGGATCGCCGCCGACGGCGCGGTCGAGCCCCAATTGGGCCCGTTCGCACCGGCCCGATCGATTGTTCTGCGCGCCGAAATGGAGCTCATCCTGGTCATCGCCAATTGCCCGCACGTGCTCGACCGACGCGACTGGAGTGTGACGCCGCTGCGCGCCACCGCCTGGCGTGGCCCGATCACGACCGAAGACGATCCGATCCGCGCCGCCACGCCTGAGCGGTTGCGCGCCTTCCTCAACACCGAAGATCTGTATCGCCGCTGATGAGCCAAGATCCGCACCTCGACGGCCTGACCGGCCCTATCCTCCACGACGAAGTCGTACCCGACCGGGCACCCTGGTCGCACCGCGTCAATGCGGGCGAAACGCTCCGCATCATCGACCTGGAAGGCAATCAGGCGGTCGACTTCCTCCTCTATTCGGCCGCCAACGATGCCGAGCGCTACAGCGCGCAGGATACGATCGCGGCCCAGGCCAACATCTTCCTGCGCACGGGCAGCGTGCTGCTCTCCAACGAAGGCCGGCCGATGATGACGATCACGGCAACCTCGGTCGATTATCACGACACGATCGGCGGCGCCTGTTCGTGCGAGTCGAACAGCTTGCGCTATGGCCATCACACCAAGGCCCAGCATAGCTGCGTCGACAATTTCCTCGTCGCCAATCTGCGCGACGGCCGCGGCAAGCGCGACATGGTGTCCAATATCAATTTCTTCATGAACGTGCCCGTCACCGCCGACGGCGCGCTCGGCATCGTCGATGGCATTTCGGCCCCCGGCCTGACCGTCGATGTCCGCGCGGAGATGGATGTGATCGTGGTCGTGTCCAATTGCCCGCAGATCAACAATCCCTGCAACGGCTTCAATCCGACGCCCGTGCGCATGGTCGTGACAGCGTGAGTTTCGGCACGGTTCTGATCGCCAACCGCGGTGCGATCGCCTGTCGGATCATCCGGACGCTGCGGCGGATGGGCATCAAATCGGTGTCGGTCTTCTCCGACGCGGATGAGGCGTCGCGGCATGTGGCGGAGGCGGACATTGCGGTGCGGATCGGGCCTGGGCCCGCCGCCGAAAGCTATCTCGACGTGGAACGGATTCTGGCGGCCGCACGCGAGACCGGCGCGGACGCGATCCATCCTGGCTACGGCTTCCTGTCCGAGAATGCCGCCTTTGCCGAGGCGTGCGAGGCGGCGGGAATCGTCTTCATCGGTCCGACACCGGAAAGTATGAGGGCGTTCGGCCTGAAGCATAGCGCACGCGCGCTGGCGGAGGCGGAGAAGGTGGCGCTGGCACCGGGCACCGGGCTGCTCGCCGACGCCGAAGCGGCGGTCGAGGCGGCCGGCCAGATCGGCTATCCGGTGATGCTGAAGGCGACTGCCGGGGGTGGCGGTATCGGCATGCGGGTCTGTGCCGATGCGGGTGCGGTGCGCGAGGGGTTTGCCGCGGTCGCGCGTCTCGGTGCCGGCAATTTCGGCGATGCCGGACTGTTCCTGGAACGGTTCGTGCCGCGTGCGCGCCACGTGGAAGTGCAGATTTTCGGCGACGGCGCGGGACGCGTCATCGCGTTGGGCGAGCGCGATTGCTCGCTGCAACGGCGCAATCAGAAGGTCATCGAAGAGGCGCCGGCGCCGCATCTTCCCGAACAGGTCCGCGCCGACTTGATCGAGGCGGCGGTGCGGCTGGGAACGGCCGCGAAATACCGCTCCGCCGGTACGGTGGAATTCCTCTACGATCCGGCCCGTCAGGATTGGTTCTTCTTGGAGGTGAATACGCGCCTTCAGGTGGAACATGGCGTGACCGAGGAAGTGACCGGGATCGATCTGGTCGAGTGGATGGTGCGCGGTGCCGCCGGCGACCATAGCTTCCTCGACGCGCCCGTTCCCCAGCAAAAGGGCTGGTCGATCCAGGCGCGCATCTATGCCGAGGATCCGGCCGTTTACTTCCGGCCGGCCGCCGGCACGCTGACCGAGGTCACCTTCCCGGGCGATGCGCGGGTCGAGACGTGGGTCGAGCGTGGCTCGGACGTCTCGTCCTTCTACGATCCGATGCTTGCCAAACTGATCGTGCACGCGCCCGATCGCGACAGCGCGGTGGCGGCCATGCAGGCGGCGCTCGACAAGACGCAGCTGGCCGGCATCGAAACCAATGTGCGCTGGTTGCGCGATGTCGCGCGCAGCGACGATTTCGTGACCGGAGACGTCTCGACCCGTTCGCTGGAGCGGGTGGAATATCATCCCCACAGCATTGTCGTCCGCTCGGCGGGCACTGCCACGAGCGTGCAGGATTATCCGGGCCGTATCGGCTTCTGGGATGTTGGCGTTCCGCCGTCCGGACCGATGGACGCGCGCGCCTTCCGGCTCGGCAACGTGTTGCTCGGCAACGATTCCCGTGCGGCCGGTCTGGAGGTCACCGCAACCGGCCCGACGCTGCAGTTCAACGCCGCGACGCGCATCTGCCTGACCGGCGCCGATTTCAACGCGACGATCGACGGTAAGCCGCTGCCGCGCAACAAGCCGATCGCCGTGACCCAAGGCCAGGTGCTGGCACTTGGGCGGGTTCAGGGCGGCGGCATGCGCGGCTACATCCTGTTCGCCGGTGGACTGGACGTGCCCTCCTATCTCGGTAGCGTCAGCACGTTTGATCTCGGCGAATTTGGTGGCCATGGCGGCCGCCGGCTGCGGGTGGGCGACACGCTCCATCTGGCGCCGCATCCGCCGGCCGTGATCCCGGGCCTGCGGACCATCGAGCAGCCGGACCTCGGACCGGACTGGACGATCCGCCTGCTCTACGGGCCGCACGGCGCCCCCGAATTCTTCACGCTCGACGATATCGAGACATTCCTGTCGGCCGACTGGCGGGTCCATTATAACAGCAACCGCACCGGCGTCCGGCTGACCGGGCCGAAACCGCGCTGGGCGCGCAAGGATGGCGGCGAGGCGGGGCTGCATCCGTCGAACATCCACGATAATCCCTATGCGATCGGCGCGCTGGATTTCACCGGCGACATGCCTATCATCCTGGGGCCGGACGGCCCCTCGCTCGGCGGCTTCGTCTGTCCGTTCGTCGTGATCGCGGCCGATCTGTGGAAGATCGGACAACTGGCACCCGGCGACAGCATCCGCTTCGAAGAGGTCAACCTCGCTACGGCCGATGCGGCCAGCGCCGCCGAGGAGGCATGGATCGAGGGGCGGCAAATCCCGCTGATGGCGGACGGGTCCAAGGGCGGCGGCGAAGCCATCCTGGCCGAATTGCCGCCGCAGGGCCGGCGTCCGCGCGTCCTCTATCGCCGTCAGGGCGACCGCAACCTGCTGGTGGAATATGGCCCGATCACGCTCGATCTGGAATTGCGCCTGCGCGTCCATGCGGCGACGACCGCGCTCGCGAAGCTGGACCTGTCCGGCATCGTCGACATCGTGCCCGGTATCCGATCCTTCCAGGTGCATATCGACGGCGTGCGCCTGAAAGAGGCGGAGCTGCTGAAGCGGCTGATCGCGATCGAGGAGGATCTGGGCGGGCTCGACGATTTCACGATTCCCTCGCGCATCGTGCATCTGCCGCTGAGCTGGGACGATCCGGCGATCCACCAGACGATCGAACGCTATATGGCGGTGGTGCGCGACGATGCGCCCTGGTGCCCCGACAATATCGAGTTCATCCGCCGCGCCAACGGTCTGGGCAGCGCCGACGATGTCCATCGCACGATCTTCGATGCGAGCTATCTCGTCTACGGCCTGGGCGACGTCTATCTCGGTGCGCCGGTGGCGACGCCGATCGATCCGCGCCACCGGTTGGTGACGACCAAATATAATCCTGCCCGTACCTGGACCCCGCCGAACGTGGTCGGGATCGGCGGCGCCTATATGTGCATCTACGGGATGGAAGGCCCGGGCGGCTATCAGCTGTTCGGTCGCACCATCCAGGTGTGGAATACCTATCGCCAGACCGGCGCCTTTGCCGATGGCAAGCCGTGGTTGCTGCGCTTCTTCGACCAGATCCGCTTCTTCCCCGTCAGCCATGATGAACTGACCGAATGGCGGCGCGATTTCCCGCTCGGGCGGCGTGTGATCGAGATCGAGGAAACCGAATTCCGGCTCGCCGATTATCGCGCGTTCCTGGCCGAAAATGCCGAATCGATCACGGAATTCGAAACGCGCCGCAATGCCGCCTTCGCGGCTGAGCGCGCCGATTGGGAAAAGCGGGGCGAGTTCGATCGCGTGGCCAGCCTGGTCGAGGGCGCCGACGAGAGACCTGCCGACGCGATCGCATTGCCGGAAGGCGCGGAGATGGTCGAGGCGCCCTTTGGCGGCAGCGTCTGGAAGCTGCTCAAGGCGACAGGCGACACCGTCGCCGCGGGCGAGACGATCGCGGTGCTGGAAGCGATGAAGATGGAATTTCCGGTGGTCAGCGCAGCCGCGGGAACGGTTGTCGGCCTCTATGTCGCGGAGCGGCAGACGGTTACGCCGGGGTCGCCCGTTCTCGCGTTGATGCCGGCATGACCGCGCTCGATCGGCTTCCCGTCGACGGCATCGCGGCGGATGTGCAGGCGGGCCGGCGCAGTGCCGCCGAGGTGATGGAAGAGGTGCTGGCGCGCCTTGCCGCTTATGATGCGATCCAGCCGGCGGTGTGGATATCGCGCTTCGATCCGGACGATCTGCGCGCGGCGGCGGCAGACGTGGACGCGCGGCTGGCCGCGGGCGAGGTGCTGCCACTTGCGGGCGTGCCGTTCGCGGTGAAGGACAATATCGATTTGGCGGGCCTGGACACGACCGCGGCCTGCCCCGCTTTCGCCTACCGGCCCGCTGCATCGGCAACGGTGGTCGAACGGTTGCTTGCTGCGGGTGCCATCCCGGTCGGCAAGACCAATCTTGACCAGTTCGCAACGGGGCTCAACGGCACGCGCAGCCCCTACGGGATCCCGCGTAACGCCTATAACCGCGCCTGGGTGAGCGGCGGATCGAGTTCCGGCTCGGCGGTGGCGGTCGCGGCCGGGCTGGTGGCGTTTGCGCTGGGCACGGACACTGCCGGATCGGGCCGTGTGCCCGCCGCCTTCCACCATCTTACCGGCTTCAAGCCGACGCGCGGCCGCTGGAGCAGCGCCGGGCTGGTGCCGGCCTGCCGGACGCTCGACTGCATCACCGTGTTCACGGCCACGGCCGGCGAAGCGGGCCTGATCGATGACATCGTCGCCGGCTTCGATCCCGCAGATGCCCTGTCCCGCACGCGCGACGATATCCCCCGTGACACGCGCCGGATCGGCATTCCGCGCACCGATCAGCGGCCATGGTTCGGTGATATCGAATCCGCTTTTCTCTACGATCAAGCGTTGGCCGGTCTCGATGTCGTGTTCGTCGAAGTGGACATGGCCCCGCTCAACGAAGCGGCGCGATTGCTCTATGACGGCCCTTGGGTCGCCGAACGCACCGCCGCACTGAAGGACCTGCTCCACAACGATCCCGAAGCGATTCACCCCGTCGTTCGGGAAATCGTAGAGAAAGGCTTCACCTTTTCCGCGGTCGATGCCTTTCAGGGCGGCTACCGTCTCGCCGAGCTGGCGCGCGCGGCAGACGCGATCTGGGCCGATGTCGACATGCTCCTGCTGCCGACCACACCCAAATCCTACCGCGTGCGCGAAATGCTCGACGCGCCGATCGCGCTGAATGCCAGCCTTGGCGCCTACACCAATTTCGTGAACCTGCTGGATATGGCCGCAATCGCGGTGCCGACTGGCAGCTATCAAAGCGGCGTCGGTTTCGGCGTGACCCTGATGGGCCCGGCCGGGACGGATCGCGCCTTGATCGACGCCGCACAGGCGCTTTTTCCCGCGCCGGCGCCGCCGCCGCCGCTTGACCTGGAGGGACGGATGGAAACTGTAAAGCTGGCGGTCGTGGGCGCCCATTTGAAGGATATGCCGCTCCATTGGCAGCTCACGTCGCGCGACGCGCGCTTCGTCGGCGAAGCCAGGACCGCACCGGTCTATCGGCTCTACGCCATCGCCGACAGCGTGCCCCCCAAGCCCGCATTGGTCCATAGCGGTGAGGGCGCCGCGATCGCGCTCGAGATTTACGAGCTCGACATGGCCGCGTTCGGGAGCTTCGTCGCGGAAGTTCCGCCGCCGCTCGCTATCGGCACGGTGACGCTGGAGGATGGCAGTCTCGTCAAAGGCTTCATCGCTGAGCCGCGTGCGACGACGGGGGCCGAAGACATCACCGATCTCGGCGGGTGGCGCGCCTTTATCGCGCGGTAGGCCGCGGGCTGAAGCCCAGGCGTCCCACTTTCACGCTTCGAGCGGATAGGCCGTGTCCTATCGGCGCAGCGGCCACCGGCCGAGGTGCGCCGGGAAGGCCGGCCCGTCTTCCAGCCGCGCCAGACAGGCGACGCGGTCCGCGCGCTTGTCGGGTTGGACGTGCGTCAGCCAGTCGCGGATCGCGACGATCTCGGCGGTCGGTTTCACGCCGCGATCCCAGGAGCGGCAGGCGCACGCGAACAGCATGTCGACCTCGTTGATGAAAAAGCCGTACGCATTGGCCCGTTCGATGCACGTGCGCGCCATCGTCTCGAAACCTTCCTCGTCGATGCGCTCGCTCAGCGGTTTGGCGTAAAACCGCTCCAGCGCGGCGGCATGGCGCCAGTAACCGACGATCGCGGCCACCCTCTTTTCCAATAAGCTTCCCGACTGGTCGAGCCGCCAGCGCCAGCCCGTGCCCCCCAGTTGCTTATCCGCCTCCAGCAGCGCGCTGGGGACGAACCCGATCATGCTCTCGCTGAAATGCATGGTCGCGTCGTCGAACCCCGGCGTGTGGCCTTGCCAACGCTCGATCAGGCCGGAGCGCACGCCGAACAGGGGATAGAGGACGTTGAGGTCGCGATTATGTTCGATCACGAGGTGGACGCGCGCGGCGTCGCGATCGGTCGATGGATCGCCGACTGCGAAGGCGAAAATACGTTTGTCGCCGTCGGTCGCATCCGCGACGCAGCGGAAGGCGCCATAGCGCGCGACGATCTCGGGCAGGCACTCAAGCGGCGTGTCGGCGGTACGCGCGACGCGCTGACGATCTTTGTCGAAATCCGCTGCGATCCGCGCGGCATCGACGCGATGATCGAGCAGGAACCGCACCATCGATCGCCGATCCATGCCGTGCACGGCAAAGCGATCATAATCCTGCGCGATGCTCGACCAGCTTGGCAGCCGGATCGATGCGTCGAGCCCGCGCCATCCGCGCGCTTGGTGCCGCCCGGCAATCTCGCGGATCGCGATCGCCTCCGGCTGCTGTCGGAAGGTGGCGAAATCCTGGGGCAATGTGTCGTCCAACATGGCCTCGTCGATCGCGGCGGCGAGGACCGCCAGCCAATCGCGCACGCGCTGCCGGTCGTCCGCCGCATCGGCCAGCGCCATGATCTCGGCCACGATCGAAAGAACGCCACAGTCGGAGGCGGGGGCGTCAGGATCGTAGCCGATCGCCGCGAGCTCCGCCCTGAGCCGGCCGGTCGTGTCCGATGTGTCAAACAGGGCCTGAACGCGATACAGATCGTGCGTCAGCCGCAGCTTGGCGTCTCTGGCACTGTCGCTGGCGAGGAGCAGGCGAATGCTGTTCTCGACCAGATCTTCGATCGCATGTTCGGACATGGTCTAGCGTATATCCTCGCTCATCCGGCAAAGAACGACGCGGGCCCGCCTGCGTTGCAGGCCGCTGCTGAGAAACCAGCGCCGCGCACTTGACACTCCAAGATTGTCAACAATAACTCCGACAATCAAAAGAGGAGCGGATGGATGCGGGTAAAGCGGGAACGGACCGCTACGGGTGGCGTGCGGGGGGCGGCCTTGCTGGCGCTGATCGCCATCTTGCCGGCCAATGCCATGTCCGCGCCGGCCGTGCCCTATCGCGACTATGTCGCGACCTCCCATTATGTGAAGGTCCGCGACGGGACGCGATTGGCAGTCAGCGTCTACCGTCCGGCCGTCGACCACAAGGCGGTGGTGACACCCTATCCGGTCATCTTCGTCTTCACACCCTATCGGGCGCGCTATCGCGACGACAAAGGCCAGATCGTCGAGACGGGCCTGTCGACGCAGCTGGGGCTGAAAGGCCTGACCGATCATGGCTATGTCGTCGCGGTGGCGGACATTCGCGGCAAGGGGGCCTCCTTCGGCCATCGCCGCGGCTTTCAGGACCGAACGGAGGCGCTGGACGGGCGCGACCTGATCCAATGGTTGGCGAAACAGCCCTGGTCCACCGGCAAGGTCGGCATGGTCGGCTGTTCCTATCTGGGTGGGGCGACATTGCAGGTTGCCTCGACCGCGCCGCCCGCGCTCAAGGCTATCTTCACGGGCGCGTCCGATCTCGACAAATATGATTTCGTCCGGCGCGGCGGCATCACCGCCCAGTTCAACACCCGGCCGGACGAGCCGGCCTCCGTCGACCTCGCGACGATCCCGGTGGACGAGGATCGCGACGGCAGCATGCTGAAAGCGGCGGTCGCCGAACATGCGGCCAATACGCCGATGGCGCCGCTCTGGTATGGCATGCCCTATCGCGACAGCGTGTCGCCGCTGACCGGCAACCGCTTCTGGGAAGAGGTAGGCCCCTACACCTATCTCGATACGATCCGCCGCGCAGGGATCGCGACCTATTTCTGGGGCAATTGGCAGGACGAGCCCACGCAGCAGGTGATCGCGCTCGCCGCTAACCTGAACGGCAAATTGCTGCTCGGGCCGGGATCGCATTGCGTGCCGCCGCCCAATTACGATCTGTCGGGGGAGGTCCGCCGCTATTTCGATTATCATCTGAAAGGCATCGATAACGGGATCCAGCGCGAACCCCGTGTGACGATGTGGGTGGTCAATGCGCCTGCGGGGCAGGAATGGCATCGCACCAACGCCCTGCCCGGAATAAGCGTGCAACGGACACCCTTCTACCTGGACGACCGGCGGAGCGGATCGGCCGCGTCGATCAATGACGGCACGCTCGCGGCGCGCCCGGCGGGGCAGGGGCGGGACAGTTTCCAGGTCGACTATGACGTGGGGTCGGCCGATTATTTCGCGTTCTGGGTCGATCCGATGGACAAGCATGGGCTGACCTACACGACCGCCCCGCTGCCCGCCGACCGGATATTGGTCGGATCGCCGATACTCACCGTCAAGCTTGCGGCGGACCGCAGCGACGTGAACCTGTTCGGCTATCTGGAAGATGTCGCGCCGGACGGCAAAGCCGAGGTGGTGGCCTTCGGCCGCCTTGCCGCGTCCCACCGCAAAGAGGCCAAGCCGCCTTATGATACGCTGGGTCTGCCCTGGCATTCCGGCCGGCAGGCGGACGTCGCGCCGATCACGCCCGGTGCCCCCGTCATCCTCCGTTTCGCTTTTACGCCGACCGCGCGCCGCATTCCCGTCGGTCACCGCCTGCGGCTGGCACTGGCGGGCGCCGATCATCGCCAGCGCAACCTCGCCCAGATCAAGGTCGATCCGGCGCCGCGGATCACGATCGTCCGCGGATCGGCCAGCCATATCGACATTCCGTTGGTCGCGCCAAACGCGCTTCCCTAGTCATCGGCAATTTTGTTGACAATCTTGCGGACAATCGATCTACTCGTCCCATAATATAAAAGGGAGAGATGAAAGGTGACCGACCGTAATCGGAGAGTGCGCCATGCGGCCCTGTTGGGGGGCGTTGCGTCCATCTTTTTTGTGCCCGGCGTGCTTGCCGCACAGGCCACCGAGCCGCCCCGGCTCACCGCCGGGGCCACCAACCTGACGGCCAATGACGCGCAGGACGCCGAGATCGTCGTCACGGGCAGCCGTGTCCGCGGCGAAGCGCCGGTGGGTTCGCCCGTCATCTCGCTCGGCCGCGATCAGATCACTGCCTCGGGGGCCGTTACGATCGATCGCGTCATCAAGGAAATTCCGCAGGTTTTCGATCTCGGCGTCAGCGAAAATTCGCGTGGCCAATCGGGTGGCAGCGGCAACAATACCTACGGCAATTCGGTCAACCTGCGCGGCATCGGCCCCTATGCCACGCTGATCCTGGTCGACGGCCACCGCACGATCACCAACAGCCGCAGCTTCGATCCTTCGGTGCTGCCGTCCCTGGGCGTCGAGCGAGTCGAAGTCGTGGCCGATGGCGCATCCGCCATTTACGGCTCGGACGCGGTGGCGGGTGTCGTCAACCTGATCCCGCGCCGCGCGCTGGAAGGCGTGGACGCCATGGCGCGTTACGGCATCTCCGCCGACGGCGCGTTCCGCGAATATCAGATCGGCGCCGCAATCGGTCATCGCTGGACCGGCGGGCAGATCATGGTCGCCTACGAACATGTCTTCCGCTCGGCATTGAGCGGGCAGGACCGGTCCTTCTTCACCTCCGATCAGCGCGGCTCCGGCGGCAATGATTATCGGGTTACGCGCTGCAGCCCCGGCACGATCACGGCGGGCGGGATGACCTATGCCATCCCCACGACCGGCGTGACGCAGGCGAATGCGGGATCGCTCGTCGCCGGGACCAGCAACAAGTGCGACGATCTGATCGGCCAGGATCTCTTCCCCCGTCAGGAATATGACTCGGTCAACGCGACCTTCTCGCAAGATCTGACGAGCTGGCTGACCGTCTTCGGCGACGGTTTCTACAGCAAGCGGCGCTTTGCGATTAACCCGGCCTTCGCCAACGCGACGCTGACCGTACCCAGCACCAACGCGTTTTTCGTGCGTCCGGCGGGATTCACCGGATCCAGCTACACGCTGGGCTATAATTTCCGGAACGATCTGCCGCGCAATCGCACCACCGGCTATACCCGCAGTTGGGAAGTGACGCCCGGTATCCGGATCAAGCTGCCGCATGATTTCCAGGCCGAGGCGATCTTCACCTATGGCAAGGGCCATGACGAATCCAACCAGACGCTCGGCCTCAACAATGCCGCGCTGAACGCCGCGCTCGCCAGCAGCAATCCGGCGACCGCGTTCGATCCCTACGGGCTCGGCCGGACCTCGGCTGGGGTGCTGGCCGTGCTCGGCAACCAGATTTTCCTCGCCCCGACACTCAACACCTTCAAGGGCTATGAAGCGCGCATCAACGGCACGCTGTTCGAACTGCCGGGCGGCCCGGTCAAGATCGCAGCCGGCTATGAGGGGCAGGAGATGAACGTCGCGCTCGGCGTGGCGCGCGGTAACCCAACGGTGCCGCTCACCTATCGCCATTTCGGCCGCCGGGTGGATTCGGGCTATGCCGAATTGGTGGTGCCGATCTTCGGCGCCGCCAACGCGATCCCCGGCTTCCAGAAGCTGGAACTGGACGCCGCCGTCCGCCACGATCGCTATAGCGACGTCGGCAGGACCACCAACCCGAAGTTCGGCGTGAACTGGTCGCCGATCCGCGACGTCACCATTCGCGGCAGCTATGGCACGTCCTTCCGCGCGCCTTTGATCACGCAGATCTACGGCAATTCGAACAATCTCTATGTCCAGAGCTACCAGAACCCGACGGGCGGCGCGCCGCTGATCGGCGTGGCGCAGTCGGGCGCCAATCTCGATCTGAAGCCGGAAACGGCAACGACCTGGTCGGCGGGCATGGACGTCCAGCCTTTCTCGCGGCTGCGGCTCAGCGGCACCTATTGGAACGTGCGCTACGTCAATCAGGTCAATGCCTATCTGTCCGACCTCGCGATTCTGAACCGCGAAGCCCAATATGAAGGAACCAACATCATCCTGCGCGGCGCGGCCGCGGCGGCACGCGTACAGCAGGCGGTGGCCGCGGGTATTGCGCTGGCGGGCGGCGCCTTCCCGGGCGGGGACCCGGCGAACGTCACGCTCTATGTCGACGGCCGCAACAACAACCTCGGCAAGTCGATCACGCGCGGCCTGGATTTCCAGGCCAATTACAGCGTGCCGACCGATACGATGGGCAATTTCGCCCTGAACGTCGGCGGAACCTATGTACTGCGCTACGTCGTGGCGATCACCCCCAGCGGGCCGTTGGTGAACCTGCGCAACACCATCTTCAACCCGCTCAAGTTCAAGGCACGCGGCAGTCTGGCGTGGCAGAAGGGCCCCTTCGATGCGCAGGCGACGGTCACCCATGTCGGCGGCTATCGCAATACGTCCATCCCCGGCGGCCAGAATGTGAAAAGCTATACGCCGGTCGATCTCAGCTTCGCGGTCCGGGTCGGCGACCGCACGTCACGCGATTTCGTGAAGAGCGGCATCCAGATCGGGTTCGAGGTGCGCAACCTGTTCGATATCGACCCGCCTTATGTGAATCTGGCGCCGGGGGGGAACGGCAATGGCGGCTATGATGCCACCGCGTCCAACCCGGTCGGTCGTGCCTTTGCGGTCAGCCTGCGCAAATCCTTCTAACCGGAACAACAGTAAGTGGCGTTGCGATCATTCGTGGAAATGGGAGTCGATCTCCGACAGCGCGGAGAAGCCGGCGGCGATGTGATCGCGCATCGCCTGCTCGGCTTCGGCCGCGCGCCCTTCCACGATCGCGGCAGTGATGCGGCGATGGTCGGCATTGGCGGAATCGATCCGCTGCGCATTGTAGAAGGTCGAAAACAGCAGGCGATAGATCGGCACGGTCAGCCGGGTCAGGAAGTGGCGCACATAATCGTTGCCGCCGCCGTCGACGATCGCCTTGTGCCAATTTGCGTTCAGCACCGCGAACCGCTCATGATCGCCAAGATGCGCGATCTTATCCAGTTCGCGCTGAATGTCCCCCAGCGCCTGCTTGGCGGCCGCGCTACCGCGCGCGGCGAACTCCGACGCTGCCAGCCCCTCCAGCACCATCCGCGCGCTGTAGATCTGGCGGACCTCGTCCAGCGTGACCTGCCGCACCGAAGCGCCGCGAAACTCCTCGATCTGGACGAGGCCTTCCGCTTCCAGCCGCTGCAACGCTTCGCGCACCTTGCTGCGGCTGGCGCTCGTATCGCGGGTGATGTCCGCCTCGACCAGGCGCTGGCCCGGCACGAAGCGGCCGATCCGGATGCGCTCGCGCAGCCATTCCGCCACGTCGCGCGCCGGCGGCGGCGGCTCGGCGCGGATTTTCACGGATTTCGTCGGCTGCGGCATTTCGGGCTAGATCAACTCTCGTTGCGGGGGGTGGTGCGCCAATGTCGCGGATGAGGGAAGACATTGTCAACAATGGCACAACGTCGATCCTGCTGCTGGGGGACCTGATCCTCGACGTGCCGGACGCGGACCATTGGCTCAGCGGGATCGCACCGACGCTAAACGCGGCCGACCTGGTTCTGGCCCATCTGGAAGTTCCGCACACCGATCGCGGCACCGAAATGCAGGGCGACGTGCCCGCGCCGGGCGCCCCGCCCGAGAACTTGGCCGCCGCCGCCCGTGCCGGCATCGACGCGATAAGCATGGCCGGCAACCATATTTCGGACTGCGGCCCCGAGGGGATCATGGATACGATCGCGACGCTCGATCGCCTTGGCATCGACCATACCGGTGCCGGCGCATCGCTTGCCGCCGCCCGCGCGCCGGCCATGCTGCGCGTGGGCGATCGCACGGTCGCTTTGCTGAGCTATAATTGCGTCGGGCCTGAAATGGGCTGGGCGGGACCGGATGCGGCCGGCTTCGCCTATCTGCCGATCGCGACCGCGGATGGCAGCCCGATCCGGCCGACCGCGCCGCTGGATCGGATCACACCGGAAACCATAGCGATCCTGGCCGAGGATGTCGTCGCCGCGCGCGGCCTGGCCGATCTGGTGATCGTCTCGCTCCACAAGGGTCTGGTCCACGTGCCGGCGACGCTCGCGCCGTATGAGCGGGCCGTGTCGCAGGCGGCAATCGATGCCGGTGCCGACGTGGTCTTCGGGCACCATGCCCATATCGTGAAGGGGCTGGAGCTGTACCAGGGCAAGCCCATCTTCCACGGGCTGGGCAATGGCTGCGTCGTCACGCATGCGTTGAGCATGGATCAGGATCATCCGGCGCGTGCGGAATGGGCGCGGCGCCGCAAGGCGATGTTCGGCTTCGAACCCGACCCCGCCTACACGTTGGCGCCCTTCCATCCGGAAGCGGTGAACGGGATGATCGGACGCCTGCTGTGGCACGCCGACGGGACAGTGCAGGCCGGCCTGATCCCGATCCATGTCGAGGCGCCCGGGCGGCCGGTCCTTGCCGACGACGAACAGCGTGCCCGCATCGGCCGCTATATCGAAGATATCACCATTCAGGGCGGACTGCCGCCCATCCATTTGGCCGATCGCGGAGAGATGCTGGTGTTTGCATGAACGCGCCTGAACCGTCCGGCGCCTATCGTGCGCTCGTCATCGTCGGGGGTGCGGCGCTGCTGCTGGCGGTGGCGACCGATGCGCTTGCCGTGATCGGACGGCATATCGGCCACCCGATCCTGGGATCGATCGAATTCGTGCAGGCGACGGTGCTGGTCGCTTCCTCCACCGCTTTGGTGATCGCGACGCTCGCCCGCCGCCATGCGGTGGTCCACCTGCTCGTGAACCGGCTGGAGGGGCGTACCAAGATCTGGGTGGAGCGGATCGGTCAGATCTGCGGCGTCATCCTCTTCCTTCTTTTCTTCAGCGGGAGCGCCTGGATCGCGTTCGATATGTGGGGCGGGCATGAGGAAAGCGAGTTGCTCCGCATCCCCTTCGCGCCCTTGCGATTGATCGGACTGGCGGGCTTGCTGGCAGGTGCCCTGATCTTCGCACGGCAGGCGATCGGGAGCCCGCGATCATGATGGCCGCGCCGCCCACCGGCATGGCCGGCATTCTGCTCCTGTTCGCAATGCTGGCGCTGGGCGTGCCGATCGGCGTGTCGCTCGGCATCGTCGGCATTGGCGGCACGATCCTCGTGCTCGGCCTGGAACCCGGGCTGATCAAGGCGGGCGTGGTCGTGTTCGACACGATGACGCGCTACGAGCTCGGTACGCTGCCTTTGTTCCTGCTGGTGGCGCACCTCTGCTTTTCCGCCGATGCGAGCCGCGATCTGTTCGATGCGGCCGCGCGTTTGCTCGGCCACCGCCGGGGCGGACTGGCGCTGGCCTCGATCGGCGGATGCGCGACCTTCGGCGCGGTCAACGGATCCAGCCTGGCCACGGCGGCCACGGTCGGATTGGTGGCGCTGCCCGAAATGCGCGCGCGGGGATATTCCGACAGTCTCGCCACCGGTACGCTGGCGGCGGGCGGCACGCTCGGCCCGCTCATTCCGCCATCGGGCGCGCTGATCGTGTTCGGCATCATCGCCGAACAATCGATCGGTACGCTCTTCACCGCCGCGCTCCTGCCCGCGTTGACGCAGATGCTGCTCTACATGGGCGCTATCGCGATCCTCGTGCGCTTCAAGCCGGAGATCGCGCCGCCGACGCCACGGGCAAGCTGGCGCGCCCGCTTCCAGGGCATAGCGCGCGTCACCGATCTGCTCCTCCTGATCGTCGTCATGATTTCCGGCATTGCGCTCGGCTGGTTCACGCCGTCGGAAGCGGCATCGGTCGGCTGCGTCGGCGCGATGCTGATCTCGCTGCGCCGGGGACGCTTGAACCGGCACAGCATGATGAAGGCCCTGGAAGAGACGCTGCGCACGAGCGGCATGATCACGCTGATCATCGTCGGCGCGCTGATGTTCTCCGTCTTCATCAGCATCACCGGTATCACCGGCGCGATCGGGGCTTTTCTGGAAGGCCTGCATGCCGGGCCGACCGTCACCATGCTGGCGATCGCCGCGATCCTCCTGCTGCTGGGATCGGTACTCGATGGCCTTGCGCTGATGTTGCTAACCACGCCGATATTGCTGCCGATCGTGGTCGGGCTGCATTTGTCGCCGATCTGGTTCGGCATCTTCCTGGTCCGCGCGATGGAGATCGGCTTCGTCCATCCGCCGATCGGCATGAACCTCTACGTTATCCACGGTATCGCACCGGACGTGCCGTTGAGCCGGATCTTCCGTGGCGTCGTTCCTTTCCTGATCGCCGATCTGTTCCACCTGTTGCTGATCATCCTGGTGCCGGCGTCGGTGATGTTCCTGCCGGATTTGCTTGCCCGATGATGATGCTCGATACCCTCGTCGATCGGACGCTGGCCGATCCGCTGGCCGCCGCCCGCGCCGCGCCGCGCGCGATCGGCTATGTCGGCCTGGATATTCCGGAAGACCTGCTGGCCGCTTCGGGGCGCTTCGCCCTGCACCTGCCCTGGGATGCCGATCGGCCGACGCCGAAGGCCGACGGATGGCTGGAAAATGGCTTCGCGCCCTGGGCCCGTTCGATCCTGGAGCAATGGGCCGCCGGCGCCTTCGACTTCATCGATCATGTCATCTTCTCGCGCGGCGAGGACAGCGCCCAAAGGCTATATTATTATGTCACCGAATTGCAGCGCCGCGGCCTGATCGCCGGGCCGAAACCGCTCATCTTCGATGTGGCCCGCATTCGTCGCGACAGCAGCGCCGCGCATTCGATCCTCGCAACGCGCAAGCTTGCGGATAAGCTGGACGTAACCGAGCAGGCGCTGTCGCACGGCATCGCGGCCGCCAATCGCCGCCGCACCTTTTTCCAGAGCATCGCCCAGACGCGTTCCGGCAGCGGGCGACGTTATGAGCGGATCGCGCGGGCGGCGCTGTTTGCGCCGCTGGAGGACGCCACGGTCGATACGCTGGGCGCCCCGTCGCATATAGCCAAGCGGGTGCTCCTCGCCGGCACCGCGCCGCCCGATGATCGCATCCACGCCGCGGTCGAGACGGCCGGTTGGCAGGTTTCGGGTGAAGCCCATGAGCGTGCGCTTGATCGGCTGGGCGCCCCGATCGCGGTTGACGGCGATCCGTTCGCCGCAATTGGGCGCCGGGCCCAGGCGGCGCGCTTCAATGCCCGCAGCTTCGACGATCCGGCGGCGGCGCTGCTGGAGGCTGCGCGGCAGGCGCGCGCGGATGCGGTGATCCTGTGGCTGATCGAGCAGGAGGAATCGATGGTCTGGCACGTACCGCCACAGATCGCGACGATGGCGCAGGCCGGCATTCCCATGTTGGTTCTGACGCGCAGGCGCTGGGACGGAAATGATGGCGCCGCGGCAGAGATTGCCGCGTGGCTGACGGAGAGGAACGCATGACCCTGCTCAGCGGAGAAAAGGTCGCGGCGCTGCCGGGCATGATCGGCCGCCCGCTGGCGCGGTATTTCGCGTCGCTGGGAGCCACGATCGTACCGATTACCTGCGATGCGGCAGGCGCCGCCACGGCACGCGATTGCGCCTTTCTGATCGACGATCTCGGGCTGGATCAACTGGCCGCGCGGGGCTGGCCGCTGGCGCAAGGCGAGGAGGATCTTGGCCGACTGATCCACATCTCCGTCTCGCCGTTCGGCAGCGGCGGCCCACGCAGCCTGTGGCAGGGCAATGAGCTGATCGCGTCGGCGATGGGCGGCACGCTTCGCTTGACCGGCCAGCCGGATCGCGCACCAGTCAAGGAGGCGCTGGATGCCTGCACCTTCCACGCCGACATGGCGGCAGCGGCCGGCGCGATGGCGGCGCATCATGCGCGTGGCGGCCACGGCCGCGGCCAGCATGTCGATATCTCGATCCAGCAGGTGGCGCTCAGCCGCAACGTCAACGGCATCCTCGTCTGGCAGTTCGATCGGCGCAAGTTGCACCGCGTCGGCGGCGCGCTGAATTACGGCCGCGCGACCGTGCGCTGCATCTGGCCGCTCGCCGACGGCTGGTGCTTCCATTCGCTGATGACGGGCCGGTTCGGGGCGCCGGCCAATCAGGGATTGTCCGACTGGATCGACGAAGCCGGCCTGCCCAATCCGCTGCAAGGCGTGGACTGGCTCTCCTATAATCGCTCCACGCTGGATCCCGCCGTGCGGGTTGTGTGGGAAGAGGCGATCGAGCGTTTCTTCCGCACGCGGACGAAGGCGGACATTGCCGGCGAAGGGCGGCGGCGCGGCATCAACGCCTGTGTGGTGGCCGAGCCCGGTGACGTGCTGGCCGACGAACATCTGGAAGCGCGCGAATTCTGGGCGGCCGATCGGGGCAAAAAGGTCCCTGGCCGCTTCGTCCGCCTGGAGGAGGGGACGCAAACCGGCCCTGTCGACAACGGCCGCCGTGAGCCTATGCGGTCCGGGCCATTGGCGGGCGTGCGCGTCCTCGATTTCTCCTGGGCGCTGGTTGGATCGATCACGACCAAGACGCTGGGCGATCTCGGCGCGGACGTGATCAAGGTCGAGAGCCGCAACCGTCCCTGCCTGTCGCGGCTTGATGTGCAAGTATCGGCGTCGCGCCACGGCAATTTCGACGACAAGCCCTGGTTCGCCCACCTCAACACGTCCAAGCGCAGCCTTGCGCTGGACCTCAAGCAGCCGGGCGCGCGCGAAATACTCGATCCTCTGATCGATTGGGCGGACATCGTCGTCGAGAATTTCTCGCCCGGCACGATGGACAAGCTTGGCCTTGGCTATGCGGCGCTGGCGGCGCGCAATCCGTCGATCATCATGGTGTCCGGCAGTGTCTATGGACAGACCGGGCCGCTGGCGCAGGAATGGGGCGTGGACGGGACGGGCGGGGCCTTGTCGTCGCGCACATTCCTGACCGGATGGGCCGATCGCGATCCGGTCGTGCCGGGCGCCGTGCCCTATGGCGATGTGATCGTGCCGTATGTGATGGCGGCAACCGCGGCGGCCGCGCTTGAGCGGCGCCGGCGGGATGGCCGCGGCTGCCATGTCGATGCGTCGATGTATGAGATTTGCGTCCAGCAGATGTCGGACGCGATCCGCAATGCCCAGACCGGCAATCCGCCAACGCGCGTCGGCAATGCCGATCCGGACATATTCTATCAGGATGTGCTGCCGGCGGCGGGCGAGGATCGCTGGATCGCGATCAGCATCCGGGACCAGGCCGAGTGGGATGCGTTGATGCGTCTTTCCGGCGGACGCGATCTCGCCGCCTGGACGCGCACGCAGGACGATCATGCGCTCGCGGCCTTGCTTCAGTCCGAAGGACTGGCCGCCGCCGCCGTGCAGGATATCGAGGATCTGCTGGAACATGATCCGCAGATCGCCGCGCGCGCTGCGCTGGTGACGCTGGATCATCCGCATCTGCGCGCATTCGATCATGTCGCAACGCCGATCCGCCTGTCGCGCGATCAGGCGCAGCCCTTTCGCGCGCCGGGCATCGGCGAACATTCGGAACAGGTCGCGCGGGAGATTGCGGGTGTCAGCGCCGCGCGCTTCGATGCGTTGAATGCAGCAGGGCTTTTCAAATGAGCGTCGAAACCGGCCAGCGCAGCCGTAAGGACCTTGCCTGCACGGCCGCGGCCAGCGCCTATCAAAAGGCGTTCGCCGCCGATTTGAAGCGCCGCGTCGTCGATGAAGGCGAGCCGTTCGTGGTCGCGCAGGCCGATACGCCGCACGAGATTTTCCATGCGATGGATATCCCGCTGATCACCAACCAATGGTGGTCGGCCTATATCTCGGCGAAGCAGCTTTCGAGCCGCTATTTCGACGAGATGGCCGCGCGCGGCTATCCGGCCAACAGCTGCAAATATTGCTCGCTCGGGCTGGCCTGCACGCTCGCCAACGATCCCGCCACCGCGCCCTGGGGCGGACTACCGAAGCCCACGGCATTGGTCGCGCGGCTGACCTGCGACTGCATCCAGCATGTGTTCGGGCAATGGGCGGAAGCGCTCGATACCGATTTCTTCCCGATCGAGGCGCCCGCCTGGGAGCATAAGGAGCCCAACTGGTTCACGCGCTCGCGCGATCAGTGGGAGGAAGTGTACGAACCCGATCGCATCAGCCTGATGATCGAGGAGATGCGCGACCTGATCGCGCTGCTGGAGCGCAAGACCGATCGCCGCTTCGACGAAGGCAAGCTGCGCCATCTGATGGCGCGGATCAACGAGCAGGAAACCTATATCGCGGAAGCCGCCGAGATGATCGGGTCCGCCCGGCCGTGCCCGGTCTCGATCGCGGACCAGATGCCGAACACGATGATACCGCAATGGCATCGCGGCTCGGACTGGGCCGTCGCCCATGCCAAAAGGTTTCGCGACGAGGTGGCCGAGCGCGTGGCTGCGGGCATCGGCGTATCGTCGAACGAGCGCATCCGGCTGATGTGGATCGGCGCCGGCGTGTGGCACGATCCCGGCTTCTATCAGGCACTGGAAGAGCGGATGGGCGCGGTCTTCGTCTGGTCGATGTACATGCCGTTCGCGGGCCCGCAATATATCCGGGAACTGCACGACCGCCCGATGGACGCGCTGGCGAGTCGCATCTGTTCGATGAATGAGGTGCTGCATCTGCCGCCATGGATGAATGGCTGGATGGTCAGCGAAGCCGCCCGCTGCGGCATCGATGCGGCGATCATGCTGGTTCCGCCCGACAACCGCCTGTCCCAGTCCGGCACGACGCTGACGCGCCTGGCCCTGCAGGAAGCGGGCGTGCCGGTGCTGGCGCTGGACGCCGACATGGTGGATGCGAAGAGCTGGAACCACGATCATATGGTCGGTCTGGTGCAGGACTTCCTGCAGCAGGCAGGGCTGGCATGAGGCGGGCCATCCTTCTCGCCTGCTTGTTGATGGCCGGCTGCGCGCGGCCGGTGCCGCATGCGGGCGTGACCGAGCTGGTCTATGCAAGCCCCTATAGCCCGGCGCATCCCTTCAGCCGCGCCGACAAGAGCTGGATGAAGTTTGTCGAGGCGCGGTCGGGGGGCAGCATCAAGGTACGGCCGATCTGGTCGGGTTCGTTGCTGTCTTCCGATCAGTCGATGGAGGAATTGCGGCACGGCATTGCCGATGTCGGACTGGTCACGCCGATCTACGCACGCGGCGGGGCGCATCTCATTCGCGTCCAGTCCGGCTTCTATAGCGGCGCCAAAACGCCGCAGTCGCAGGTTGCTTTGTACCGGTGCATGACCCGCGCCAGCCCGGAATATGCGAAGGAGCTGGATGGGCTGGAAGTGCTGGCCGTGCAGGGCGGCATTCTTCCCGGGATCGTCACGCGGAACCGGCCGGTGCGCAGCCTGGCCGATCTGAAAGGTCTGCGCCTGCGCGCGCCGAGCGAGCTCATCAGCGTGCTGCGCGAACTGGGCGCGGATCCGGTCAACATGCCGATGGGGGACGTCTATTCGGCGCTCGCGAAGGGTGTTCTGGACGGGGTTATCGCGCCGCCGGACACGTTCGGATCGCTCCATTTCGCCGAAGTCGCGCATTACTTTACCGCGCTGGAGGTGCCGCGCGGTGCCTATCCGGCGCGCGTCATGAGCAGTCGCCGATGGAAAAGCCTGCCGGCGGACGCGCAAAAAGTGCTGCTGGAGGGCATTCCGGTATGGGAAGCGGCGCTGGCCAGCGAGAATGAGCAGGCGGGAAAGCTTGGCCTGAAGACGGCGCGAGAGGCGAATGTCACCGTCATGGCGATGCCCGCAGCCGAACAAGCACGCTTCGACGCGCTCTATCTGCGCGATGCCGAGCGTAACGCGCGGTCGCTCAGCGCCTATGGGATCGATGGAATGACGGCATTTCGCGCCGCGCGACGCGGCGTGAAGCCGGACGGCAGCATCGAATGTGGAGGAATGTGAACGTGGCGCTGCCGCTCGAAGGGATCACGGTCGCGGACTTCAGCCATGTCATGGCCGGGCCTTATGCGACGCATCTGCTACGCCTGATGGGGGCAGAGGTCATCAAGATCGAGGTGCCAGGCGGTGGCGATGCCATGCGCAATTACGGTGCGGACCGGCGTTATGACGGCATGGCGCCCGCTTTTATCGCGGTAAATGCGGGCAAGAAGTCGATCGCACTGGACCTCAAGGATCCCGAACAACGCGATCTGGCGCGCCAAATCGTCGCGAAATGCGATGTTCTGGTGGAGAATTTCCGGCCCGGCGTGATCGATCGCCTGCAGCTTGGCTATCAGGCGGTACGCGAATTGCGGCCGGACATCGTCTATTGTTCGATCTCAGGCTACGGGCAGACCGGGCCGCTGCGCGACTGGCCGGCGATCGACAATATCGTCCAGGCGACGAGCGGGATGATGAGCCTGGGCGGAGACCCGGGCGATCCGCCGATGCGGGTGGGGTTCCCCGTCGTCGATACGCTGACGGGACAGACGGCGGCCTATGCGATCCTGGGCGCGCTGCTGCGGCGGGAGCGGACCGGGGAGGGCGATCATCTGGATGTCGCAATGTTCGATGCCAGCCTGTCCTTCATGGCATCGGCGGTGGTGCCCTATCTCGTCACGGGCAAGGCGCTCGAGCGGACCGGCAATACCGGCTATAGCGGGCAGCCGACGTCCGCGCTCTTCACCGCGCGCGACGGCCGGATGATCTCGCTTGGGGTCGTCCAGCAGCATCAGTTCGTGGTGCTGGCCCGCCTGCTGGAGCGGACCGACTGGCTCGACAATCCGATGTTCGCCGATTCCGAAGCGCGGCGCGCACATGCGACGGCGGTGCGGGAAGAGCTCAGCGCCGAACTGCGCAAGCGGGATGCCGCGGAGTGGGAGCAGGCGATGAGCGCGGCGGGCATACCGTGCGGGATGGTGCGCAATGTCAGCGAGGCGGCGGAACTGGCCGCCGAAGCCGGGCGGGATTCGACGATCCCGGTCCGGATCGCGGGGCTGCCCGATCGCGACGACGTGCAGATCATGGGCCGCGGTTTCACCGCCGCGTCGATCCCCCTGACGTCGTTGGATCCGCCGCCGCGCCTGGACGAGAATCGCAACGAGATCCTGGGGTGGCTGGAGCGACGCCGCGAGGCGGACGCCGCCTGACGACGTCAGGCCTCCGCGGTGGAGGCCGTCTGCAGATTGGTGCGCAAGGCCGTCAGCGCGGCATGCATCTCCCCCAGCGCAGCAGGGCTGACGCCGGTCGCGGTCAGGATCTGCTCCGGCAGGCAGGCAGCTTGTTCGGCCAGCGCGCGGCCTGAATCGGTCAGCGAGACGCGGACAACGCGTTCATCCTTCGTGTCCCGGCGGCGGGTGACAAAACCGGCCGCTTCCAGCCGCTTGATCAAGGGCGTGAGCGTATTGGATTCGAGGAAAAGCTTGTCGCCAAGTTGGGACACGGTCTGCCCGTCTTCCTGCCACAGCGCCACCATTGCCAGATATTGCGGGTAGGTGAGATCGAGCCGGTCGAGCAACGGCTTATAGACACGGTTGAAGGCCAACCCGGTCGAATAGACGGCGAAGCACAGGAACCGATCCAGTCCGATGTCCGCCGGACCCTGGCCTGTGGGCAAAGAACTGTGCTGTTTCATGAGGCAAATATAAATCGCACGCGATAGAATCGCAAGGGTTGCAAACCCTCCGCGTGATGGCTATAAAGATCGTACGCGATTCAATCGTGTGCGAAGCAAAGGAGATATATCATGGCGATCAAGGCAGCATATGAAGCCCAGGCAACCGCAACCGGCGGCCGCGACGGCCGGGCCGTCACCAGCGACGGCAGCCTGGAGGTCAAGCTCGCCACGCCGACCGCGCTGGGCGGCGATGGCAATGGCAACAACCCCGAGCAGCTGTTCGCCGCCGGCTATAGCGCCTGCTTCCTGGGCGCGATGAAATATGCCGCGTCGCAGGACAAGTCGCTCCCCCGCGTGCCGAACGACACGAGCGTGACCGCCACCGTCGGTATCGGCCCACGCGACGACAAGGGCTTTGGGCTTGCCGTCCAGCTCTCGATCAACCTGCCGGGGGTCGATCGTGCGGCTGCCGAGGCGCTGGTGGCCGAAGCCGACCAGATCTGCCCCTATAGCCACGCGACGCGCGGCAATATCGACGTGACCCTGACGGTCGCCTGAAGCGAGCAGGCTGGGCGCGCGTGAGCCGCGTCCAGCCTCTGTATGGAACGTCCTGAGCGCGCCGTTGCGAAACGGCGCGTTCGTGTATCCGGCCGGACCGGAAGCCAGAGGCTGGCCCGCGCCCGTGCCGGATCAGCTTTCGCTGGTCTCCAGATCCGTATGCTCGACGACCTGCTTGATTGTTTTCTTGAGCGGCTGAAATCCCCCAAACAGGCCCCGCAGATCGGCCCGCCGGCTCAGCACGTCCGCCAGCGTATAGCGATCGAGCACATCCAAAAACGCCCGGGTCGCCTCACTGAGGATGTTCGGCAGGCCGCACGCCGGGGCGATCACGCAGGCGCTGCAATCGACCAGATCGAACCCCTGTTCGGTATGGCGCACGATCGCGCCGATGCTGATCTGATCCGGGGCGCGGCCGAGCCGCAACCCGCCGTTGCGGCCGCGCACGGTCGCGAGGAAGCCGACCTGACCCAGATCCTGAACCACCTTCATCAAATGGCTTTTGGAAATGTCGTACACGGTCGCGATCTCGGAGATGGACGACAGACTGCCTTCGTCGCGCGCGCCGACGTGCAACAGCACGCGGATCGCATAATCGGTGTAGCGGGTTAGCTGCATCGCGCCCGCTTATCAGAAAGCGGCGCGTCGTGCTTCGTGGGCACGACATGGCCCGGCCGGGGCCGGGCCAGTTGCAGATAGAAGATGTGGAAGATCATGCGGCCAGATCGGTAGCATGATCGGGATAAGGCGCGATCTTTGGCCGCTCCTTCCCGCCAAGCTCGTCGGCGAAGCCGTGATTGACGTCGCGATGATGCGCCTCGTCCGCGCGAACCTTCAGCACCACATCGCGTAACGTCGCGCTGCTGGGCATCTTCCAATAATGGCAGGCGATGGCGGGGGCGGGCCCATTGGGCATACGGCCGGCGTCGATCGCCTGCAGGAAGTGCGTGTAGCTGATCACGGCTTCTTCCTCGAAATAGCCGACAACGCGGTGTGCCACCCGCGGTGCAAGCAGATACAGGCCGAAAAAGGCGCAATAAAAGCCCCACTGGACCAACAGGATCAGCAGGCGTTCGAACAGGTTGGGCTGCGCCACCTTGACGAAGGTCATCAGGTGCATGCGCTCATTTTCCGCTTCCTCCATCAGGGTGCGGATCCAGCCATTGTCGTCGCACATCCGCCGCAGGCACCGCAGGTGCGTCAGCGTGGCGCCGACCATCCCCGGTACTGCGGCGACGGTCTCGATCACGATAGCGCGGTGGCCGTGTCGTTCGCGAAAGAAGGTGTCTGCGAAGAAGCGCATCGTCTTGGTGAAGCCCAGCGCAACCCGATCCCCGGCATTTTCGGGCCGACGATGCTCAATGCTGACGGGCAGATGCTCAATCATGTCTTCCTCCCTCGATGCCGGTCGCGGACCGCCGCGAGTCGCAAAAGGTGCATCCGCAATGATCCTTTCTGCGCACCGGTTCAAGCTAAAAGATGTACTTGCTATGAATCTTTTCCGGACTAATAGATTCATCCGTGATGAATGATTGATTCGGGAGTCCGATCATGTCCGGCCTGCAGCTTGAAGAAACCGCGATCCGACCGGTGGTCGAGAGATTTTATGAACGGGTGCGGGCGGATGCGACGCTGGGGCCGGTCTTCCAGGCGGCGGTGCACGACTGGGACGATCACCATGGCCGGCTGACGGATTTCTGGTCTTCCGTGATGCTGACGAGCGGACGCTACAAGGGCAATCCCGTGGCCCTGCATCTGCGGCACGCGCAGGCGCTCACCCCCGCTGCGTTCGACCGCTGGCTGACATTGTGGGCGCTGACGACCGAGGAAATGCTGCCGCTTCCCGTCGCGCGCGCGATGCAGGCCAAGGCCGCCCGCATCGCCGAGAGCCTCCAGCTTGCCATCCAATATCGGCGCAGCGCCGCCTGACATTTTCAAAGGAGATACTGATGACCGCATCCCTGAGTCCGACGACGATTGCGCTGGTGAAGGCGACCGTGCCGGCGATTGCGCAGCATGGCTCCGCCATCACCACCGCCATGTATGCCCGCCTGTTCGAGACCGATCATATCCGGGCGTTGTTCAACCATGCCAACCAGGGCGAAAGCGGCGCGCAGGTGCATGCCTTATCGGCCGCGATCCTCGCTTATGCGCAGAATATCGAAAATCTCGGCGCACTGGCGCCGGTGGTCGAGCGGATCGCCTACAAGCATGTCGGCTATCATATCCTGCCCGAACATTATCCTTATGTCGCGACGGCGTTGCTGGCGGCGATCAAGGAGGTGTTGGGCGAGGCCGCGACGGACGAGGTGCTCTCCGCCTGGGGAGAGGCCTATTGGTTTCTGGCCGATATCTTGAAGGCGCGCGAGGTCGTGCTGCGCGACGATATCCTCCAGGCCGAAGGGGGCTGGACGGGCTGGCGGCCGTTCGTCGTCGCCGACAAGATCCGCGAGAGCAGCGTCATCACATCCTTCATTCTGCGCCCGGCCGACGGCGGGCCTGTGCTGCGGCACCGCGCGGGCCAATATCTGACGTTCAAGCTGAAGCCTGCCGGCCAGCCGGAGCTCAAGCGCAATTATTCGATCTCGTGCGGACCGAACGGCCAATATTATCGCATTTCCGTCAAGCGAGAGGCGAACGGGCAGGGCGGATCGCGCTTTCTGCACGATGTCGTGCAAGTCGGCGACGTTCTGGAAACCACACCGCCCGCCGGCGACTTCTTCCTGCAGGATACGCCACAGCGGCCGGTGATTTTGCTGTCGGGCGGGGTCGGCCTGACGCCGATGGTCAGCATGATGGAGGCGATCGCCGCGGACCATTCCGATCTGGAAGCCCATTATGTCCATGGCACCGTTTGCAGCGACACACATGCGATGGACGCGCATGTCCGCGCGCTGGCGAGGGGCCACGGCAATATCTCGGTAACGACATTCTACAGCCAGCCGCAGGCGAACGATCAACTCGGCGAAACGCATGACGGCGAGGGCTTCGTGTCGGTCGATTGGCTGGCGCGCACCACGCCGCTGCAGGATGCGGATGTCTATCTGTGCGGGCCCAAGCCGTTCCTGCGATCCTTCGTCAGCGGGCTCGCGCTGGCGGGCGTTCCCGCCGACCGTATCCATTACGAATTCTTCGGCCCCGCCGACGAACTGATGGCGGCATAGCGCCATGATCGTCGCGGACGAGATCGGACGCATCCGGCTGATACGCGCGGATGCAGGCAGGCCGGCGACGATGGAGCGCCTGGGCCAACGGGATTCAACTTTGCAGAAGGAGGTCAGCGATGCACGAGCGTGAACAGCAGGAGGATCGGGCCGCGCCCCCGTTGGAAGCAGCGCGTCACATACCGGGTGCGGAGTCCCGTCCCCCGTCGCTGCCCTACCGATCTTCCCCGATATTTACAGCAGAGACGCTCCCGCAGGCGCTGCAGCAGGAGCATCGTACCCGACGCGGCGTTTGGGGTGTGATCACCATCCTGGAAGGCGCGCTGCGCTACCGCCGGCTGGACGGAAGCTCCCCCGTCATTCTGACACCGGATCTGCCGGGGCTGGTGCGCCCGGACGAGCCCCATTTGGTCGAGCTTATCGGGCCGGTTTCCGTGCGCATCGATTTCTTCGATCACGCGCCAGTGGGAGTGGGGCCATGGACTTGCTGAGCATGGCCGCCGAGACGGGATCGATCGAAGAGTTGGTCGATCCCGCGCCCGAACATGATCCCGTCTTGATACGAATCGCCCGGGCGATCGGTATCGCCGATGCCGATCGGGGAGCGCGCGTGGAGCAACATCCCCATTCGTTGCTCGGAAAGATTCGCTCCTTGATCTCGCGCAGTTGGACGCCGCTGGCCGATCCGGTGCTGGAAGCATGCCGGCGCGACGCCTTTCAACAACGGCGCGCCGTGCTGGCGGGCAAGCGGTGACGCTGCCCTATGCCCGTCACGATGAGAGATTGGGTCGAAACTGCTTCCGCATCATGTCCATATAGCGGACCTCGCCGGCTTCCCGGCGCGCCGTGACGAGCGGCTTGATATCGTCGGTCGCGACCCAGCGTAGCCGATCCGATGGATCGATGGTGGCCGCGAAGATGACTTCCGCCACGTCCTCCATCGTCGCGCCCGAACGGTTCGCGCGGATGGCGTCGAAGACTTGGGCAGCCCCCGCCAGAAATGGAGCATAATCTTCGATCCGCTCCGCCTGTGCCGCTTCGGTGTTCGCGCGCTCACCGAAGCGGGTGCTGGTCACGCCGCCGGGCTCGACCAGCCGCACGCGGATGCCGAGCGTCTCCAGCTCGTAGCTTAGCGATTCCGAAAAGCCTTCGACCGCGAATTTGGAGGCGGTGTAGAGCGAAATCAGCGGAAGCCCGAACACGCCCGCGCCCGATGTGACGTTGACGATCGTGCCACTGCGCTGTTGCCGCATGATCGGCAGCACCGCGCGGGTGACGTCCATCAATCCGAACAGATTGACCTCGAACTGCTCGACGATCTTGGTGCGGGGCGTCTCTTCGAACACGCCGGAAAGCCCGAAGCCGGCATTATTGATCAGCGCGTCGAGACGCCCGAACCGGTCGCGCGTCAGCGCCACGGCGGTAGCGATACTCTCGGCATCCTGAACATCCAGGCGCGTCACCAGGATAGTGTCGCGCCGCGCCAGATCGTCTCCGCTGGCGGGGTCGCGCATCGTCGCGACGACGCTCCATCCACGGTCGGCGAACAGCCGTGCGGTAGCGGCGCCGAAGCCACTCGAACAGCCGGTAATCAGAACGGTCGGTGTCATCATGATCTCCTTCGATATTGCGCGATCGTGCAGGGTGGCGGGATCAGACCCGTGGCGTCGTGGCGGTTGATGGGGCATTGGCGATCAAGGCGCGGACACAGCTTCTGGCACGGGTCTTCCGGCACACCGGACATTAGCGCGCGCCTGTCCGTGCGCCTCAGCGCTTCCGCATCATCTGAACGGCCTGATCTGTCGTCCAGAGCCCGTTCGCCATGTAGCGGAAGTTGATGAGGGCGGCGAGGTAACCATCCCCCTCCGGCAGCTTGGGTGCGGCGATCGCGTCGCGCACGACGGCGACCTCGAACCCTTCCTCCAGCAACTGGCGAACGTGGGACTCGACGCACATGTTGGCGAGCATTCCAACGATGATGACCTGGTCGATACGCTGCTTGCGCAGCTGGAAGGCGAGATCGTTGACCTGGGGGCCGTAAAGCTTGTGCGGCGACGCGATCACCGTCTTCCCATCGAAAATGAACGGCTTGAACGCAGGCAGGAAATCGGCGCCGGACCCTTCGAACCCCTCCGATGTATACGGACCCGCCCGATCAAACACGCCGGCGTCATGCTGGAATATCTCCAGCGGGCCCTGGACGCGCCACTGATGATCCCAGTGATAATAATGGTGCGGTGAAATCGCGACCATCATGCCGGCCGCCTTGGCCGCGGTGAGGAGCTGGGTGAGGTGGGGGATGAGCTGCTGTTCGGTCACACTTTCGCTGACGACCGGCCAAGCCTTTCCGCGCGGATCCATGAAATCATTCTGGGGATCGATCACGATCAATGCCGCGCGGGTGGGATCCAGCACCATCGAGCCCCTTTTCAAGGCAGGCTTGGACGGATCGGCATAGCTGGGCTGCTGTGCGAAGGCGGCCGGCGTGGGCATGACTATGGACGCGGCGAGGGCGACCGACAGCGCTTCGACGATGGTGGATAGGCGACGGCGATTGCGAGACATGGTTAGCTCCAGCGCAGGTCGCGGCGAAAGCAGCCGCGTTCCGCCAGGGACATGCACAAACCGGTCAGGTCCGCCGACTGCACGAACCGCCAGCTAGAGCGATACGAAGGGATTGCTTCGGCAGACGCGATCGTCTGCCCGCATCGTCGTAGACGACGCCGCGCGCGTGCAGATCCTCATCTGGTCGTGGTGCACGTGTCTATCTTATGGTCGCGGCCGCCGGTGCGGCACGGCGACCCGCTAGAGATCGATCATGCCGCGTTGCAGCGCCCTCGTTACGGCATGCGTCCGATCCGCGACGTCCAGCTTCACGAAGATGTTCTTGAGATGCGCCTTAATGGTTTCCTCGGCGACCCCGAGCTGGAGTCCGATGTCGCGATTGGCGAGGCCGCGTGCGACTTCGCGCAGCACGGCGATTTCTCGCTCGCTCAGATTGGTGTCGGCGACGTGCGAGGCGATTTCGTCGGCCACGTCGCGGTGGATATGGCGGCGGCCGGCATGGACGCTCTTGATGGCTGCCACCATCTCGGTGCGCAGGCTGCTCTTCAGCAGATAGCCCTGCGCGCCCGCGCGCAGCGCCCGAATGGCCTGCCCATCGCCCCCATAGGTGGTGAGCACCAGGATGCGCGCGTCGGGGGATTCGGCCCGGATGGCGGCGATCGCCTCGAACCCGTTGATGCCCGGCATCTGAAGGTCCATCAGCACGACGTCGGGCTGCAGCATTCTGAACATGTCGATCGCCTCTGCCCCGTCGCCCGCCTGGCCGACCAGCTGGATGTCGGCGCAATTCTCCAGCATCGCCGCGACGCCTTCGCGCAGCACGGGATGATCGTCGACCACCATCAGGCGAATGCATGCCGATCCGTCTGCCATCATCTCTCTCTGCCCGGCCTCGGCCGGTCCCGTACGATCCGGTCCTTGTCGCGCGAACGCAGGATGAAGCGTATCCCGGACAGCGGTAGCGGTCTTTCCCCCGAACGGGGAATAGGCGTGCTGCGTCGATCGGCTATCTTGAGGCGCCCGCAATCCATGGCAACCCCCGGGTCGGCCGCGTGCAGGCGGATCGAACGGGCCGCGCGCGCGCCCTCGTCGAAACTGGGAGGCAAGGGCGCATGCCAGCTTATGCGTGGAAGACCGACGCGGCCGGTGCGTTCACCTATCTGGATCCCCGCTTTCTGCAGTGGCGCGGGCAGACGCTGGGCGAGCATGGCGTCAATCACGATGGTTCGCTCGGCTATGTCGAGGCCGTCCACCCCGACGACCGAGCGGATTGCCTGGGTCGTTGGATGGAATGCCTGCGCGACGGTACGCCCTTTCTGACCGAGTTGCGGCTGTGCGATGCCGTCGGCGATTACCGATGGTGGCGCGCCGAGGGTCTGCCGTCTTGCGATGACGCCGGGCAGATCGTCGAATGGTCGGGTTCGGTGATCGATGTGCACGATCTGAAACTGGCAGAAGCGCGATTGCGAGCGCGCGAGCGGGAGCTGATGCACCTGGCGGACACGGTTCCGGTGCTGATCTGGAGCGCATCGGCAGAAGGCGAACCGATCTTCATCAATCGCCGTCTGTCGGAATGGGCCGGCATCCGGATCGACGACCTTGACGAGGAAACGGATCGCAGCCGTCTGGCGGTTGCGGTTGCCCAGACCGTCCATCCCGAGGATGCGGCGAAAGTGGCGGCGGCGTTGAACGCCGCTTTCACGTCCGGCGCGCCCTTTGCGATGCGATATCGCCACCGTTGCGCCGACGGATCCTATCGCTGGGTCGAGGGAAATGCAGAGCCGCTGCGCAGCGACGATGGCACAATCTTGCGCTGGTATGGCGTATCGCGCGACATCGAGGACGAGGTTCGCGACCGCGAGGCATTGCGAAAAACGCGGGAGCGGCTGGATAGTGCGACGCAGCTCGCCAGTCTTTCGACATTGGCGGCGTCGATCGCGCACGAAGTGAACCAGCCCCTGGCGGCGATCGTAACCAATGCGCAGGCGGCGCAGCGTTGGCTTGCGGCCGATCCGCCCAATTTGGAGCGCGCCCGCGCCATCATCGGGCGGATTGTCGATGCCGGGCAGGGGGCAGCCGATGTCGTCCAGCGGATCCGCGCGCTCTTCAATCCGCAGGACCGTCAACGCGAATGGGTCGATGTGAATGCGCTGATCGTCGATGCCGCCTCCCTGATGGCCGACAATGTCGGTGTCAGCGGCGCCCGGCTTAACCTCATGTTGTCGCCCGCATTGCCCGTGATCCTGGCCGATCCGGTGCAGGTGCAGCAGGTGGTCGTGAACCTGATCCGCAACGCGATCGAGGCGATGGACGGCATGCACGCGGCGTCGCTGGACGTGGAAAGCCGGCTGCAGGACGGTTCGGTGCTGATCAGCGTGTGCGATGCGGGGCCGGGCCATGCCGACATTGCAGGCATGTTCGAGCCCTTTGTGACGACGAAGACCGGCGGGATGGGCATGGGCCTCGCCATTTGCCGTTCGATCGCAGAAGCGCACGGTGGCAGTCTGAAGGCCGAGGCGGCCATGCCCGGCCTTCGCATGATCCTGGCACTGCCTCAGGCGGCAATGGCGGTACGACATGCGCGGCGCGCCTGACATGACAATCGGCGTCACCCGAGCAGACGCCGTCCGAAGAGGGAGAAGCGCCCCGTCGGCTGGAAGATGAGGCGACCCGGCAGGTCCAGCAGGACGATGGTGCCGCCACCACGCAGGCTTCTGATCGTCAGCCGGCCCTTCATGCGGGCGGCGCGCTCGCGCATGCCGATCAGCCCGAAATGGCCTGGCAAAGCATTTTGTTCGAGCATGGCCGATGCAATGCCGACGCCATCGTCGCGCACGGAAATTGTCAGGCCGCGTCGTGCGAACCGGGCGACGATTTCCACCTGTTTGGCAGCCGCATGCCGCGCGACGTTGAACAGGGCCTCACTCACGATCGCGGCAATTTCATTGGCGATCGCCGGGCGCAGCAGGCGCGGGTTGCCTTCGATGACGATCGACACCGGTGTCGCCGGACCGAGCATCGAATCTTCCGCGAGCGCGCGTAGCCGCTGGGGCAGATCGCCATGTTCGGCCGGGCCGCGCAGCGCGAGCACGCTTTCCCGCGCCTCTACCACGACCGCGTCGGCGCGCTTCAACACTGCCTCCAGTCGCGGTTGTTCCGCCGGCGCCAAACGATCAGCGAGCGCCTGAAAGCTCAAGATCAGTCCCTGTATGCCCTGCAGCAGCGTATCGTGAAGGTCGCGTGCGATCCGTTCGCGTTCGTCGATCCGCTCCTCCATCCGGTTGTGGAGCCTGCGCGTAATCTGCCGCGTGCGATAGGCGAAAGCCGCCCAGCCGAGCAGCAGCACCCCCAGACCCACGATCAGCAGGAACCAGCGCGACTGCAGGAAGGTGGGTGGGATCTGGAATATTACGGACGCGCCCTCGCGATTCCATACGCCATCCTGGTTGGCGGCGATGACGTGAAACCGGTAATGGCCGGGCGCAAGATTGGTGAAGAAGGCCTGGCGCCGCGCACCCGCGTCCACCCAGGCGGCATCCTGCCCCTCCAGACGATATAGCACGCGGGTTTCGCGCGGGCTGAAGAAGTTCATGACCGCAAAGTCGATCTCGATATCGCGCGTGCCTGCGGGAAGCCGCAATTTCTGGGGATCGCGATAGAGCCGATCGGCCATCAACGCGCTGATGGCGACACGCGGCGGCCGCATATTGCGGCCGATGTCACCGGGATCCAGCCACAAGGTGCCCGATTGGCTGGAAATCCAGAGCCGGCCGTCGCCGCCTTCCACCAGCGCATGACGGCTGTGCGCATGCGGCGGGCTCCTGAGCCCATCGGCGCCGCTGAAGATTTGCGCGGTTGGCGCGACGGCGGGATGATCGAAGGCAGCGTCCAGATCGCGGGTTTGCAGGCGCACGATCCCGGTGGCGCCCGCCAGCCAGGTCTGGCCCTGTGCGGTCTGCACGATGCCGCTGACACGGTTGAGCGTCGCGATATTGGCAGGCGCGCGTGCCACGCGGCCGTCTCGCACGCGCATCATGCCGAGCGGCGTGGCGACATAGACCGATCCGCTGCCCCCGCTGTAGAGCGTGACTTCGTCATTGGCGTGGATCGGGAACGGGATGGGGGCGGTGTTGCGCAGGCCATTGTCGAACCAGGCCAGCATTCTGGGTTGCCAGTGCAAGACGATCGCGCCGGACCCATCGACGATCATCGATCGCGGCAAGCCTGATTCTCCGGCGGGGCCGGCGACATGCTGCCAGCGGCCCTGATGGTAGCGCAGAAGTCCTCCGCGCGCGGCGCTGACCCAATAATCGCCATGCCGATCGAAGGCACAATCATATAATGTCGCGCGCGTCGGAACCGGTGCGATCGGACGGGACATACGGCCGTTGCGCCAGTGCACCACGTCCGTATCCAGGGTGATGCGGATTCCGCCATCGGGGGCTTCGCACAGCGTGCTCGGCTCCGTGCGGCTGCGCAAGATCGCTTCGGGGCGTCCGCCGGGGCGCACGCGATAGACGGTTTTCGCCTGGCCGATAAAGACCGAACCATCCGATGCGCGCAGGAGCAGGTCGCCAAAGGCGGCCGGCGCATCCAGCTGCGGATAATGCCGCACCGTCGCCGGCCAGAACCGATCTATCCCCTTTTCCGTGCTGGCCCAGATATTCCCCTCCTGATCCTGGAGAAGCTGGCTGGTCGCATTGGACGACAGACCATCCGCGACCGTGAAATGCTCGACGGCCGCGCGGGCGGCGGCGGGTGAGGCGGCGCCGCGCGGATCGGGATGGGCGACGCGTTCGATGCCGCCATAATAGGTGGCGATCCAAAGGTTGCCGGCCCGATCGAATATCGGCTGGCCGCGAACCTGGGCGGCGTCCGTGGCGTAGGCGAAACGTCGTGGCGGTGGCGCGCCGCGCCCGCCGGGCCCGGTGAGGGGATAGCTGCCGCGACGCTCCGAAATCCAGATCCGACCCTCCGGATCGGTTGACAAAGCGCCAAGGCCGCGCGGGGTCCGCAGCACGATTTCCAGCTTGCCGCCGGCGGCGTCAAGACGCGCGACGGACCGCCCCAACGATATCCAGACGGCGCCGTCGGCGGCGATGACCAACCCAACCGCATTGTCGGGCGCGGCTTCGGGGGCTGCGAAGCGCGTCCACCGGCCGGCCCGCCACCGCAGCAGCGGTTTCTCGATATCATCCGTCAGGATCCAGATCGCACCGTCCGGCGCCTCTGCCATCCGAATGACGTGCGCCGGCGCGGTGCCGGCAACCCAGTGCAAGTTTCCATCGCGATAAACCGCGAAGTGCAGCGATCGATCGAAGTTCGTCCAGACTTCACCATTTGCGCGCACGAGCAGGGTCGATGGCGCGCCGTGCCGCATCGTATCGATTGCGGCGCTGATCCGTTCAAACTCAATGCCGTCGAAGCGAAACAAGCCCTCGCCGGTGGCAAGCCACAGGAAGCCGCGACGATCCTGCGCCACGGCGGTGACGGGCGCCGGGATCTCCCCCGCAGCGCTCCAGCGCTGGTGGGTATAATCGTGGATGGAGCGCGAGGCGCCCTGCGCATGGGTAGCGATCAAGGACGCCGCGAGCAGCGCAATCAGCAGCCGTCCCATCGCTTTCTTCGCCGCCCCCTCTACCCCCCGCCCGGACCCTTATCGCGGCTTTGCCTGCCCGCGAAGGGTGTAGCGGGCAGGCAAAGCCACGATCGAACGTGCCGGATTACTTCCTGACCGCGATAGGGATTCTGTCCGCCGGGAAACACTGACCGGAAGGATAGGGCTACGTCCGTCTCCCGGCGGAATATTGCATCTGGCCGGCATACTGGACCTAGGTATGATAGATATGCCTGCGCCATCGGCAGACAGACGGGTCCAACGCTGTCGCCAGATGAGATCGCATGTGTCATCCATTCCCGTCCTCGCGATCGTAGACGACGATCCGGCCGTGCGGCAGGCGCTTTCCGATCTGGTGGAGGCGATGGGCTTTCGGACATCCAGTTTCGACAGCGCCGCAGACTTCCTGGCCGCCTTCACGCCCGGCATATTTGCCTGTGTCCTCTCGGACATCAGGATGCCGGGCACCGACGGCCTGGAATTGCAGACAATGTTGGGCGCGCGCGATCCGGCGCTGCCGTTGATCTTCGTGACGTCGGTTCAGGACGGCGACGTCCACCGGCAGGCCCGGCAGCGGGGCGCGCGCGCGATTTTGTCGAAGCCGGTCGATGCAGACGCGCTTGAGCGGACGCTGCGCTCCGTTCTTTGGCGCCGCTAGGCTGCCGCTTCCTGGCGCACCGCTTTATTGTCCTGCGCGATCAGCGCCGGCTGGATCACCTCCCAGGCGCGGATAAGCGCGCCCACCGTGCCGAACTCCATCTTGCTCATGACGTTACCGCGGTGCAGCTTTACCGTCACTTCGCTGATCTCCATGGCGTAGGCGATCTGCTTGTTGAGGCGGCCAAGGCAGACAAAGCCCATCACCTCCCGTTCACGAGGGGTGAGGCGCGCATAACGCTGCAGCAGCGCGTCGCGGATGTGGTCGGCCTTGCGCCGGGCACGGTCACGTTCGATCCCGGTGGTGACCGCGTCCAATAAGGTCTGGTCGCGCGCGGGTTTCACCAGGAAATCCACAGCGCCCGCCTTCATCGCCTGAACCGACATCGGAATATCGCCATGCCCGGTGAGAAAAATGATCGGCTTGGACAGGCGCCGATCGTCGAGCGCCTGCCGCTGCAGTTCGAGGCCGCTGCCACCCGGCATCCGGACGTCCAGTATGATGCAGCCCGGCCGATCGGGAAGCGTTGCAGCGATCAGATCGGCGGGCGAGGCGAAGGCAAGGGACTCGATTCCCACCGAGGCCAGCAGTTCGCCCAAGGCATCGCGCACATTCGTGTCGTCATCGACGATCAGCACGAGCGGCGTATCGCCGGTGCGCATGGGACCCTCCATCTGCTGGTTTCAGCGATGCTTCCATAGCGGCACCGACCGTGCGTCACGATCCCCGCTGGCGGGAGCGGCTTATCCCCCATCTGGGGGAGAGGGGGCAGGGCGTTGCCGGGGGCGCCCTGCACGAAAGTGTAGGCCCGCCGATATACCTGGCCGGACTATCCTCGCATCCCGTCCGATAGCGATGCTTGGCGCCGTGGCGGCATGATCGGCGGGTCGGCAGCGCTGCGCTTTCGACCTTAGCTTCCGGGGAAGACCGCCATGCCGTGCCATGACCGACCGCTTTCGATCGAAATGGTCCGGCGGGACCTTCTCAAAGCCGGGCTGGCCACAACCGCCGCGACCACGCTGCCGCTCGCGGCCTTCGCGCACGATGCTGCCCGCAAATCCGGCGCCACCGCATCCCCCAGCAGAAGGACACAGGCGATGAACTACGTAACCACCCAGGACGGCGTCGACATATTCTACAAGGACTGGGGTCCCAAGACAGCCCAGCCGATCATGTTTCATCATGGCTGGCCGTTAAGCGCGGACGATTGGGACAGCCAGATGATGTTCTTCCTCCTCCAGGGCTTCCGCGTGGTGGCGCATGACCGGCGCGGCCATGGCCGTTCCAGCCAGGTCGATGGCGGCCACGACATGGATCACTATGCAGCGGATGCTGCGGCGGTGGCGGCGCATCTCGATCTCAGGAATGCGGTGCATGTCGGCCATTCCACCGGCGGGGGCGAGGCGACGCGTTATGTCGCGCGGCACGGCAAAGGACGTGTGGCGAAGCTGGTCCTGATCGGTGCGGTTCCACCCGTGATGGTGAAGACGGCTGCCAATCCCGGCGGCCTGCCGATCGCGGTGTTCGACGATTTCCGCACGGGGCTGACCACGGATCGCGCGCAATATTATCTCGATATCCCAAGCGGCCCTTTTTACGGCTTCAACCGCGCCGGTGTCGCGACCATTCCCGGCGTCGTCCAGAATTGGTGGCGCCAGGCAATGATGGGCGCGATCAAAGCCCAATATGACGGCGTGAAGGCCTTTTCGGAGACCGATTTCACCGAAGATCTGAAGCGGATCGACGTGCCGACCCTGGTCCTGCACGGCAGCGACGATCAGGTCGTACCGGTCGATGACAGCGCCCGCCTGTCGGCCAAGCTACTGAAAAATAGCACGCTGCACGTCTATGACGGCTTGCCGCACGGGATGATCACGACCCATGCCGATCAGATCAATCGCGACATACTGAGCTTCGTACGACGCTGATCCGACCGCTCGGGTTAGGGGGCGACGCGTATCGGTGCCTCTTTTCGGGATCGGGCGGAGGTGAACGTGGATCATCCTCTTCACTGGAATTGGTGCCCCGTCGTCTGCAATAGCAGGCGCATGACGGACTTGCGCACTTTCTATCCGCCGATCGAACCGTATGAAACCGGCATGCTGGACGTCGGCGACGGCCACCATGTCTATTATGAGCGCAGCGGGACGCCGGGCGCCAAGCCGGCGGTTTTCCTGCACGGCGGCCCGGGCGGGGGCATTTCCCCCACCCACCGCCGCCTGTTCGATCCGAGCCTTTACGACGTGCTCCTTTTCGATCAGCGCGGTTGCGGGCGATCGACGCCGCATGCCGGTCTGGACGCGAATACGACCTGGCACCTTGTCGCCGATATCGAGCGGCTGCGCGACCATGCCGGCGTGGACAAATGGCTTGTTTTCGGGGGCTCGTGGGGATCCGCCCTAGCGCTCGCTTATGCTCAGACACATGGGGAGCGGGCCAGCGAGCTGGTGCTGCGCGGGATATTCACCGTGCGCGAAAGCGAGCTGCACTGGTATTATCAGTTCGGCGCCTCCGAAGTGCACCCCGAGAAGTGGGATGAATTCCTGGCGCCGATCCCGGTGGAGGAGCGCGGCGATCTGCGTGCGGCCTATCGCCGCAGGCTGGTCGGCGACGACGAACGGCAACGGCTGGAGGCGGCGCAGGCCTGGGCGCTGTGGGAGGGGCGAACGCTGACGATCCTGCCCGACGCGACCATGGCGGCAGGCTTTGGCGATCCGCATTTCGCGCTGGCCTTTGCGCGGATCGAAAACCACTATTTCGTCCATCATGGCTGGCTCGAAGACAACCAGCTGCTGCGCGACGCCCACCGCCTGCGCGGCATACCGGGTACGATCGTGCAGGGGCGCTATGACATGGCCTGCCCGACCCGCACCGCATATGAGCTGCATAAGGCATGGCCGGAGGCGCGCTTCCACCTGATCGAAGATGCGGGCCATGCCTTTTCCGAACCGGGGATCCTGGATCGACTGATCCGCGCGACCGACGACTATGCCCGATCGCCGGCGGGGTGAGCGGGACAGAAGCTGACGTATTGCCAGCGCCGCGCCGCTACTAGGGGCTGCCGGGCTCTGATCGGCATGGCCATGTCGTGCTCGACAGCTCAATGTCATGCTGCGAATCGTGCCACTGAACCGCGCCGGAGCGGCCGGCGGCATGCTCGCGCAATGCCGTCTGACCGGACAGACCGCCGGTGCGCTGGTCGCATCGACGGTGCTGCTGCTGCGGGGGCCGCTATCGCCGGGCGCGCTGATCGCGGGCGCCGGCTGTGCGCTGCTATCCGCTTTCTTTGCCATGCGCCGGTCGCCCCGGCGAGGCCCCGAACCTATTCCAAAGTCGGAAGCCCCGGCAGGAGCTTATCCAAGGTGATCGGAAACTCGCGCACGCGCACGCCCGTCGCATTATAGATGGCGTTGGCCACGGCGGCGCCCGACCCGCAGGTGCCGAGTTCGCCCACGCCCTTGGCCAGAAGCGGATTGGCCGCATGATCCCGCTCGTTGAGGAACAGCACGTCGATATCGGGAATATCGGCGTGAACCGGCACATGATATTCGCCGAGGTCGCGATTGACCACTTTGCCGGTACGGGCATCGTGCACGAGCTCCTCGGTCAGGGCGCCGCCAATGCCGAAGACGATGCCGCCAATGGCCTGCGACGTCGCCGTTTTCGTATTGATGATCCGTCCGGCAGCGAGGACGCTGTTCCAGCGCGTCAGCCGCACTTCGCCCGTCGTCGCGTTGACCCGTGCCTCGCAGAAATGCGCGCCATAGGACGCCTGGCTGAAGCGGTGAGCGCTCTCCCCTGGCGCCACTTCGCCGTCCACTTCCATGCCTTCGCCGACAAGGCTCTGGAGCGCGTGACGTTGGTCGCGGGCGGACAGGGCGTCGTCGGCAAAAGTGGCCTCCTCGATCGTCACGCCCGCCGCCTCGGCCAGCATTTCGCGCAGCTTGCTGCATGCCGCGTAAACCGATGAGCCGGCGGTGGTGGCGCCCCAGCTGCCGCCCGACCCCGCACTGCGCGGTTGATCGGTGTCGCCCAAGCGGACCGCGATGCGATCGATCGATACGCCCAGCAGATCGGCGGCGATCTGGGCCAGGATCGTATATGTGCCCGTGCCGATATCGGTCATCTCGCTTTCGATGACCACATGGCCGTCGGGCTGGATCCGGACCCGCGCGGTGCTCGGCCCGAACAGATTGCCCCGGGCCGATGCCGCCATGCCATGGCCGATCAGCCACTCACCCTCGCGCAGGCCGCCCGGGCGCAGATTGCGGCTCGACCAGCCGAAACGCTGCGCGCCTATACGCAGGCATTCGGTCAGCGAACGGCTGGAAAAGGGTATGCCCAATTCGGGGTGGATTTCGGGCTCGTTGCGCAACCGCAGTTCGACCGGGTCGACGCCCAGCTCTTCGGCAAGCTCGTCCATCGCGCATTCGAGCGAGAGTTGCCCCACCGCCTCGCCCGGGGCCCGCATCGATACGGCGAGCAGCTTGTTCACCCGAACGACCTTATGATCGACCAGCCGGTTGTTGCCTTCGTAGAGCAGATGGGAGGCGATGCCGGCGGGCTCGAAGAAGACTTCGCCCGCAAGCTGATCGGTGATCGTTTCATGCGCGATCGCCGTCATCTTGCCCGACCCGTCGGCGCCAAGCCGCATGCGTTGCCGGGTTGCGGGGCGGCGGCCGGTCACCTCGATAACGTTCTGGCGCGTCAGCGCGATCTTGACCGGCCGTCCGACATGCTGCGCGGCGATGGCCGCGGCAGCGGATTCCGGCATCAGGCCCAGTTTGCCGCCGAAGCCGCCGCCGACGAAGGGCGACTGGATGCGGACCTTTTCCGCATCGACGCCGAGTACGGTCGCAAGCTGGTCGCGCGCCGTGGCGGGCGCCTGACTGGATGCGTACAGCGTCAGCCGGTCATCCTGCCACATGGCGATCGCGCTGTGCGGCTCCATCGCCGAGTGGCTCTGGCTGGGCGTGGTCCAGACCGAATCGACCCGCGCCGTCGCGCCCTGCATCGCCTGATCGACATTCCCCTGTTCGGTGTGGATCAGGAACAGGCCGAATATGTCGTCGGTCGGGGGCTCGGCAGTGTCGAGCGCGGCGTCCATATCGAAGCGGCCGTCATTGGCCGCCTCGAACTCGACCTGCACGGCCAGCGCGGCGGCGCGGGCCTGTTCGAACGTTTCCGCGACGACAACGCCGATCGGCTGGCCGAAATAGACGACATCCTGGACTCCCTGGGCGGGCGCCGCAGCGCCGGCGAAGTCGCCCCCGTTGCGGATGAGCCGACCGTCGGTAACCACCTGAAGAACGCCGGGCATGGTTTCCGCTGCAGTGGCCTCCAGACGGGTGACGCGGCCTTTCCCGAACGGCGCGCGGATCAGCACGCCATGGGCGAGCCCATCCGGAAAATGCTCCCCGGCATAAGGCGCGCGGCCGGAGACTTTGAGGGGGCCATCGATCCTGTTGCGGGGCGTGCCGACATGCGGCTTTTGCACCTGATCGAGCAGGCTCTGTTCGAAGGGCGCATCCATCGTGATGCTGGATTTGGTCATGCCGCTTCTCCGACAAGCGCCGTGAGGCAGGCGATCAGCGTTCGCCTGAACAAGGGAATCTTGAAATCGTTGGCGCCGTGGCTCTCGGCACCCGCCAGGATATGATCCGCCACGCGCCCGAACAATGCGGTGCCGGGTTCCTCACCGATCATCAGCCGTTCCGCGTCGCGGTCTCGCCACGGCATCGTGCCAACGCCGCCAAAGGCGAGAGCCGCCGCCGCAATCCGGCCATCCTTCACCTCGACGATGCCGGCGATGGAGACCAGCGCGAAGGCGTAGGACGCGCGATCGCGGACCTTGCGGTAGAATTGCCGTCCGGCCAGCGGCGGTGGCAGCGTGACGGCCGTGATCAATTCGCCGGGCTCCAGCCGGTTCTCAATCTGTGGCGTGTCGCCCGGCAGGCGATATAGTTCGTCGAGCGTCAGCGACCTGCCGTCCCCGGATCGCCGCATCGTCTCCACGCGCGCGTCCAGCGCGCGCATCGCCACCGCCATGTCGGACGGGTGGGAGGCGATACAGTGGGGCGACGTGCCCAGGATCGCCATGATGCGGTTGAAGCCGCCGATGGCGGCGCAGCCGCTGCCCGGTGCGCGTTTGTTGCAGGGCGATGCCGGGTCGTAGAAGAAGAAGCAGCGTGTCCGCTGCAGCAGATTGCCTGCCGTCGTCGCCTTGTTGCGCAATTGCGCGGATGCGCCGGCCAGGATGGCGCGCGACAGCACCGGATAGCGGCTGCGCACCCGCATGTCGGCGGCGAGTTCCGCGTTGGTGACGAGCGCGCCGATCCGCAGCCCGCCATCGGCCGTTTCTTCGACGCCCCGCAGATCGAGCGCACCGATGTCGATCAGATGCGGCGGTCGTTCGACGCCCAATTTCATGAGATCGAGCAGGTTGGTCCCGCCCGCGATGAAACGCGCATTTGGACGTGCGCGTGCGGCGTCGAGCACGTCCACGGTGGAGGACGGGCGGACATAGTCGAAGGCGATCATGCCGCCTCTCCCTCACGCGCATCCGCATAGGTCGTGATCGCCTGAACGATGCGCGGATAGGCGGCGCATCGGCAGATGTTGCCGCTCATCCGCTCCCGTATCTCGCCCGCATCGAGGATCGGTGGTTCCGCGACCTCCCCGCTGACATGGCTGGGCCAGCCGGCATCGACCTCCCCCAACATACCCAAAGCCGAGCAGATCTGCCCAGGCGTGCAATAACCGCATTGAAAGCCGTCCGCTTCGATGAAGGCGGCCTGCAACGGGTGTAAGTGCTCCGGCGCGCCGATACCCTCGATCGTCACGATCGCATCGTCGCGATGCATCATCGCAAGGGTCAGGCAGCTGTTGATCCGCCGCCCGTCCACCAGCACCGTGCAGGCGCCGCATTGCCCGTGGTCGCACCCCTTCTTCGTACCGGTCAGCTGCAAATGCTCGCGCAGGGCGTCGAGCAACGTCACGCGCGCATCGATCTTCATCGATCGTTGAACGCCGTTGACGTTGAGGGTCAATTCGACACCGGTATCCGCCTCGATCCAGTCCACACGCGCTCCTTTGGTCTTCGGGCCACAAGATCGCACATCATCCGTCCGACGATGCGCGCCAATTTGTCGGCGCAGCAGCGACTGCCAGGGTGCAATGATGATGGCGTTTATGAAGGATGTGCCCGGCGCGGCGCGGAAGGCCGGCGCCGGGCTGGCACCGTCAGCGGGTATTTGCCGCCCGCTCGATCAGGCTGGCGACCTCTGGCGCATGCGACACCATCACGACATGCGAAGCGCCTTTCACCACGACGGCCTGCTTCACGTGCGCTCGCTCTGCCATGAAGGCCATGGCGGCCGGCGGGATATTCCTGTCCTGATCGCCATAGATGAACCATGACGGCGTGGTCTTCCAGGCGGGCGCGGTCGACGCTTCCGCCAGCGCGGCTTCGGCGATCGGCCGTTGCCCTGCGGCCATCAGCCTGGCCGCCGCGACGGGAACGTCGGCGGCAAATTGATCGTGAAACCTGGCCTGCAGGATATAGAGATCCTTCCCGCCGCTGGTGAGATTTACCGCCGGGGCCAGCGCCGTTGCGAGCGTGCTGCCGGGGAATTTGCCCGTAAGCCCAACCGCGGTTTCGCCCGCATCCGGCGCGAACGCCGATACGAAGACGAGCGCCTTTACATTTGCCCGCCCTTGGGCGGCCTCGCTGATGACCGAACCGCCGTAGGAATGACCCACCAGCACCACCGGACCGTCGACGCTTCGGACGACATCGGATACGACGCTGGCATCGGAGCGTACGCCGCGCAACGGGTTCGGCGCGGCGATGACCGTGTAGCCATCCCGCTCCAGGATCGTGATCACGCCATTCCAGCTGGACGAATCCGCGAACGCGCCGTGGACCAGCACGATTGTCGGCCTGGTCGTCTGGGCCTGCACCGCGGGAGCGATCAGCGCCGTGGCAAGCGCGAGGCCGCCGGCAATCAGTCGGTTCATCTTCATTCTCCTAGGCAGGGCGCACCCGATCGTTCGCGCCCAAGTTGACCAAGCGGCCCCGATCACCCGGCCGGCTTTGCAAGCGCGGCCTTGAAAGCGGCATTGTCGAGAAAGGCGGTCACCGCCACGACGCGGTCACCGCGGACGGTCATCACCCACAGATAGGTGTTGCGATAGTGCGATCCGTCGTGGAACGGCGCGGTGCCGTCCCAATGGACCAGCACGTCGTCGCCATCGGTCCAGATCCGTCGAACATTCGGCGTCAGCGGTCCCGCCAGCCGCGCCTTCAGCGGGACCGACGTCGCGTCCAGCAAAGCCTGACGCGACCGATAGGTTTTCGCGATATCCGGATCCTGTCCGGTTATGTGCCAGACCACATCATCCGACAGCAGGGAAAAGATGTCGAACTGGCCCGTGCCCCAACGGGCAAAGGCATCCTGGATCAATGCGCGGTTCGCAGCCTGAACGGCGGTGGGCATAATCATGGCATCCTGAGCAATCGATGGAGACGGCAAGGCCATCGCGAGCAGGACACTGGCGAAACAGGAAAGCGGGTATCGCAAGGCGGGCTCCTTCGTGATGGCACCGTCCTTCCGAACCCGCCTGGTGGCGGACGGTTCGTGTCCGAAATGTCGCGCTTGCGCGGAAGTGCGCTCTCGCTAGCGAACCGACGTGCGCGCCGCGCCGGGCGGAGGCTCGCTTTGTTCGAGCCGGTTTCGCACGAACTGCATGAACGCATCGATCGCCACCGATCGATGCCCGTCGATCGGCGTGTAGATGAAGGACGGCCAATAACAGTGATTCCAGTCCGGCAGGATTTCGATCAAACGGCCCTCTCGCAGATGCTCCGCCGCGACGCAGTCCAGCAAGCGGACGATGCCGATGTCGTTAAGCGCCGCAGCCACGAGTGACGGCGCGTCATTCAACGTCAGGCCGCCATCGGTTGCGATAGGCTGCTGCTCGCCTGCCGCAGTGATGAAGTTCCAGACATGCGGTTTGCCGGTGGCTTCGTCGAGCATGCGGATACAGCGATGATTGTCGAGCAGTTCCCGCGGGCTGGTCGGCGCGCCGCGTTGTTCGACATAGGATTTGCTCGCGCAGGTCACGACGCGACTGTGCAGCAGAAGGCGCTTGTCGAGATCGCGTGATTTTGGTTCACCGAAGCGGATCGCCGCGTCCACGCCTTCCAGCAGCAGATTGTCGACGCGGTCGCGGACCAGCAAGTCGATTTTGACCTGCGGGTTTTGCGCCAGAAATTCGGGCAGGATCGGGATGAGCAGGTAGGGGCCGAGCGCGCCGTCGGTCGATATGCGCAAATGGCCGCGGATGTTTGCGGGCGTGGCGGGCGTCGCGATCCGGCCCAGAGCCTCCAGCATCGGCGTCGCCTCGTCGAGAAAGGTGCGGCCCTGATCGGTCAGCTTGATCGCGCGCGCATTGCGATCGAACAGTCGCATCCCGGTGCGATCCTCGAGCCGGCCGATCGCCTTGGCCACGCCCGAGCGGGACAGGCCCAGCCGCTCGGCCGCCCGCGCATAATTGCCCGTGCGCGCGACCGCGACGAACACGGTGATGCCGGCGATTATTCTACCATCGAACAGCGGATCTTCTCCTTCGGGGTTCGCGCGTGCGCCCTATGCCGGAGCGCGATGCGCAGGGTGTGGCAGCAGACTCTCCGTCCCGGCGAAACGCTGCAGACCGAAAGCGCCTGCGGATGGGACCGCGCCGGGCTTGCCGGACAGACCTGGTTTCCGATGATCGGAGGGACGCTGAAAATACGGGTACGGGCCCAAAATAGGGAGCGTTATCATCGCTGTCGATCCGCCACCAAAGCGCGTGCGCGATACCTTTACCAATTCCCATGCATGTTGAAATTAGGGAGCGTTATCATCGCTGTCGATCCGCCACCAAAGCGCGTGCGCGATACCTTTACCAATTCCCATGCATGTTGAAATATCGTCGCAGCAGGGCGGACACTTACGCACGCGCATCGATCCGCGCGCCGGCATAAACGGGGGCATCTCCGCGCTTCCATCCAGCGCGATGCAAAGGGATCGCCCGCATGAAACATTACATCCTGTTTCTAGAATTCAGTGACAGCTACGAGGCGCGTCGTCCGGAATTTCGCGACGAACATTTGACGAAAGCCTGGGCCGCGGTCGACCGCGGCGAACTCATTCTGGCAGGGGCGCTCACCGATCCGGTCGATACCGGGGTGATCCTGTTCAAAGGTGATACGCCCGCCGCGGTGGAAAAGTTCGCGAAGGAGGATCCTTATATCAATAACGGTCTGGTGCGGAATTGGCATATCCGGGAATGGACCACCGTCGTCGGCCATGATGCGTCCGAGATCCTGCGACCGAAGTGAACGGGCGCCTCATATCGCGCCGACCGGCTCCGGTGAGCCGGCCTGACGTGCCACGCTGTCGCGGGAAGGCGGCGCGCCGAATAACCGGGCATATTCACGGCTGAACTGCGAGGCGCTTTCATAGCCCACCGCATAAGCGGCCTTGGCCGCATCGGTGCTGGTCGCCAGCATCCGGCGCGCGGCCTGCAGGCGGAGTGTTTTTTGATATTGGAGCGGGCTCATCGCGGTCGCGGCTTTGAAGTGGCGGTGGAAGGAAGGGATACTCATCCCCGCAATGTCGGCGAGCATTCCGACCGGCAGCGCCTGATCGAAATGCCGCCGGATCCAGTCGATCACCCGGCGAATGCGGGATAGCCGGCTGTCGTCTCGGGCAATCTGACGCAGCATCGGGCCATGCCCGCTTTGCAGCAGCCGGTACAAAATCTCGCGTTCGCGCGCCGGTGCGAGAAACGGTATGTCGGCGGGTGTGTCGAGCAGCGCAAGCAACTGATCCCAGGCTTCGAGCAGCAAAGGTGTCACGGGCGCCACCCCGAATCCCGTGGATGGCGCCGCCGCCGACGACGCCGCGGGCAGGTCTGCCAGAAGGTCTGACAGCGCGTTTCGGTCAAGGGCCAGCGCCGTAACCACATAGGGCGCATCGCGTGAGGCCTCGATCACGCATCCGGTCGCGGGCAGCTCGAGCGAGGCGACGAAGCAGCTCGCCGCGTCGTAGCGCAGCAGCTGATCGCCGATCATCACCTGCTTGGCGCCCTGCAATACCATGCAGATCATCGGCTCGTACACGGATGCGACCGGCACGTGGCTGACGTCCGAAACGCCGATGGCGACGCGCGGAATTGCCGTTTCCAGCTGCATGCCATCGGTATGATGGCGCACCCGGCGGCACATGCGATCGAGCAGGTCCTGCATAAGCGCAAGATCGGGCGCGCACCCCGTTCCTGCAAGTCAGTTGATAGGATTAGGCAAGCTGGCGAGAGGATCGGGCATCGGATCTGTCCGTCGAACCGCCATCTCGCTGTCGGCGGGCGCGGCAATCACGTCCGGTGCGATGATCCAAGGAGACGAACATGACCGACATTTTCGGTGCCACCTCAACCACGGACGACGTTCTTGCCGGGGTCGACCTTTCCGGAAAGCGCGTGCTTGTGACCGGCGCCTCTGCTGGCCTGGGCGTTGAAACGTGCCGGGTGCTGGTGGCGCATGGTGCCATGGTCATCGGGGCGGCACGCAATCTGGACAAGGCAGAGCAAGCGACGGCGGGCGTGCGCGCGGCGGTTGCCAACGGTGCCGGCTTCGATCTCATCCAGCTCGACCTCGCTTCGCTTGCCAGCGTGCGCGCCTGCGCCGACGCGCTGGTCGCCGATGGCAGGCCGTTCGACATCGTCATCGCCAATGCCGGCGTGATGGCCCCGCCCCTGGGACGCACGGCGGACGGCTTCGAAACGCAGTTCGGCACCAATCATCTCGGCCATTTCGTCCTGGTCAACCGGATCGCCGGCCTGATCCGCGAGGGTGGGCGGCTCGTGAACCTGTCCTCGGCAGGGCATCGGTTCGCCGACGTCGACCTGAAGGACGCGAACTTCGAACAGACCGAATATGACCCATGGGTCGCCTATGGCCGGTCGAAGACCGCAAACGTCCTGTTCGCGGTGGAGTTTGATCGCCGCCACAAAACACGCGGCGTTCGCGCCACGGCGGTTCATCCCGGCGGTATCCGGACCGAGCTTTCGCGTCACATGACCCAGGCGGATGAGGATGCGTTGATCGGCTCGATCAACGCCGCGCATGCGGCGGCGGGGCTGCCGCCGTTTGAATTCAAGACGATCCCGCAGGGGGCGGCGACCTCTGTATGGGCCGCCGCGGTTGCGGACGCCGGCGCGATTGGCGGCCGCTATTGCGAGGATTGCCACGTCGCCGAAATTCAGGATGGCGAGGGTATCCGTGGTGGGGTGCGCCCCTATGCGCTGGACGAAGCGCGCGCCAAAGCGCTGTGGGCGAAAAGCGAGGAACTGGTCGAAGAGCAGTTCTGATGCGGCGCGGGCGCGACCCGGTCGCGCCCCTCCGCAGACGGCCCAAGCGGCTTGACTCGAAACTCTACCTACGTTGAATAAGCAGATGCGCCGCAATCGCCGACCATCGAAGCAAATGCTCCTGCTGCTCGATACGCTGGCGCTGCGCGCGCAGGAATGGCGCCATGGCTATGATCTGATGAAGGATACCGGCCTGCTGTCGGGCACGCTCTATCCGTTGCTCATGCGGATGACCGAACAGGGGCTGGTGGAGGCCGAATGGCGGGAGCCGGAACAGCTCGGCCGGCCGGCACGGCATGTTTATCGGCTGACGAAAGCGGGTATGGCGCTGGCATTGGCGCAGGCGACAACGGAGGTTCGTGCCACTCCGTCCAAAGCGGCCTTCGCATGAGCCGGGCCCTGGCGCGGGCCCTGATGCATTTGGCGATCTGCTGCCTCGGCCGGAGTCGCCAGGAATGGGCGCGTGCCATGCAGGCCGAGTTCGAGGCGGTGGAAGAGACGGGCAATCCGTTGATCTTCGCGGGCGGGTGCCTGATCGCGGCGTGGCGCGAAGTGCCGCATCATGCAGAGGGGCGCTTCGGCCTTGTCACCCACCTGCTCGCGATCGGCCTGTTGATCCCGATCGCCTGCCTGCAATTCGCCTATGCGATCGGGCTGACGATGGGGCCGCACGGCGCATATTTCATGCTGGTAGCCACCGGATCCGACGCGCCTTATGCGGCCGATGCTCAACGCAGCGGGATCCCGGCCTTGCTTCTGTTATGGTCCTTGCTGGGCGTTGCGCATCTGCAACTTGCCTGGGTTCTGCTGGACCGGGACTGGGACCGCATCGTGCGAATAGGCGCGATGATCGCGGCGGGGATGCTGACCCTCGTCCTGTTCATGGAGCTGCTGATGCTCCACGTCGGCACGTTGCTGATGCAGGCGGGCGTTCTGACCATCGAGCTGATCGTCATCCTCGCGATCGCACGCTGGCATAGCCGGATCGGTCAGGACGGTGTGACAGCTCTCCCTGCTTGATAGGGCATTGGCTTAGCCCCCTTGGCGCCTCCCATCTCCCGCGCCGCATTTTCAAGACGAGTCAGTCATCTAGAGCGTGATGACTTTGGTAGGACCCGTTCGTCTCGAGTAGCGATCGAGCCCTTCGACTGCCTGCGAGGCAGGCGCTCAGGACAGGCTTGTCGAGAGCGCGTATCGAGAGATACCCACCAATGCCTCGATACGCGCCCTCGATACGCCCTGCGGGCAACTCGGTCGCTACTCGGCACGAACGGATCAGTGTAAAGTCATCACGCTCTAGGCAGACGGACCTCAGAGTGGCCTTACGCGTGCGTCCTGTGCTGCCCGCCAGCCTCGGTGCGTTCCACCAGGCCGTCGCGGAAATGAACGATCGTGCTGGCATAGGCCGCCATGTCCGGCTCGTGCGTCACCATCAGGATCGTGATTCCGACGCGGCGGTTAAGATCGCTCAGTAATTCCATGATCTCGACGGATCGCTCGGAATCGAGGTTGCCCGTGGGTTCGTCGGCCAGCAGCACGTCCGGCTCGGTCACCAGAGCACGTGCGATCGCGACCCGTTGTTGCTGTCCGCCCGACAGCTCGGCGGGCGTGTGATGCCACCAGTCCGCCAATCCGACCTTGGCCAGCGCCGCCATGCCGCGCTCGCGCCGCTGACGACGATCCTCGCCGCGATAGACGAGCGGTAGCTCGACATTCTCAAGCGCGGTCGTGCGCGCGAGCAGATTGAAGCCCTGGAAGACAAAACCGAGATAGCGCCGCCGCAGCAGCGACCGCTGATCGCGATCCAGATTCTCAACATGGACGCCGCGGAACGTGTACGCGCCCGACGTCGGCACATCGAGGCAGCCGAGGATGTTCATCGTGGTCGATTTGCCGGAACCGGACGATCCCATGATCGCGACGAAGTCGCCCGCGAAGACGTCCAGATCGATGCCGCGCAGCGCCTGGAAGGCGGCAGCACCCTGACCAAAGCGCTTGGTGACGCCCCGCAACGAGATGAGCGGATCGGCCACCTTGGTTAAGCGGCGCCTGCCAGTTGGCCGGTGATAACCTGCATCCCTGGTTTCAGGCCCGGACCGCGAACCTCGGTGAGGCTGCCATTGCTGTGGCCGATCGTGACCGGCCATGCCTTGGGCTTGCCATCGGCACCAACCGTCCAGATTTGCTGACGGCCGCCGCGGGAAATGGTGGCGTTCTTGGGTTCCTGTGGCGGGCCGCTGAAAATGCCTTTCTTGGCGGTCGCCGTCGGCGGTGTGAAGCGCAGCGCGGCGTTGGGCACGAGCAACACATTGCTGAGCCGATCGGTGACGATGCTGGCGGTGGCGGTCATGCCCGGCTTCAACAACAGGTTGGGATTGGCCACCGATAGCTCTGCCGTATAGGCCACCACGGTCGTGCTCGTCGTCGCGGTGGTGCCGGCGCTATTGATGGCCGGTGTCGCATTGGCCCCAAGATCCACGCGCGTCACCGTCGCGGGAAAGGTCTGATTGGGATAGGCGTCGACCGTGAAGGTCGCTGGTTCGCCGGCGTGCAATTCGCCGACATCGGCTTCGTCCACCTTCACCTGCAACCGCATCTTCGACAAATCCTCGGCGATCGTGAACAGGGTCGTGACGTTGAATGAGGCGGCGACGGTCTGCCCAGGCTCAACCTGGCGGGACAGCACCACGCCCGTCACCGGCGCGTAGATCGTTCCCTTGGCCAGGCTGGTCTGATTGGTCGAAACATTTGCGCGCGCTTGTGCCACCTGTGCCTCGGCCTGTGCCACATTGGCGATAGCGCGGGCATAATCGGCGCGCGCGGTGTCGAGCTCCGTCTGCGAAGGTACTTTTCCGCCCGACAATTTATAGACCTGTTGCTGGCGCGCGAGGTTGGCGCGGGTCTGGGCCACCGTGGCGCGCGCCTGGGCGACGCTCGCCTGCGACGCGAGCAAACTGGCCTTGCTCTGCACGAGCGCGTCGCGCAGGCGCGATAGATCAAGCGACGCCAGCGGCTGACCCTTCACAACGCGATCATTGTTGCGGACATAGACCTTGTCGACCAGCCCGGATTCCTCCGACCCGACATTGACCTGGACGGTCGGCACCAAATTGCCGGTGGCGGTCACGGCGACGGTCAGATCGTGCCGTTCCAATGGTGCGGTGGCATAATGGAGGGGCGGCGCCGGGCGGAAACAGCGCGACACCAACAGGAGCAGCAGGAGCATAGCGACGCCGATGCCGATCCACTTGCGCCAGCGGCGCCAGCGCGATCGGGGCGGCTGCCCCAGAAATTCCTCTATGTCGGGTACGGTCATGCGGGATTCCCGGTCTGGGTAAAGGTCTCGCCCGGCTGCCAGCCGCCGCCGAGCGCGAGGTATAGCTGAACCAAAGCGAGGGATTGATCGGCCTGCGCCGCGACCAGCTGGTCCCGGGCCGACAGCAGACTCTGCTCGCTCTGCAGGAGCGTCAGGAAATCGGTCAGGCCCGCACGATATTGGCTGCGCGCATAGATGGCGGCGTTGTTGGCAGCGTCGAGCGCGACGACCAGCTCTCGCTGCCGCGCCTTGGCGGCCTCCAGCGCTTGAATGGCGTTTTCAACGTCCTCAAGCCCGCTGAGGACGGTCTGCTTGTAGGTGGCGAATGCCAGATCCGCCCCGGCGCGCGCGGATCGCACCTGCGAGCGCAGCCGCCCGGCGTCGAAGATCGTCTGGGTCAGGCCGGCGAACAATCCCCCGGTCAGCAGATCGCCGAGCTTCCCGACGGTGGCGGCGGTCGTATTGATATTGCCGGTGATCGAAAGCGCCGGGAACAGCGACGCCCTGGCGACGCCGATGCGCGCAGTGGCGGACGCCAGCGAACGCTCCGCCTGGCGCACGTCTGGGCGGCGCCGCAGCGTGTCTGCCGGGATGCCCACATCGATCCTGTCCGGGCCGCGCGGGATCGGCTGTGTCGCCGCCATGGCGGTGCGCAAAGCACCGGGCGCCTGGCCGGTCAACGTGCCTAATCGGCTGACCGCCTGGACATAGGAGGTTTCCAGAGCAGGGATGGTCGCCGCGGTCTGCGCGCGTTGCGCGCGGGCTTGCTCTGCGTCCAGCGAGGAGGCCAGTCCCGCCTGGACGCGCCAGCCGGCGATCTCGAGATTATCGTCCTGCGTCTTGAGCGTGTTGCGCGCGATCGCGAGCCGTGCCTGTGCGAGCCGCGCCTGGATATAATTCGTGGCGACCTCCCCCGCCACCGAGGTGCGGACGCCTTCGAGGTCGAAGCGCGACGCGGCCTCGTCCGCGCGTGCGGCTTCCAGGCTGCGGCGCAGACCGCCGAAGATGTCGGCTTGCCAGGATGCATTCGATCCGAGCGACAATTGGGTGTTACCCGAACCGCCGCCGGTGGTGATCACCGTGCCGCCGCCGCCATTTCCCGTGCCGCCGCCGATAATGATGTTCGACGATCCGCCATTTGTGAAATTGCGCGTCGCACCGGCAGAACCGGTGAGCGAAGGCAGCAACGCGGCGCGCGATTGGATCGAAGCCTCGCGTGCCTGTCTCAACCGCGCCACCGACTGGGCTATCTGCAGGTTCGCGGCCGTGGCTTGCGCGACCAGATCGGTCAGCATGGGATCGTCGAATGTGCGCCACCACATCGACACGTCGGTGTCTGTATTGGCAACCGCACTCGCGCTGGCGTCATTGATCGTTGCGGGGGGCGTGAAGCCCGGCGGCACGCCGAGCGCAGACGCATTCGGCGCATGGTAATTCGGACCCGCCGCGCAGCCGCCGAGCATGGCCAATGCCGCCAAGGGCAGCCACCGCTTATTCATGGCGAAGCGCATCGATCGGGTTGAGCGCCGCCGCACGTTGCGCGGGGACATAGCCGAATACGATCCCGAGGAACGATGCGAAGAGCAGGCTGCCCAGATTGATCAGAGGGTTGAAGACGAAATCGACGCCCATGATGCCGGTCAGCAGCAAGGACAGGCCGAACGAGAGTGCGATGCCGATCGCACCGCCCAGCGAGCAAAGCACGACCGCCTCCGTCAGGAATTGAAGCCGCACCTCGCGTGCAAGCGCGCCGATCGCCAGCCGGATGCCGATCTCGCGCGTCCGCTCGGTCACCGACACCAGCATGATGTTGACGATGCCGATCCCACCGACGATCAACGAGATCGACGCGATCGCCGCAACCAGCCCGGTCATGACGCGCAGCGTGCCCGACACGGTGTCGGATATCTGCTTCATGTCGATCAGCCGGAAATCCGCTTCCTGATCGGGCGCCAAGTGCCGCCGCTCGCGCAGGAGCTTGTCGAGATCCGCGCTGACGGCCTTGTTGTCGTAGGCCGGATCGACGCCGATCACGATCAGGTTGATGTCCATATTGCCGACGATCTGCCGTTGCACCGTGCGCAGCGGCATCAGCACGACGTCATCCTGATCGTTGCCCATGCCGCCCTGGCCGCGTTCCTTGAGAGTGCCGATGATGGGGCAGGACAGCCTGCCAACCCGCAACTCCCGCCCGAGCGGCTCGCCCGTGGGGAACAGGTTTTTACGCACGGTCGCGCCGATGATGCACACGCTTTTGCCGGCGCTTTCCTCATCGGAGGTGAATGGCCGGCCGGATGTCACCGTCATCGCCTGAATGGCGATGCCGGCATTGGTGGTCCCGGTGACCGTCGTCTGCCAGTTGATGCCGTCAGCGGTTGCCGTCGTACTGGAGCTTGCCTGGCCGGAAACCGCCTTAACCCCGGCAATCTGGCTGCCGATGGTGGGGACATCCTCGGTCTGGAATGGCCGCGGCGCGGCGCTGCCTGCCTGCCGTCCGGCTTGATTCGGAATGACCATCAAGGTGTTGGCGCCCAGCGATGCGATTTGCTGGCGCACCGAAGCCGTCACCCCGTTGCCGACCGTCACCATCGTGATCACGGCCGCCACGCCGATGACGATCCCGAGCACGGTGAGCACGGAACGGAGCAGATGCCGGCGGATTTCGCGAAAAGCCAGAAGGAGCGAAGCGCCGAGCATGTGCGATAATCCTAGCGCATCTGCGTAACGGCGAAACGTTTATCTTGGGCGATGAGCGACCTCTTCGACGCCGTGCTGTATTTGCCACCATGCCGGCCATCGAGCGAACGTCAGGGATGCGCACGGGCGCTTCATGGCGGTGCCGAGAGGGCCACGCATGTCCGCCGGGATCGCCATTGCGGCGAGATGCAGGAGCGGACGTCCGCGCCTGTGCTACCATAGCGCGATGACGGACACACAAAGGGGTTGGGTGGTTCGCGAAGCTGCCATCCAGGCGGTCATTCTTGGCGCGCGAACGGCCAATTTGCGCATTGGCGGACGCTATATTTGTGCGGCGGACGCCGACGAGGATGTGATGGCTGCGACGCTGGCCGGCGCGGGGCTGGACCTGTCCGATAGTGGCCAGTGTGAAGTCGTGGCCTCACTTGTCGTTCCCGCCACGATGCCCTCCATCCTGAATGTGATCGCGCTGCTCAGGGAAATTGCGGCGCCCAAGGGGTATCGCTTGCAGGCGGTCGAGACCGTCGGTGTCACAGACGAGGCGCCCACGGTGCTGGCGTCGGAGATTGGCTACATTCCGTGAGGGCGCCTTAAGGCGGGCCTGCTGTGACAGCACGCTCCCATCGCCGATTATTCGGGGTGCCTGTCCTGCTGCGTCATATAGTCCCGGGTCAGGGGCAGGGTTTCGCGACGGCGGGTCATCTGGATCTGGTAATTGAGATGCCCATCGTGGCGAAAGGCGACGAGGGCGCCGGCCAGATAGAATTCCCACATGCGGTAGAAACGCTCGTCGTAGAGCGACACGATCGCCTGGCGGGAGGCGGCGACACGTTCGAGCCAATGGTCGATCGTGCGGGCGTAATGGAGGCGAAGACTTTCGACGTCGGTGATCCAAAGCCGCGCGGCTTCGATGGCGGGGGCGATCTGGCTCAGCGCGGGCACGTAGCCGCCTGGAAAGATGTAGCGCGCCAGCCACCGGTCGGTGGGCGCCGGTCCGTCCGCGCGACCGATCGTGTGCAACAGCATCACGCCGTCCGGCGCGAGCAGCCCCCGGCATATGCGGAAGAAGGACCGATAATGCGGTGGGCCGACATGTTCGAACATGCCCACCGAGACGATGCGATCGAACGTCCCGCGGACGTCGCGATAATCCAGCAGCGCAAAGCGGACCGCGTCGGCAACGCCCGCATCCTCGGCGCGGCGTCTAGCGACGCGCAGCTGCTGCTCGGACAAGGTGATGCCCAGCACCTTGACCCCCGCGGTGCGATGAAGATGGAGGGCAAGTCCGCCCCATCCACAGCCAATGTCCAGCACCTGCTGCCCCGGCCGCAACGCCAGTTTGGCCGCTATATGCTGCAGCTTGGCCGCCTGCGCTTCCTCCAAGGTAGCGGCGGGATCGGCGAAGTAGGCGCAGCTATAGTGAAGGTCGGCGTCGAGGAAGGTTCGGTAGAGTTCGTTCGAAAGGTCGTAATGATGGGCGACGTTGCGCCGCGCCTGCCTGCGCCAGTTGACCGAGGTCCATCGGCGATTATGCCGCCATGGACGCCACAGTCCCAGGCGTGGCGCATCGTCGTCGTCCCAGTGCGTGTTGCGCCCGATCAGATCGAGGAAGCCGCGAATGTCGCCTTGTTCGACGCGCAATCGTCCGTCGACATAGGCTTCCCCAAGTTCCAGCGCGGGGTTCAGGACCGCGCGCCGCGGTGTTGCCCGATCCGTAAAGCGGATCACGATCGGCGGATCGCCCGCGCTTTCGTCGCCATAGCGATAGCGACGACCGGCCGCATCGACGATCGTGAGCTGACCCTGCCCGATCAGTTTGCGCATCAGGAGATCGAACAACCGCATAGGCTGTAGCTAACGAGTCTCGGCCAAGCTCGCTACGGCGAGAACATCGAGCGCTGCTATCGGCTGACCGGCACGCGCCTCGTCATCGCAAGATTGGTGACCCCTACGGGACTCGAACCCGTGTTTTCGCCGTGAGAGGGCGACGTCCTAGACCGCTAGACGAAGGGGCCGGTCTTGCGAAGAAGGCGCGCTCTTATGGATGTGTGCGGCCAGCGTCAAGCGTCAGGCGGCTTCGGCCTCGGCGGCGGCTTCCTCCGCTTCGCGCTGCTCGGCCTGCTGGCGGGCCCACATCTCGGCATAAAGACCGCCGCGCGCCACCAGGCCGGCATGCGTGCCGCGTTCGGCGATCTGCCCCTTGTCCATGACGACGATTTCGTCGGCATGGACGATCGTCGACAGGCGATGCGCGACAATGATCGTCGTGCGCCGCTGGGCCAGCAGGTTGAGCGTATCCTGGATCGCCGATTCGGTGCGGCTGTCGAGCGCGCTCGTGGCCTCGTCGAGGATGAGCAATTGCGGATCCTTGAGCAGGGTCCGCGCGATCGCGACGCGCTGCTTTTCGCCGCCCGACAGCTTCAGTCCGCGCTCGCCGACCTTTGTCTTGTAGCCGTCCGGCAGGGAGACGATGAAATCGTGGATGGCAGCGCCGCGTGCGGCGGCCTCGACCTCCGCCTGGCTCGCGCCGGCGCGACCATAAGCGATATTGTAGCCGATCGTGTCGTTGAACAGCACCGTATCCTGGGGGACGATGCCGATCGCGCGGCGCAAGGACGCCTGGCTGACGCGGGCGATATCCTGTCCGTCGATCAAGATTCGCCCGCCGGTCACGTCGTAGAAACGGAAGAGCAGCCGCGCGAGCGTGGACTTGCCCGCGCCGGACGGGCCGACCACGGCCAGCGTGCCGCCGGCGGGCACCGCGAAGTCGATCTGCTTCAGGATCTGACGTTCGGGATCATAAGCGAAATCGACCTGCTCGAACCGCACCGCACCACCCTGGGCGATCAGGTCCGGCGCATCGGGGATATCGGTCACCTCCTCCGGCGTATCGACCAGTTTGAACATCGCCTCCATGTCGATCAGCCCCTGGCGGATCTCGCGATAGACCATGCCGAGGAAGTCGAGCGGACGGAAAAGCTGGCTCAACATCGTGTTGATGAACACGACGTCGCCGGTGGAGAAGCGACCCTGGCTCCACCCCCACACGCTGTAGGCCATGGCACCGCCCATCATCAGGTTGGTGATGAAGCCCTGGCCGATATTCATCCAGGCCAGCGACGTTTCCACCTTCGTCGTGGTGTCGACCAGCTTCCTGACGCTTTCGCCATAGCGGTTCTGCTCGACGCTCTCGGCACCGAAATATTTCACGGTTTCGTAATTGAGGAGCGAATCGACCGCCTTCTGCGTCGCCTCGCTATCCGAACGCGTCCATTCCCGGCGTAGCTCGATCCGCCACTCGGTCATCCGGCGGGTGAAGATGATGTAGATGACGACCATGCCGGCGGTGGCGGCGACCAAACCGCCGCCGAATTTGGCGAAGAAGATCACGCACACCGCAACCAGCTCGAAAATGGTCGGCGCGATGTTGAACAACAGGAAATAGAGCATCGTATCGATGCTCTTGGTGCCGCGCTCGATTACCTTGGTGACCGCACCCGTCCTGCGTTCCAGGTGAAAGCGCAGCGACAGGCGATGGAGATGGCCGAACACTTCCAGCGCCAGCTTGCGCGCCGCTTCCTGCCCGACGCGTTCGAAGATCGCATTGCGGAGATTATCGAACAACGTTCCACCGAACCGCGCGGCGGCGTAGGCGACGACCAGCGCCATGGCGAGACCGACCGCATCGTGTGCGGGCGTCATGTGGTCGATCGCACCCTTATAGGCGAACGGCATCAGCAGCGTGATGCATTTGGCGCCGATGACGAGCAGCATCGCGACCGTCACGCGCATCCGCAGCGCCGGTTGGTCCTTTGGCCAGAGATAGGGCAGGAAGCGGCGTAGGGCGGCAAAGCCGCTCTCGGGCCCTGGTGTCGCGTCGGTCGTGGAAGGAGGCATGGTTACGCAAGATAGGATGCGCGCGCCGAACCGCAAATGATGATCGCGTGTCAGGGCGCGCTTCGACTTATTGGAATCGAGAGTCTTCTGCCGTCGCGATCGGCCCGGGGCGGCCGGCCATGCTCAAGCTTCGTACTTCCCGCGGCCTGAACTTGTTTCAGGGTCGATCGAACCTTGGCGTCGGCCGCAGGAGGCGCGGCGGATCAAGACGATTCACAGAGGCGATATCGAAAAAACACCAGAAACGAACTTGATGATCTGCGCGGTCGCCGAACTGCGGAGACTATTGCTGTCCTCCCCCTCCGTCGCCTTCGGCGCCACCTCCCCCTGGCGGGGGAGGATTATGGTGGAGGGCGAAAACTCCGGAAACGAACTTGATGATCTGGACCGGGCGAAATGGCAGCGTGCGTCGCGCTGCGGTCATTCGCATCCTCCCCCGCAAGGGGGAGGTGGCAGGCGTAGCCTGACGGAGGGGGAGGGCGGCGATCTGTGGCCGGGCTGTGGGGGGACTGCTATCCTCCCCCTCCGTCGCCTTTGGCGCCACCTCCCCCTGGCGGGGGAGGATTATGGTGGAGGGCGAAAACTCCGGAAACGAACTTGATGATCTGGACCGGGCGAAATGGCAGCGTGCGTCGCGCTGCGGTCATTCGCATCCTCCCCCGCAAGGGGGAGGTGGCAGGCGTAGCCTGACGGAGGGGGAGGGCGGCGATCTGTGGCCGGGCTGTGGGGGGACTGCTATCCTCCCCCTCCGTCGCCTTTGGCGCCACCTCCCCCTGGCGGGGGAGGATTACGGGCAAAGAGCGGGGGATGGTTTGAACGATTTCAAAGAGCGGAAACGGCCGCGATGGCGCAAGCGCAGCGACCGGATAAGATGGAACAATACAGGAACAAAGTCAAGGAAGGCTGCGCCAATCAGTGTGCGCGGATGGACATCAGCCGTGCGAGCGTGGCGCGGAAGCGGCTGAGTTCGCCGCCGGCCAATTGGGCCGCCTGGACGAACTTTACGCTTGCCGGATTCACGGCGACGTTATTCTTGAACACCTCAAAATGCAGATGCGGGCCGGTCGAGAGGCCGGTCGAGCCGACATAGCCAATCAACTGTCCGGCGCGGACACGCTGGCCGGCTTTGGCGATGATGCGGCTCATATGGGCATAGCCCGTGCCCAGATTGCCCGGCGAGCGGATCTGGACATAATTGCCATGACCGCCATGGAAACCGGCGAAACTGACGACGCCGTCCATCGCCGCAATGATCGGGGAACCCATGGGCGCGCCATAATCGATGCCCTTGTGCATGCGGCTATAGCCCAGCACGGGGTGAAAGCGTAGGCCGAAGCTGGACGTCAGGTGACCGTGCACGGGCATCTTCATCGTGCCGCGCGTTTCGCCGACACCGGCTGCGTCGAAGAATTGTTCCTTGCCGCCCTGCGTCCATTTCAGCAGGCGCAATTCCTTCTTGCCTTGCTGAAGCCCAGCGAACAGCAAAGCGCCGGTCTCGGTCTCTCCGGTGGCGGCGCGGCGATGTTCGAGGATGAGATCGAACCGGTCGTTGGCATGAATGCCGCCGATCGCGACATGCTGCGCCATCGCGCGCATATACGCTTGCACGGCCGTGGACGGCGCCCCCGCCGCGCGGGCCGCGCTCAGCAAGCCGGATCCGACCCGGCCGGCGATGCGCAAAGGCGTGTTGTCGACCGCGATCGGGATGCGCTTGACCCGCAATTGATCGCCTTCGCGGTTCACTTCCAGCGCCAGTTCCAGCTTGGCGCGGAAGGCAAGATGATCGAGCGGCCGTGCCACCGACTTATTGGGGCGACGGCCGAGCGTCATCGCGAGCCTGGTGCCCGGCTTGATCGCATCGAGATCGCCTTTCAGCATCGCCGCGACCGTTTTGGCCTGATCCTCGCCGACGCCGGCGCGCTGCAGCACCCGGGCAAAGCCGTCGCCCGTGCCCAGTGTGGCGCTGACCTGAACCTGCGGCCGTTCCGGCGTGTCCGCCAGCCGTTCGACCAGGTTGGTCGCGATCAACCGTCGTCCGGTATCGGAGCCATAGGCGGAAGGCGCGATCGCCCCGACGCGCATTTCCTGCTCCTGCGCCGCTGCTAAAGGCGGCGCGCCCGTACCGGTGACGGGCGTCATCGTCGGTGCAAAGGATATGGCCAGTCCGCACAAGGCCGTGCAGGTGGCGAGACCACGCCACCATTCCCGACTGCCGATGCGCGTGCCGAGATCGACTACGAGATCGAGGTCAGCCGCGCGATCGATGCCACGGCGCAGCGCGCTGCTCTGGCTCCGCAGTGCCGGGCCCACCGGTGCAAGCGTCGCCGCGCCACCGCCTCCCAAGCCATCGCTCTCCCGCAGGTACATGCGCTTCCCCGTCTCGAGCCTGAAACATCGGTCTCATGCCGACCAGGGGGAAGGACTGTTAAGAACGCCGGTAAAAGTCAAACTAGTCCACGGTTTAGCGGCGATAGCTGCGATGAGATGAGTCGTTTTCCGGGCGAAGCGAGTCAGGCGAGGGAACGGTTCGGTTCGGTGCCGCGCGCGGGCACTTTGTCCACGTCGCCACCGCGGTCGGGCAAGATCCGGAACCAAAGCGCGTAAAGCGCGGGCAGGAAGATCAGCGTCAGCGCCGTTCCGCCGATAGTACCGCCGATCAGGGTGAAGGCCAGCGATCCCCAGAAGACCGAAAAGGTCAGCGGAATGAACGCCAGCACGGCGGCGAGCGCGGTCAGGATCACCGGGCGCGAACGCTGCACGGTCGCTTCGACCACCGCATGATAGGGGGCGAGCCCATCGGCCTGATTGGTATGGATCTGGCCGATCAGGATCAACGTATTGCGCATGATGATACCCGCCAGCCCGATCATGCCGAGGATCGCGTTGAACCCGAACGGCTGGTGAAAGATCAGCAGGGTCGGCACCACCCCCACCAGCGCCAACGGCGCCGTCAGCAGCACCATCGCCATGGCCGCAAGCGAGCGTACCTGGAAGATGATCACCACCATCATCAGCACGATCATGACGGGGAAGACCGCTGCCAGCGCGACATTGGCCTTGCCGGACTCCTCCAGCGCGGCGCCGGTTTCGATCGCATAGCCGGCGGGCAGTTTTGCCTGAATCGGCGCGAGTTTGGCGATCACCTGATTGGCGACGTCGGGCGGCTGCAATCCTTCGGCGACATCGCCGCGCACGGTGATCGTCGTCAGCCGGTCGCGGCGGCGCACGATCGGATTTTCCATGCGCGTCTCGGCATGGCCGATCTGGTCGAGCGGCACGCGCTGTCCCGCGCCGCCGGTCAGCGTGAAGCTGCCGATCCTGGCCGGATCCAGCCGCTCGTTGCCCGCGCTACGGGCGATTACGTCAACGGTGCGGATATCCTCGCGCACCTGGGTGACGCGCGTGCCGGTCAGCAGGAACTGCAATTGCTGCGCGGCATCCTGCGAACTGAGCCCGATCGACCGCAGCCGATCCTGGTCCAGCACGAAATGCACCGTCGGCACGCGCTCGCCCCAATCGGTATTGACCTGGCGCATTTGGGGGTTGGCCTGCATCACGCCGCGTACCTGCTCGGCGATGGCGCGCACCCGCTGTTCGTCCGGGCCGGTGACACGGAATGCGACCGGGAACGGGAAATAGGGTCCGAAAATGATCTGGGTCGCGCGGATGCGCGCCTCCGGCACAAGCCCCTGGGCGGCGGCTTCGCGCACGCGGCGCTTCAATGCCTCGCGCGCTTTCTCGTCGGGCGTCAGGATCACGATCTTGGCAAATGACGGATCGGGCAGTTCGGGCGCGATCGCGAGGAAGAAGCGCGGCGCGCCCTGGCCGATATAGGACGTCACGATCTTCGCCTCGGGCTGCTTGCGCAGCCAGGCCTCGACCTTGGCCGTGGCGGCGCTGGTCGCTTCGATGCTCGTGCCTTCGGGCATCTGCACCTCGACCAGCACTTCGGGGCGATCGGAGATCGGGAAGAATTGTTGCTTGACCAGACCCAGTCCGAACATTGCGACGAAGAACAGGCCGACGACGCCGAGCACGACCTTCTTCTTGTTGGCCACGGTCCAAGCGATCGCGCCGCGCAACTGGCGATAGCGCGGCGTGCCGTAGATCGCGTCATGGCCGCCCTTGACCTTGGCGATGTCGGGCAACAGTTTCACGCCGATATACGGCGTGAAGGCGACCGCTACGACCCAAGAGGTCAGCAGCGCGAACATCACCACCCAGAAGATATTGCCGGCATATTCGCCCGCGCTCGACTTGGCGAAGCCGACCGGCATCAGCCCAATCGCGGTGACGAGCGTGCCCGCCAGCATCGGCGCGGCGGTATGGCTCCAAGCCCAGGTCGAGGCGAAGACGCGATCGCGGCCCTCCTCCATCTTCACCACCATCGTCTCGATCACGATGATGGCGTCATCGACCAACAGGCCGAGCGACAGGATCAGCGCGCCAAGCGTGATGCGGTCGAAATCGCGCCCCGTCGCCAGCATGATCACGAACACGCCCGCCAGCGTCAGCGGCACTGCGGCCGCCACGACAATGCCGACACGCCAGCCCAGGCTGATCAGGCTGACCGCGATCACCACCGCCAGCGCGACGAAGAATTTGAGCATGAACTCGTCATAGGCTTCCTTGATGTTCACCGATTGATCGGTGACCTTGGTCAAGGACAGGCCCAGCGGCATTTCGGCCGAAATAGCGGCGGTCTCCTTGTCGAGATCCTTGCCGAGCTGAAGCCCGTTATACCGCTCCTTCATCACCACGCCGAGCTCCAGCGTCGGCTCGGATTGATTGCGGATCAGGAAGGTGGGCGGATCCTCATAGCCGCGCTTCACCTCGGCCACGTCGGACAATTTGAGCGTGTGTCCGCCGGCTACGATCGGCGTATCCTTGATCTTCTGAAGATCCTGGAGCGCGCCATCCAGCCGCACCAGCACCTGCGGCCCCGCCGTGTCGATCGAGCCTGCGGGCGTGATCGCATTCTGGCTGTTCAGCGCGGCGAAGATGTCGCGCGCGGAGATGCCGAGGTTCGCGAGCCGGGCGTAGGAGAATTCGACGAAGATGCGTTCCGGCCGTTCGCCGATGATGTTCACTTTCTTGACGCCCGGCACGTGCAGCAGGCGCTGACGCAGCCCTTCCGCTTCGCGCACCAGCAAGCGCTGCGGCTCGCCCTTCGCCTTGAGCGCGTAGAGCGCGAAGATGACGTCGCCATATTCGTCGTTGATGAATGGCCCGGCGACGCCCTGCGGCAGCTTCGCCGCCTCGTCGCCCAGCTTCTTGCGCGCCTGGTAGAATTCCTCGGGCACCTCGGCCGGCGGGGTCGAATCACCGAGCGTGACGGTCGTGAAGGCCAGGCCGGGGCGCGTGAACGTCTCGGTCCGATCGTAATATTTGAGCTCCTGCATCCGCTTTTCGAGCGGTTCGGCGACCTGATCCTGCATCTCCTGTGCGGTCGCGCCCGGCCACACGCTGGTGAAGGTCAGCTGCTTGATCGTGAAGCTCGGATCCTCCGCACGGCCAAGATGGACGAAGGCATAGAGCCCCGCGATCGAGATCGCGACGATCAGGAACAGTGTGACCGCGCGCTCCCGCACCGCCAGCGCGGAAAGGTTGAAGCCGCTCACAGCGTGTTGCCCGACTGGCCCGCCACCCGGACATGCTCGCCTGCATGCAGCATATGCGCACCGAGCGCGACGAAGCGCTCGCCCGGGCGAATGCCCCCGATCACCGCCGCACTTTCGTCACCGATCGCGCCCAACCGGACCGGCCGCCAGGTCACCACCGGATCCTTCCCGCCGACGATCCAGACGCCGGGGCCATGGCCATTGTCGTAAATCGCCGACAACGGAATCTGGACCGCGGGCGCGTCGGTGCGATCGGGCAGATCGATCGTGACCGTGGCGCCGAGCGGTGCCCGCGCGGCGGCCCCCGCCAGCACATAACGCGCCTCGAACGTGCGCGTCTGCGGATCGGCGGCATCGGATAATAGCCGCAGCCGGGCAATGCCCGCACCCGGCGCATCGAACAGGCTGGCGCGTGCGACCGATCCGATCGCGGGGCGGATCGTCTCCGGCAGGCTGATGCGGGCTTCCCGCGGCCCCGAATGGGCCAGGCGGATCACCGTCTGGCCGGCGGCGACGACCTGGCCCGGTTCGGACAAGGTCTCGACCACGATCCCGTCGGCATCGGCGACCAGCACCGCATAACCGGCTTCGTTGCGCGCGACCCCGGCCTGCGCCTGCGCCGCGACGAGCTGGGCGTGCGCGGCATCCGCCGCGGCTTTCGCCTGATCATAGGCCGAGGCCGAGACCGCGCCCGCCGAGACCAGATCACGAAAGCGCTTCTCATCGGCTGCGGTCTGGATCGCGCGCGCTTTCGCCGCGGCGACCGCGCCGGCCTGCGCGGCGGTGGCGAGCGCCAGATCGGTGCGGTCGATCCGCATCAAGGGCTGGCCCGCATGGACGAACTGGCCCGCATCCACGAGCCGGGCGACGATCTTGCCGGGCACCCGGAAGCCGAGATCGCTCTGCACGCGGGCGGTGACGATGCCCGTGAACTGGCGCGTGCCCGACGGCACACCGGCCAGGGTCGCAACCCGGACCAGCTGGGGGCCGGTGCGGGGATCGGCTTCCGGTCCGCCGCATCCGCCAAGGATCAGTGCCGCGACAGCCGCACCCACGAACCGAACCACAACCGACCGAGACATAGAGCGACCTTCCGTAGCCAACGGCGCTCATCTGCGATCAGGTGACTAATATGTCAATACGTCACTAGTAACAAAGTTTGGGCATTTGTGGGCTCAGGGTGCAAGGCTGCGGAGCACCAGATTGACCACCTGGGTGGCGCCCTCGGGTACCGCGTCCAGATTATATTGCAGCATGACCGGGTGCATGAACGGCTCGAGCACGTACATGATCGCCGAGGCGACCTCGTCGACCGGCGTCTTGCGTTCGAATTCGCCCGTCTCGCGCCCCTCCACGACGATCCGCGCAATGATCGCCTCGATGCGATCGCAATAGGCTTCGGTCGAGGGCCATTTCTCCGCCGTGGCGTGGGAAGCGATGTCGTACAGCTTGCGATCGTTGAAGAAGAGCTGCGTGCTTAGATCAAGTATGGTCTTGAAAACAGACCGTAATTTCTCCGTAGCACTCTTGCCGCCGACGATTGATTCTTCCACCGCGTCGCTGATGGCGAAGAGGCATTTGTTGCAAATCGCCTCGCCGATCGCCTGCTTCGAATCGAAGAACTTATAGATATAGGCCTTGGAAAAGCCGATCTCGCGCGCGAGGTCCGACACCGTCGTCTTGCCATAGCCATAATGGCTGAAATGCTCGTCGGCGGCGGCGATAATCTGCTCGCGCATATTGTGATCGGCGGGGCCGCGCTGGCCGGCCGGCGGGCTGGCGGAAAGATTGGTCATGATATCCTAGATAACGATTGCCAACCTGCTTGACAATGCACGTGACGAATACGTACATTAGTCACTAGTCAGTCTTCCCATCTTTGCTGGACGTTTGTCATGCGATTACACGGCCCGACCGTCGCCCTTCTCGCCTCCAGCCTGCTCACTGGCTGCGCCGTCGGGCCGGATTACACGGCGCCTCGCCTGGCCCAGCCCGCCGTTTTCATCGGCCAGCCGGCGGTAGCGGGTCGCAACGCTGATGGGGACGTTCCTCCCGCGCCGGCGCTGGCCGATTGGTGGCAGGGCTTCCACGACCCGCTGCTCTTGCAATTGATCGCCCGCGCGCTCGACAACAATCTCGACCTCGCGCAGGCCTTGGCGCGCGTCACCCAATCGCGCGCATCGCTCAGGGCCGCCAATGCGGCCCTGCTCCCGTCCGGACAGGTCACGGCCAGCGCCGCGCATGCGCACCAATCGCTGGAGACCCCGCAAGGCCGGATCCTCGACTCCGTACCCGGCTTCGACCGCAACGGTGAATTGTATGAGGCGGATGTCGGGGCCAGCTGGGAAATCGATCTTTTCGGTGGCCTGCGCCGGGGGCAGGAGGCGGCGCGCGCGGAATATCAGGCGTCCCGCGCGGGCGTGGCGGCGGCGCGCCTCTCCGTCGCCGCGCAGGCGGCGGACACCTATATCGTCATCCGCGGGCTGCAGGCGCGCATCGCGATCGCCGAAGCGCAGGTCAACACCCAGCGCCGCCTGGTCGCGACGGTGCGGCTGCAATATGACAAGGGCATCGCCGCCGAACTGCAACTGCGCCAGGCCGAAGGCGCACTTGCGCAGGTTGAGGCAAGCGTGCCCGTACTCCGGGCCGGGCTGGATGCGGGCATGAACGCGCTCGATGTCCTGCTTGGCGATCAGCCGGGGGCGAATCGCGCCCTGCTGGCGAGCGCCGGCCCCATCCCGATCACACCGGCGATCGCCGATGCCGGGGGCCCCGCCGATCTGCTGCGGCGGCGACCCGATCTGATCGTCGCCGAACGCACGCTCGCGGCCTCCAACGCCCGCATCGGCCAGGCGATTTCCGAATATTATCCGAAATTCTCGCTGAGCGGCCTGCTCGGCAGTGCGACCACGTCCGCGGGCGGGTTGTTTGGCGGCGGCGCCAATCAGGCACAGGGCGTGCTCGGCCTGCGTTGGCGGCTGTTCGATTTCGGCCGTGTCGATGCCGAGATCGCCAATGCGCGGGGCCGCAATGCCGAGGCGCTTGCCGCATACCGACTCGCGGTGCTGCGCGCGTCGGAGGATGTGGAGGACGCTTTCTCGGCCCTCGTCCGGCGTGAGGCCCAGGAGCATATCCTGGCGCAAGGCGAGATCGCTCTGGCGCGCGCGCAGACGTCTTCACTGGCCGCCTATAAGGGCGGTGTCGTCAGTCTGATCGAAGTGCTGGATGCGGACGCGCGACTGCTGTCGACGCGCGATGCACGCGCCCAGGCGCAGACCGAGGCCGCGCGGGCCGGCGTTGCGTCCTTCCGGGCGCTCGGCGGCGGATGGACGGCCTGAGCCGGCGGCAAGCCCTGTTGCGGCGCCGGCGCGTACGGTAAAATCACGCCGGCGTGGCGAAGCCTGTCGGCGCGCGCGATCGGACGAAGGAAGGCGCGAGGCACGCCATGCCAATCGCCACCCAATCGCTTGCTTTTGCTGGTGCTTGCGCCATCTTGGCCGGGACATGACGCGCTTCGCCGCCCAACCGCTGGTCGCGGTGCTCGGCCCGACCAACACCGGCAAGACCCATCTCGCGGTCGAGCGCATGTGCGGTCACTCGTCTGGCCTGCTGGGCTTTCCGCTGCGGCTGCTGGCGCGCGAAGTCTATGATCGGGTGGTGGCGATCAAGGGCGCGGACTCCGTCGCGTTGGTTACGGGCGAGGAGAAAATCCTGCCGGACAAAGCGCGCTGGTTCCTGACGACGGCGGAAAGCATGCCGCTCGACAAGGAGTTCGCATTCGTCGGGCTCGACGAGGCGCAGCTCGGCGCGGATCCCGAGCGTGGTCATATCTTCACCGATCGTCTGCTGCGCGCGCGCGGGCGCGAGGAGACGATGATCCTGGGATCCGAGGCGCTGCGGCCGATGCTGCGCGCGCTGACGCCGGATGCGGAGATCATCACGCGGCCGCGTTTCTCCACGCTGACCTATGCCGGCCCCGCCAAATTGTCGCGGCTGCCCAAGCGATCCGTCGTCGTCGCCTTCTCGGCCGAGGAGGTTTATGCGGTCGCAGAGATGCTGCGGCGGCTGCGCGGCGGGGCGGCGGTGGTGATGGGATCCCTGTCGCCGCGCACGCGCAACGCCCAAGTCGCGATGTTTCAGGCGGGCGAGGTAGACTATCTGGTCGCGACCGACGCGATCGGCATGGGCCTCAATATGGATGTGGCCCATGTCGCCTTCGCCTCGTTGCGCAAGTTCGATGGGCGCAAGAGCCGCCGCCTGACCGTTTCGGAAATGGCGCAGATTGCCGGACGGGCCGGGCGGCACCAGCGCGACGGCACCTTCGGCACGCTCAGCCTGGAGGGACCTTCGGCGCAGTTCGAGGACGAAGAGGTCCTGGCGATCGAGGAACATCGCTTCCCGCCGATCGACCATCTGTACTGGCGCGACGGGAAGCCGGATTTGGGATCGATCGACGGCCTGATCGCGGCGTTGGAGCGACGGCCGTCGGCGCAAGTCCTGCGGGCGGCACCGCAGGCGATCGACCTGGCCGTGCTGAAGCGCCTGGCCGACGAAAGCTGGGTGCGCGATCGGGCGCGCAGTCCATCGGCGGTGCGTCGCCTGTGGGATGCGTGCGGCCTGCCCGATTTCCGCAAGACCGGCGCCGAGCCGCACAGCCGCCTGGTCGGGCGGGTGTTCAAGCATCTGAGCGAGGGCGATCTGCATCTGCCAGTGCCGTGGTTCGCGGACGAGCTGGCGCGGCTGGATACGACCCAGGGCGATGTCGAAACGCTCGCCGATCGGCTCGCCGCCGTCCGCACCTGGGCCTATATTGCCCACCGGCCGGACTGGCTCGCTGAGCCCGAACATTGGGCGGCGCGCACGCGCACGCTGGAAGAGAAACTGTCCGACGCGCTCCACCAGCGGCTGACCCAGCGCTTTGTCGATCGGCGGACGTCGGTGCTGATGCGCGATCTCGGCGCGAAGGGGGGCGATCTGCTGCCGATGAAGGTCGACGCCGATGGCAGCGTTACCGTCGACGGCGAATCGATCGGCATCCTGATTGGCTTTCGCTTCAAGGCGGATCCGCGCGCGCGGCATGGGGACATGAAACGGCTCATGGCCGCGGCCGAACGCCGGCTGGGCGAAGAATTGGGCAAGCGCGCGCGGGCGCTGGCGGTGGATGAGGATTCCGGTTTCAGCCTGGCGACGGACGCGGGCCGCCCGGTTGCCCTGTTCTGGCAGGGCGATGTCGTGGCGCGGCTGACCAAGGGCAAGGACCTGCTCAGTCCGCGGATCGAGCTGCATCGCGCGCTGGACGCGCTCACGCCGGTCGACCGGCAGGCGGTGGCCCGGCGGCTCCAGCTCTGGCTGGACGATCAGATGGCGCGGCACCTGCGTCCCTTGATCGACATATATGCCGCCGCCCGCGATCCGGCGCAGCCGGCGGCGATTCGCGCCCTGCTCGCGCCGCTGGCGCAGGCGGGCGGCCTGATGGCCCGGCGCGCGCTGGAGGAGGTGCTGACCGCGGTGGAGCGCGACATGCGCGGGCCGCTGAACAAGCTTGGCTTGCGGATCGGGACGCTGGATGTGTTCATGCCGGCGCTGATCAAGCCGGAGGCAGCGCGATGGCGCGTGGCCCTCACCGCCGCGCAAGACGGCGCCGTCATGCCGGGCTTGCCGGTGATCGGCGCGGTCTCCGCGTCGACGCCGGCGGACGTTGCGACCTGCCACGCCTTCGTTTTGGCCGGCTTTAGACCGTTGGGGGCGCAGATGCTGCGGGTCGATCAGGTCGAACGGCTGGCCCGCAACGCGCATGACGCACGGGCTGGGCGCAACGCCTTCCTGCCGGATGCTGCGCTCGCGACCTCGCTTGGGCTGATGCCGGCGAGTTTCGCGCAGCTGATGCTGGCCCTGGGTTTCCGATCGGCGGACCAGGGATGGGTCTGGAAAGGAAAGCGCGCGTCGGCCCCGGCCAAAAAGAAAGCGCCCAAGGAACGACCGGGTAATGCGTTCGGCGCGCTCGCGGGGCTGCGCCTGTAGGTGCGGCTCGACAAATATCTGTTCTTCACCCGGCTGGTGAAAACCCGCACGCTGGCGCAGCGTATCGTGGAGGGCGGCCACGTTCGTATCAACAGCCGGCCGATCGAGCGCGCGCATGCTGACGTGCGGCCCGGCATGGTGCTGACCTTCCCCCTGAACGATCGCGTCCGCGTGCTGCGGGTCGAGGCGATTCCGGTGCGACGGGGGCCGCCGGCGGAGGCGCAAGGCTGTTATACCGACCTGGCACCCCCTACGACCGGTTGACGACACCGGGAGCGCACCATATTCGCGCATGCTTCCGAGGAGCTTTCCATGACTTACGTCGTCACCGACGCCTGCATCCGCTGTAAATATATGGACTGCGTGGAAGTGTGCCCGGTGGACTGCTTCTACGAAGGCGACAATATGCTGGTGATCAACCCCAGCGAATGTATCGATTGCGGCGTCTGCGAGCCGGAATGCCCGGCGGAGGCGATCCTGCCCGATACCGAGAACGGCCTGGAAAAATGGCTGGAGCTCAACACGACCTTCTCCGCGCAGTGGCCGAATATCACGCGCAAGCGCGACGCGCCGGCGGATGCGGACGATTGGAAGGGCGTGGCGGACAAATTCGAATCGCATTTCTCGCCGGAGCCCGGCCAGGGCGATTGATTCTTGCCGCTTTGCAGCATCCTTGGGGGCGGCGCACAAGGTAACCGTTATCAAAAATGCCGGCTTTCCACGGAAAGCTGGCATTACGGTCGTAATTCTGTTACATACCTTCTCAAGAAGTGAGCGCCGCGCGGGCGTTTTCACAAGGATCATGTTTCCCGAACCGCCCCCGCTGCCGCCGGGCCGCTCTTAGCGGACTTGTCGGAGCCGCGCGGTCCGCTTGAGCAGGAAGGTCTCTACATGGCTGCAAAGGCGCTGAGCTTCGTCGTCGGCGATTATGTCGTTTATCCCAAGCACGGGGTTGGCCGCGTGGTCGAACTCCAAAGCCAGGAAATCGCGGGTACGAAACTCGAGCTGTACGTGCTCCGTTTCGAGAAGGAGCGCATGACGCTCCGGGTCCCCACCAACAAGGCGGAAAGCGTCGGCATGCGCAAGCTGTCGTCCAACGCGCAGATGTCGGATGCCCTGACCACATTGAAGGGCAAACCGAAGGTGAAGCGCACCATGTGGTCGCGCCGGGCCCAGGAATATGAAGCCAAGATCAACTCGGGAGATCTCGTTTCGATCGCCGAAGTGGTCCGCGATCTGTTCCGGGCCGAGGATCAGCCCGAGCAGAGCTATTCCGAACGGCAGATCTTCGAGGCCGCCTGCAGCCGTCTGGCGCGCGAGCTGGCCGCGATGGAATCGGTCGACGAACCGACCGCGCAGGTGAAGATCCTGGATATCCTTCGCGCTGCGGCGGCGATCCACAACAAGGTTGCTGCGCCGGCGGCATAAGCCTGGGGCAGTCACTGAAAGAATTTGGGCGGCGTTTCGAAGGAAGCGCCGCCCTTTTTCGTTGGAGGTCCACGTAAAGCCCTCTCCCCTTGTGGGAGAGGGTTGGGAGAGGGGGCGCGAGCGTGAGCGAGCGGCCCGGACTAGTCGTGCTCGCAGCCATCGAGGCTGCTCGCCCGAACCCCTCTCCCTAACCCTCCCCCACAAGGGGGGAGGGGATCCCTTCGGCCCCGCCGGCCTCCTCAAATCTTCGGGACGACCGCGTCCATGATCGTGATGTGCTTGCCGGTATCGGCGCCGACGCTCGATTGGGTGACGAGGATGGTCGCGCCGGGCTTCAGTTCGGCTTTGACCAGTTCGTAGAAGCGGCGCGGAAAGCGCGCGCGGTTGATCGTGGCTTCGTCCAGCGCGCGGCCCGCATCGTCGCTATGGCCGGGCAAGCCGACATAGAGCCAGCGCGCCTTGCCATCCTTGCCAGCGGTGAGCGTGATCACGTGACTGCCGGGATCGTCATCCTCGATGATCGCGGCGCTGCGACCGATCTCGAAACCGTTGCGCAGCACGACCACGCGCTGATCGTGCTTGGAGATGATGATGGAAAGCGGGCCGGCGGGTGCGCGTTCGGGCGTCCAGCGAAACTCCTGCGCATCCAGGTCGCTTTGCTGAACCGGCTGCCCTTTGGCGTCGATCGGCAGCAACAGGCTCGACTCGCTGGTCAACACCCGCTTGGAGGCATTGCCCTGCACGACCACGGTCGCGCCCAGCTTGGTGATGCCGAACAAGGCGCGCGCAAAACCGATCGGCAAATGCACGCAGCCATGGCTTTCCGGGTAACCGGGCAACCCGCCGGCATGCAGCGCCACCCCATCCCAGGTCAGCCTTTGCTGAAAGGGCATTGGTGCGCTGTTATAGATGTTGGAGCGGTGATCGGCGTCCTTTTGCAGGATGGTGAAGACGCCCGTCGGCGTGTCGTAGCCATCCTTGCCGGACGAGATCGTGCTGACCGCCATGCGGATCCCGTTGCGATAGACCGTCGCGCGCTGGCGGGAGAGATCGACATAGACCAGCAGCGGACCCGTGGGCGCCACCTGCGGCGCCCAGATCCACTGGCCCGGCTTCAGCGTGTCGGCCATGCGCGCCAGTTCCGGGGGAGAGCTGGCGGTCGCGCCCTGCGCGTGAACCGGCGCGGCGAGCGCCGATGCCCCTAGCGCCATGAAGATCGCCGCTCTGTTCATTGCCGCACCGCGCATCGCCATACTCCCCCTCGTGACGCCCATGGCATCATGACGCCAAGCGCGGCGCTTGACGATCTCCATGATGCGGGTGTATCACCTAACTAACACAGTGGAGATATCGATATGCGCCGCTTGTTCTTGTCTGCCTTGCTTGCCGCGACCGCGGTAACGCCCGCGGCTGCCGCCGAGCGATCGTTTCCGACCGGGGGCGGGTTCGACCGGATCACGAACAGCACGCCGTTCGACGTGTTCGTTCACACGGGCCGGGCGCCGAGCGTGCATGTCATCGGCGGCGACGAGACGCTCAAACGGCTGCAGATCGACAATCGGGGGGGCGAATTACGGATCGGCACCAAGTCCGGCAGCTGGTTTTCGGGCTGGCGCTGGACCTCCAACGAGCGCGTGCGGATCGACGTGAACGTACCGGCGCTGGTTTCCGCGCGCGTGTCGGGGCCGGGCAACGTTTCGGTCGACACCGTTCGCGTTCGCGATTTCGGTGCCCACGTCTCCGGGCCGGGCAGCGTCAAGGTTGCCACGGCCGAAGTGAATGGTGCGACGCTCGATCTCAGCGGGCCGGGCAATATCTCCATTGCCGGGCGGGCTTCGCGCGCGGTGATCAATGTCTCCGGTCCCGGTAATATTCGGGCGCAACAGCTCCGCGTGGGGCAGGCGAACGTGACCGTCAGCGGCCCGGGTGACGTGGATGCGACCGTCACCGACACCGCCGATATTCGCCTGTCGGGACCTGGCGATGTGCGCATCCGGGGTGGGGCGCGGTGTGCGATCCACAAAAGCGGCCCCGGCAGCGTCGATTGCGACTAAGCGGGGCGACGTCGGCCGTTCATAATAAATAGAGCGACGCCAATTCCCGGACCAGGCCGGATGGCAAGGCGGCGAGATCGTCGGTCTCGTCGCCTAGCAAGTCTCCCGGCGCGTCGGCGTCGACCAGATAGCGCCAGCCCTGATGCGCGCGTTTGGGACGAACACGCACGGGCACGAGCGCGTCTTCCAGCCGGATCAGGCAGTGGCCGCGCTCATCTTCCTCGAAGCGCAGGATCCGGCTGCGCGCCACCAGTTGATGCTTGATGATCCAGAATAGCGAACCGCCGATCAGTTCGGTATGGCGGGTCGGGCGATAGCGGGTGGTGATGAACGTCTCGCCCGCCTCTGCCCGGCCGATCAGCCTGGCGCGCAACAGATCGGCATCCGAACAGCCGACGGCGACCTTGGTAAGATGAAGCAGCGACACGAAACCCATCTGGCGCCTGTTCGCGTGGGTTCAAGCTAGCCGTGCAAGCCGACGATCGCCGCGAGCCCCAGGAACGACAGAAATCCCATGCAATCGGTGAACATCGTGACGAACACGGCGGACGATACGGCGGGATCGATCCGGAACCGCTCCAAGGTCAGCGGCACGAAGACACCGGATAGCCCGGCGACCAGATTGTTGATCAGGATTGCGAGCCCGAACACGGCCGCGAGATCGGCGCGATGGTAGAGCAGATAGGATCCGACACCGATGAACAGGCCGAGCAGCAGCCCGTTGGCGGCGGCGATCCGAAATTCGCGCACGATCATGCGCCAGGTGTTCGATTCGGTCAGCTGGTTGGTGGCAAGCGCGCGCACCACCACGGCCAGCGTCTGCGTGCCGGCATTGCCGCCCATGCCGGTAACGATGCCCATCAGCGCCGCCAGCAGCGCGTAACGGGCGATTTCGCCATCGAACAGGCCGACGACCGCCGCCGCCAGCATGGCCGTCGGCAGATTGACCAGCAGCCACATCAGGCGTGTGCGGATGGTCAGCCGTAACGGCTCGTTGATGTCGCCATCGCCCGCGCCCGACAGGCGCAGCGCGTCCTCGCCCGCTTCTTCCTGAATGATATGGACGATGTCATCGACGGTGATCATGCCGACCAGCCGATCATTATGATCGACCACCGCCGCCGAGATCAGCGCATATTTCTGGAAGCGCAGTGCCACTTCTTCCTGGTCCATATCGACCGGGATCAGCGTCTGTTCGCGCTCCATCACCTCGGCGATCGGCACCTTGCGCTGGGCGCGCAGGATCCAGGACAATTTGCACGTGCCGATCGGATGGTGGCCGTGATCGACGACGAAGACTTCCCAGAAATCCTCGGTCAGATCCTCATTGCCGCGCAGATAATCCAGTACGTTGCCGACGGTCCAATGTTCGGGCACCGCGATCAGATCGCGCTGCATCAGGCGGCCGGCGGATTCCTCCGGATAGGACAGGGCCTCTTCGATCGCGGCGCGATCGTCCGGCTCCATCGCGCGGAGGACCTCGCGCTGGTCCTCCAGATCCATGTCCTCGATGATCGCGACGGCGTCATCGGTATCCAGTTCAGACGCGAGATCGGCGACTTGCTGGTTGCTGAGGGCTTCCAGCACCTCTTCGCGAACCCAGTCGTTCATCTCCGCCAGGGCGTCGCCGTCCAGCATCTCGGCCAGGACCTTGGCCAAGGGCTGGCGCTGATCGGCGGGCGCCAGTTCGAACAGGTCGGCGATGTCGGCGGGGTGGAGCGGCTCGACCAGCGCGCGTGCCTGCGCCACTTCGCCCGCCTCGACATGCTCGATGACGGCGTCGACGAAGTCGGACGTCAGCCGATCATCCTCGTCATGCGAGGGTTCGGGGATAACGGGTTCGGCCACGGCCAGATCGGCATGGTCCGCGATGTCGGGTTCGCGCTCGCTCATACCACCTCCCCCAACGCTGCTGCCCGCTTAGGCTGCACAATCCACCTTGTCAGCCCTTCATCGGCAGGATGGCCGCCCCATATAGTGGGTGTGACCTATCATCTTTCCGTTCTCGACCAGTCGCCGATCGCCGCGGGATCGACCGCGACCGACGCCCTCCACAATACGCTGGATCTTGCCCGCACAGCCGACGCGCTGGGCTATCATCGCTATTGGCTGGCGGAGCATCATGCCTCGCGATCGCTGGCCGGCGTGGCGCCGGAGGCCATGATCGGCCCGGTCGCCCTGGCGACGCAGCGCATCCGCGTTGGCTCGGGCGGGATCATGCTTCCCCATTATTCGCCGTTCAAGGTCGCCGAGACCTTTTCGATGCTGTCCGCGCTCGCGCCCGGGCGGATCGATCTGGGGCTCGGCCGGGCGCCGGGCAGCGACCAACGCACCGCCTTCGCGCTGCAGCGGGATCGCAGCCGGCGCATGCCGAACGATTTTCCGGATATGCTGGATGAGCTGACCGCCTATCTGCAGGGTACGATGCCGGAAGAGCATGCGTTCGCGCCGCTCCAGGATCTGATGCCCACCGGCGGCGGTAGTCCGGAATTGTGGATGCTCGGCTCTTCGCCGGAATCGGCCTATTGGGCGGCCGAACGCGGCCTGCCTTATTGCTTTGCCGACTTCATCAATTCGGAAGGCGGCGATCTGGCGCGCGCCTACAAGGCGAATTTCCGTCCTTCGGCGCAATTGGCCGAGCCCTATGTGATGGCGGCAACCTGGACCATTGCGGCCCCCGCGTCGGAAGAGGCGGAGCGGCTTGCCGCGCCGGCGCGGATGATGTTCGCGCATCTGATCGCGGGCACGCCGATCCCGATCCCGTCGGTGGAGGATGCCATCGCCTGGCTGGCGGCCAATCCGCAGGCCAACCGGCAGCGGCGACGGACCGTGCTTGGCACGCCGGCGCAGGTCCACGCCGGGCTCGACGCGGTCGCGGCCGATTATGGCGCGGACGAACTGATGCTCGTTAATATCCTGCCGGATCATACCGCGCGGCGGCAGTCCTATGAACTGATCGCGGCGGAATATGGACTGGCGCCGCTGGCGGCGGCTGCTTAATATCCACATTATATCCCCATCCCGCTCATGCTGAGGTGAGACCGAGTAGGCGCGTGGGCGCCGTAGCGAGGGCTCGTATCGAAGCACGATCACGGTCCTTCGATACGGGCTCTCGATACGCGGCTGCGCCGCTACTCGATCCTTACTCAGGATGAGCGGGGTAGAATTTCAAGGCGATCCTCGCCTGCAGACCAGGAGACGAAACATGGCCGACGACACGCTGACGCTCACCCTCGACACCGGTAACGACACGGGCGGCGACGTCGTGATCAAATTGCGCCCCGATCTGGCGCCCGGCCATGTCGAGCGGATCACCGAGCTTGCCAAGGAAGGCTTTTACGACGGCGTGGTGTTCCACCGCGTCATCCCCGGCTTCATGGCGCAGGGCGGCGACCCGACCGGCACCGGCATGGGCGGATCGAAGAAGCCTGACATCAAGGCGGAATTTTCGTCCGAGCCGCACGTGCGCGGCATCTGTTCGATGGCGCGGTCGTCGAACCCGAACAGCGCGAACAGCCAGTTCTTCATCGTGTTCGACGATGCGACCTTCCTGGATCGTCAATATACGGTCTGGGGCGAAGTGACGTCGGGCATGGAGCATGTCGACGCGCTGCCGAAGGGCGAGCCGCCGCGGGCGCCTGGCAAGATCGTCAAGGCGACCATTTCCTAAGCGTTATTTTCCACGGCTGGCGGTTCAGGCGATCGTCTCGAACAGCCAGTCGTGGAAGATTTTGACGGCGCGGTTGGACAGTCCCGTCCGCCGCGACGCGAACCAGTAACTGTAGCTGGAATCCGCCACCTCTTCGAAGATGCGGATGAGGCGCGGATCGTGCGAACCCTCGACATGCTCGTCCAGCATGAAGGCCACGCCAAGGCCCTGCGCGGCCGCCTCCAGGATGAGCTGGCCTGAATCGAAATGATCGGTGGCCCTGGGCTCCAGATCGGGACGGCCGATCGACTCGCGCCAGATGTTGAACAATTCCGGCATGTCGCGGTGGACGAGGATCGTCGCGCGCGCCAGATCGTCGGGCTGGCGAATAGGCTGTTCGCCCTTGTGCAGCTGCGGCGAGCCGATCGCGGCCACCCGGCTTTGCGCGATCTTTCGCGAATAGAGCGCGGGATCGATATCGCGAGCGATCACGATCGCGGCATCCAGCCCCTCGCCGAGCCGCGCCAGGGCATGGGGCTGGGTATCGATGTCGATATGCAGCGATTGATGGCGCGCCTTGAGTTCCGGCAGCTTCCCGATCAATCGCTGCGATGCAAAAAGAGGGGGCACATTCAGCCGCAGGCGCAATAAGTCGATGTCGCCGGTGGTTGCGTCGATTGCAACGGCGAGCGCATCCAGTGCAGGGGCGACGCGCGCCAGTAGCTGCTCGCCGTCATTGTTCAGCATCATCGCCTGATGGCGCCGCTCGAATAGCGGCCGGCCCACGAATCGCTCCAGCGCCTGGATGCGTCGACTGAGAGCGGGGGATGAGAGGGCAAGCTCTTCGGCGGCGGCCTTCACCGAGCCCAAGCGCGCAACCTGCACGAACGCTTCGACAGCGGTTAGCGGGGGCAGTCGGCGCACATCATGTCTCCCTCGGGACGGCACCCGCCGCCGGTTCCAGGCAAGCTCGCAACAACGTGGTTCGGCGGGATTGTGAATGTGAATTGCGCAATTCGCAACCGCCAAATACCTCTTCGCACTTGCACAATGTTAGCGCAATCATCATACAGAGAGTGCCTTTCAGGCATCCTCTCCTAAACTTTCAGGGTCGGCTCCCAACGGAGCCGGCCCTTTTTTCTTTCGGCCTATGCCCTGCGAAGTGGTGGTTTGGCCTATTGCCAGCGCCCGTCGCACCACAGGCACGCTTCGTCGGCGATGCTTTTGCGATTGGCATCGTTTGAGACACATGCGCGTCTCTTGCCATTACGTGTCAGTTTTGCGACGGGTCGGCGACCATTGCGAGTCATAGGGATCGTGCCACAATGAATTCACCCGTCGCCGAGCAGGCGCTTAAGCGCAACGCGCCCGGTCGCCCGGTCTCGGGCCCCGGTCCGCTGGCGATGTTCTTCAAGGAATTTCTGCGCCATCCCGTCATGGTCGGCTCGATCATTCCCTCGTCGCGCAAGCTGATCCGGACGATGCTGTCCCGCACCGACTGGGCAAATACCAAATTGTTCGTCGAATATGGCCCGGGTGTCGGCACGTTCTGCCAGGCGGTCCTGGACCGGATGGGCCCCGACGCGACCTATATCGCGATCGATACCAATGCCGATTTCATCGACTATCTGGCGCGGACTATTAACGATCCCCGCTTCATCCCCGTGCTGGGTTCGGCGGCCGATGTCCGCCAGATCATTCGCGATCACGGCCATGAGCAGGCGGACTATATCTTGTCGGGCCTGCCTTTCTCGACGCTGCCGCCCGGCGTCGGCGCCAAGATCGCGACCGAGACCGCAGCGGCGCTGCGCGTCGGCGGTGCCTTCCTGGTCTACCAATTCTCGCCGAAGGTTCGCGATTTCCTGAAGATGGGCTTCGAGCGGATCGATCACGCGTTCGAGCCGATCAATATTCCCCCCGCCCAGCTATATTGGGCCTGGAAGGACTGATTGCGAACCGCCGCGTCGGAGCACGGCGCGGAACGCCCGCTTTATTGATTGATGCCGAAATTGAGCCTGCGGGTGACGCTCGCGTCGACGACGGCCATCAGATAATAAGCGGCGGCCCAGCGCAGGCGGGTGAGGAAGCCCGCTTTTTCATGTTCCTCCGCCTTGATCTCGCGCGAGCAGGCCACTTCGCCTTCGAAATAGCCGCGCATATGATCGGCAAAGTCCTTGTCTTCGATCCGCAGCATGATCTCCAGGTTCAGGAACAGGCTTCGCACGTCGAAATTGGCGGAGCCGATGTGGACGACATCGTCGATCACGAACAATTTCGTATGCAGCTTCAGCGGCTGATATTCGAACACGCGGACGCCGCGCGACAATAAGCGGTGATAGGTGTGGCGGGCCGCCGCGATCGCCACATCATGATCGGTCTTCGATGGTGTGATGACCCGCGCCTGGCCACCCCGCCGGGGGACGCGTTCGATCGCGCGCATCATGCGCGGCGTCGGCGCGAAATAGGCGGCAATCAGATCCAGCCGCCGGCTTCGACCGACATCCGCGCGCAAGGTGCGCACCCAGGGGCTCAACCGCCGTGTCGGGCCGCCGAGCAGCCAGCTGGTCTTGCCGCCCTTGGGATTGCTCCAGCGGCCGAGCGCCTGACGCAGGTCACGCAGCTTGGCCTTGGGCTGATGCGTCCATTTGGCGAGGGCATCGAAATAGCCCGCCAGCCGCTGCGCCGTCGGGCCTTCGACGCAGATGCCGAGATCGCGCCAGCCTTTGACCTCATCGAAATAATCATCTTCGACGTTGAAGCCGCCGACAATGGCGTGGCTTTCGTCGGCCAAGGCCAGCTTCTGATGATTGCGCAGCAGGTACCGGCGGCCATAACGCGGGAGGAAATGGCAGACGTCCGCGCCCAGCGCCTTGAGCGGTTTGAAGAATTCCGGCCGCGCGGAGCTGCCGAAGCCGTCCACAATCAACGAGACGCGGACGCCGCGCGCCAGCGCGCGTTCCATTGCGGCACGGACCAGCCGGCCGGTCTCGTCATCGGTATAGATATAATAAAGCAGGCGCAGCGTCCGCTTGGCCCCGTCGATCAGCCCGATCAGCGCTTCCAATCGTACCGATCCCGACACCAGCAGCGTCAGCCGATTGCCGTCGACCGTGAAATGTTTCGGCGCCTCCGGCGTGCCCGTGGGGGCCGTGCGCGGCGCGTTTGACGGATTCGTTGACTCTTGCACCCACCCGTCCTATTTCGCCGACCTTCCAGACACCACCAAAATGCTTGGTCAAGCGGAGCGTTCAAAATGGCGCGCGTTACCGTCGAAGATTGCGTCGACAAAATTTCCAACCGGTTCGATCTGGTGCTGCTCGCAGCCCAGCGTGCTCGGCAAATCTCCGGCGGAGCCGAACTCACGATCGATCGCGATCGCGACAAGAATCCGGTCGTCGCCTTGCGCGAGATTGCGGAAGAAACCGTCGTCCCCGGCGAGCTGACCGAAGCGGTCGTGCAGAATCTGCAGCGGGTTCAGGTTGACGAGGAAGACGCACCGGATGCGATCGGCTCGCTGTCTGCTTCGGCCGAGGCGCTGCGCCTGACCGCTGCCGCGCCGCCGCGCACGCAAAATCTGGGCGCCGATTACGAATAAGCCGTCCGCCTTTCGATAGGGTTTTGGGGCTCGATCTCTGCGGAGATCGGGCCCTTATTTTTGTTTTGAGCCGAGACGTCGGCGACGCGCATCCGCGCGCCAAGCTGCCCAGAGGAAAGTTGCGCAAGAGCCACAGTCGGGGTGCAACTCGCGCAGATGCGGTGAGCCGATTCAACTATACTTTCGGAGGTGTTACAATTTCGGGACACTCACTTATTTAGCCGTAATGCAGCAGCATCTGATCCCGTTGCGCACACGCCTGAGACTCCTCCACGCTGTCTCCCTCGTCGCGCTTGTCCTGGCCATCCTGATGGTGGTCTTCCACGCCGCCCAGTCACTGGTCGAGCTGGACATGGCCGTGCCGGCCTTCCTCCTCATCGTCGGGCTGACGAGTGTGGATCGGCTGGAGGGCGAGCGGGATCATCCGCCGAAGCTGGCGCCCCTGATCGCGATCGTCGGCTGCGACGGATCGGGAAAGTCGACCTTGTCGGCCGATATGCGCGCCACGCTGGCGGCCGAAATTCCCACAGAAGTTTGCTATCTGGGGCTGGGATCGGGCGAATTGGGCAATCGGATCCGGCAATGGCCGCTGATCGGAGCCCCGATCGAACATGCGCTGGCCCGGAAGGCGAAGCAGACGCGCAGCAAGGGAAAGACCATCCCAGGCCTCCCGACGGCCCTTGTGGTCTTCGGCTTTTCGCTGATCCGTCTACATCGCTTCCAACGCGTTCTCGCCTTGCGCCGTAAAGGCGTAACGGTGATCACGGATCGATATCCGCAGACCGAGATTGCCGGCTTTTACGATGGGCCGGGGCTGGCCGCTGCGCGGGCGGGAAGCCCGGTGGTGGCCTTGCTGGCCCGGGTGGAGCGCCACATTTACGAATGGATGGCGAGCTTCCTGCCCGATGTCGTGCTCCGTCTGAACGTCGATGCGGAAACGGCTCTGACGCGCAAGCCCGATCACAAGCCCGATTTGCTACGCGAAAAGGTTCGCGTGACGCCGCTGCTGAGTTTCCATGGCGCGCGCATCGTCGATCTCGATGCACGCGGGGGCTATGACAGCGTGCGGCGCGAAGCCTTCGCGCGGGTCGAGCCGATCCTGACGCATCGGGATGACTTCCGGGTTGCTGCGTGACCCGTGACGGCGTGCTGACGATGGACAATGCAGTGACCATACCGGCGGGCGCACCACGCGATCGGAAACCAGGTCCCCTGATCGCGTTGGTCGGGTCGGACGGCTCCGGTAAGTCCACGGTCGGCGCCAATCTGCTTGCCTGGATGCAGGAAAGCAGGCCGACGGAGCTTTGCCACCTTGGCAAGCAGACGGGCAATATCGGCCGGGCCATTGCGCGCTGGCCGGTGATAGGCGGTCGCTTCGAAAAGACGATTCGCAAGAAAGCGGACAAGGCCCAGGCGCCGAAGGGCCCCGGTACGCTGACCGCGCTCATCATCTATCTCTTCTCGATGCGTCGGGTACGGCGCTTCCGGCATATGCTAAACGTCCGGCAGCGCGGCATCGCGGTGCTGACGGATCGATTTCCGCAGGTGGAAATTCCGGGTCCGATGGACGGGCTGGGGCTTGCATCCTCGGCAGGTGGCAACTGGTTGATCCGCGCGCTGGCCCGGCGGGAGCGCCGTCAATATGATTGGATGGTTCGCCACAAACCCGATCTGGTGATCCGGTTGAACGTCGATTTCGATACGGCGATCGCGCGCAAGCCGGACCATCGCCCTTCCTCGCTCAAGACGAAGATATCGGACGTGCGGCAGCTCCATTTCGGAGGGGCGCCAGTCGTCGATATCGATTCCGCGCAACCGCTGGAGCTTGTGTTGGATCAGGCGAAACGCGCCATCGCCGCTACGCTTGCGACCAAACGGGCCTGACGTAATCGCAATCTGGATGCTACAGGCCGCCGCCATGCCGCTGCGCGCCTATCGATTTCGTCGCCCATGAAGCGTTGGTTTGCCGACGGCGTATTCCGCTCCGTTATCCGTAATGCGGGCTATCTCGGGTCGGGGAAGCTCGCCGGCGCCCTGCTGGGGCTGATTTCGCTGGCCTGCGCCGGCCACGGGCTGACGCCGGCCGTGTTCGGCATCCTGATGATCGTCCACACTTATGCGACGGGCGCCGGCGCATTGGTGAAGTTCCAGACCTGGCAGTTCATCGTGCGCTATGGCGCCCCGGCGTTGCTGCGGGGCGATACCCGCTTCACGCGCGACACGATCCGCTTCGCGTTCGGGCTGGATATTGCGAGCGGGCTCGTCGGCATGGCGCTGGCGATGATCGCTTTGCCATTCCTGGCGCGGCGGCTTGGCATCGAAGGCGAGAATCTGATCCTCGCCTTTGCCTATTGCACGCTGGTGCCGACCATGTCGGCCGCAACCGCCGTCGGCGTGTTGCGGCTGCTGGATCGGTTCGACCTGATCGGTGGGCAGCAGGTCGTGACACCGATCGTGCGCGCGATCGGCGCGGTCATCGCCTATTTCGCGCATCTCGGTTTCGCCGGTTTCGTCGTCACCTGGTATGTCGCCGATCTGGCCGGCGATCTGTTCCTGTGGTTCCTGGCGGCGCGCGAATTGAAGCGGCGCGACATGATCGATGCCTTCCGACCCGGCCTGTTCGCGACGGCGCGCCGATTGCCCAAGGCGTGGAGCTTCGTCTGGACGACCAATATCGCGCATTCGATCTATTCGGCGTGGGGCCCCCTCAGCAATCTTGTCGTCGCTACCGTGCTGGGGCCGGTCGCGGCAGGCCTGTACAAGATCGCCAGCACGCTGATGGATTCGACCAGCAAGCCCGCCGATCTGCTCAGTCGCGGCTTCTACCCGGAGATCATGCGCCTGGATCCGGCCAGCAAGAAGCCATGGCGGCTGGGGCTGCGCGTGAGTGCGCTGTCCGCCTGCATCGGCATCGGGCTGGTCCTGCTGGTGATCGTCGGCGGCAAGCCGGTGATCGGCTTCATCTTCGGCAAGAAATATCTGGAGGCGTTCGATCTGCTCCAGATCATGACCTGGTCGCTGGTGGTGTCGACCGCGGCCTTCCCGCTCGAATCCCTGCTGTACATGGTCGATCGGCAGCGTACCGCGCTGGCGGCGCAGACGGCGTCTGCGGTCGTCTATCTCGGCCTGCTTTACGCCCTGACCCACGCGCTGGGGTTGATCGGGGCCGGTATCGCCTTCCTGATCGGGACGATCCTGACCGGATTGTTCATGCTGATCCCGACGCTGTCGAGCTATCGCAATCGCGCGCGCTATCGCCAGCATCCCCATCCCGACGTGGCCGAGCTTTGACCGGCAGCCCCGCTTCCCCGAACGGGCGACGCTTCACCGCGGCGCAGTGCGAGGCGCTGTTCGAGGCGGTGCTGATCGACGATGTCGTCGATGCGCATACCGAATTGCCCGAGCGCATCACGCTCGACTTCGACGCATCGCTGCTGGCGGACGGCTATTATCTGTGCCGGCAATGGTGGAAGGAAGGTGTGCGGCGCGCGGGGCTGGTGACGCTGATCGACACGCTACAGCGCGATCGCGACCTGTCGGCAGCGGACCGGCTGACGTTCAAATATGCCCGCGCGAAGTTCAAGCATCTGCGTTTCGCCTGCGCGCTGTTTCGCGACGATCATCGCTATCCGCGCGTGCTGGATTGGCTGACCGTCGCGCTGGGGCATTTGCAGGACGGCTTCAAGAACGGGCAGCGCGGCAAAGTCTGGCGCGATGCGCTACTGTGCCGCCTGCTGCTTTCCGGTCCGGTCTATCGGATCATCGAGCGGGAAGTAGACCAGTGGACGCCCGCCACGACGGGTCAGTTTCGCAGCTACATTCTCGCGCAGATCGACCAGCTGCGCGGGGTGCTGGCGCGCGAAACAGTCACCGGCGCGCAATTCCACGCCACCCGTAAGATCATCAGCCGCCAGTCCGCTTTCTATGTGACCATTTTGACGATCACGGGCGGAGACGAGGCGTACAAGATGTCCCGCGCGCTGGCAGCGATCAACGGCCTGATGGGCAGCCTGCACGACCTGCTGGTCGAGCAGCGCGTTGCCGGGACATTCGATTATCATCGCGCGCCCATGGCCTTGCCCGACGAGATTCGCCGGCGGCTGGCGGATTTGGTGGCACGTTACGACGCTTCTCGCGCCTAGCCCAATGCAGCCGGGCGTGTAGCACCCGGCTGCGTCTAGGTCCTTACCAGCTGAGGCCGGCCCGTGCGTAGAGATAGCGGCCGTTGAAGCCGAACGGCGAATAGAAGGGGAAGCCGAGCACGCCGGTCGAATTGAGTGCGGCCGGATATTTGCGCGGATAGGTATCAAACAAATTGCTGCCACCGATGGCGAGCTGGACGCCCTTCTTGGGCTGATACCGCAATTCCAGATCGGCAATGGCGCGCCGTCCGGTGAAGACATCGGCGGCTGCGGTGGTGCCTGGCTGGTTGACGTTCCCGTAATAGGTCACCCGCGCGGTCGCGCCGAAATCGTTCAACGCCCAATCGATCGTGCCGGTCACCTTCGTGCCGGGCGTGCCATCCTCCAGCGTCAGGATGCGACTGCGGGCGAAGAGAGTCGGCGCCGGATTGAGCGACGAGATCGAGGTCGGCACCTTGGTCACGTCGCTGTCGTTGATATTGCCGGCGGCGGTGAAATCGAACGTGCCGACGCTGACGCTGCGCAGCCGATAATGCGCGACCACGTCGACGCCCTTGGTGGTGGAAGCGATGCCGTTGATGAAGAAGCGCGCCGCCGAGACATTGAACGGCGCGAGCAAAGCCGCGACCTGCGGGCTGAATGACGCCTGGATATTCTCCGACAAACCCAGCTGATTGCGGATGTGGATGCGGTACGCGTCCACGGTCAGATCGAAGCTGCCCGCACGGATGACCGTGCCGAGCGACAGGTTGGTGGATTTTTCCGGATCCAGTGCCTTTCCGCCCAGCGCGCTCGCGACCGGTGCGGTGGAAGGATAGGTGCCGGTCAGGATCGGCGTTCCGTTGACGACGACCGACGCCACCGAGGTGAAATATTGCTGCTGCAGCGCCGGCGCGCGGAAGCCGGTGGACGCGGTGCCGCGCAGGGCGAACCACGGCGTGACGTCGTAGCGGAGGGAGAGCTTGCCGTTGCCGGTCCAGCCGAAGTCCGAATAATCCTCGACGCGCCCGGCCAGGCCGACCAGGAATTTGCTGTTAACCTGTGCTTCCAGATCGACATAGGCGCTGCCATTTTCGCGATGCTTCTCGATCGCATTGAGCGGGGAGAAGCCGCCAAAGCCCTGCGCTCCGGGCGCGCCGACCTTGGTCGGGTCCGCGCCCTCCGGATAGCCGTAGGAGGCGCGCTCGCCCGGCGTGATCTTATAGCCCTCGCGGCGCCCCTCGACACCGAAGGCGACATTCAGCGATTGGAACACATCATATTTGCGGGATACGTCGATCCCGGCGACGAGCTGGTCGTACACCATCGTCCCGTCCTTGAACTCGGTCGGGGAGGCGTTGCCGTAAGCGTAGTTGGCCGAATTCCGCGTCTCGTACGCGATGCGATTGCGGCCGTAGCTGATGTTCGCATCGACATTCCAGTCGCCGAGCGTGCCCTTGATGCCGATCGCACTGTTGAGATCGCGCGAATTCGTATGGATCAGCGGAAGGAAGCCGTTGGGGTAGATGCCGCTGACGGCCGTGGCTGCGCTGGCCAATCGCGGGAAAGCGGCGCTCTCGCTGCTGCGCTCCTGATAGCCCAGCCAGCCGTAGAGCTGGAGATTGTCCGTGATCGACGATCCGGCGTTGATCCAGCCGGTATATTGGCGTGTCTTCGGATCGCCGAAGCGGCCGGTTATCTGGGTGGGCGTGACCCGCGGATCATAATCGGCGCGGTTGGTCGGCCGCCGATCGAGATATTCGCCCGACACGGTGACATAGCCATCGCTGCCGAAGCCGAAGCCCTGCCAGGCAGACGCCGTCAGCGTATGTTCGCCGGACACGTGGCGATCGCCGCGCGCCGTGTTCACATCGGTATCGTAAAAGCCATAGGTCACGCTGGCGGCACCGCCCGAGCGGGCCTGCCGCAGCCGCAGATTGATCACGCCGGCGATCGCGTCCGAGCCATATTGCGCCGACGCGCCATCCCGCAGCACTTCGATCGTGTCGAGCGCCACCGTGGGCACGGTGTTGAGGTCGACCGCGGCGGCACCCCGTCCCACCGATCCGTTGATGTTGAGCAGCGCGGATGTGTGCGCGCGCACCCCGTTTATCAGCACCAGCGTCTGATCGGGCGAGAGACCCCGCAGCGTGGCCGGGCGGATCGCGTCGGTCCCGTCGACCGCGGAAGGGCGCGGGAAATCGATCGAAGGGGCGATCGCGGCGAGCGATGCACCCAGTTCGGTCGTGCCCTGGCGGCTCAGTGCGGCATTGCTCAGCACGTCCACCGGTGACGCCGTATCCAGCCGGGATCGTCCGGCGGTACGTGTACCCGTGACCACGATCTCCTCGCCGGGATCGGCTGTGCCCTGCTGCGCCGCGCCTGCGTCAGGCGCCTGGGCGAACGCCATGCCGGCCTGCGCGACAGCCAAGGTGGATACGGCCAGGCCGTAGAGCGCGGAGCGAATTGCCATGATAATCCCTTTAGTTCCGGCAGTTTGCCTACCGATTATTTTGTGCGACGATTTGATCGTAAACGCCGCCATCGGTGAAATGCGCCTTCTGAACGCGACGCCAACCGCCGAAATTCTTGTCGACGGTGAACAATTTCAGATTGGGGAACTGGCCGGCATATTTCCGCGCGACCGCCGCATTGCGCGGCCGATAGAAATTGCGGGCCACAACGTCCTGCGCGGCCGGCGTGTAGAGGAAGCGCAGATAGGCTTCGGCGACCGCCCTGGTGCCATGCGCGGCGACGTTGCGATCCACCACCGCAACCGGCGGCTCGGCGAGGATCGACAAGGACGGATAGACGATCTGGTACGCGCCGCGGGGCGCCTGTTTGACCGCGAGCAGCGCTTCATTCTCCCACGTCAGCAGGACATCGCCCTGGCCGCGCTGGATGAAGGTCGTCGCCGATCCGCGGGCGCCGGAATCCAGCACCAGCACATTCTTGTACAGACGCCGCACAAATTCGCGTGCTTTGTCCTGGCCATAAGTCTTGCTGGCATAGCCCCACGCGGCGAGATAGGTCCAACGCGGCGCGCCACCCGTCTTGGGATTGGGCGTGATGACCCCGACGCCCGGTTTCACCAGGTCGTTCCAGTCGCGGATTTGCCGGGGATTGCCGGCGCGGACGAGGAAGACGATCGTGGAATAATAAGGCGTCGCGTTGAGCGGCAGGCGCTTTTGCCAGTCGGGCGCGATCAGACCCTTGTCCGCGATCTGATCGATGTCGTTCGCAAGCGCCAGCGTGACCACGTCGGCCGGACTGCCATCGATCACGGATCGCGCCTGCGCGCCCGATCCGCCATGCGATTGCTTGATCGACACATCCTGCCCGGTCTTCGCTTTCCACGCGCGCGCGAACAGCGGATCGATCTGCTGATAGAGTTCGCGCGTGGGATCGTAGCTGACATTGAGGAGTGTCACGGCGGCCGCCGGCGACACTGCCGCGACGATCGCCAGCATGGCGGCCAATATGCTACGCACTCAATGCCCCCTGATGGATTGAACCTTGCCGTCTTCCGCGTCCGCCAGATCGCGCCCGGCGGCGAAACGGCGCGCCCGCGCCTGATCGACATAGCTGTCCGGCGGCACGCTTTCGGTGAGCCAGACATTCCCGCCGATGATCGAATTGCGACCGACGGTGATACGACCCAGCAAGGTCGCGCCGGCATAGATAACCACGCCATCCTCGATGATCGGGTGGCGGGGCAGACCGCGCTGGATCACGCCTTCATCGTCCACGGGAAAGCCGCGCGCGCCCAGCGTCACCGCCTGATACAGGCGGACGCGTTCGCCGATCACGGCCGTCTCGCCGATGACGACGCCGGTACCGTGATCGATGAAGAAGCTCCGGCCGATCTGGGCGCCCGGGTGAATGTCGATGCCGGTCTTGGAATTGGCGATCTCGGCGATGATCCGTGCCACCAATGGCGCGCCGAGACGGTGGAGAAGATGCGCGAGCCGATGGTGGATGATCGCCAGCACGCAGGGGTAGCAGATCAGCACTTCGTCGACGCTCAGCGCGGCCGGATCGCCGGCAAAGGCGGCTTCGACGTCGCTGTCGAGCAATTCGCGCAGGGAGGGCAAAGCGGCCGCAAACTGTCCGATGATGAAGGCCGCATCCGCATCGATTTTCTCTGCGCTGGCGTCGGGCAGCGAATAGCCCAACTCCAGCCGGATCTGACCATAGATGCGGGCCAGCGCGGTCTGCAGCGTCTGCGCAACGAACGCATCCTCATTTTCCAGACGGACAAAGCTGGGCCCGAGCCGCAGCGGGAAGAGGGCACCGCACAGGGCGGCCATGATCTTGTCCAGATCGTGGCGGGAGGGGAAGCCCACGGCACCATGTTCGGCGTTGCGGCGATGGGCATCGCGCCAGCGCTGGCGCGCCGCGCGCAGCCCCGCGGCGATTTCGTCGATATTCCAATAGCTGCCGGGGGGCAGCGCAGAGAGATCAGCCATGTCGGGAGCCCTTGTCATTGGGCGTTTCTTAGCCGGCCAACCGAGCGGGCAAAGAAATAATTCCTATCAGGCGACTAGGGAATAGATGGGGAGCGTATTTCCAGCGGGGGCGACCGGCCGTGAAAGGTGGTGCCGGCCGTCGGAATCGAACCGACGACCTACCGCTTACAAGGCGGTTGCTCTACCATCTGAGCTAGGCCGGCATGCCGCTTCGCCCCATGCGTCAGCCGGCGCGAAAATGCTAGTATCTGTGCGTAACGCGCGGATGCCTGTTGTTGGCCGGGACCGCACGCGGGCGCCGGGCAATCGCGCAGGATGCTAGACGGTGAAGCTCTCGCCGCATCCGCAACTGCCTTTTGCGTTCGGATTGGCGAATACGAAGCCAGCCGAGAAATCGTCCTCGACCCAGTTCATTGTGCTGCCGATCAGATAAAGCAGGCTGGCGCCGTCGACATAGAGGTCGCCACCCGGCGTCGCCACTTTCTCATCCAGCGGGCTGGCGCTCGCCACATAATCGACCGAATAGGCCAGCCCCGAGCAGCCACGCCGTGGCGTCGACAGCTTCACCCCGATCGTGCCGTCGGGCGCCTGCGCCATCAGGTGCGCGATGCGCGCCTCGGCGGAGGGCGTCAGCGTGAGCGCAGCGGGGCGTTGACGCAGTGTCGTGCTCATACAAACCTCCGTTCGTGCTGAGCGAAGTCGAAGCACGTGGGGCAAACGGCCGGATGCGTCCTTCGACTACGCTCAGGACGAACGCTGTTCGGGATCACCATCACAGCATCCCCAATTCGAGCTTGGCCTCGTCGGACATCTTCTGCGGGTCCCATGGGGGATCCCAGACAAGGTTGACGTCGGCCAGGCCGACGCCGGGCACCGATCCGACCCGCAATTCGATCTCGCCCGGCATCGATTCCGCGACCGGGCAGTTTGGCGTCGTCAGCGTCATCGTGACCGTCACGTGCGCATCGTCGCTGATATCGACCCCGTAGATCAGGCCGAGATCGTAGATGTTGACCGGGATTTCCGGGTCGTAAATCTCTTTCAGCGCATCGATCACGCGCTCGTACAGATCGCCACCGACTTCGCCCGGCGTGACGGCGGGCGACGGTTGCAGGAAACCCGCCAGATAATCCCGCGGGCGTGCGGCCTCGTCTTCGACATCGTCGACGCGCGCCTTGGGCGGGGCGGGGGGCGCCTCGCTCAGTTCCTCGATCTCGATCTTCCGTTCCTCATTCATCCGAAGATACGCCTTACCCGCTCGATACCTTTGACCAGCGCGTCCACATCGGCCGGGCCGTTATAGACGCCGAAGCTTGCCCGCGCTGTCGCCGGCACGCCCAACACCTCCATTAGCGGCTGCGCGCAATGGTGGCCGGCGCGGATCGCGACCTGCGCCTCGTCCAATATGGTGCCGACATCGTGGGGATGAACCCCCTCGACCGCGAAGCTGACGATTCCGGCCGAATCTTCCGGGCCGAACAGGGTGACGCTGTTGAGATCGCGCAGCGCCGCGCGGGTTTGCCGCACCAATGCCGTCTCGTGCGCATGGATCGCGTCCAGCCCGATGCTCTCGACATAATCGATCGCGGCATGCAGCCCGAGCGCGCCGACAATATGAGGCGTGCCCGCCTCGAACCGGGTCGGCGGCGGGGCATAGGTGGTACGCGCGAACGAGACCTTGTCGATCATCGATCCGCCACCCTGCCAGGGCGGCATCGCCTCCAGCAATTCGGGCCGCGCCCACAGGCAGCCAATGCCGGTCGGGCCATACAGCTTATGGCCGGAGAAAACGTAGAAGTCGCAATCCAAAGCAGCGACGTCGACGGTCATGCGCGGCACCGCCTGGCAACCATCGACCAGCAATTTCGCGCCGACGCCATGGGCCAGATCGGCGGCACGGCGCACATCCAGCGTCGAGCCGAGCACGTTCGAGACATGCGCCAGCGCGACCAGCTTATGCTGAGGCGTCAGCATGGCTTCGACCGCGTCGAGATCGATCTGGCCATCCTGCGTCAGCGGCGCGACGTCGATTTCGATACCGCGCCGATCGCGCAGCAACTGCCAGGGCACGATGTTGGAATGATGCTCCAGCTGGCTCAGCAGGATGCGGTCGCCGGCCTTGAGGTGCGTATCGCCCCAGCTCGCCGCGACAAGATTGATCGCTTCGGTCGCGCCGCGCACGAACACGATCTCATTGGCGGAGCCGGCATGCAGGAAGGACGCCACCCGCTCGCGCGCGGCCTCATAGGCCAGGGTCATGTCGGCGGAGCGCTGATAGACGCCGCGATGCACGGTGGCGTAGGTTTCGCCATAGGCCCGCGCGATCGCATCGATCACCGGCTGCGGCTTCTGCGCGGTCGCCGCCGTATCCAGATAGGCCCAGCCGGCCGGTATTGCCGGAAAGTCGGCGACCAAGTCGAGCGGAGCTGATTCCCCCGCCCCTTCAGGGGAGGGGGTTAGGGGGTGGGGCCCGCCCGCCGGGCCGTTCGCTGCGAGGATAGGCCCCACCCCAACCCCTCCCCTGAAGGGGAGGGGCTTTGTGATGTTCACCCCGCTCATAACACGCGCTCCAGTGCCGCATCGATCGCTGCCGCGAAGCGGGCCTCGTCCTGCGCGCCATCGAACAGGCCGCTGACAAAGGCCCGCAGCAACAAGGCCTTTGCCTCGGCCGGCGGCAGGCCGCGGCTGGCGAGGTAGAATAAAGCCTGCGCGTCGAGTTCGCCAACGGTGGCGCCGTGCGCGCACTTCACGTCGTCGGCATAGATTTCCAGTTCGGGCTTGGCATTCACGGTCGCGGTGCGATCGAGCAGCATGCCCTTCACCGACTGGACCGAGTCCGTTTTCTGCGCGTCGCGGGAGACCGCGACCTTGCCGAGATAGGAGATCGTGCCCCTGCCGCCGGCAATGCCCCGCACCGTCTGGCGGCTGGTGGCGTTCGCTTCGAAGTGGCGGACGGTCGTGACCAGCTCCAGGGTCTGGTCCGTCCCGGCGATCATCGCCGCGTCCAGATCGAACGACGCCCCTTCATACAGGGTCACGTCGATCGCGACCCGGCCGAGCGTGCCGCCGCTATTGACCAATTGCATTGCGAACGAAGCGCCGACGCCAACGTCGATCGTGAAATCGCGCACCACGACCTGGCCGGCTGCGGCATCCTGTACCAGGCTGACGCGCTGGCTGTCGCCTGCCGGCACGATGATCTTGTCCGGCACCGGCACCGGCCAGATCCGCTCGAGCGCCTGGAGATCGCTATAGCGCCAGGCTTCATCGCGCTTGGTCGGCAGCGATGTCACGCCGCAATGTCCGCATAGCCCTCGGCCTCGAGCTGGTGGGCCAGCTCCGGGCCGCCGGATCGGACGATGCGCCCGCCGGCCAGGACGTGGACGAAGTCCGGCTGCACATAATCCAGCAGCCGCTGATAATGGGTGATCAGCAAGACCGCGCGATCGGGCTTGCGCATGATCGTGTTGATGCCCGCGCCGACGCTGCGCAGTGCATCGATGTCGAGCCCGCTATCGGTCTCGTCGAGGATGGCGAGCTTGGGGTCGATGATCCCCATCTGCACCATCTCGGCGCGCTTCTTCTCGCCGCCGGAGAAGCCGACATTGACCGGGCGCTTCAGCATCTCCGGATCGAGCCCGAGCGCATCGGCCTGCGCCCGCGCGCGCTTGATGAAATCGCCGCCCGACAAAGGCTCCTCCCCGCGCGACCGGCGCTGCGCGTTGAGCGCCTCGCGCAGGAATTGCAGGTTGGACACGCCGGGGATTTCGACGGGATATTGGAAGCCCAGGAACAGGCCGGCAGCGGCACGTGCGTGCGGCGCCATGTCGAGCAGGTCGGCGTCCTGGAACGACACCGATCCCGCGGTGACCTCATAGCCCGGCCGCCCGGCAAGGACATAGCCCAGCGTCGACTTGCCCGCGCCGTTCGGCCCCATGATCGCATGGATTTCGCCGGCATTGAGCGAGAGGGACAATCCCTTGAGGATCGCCTTGCCGTCGATTTCGGCGTGGAGGTTTTGGATGTTAAGCATTGTTGGTCTCGACCGGTAAAAGCCCCTCCCCTTCAGGGGAGGGGTTGGGGTGGGGCCTCTCCGCTGGGCGTGCCGGAATGGCGGCGAGCAACGCCTGCAGCACGCCTTCGACATTCCCCATCACGTCGGCATTGGTAACGTGGATGATGGCATAGCCACGCGAAGCAAGCGCGGCATCGCGTCGTGCATCCACCTCGGGATCACAGTGAGTCTCGCCATCGACCTCGACTATGAAGCGGGCGCTAGGACACGCAAAGTCGGCAATATAGTCGCCGATCACTGCCTGACGCCTGAATTTGTAACCGCCCAACTGCCCATTGCTCAACGCGCGCCAAAGCCGCTTTTCCGGCTCGGTGGGATTGCGGCGCATTTCTGCGGCACGATCCTGCAACACATCGATGCGCCCAGCGGATAGGCCCCACCCCCGGCCCCTCCCCTGAAGGGGAGGGGAGTTCAGGCGTCGCGCTTCGTCGCGAAAGGTGAGATCAGCCAACGGACCCCTCCAGGCTGATTCCCAGCAGCTTCTGCGCCTCGACCGCGAATTCCATCGGGAGCTGCTGCAGGACTTCCTTGGCGAAGCCGTTGACGATTAGGGCGACCGCCGCTTCCTGATCCAGCCCGCGCGACATGGCGTAGAAGAGCTGGTCGTCGCTGATCTTCGACGTCGTCGCTTCATGCTCGATCTGCGCGGTCGGGTTGCGCACCTCGATATAGGGGACGGTGTGCGCGCCGCAGTCAGAACCGAGCAGAAGGCTGTCGCACTGGGTGAAGTTGCGCACATTCTCCGCGGTCGGGCCGACGCGGACGAGGCCGCGATAGGTGTTGTCCGATTTGCCCGCCGAAATACCCTTCGACACGATCGTCGAGCGCGACCCCTTGCCGAGGTGGATCATCTTGGTGCCGGTATCGGCCTGCTGGTAATTGTTGGTGACCGCGACCGAATAGAATTCGCCGACGCTATTCTCGCCCGCCAGCACGCAACTCGGATATTTCCAGGTGACCGCGCTGCCGGTCTCGACCTGGGTCCAACTGACCTTGCTGTTGCGGCCCTGGCAGAGCGCGCGCTTGGTCACGAAATTGTAGATGCCACCAAGGCCGTTGGCGTCGCCCGGATACCAATTCTGGACGGTCGAATATTTGATCTCGGCATCGTCGAGCGCGATCAGTTCGACCACGGCAGCGTGAAGCTGGTTCTCGTCGCGCATCGGCGCGGTGCAGCCCTCCAGATAGGAGACGTAGCTGCCCTTGTCGGCGACGATCAACGTGCGCTCGAACTGGCCGGTATTTGCGGCATTGATGCGGAAATAGGTGCTCAATTCCATCGGGCAGCGCACGCCTTCCGGAATGTAGACGAAGGTGCCGTCAGAGAAGACCGCCGCGTTCAACGCCGCGAAATAATTGTCATGGATCGGCACGACCTTGCCGAGCCATTTGCGCACCAGATCGGGGAATTCCTTGAGCGCCTCGCTGATCGAGCGGAAGATGACGCCCGCGCGTTCCAGCTCGGCGCGGAAGGTGGTCGCGACCGAGACGCTGTCGAACACGGCATCGACCGCGATCTTGCGGCTGCCCTCGACGCCGGCGAGCATCTTCTGCTCCTCGATCGGGATACCGAGCTTTTCGTAGACACGCAGGATTTCGGGATCGACCTCGTCCAGGCTACCGAGCTTCGGCTTCTCCTTGGGCGCCGCATAATAATAAGCGTCCTGATAATCGATCGGCGGGATGTTGAGCTTGGCCCAGTCCGGCGTCTCCATCGTCAGCCAGTGGCGATAGGCCTTGAGTCGGTAATCCAGCATCCATTCCGGCTCGCCCTTCTTGGCCGAGATGAAGCGGACGATGTCTTCATTCAGCCCCTTGGGGGCGAATTCCTGTTCGATGTCGCTGGTGAAGCCCCATTCATAGGTCTTCTCGATGGCCGCATAGGCCTCGGCATTGCGGGTGGCCATTATACGCGTTCCTCGGTTTCCCGGCGAAACCCGGAATCGGCATGACTAATGGCCGGTGCACGATCCGGCGTTTCACCGGGGAATTTCGAAAGCGATGCCAGGCTGACGCCCGCCAGCGCACCGCGCATCGCATCGTTCACGGCATTCCAATGGGGTTTCACTTGGCAGGTCTTCTCCACCGCGCAATCATGCCGCCCATGATCGACGCAGGTCGTCATCGCAATCTTGCCTTCGACCGCCTCGACGATATCGGCCAGGCTGATGTCGGACGGATCCCGCGCCAGGCGGAAACCGCCACCGGTTCCGCGTGACGACACGATCAGGCCCGCTGCCGCCAGCCGGCCAACCAGTTTTTGCGCGGTCGGCAAGGGCACGCCGGTCTGCTCGGCCAGGCATGTCGCGCTCAGCCGCACGCCATCGCTGCGCACGGCGGCGGCGAGCATCACGACAGCATAATCAGCGAGATTCGAAAGGCGCATGGTCTCTAATCGGAGTGATTCAGTCCGATTGCAAATGGTCCCTCATACGCTGCGGGTCAACCCGTCGGCGCGGTGTATTTACATCCGCCAACGCTTCATCCCGCCTGCGCGAAGGCGCTGCTTCACTGCGCCCTATTTCGAATACATGGCCATGGCGTCGCGCCGGAATTCCTGTGCGCTTTCCCCGCGGCTGTAGAACATGTGCCCACCTGCATAGAGGTTAAGGTTCACGCGCTGCGTCACGCCAAAGCTCGGCATTTGATCGATGATCAGCCGGCTGGCGAAATAGGGGCAGGACAGATCGTCCATCCCGTGCGCGATCACCACCTGCATCTTCGGATCGTTCGCGATTGCCTTGCGCAAATCGGCGACGGGCGAATCGCTATTATCGCGATCCCAGGCGCTGTTCACGTCGTAGGACAACAGATTATAACGCGCATTCACCTTCCAGCCGACCTGGTTGGTCATCAGATCGACGGCGGCGCTGGTGGTGGGGGCGATGATCGCGTCCAGGATGGGATCGTTGGATTTCTGATCGGCCGAACCGGGAAAAGGATCATAGGCGGTGACGTTGGAATCGTAGACCGATCCAATCTTGCCCTCGCGGCGATGGATCTCGCGCAAATAGGTGCGGATATCGATGCGGCCTTCGCTGCGGCGGACGAGTACCGGGTCCAGCCCGGTATAGGCCGATACCTTGGCCGTCAGCCGTTCAATCGCCTGCGGATCCGATCGCCCGCGAAACAGATCGGTCGCGAATTCACCGCGATCATAGGCCTCAACCTCGGCGAGCGCGGCCGCATTCGAAAGCTTGCCCTGACGTTCCAGATTCGCGGCCGCCATCGACGGCAGCGACACCATGTAGGGGAGCGGGGACAGCGCGTTGTCGTCGCTGTCGACCGCCTGTGGGTTCAGATAGGGCGACACCATGGTGATGCCGTTCAGGCCAACGCCGAGCCGGCTCTGGAGATAATAAGCGACGCGTGGCACGCGGTAGCCACCATAGCTTTCCCCCACCAGATAGTGGCGGGACGTCATCCGGCCATTCTTGTTGAGCCAATCGAAGATCACGCGGCTGAGATATTCGATGTCCGTCTTGGCGGTGTAGAAGTCGCGCTTGGTGTCGGCTTCCTCCTCCAACGTCCGGCTGAAGCCGGTGCCGATGGGATCGATGAAGACCAGGTCGGTGAAATCCAGCCAGCTATTGGGATTGTCGCGCGCCACCGCGCTGTCGGACGGCGCATCCCCCTGGGCGCCGAATTGCACGCGCTTCGGCCCGATCGCCCCGAGGTTCAGGAAGGCGGAGGCGGCACCGGGGCCGCCATTGAAGGCGAAGGTGACCGCGCGGCCCGCCCCGCGATTGGGTACGGTATAGGCGGTGTAGACGACCTCGCCGATCTTCTTGCCTTTGGCATTTTCCACCGGGATCGTGCCGACCGTCACGTCATACGCCACCGCCTTGCCGCCGATCACGGCGCTTTGCCGCACGGTCTTGTCCGCCGGCAGAGGCGCGGGCTCGATCTTCTCCGCCGGCTTCTCCTCGGCAGCGATGGCGGGTGCGGAGATGGCGAAGAACAAGGCGGCGAGCAGCAGGTGGCGCATGGGAGAGACGAAACCTCATGAATTGATTACAAACATCATGTTCGAGCGCTGGACGGGGGGCAAGCAGGAACGGGCCGGCGCGACCGTCGTTGTGCAACCGAGGAGACGGGGAATGAACCAGGACGACGCGCAAGACCACGACAATCCGGACGATCTGCAGCAGCCCGCCGTGCGGCGTGCGCTGGATGCAGGCGACATCAAGGAATTGCAGAAAGATCCCAGCGACGAGAATGGCAAGCTGGAGGTGGAGTTGGACGAGACCTTCCCAGGGTCGGACGCGCCATCCAGCACCCAGCCCGGAAAAGGCAAGGATCCAGCGCCTTCTTCAGGCTACGACCCCGAGGAAGAAGCCCGGCTCGCGGGCGAGCACTGAGGGCTCGCCCGCTGCGGCTCGTCGCAATTTTGTCATCTGTTGCAATAAAGACATGTTGCGCCGCAACACGATCCGTGATTCTCTACGACCAGAGCTAGCGTCGCAGGGTTAACGGCCCGGTAAGCATCGGCACGTTAACCCCTGCGTTCTTCTCTTTGGTGGGAGGGCGGAATGGGCGTGCAGATGAGACCGGCCGACGGGGCGATGTCCTTGGCCGAAATGAAAGAATTTGCGGGCTTCACAGCCGCGACCCAGCGCTATGTGCGCCGATCGCTCGACATCGGACTGTCCCGGCATGATGCGATGGCCTTATGGTCGCGCGACGTGGTCGAGGCCGCGAGCATCAAGGCGCAGGCCCGCATCTATGCGCGTCTCGATCAGATCCGCGACCATCTTCCCGACGATAGCGGTCTTGATCAGATGGAGCCGTTCTTCTCGCCGCTGGTCACGATCACCGCCTTCGATCTGGGGCAGGGGCGGCTGACCAGCTTTGCATCCTATCGCTTCCTGTATGAACGGCTGATCGGCGGCGGCGTGCGCCCCTGGCTGCCCGGCGCCTTCTGTGCGGCGGCGGCGTTGCCGCATCTTCACCCCGACAAACGACGCATATTGCTGCAATCGATCAGCGAGGCCGCGGCGACCGCGCCTGGCTGGTCGAGCCGCCAGCCCTGTTTCTTCCCGGAATGGGTCGACAAGATCGAGCAGCCGCTGCCGAATTGATACCAAGGTCGCGCGGCGGTCGGCACGATACCCAGGCCGTGGCGGCGGCTTAGCGGCAGGCCGTCCACAATCCGCCGCGGCGCGCCTCGTCCAGATGGAAATGGTCGCGGTGGGCCGCATTGTAATCGGGCGAGAGCGTCGTCGCGAATAGACGGCAAGCGCCGTCGCGCACGTCGTGGAGAAATTGTCCAGCGGGCCCGTCGCGATGCCAATCGGCTGCAACCGTAATCCGGCGGCCGTCGCTGAGCACGAAGCCGGCGATATCGATCGCCCGGGCGCGGCTATGCTCGCTCCAATTCCCGGTCTGGCGTCCGTACATCCGCCGGCAGGCGTAGGTGCCGAAATGATCGATCCGGGTCACGCGCGCATGGAAGCGCTGCTCGGCGGCCGGCTGAACGACGCGTTTTTCCCAGAGCACCAAGGCTGTTGCCAGCGGGCAGGCCAGCGCCGGCGCGTCCGGCGCATAGCGGGCTGCCGCGCTTCGCTTCGTCAGCACGATGCCATCGTCGAAGCCGCACGCGCCCTGCTGGCGGGCCGGCAGAGAGCGATAGGCAATATTGGCCTGGTCGAGCAGGCTGCGACAGGCGGCTCCTTCCAGCCGCGCAATCTTGCCGGCCGTGGCCCGCCCGATCGGCGCGTCAAGGTCGAGCGCGGTCCAGGGCAGGTCTTCCGGCGCGAGGCTGGGCAGCAGATAGACGAGCATCAGCACCAGGCCGGTGGATGCGATCAAGGCCAGTATCGCCAATCGCCGCATCATCCGCAGGAACGTCATCGCATTCCCCGACGTTCGACGGCATGAGGCGTTCCTTGATCGCTCACTTAATCCCGGGAGACCGAAACATGCCCGCCACTCGCCTGACCATCAAGCGCGTCGAAAAGCCATGGGGCCGACGCGACCTTTGGCCCGCATTCGACCCCGTGCCCGAAGGCGGCGCGCCGATCGGCGAAATCTGGTTCGAAGTGCCGGGGGAGCAGGACGGCAGCATCGCCGGGCCGGCCCTTTTGATCAAATATCTCTTCACGAGCGACCGCCTGTCGGTGCAGGTCCATCCCGACGATGCGACCGCGCAGAAGCAAGGCTATCCGCGGGGCAAGGACGAAGCCTGGGTGATACTGGCCGCCGATGCCCATGCATCGATCGCCATCGGCACGCTGCGTCCGATGACACGTGAAGAATTGCGGGCATCCGCGGAAGACGGCTCCATCGAGCATCTGCTGGATTGGAAGGCGGTGAAGAAGGATGATTCCTTCTACACGCCGGCCGGGACCGTGCACGCGATCGGACCGGGGCTGACGCTCATCGAGGTTCAGCAGAATGTCGATCTGACCTATCGCCTCTACGATTACGGCAGCGATCGCGAACTGCATCTGGATGCCGGCGTCGCGTCCAGCAATCCGGTCCCCTATGTCGCGCCCTACAAGGCGCATGCCATTGCCGCCGGGCGCACCATCCTCGCCGATGGCCCCAAGTTCGTGCTCGAACGCTGGAGCGGTGGCGGCAGCGGCACGCTGAAGAGCGATGGCCGGCCTTTGTGGCTGGTGCCGATGACGGGCGGTGGCCAGATCGATGGCGGGACGCTGGAGGCGGGCGGCGCGTGGATGGTGACGGGCGACGTGGCGCTGACGCTCTCCGACGACGCCGACATGCTGGTTGCCTATCCGGATTCGGGCGTGATCGGAACGCTGTGGCAGAAGGCTGGCTGAGCGCAGCCTAACAGCAGGCAAAAAGAAAGGCCGCCGGGCAGATACCCGGCGGCCTTTTTGTTGGTTCAACCGATCAGAAGTGAACGGTCGCGTCGAGACCGAAGGTGCGCGGCATGTTGAAGTTGCCGTAGTCACCCAGGATGTTGCTGTTGTTGCCGACCACAACGATGTTCGGAACACCGGCTGCCGCCGCCGTCTGGACGGCCGGCAGGCTGTTCGACGGGTCACGACGATAGACATAGTGCTTGTTGAACATGTTGCGGCTCCAGAGGCCGAACGTGACCTTCTGGTTGCCACTGCCCAGCTGCACGTCCGCGAAGGAGATACGGCCGTTCACGATGAACGATTCGTCCGCCTTGGTCGCGAACTGATCGAAGGCCTGCGTCGCCTGCGAATAGTTGGCATCGATGTGGAAACGAACCGAAGCGTCGCTGTTGCCCAGCGGCAGCTTATAATCGATCGACCCGCTCGCAGCGTTACGCGGCGTGAACACGATGTAGAACTTCTGGTTCACCGTGGTCGCGTTGCCCGTGGGCACACCGGCCGACGTGAATTCCCGATAGGTCACGGGGACCAGCGGCACGTTGGTATAGGTGTAGGCATAAGAGGCGTTGAGCGTCAGACCCTCGATCGGGGCGACCGTCAGATCCGCTTCGATACCGCGAATCTTGGTGTTGCCCGGCGCGTTGAAGGTGACCAGGTTGTTGAAATTGCCCGTGGCCGTCGGCTGGATCGTGCTGAGATCGACCTGGCTGTCCTTGCGGTCCATGATGTAGCCGGCAAGGTTGAACCGGGCGCGATGGTTCCAGAAGTCGGTCTTCAGGCCGACTTCGTAGCTCTTCACGTCCTCAGGGTTGAACGCCTGATAGTTGGACGTACGCGAGCTGGCGCCACCGGCGCGATATCCGGTCGCATATTTGGCATAAGCGTGCACGTTATCGCTCAGGTCGTAGGCGACGGTGACCATCGGGTTGAAGCGATTCCAGGTCTTGTCGAGCGGCTTGTAGCCGTTCGCCGTCGCGGCGGCGGTGTTGGTCTGATAGTTGATGTTGCGCGAGTAGGTAAGGATGCCTTCCTTCTTGTCCTTGGTGTAGCGGCCGCCTGCGGTGATGTGCAGCGCGTCGGTCGCGTTCCAGGTCAGCTGGCCATAGGCCGCGTAGCTGCGCGAGCGGACTTCAGAGGCGCGATCGATCGAGCAGCCATTGACCGCTTCGCCGACGAAAGCAGGCGTCGATCCGGTGCAGAACGGGATCGGGACATAGGTCGCGCCGGTCACAACGCCGTTGTTGACCGTGGCGATCGCGCCCATCGAGTTCGGCGTCGCGGCGTCGTCGCTGACGCGCTCGTTGAAGTAATAGAGGCCCGCGACATAGTCGATGTTGCCAACCGTACCAACCGCCTGGAATTCCTGGCTGAACTGGTCCTGGTGGAGATCGGCCAAGCTGTAGCGGCTGAAGCCGCAAGGCGCGGCCGCGGTGCAGGCGGCGGTCAGGTTGACCACGGGAACGCGGTGCGCGCCGCCCGAATTGTCCCACTGCTGCACGTCGACACCACGCCATGCCGTGATCGAGCGGAGCTCGATCTCGGGCGAGATCTTCCACTTGAAGCTGTTGGTGAAGCCGTGCGTCTTGTCGACGCTCTTCTTCTGCGGAACGCCGATGTCCGCGTCGCGCATCAGGCTGTTGCCGTTGACGACAACACCCGGGAGCAATGGCTTGATCGATCCCGACGTGCCGGTGAAGGCGGTGCCGGGCAGGGTGCAGGCGCTGCCCGAGGGGAGTGCCAGCGGGGCCGCATTGGTGCCGCCGCTCAAGCAGCCGGCAGGATTGTAGTTCAGCAGCTGGCTGTAGAAAGGCGTATTCTCATCGCGAGCATAATCGACCGAGAAGTCATTGGTGATGCCGTCGATCGGCTCCCACCGGACGGCGCCGCGGATGCCCTTACGATTGAAATAGCCGAAACCGGCCTGATCCTTGAGCGGGTTCTTCGTGACGGCATCCTGATGCTGGATGACGCCGTCGACCTTGAACGAAAAGTTGGCGACGGCCGGAAGATCGAGGTGGATGCCGCCATTATAGGAACCAAGGTTGCCGATGCCGCCTTCGATCCGACCGCCAAACTTGCCGGTCGGCGCCTTGCTGACGATCGACAGAGCGCCGCCTTCGGTGTTGCGGCCGAACAGCGTGCCCTGCGGGCCCTTGAGGACCTCGACGCGCTCCACGTCGAACAGACCCGCGTTCAGGCCATGCTGGCGACCGAGATAAACGCCGTCGATATAGACGCCGACACCCTGTTCGCGCGCCGGCTGGTTGGCGTCGAGCGGAACGATGCCGCGAATACCGATCGTCAGCGCGGACTGGCGCGCTTCGAACGTTGCGACCCGCAAGCTGGGGACCGAGCCGTCGGCGAGGTCGTACAGGCTCTGGACGTGGCGGTCCTTGATCTGCTGGCTGTCGACGACGCTGATGGAAACCGGCGTCTTTTGCAGATTGGTCTCTCGCTTGGTTGCGGTCACGACGATTTCGTCGAGTCCCTGCATCCCCTCGACGGCGGGTGCGTCCGCTGCCGGTGCCGGCTCTGCCGCAGGCGTGGCCGGCGCCGCATGGGCGGCGGATGCCATAACGGCCGCCAATGCGCCTCCCAGCAGGAGTCGCAGGCGGATGCCTGAAGAAATACGCATGTTCGATTGCCCCTTGGTGTAGGATCTGTGATCCCGTTGGGGCGCAGCTAGCGGGAGATTGCGACAGAGTTGTTACAAAGATGCGAGCCGCCACCGCGACTCGGCATTTGTGTTACAGAATCCACAAAATTGTAATGTGCCGGTCATAATTCTGATCAAAGTGCTGCAATGGGCAAGTTTGGCCGAAATGCGCCAGACGCCATTTCCGTTTCACATAAGTGTCATAAAAGCTGCCTAGGCTTTTGCTGCTGCTCGCGAGGGCGGCCGGGAGGAATAGCGCATGCTGCTGCGTCGATCGCTGATTGTCGGTGCGGAGCTCTGCGCGTTTGGACTGACATGTTCACCGTTGCTGGCACGGCCTGTGGCGCACGCTCCCGCGGCGGAAAGCTCCAATGCCGCCCTTCTTAAGCAGATCCAGGCGCTTCAGAAGCAGGTGGCGGATCTCGCCGCGCGCCTCAACGCAACCGAAGCGGCGCAGCGGCAAACCACGGCGAGCGTCAATACGGCACAATCCGCGGCGAGCAGCGCGGTCGCGCAGGCCGTGCAAGCCCAATCAGCGGCCAGCGCCGCGCAGACTGCGGCAACGGCGGCGTCAAAGTCTGTCCCCGCGACCGTTAAAACGGAATTGGCGAGTTTCACCAAGAATGAATGGTGGGATTCCACCACGATTTCCGGCCGGATGTATTTCGATTTCTCGAATGTCGAAACCAGGGTCAATGGCGTGAAGCCGACCGGGGCGGGCTCCGTCAACGGCACCGGTTTCAACATCAAGCGCTTCTATCTGGGCGTCGATCACACGTTCAGCCCGGTGTTCGCGGGCAATCTTACCATGGACGTGTCCAACGTCGTTGGGCAGACCGGCAATGGCAATTTCACGTCGACCGGCACCCCCGAAGGCACGAACCTTCCTGCGCTCGTGGGCAAGGGCTTTTACGTCAAGAAGGCCTATCTGCAGGCGAAGCTCAACCCGGCGCTGATCATCCGCGTGGGCGCCGCCGACCTGCCGTGGGTGCCCTTCGCCGAGAGCGCGTATGGGTACCGCCATATCGAAAATACGCTGATCGATCGCACCAACTTCGGCATCTCCGCGGACTGGGGCGTCCATGTGCTGGGAGATTTCGGGCAAGGCCTGTTGAGCTATCAAATCTCGGTCGTCGATGGCGGCGGCTATCGCAACGTCAAAGTGACGCGGTCAGTCGATGTCGAAGGGCGCATATCGGTCAATTATCACGGTTTCTACGCTGGCATTGGCGGCTATTCCGGCGATCGTGGCAACAATGTCCAAGGCACGCCGACGCCGCATACAGCCACGCGCGAAAACGCCGTGATAGGCTATAAGAACAAGCTTATGAATGCGGGTGTTGAATATTATCATTCCAAGAATTGGAACAACGTCACCACCGTCGAAACCGATACGACGGACGGCTATAGCGCTTTCGGCAATGTGAATTTTGCCCCGACCTGGAGCGTCTTCGGGCGCTATGACTGGATCAAGCCGACCCAAACCAGCAACGACAATTTGAAAGACCAATATTACAATTTTGGCATTCAGTGGGAGCCGGTGAAGCTCGTGGATCTCGCGCTGGTGTACAAGCACGAGGCGGTGGATAACGGTATATTTGGAACGCAGAATGGCGTGATTGGCGGGCCCAACCCGACCGGCACGCCCACCGGCGGCCATGGCAGTTACAGAGAAATCGGCCTGTTCGGCCAATTCCGCTTCTAATTCGACCTTCTCCACCCCCCTGGCGGTCCGGGAAGCCGGGCCGCCTTTTCTTTTGGCCCGGCTATCCCTGCTGCACGGCGTCATTGCCCGTGACGGCGATGCCGATCGCCGAACGCCTGGCCGGCCGACACGAAAAAGGCGGCCCCTTGCGGGACCGCCCTTCGCGTGCCGGTAAAGGCCGAAAGATTAGCGCTTCGAGAACTGGAAGCTGCGGCGGGCCTTCGCCTTGCCGTACTTCTTACGCTCGACCGCACGGCTGTCGCGGGTCAGGAAGCCTGCTGCCTTGACCGGTGCGCGCAGCACCGGCTCGTAGCGGGTCAGCGCCTGGGCAATGCCGTGCTTGACGGCGCCGGCCTGACCCGAGAGGCCGCCACCGGTGACGGTGGCGATCACGTCATACTGACCATCACGCTCGGCGACGCCGAAGGGCTGGTTGATGACGAGGCGCAGCGTCGGACGCGCGAAATAGACTTCCTGATCGCGGCCATTGACCGTGATCTTGCCCGAGCCGGGCTTGATCCAGACGCGGGCGACCGCATCCTTACGACGGCCGGTGGCATAAGCGCGGCCCTGCTTGTCGATGATCTGCTCACGCAGGGGCATCGGCTCCGGTGCGGGACCCGAATTGGAAACGGGTGCCTCTTCGGTGCCGGCTTCTGCCGGTGCCGCCGAAGCGGTGGCCGGAGCAGCCGGGGCCGCGGGAGCAGCCTGGCCGGTGAGGTTCGCCAGATCGGCGAGGGACTGACGGGTGTCGGACATTATGCGCCCACCTTGTTCTTGCGGTTCAAGCCCGCGATATCCATGGGTTCGGGCGACTGCGCGGCATGGTCATGCTCGGTGCCCTTGAAGATGCGCAGGTTGCGCATCTGGGCGCGGCCGAGCGGGCCACGCGGAATCATCCGCTCGACGGCCTTTTCAAGCACGCGCTCCGGGAACTTGCCGTCCAGCACCTTGGCTGCGGTAATCCCCTTGATGCCGCCGGCATAACCGGTGTGCTTGTAATAAACCTTCTGCTCAAGCTTGCGGCCGGTGAAGCGCACCTTGTCCGCATTGATCACGATGACATTGTCACCACAATCGATGTGCGGGGTGAAGCTCGGCTTATGCTTGCCGCGCAGGATGTTGGCGATGATCGAGGCGACGCGGCCAACAACCAGCCCGTCAGCATCGATCAGATGCCATTTCTTTTCGACCGTCGACGGCGTCGCCGACTTGGTCTGCTTCGAGAGCGCCCTCATGGACATGACCTTATGATAGATGGGCGACCCGATGGAGCGGCCCTAAAAACAATCGCGCCGCCCCAAGACCTTGATCGTCCCGGGCTTTTGCCCGGGGCGTGAATCAAGGTCACCATTGATGAGAGCCCGATTCACGTTGTCGGCAAAGCGCAGGGCGTTTCACCTCAAACGATCGGGCTCTTGACGGCGCCGACGGACGGGCAAATGCGTCGCCGACCCCAAAAAGTCAAGCAAATCCGCGCCATATTCGTGAGGTATTATAATACCAGCTTAAGTGCGCCGCATTTGCTGAGGTGCCCCAATACCGTGCGCCGCCCAGATCATCGCCGCCAGCAGCAGCGCCGCCGTCGCCTGATGGGCCACGGCGATGGGCAGATCCACGCCGCTCAGAAGCGTCTGGATCCCCAGCGCGATCTGGATCAGCACCAGGGCGACGATCGTCAGCGCACGGGCGGGGCGTCCGGCCCGATAGGCGGCAAGCGCCAGCAGGACGACCGCGATAGCCACCACCCACGCCCACCATCGATGCTGGAACTGCACGACGATGGGATTGGAGGAGAGATTGAACGCCAGGCTCTGTCCGGCCGCCCAGCCGCCGGAGGGAAATAGCCGATCGCCCATGTTTGGCCAGGAGGCGAAGGCATATCCCGCCCGCAATCCGGCGGTGAACGCGCCGAGGACGAGTTGCAGCGCCAGCGCCAGGATCGCCAGAAAGGCCCATAGACGGAGTTTTACGCGACGTATGCCGTTCGAGAGCGCGAGCAAATCCAGCGCGGTCCAGATCAACACGGCGTAGATCAGCATTGCCGCCAGCAGGTGGATGGCCAGCCGGATATGGCTGACCTCGGTACGGTCCTGCAGCCCGGACGCGACCATCCACCAGCCGATCAGCCCCTGCAGGCCGCCGAGCGCGAAGATCAGGACGGTGCGCCAGCCAAAGCCCTTGGGGATCCATTTCTTCCACCAGAAGACGAGCAGCACGATCGCGAGCACGGTGCCGATCGTGCGCGCCAGCAGGCGATGAATATATTCCCAGAAATAGATCTGCTTGAACGCCTCCAGCGTCATGCCGGTATTGAAGGCGTGATATTGCGGAATGGCTTTATAACTGTCGAAAGCGGCCTGCCACTGCGCCGCGTTCAGCGGGGGAAAGATGCCCAGCAGCGGATCCCATTCCGTGATCGACAGACCCGATTCGGTCAGTCGCGTGATTCCCCCGACGACGACGATCGCAAAAACCATAGCCGCCACGACGAAGAGCCATAAGGCCAACAGGCGGGGGCGGGGCTGAAAGCGGGAAGGGCGTGCCACATGGTCGCTATGGCGCGCAGGGCGCGCATGCGCAATCGGGCGCAAACTTGTGGCCAGGGCGCGTCCGGCCTATCTGGGACAGATGGCGCACACGCACGATCACAGGATTGCCGACGGCGCAGAGCTTGCCATCCAGGCGCAGCATGCGCTGGAAAAGGCGGGGGAACAGTGGACGCCGATGCGCGCGACCGTATTTGCCGCCCTGGCGGCGTTTGGCCGGCCGGCATCGGCCTACGATGTCGCCGAATCGATTTCCCGTTCGGAAGACCGGCGTGTCGCCGCGAATAGCGTGTATCGCATCCTCGATTTGTTCGTGGCGAAAAACCTGGCGCAGCGGGTCGAGACCGCCAACGCCTATGTCGTCAATGCCCATCCGGCCTGCCGCCACGACTGCATTTTCCTGGTGTGCGATGGCTGCGGGGAAACGACGCATATCGACGATGATGTGCTGACCGATAGCGTACGGCGTGCCGCCGACCGCGCCGGATTCACGCCGGTTCGTCCCGTTATCGAGGTCACCGGCCGCTGCCGCAACTGCGCGGCAAACTGAGCCGCAAAGGTCCGCGCTTCCACCCGGAGCGATCTGGCCCTAGACAGGGTCCAGCCGGAGATTAGTTCATTCGTATGTCCCAACGTCCCTCTACGCCCTTGCTCGACACGATCGATGCGCCTGCCGACCTGCGGAAATTGAAGCCGGAGCAATTGCCGCAGGTTGCCGAAGAATTGCGTGAGGAGATGATCTCCGCTGTTTCGGTGACGGGCGGCCATCTTGGCGCGGGACTGGGCGTGGTCGAGCTGACCACCGCCATCCATTATGTCTTCGACACGCCCAACGATATTCTGATCTGGGATGTGGGGCACCAGGCCTATCCCCATAAGATCCTGACCGGCCGGCGCGATCGGATCCGTACGCTGCGCCAGGGCGGCGGCCTGTCCGGTTTCACCCGCCGGCAGGAAAGCGAATATGATCCGTTCGGGGCGGCCCATAGCTCCACCTCGATCTCGGCCGCGCTCGGCTTCGCCATTGCGAACAAGATGTCGGGCAGCGCGGGCAAGGCCATCGCCGTGATCGGCGACGGCGCAATGTCCGCCGGCATGGCCTATGAGGCGATGAACAATGCGGAAGCTGCCGGCAACCGCCTGGTCGTGATCCTCAACGACAATGACATGTCGATCGCGCCGCCGGTCGGCGGCCTGTCGGCCTATCTTGCCTGGCTCGTTTCCTCGAAGCCGTTTCTTGGGCTGCGGGACATCGCCAAGCGGATTGCCCGGCGCCTGCCCCGCCCCCTCCACGATGCCGCCCGCAAGAGCGAAGAGTTTGCGCGGGGCATGGCGATGGGCGGGACGCTCTTCGAGCAGCTTGGCTTCTATTATGTCGGGCCGATCGACGGCCACAATCTCGACCATCTGATCCCGGTGCTGGAAAATGTCCGCGATGCGGGCGAGGGGCCGATCCTGGTCCATGTCGTCACCAAGAAGGGCAAGGGCTACGCGCCGGCCGAGGCTTCGGCCGATAAATATCATGGTGTGCAGAAGTTCGATGTCGTGTCGGGCAAGCAGGATAAGGGCCCGGCCGGTCCGCCTTCCTATCAGAATGTCTTCGCCGACGCGCTCGTCGCCGAAGCCACGCTGGATCCGCGGATTTGTGCGATCACCGCGGCCATGCCCGGCGGCACCGGCGTCGATCGGTTCGCCAAGGCGTTTCCGGACCGGACCTTCGACGTCGGGATCGCCGAGCAGCATGCGGTCACCTTCGCCGCCGGTCTGGCCGCGCAGGGCATGAAGCCCTTCTGCGCGATTTATTCGACGTTCTTGCAGCGCGCCTACGACCAGGTCGTGCATGACGTCGCGATCCAGAATTTGCCGGTGCGGTTCGCGATGGACCGGGCCGGCTTGGTGGGCGCCGACGGAGCGACCCATGCCGGATCGTTCGACCTGGCTTATCTGTGCACGCTGCCGAACATGGTGGTGATGGCGGCCGCGGACGAGGCCGAGCTGACCAACATGGTCCATACGATGGCGGCCTATGACGCCGGCCCGATCGCGGTCCGATACCCCCGCGGTGGCGGCACCGGCGTTGCCATTCCCAACCCACCGGAAGTGCTGCCGATCGGCAAAGGTCGCGTGGTGCGGGAAGGTAAATCGGTCGCCATCCTGTCGCTCGGCACGCGGCTGGAGGATGCGTTGAAGGCGGCGGAACGGCTGGAGGCGCAGGGCTTGTCCACGACGGTCGCGGACATGCGCTTCGCCAAGCCGCTGGATGAGGCGCTGATCCGGCGGCTGCTGACCAATCACGAGGTGGCGATCACGGTGGAAGAAGGCGCGGCGGGTGGCTTTGGTGCCCATGTCCTGACGCTGGCCGCCGACCAGGGCCTGACCGATGCCGGATTGAAAATCCGCACGTTGCGTCTGCCGGATCGCTTTCAGGATCACGATAAGCCGGAGAAACAATATGCGGACGCCGGCCTTGATGCAGATGGCATGGTCGCCGCGGTGCTGAGTGCGCTGCGCCACAATAGCGTCGGCGTGGGAGCTGCCGGATGAAGCCGTGGCCGCTGCTTCTGTTGCTCACCGCCGCCGCCGCCCCCTCCGAAGCTCCGATCGAAGTCGACGTCTCCGGCGTCCGTTCGGCGCAGGGACTGGTGCGTGTCATGGTGTGCCCCAAGGAAACCTTCATGAAGGCTTGCCCCTGGTCCGCATCGACCCCGGCCAAGGTCGGCCAGGTGACGGTCGTCGTCCACGGCGTGCCGCCCGGCCATTATGCGGTGCAGGCGTATCACGACGCGGACTCGAACGATAAGCTCGATCAGAATTGGATCGGCATCCCGCGTGAGGGCATTGGCTTCTCAAACGATGCCATGAGCCACCTCACCCGGCCCAAGTTCACGGTAGCGGCATTCGACCATGGCACCGTGCGTCAGCGCATCGCCGTGAAGATACGCTACTTCCTCGGCTAGAGCGTAATGACTTTGGTAGAACCCGTTCGTCTCGAGTAGCGATCGAGCTTGTCGAGAGCGCGTATCGAGAGATACGACCAATGCCTCGATACGCGCCCTCGATACGCCCTGCGGGCAACTCGGTCGCTACTCGGCACGAACGGATGAACGTAAGGTCATCATACTCTGAGCGTGCGCGCTCAGCGCGGCTTGGCCGGCTTGGTGTAGGGTGTGAAGGAATCCAGGCCGACCGTTCCGCGCGGGATGCGGGAGAATCGATCGAGCAGCCGCACCTGATCGAGCCGGCAGAGCTGCGAACCGTAGACGAACTGCACGGGGATGCCGTCTTCCCGCAGCAATTCCGGGTTGAGCGTGCGATTGACGTAGGTCTTTCCGCCGAGCGCGCGATACACGATCGCGGTCCCGTCAATGATGTGGGAGCCTTCCACGCTTGACAGCGACAGGCACTTTTCAGGCGTGCCGGGGATCAAGCCTTTCAGCTCCTTGGCCAGTTCGGCGGCGCCGCGCTCCTGCATCGATTGCCGCGCCGCCGTTGCCGGTGCGGCGCCGATTGCGAGCAACATTGCGAGGCTGATGAGACGTGTGCGCATCCAGCAAACTCCAGTGCACCAGGGCGCGGCATCGGCACGCGCTGTGCCGTAGATGGTCGAAACGGTAAATTGTTCCCGCGGCTCGAGAAGAATTTCAGGCTTGCGGATAATCGTGCTATTACCGCTCTTTCGTCGCTGCGCCTCAGGGACGGCATGGATCGCCATGCAGCCAATGGGCGCACGGCCGGGGGAATGACGCGACGTGCAATCGGTTCTGACCTTGCTTCTGCCGATCGCGTTGGGCGTGATTGCCGCCGTGGCGAGTACAGCGGCGCTGATATTATGGCGGATGCGCGGAAACGTGCCGGCGCGCCCGCTTGCTGCGGAAGAAGGGCCGTCCAGCCTTGCCGATGATCTGGCCCATGCCGTATCCCGCAACGAACTGTTCCTCGTCCACCAGCCAAAAATGCGGGCGCGCTCGGGCGAGATGGTCGCGGTCGAGACCCTTGTGCGGTGGCGCCACCCGACCCGGGGTCTGATCGGCCCGAACGACTTCATTGCCCTCGCGGAGCAGACAGGCGAGATGCGCCGCATCACCGAATGGGTGATACGGCAAACGATCGTGGAGCAGGCGAGTCTTGCCGCATGTGCCCATGCGATGACGTTCAACGTCAATATCTCTGCGCGCGTCCTGCCGGATCGGGATTTCGCCGAATGGGCGCTGGCGACCGTAGCAGGGGCATCGGGGCCGATCGGGTTCGAGATCACGGAAACGGCGATGATCGGCGATCCGGAAGGTGCGTTGCGAAATCTGCACCTGTTTGCGGACGCGGGCATCAAGATCGCGATCGACGATTACGGTGCCGGCCTTTCCAGCCTCGCCTATCTGAAGCAATTGCCGGCGCATGAGCTGAAGATCGACCGGATGTTCATCAGCGGTCTTTCCAGCAGCCATCGCGATCCGCTGCTGGTGCGATCGACAATAGACCTCGCGCACGCGCTCGACATGGAGGTGACGGCCGAGGGAGTCGATTCGCCCGCAGCACTGGCATTGTTGAAGGTTATGGGCTGTGATGTCGTTCAGGGTTTCTTAATCGCGATGCCTATGACATTGGGAGAGTTGCGGTCGTTCTTGGATGCGCGAGTGGATCGTGCGCCGGAACCTGCCTTGGGATTCAATTGGTTAGCGCGAAGCGGCAAAACGGGATGAATTAACGAGTCAAACGTCACGGCGCTCGCCGTGGAAACCTTGATAACGCATTAATATTGCTTGAGAAGATGCTTGCCATTTGGTATTCATCTTCTGAAGGCGAGGCGCTTTGCCCTCGCGACAATGGAGGCGTTATGTCCAAGGCGACCAAGATTCTCGGCTTCACCACTGTCGCAGCCCTTGCAGTCGGTTTCGCCGCGCCGGCATTTGCCTATGAGACGATCCGCCCGGTCAACCCGAGCTATGAGACGATCCGTCCCGTCAATCCTAGCTACGAGACGATCCGTCCGGTCAACCCCGGCTATGAGACCATTCGCCCGGTGAATCCCGGATATGAAACGATCCGTCCCGTAAAGCCTGCTTAAACCTTGTTTGGAGGGGCCGCGCCCGCGGCCCTTCTCCGCTTCTTCCTTGCGGCAGGTTGCGATCGAAACCCGCTCGTGCGGGCCGGCCATTGTCATTCAGGTAAGATGCGCTAGCTTGAGCCGCTTACCCTAGGAAACAGCGGTGACGGTTTGATGATCCGGCTTTGCGCCGCGCTCCTGATTCTCGCGACGACGGCCGTTGAAGCACAAACTTCATCGAGCACGACCTTCGATGAGCGCGTGGCCGCCATTCGCAGCGACATTCGCGACAATCCCCGCGGTGCCTTGCGCGCCGCGCAGGCGCTCACGTCTCCCCACGCACCCGGTACAAGCCAGCGCAGGCGCGATAACGCGACGGCGGATTGGCTGCAGGCCGAGGCTCTTTTGAGTCTGAAGAGGCCAAGAGAAACGCAGGCCGTTGTCCGTAGAGCCCTTGCCGAGCTTCAGGGCGTGGATGGTCAGGAGGAGATACGGGGGGAGCTGGTGCTGGCGCGCGCAGGAGCGGCGACGGCGCTGGGGCAGGTGCAGGATGCCCTGCGCGATAATCAGCTGGCTTACGGCTTGTTTGCGCGGGCGCAAAACCCGAGAGAACAAGCCAAGGCGCTCGTATATATTTCTTCGCTGTATCTGGATGCGCGGGATTACGCGAATGCGCTGCGCTATGCCGATCAATCGCTCGAAGCGGATCGAACGAACGCCGCCGTCATCCTCGCGGCGCAGAATAATCGCGCCGTCGCATATTCGCAGCTGGGGCAGTTCAGCAAAGCGGCTTCGGCCTATCAGACGGCGCTGACCTATGTCGCAGGCGACCCTTCAACCAAGTCCTTGATTCTTCGCAACCTCGCCAGAGCGCAGGCGGAGTCCGGCGATCTCAGCGCAGCGAAACTGAGCCTTTCTCGCGCGATCGGCGTCTCGCGGGCGAACGCAGCGACCCGAAAAAGCCCGGCATTATTTGGCGTGGCGGCATTCGTGGCCTGGCGCGCGGGGAAGCTCGACCAAGCGGAAGCCCTGATCAAGCGCGCTCTTGCGGCGGGCGACACCAATGATGCCGAGACCCAACGCGATCTGCATCATACGGCATATGAGATCTATCGTGCGCGGGGGGACAAGGCTGTCGCCTTAAGCCACTTCGAAGCATTCCGGCGCCTGGACGACGAGCAGCGCGCGCTCGCGGCGTCCTCGAGCGCTGCCCTGCTGAACGCGCGATTCAACTTCGCCAACCAGGAGGTGAAGATTGCGCGGTTGGACCGGGAGAAGACCGAGTCCGCGACACGTTTTCGCAATTTCCTGACGCGCGCGATGCTCGGCGTGGCGGCACTGGTCTCGACGTTGCTGCTCATCGGCTTCCTGTCGATCCGGCGCAGTCGGAACCAGGTGCGTGCAGCGAATGAGACGCTCGTGACCACCAACAAGGCGCTGGAAAAGGCATTGGCCGCGAAGACGGAATTCCTCGCCACGACGAGCCACGAGATTCGCACGCCGTTGAACGGCATTCTCGGCATGACCCAGGTCATCCTGGCCGGGCGTGCGCTCGATCCCACGCTGCGCGGGCGGATCGAGCTGCTGCACGGCGCCGGCGAGACGATGAAGGCGCTCGTCGACGATATTCTCGACGTGGCCAAGATGGAGACGGGCGAGCTGCGGATCCAACCGGGCGAGATGGACCTCAAGCGGCTGTTGCAGGACGCGGTGCAGGTCTGGACCGGACAGGCGGAAACGAAGCGGATCGGCATCGAATTCGATCTTGAACAATGCCCCGGCAAAATCATCGCCGATGAAGTCAGGTTGCGGCAGATCATCTTCAATCTGATGTCCAATGCCATCAAATTTACCGATCGCGGGCAGGTTCGGCTGGCTGCCTATGCCGAAGCCGACAGCGCCGATGACGATCGCGAGCGCCTGGTGATCCGCGTGGCCGACAGTGGCATCGGTATCCCGCCCGAGCGGATGGAGGATATCTTTGAGTCCTTCCGCCAGGTCGATGGCGGCGTGACGCGGCGCCACGGCGGCACCGGGCTGGGTCTCGCCATCTGCCGCAGCCTGGCGCGGGCGATGGGCGGCGACGTGGCGGTGCAAAGCACCCTGGGCGCGGGGTCTACGTTCACGCTCACGCTGCCGCTGGAGCGCGGCGCGGTCGAAGTCGCGCGGGCGGATCGCGCCGCTGCCGTAAGCCTGGCAACCGCCGAGGTGCTGATGATCGAGCCCAATCCGCTCGGTCAGGGCATCATGCGGGCCCTGCTTGGGAGCGAGTGCGCCGGTTTGCATTTCGCGGTCGACATGGAGGAGGCGCTGCAGGCCATCGCGACGGGCGGCTATGATGGGGTGATCGCCGAGGGCACCGCGCTCGGACTCGATCCGGATGCCGCCGGGGATCTGGCGGCTGCCTGCGCGAAGGCAGGGGCCCGCTTCACCCTTTTGATGCGCGAACCCGATCAGCCGACACGCGACGCGTTGCAGGCGCGCGGAGTGGATCATGTCATCGCCAAACCGATCAGCGCGCCTGACCTTCTCTCGGAAATGAATAGAGTCTATGGCCATCCTATCGGCAGTCGGGACATCGCGGCGTGATCGACTGGGAGGCGTAAGATGAACATCTTGTTCGTCGAGGACGATGCGATGAACCGCCGCGTGGTTCGGGACATGCTGATGGTCGCGGGGGCGTCGATGGACGAGGCGCCCGACGCGGAGACGGGTCTCGCGATGATCGATGCGAACGATTATGACATCGTGCTGATGGATCTGCGGATGCCCGGCATGGATGGGCTGACCGCCATTCGCCACATCCGCGCCCGCCAGGACGGCAAAGCCAATGTTCCGGTGATTGTCGTAACGGCCGACACCGCACTCGACATATGCCGCGATTGTATCGATCAAGGCGCTGACGAGGTGATCCTGAAGCCGGTCGCGATGAACAAGCTGTTCGACGCGATCGGGCGGTTGATCGCGCGGGGCAACAGCCGGATGATGCTCAACTGATCAGCGGCGCGCTGCGAAGAAGGTCCGCAGCTGCTGGGCCGCTTCTTCGCCGCCGATGCCGGCATACAGCTCCGGCCGGTGATGGCATGTCGGCTGCGCGAAAAAGCGGGGGCCATGGAGTACGGCGCCGCCCTTGGGATCGTCCGCGCCATAATAGAGCCGGGCGATGCGCGCATGGGCGATCGCGCCCGCGCACATGGCGCAGGGCTCCAACGTCACCCACAGATCGCAGCGGTCGAGACGGGGTCGGCCCAATTGCTCGGCCGCGCGCCGAATCGCGACGATCTCGGCATGGGCCGTGGGATCGTTGGCCATGACCATCATGTTGGCCGATGTCGCGACAACGGCATTGTCCAGCGTCACGACCGCGCCGACTGGCACTTCGCCCGCTGCGGCGGCCTCCGCCGCAAGGTCCAGCGCAATGCGCATCGGGGGCGGCAGGGGCATGCGCATCGCCACGCCATAACGGCCGTCGCGCTCAGGCGCGAGCCAGCAGGTCCGGCCGCAGGATGACAGCGAGGGCGAAGAGGATGCCCGGCACCCAGAACAGGACCGTCAGGACGGTCCCGATCCAGAATGCCGGGCCTATGCCGCGTGCCAGATATATGCCCAGCGGCGGCAGCAGGATCGCCGCGATCAGTGCTGCCGGGCTGGCATTGGCGAGCATGTTAGTCGGCCTTGTGCACGGCTACCGTCGGCACTGCGACCGTCTTCTTGGTTGTCTCCACCTTGGGGACGTCAACCGTCGTATTCTTCGTGCCCACGTCGATGCTGCCGACATCCGCGGACACAGCAGGCGCCTGCCCACCCTGAACGCTGACCTTGGGCAGCGTGCCAGACGTTCCGCGCAGGTTAACGAACCCGGTCGCTACCGCGATGATGCCGATCACGACAACGATGGCCAATATAGTTACGATCGCTCGCATCGGATGCTCCTGTTAATTGTGATCGGCTAACGTGCGTTAACCCACTCGGTTGCATCCGATCGGAACCAGCCTTCTTGACGAAGAAGCCGGTTGTCGTTATCCGGCCGCTCTTTCCAGACCATCGATTTCGGGATTTCAGCGCATGTCGCGTATTTGCGAGCTGACCGGCAAGGGCCGGCAGGTGGGCCACAATGTGAGCCACGCCAACAACAAGACCAAGCGGACCTTTCTGCCGAATCTGCAGAACGTGACCTTGATCTCAGACAAGCTCGGCAAGGGCGTGAAGCTGCGCGTGTCGACGCATGGCCTGCGTTCGGTCGAGCATGTCGGCGGCCTCGACAATTGGCTGCTGAAGGCCAAGGGCGAGACGCTGTCGCTGCGTGCGCGCCGCCTGAAGCGCGAGATCGAGAAAGCCTCGGTCGCCGCCTGAGCGGCTGCCGGTTACCGCGCAAGGTTAACCGCGCCTAACACCGGCATTCAGTATCGCCTCAGCGGTACGGCTCCATAAACTCGGCACGGCGGATGTAACGCCATGTGTACGAGGATGTGGCGATGTTTCCAAAGACCATCAGACGGGTGGCCGTCGCGCTTGTCGCGGCGGCTACAGTCGTGCCGGCGGTCACCTATTCCCAACACCGGGCCACCTATATCGAATCGGCGCGCATCGGCCGTCCTGCCGACGCGTCTGAACGAATGAATGATCGGCGCGAGACGGATGCGGGCCTGCGCCACCCGGCAAGGCGCGAGGCGGCCGTTGCGCGGCGCTGCAACCATAGTTCGGGCGGAACGCTGCTGGGCGCCATTGCCGGCGGCCTGCTGGGCAACGCCGCCGTGGGCCATCGCGGCAATAACAGCGCGGGCATCTGGGCGGGCGGCGATGGCCGCGTGCCGGTCGATAATGAGGCCGAACGCGACTGCTGACGTGCCAATTGCGGGCGCGCCGGTCAGGCGGCGTCGAACAATCCGGCCAATTGTTCCACCATCGTCCCGCCCAGCTGTTCCGCGTCCATGATCGTGACCGCCCGTGCATAATAGCGGGTGACGTCGTGCCCAATGCCGATCGCAACCAGCTCGACCGGCGATTTGGTTTCGATCCAGGCGATGACCTGGCGCAGATGCTTTTCCAGATATGACCCGCTGTTGACCGACAAGGTCGAGTCGTCGACCGGCGCACCGTCGGAGATGACCATCAGGATACGCCGCTCTTCGGATCGCGCGACCAGACGGCCATGCGCCCACAACAGCGCTTCGCCGTCGATATTCTCCTTCAGCAGGCCTTCGCGCATCATCAGGCCAAGGCTCTTGCGCGAGCGGCGATACGGCTCGTCGGCGCGCTTATAAACAATATGGCGCAGGTCGTTGAGCCGCCCGGGCGCGGCCGGACGGCCCGCCTGCAGCCAGGCCTCCCGCGCTTGGCCGCCTTTCCACGCGCGGGTGGTGAAACCCAGAATCTCCACTTTCACGCCACAGCGTTCCAGCGTCCGCGCCATGATGTCGGCCGATATCGCCGCGATGGAAATCGGCCGGCCGCGCATCGATCCGGAATTGTCGATCAACAAGGTCACGACGGTGTCTCGAAAGTCGGTGTCGCGCTCAATCTTGTAGGAAAGCGAATGGGTGGGGCTGGCGACGACACGCGCCAGCCGCGCCGCGTCGAGCAATCCCTCTTCCTGATCGAATTCCCAGGATCGGCTTTGCTGGGCCATCAGGCGCCGCTGCAGGCGGTTGGCAAGCTTGGTCACCGCGCCCTGCAGATGCACCAATTGCTGGTCCAGATAGGCGCGCAGCCGCGTCAGCTCTTCCTCGTCGCACAGTTCGCTGGCGGTCACGACCTCATCGAAGCGGGTCGTGTACGCTTTATATTCGAGGAATCCGGGTGTGTCGGCGGTGGGGCGGTTGGGCCGCACCGGCTGCATGCCTTCGTCGCCCTGGTCCCCTTCCTGGCCGTCGCCCTCGAACTCGCCTTCGTCAGACTCGCGCGACTCATTCTGATCGTCGCCTTCCGAAGTTTCGGAACGCACGTCCATCTGGCCATCGCTTTGGCCGCCCGTCTGATCGTCGTCGCCGTCCTCGCTATTCTCGCCCTCCTCGGGCTGCTCGCCTTCCTCCGCACTCGACTCCTCCGGCTCGGTCGCTTCCGATTGCGCCTCGACAAGTTCGAGATCTTCCAGCAGGCGCGTTGCCAGCCGGGCGAAGGCGCCCTGATCGTCCAGCGTCAGGCCGAGCGCGTCGAGATCGGCGCCGGCCTTGTCCTCAATCCATTCCCGGACGAGCGCGATACCGCCCTCGGCGATCACCGGCGGCTTCTGCCCGGTCAGCCGCTCGCGCACCAGCAGCGCCAGCGCAGACGCCAGCGGCACCTCCGCGCGATTGCGGGCGCGTGTGAGCGGATCGGACCGCAGGCGCATCTCCAAGGCGTAGGTCAGGTTGGCGCGGACGCCTTCCATTGCGCGTGCGCCCAAGGCCTCGACGCGTGCCTGCTCGACCGCGTCAAACACCAGCCTGGCGGTTGCGTCCGCCGGCGCGCCGCGCGCATGCAATTTCGCGTCATGATGCCGCTCCCGCAGCGCAAAACTGTCGGCGAAGCCGCGCGCCTCCGCAACCTGCTCACGCGGCAGGTTGCGGCCGGGCATCGGAACCCGCAATTGCTTGAGCGAGGCCGACGGCGCCTCGGTCGTGAAGCTGAGCTCCAGATCGGGCTCATGCGCCATGGCGCGCGCGGTGCCGGCCAGCACCGCGCGCAATCCATCGAGAGGCGATTGCTCGGCCATCAGGCCTTGCCGACGATGCTTTCGGGAAGGTCCTTGCCGAATACGCGCTGATAATATTCGGCGACCAGCGGCCGTTCGGCCTCATCGCATTTGTTGAGGAAGGACAGCCGGAACGCGAAGCCGATATCGCCCAGGATCAGCGTATTCTGCGCCCACGAGATCACGGTGCGCGGGCTCATCACGGTCGAAATATCGCCCGCCATGAAGCCCTGACGGGTCAGGTCGGCGACCTTCACCATATTCTCGACCGTCTTCTTGCCGTCCGGCTTGTCATATTCGCCCGACTTGGCGAGCACGATCTGCGCCTCGATCGCGGCGGGCAGATAATTGAGCGTGACGACGATGTTCCAGCGATCCATCTGCCCCTGATTGATCTGCTGGGTGCCGTGATAGAGGCCGGTCGTATCGCCGAGGCCGACCGTGTTCGAGGTCGCGAACAGCCGGAAATAGGGATTGGGGCGGATCACGCGATTCTGGTCGAGCAGCGTCAATTTGCCCTCGGTCTCCAAAACGCGCTGAATCACGAACATCACGTCCGGGCGGCCCGCATCATATTCGTCGAACACCAGAGCCGACGGCGTCTGCAGCGCCCAGGGCAGCAGGCCTTCGCGGAATTCGGTGACCTGCTGGCCGTCGCGCAGCACGATCGCGTCGCGACCGACCAGATCGATGCGGCTGATATGCGCGTCGAGGTTGATGCGGATCATCGGCCAGTTGAGGCGCGCGGCGACCTGCTCGATATGGCTCGACTTGCCGGTGCCGTGATAGCCCTGGATCATGACGCGGCGGTTGAACGCAAAGCCGGCGCAGATGGCGAGCGTCGTATCCGGATCGAACACATAGGCCGGATCGAGATCGGGAACGCGCTCATCGGCCTCGGAGAAAGCGGGCACCTCCATGTCGGAGTCGATGCCGAACACATCGCGCACCTTCTTCATCTGATCGGGCGCATCCATCACCGTGTCGGAACGGCTATCGGGCTGGATATTGGACAAGTCGGCCATGGCAAATCTCGGTATTGCAGCGATGTAGGAGTCGGAACGGCGGTAAAGGGTCGCTGCTCCGCCCGCAACGGCGATCAAACCACCTTTGGCGGTAAAGGGAATAAGGTGACGAACCGTTCCGCCAGCGCGCGATTGCCTTCCACCTGCAGCAGCCCGGCCTGCTCCAGCTTCGTCAGCGGCTCACCCGCGTAGACGACCGCAGCGATATTGCGCGCTTCCTCGCTCCGCATCACGAGGGCCGGATCGGTCGCCTCGGCCCGTGCGACCGCCATCCGGCCATCGCAAAGATGGGTCGAAAACGGATCGGGTCCGATCTGAAAGCCGATGGCGGCATCAATGCCTGCCGCGCGCGCGGGATCGATCATGGTTCGGAAGGACATCATCAGCGACGCGCCGCTGAGCGGCAGGCGCGGATCGTGGAGCGGCGAACGCACGGCCCAGCGCCCGAGCGACGCGAGCGCATCCTCGCTCTCATACCCCCATGGCGTCAGCTCGTAGACTTGCACCGATGCTGGTGGCGGCAGGCGGCGGCGGACGAGGATGCCGTTGCTCTCGAGCGACTCCAGTCGCTGCGTCAAAACGTTGGCGCTGATGGCGGGCAGACCGCGGCGCAGCTCGCTGAAGCGGCGCGGGCCGAACATCAGTTCGCGCAGGATCAGAGGTACCCATCGCTCGCCAACGAGCTCGAGCGCAAACGCCATTCCGCATGCGTCGTCATACAAGCGACCTGCACTGACTTGCTTCTTGGTTATTTTAACTAACTCCACAGTTGTTTTTTATAACTCTTTGACGCATCATCTTCAAGCGGGCCGATTCGCTCGCCAACGAACGACGATGGGAGAAGAGGATGTCCGACCCCCTTCCTGTAATCACGGCTTTTCGCTGGGTCCCCGATTTTGCGCGTGGGGTGGTACGCGACATGCGCGTCCGCTGGGCGCTGGAGGAAGTGGGGCAACCTTACCAGGTCCGCCTGGTCGATGGCATCAGCGTCAAGGCGGCCGAGCATCGTTGTCTTCAGCCCTTCGGACAAGTCCCGACCTATGAGCAGGACGGGTTCACGATGTTCGAATCGGGTGCGATCCTGCTCCATATTGCCCGTACCAGGACGGGCCTGCTGCCGGATGATCCTGCGCAGGCCGCCGCCGCGGAGCAATGGGTATTCGCCGCAATGACCTCGGTTGAGCCGGCCATCCAGGATCTGGGCCTCGTCAATATATTTGAAGCCGACCAGCCGTGGGCGGAGGCGCGCCGCCCGATCAGTGAGGCGCGCGTTCGCAGCCGGCTTGCGGACCTCTCGCAACGCCTGGGCGACCAGCCGTATCTGGAGGGGCTCTTCACCGCCGGCGATCTGATGATGGTTTGCGTGCTGCGCGGTCTCACGGGCACCAGCCTGCTCGCCGATTACCCGACGCTGGAGGCCTATGTGGCGCGGTGTCAGGCACGACCGGCCTTCCGGCGCGCTCTGGCAGCGCATCTCGCCGACTTTGATACGACGCCGCCGCTCGCCGCCTGAACGAGAGCAGCATATCACAGAGGAGAGGGAACATGGCCTATATCGACGGCTTCGTCCTGCCCGTTTTCCGTGGCAAACGGGATGCTTACAAGGTCACGGCGACGGCAGCGGCCCCGATCTTCCTGGAGCATGGCGCCCTGCAGGTGGTCGAGAGTCTGAGCGACGACGTGCCGCATGGCAAAGCCACCGACTTCTACCGTGCCGTAGCCGCAGAGGATGGCGAGACGATCGCCTTCTCCTGGATCGTCTGGCCGTCGAAAGACGTCCGGGACGCCGGCATGGCGAAGGTGATGGACGACCCGCGGATGCAATCCCTGGGCGAAATGCCGTTCGATATGCGCCGGATGATCGTCGGCGGATTTGACGTGGTGCTGGACACGCACGCGAGCTGAAGGAGGCAGGAGATGACAGACAATTTCGTATGGTACGAATTGTGCTGCGAGAATCTTGAGGCAGCGCAGGATTTCTACGGTTCGGTGATCGGCTGGAGCAGCGCGCCGTTCGATGGCAATCCCGATTACCACATCTTTTCAATGGATGGCGCGGGCGTGGCCGGGCTGATGCCTTTGCCGGACGGCATGAGTACGCCTTTCTGGCTCGGCTATATCGGGGTGGCCGATGCGGACGCGGCGACCGCGCAGGCGGAAGCGGCAGGGGCCACGGTCCACCGGATGATGGACATACCTCAGGTTGGCAAGATCGCGCTGCTCAGCGACCCCCAGGGGGTCGGCTATGCCGTGATCCAAGGGTATAGCGATCGCAAGAGCGAAGCATTCGATCAGAAACGGCATGGCCACGCCAACTGGAATGAGCTGTGCAGCCCCGATGGCGAGGGCGGCTTGGCATATTATTCCGCGCTTCATGGCTGGACCAAGGGGCAGACGATGCCGATGGGGGCCATGGGCAATTACCAGCTGTTCCAGGCCGACGGCGTCGATATCGGCGCCATCATGACCGCCCCGCCGGGGGTTGCGCCGTCCTGGATCTATTATTTCGGGGTGCCGGACATCGACGCCGCCGTGGAGCGCATTACCGGCAAGGGCGGTTCGGTGCTGCACGGGCCGGCGGAGGTGCCGGGCGGTGTCTGGATCGTGCAATTTGCCGATCCGCAAGGGGCCCGCGCCGCTCTGGTCGGTCCCAGGGCATAGGAGCAGGCCATGACGCGGATCGCACCTTGCTTATGGTTTGATGGCGATGCGGAGGCTGCGGCCAACCTCTATGCCAGCATCTTTCCGGATTCGTCGGTCGATGCGGTACATCGATCGCCCACGGATTACCCCAATGGCAAAGCCGGGGATGTGCTCACCGTCGAATTCACCGTGCTGGGCATGAAATTCCTCGGGCTGAACGGCGGCCCCATCTTCAAATTCGACGAGGCCATTTCTTTTCAGATATATACGCAGGATCAGGCGGAGACAGATCGTTACTGGAACGCGATCCTCGACAATGGCGGAACGCCCAGCGCGTGCGGCTGGTGCAAGGATCGGTTCGGTCTGTCGTGGCAGATTACGCCCAAGGTTCTGGGGGAGATGATCTCCAGCAGCGACCAGGCAGCCGCCCGGCGCGCGATGGAGGCCATGATGACGATGACGAAGATCGACATCGCGACGTTGCAGCGCGCGTTCGAGGGAGCGGATCAATGACGCAGACTTACGCGCTTTGGATCGAACGCGTGCTCGACGCGCCGGTCGCAGCGGTGTGGCAGGCATGGACGGAGCATCTGGAGGAATGGTGGGCGCCCAAGCCCTGGACGACCCGCATAATCGAGCAGGATCTGCGGGCCGGAGGCAAGTCGATCCTCGATATGCGGGGCCTGATGGCGAGGGCGGCCCGATGGAGGGCATCTTTCTGGAAGTGACGCCACAGCGGCGGATCGTGTTCACCAATGCGCTGGACGGCGACTGGATGCCCAAGAACCCGTATCCGGTGCAGGTTGTCGGCTATTTCGAATTTGCGGATCTTGGCAACGGCAAGACCGGCTATCGCGCGGGGGCGCGCCACTGGACGGCCGAAGCCATGGAGCAGCATCGCGCGATGGGCTTCGAACAGGGATGGGGGATTTGCGCCGATCAGCTCGGGGTGGTGGCGCAAATGCTGGCGGCGCGCGGCGATGCGTAAGCTCACCGGCGGCGTCTTCCAGTCGCTGGACGGCGTCATGCAGGCGCCAGGCGGGCCGAGCGAGGATTGGACGCAGGGCTTCACGCTCGGCGGCTGGTCGGCAAGCTTCTGGGACGATAGCATGGGGCAGGCGATGGGCGGGCTGTTTTCGACCCCCTTCGATCTGCTGCTCGGCCGCAGGACCTATGAGATATTCGCGGCGCACTGGCCCTATGTTGGCCCGGACGATCCGATCGGCCCCGTCTTCGACAAGGCCAGCAAATTTGTTCTCAGCCGCGGTGACGCGCCGCTCGACTGGGTCAACAGCCATCGTCTGGGCGATATCGCCGATGTCGCCGCGCTCAAGGCCAGCGATGGCCCGGACCTGCTGATCCAGGGGAGTAGCACCCTGTATCCGCCGCTGCTGGCCGCGGATTTGATCGACCGGCTGTTCGTGATGACGTTTCCGGTCGTGTTGGGCCGCGGCAAAAGACTGTTTGGCGAAGGCACGCCACCCGGCGCCTGGACCCTGCTGGATCAGCATCTTTCCACGACGGGCGTTATCACCGCGACCTATGAACCGGCCGGCACGGTCCCGATCGGTACGTTCGCGCTTGCGACGCCGAGCGCAGCCGAGGAACGGCGCCAGCAACGGATGGCGCTGGAAGGATAGATCAGGCGAAAGCGGCAGCGCCCTTCAGCAGCTTGTAGGATTCGATCACTTCCTGCAGCGCTTTTTCGTGGCTGCGATCGCCGCCATTGCGATCGGGATGATAACGGCGGACGAGTTCGCTGTAGCGTTCGCGCAGCGCGCGCCGATCCACGTTCGCTTCCAGCCCCAGCACGCGCAAAGCGCGCCTTTCCGTATCGCTCAGCGGCTTGCCATCCGTCCGGGCGGCATGGCTGCCGGTGCCGTAGCGCGCCTGGATCGCATCCAGTGGGTCGAGGAAGTCCGCCCAGCGCGGGGTACCGCCGGCGCCCACGTTGAAGGCGCGCGTCTCCCGCTCCCAGCCGGCATAAGGCCGCTGTTGCGCGGTGATCTCCTCCGCGCTCATCCCGTTGAAGAAGTTGTACCGCGCGTTGAATTCGCGGACATGATCCAGGCAAAGGAAGCGCCACTCGCCCGGGCCGTTAAAGCCGGAACGCGGACCATCTTCGGGCGGCGCGCGGAATTCGCCGGCTTCGCTACAGCCAGGTTGGCTGCACTGGCGCTCGCCGGGTATGCGTCCATGAAAGCGTGGTTGTCTTTGCCCGGCATCTGCCACGCATGATTCTCCCTTAAACCCCGCTATATAGGATGCATGATGCAAACTCCCACCGGCCCGGTCGCCGCGCAGATCGAACAGTTGCTTCAGGCCGCCTTGGCGCCTCAACGGCTGGCCGTGATCGACGACAGCAACAAGCATCACGGCCATTCCGGCCATGATCCGCGCGGTGAAAGTCACTTTACGGTGGAGATCGCGGCCGAGGCCTTTGCCGGCAAAAATCGGGTGCAGCGTCACCGGATGGTCAATCAGGCCCTGTCGGATCTGCTGCGCGAACGCGTCCATGCGCTGGCGATCATCGCGCGCACGCCCGACGAAGACTGACACAGCCGTGATGCGCGGGAGGTTTCGCTGATGTGCAACGAATTTGCCCGCCGGATCTCGCTGGAGAAGCTGCGCTCCCGCTGGGGCTCGATCGATATGAGCCTGATCTTTCCGGATGGCCTGCCCAATATGGCGGCGTTGGACAGCATCCGCATCACCGATCCTGCGATCATCCTTCGCGCCGCGCCGGCGGGCGGCGGCGCCGAAGTCGTCACCCGCCGGTGGAGCTGGCCGGCCGCCAATGGCAAGCCAGTCTACAATTTCCGCTCCGACGGGCGCGAATTCACCAACAGCGCGGCGAGCGGCCGATGCCTGATCCCCGCCGATGGCTTTTACGAATTTACCGATGGTGCGGTGACTGGCCCACATGGGGGGAATGCTGATGGGGAAGATTTTGCGCTCACGCCGCCCGGCAGTGCCAAGGGCAAGGCCAGCAAGAAGCCGCCCAAATCGAAGTGGGAATTCAGCATGCGCGGTCTGGAATGGTTCGGCATTGCCGGCTTATGGTGGACCGATCCGAAGGTCGGGGAAGCTTGGACCATGCTTACCACCGGCCCAGGCCCCGACATCGCGCCTTATCATGATCGGCAGATCGTGGTGCTGACGCCGCCCGATTATGCCCGCTGGCTCGACGGCTCGGCGCCGGCGGGAGAGCTCTGCCGGCCACTTCCCGCCGGCTCTCTGGACGTGCGCCAGATACGATAAGCGGACCCGTCCGACGCGGCATTGACGCCGCGCGAGGGGAGGCCCAGCATCGCTTCGCGCGCAGGCGCTTCCTGGAGGAGACTGAAGATGCCCCCGATGATGCTCCGTTCCGCAGCGATACTAATGATTGCGATGATCGCGCCCCCCGTGATGGCGGCGACGACCAAGATGGACGTGCGAATGACCGGCGCGGCGGAAGTGCCCGGCCCCGGTGCGCCCAAGGGTATGGGGGAGGCGTCCTTGACCTTCGACACGGACAAGGGACAGGTCTGCTACCGCCTCCATGCGATGGGCTTCGATACACCGACCATGGCGCATATCCACACGGGCGCGGCCGGAGTCGCGGGCGGCGTGGTCGTGCCGCTGACGGCGCCGGCCGATGGCAGTTCCGAAGGCTGCGCGCCGGTGGCGGCCGATGTCTTGGCCGCAATCGTGGCAACGCCGTCCGATTATTATGTGAACGTCCATAGCGCCGCTTTTCCGAAGGGCGCGATCCGCGGGCAGTTGAAATAGCCCGGCAGCCGCCGCCCCGGGAGCGGGGCGCGACGGCAGGAAAACGGGACAGACGCGTTTCGATTGGGGGCCGTTTACGACGGCGGATCGTTGTCGTCCGGTCTTCATCGAAATGTATCAGAGGCGCGGTCTCAACGAACGATGGAGGCGGAGGACGGGCGCGACCTCATAGGAGTTTATGCGATGGGTATCTTCGACAGCATCAAGCATGCCATCTTTGGCGATCACGGCCCGCTGGGATCGTTCAACCACCCCACGTCGTCACCGGCGCCAGCCGCCAATCCGTCGACTGCCGATCATGCGGCGATCCCGATGGCCAACCCCGCATCCGCGGCAACGCCAGCTGCGCAAGGCAGCGCCGCTGCTCCCGTTGCGCCTGTCGATATCGAGGCAATCCTGACGCAGCGCGCGGCCGCCGCCGGCCATCCGAGCAACTGGCGTAGCTCGATCGTCGATCTGCTGCAGTTGCTGGGCCTGGATTCCAGCCTGCAGGCGCGAAAAGAGCTCGCCGGTGAATTGAATATCCATGCCGGCGCCGATGGCAGCGCCGAGCAGAATATCGCTTTGCATAAGGCGGTGATGCAAAAGCTGGCTGCCAATGGCGGCAAGGTGCCCGCCGAGCTTATGGATTGATGGGTTAGACAGGCAGAGGATCGTCGCGCTGTTGGAGCCAGCGCGGCGGTCCACGCCTCGCCTTCAAACGCGGCGCTCGTCTCCACCAGCAGCACGCTGGCATGGCGCACCGCTTCGTGCCGCGCCGCTGTAAGGTTGGTCCGCGGCGCCTTGGCCGGTCCCGGCGGGGCCTTTCCGAAACCTCCGAAACGGTGGCAGATCATGATCCATGATAGGCTGCGGCCCGTGGCGTTGGTTCCAGCCCCTGTCATTTCCGGATCGATTGCGGTATAAAGCCGCTGCTACCAGTCGCAAATCGATGGTCTTTGGCGCTTTGCGGCCCTTCTTCCTTCTTTCCCTGCCCTTGGCGCGAACGAGGCGGCTCGACATCCGAGTCGCCGCAGAAGGACTACGTTTATGACCACCGGAACCGTCAAATTCTTCAATGCCGACAAGGGCTATGGCTTCATTGCGCCGGAGGACGGCTCGGCCGATGCCTTCGTGCACATCAGTGCCGTTGAGCGTGCCGGTTTTGCGACGCTGCAGCAGAATCAGCGCCTGAGCTATGAGCTCGAAACCGGGCGCAACGGCCGCGTGAGCGCCGTCAATCTTCAGTCGCACGACTGACATGCATATGGGGCGGCGGCATTATCGCCGTCGCCCGCCTTGCCTGTTATAAGGACGCACTGTCCCTGAGGAGACGATGGGTATGAACGAGAGCAGCCTTTACCGTGCGCGCGCCGAACAATGCCGCGCCGAGGCAGATGCCGCCACGTTGGAAAATGTGCGTGAACGGTGCCTGCGCGCTGAATCCGCCTGGATCGCCATGGCGGAACGCGGCGAACGGACCGACGCCATGCGCCTTTCCAGAGAAAAGCCCGCCCCGGTCGAGTAAAGAAACGGGCGGAGCCATCGGCCCCGCCCGCAATATAGTCTTAAAGGTGATCAGTCAGCCGAGGCGACAACCACGCGGTGCTTCGGCACCGGGTAGGAAACGAGCTGGTTTCCGATCGAGCCATGGACGTAGCCGTTCCGGACACGCAGCATGAACGGATTACCGGTCGTGCGGTCCTCACCCTTGAGAACCTTGACGTCACCGATCTGATCGACGGTGCCGACGATGCGATGACCTTCCCAGGTGAAGTCGATCGGCGTGGCGGCGAAAGCGGGGGCTGCGATTGCAGCGGCAGCGAAAGCAGTGAGGACGAATTTGGTCATCTGGCAACTCCGGGTTGGGGTGTGCCTCTCGCTGAACCATGTTTTTATTGTGCGGTGCAGCATTAGTTCGTTGCGCTGGCGGCGCGAGTGAGAAAAGCGCGATGCCGGATGCGCGCGACGCACCCGGCCGCTAGATATCCCGGCCGTGGAAATTGATTGATATGGGGAAACCAGCGTGATCGCGATCGTGGCGCCGTTGCTATTGGCCTGCGCACCCGTGCCGCAACCGGCAATGCAGGCACCGCCGCAAGTGGCCTTTGGTGTGCCCTATAATGCGGGCAACCCGTTCGCGCTGATCCTGCGCGGCACATTGCCTGCGGCGAAGGTCTATGAAGATCGCGATGTGCTGGCCTTCATGGACAATGCCCCGGCATCGCCCGGTCACGTCCTTGTCATCCCCAAGCGCGGTTATGCCCGTAACCTGCTGGAGATCCGCGATGGCGAGCTCAAGCGGCTATTGCGCGTGGCCCGCCGCATCGGCGCGGCGGAGCTCGCTGGCCTGGGGGCGGACGGGTTCACCATCGAACAGAATAATGGCTATGGGCAGAGCGTGCCGCACTTCCACATTCATGTCATTCCCCGTTACGCGGGCTATAGCCGCTGCCCGGCCTCCGGCGTTAGGCAGCCTTTGAGCGTTTTGGAGCCGTTCGCCGCCACGTTACGGGCGGCGCTTGCGGAGTCCGCACGCCGGTGAGCGGGACATCGCATCCGCTGCACGGCTGGATCATCCTCGACAAGCCACTCGGCCTGGGGTCGACGCAGGCGGTGAGCGCGGTCAAGCGCGCGCTGCGCATCGCCGGGCATGGCAAGGCCAAGGTCGGGCATGGCGGCACGCTGGACCCACTGGCGAGCGGCGTTTTGCCGATCGCGATCGGCGAGGCGACGAAGCTGTCCGGCCGGATGCTCGACGCCGACAAGGCCTATGATTTCACGATTGGCTTCGGCACCGAGACGGACACGCTCGATCTGGAGGGCGCAGTCGTGCGCACCAGTGACGTGCGGCCCACTCTGGCGCAGGTCGAGGGCGTCCTCGCGCGATTCACCGGGCCGATCAGCCAGATGCCGCCCGCTTATTCGGCGCTGAAGGTGGATGGGAAGCGCGCTTATGATCTTGCTCGTGCGGGCGAGACGGTGGAGCTGGCGCACAGGGATGTCGTGATCCACGCGTTGCGCGTCCGCGACCACGCGCAACAAGGCCCTCTGGACGCGATCACGCTTTCTGCGCGCGTATCGAAGGGCACCTACATCCGCAGCCTTGCGCGCGACATCGCTGACGCGCTCGACACCGTCGGTCACGTGACCATGCTCCGGCGCATCAAAGCGGGGCCGTTCACGCTTGAAACGGCGATATCGCTGGACATATTGGACCAAAGCGCTAAGGACGTGCGGCTGCAAGAGCTGCTCTTGCCGCTGACGGCCGGACTGGACGACATCCCGGTCCTCGCCGTCTCCCCCGATCAGGCTCACGCGCTCCGCCAGGGGCGTCGGCTGATCGGTATCGCAGCACCACCAGGTCTCAACCTCGCGATCCTCGGCGAAATGCCCGTGGCGCTCGTCGAAGTCGGAGACGATATTTCGGTGGTGCGCGGCTTCAATCTGATGTCGGAGTGAAAAGACAATGACGATTACCGCAGAACGCAAAGCCGAAGTCATCAAGGAACATAGCCGCAGCGAGGGCGACAGTGGTTCGCCTGAGGTCCAGATCGCAATCCTGACCGAGCGGATCGTCAACCTGACCGAGCATTTCAAGACCCACGCGAAGGACAATCACTCGCGCCGGGGTCTGCTGATGATGGTGAACAACCGCCGCAGCCTGCTCGATTATCTCAAGAAAAAGGACGCCGCCCGCTACACTGCCCTGATCGGCAAGCTCGGCCTCCGCAAGTAACGAAAGGGCCGCCCGCAAGGGCGGCCCTTTTGGCATCCCGGTGCAGGCCGGGCTCTACCCCGCCGTTGGGCGCAGCCCCTCCGGTGGATGCTGAAACAAGTTCAGCATGACGATGTGATAGTCAAAGGACTCATCGGCAATTCGGCCGACGTCCAGGGACCAAGGTCCCACACCGCCGCAGGCCGGTAAGCCTGCACATGATGGCCCCGGCGCGCATCTGGCCGCCGGTGTGAAGGAAACCAAATGTTCGATATCAAGAAGACGGAAATCGAGTGGGGCGGCAAGACGCTGACCCTCGAAACGGGCCGTGTTGCCCGCCAGGCTGACGGCGCGGTCATCGCGACGCTCGGCGAAACGGTCGTGTTGTGCGCGGTCACCGCCGCCCGCTCGGTCAAGGAAGGGCAGGATTTCTTCCCGCTCACCGTTCACTATCAGGAGAAGTATTCGGCCGCGGGACGCATCCCAGGTGGTTTCTTCAAGCGCGAGCGCGGCGCGACCGAGAAAGAGACGCTGACCTCGCGTCTGATCGATCGCCCGATCCGCCCGCTCTTCCCGGAAGGCTTCTATAACGAGATCAACGTCATCGCTCAGGTGCTGAGCTATGACGGCGAGAATGAGCCCGACATCCTGGCGCTGGTCGCCGCGTCGGCTGCGCTCACCATCTCCGGCGTGCCCTTCATGGGCCCGATCGGCGCGGCGCGCGTCGGTTATATCGACGGCGAATATATCCTCAATCCGACGCTCGACCAGATCAAGACGGGCGATCTCGACCTCGTCGTTGCCGCCACCGGCAATGCCGTGATGATGGTCGAATCCGAAGCCAAGGAGCTTTCGGAAGATGTCATGCTCGGTGCGGTCGTGTTCGCGCACGATGCGTCGAAGAAGGTCATCAACGCGATCATCGATCTGGCCGAAAAGGCCGCGAAGGATCCGTGGGAGCTGACCCAGAGCGACGACAGCGCGCTCAAGAAGCAGGTCCACGACACGATTGGCGCCGGCATCGCCGCCGCTTACAAGATCACGACCAAGGCCGAGCGCGTCGCCGCTATCGCCGAAGCCAAGGCGCCGCTGAAGGACGCCTTTGCCGACGCCGACAGCGCCACCAAGCTCAAGGTCGCCAAGCTCGGCAAGAAGGTCGAGGCCGAGATCGTTCGTGGCCAGATCCTCAACGAGGGCGTCCGCATCGACGGTCGCGACACGAAGACGGTCCGTCCGATCGAGGCGATGGTCCACTTCCTGCCGCGCACGCACGGTTCGGCCCTGTTCACGCGCGGTGAGACGCAGGCGATCTGCTCGACCACGCTGGGCACCAAGGAAGCCGAGCAGATGATCGACGGGCTGAACGGCCTGTCCTACGAGCGCTTCCTGCTCCACTACAACTTCCCGCCTTATTCGGTCGGTGAAGTGGGCCGCTTCGGTGCGCCGGGTCGTCGCGAAGTCGGCCATGGCAAGCTGGCATGGCGTGCGCTGCACCCCGTGCTGCCGAGCATCGAGGAATTCCCCTACACGATCCGCGTCCTGTCCGACATCACGGAGAGCAACGGCTCCTCGTCGATGGCGACGGTGTGCGGTGGCAGCCTGGCGATGATGGATGCGGGCGTTCCGCTGAAGCGTCCGGTCTCGGGCATCGCCATGGGCCTGATCCTGGAAGGCAAGAAGTTCGCCATCCTGTCGGACATCCTTGGCGACGAGGATCACCTCGGCGACATGGACTTCAAGGTTGCCGGCACGTCCGAGGGCATCACCAGCCTGCAGATGGACATCAAGGTCGCGGGCATCACCGAGGAGATCATGAAGGTCGCGCTCGCACAGGCGAATGAGGGCCGTGCCCACATTCTCGGCGAGATGGCCAAGGCCCTCGACAGCACGCGCACCGAATTGTCTGCGCACGCCCCGCGCATCGAAACGATGCAGGTGCCCAAGGACAAGATCCGCGAAGTGATCGGCACCGGCGGCAAGGTGATCCGTGAGATCGTCGCCACGACCGGCGCCAAGGTCGACATCGAGGATGACGGCACCGTCAAGATCTCGTCGTCGGATCCGGCGCAGATCGAAGCCGCACGCAAGTGGATCGAAGGCATCACGCAGGAAGCCGAAGTCGGCAAGATCTACAACGGCAAGGTCGTGAACATGGTCGATTTCGGCGCGTTCGTGAACTTCATGGGCGGCAAGGACGGCCTGGTTCACATCTCCGAGATCAAGAACGAGCGGGTGGCCAAGGTCTCCGACGTCCTGACCGAAGGTCAGGAAGTGAAGGTCAAGGTGCTCGAGATCGATCCGCGCGGCAAGGTTCGCCTGTCGATGCGCATCGTCGATCAGGAAACGGGCGCCGAACTGGAGGACACCCGTCCGCCGCGCGAAGCCGGCGACCGCCCGGAGCGCAGCGATCGTGGTCCGCGCCGTGACGGCGAAGGCCGTGGCGATCGTGGCCCGCGTCGCGACGGCGAAGGCCGTGGTGACCGTGGACCCCGCCGTGAGGGCGGTGACCGTGGTCCGCGTCGTGAAGGCGGCGAAGGCCGTGGCGATCGCGGCCCGCGCGCGCCGCGCACGGAAGGCGGCAATGATGACGGCCCCGCGCCGGAATTCGCACCCGCATTCCTGACCCGCACCGACGACTGATCGATCGGGTTCAGTGCTAAAACGGAGAGGGCGCCCCACAGGGCGCCCTTTTTGTTTGCTCTCCTCCCCGAGTTTTCTCGGGGAGGGGGACCGCCGCGAAGCGGTGGTGGAGGGGAGACTTACGGCAAGAATGCCCCTCCACCATGCTGCGTATGGTCCCCCTCCCCGGCAAATGCCGGGGAGGAGAGATCGCCCGTCATTGCCTGCGACTTTCCATCCGCTCCAACCGCAACCATTACGAACTCGGCGGCAGCCGCCTGGCGGCGCTCTCCGCTCAGAAGGTTTTCGGCCCACAGTTCGACGCCGATCCGCAGCGAGCTGCGGCCCGTCTTCAGCACCTGCGCGACGAGCTCGACCATCTCGCCCTCGCACACCGGCGAGCGGAAATCGATCCGTTCGGACGCCGCCATGACCATCGTGCGGCGGGCATGGCGCGTGGCCGCGATGAAGGCCGCCTTACCCACCATGCGCAGCGCGTCGCCGCCGAACAAGGTGCTATAATGGTTGGTCTGCGGCGGGAAGACCATATCGACCATCCGCAACCGGCCGTCCCCGGTTTCTTCGGGTTCAGGGCCAAGCGGCGGCAGCGGCAGCCGTGTCCCCGGCTCCTTCACGGCCACCAGGGTGAACAGCCCGCGCGTGCAGAGCCGCCGCTCGCCCGACAAGAGGGCTTCCGCCGTCAGCGTTACCTCGACATCGACGGAACTACGCCCCACCCGTACGATCCGTGCCGCCGCGTCGATCAGTTCGCCCTTCAGCGCCGGAGCGGTGAAATCGATGCGCTCGGAGGCGGCGGTGACGAAGGTCGCGCGCCCGTGCCGCGAGGCGGCCAGGAACGCGACCTTGTCCATATGCGCCAGGGCCGTTCCGCCGAACAGCGTGCCATGGTGATTGGTGTCGCCCGGGAAGATCATGTCGATCAGCCGGACGACGCCAAGGTTCAACGGCGCCTGTTCTGCGGGCGGCGTCATGCCGCCCGTAAGGCCCGCGCCGCCTCGACCATCGCCACCAGGGCCGGCCGCACTTCCTCCCACTTGCGGGTCTTCAGCCCGCAATCGGGATTCACCCACAATTGGCGCGGCGGCAGATGCTGACCCGCCAGCCGCATCAGCGTCACCATCTCGTCCGTGGTCGGAACGCGGGGCGCGTGAATGTCATACACGCCCGGCCCGATCGCGTTCGGATAGCGATAGTCGGCAAAAGCCGCGAGCAGCTCCATCTGCGACCGCGCCGTTTCGATCGAGAGCACGTCGGCGTCCATCGCGCCGATCGACGGCAGGATATCGTTGAACTCCGAATAGCACATGTGCGTGTGGATCTGCGTTGCATCCGCCACGCCTGAGGCGCCCAGCCGGAAGCATTCCACCGCCCAGTCCAGATAATGCTGCCAGTCGCGTTGCCGCAGGGGCAGGCCCTCGCGCAGGGCGGCTTCGTCAATCTGGATCGCCTGGGCGCCGGCGGCTTCCAGATCGACAACCTCGTCCCGGATCGCGAGCGCGATCTGGCGACAGCTTGCCTCCCGCGGCTGATCGTCGCGCACGAACGACCAGTTGAGGATCGTGACCGGACCGGTCAGCATTCCCTTGACGGGCTTCTCCGTCAGGCTCTGCGCATAAAGCCACCAATCGACCGTCATCGGCTTGGGCCGCGAGACGTCGCCATACAGGATTGGCGGACGCACGCAGCGGGAGCCGTAGGACTGGACCCAGCCGCTGACAGTGAAGGCGAAGCCCGACAGCTGCTCCCCGAAATATTGGACCATGTCGTTCCGCTCGAATTCGCCATGCACCAGCATGTCCAGGCCGATTTCCTCCTGCCAGCGGATGGCACGCTCCGTCTCTTCCCGCAGGAAGCGGCCGTAGGCGACGGTGTCGAGATTGCCGCGGCCATGTTCGGCGCGGGCGTGGCGCACTTCGCCGGTCTGCGGGAAGGAGCCGATGGTGGTCGTCGGATAAGCGGGCAGGGGCAGCGCCGCCTCCTGGATCTGACGGCGATCGCCATAGGGCGTCTTGCGTGCCAGCATGTCGGGCGTGATGGCGCGCATCCGCTCCGCCACGGCCGGATCATGAATGCGCGACGAGGTCCGCCGCGCCGCGGCAGCCTGCGCGGATTGGGCCAGCGCGTCCTGCACGCTTGCTTGCCCTTCGTTCAGCGCGCGCTTGAGAATGGCGAGCTCCTCGACCTTCTGCACGGCAAAGGCCAGCCACTGCACGACTTCGGGATCGAGCTTGCGCTCGAGCGCGAGATCGACCGGCGTGTGGAGCAAGGAACAGGAGGGGGCGAGGATGATGTCGCGCTTCGCAGCGATCGGCGCCACCCGCGCGAGGATCGCATCGAGATCCGCCCGCCAGATGTTGCGACCATCGATCACGCCGAGGGACAGCAGCAGCGTGGCCGGGGCCTTCGCCAGCACCGCGTCGATCTGCTGCGGCGCACGGACGAGATCGACATGCAGCCCCGCAACCGGCAGCGACAGGGCCAGGTTCAGATTGTCGTCCAGCGCGCCAAAATAGGTGGTGAGCATCAGCTGCGGCCCGGACCGCGCCAGCCGCGCATAAGCGCGGGTGAGCGCGGCACGCTGGATGTCGTTCAGATCTAGCACGAGGCAAGGCTCGTCGATCTGCACCCACTCCGCTCCGGCATGCTTGAGATGGCTCAGCACGACGGCATACAGACCCAGCACTTCGTCCAGGAAGTCGAAGGGATCGACATCACGCCCCTTGGCGAGGGTCAGCCAGGTCACCGGACCAAGCAGGACCGGGCGCGTCTCAAGGCCGAGCGCCTTTGCCTCGCGATATTCGGCGACGATCTTCGACGCGTTGAGCGTGAGCCGCTGCCCCGCAGTGAGCTCGGGCACCATATAGTGATAATTGGTGTCGAACCATTTCGTCATTTCGAGCGCGGTCTGGCCGGCGCCATGGTTGTGGCCGCAGCTCTCTGTTGCGCCGGTTGTTCCGCGTGCCATCGCGAAATAGGTCGACAGAGTGGCTTCGCCTTCCGCCACGCCGTAACGCTGGGGGATGGCGCCCAGCATCACGCTGGTGTCGAGGACATGATCGTATAGCGAGAAGTCGTTCGACGGCAGCCAGTCAGCGCCCAGGGCCTGCTGGCGGGCCCACGCCGCCGTGCGCAGGGCGGCGGCTGCGTCCAGCAATTCGGCCTCGGACGATTTGCCGGCCCAATGCTGTTCGAGGGCGAATTTAAGCTCGCGCTTGGGACCGATGCGCGGAAATCCCAGCGTTGCGACAGTGACGGTCATTGATCTTCTCCACCCGAGAAAGGGCGGAGCGCCGGACGGACGCGCGACAGATCCCACGACGGGATAAGCCCGATCGTGCGCATGCCAGCGCCTGACCGGACACCCCGCCGGAGGACGTTATCGCGACGAGGCAGGTCTCCTGGCTCGCGGGTCGTCACGTCGGTCTGGCCTTCCCAGGAGCATGCCCCCAGTGACCTGTTTCGACCGCCGCTCGCCGCTTACAGTTGCGGGGGCAGCGCCGGCCTTGATCCCGAGGGACCGCACCGGCTTCCCGTCTTAGCTCCGCACGGAAAACCGTGTGGAGAACCTCGACCCGCTAAGCATCGGCCCGCTTGATGACGGCGTCAAGGCACATATAAAGAATTCTTTATATCAGCTGAAACAGGGCCGTAGCGCCGCTATCAGCGCACCAGGCCGGCCCGATTTGCGAGAATGACATTGCTCAGGACGGCGGTGTCGAGCGTGTCTGGAAGATGCGCGCAGAAGCCGATGCCGACATAGAAAGGCCCTTCGAGCGGGAGGCGGATCGGTGGTCCCCAGGCATGCATCGGCTCACCCAACAGGCTGACATAGAGCTGGAAGGCGTCGCCGTGCTTCTCGATCCCGATCCGCTTCGCGTTGGCGATAACGAGGCTGTCGGGGGATTTGCCGCCGGGCAGGTCGCCGCGGGATCCGACGCGATATTCCATGTCCCGGACGCGCTGGCCCTTGCCGGGCCGATAGGCGATATGGATCATGCCATCGCCGTGCAGCGCGACGAGCGCCTGCTTGCTGTCATCGTCCAGGCTTTGCCGGATCATCAACACCGCCTTGCGATCGAAGAACCCCTTCGGGTCCGGATAGGCGATGTCGGCCGCGAGACTGACGTCGCCGCGCATCGTCTTCCACAGGTAGTGAAACTCGTCGCGCGTATACCAGACATTGTAGCCGGCCGAGGTGATCCGATAGCTGCGGGTCGCCGGATCGTAGCTGGCCGATCCCGGCACGACGGCGCTGCCGACATCCGTCTGGCCGTCGAAGATACCGATCGGCTTGATCTGGGTGGTAGGCGGCCGGTGGAAATCCGCCGGGGGCGGACCCTGTTTATGGGTGGGAGAATCGGGGTAGGCCCAATCGGGCGCTTTCATCTGCGCGCAGAGCGGCGTCGCTGCTGTCAGCGCCACGATGAGGCCAAGCCTTGTTTTCATTGCGATCCACTCCGTCCTGTTTCGGGCAAAGTGAACCGCGCGCGGGCAATGCGCAATCGATCATATAGGATTTGGGAAAGTGGGGAGCTTCTGTTGCTCGGTGCTCCCCGTACCGCCGGAATCCGATTCTGTTGCCCGGTTCGGCCCGAACCGCGTTCAAGCTTTGTAATCTTAGCCGTTAGGCCTCAATTACGCAGCAATCGCGAGCGCCTCGTTATCGTTGGCACTTGTGGTTTTGATCGGTTTTACGGCTCAATCACGCCGGGCAAAAACATAATGCTCGTACACACGTCGATCCTGGTTCGGCCCCATCAGGACCGGCTCGTGAAGAGCCGATTTTGGTGGAGCCGCCGGGTACTGCCCCCGGGTCCGCTGCGTCAAACACTAGGCAATTTATCGCCATAGCCGGGCGAACCCGGCACGATCGATATAGGCATAAAGCCGGCGGGGTTAAAGGGGCTTGCCTATTCCCCGTCGAGCGGCAGCGATTTGGCGGCAGGCGCTGGGGGCACGGCGGGCGTGCCGGCTTTCAAGGCGTCGCGGATTTCCCGCAGCAGGACGAGTTCGGCGGGATCGGCGGGCGGCGGCGCGGCGGCCTTCTCGCGCTCGAGCGCGGTCATCGCCTTGGTGACGCCCCGAACGATCAGGAAGATGATGAACGCGACGATCAGGAAATCGACCACCTGCGTCAGGAACTGGCCATAGCCGATCAGCGGCACACCCGCTTTCTTCAGATCCGCATAAGAGGCGAGCGAACCCTTATAATCGGCCGGAATCGCGCCGAGCCGGATGAAATGGCTGGAAAAATCCAGCCCGCCCGACAGGCGGCCGATCACGGGCATGATGACGTCGTCGGTCAAACTCGTCACGATCTTGCCGAACGCGGCACCGATGATCACCGCCACGGCAAGATCCAGTACGTTTCCGCGGGCAATGAACCCTCTGAATTCCTTCAGCATCCTTAGTCTCCATCGCTTCAGGCCCGAATAAGGCGCTTTCTTTGCGCGGCGATCAAGCCCGATTGCGAAACGTGTATTGCGGCACTAAAACGCCGGGTGTCGATCCCCGACGGAGGTCCGCTATGTTTCGCCCGAACCGTTTTGCCCCCGCTCTGCTTGCTCCCGTCGCCGCATTGGCGCTGGGCGGCTGCGGGCTCAACTCGATCCCGACCGCGGAGGAAGCCGCCAAGGCGCGCTGGGCCGACGTCCAGAACGAATATCAGCGTCGCGCCGATCTGGTGCCGAACCTGGTGGCGACCGTGAAGGGCTATGCCAAGCAGGAAAGCACCGTGCTGGTCGGCGTCACCGAAGCGCGCGCCAAGGCGACGTCGATCCAGGTCAGTGCGGAGGATCTGAAGGATCCGTCCAAGCTGCAGCAGTTCGGCGCCGCCCAGGGTCAGCTGTCGCAGGCGCTCGGCCGCCTGTTGTCGGTTACTGAAAATTATCCGGACCTGAAGTCCAACACCAACTTCCTCGCGCTGCAGTCGCAGCTGGAGGGCACGGAGAACCGGATCACGATCGCGCGGCGCGATTATAACGCGTCGGTGCAAAGCTATAATACGCTGATCCGCACCTTCCCCAACTCGATCGGCGCCAAGGTCTTCTACGGTGCCAAGCCGATGCAGACCTTCCAGGCGACCGCACCCAACGCGCAAGCTGCGCCGACGGTGAATTTCTGAGGTGAACAAACCCGCGCAGGACCCTCTCCCCTTGTGGGAGAGGGTTAGGCAGAGGGGGGCGGGCAAGCCGCCTCGACGGCTGCGAGCACGACTTCATTCGGGGCGCTCGCATTCACTCGCGATCCCTCTACCTCCCGTGCTGTGCCATTCGGCGTCGTTCAGGACGGGCATGCGAGCCTCCCTTTCCCGCAAGGGGAGAGGGGTTGTCGCGTACTTCTCTGCATTGCTCCTTTGCGCGCTGGCCTCATCGCTCGCCCACGCGCAGGCTTTTCCGAAGTTCACCAACTTCGTGGTCGACCAGGCCAACGTCATTCCGCTCGCCGCGGAGCGGGAGCTCAATAGCAAGCTCGCCGACCTTCAGCGGCGAACCCGCCATCAACTGGCGATCGCAACCGTGTCCAGCCTCGAGGACCATACTATTCTGGACTATTCCGTGAGTCTTGCGCGCGCCTGGGGCGTTGGGCGTCGTGGTTACAATGACGGAGTGTTGATACTCGTCGCGCCGAATGAGCACGAGGTCCGGATCGAGGTTGGCTATGGTCTCGAAGCGACGTTGACCGACCCGCGCTGCTCCGAGATAATCCGTACCGCGATGGTCCCTCGTTTCACCAAGGGTGATTTGCCCGGCGGCATCGCGGCCGGCGCGGACGCCATCATCGCGCGGTTGAGGTCGGCTGCGCCCCTAGAGAAACCGGGAGCTTGATCATGCGCCGCCTATGGCCGCTTTTGCTCTTGTGGATTGCCTTGGCTGCAAGCCCCGCATTCGCACAGACTTTCCCACCGTTCACCGGCCTAGTGACCGACGCCGCCAATGTCTTGCCCGCGGATCGCAAGGCCGCGCTGGAAGCGAAGCTGCGGGCACTGCAGCAGCAAACCAACCATCAGCTCGTCGTCGCCACCATTCCCGATCTGCAGGGCCAGGACATTGCCGATTATGGCTATAAGCTCGGGCGCGCCTGGGGCGTTGGCCTGAAGGGCGCGGACAATGGCGCGATCCTGCTGGTTGCGCCAAACGAACGTAAGGTCCGGGTGGAGGTCGGCTATGGGCTGGAGCCGGTCCTGACCGATGCGCTTTCAAGCGTGATCATCAATCAGACGATCATACCGAAGTTCAAGGCTGGCGATATGGCTGGCGGCATCGAGGCGGGCGCGAATGCACTCATCACGCAGCTGCGCCTGCCGGACGATCAGGCCAAAGCGAAGGCAGCCGCGGCCGCCAAGCAGTTCGATGAGACCCATCGCGTGGGGCAGGCGGGCACAGCGCATTTCCCGATCGGTGTGATCATCTTCATCGCGGTGGTCGCCTTCATGCTGTTGTCCTTCTTCCGTCCGCGCGGCGGGCGACAATATGCGCGAAGCCGGGGGGATGGCGGAAGCGATTGGCCGATATGGTTGTGGGCCGCGAGCGAGATTGCCAGTCACAGCAGCAACAGCGATTCGTCATGGGGCAGCTCGTCCTGGGGCGGCGGGAGCGACAGCGGCGGTGGGGGCTGGGGCGGCGGCGGCTTTAGCGGCGGCGGCGGGGGCAGCTTCGGCGGCGGCGGCGCATCGGGGAGCTGGTAATGCGTCTTAAACCTGAGGACAGCGCCAAGGTCGCAGCCGCAATCCGCGCCGCGGAAGCGGGCACAGATGGGGAAATAAGCGCGATCGTCTCGCCGGTGTCGGACAGCTATGCCGACATCGTGCTGCAATGGTCGGCCATCGTTGCGCTGTTCCCATTGGCGCTGGTCGCGGCATGGCCCAGCCTGCTGCTCAAAGCGGTTTCCCCCGTGATCGGCTGGGAGGCGCCGTCACTCCGCATTTTGCTCAGCCTGTTGACGATCGCCTGTGTGATCCTGTTCGCGATCGCGCGCTTCGTCATCGGCCTGCCTTCCGTCCGGATGGCGATCACGCCGCGCGCGATCAAGGAACGGCGCGTGCGGGCCCGCGCGATCATGTTGTTCCGGGCGGGCACCGAACAGCGCACGCTGAGCAAGACCGGGGTGCTGCTTTACCTCAGCCTGGCCGAGCATCGCGCCGAGATCGTGGCCGATGCCGCGATCCACAGCAAGGCGCCGCAGGAGGCATGGGGCGAGGCCATGGCGGCATTGATCGAGGCGATGCGCGACAATCGCCCGGGCGATGGCGTCGCCGCCGCGGTGGAGCGGATCGGCGCGGTCCTGGCCACGCATTTCCCGTATACGGGCACCGACCCCAATGAACTTCCAGATCGGTTGATCGAATTATGAGCAAGCCGCTGCCGGGCACGCCAGATATCGTCTGGCAGGGCAAATTCATCACGGTCCGTAAATGGGACACGTGGGAATATGTCGGCCGTGCGCGCGGCATCAACGCGGCCGTGATCCTGGCGATCGTCGATGGCGACGTGTTGCTGGTCGAGCAATATCGCGTCCCCCTGGGCGGCCGCTGCCTGGAGCTGCCGGCGGGGCTGGTCGGCGATACGGACGAGGGCGAAGGCATCGAGCTCGCAGCGTCGCGCGAGCTGGAGGAGGAGACCGGCTATCGCGCGGACAAGGTGGACGTGATCGGTCGCTTCGCCTCCTCGCCCGGCATGGTTTCGGAGACATTCTGCCTGGTGCGCGCCACCGGCCTCACAAAGGTGGGGGAGGGCGGCGGCGTGCCCGGGGAAAATATCACCGTCCATCGCGTGCCGCTGCCGCAGCTGCCCAGCTTCGTCGCCGCCAAACGCGCGGAAGGCCTGTTCATCGACGTGAAGATGCTGACCCTGCTCGGAGCGGGATTGTTGGACTAGATCAGCGGGCGCGCGATCGAGCCAGCCTGTCGACGTCCCCCAGCAATGCTGTGTCGGGGTTCGGTCGATCGCCCATGCAACGGGTTGTGAAATAGCCACGATGGCCGTCGCGGCGCAGGAACAGCAGATAGCGCGTCCCTGCGCTGGCCCTGAGCTTACAGGTCGTGGCGGTACGGATCGTGATCGACCGCGCTAAAGGCTTTTTCCAAGCGCGTTCGACCGCAAACTCAAGAATTGTATCTCCTGTATCCCGGTCGCGAACCGCGGACACCATCCCCACCGCCACTGCGTCGGCGCGCGCAAATGCCTGCGGTGTCGATGGTGCGCGACAGCGGCATGCCGCTGCCGGTGTGGCCGCGACCAAAGCTGTCACGATAAGCAATGGCACGCGCATCATGTCCGCTCTCCGCTTCGCCAGCGGCTGCTGGCGCGCGCTCATCCTGTAACATGGGGATGGTCGGCGCGGATATTGTCGACCACCTCGTTCACGGCGCGCACGTCCGCGGCGCTGCCCGATGCAAAGACGTCCCAATTGCAATGGGGATGGGTTTTCATCGAGTATACACGCACGTCTCCAATCGCCCGGCGCCAATGTTGCCGCGTGCCGCCGACAGACCGGATGAGCTGCGAGAGGATAAGATTGTGGATCTGGATCGCATGCATTTCATCGCAATTGTGCGCGACCCGGTCCGGTTCAAGGGTCGCGCGCGGTCAATCTTTCAAGGGATCGACGGTGCGATCATCGCCAAAATGGTGCTGGCGCTGCGCCGCGTCCCGTTGTTTGGCATGGCTGTCGGCCTGCTCCGGGCTGCTGGGATCGTCGGTTTGCGGCGTGACACCGCCCTTGGCTGCACCGCCGTCTCTTACGGTCGCGTTTTGCAGTGCGTCCGAATCGGGATTGTTGTTCGTCATCCTCACCTCGACCGTGGCAACGGCATGATGGGCCGATGGGTTCCGCAGCTGGCATAGCGAGCCGGGGCTAATCGGGCTAACAGCGCGCAATGCTTCGCCTTACCGATCTCAAGCTGCCTTTGGGGCATGCACCAGATGCCCTGCGCGACGCCGTGATCGCGCGCCTTGGCATATCTGCCGCAGACCTCATCGATCTCACGATCGCCCGCCGTGCGAACGATGCCCGCCGCAAGTCGGCTATCCTGATGGTCTATTCCGTCGACGTGACGCTTCGGGATGAGGCCAGCGTGCTGGCCCGTCTGGCCGGCGATCCCCATGTGCGGCCGACCCCGGATACCCGCTACCGTTTCGTTACGCAGGCGCCGGCCGATGCGCCGCGCCCGATCGTGGTCGGTGCCGGACCGTGCGGCCTGTTTGCCGGGCTTATCCTGGCCCAGATGGGCTTTCGGCCGATCATCCTCGACCGCGGCAAGATCGTGCGCGAGCGGACCAAGGACACGTGGGGTCTGTGGAGGCGGGGCGAGCTCAACCCCGAATCCAACGTCCAGTTCGGTGAGGGCGGGGCGGGGACCTTTTCGGACGGCAAATTGTGGAGCCAGATCAAGGATCCGCGCCACTTGTCGCGGAAGGTCCTGACCGAATTCGTGGCAGCGGGCGCGCCCGAGGAGATATTGACCGAAGCCCATCCCCATATCGGCACATTCCGGCTGGTGACGATGGTCGAGCATATGCGCGCCACCATCGAGTCGCTTGGCGGCGAATATCGCTGGCAGCATCGCGTCGAGGATCTTGTGATTGAGACCGGACCCGATGGCGCGCGGCGCCTTACCGGGCTGCAGCTCGACAATGGCGCGGTCCTGGAGGCCAGCCATGTCGTGCTGGCGGTCGGCCATAGCGCGCGGGACACATTCGCGATGCTGCACGAACGTGGCGTCCATATCGAGGCGAAACCCTTCTCCATCGGGGTGCGGATCGAGCATCCCCAGTCGTGGATCGATCGTGCGCGTTTCGGCGAATGCGCCCGCCATCCCGATCTGGGCGCCGCGGCCTACACCCTGGCGCATCACTGCGCCGATCAGCGTACCGTCTACAGCTTCTGCATGTGCCCCGGTGGGCGGGTGGTGGCGGCAACGTCCGAGCCGGGACGCGTCGTGACCAACGGCATGAGCCAATATTCCCGGGCCGAGTTCAATGCCAATTCCGGTCTGGTCGTCGGCATCGATCCGGCGCGCGACTATCCCGGCCATCCGCTTGCGGGCCTTGCGCTCCAGCGCGAGCTGGAGGAGCGCGCCTTCACTGTCGGCGGGTCGGACTATCGGGCGCCTGCGCAACGGATCGGCGATTTCCTGGCGGGCCGCCCCTCGACCGCGCTGGGAGAGGTGACGCCCTCCTATAAGCCGGGGGTCACGTTGACCGATCTTGCGACCTGCCTGCCCGACTTCGCCGTCGCTGCGATCCGCGAAGCCCTGCCCGTGTTCGGGCGTCAGATTGCCAATTACGATCATCCCGATGCGGTCATGACGGGCGTCGAAACACGGACATCATCCCCGATCCGCATCACGCGCGGCAGGGACTTCCAGAGTCTCAACACCGCGCGCCTGTTTCCGGCGGGCGAGGGCGCAGGCTATGCCGGCGGCATCCTGTCGGCTGCGATCGACGGCATCAAGGTCGCCGAAGCCGTGGCGCTGAGCATTACGGGTGGATCGTCATAGCGCGCGATATGTTGTGAGGTTGCGGCTTGCACCGGATCCCGGTCATCCTGCCGCGCACCACGGCTCATCGATCTAGAGGCGCACATCATGGATTATCGCCAGCTCGGCCGCTCAGGCCTTAAGGTTCCCGCGCTCAGCTTCGGCACGGGCACGTTCGGCGGCAGCAATGCCTTCTTCGAACGATGGGGGCAGACCGATGTCGATGAGGCCAGCCGCTTGATCGACATCTGCCTCGATGCCGGCGTGACGCTGTTCGACACGGCCGACATCTATTCGCAAGGCCGTTCGGAAGAGGTGCTGGGCGCCGCTTTGAAAGGCAAGCGCGACCGCGCGATGATTTCCACCAAGGCGAGCTTTCGCAAGGGGGATGGACCGAACGATACCGGCTCGTCGCGCTACCATCTTGTCCGCTCGGTCGAAGGCAGCCTGAAGCGGCTGGGTACGGATCATATCGATCTGTATTTCATGCATGGCTTCGACGCGCTCACGCCCGTGGAAGAGACGCTGCGCGCGTTGGACGACCTGATCACGGCCGGCAAGATCGGCTATATCGGCGCGTCGAACTTTTCCGGCTGGCACCTGATGAAAAGCCTGGCGGTCTCCGACGCCTACGGTCTGTCGCGCTACGTCGCCTATCAGGGCTATTATTCGCTCGTCGGGCGCGATTATGAGCATGAGCTGATGCCCTTGGGGATCGACCAAGGCGTGGGCCTGATGGTGTGGAGCCCGCTCGGCTGGGGTCGCCTGACGGGCAAGATCCGGCGCGGGCAGCCGATCGGCGAAGGGCGTATCGCGAAAGGTGGCGCCGTCGGCGGGCCGCACGTCGACGAGGACTATCTGTTCGATGTCGTCGATGCGCTCGACAAGGTTGCCGCCGATACCGGCAAGAGCGTCAGCCAGATCGCGCTGGCCTGGCTGCTGACCCGGCCGACCGTCGCGAACATCGTGGTGGGTGCCCGCACCGAGGATCAGCTTCGCCAGAATTTGGGCGCGGTCGGCTGGACCCTGGATGCGGAGCATATTGCGCTGCTGGATGATGCGAGCCGTCGGGCGCCGGCTTATCCTTATTGGCATCAGATGGATTTCGATGAGCGTAATCCCAAGCCTACCCATTGGTAGACAATAATGCCGGTGGCCTCAGGCCACCGGCGCATGCAGGACGACGTCGCCTGACGGGCGGCCGAGCCTCAATCGGTCACGCCGTATCCACCGCGTAATCATCAGTACGGCAACGACGGCCAGTCCGCTGGCTAGCCCGATCCAGATACCGATGCCGCCCCAGCCGAGCCCGAACCCCAGCCCGACCGCGACGCCGAGCCCAACGATCCAATAGCCGAAGGCCGCGAACAGCATCGGCACCGTCGTATCGTGCAGCCCGCGCAACATGCCCGCCGCAACAGCCTGCGCCCCGTCGACGATCTGGAAGACGGCCGCGACGCCAAGGAAGGTGACCGCCAACGCCACCACCGGCAGATTGGCGGGCTCATGCAGATCCAGGAACAGACTGACGATCGGCCGCGGCGCCACCCATAACAGGCAGGCGGTCAGCGCCATGAAGCCGACACCCATTACGAAGGCGGTCCACCCTGCCCGGCGGATGCCGTCCCGATCCTCCCGGCCGAAGGCGAGGCCGACGCGTACGGTTGCGGCTTGGGCCAGCCCTAACGGTACCATGAAGGTGAAGGTGCAGATTTGGATGGCGACCGCGTGGGCCGCAAGGGCGGCCGTGCCAATCAATCCCATCAGGAAAACGGCAGCGTTGAATACCGTCACTTCCAGGCCAAGTGTCACCGCGATTGGCGCCCCGAGGCGCCACACCTGGCGATAGCGTGCCCAATCGGACCGCCAGAAATTCCCGAACAGGCGATACCGCCGGAATTGCGGATGCACCATCACGACCGTCGCCATGCCGAGGAACATGGCCGTCTGCGTGATCGTGCTGCCAATGCCGGCACCGACCAGCCCCAATTGCGGCAGCCCGAACGCGCCGAAGATCAGGCCGTAATTGATGATTGCGTTGAAGATCACACCGCCCGTGCCGATCAGCATCGACCATATCGGGCGCTCCAGCGCCGCGACGAACGAGCGCAGCACCAGGTACAGCAACGCCGGAATCAGGCTCCATTCCAGTGCGCGCACGAACAAGGCCGCATCCCGCGCCAGCATGGGATCCTGACCCAGCGCGACCAGCAGCGTATCGGCATGCCACAGGATGATCAGCACCGGCACGGCAACGGTCAGTGCTGCCCACATCGTTTGCCGCACCGTGCGGCGCACGTCGCGCACGCTGTGCGGCATGCGGCCCAGCTGGCGGCTCAGCAGCGGGGACGAGGCCGTCACCAGGCCCATCCCGAAGACCAGGAAGGCCACGAACAGATTCGCGCCCAGTGCGCTCGCCGCCAGATTGCGTGCGCTGAGCCAGCCAAGCAGCACAACATCCGTGCCCTGGATCATCGCCTGGGTCAGATTGGTTAACACCAAAGGCGCAGCCAGCCGCACCGTCGCACCCGCTTCGCGACGCCAGGGCAAAGAGATGGGGGCAGCGCGCATCGCGTCGCTTTATGCGCCGCGCGGGCCGGGACCAAGCCGTGATCGCGCAGGCGCGGCGCGCGCCGGGTTTTAGGGGTTATGCCGTCGACTCGCCGCCATCCGCAAACGGTGCCGGTTGCGCCCATTCCGGCTTGCTGACGCAGGCGGCCAGGGCCGGATCGGCGGCAGCACGCGCGATCACGTGGCGATAGATTGCCCGTAGCGCTTCGTAAACGCGGGCATCCTCCGTGCGCAGCGCGGTCAGCGCACCCTGCTTTTCCGCCTGGACCAGCATTTCGGTGACCATGTGCACCATCGCCTGTTCCGACGTCCAGCGCTCCCGCTTCATCCGCGGCGCCACGAAGAATGCCGGTTCGAAGAATAAAAGCTCCGCCTGCGCCAGCGCGTTGCTGTCGAGGCCTTGTTGCCGCAGGAGAATGATCTCCCCCCGCAGCGCCGTCTTGATGCGAAATCGCTCGAACATGGCAACCGCCTCCGTCGTCACCGACATCACAAGATAAGCAAAAGATGCCGGTAAGTTCCCGCAGTGCCCAACAACGGATCGGCACAATTGCCGCCGCGCGTAGATCCGTTAGACTGTTACTATCCCTGAAAGGAAAGATCGCATGACACGGATCACGGCGCTTCCACTTCTCCTGGCCCTTGCGGGTCTGTCCGCCTGCAGTCGGGAAGCGCCCGATCCGCGCGGTTTGCAGCGGGGCGAGACGTTGCTGTCCATCTCCGCCACTGGCCAAGCCGAGGCGACGCCGGATCAGGCGCTGTTCACCGCCGGCCTGTCCAGTATCGGGGCGAATGCGCAGCAGGCCGCCGCCGGCAATGCCCAGGTGATGGGCCGGATCACGGCGGCGCTGGCCAAGCTGAACGTGCCGGAACGCGACATCCAGACGCGCAATGTCTCGCTCGGCCGCATCGACTATGGCAAAAACCGGGGGAAATATGAGGCGAATAATATCATCGCCGTGCGCGTGCGCGACATCAAGCGCGCCGGCCAGGCAATCGCCGACGTGACCGCCGCCGGCGCCAATATCGTCTCCGGCCCCGACCTCAGCGTCGCCGATCCGGAGAAGGCGAATCTCGCCGCCTATAGCAATGCGTTCCGTGCGGCGCAGGCCAAGGCACAGGCCTATGCGACAGCGGCGAACCTGAAAATCGTCCGCGTGCTGTCGATCCGCGACGGCGGCGAAGGCGGCTCCATGCCGCAAATGGGGGCGATGGAGGACCGCGCTATGGCTCCGCAGGTGCAGCGGGCAGCGCCGCCGATCATGGCCGGCACCAATTCCAATACGGTGTCGACCAGCATCGATTTCGTGCTGGCCCCAAAATGACAGGGCGTGAGGCGCATCGAAAGAGGTAGTTTACGCCACGGCCGTTTCGCCCTATCTGACCGTCGCCCGCCGGTTCCGGTGGGCGACCAGTCACGATAATGCGTCACGGCGCGGCATTGTGAGGATCGCTCGCGATGCGGGCATCGGGCGGTTAGCTCAGTTGGTAGAGCATCTCGTTTACACCGAGAGGGTCGGCGGTTCGAGCCCGTCACCGCCCACCATTTTCCCGTCAATTTGCTAGTCAGCGCGTGTCGATCACGGCAGCCGCGCATCGTTGCCGATGCCCGACTGCCGTTAGGATCGATCAGAAGCGGTAGCTGGCGGACACGCCCCATTCGCGGGGGCGGCCATAGCTGGCTTCGGCAAGGCCGAACGCGCCGGAGACGTTGCCCGACACTAGATATAGCGCCTTGGTCAGGTTCGTACCAAAGACGGACAATTGGATCGCCTGGCCGGGCAAAGTGTAGGTCAGCCGGGCATTGACCAAGCTATAGCCATCATCCGTGATCAGCGGCGAATTGGCGACGTCGTGATAGATGCGGCTGTACACGGTCAGATCGGTACGCAGCGCCATCTTGCCGCCGTTACTGAATTCATGGCTGACTTCCGCGCCCGAACTGAGCGTCCATTTGGGCGCCTTGACGAAATGGGTGTTGACCGTGATCGGCAGCACCTGCGTCGGGCCGAGCCCGGCGCCGACCGCGGTGTAGCGCGCGTCCAGATAGCCGACCGCGGCGTTGAACGTGAACCAACGCGCCGGCCGCATCACCGTTTCGAACTCGAACCCGTCAATCTTGCCCTTGGCGGCATTGGCCACGAAGTTGGTCGGCGTCTGGTTCACCGTCAGCTGGATGTCTTTGTAGATGGAATGGAAGGCGGCGAAATTAGTGGTCAGCGCGCCGTCCAGCCACTGTGCCTTCACGCCTGCTTCATACGTGTCGAGCGTCTCCGGCGCATATTCGGTGACTTCGCCCGCATTGTCCAACGGGCGTCCGTTGAAGCCGCCCTGCTTGAACCCGCGCGAGAAAGAGCCGTACAGTAGCAGATCGTCGCTCGCCTTATAGTTCAGGCCGACGCGCGGCGTAAACTTCTTGAAGGTGGCGTCCTTGGTGACGTTGACGAAGGTCACATTGTCGCGCTGGCGCGTATTGATCGACGTGAAGATCTTCTTGTCGCTGGTATAACGGCCGCCAACCGTCACGCTCAGGCGCGGCACGATCTCATAATCGAGCTGGCCGTAGGCGGCGTAGCTGCGATTGTTGGTATAGTTCTGGATGAACACAGCCGGTGTGTAGGGTGGCGGCGCGGCCGGTGCCCACAGGCCGATCGCCAGATCGGCGGTCGCGATGTCGGACGCCTTTTCCTTGAAGTAGAATCCGCCGACCACATAGCTCAGCCGGTCGTTCAGCAACTTGCCCGTCAGCTGCAATTCCTGGCTGAACTGCCACTGCTTGTCGCGGTTGGTGGTCTGACGGAAGACGAACGGCGTATTGTCGCCGTCGCGGGTGAAATAGGCCTTCATGTCGCGATAGGCGGAGATCGACTTCAGCGTCGCGCCCCCCAGATCATAGGCCACGACCCCCTGCACGCCCCACAGGTCCAGATCATTGTCATTGGGCCCGCCTGCCCAGGTCTCGTACGGGCTGTCCGTGATGTAGCTGGGGTTGAGCGTGGGCTGGCCGTTGGGCGCGATGATGCCGCGCGATGGCGCCACATAACGGTTGTAATTCACCAGGAAGGGGATGCCGGTGATGCCCGGCGAATTGCCGACCGCGAGCAGATCGGACGGCGCCGAATTTTCCCGCGCCCGGGTGTAATCGGCGCCGAGATCAATCGTGAGGTCCGGCGTCGGCCGGATGCGCAGCTTGGCGCGCACCATCTGGGCGGAACGATTGCCCTGCGTCTCGCCATCGAACAGCCGTTTGACATAGCCATCACGGTTGAGCGTCGCGCCGGAGATGCGTAGCCCGACCTTATCGTCGATGATCGGGATGTTGATCGCACCCTTCGCGTCCATCCGATCGAAGCGGCCATAGGTGGCCTCGACCCGGCCGCTGGTCGTGTTCAGGTCCGGTTGCGTGGTGTTGATCAGGACCGCGCCGCCGATCGTGTTCTTGCCAAACAGCGTGCCCTGCGGACCGCGCAACACCTGCACGCTGTCGATATCGACCGCATCCATGACGCCTCCGATCGAGCGCGCATAATAGACGTCATCGACATAGAAGCCGACGCCGGGATCGGAGAAGATGGCGAAATCATTCTGGCCGACGCCGCGGATGAAGACGGTGGCATTGTAATTGCCGCCGGAGAGCGCCGCCGCCCCGTCGAAGCGGATGTTCGGCGTATATTTGGCGATCTGGTCGAGCGTGTCGACGTTGCGGGCGGCAAGCGCCGCGCCGCCAAAGGCCGTGACGGCCACCGGCACGTCCTGAAGCCGTTCGGAAGTGCGGCGCGCCGTAACCACGATCTCATTGCCTTCGACGTCCTGGTTGGCTGCGGCGTCCGCAGGGCGGGCCGTCGCACTCGTCGACGCGCCCGATTCCTGTGCCTGCGCGCCCGTCACCGCGAGCAATGCAATGCCCGACAACAGGCCCGCTCGGTAGATGCCCCTCATTTGATCCTCCTCAGGAGTGCCCGGGTTGTCGTACTCACGCGCTGCCCACCCGGGACATTGAGCGCACGTGTCTTGCGGATGAGATGATCGAGCGTCGCTTTCTCTTCCGCGCTCAGCACCCCGAAGAATTCGGCGTCATGGTCGGCGGTCACCTGCTCCACTTCGGCGCAGAGCCGGCGACCGGCTTCGGTCAGGTGAAGCGCGTTGCTGCGCCGATCCCGGCCAGGGCGACGTTCGGCCGCGCCCAAGGAAACGAGCGCATTGACCGTGGCCATGGTGCTCGCGCGGTTGATGCCGAGCGCACGGCCCAAGGCGTTCTGATCGCAGCCTTCGTGCAAGCTGATAAAGATAAGCGCAGTGGCACGGCCTGGGGTCACGCCGATCTGCGAAAGCGCTTCGAACAAGGCGCTCATCGCCATGATATCCAGCCGGCGGAGCTGATACCCCAGCCGTTCGGCAATGACGCCAAACATGGCATCGCGCGCGTTTGCCATCATCCTCACCCCGTTTGCGCGACTTCACGGCCGCGATCTTATCTGCCGGTTATAGTACGGGTGACATACATTTATAGCAAGCGCGGCGGCGCGCTTTGTTTCCATTTCTGACGAATCTTATGCTCACGCGCTGGTGCGCCGGCGCTCAGGATTCCTGGAGCAACTCTTTCTCGCGTTCACGCGCATAGGCCTGCGTGCCGCGCGTATAGACGCGATCGGTCGGCAGGATCGTGTCGATCGCGATATCCGGCATGGTCTCCAGCTCGGCATAGAGGGGGCCGAAATCCGTCTCTACCGTGGTGCGCAGAAGGTCGTCGAAACTGTCGATGACGAAGTAATTCTGTTGATAATCGTCGATGCGATACTGTGTGCGCATCAGCCGCTTCAGATCGAAACCAAGCCGGTTGGGCGAAGGATCATCCAGCGCGAAAACCGATTCGCCATAAGACGATACGATGCCGGCGCCATAGATGCGCATCCCTTCCGGCGAGCGGACCAGCCCGAATTCGACCGTATACCAGTAAAGACGTGCCAGCTTGGCGATAGCGCCCGCGTCGGCGGCTCGCTGTCCGCCCCTACCGTAGGCTTGCATATAATCCGCAAACACCGGGTTCGCGAGCAACGGGACATGACCGAACACGTCGTGGAAAATGTCCGGCTCCTGCAGATAATCCAGCTGTTCCGGCGTGCGGATGAACCGACCGGCGACAAAGCGCCGCTCCGCCAGATGATTGAAGAAAACATCGTCCGGGACGAGGCCGGGGACGGCCAGTACCTGCCATCCGGTGGCGGCCATCAACCGTTCGTTGAGCTCGTTGAAATCGGGAATGCCGGGCTTGGACATGCGGAGCACGTCCAGCCCCTTCAGAAATTCGGGCACGGCGCGCCCCGGCAGCATCTTCGCCTGCCGTTCGAACAGGCGATCCCACGTGGCATGTTCGAGCGCGGTGTAAGAGGTCCAGTCCTGCGAGACGGTCCAATCCGCGTTGGCGTGCGCTGGGCGCTGCAAAATGGTGTCTGCCATAGATATAGAATCGCATTCTACTGCCGAATTTGCCTTTCAATCTCGCGGGCTTTACGCCTTCATGCGAAACGTCAGTTCACCGGAGCGCTGTGGCATGAAAAATAGTTCCAAACTGGAAACGCTCGACCGGCGGATCGTCGAACAATTGCAGAAAGACGCCTCGATCAGTCATGCCGATCTGGCCGAGCGAGTCGGCTCGTCGCCGGCATCCTGCTGGCGCAGGATCCGTGCGCTGGAGACGGCCGGCATACTGGCGGCCAATGTCCGGCTGGTGAATCCCGAAAAGGTCGGGCGAGGCGTCAATGTGATTTGCAACATTCGCGTTCGCAGCCACGCCCGCGACGTCAGGGCGCAGTTCGAGGCGTTCGTCCGCACCCGCCCGGAAGTGATGGAATGCTATTCCATGTCGGGCGAATGGGATTATCTTCTTCGCATCGTCGCGGCAGACGTCGCCGATTATGAGGAATTCCTCATGCGGACGTTGCTGGAGCACCCTTCCGTCGGCGGCGCGGCATCCCATTTCGCGCTCTCGACAACCAAATATACGACCGCCTTGCCGGTATGATCGCGCCGCACATGGCCGTTCAGAGGCGATCCGGCTGTTGTCCGGCCACGATCCGGTGATGTTCGACATTTTCGGGCTTATCCAGCAGGAAGCGATCGTCGTCCGGATAGTAGCGCGCGGTTTCGGCCGCTTCGCCCGCAAAGGCCCGGATGGCATTCATGTCGCGCCACCAGCTTAACGTCGTGACCTCGCTGGTGCCGTCGCCCAGCGACCGCAGCAGCATTTGCGCGCCGAGGTTGCCGGGCGTGGCACGGTAATCCGCCAGGCCGGTGTCGCCGATATAAGCGATATAGGCAGCCTCATCCGCGGTGCGGATGCGCGACGCCCAACGGCGCAGGATGATAGTGGACTCGCTCATTCACGGCCTCCGCAATGCGTTGCGATAGAAACGCGTGATCGACTGGCGGGCAAGTATAAGATGTGAGAAACGGCCGGCGTGATCCAGCATCGTACATCTTACGCCCTCATCGTCGCGGGCGTCCTGCTCGTCCTGGTCGGCTTGGTATCGTGGCAGGTGGGATGGGATGTGCCGCTCCACCATCTGTTCCGTCTCCGGGGGACCGCATGGACACCGGTCGTGGTGCAGCTGTCGGCGCTGGGCGGCTTCGGGGTCATGGGACCGGTCGGGTTCCTGGCCATCGGACTATTGTTGTGGCGCCGCCGGGCGGGCGAAGCGCTGTGGCTGTTCACCACGGTCGCGAGCGGCCGCTTGGTGGTGGAAGGGTTGAAGCTCCTCATAACCAGGCCGCGTCCGCCGCTGATCGATCGGCTCGAACTGGTGCAGTCCTGGAGCTTCCCGAGCTCGCACGCGGCCGGTACGCTCATGACCTGCCTCGCACTGGCCGTCGTCATCGGCGGTCGACCGGCTTTTGTCCTGGCCTTCCTGGCGGCGTTGATCATCGGCTGGACGCGCCTTGCGTTGGCCGTCCATTGGCCAGGCGACGTGATGGCGGGATGGGGCGTCGGGCTGCTGTGGCTGGGGCTGGCGTTGCGTATCCACACGCCTGCGCGGGTCAGGCCTGCGGCATTGGCACCGTCGGCAGAAGGATCGACGCCTTAAGCCCTTGCGGCGGATTGTCGGCGAGGGCGAGGCGTCCGCCATGACTTTCGGCCACGCTGGTGGCGATTGCGAGGCCCAGGCCGGAACCGCCCGTGTCGCGATTGCGCGATCCTTCGAGCCGCTGAAACGGACGCATCACCCGATCGCGCGCATCGGCGGGGATGCCAGGGCCTGTATCGAGGACGCTGAGCGCCACGCCGGCTTCGGTCGGCTCCACCACCACGTTCGTGTCGCCGGCATATTTGATGGCATTGTCGATCAGGTTGCGGAGCGCACGTCGGACGAGATCGGGGTGCACCGACGCAACCTGGCGGACGGAGGGCAGGAAGGTCACGGCCTGCCCCAGCTCGCGATATTCTTCCACCACCGCTTCGGCCAAAGCGGTCACGTCCACGTCGCGCGCACTTTCCCGTGCCCGCCCGGTGCGCGCCAGGATCAGGATGTCCTCCAGCATGGCGGTCATCTCGGTCACCTTCGCGATGGCAGCCTCCCGCTCTTCGGGCGGGTCCATCGACTCGATCCGGATGCGAAGCGATGCGAGCGGCGTCCGCAGATCGTGGCCGATCGCACCGAGCATATGATCCTTCTCATCGAGCAGCCGGGTCATGCGCTGGCCCATGGCATTGAACGCCTCGATCGCCTTCACGACGTCGCTAGGCCCGCGCGAGGGGACCGGGATCGGCTCGTCACGGCCGTGAAAGCGACCGGTGGCGCGCGTAAGGTCGCGCAGCGGCCGAGCAATCTTGATCGCGATCCAGATCGTGGCGCCCAGTACGAGCAGATACAGGAGCAACGTCGCCGCCCCCAGCCGCAGCGCCAGCAGCGGGTCGCGTTTCGCCGTGGCGATGCGCGCCGTCAGCCAGCTTCCGTCCTGCTGGCGCGTGGCGAAACGCAGTAGCTGGACGTCGGCAGGAAGTTCGCGTCGGCGCCCGGTGCGCGGATTGATCTGCATGTCGCCGCCGCGAGCGGCCCGGACCGCCTGGGCGGGGGCGCCCGCTTTGACCAGCGCCGTGCGCAACTGCGCTTCCAGCGCCGCGTCGCGCTCTTTGTCGGCGATCCCGCTGGCGGTCGCCATTGCATAGCGGGCGCCGCGCCGGCTCTGATCTTCGATCACGGCATTACGGAAGATGGGTGCGGCATCACCGAAATCGTCCGCCACGGCGGCGAACGTGGCAATGGCCGGACCTTCCGTCTTGGCAAGGCTGAGCTTCTGCCGTTCGTTCAGGATGAGGGCGAAATTGGCCAGCTGCGCGACCAGCAGGGCCAGGCCCAGCAGCCACGCCATCTGCGCGGCTAGGCTGGTTGGCAGGAACCGCCTCATATCCGCCGGACCTCGGCGGCCAGCATGTATCCGCCGCCCCAGATCGTCTTGATCAATTTCGGCTCGGCCGGATCCGCCTCGACCTTGCGGCGCAGACGGCTTATATGATTGTCGATGCTCCGTTCGAAGGCGGCGAGTTCGCGCCCGGCGCTGAGATCCAGCAGTTGATCACGTGTGAGCACGCGTTTGGGATGGGTCACGAACGCATGGAGCAGATTATATTCGCCCGTCGACAGCGGGACGGCAACTCCATCCGCGCCGACCAGTTCGCGCTCGCCGGTACGCAGGATCCAGTCGGCAAAAGCGAAGCCCTGCGCATCCGGCGCGTGAACGTCCTGGGGGCCGCCGCTTGTTCGCCGCAGCACCGCCTTGATGCGCGCGAGCAGCTCGCGCGGTGAAAAAGGCTTGGTGACATAATCGTCGGCGCCGATTTCCAGCCCGAGGATACGGTCCATCTCTTCGGTTTTGGCTGTCAGCAGGATTACCGGCACCTGCGTGGTGGCGCGCAGGAAGCGAGCGAGTGACAGCCCGTCTTCGCCCGGCATCATGATATCCAGCAGCACCAGGTCGATCGCGTGGACCGCCAAAATCTCCCGCGCCGCCGCAGCGCTGTCCGCCTTGGTGACGCGCAGCGCATTCTTGGCGAGATACGCGGCGAGCGGATCACGGATGTCGCGTTCATCGTCGACCAGCAGGATGTGCGGTTCAGTCACTCTCTCTTCCGTAGCGTAGCTATGGGCGCAAAGCGAAGGCCCCGGGGCTTCGCAGCCCGGGGCCTTGCTGTGACTTAGTAGATCGCATTGGCCAGCACGGAGGCGATCACGCCGCTGGTGATGCCGATCAGCAGCGCATCATTGCCCGACTGAACCCAGCGATAGCCGCGCGGCGCATCGTTCAGGCGATAATAGCGCGGGCTGGAGATCACCCGATAATTGCGTGCGTAGCGGTGATCGAACCGTTCGCCCCGACGCCAGCTGCGATACTGATTTTGGTTGCGCTTGTCGTACCGGTTGAACTGCCCGCGATTGTCATGGCCGCGATTATCATGGCCGCGATTGTCGTAACGCTGCTCGTAACGACCGCGATCATTATGGCCAAAGGGCTGTGCCATAACAGGACCGGCGATCACTGAAGCGGCCACGGCGGCAAGAAGGAACTTCTTCATCTCTTATCTCCTCATCGACGCCGATGATCGGCGCTGAGGACTAAATGGACCCCGCTTGTCGCAAGCCTTTGTCAGGCACGCCGCTACTTTGTCGCAAAATGTCGCAATGGCCGGGGCGTCAGCTGTTGGCTTCGATATAGGCGTCCGGGTCCTTGTTGACCGGACGGACGCCGGTAAGATTTTCCGCTTCGAAGGCCGCAAAGCGCACCGCCAGATCGTGACTGCGCGCCTGATCGGCGCGACGGCGGAAGTCCGCGAGCCCCTGCCGCTCTTCTTCGGCCATATGGTCGCCATTCGCCTTGTTGCAGGCGTCGAGCGCGGCGAACCAGGCATCGCTGCCTACTGCTTCCTTGTCGACGGCCGCGCCGGTATCGCGGATCTCATTATGATCCTCGATGGCGTCCTCGGTTTCGTCCTCGGCACTGTCGGCATCGGCCGCGCCTTCGCCGATCTTCAGCAAATCGGGATAGAAGAAACGCTCTTCCGCCTCGGCATGCGTATCGAGCAGGGCGCGCAGGCGGCGCCAGATCGACGTGAGCGCCGCGGTGTCGGCGCGATCAATCTCGTCCAGCATCGCGAACAGCCTGCGTTGTTCGGCATGGTCGTCGAGAATGAGCTGGGTGATTTCCAAGACGATATCTCCGGGGCGGAGCGTCATTGCTCCTTCCGGCAAAGCGAGGCGACAGCGGCATGGTTCCCTTGCCACTTGCTCTAGGTTGTCGCGCCGCTGCAACAGTGCAGCGCGTGATGAAGCGACTGCACGGTTCGCAATGGCGCGGGGTGCCGCCGCGGCGTTAAGGCCGGCGTCATGCAAATCGGACAGCGAATAGAAGAGACGGGGCTGCTGCTGCGTGAGGGTGGCAGCTTTTACCTTCGCCGCGACGTCGGGGGGCGGTTCACGCTCGATCTGCGGCGTACGCCGATCGACGAAGTGGAAAAGCGCGTGAAGCTGGTGGGCACTTATGTCGGCCCCGATCTGATCGACGTGGATGGCGTGTCGCTGATCTGACATTCAGCGAGGAGCAAGCGGCGCGGCGTTAGCCGTACGCCATGCGGACCTTGTTTGCTCTGGCGCTGGCCCTTCTTGCAACGCCGTCCTTCGCGCAATCAGGCGAGGAGGATGCAGAGCACCGCGCCGACCGACTCCGTACCGAGCAACTAAACCGTAGTGCGGCCGATAGGGTCGACTATCGCAATGCCAACAATGCAGCCGCAATGACTCGATATCGGGACGCGCAGGAGGCGTATCAGCGCGCGCGGGAACGATGGCGGCGCAGGGTCGAGGCATGTCAGGACGGCGATTATCGCGCCTGCGATCCGGGCTAGCGGCACGGACCTGCCGAGACGATCTCGGTTGAGCGGTGCTAGAGTTCGCGCACCAGGCGGCGGGCGACCGCCAGCCAGGGCGCATCGGCGATAACGGTCTGCCGCGCACCACTGGCCAGCGACAATAGCAGGAGCTTTTGGCCGTCTATCCCGATCATGCGCCCAAAGGCGAAGCGCCCGCCCGGCCGTGGTACCAGCACATCGCGATTGAGCGCCCGCGCAAAATGCGCACGCTCGATCTGTTCGCACCACATCGCATCGCCGGCGCGGTAATCGCCCACACCCTGCTCCACCAGGATGGCGAGCGCCTTTGCCCCAGGTTGCGGTGGCGTCGCCGACAACGTCTTGCCCGGTGCCCGCGCGCCATCGCGCGTGAGCAAGGCGCGCACGGGCAATTCGGCCTTGTCGGGCAGTTGCACCAGATCGGCGGCCGCAACGCCGAGCGCAGCCGCAATGCGGTTCAGCCAGCCGACGCTCACCGTGCGCGTGCCCGTCTCCAACCGGCCGATCGTCTGCGCCGTGGTCGGCGGGTCGCAACGGGCGGCTACATCCAGCAAGGTAAGTCCCTTGGCCAAACGCACTTCACGGATGCAGGTTATCATCGGCGACTTTCCTTAACCAATCAGGTTGGTTGAATCACGCGGCTGGAGGTTTGGCAAGGGCGTCGTCGGTTCGCGACAGGGTCGATGCGCGGAACGCTGCAATAGGTTAGGGAAGCGCTATGAAGATCTCCCGTCTCCGTGCCGATCAGTTGCTGGTCGACCGCGGCCTTGTCGAAAGTCGTACGCGCGCACAGTCCCTGATCCTCGCCGGGCTGGTTTTTTCCGGCGAGCGCAAGCTGGCCAAGGCAGGTGAGCAGATCGCGATCGACGCGCCGCTGGACGTGCGCGGCCGGGATCATCCCTGGGTTTCGCGTGGCGGCATCAAGCTGGATCACGCGCTACGCCATTTCGCGTGGGACGTCGCCGGCGCGGTCGCGATCGATGTCGGTTCATCGACCGGGGGATTTACCGACGTCCTGCTCACGCGCGGCGCGGCGCGGGTCTATGCGGTCGATAGCGGGACCAACCAGCTGGCCTGGAAGCTGCGCCAGGACGATCGCGTGATCGTGCTGGAAAAGACCAATGCCCGCAACCTGACCGCGGCCGAGATAGCCGAAAGCGTCGATCTGATCGTCTGCGACGCAAGCTTCATCGGACTTGCCAAGGTCCTTGATAGGCCAATCCGCTTCGCCAAGCCGGCGGCGCGGCTGGTGGCGTTGATCAAGCCGCAATTCGAAGCTGGGCGTGAGGAAGTCGGCAAGGGCGGCGTAGTGCGGGATCCTGCCGTTCACGCCCGTGTCTGCGAAGAGGTGCGTGCCTGGATCGAAGGCGAAGGCTGGGTCGTTGCGGGTATTGAACGAAGCCCGATCACGGGTCCCGAGGGCAATGTCGAATTCCTCCTCGCGGCGATTAGAGGAGAGACGCCATGAAACTGTCCGCCTGGATGATCACGATCCCGATCATCGTGCTGCTGGGCATGGCGTCCGGCTGGCTGAGCAATTCGGGCTATGGCAATCCCTGGTTCGAGCGGCTCGCCAAGCCCAGCTTCATGCCGCCGGGCTGGGCGTTCCCGGTGGCGTGGACGATCCTCTATATCCTGATGGGCGTGGCGCTTGGTCTCGTGCTGGAAACGCAACATCCGCTGCGCAATGTCGCCATCGCCTTGTTCGCGGTTCAATTGCTGCTGAACCTCGCCTGGTCGCCGGTCTTTTTCGGCATGCATCAGGCGCGCGCCGGGCTTGCCATTATCGTGATGCTGTTCGTAGCGACGGCCGCAACGGCCGTCGCCTTCTGGCGGATCCAGCCCATGGCGGGTGCATTGCTGCTGCCCTATCTGGGCTGGCTGCTTTTCGCCTCTTTCCTCAATGGCGCGATCGTGCGGCTGAACTTGTCAAATGTCTGAGCGCTACCCATTTAGCTGACTAACACACTTCGCCTTCAACCCGCTTCAGGAGTCACGGCCATGCAGAGCGAGAACAAATTTTTCGAAGATATGGTAAAGATGGCGAACGGCTTTGCCGGAACCGTCGCCGGCATGGGCCGCGAAGCGGAAGGCAATGCCCGCGAGAAGTTCAAGCAGTGGATCGGCGGGTTCGATTTCGTCAGCCGCGAGGAATTTGAAGCGGTCAAGGCGATGGCTGCCGCAGCGCGTGACGAAGTGGCTGCATTGAAGGCCGAACTCGCGGCTACCAAGGATCCGGGCGCCGCGCCGACCAGCTATGATGCGACCCCCGGCGACGATGGGCCGGCCGCGAACGCCGCCAAGGCGTAAGCCTTAGCCACTCGGTTTGTGCCGTCGTCACCCCAGCGAAAGCTGGGGGACGCTGCGCCATTCGACCGACAAATATGCGCCACAAAGGTGCCTGCGCGTCACGAGCGGCTCCGGGCGGCTGCGCATCTTCATTCACCACCTTTGCGGCTCGCGCGTACGCCTGCTAGGCGCGCGCCATGACTCCTCTCGACAAGATCCGTAATTTCTCGATCATCGCGCATATCGATCATGGCAAGTCGACGCTTGCCGATCGTCTGATCCAGCGCACCGGCGGCCTCACCGAGCGGGAGATGTCCGCCCAGGTGCTCGACAATATGGATATCGAGAAAGAGCGCGGCATCACCATCAAGGCGCAGACCGTGCGGCTGAACTGGAAGGGCTATGAGCTCAACCTGATGGACACGCCGGGCCATGTCGACTTCGCCTATGAAGTCTCGCGCTCGCTCGCTGCGTGCGAGGGCGCGCTGCTGGTGGTGGACGCGGCGCAGGGCGTCGAGGCGCAGACGCTCGCCAACGTCTATCAGTCGATCGAGCATGATCATGAGATCATCCCCGTCATCAACAAGATTGATCTGCCGGCCGCCGAGCCGGAAAAGGTCCGCACCGAAATCGAGGAAGTGATCGGCCTCGATGCCTCCGAAGCCGTTTTGGCCTCCGCCAAATCGGGTATCGGCATCGACGAAATCCTCGATGCGATCATTGCCAAGATCCCGCCGCCCAAGGGCGACATCGATGCGCCGCTCAAGGCGATGCTGGTCGACAGCTGGTACGATCCCTATCTCGGCGTCGTCATTCTCGTGCGCGTCATCGACGGTGTGCTCAAGAAAGGCGCGCAGATCGCCTTCATGGCTGGCGGCACCCAGCATCTGGTCGATCGCGTCGGCTGCTTCCGCCCCAAGATCGAGCAACTGACCGAACTCGGACCGGGCGAGATCGGCTTCATCACCGCGCAGATCAAGGAAGTGGCGCAGACCGCGGTCGGTGACACGATCACCGATGCCAAGAAGCCCGCTGCCGAGGCGCTTCCCGGATTCAAGCTCGTCCAGCCGGTGGTGTTCTGCGGCCTGTTCCCGGTCGATGCGGCGGATTTCGACAAGCTGCGCGAGAGCATTTCGCGGTTGCGGCTCAACGATGCCAGCTTCACGTTCGAGATGGAGAGTTCGGCCGCGCTCGGATTCGGCTTCCGCTGCGGCTTCCTGGGGTTGCTCCATCTGGAGATCATCCAGGAGCGGCTGACGCGCGAATATGATCTCGATCTGATCACCACCGCACCGAGTGTGGTCTACAAGATCCAGCTCGCGCATGATCGCGGCGAGATCGAGCTGCACAATCCCGCCGATATGCCCGATCCCAGCAGGATCGCCTCCATCGAGGAGCCGTGGATCGAAGCGGTGATCTACTGCCCCGACGAATATCTCGGCTCGATCCTGAAGCTTTGCCAGGATCGGCGCGGCATCCAGAAGAACCTGACCTACGTCGCCGGCCGTGCGCAGGTGACCTATGAACTGCCGCTCAACGAGGTGGTGTTCGATTTCTACGACCGGATCAAATCGATCAGCCGCGGCTATGCCAGCTTCGATTATCACCAGATCGGCTATCGCGAGGGCGACCTCGTCAAGATGAGCATCATGGTCAATGCCGAGCCGGTCGATGCGCTCAGCATGATCGTCCATCGCGGCACGGCCGAAGCACGCGGGCGCGGCATGTGCGAACGGCTCAAGGATCTGATCCCGCGTCATTTGTTCAAGATCCCGATCCAGGCGGCAATCGGCGGCAAGGTGATTGCGCGCGAGACGATTGCGGCGATGCGCAAGGACGTGACCGCCAAATGCTATGGCGGCGACGCCAGCCGCAAGCGCAAGCTCCTCGACAAGCAGAAAGAGGGCAAGAAGCGCATGCGCGAATATGGCTCGGTCAGCATCCCGCAAGAGGCTTTCATCGCCGCGCTCCGGATGGGCGAAGAGTGAAGCGAACCCCTGTCCGTGGGATCGGAATTGAATTACGTCGGCGCCGGAATGAAGCGCATTCACATGCGCGTCCAACGGGAGCCTGATCATGCGCGTGACGTACTTCGCCCTAGCCCTGGCAGCTGCGAGCCCCCTCTTGGCGCAGATGCCCAAGGAAGTACCGGGCAAGCCCGATGTGAAACTGGCCGTCCCCGGCCATTATACGGTCGAGTCCAAGCATACGCAGATCCATTTCTCGGTCATGCACATGGGCTTCACGCCCTATAGTGGGTCGTTCAGCGATGCGTCTGGAACGCTCGATCTCAATCCGGCCAAGCCGGCGGAAACGCGCGTGTCGATCAGCGTTCCGACCGCCAGCGCCTGGACGCCGGTGCAGAAGCTGACCGACGAACTGCGCTCGCCGATGTTCTTCGATCCGGCCAAATATCCGGCGATGACGTTCGTGTCGGATCGCGTGACGTTCCGTGGGACGCGCGCCACGATCGTTGGCAAACTGACGATGCACGGCGTGACGCGGCCGCTGACGCTTGAGGCAAGCTTCGTCGGGGCAGGCACGATGATGGGGAAGCGCAATGTCGGCTTCACTGCCACCGGCACGCTGAAGCGGAGCGACTATGGCGTCACCGCAGCGCTGCCGCTCGTTTCGGACGAGGTGAAGATCGACATCGCCGCCGCGTTCGAACAGCCGGCTTAGGAGCGTTCCCCGGCACTCTCGGAGCAAGGATGACCCCGGCGCCGGCTGGGGTCATTTGATTTTGAGATTGGAGCGTGATGACTTCGGTAGGACCCGTTCGTCTCGAGTAGCGATCGAGCTTGTCGAGAGCGCGTATCGAGAGGCCATCACAAATGCCTCGATACGCGCCCTCGATAAGCCCTGCGGGCAACTCGGTCGCTACTCGGCACGAACGGATCAGTGTAAAGTCATCATACTCTAGCTGGGGCGAGGGCTGGCCTTGAAACGGAGCAGCCCGTCACCCCAGCGAAGGCCAGCGGGAAGCCGCTATCGCCGCGTCACCCGAAACGCTGTTTCAGCTCCAGCATCGCAATCGAGGCCTTTGCCGCCTCGCCGCCCTTATCCTTCTCGGTCGGGCGGGCGCGCGCCAAGGCCTGGGCCTCGTCCTCGACCGTCAGGATACCGTTGCCGATCGGAATCCCGTCCAATGTCAGCGCCATCAGGGCACGCGCGCTTTCATTCGACACGACTTCGAAATGATAGGTTTCGCCACGGATGATCACGCCCAGCGCGACGAAGCCGTCATAGCGCCCGGTTTCCGCCGCCATGGCGATCGCCGCCGGAATTTCCAGCGCGCCGGGCACCGTGACCGTCTCGTGGTGATGGCCGGCTTCCTCGATCGCGGCGCGCGCGCCTTCCAGCAGCAGGTCGTTGAGATGCGCGTAGAAACGCGCCTCGGCGATCAGGAAGCGTGCCATCAGGCCTCTTTCTCGGAACAAGGGATGGGGTGTTCGCCGACGATCGACAGGCCATAGCCGTCGAGCGCGACCAACGTGTGATGCGAATTGGTGAGCAGGATCATATCCTGCACGCCAAGCTCGGTCAGGATCTGCGCGCCGACGCCATAATCGCGCAACTCTTCGGGATCGGGTGCACCGTTGCGATTGCCCTTGGCCGCGACCACCTGGCTCAGCAGCCCGCCGATCATCGGCTTGTTGAGCACCACGATCACGCCGCTGCCCGCCGCGCCGATGATCTCCATCGAATGTGCCAGCAGCCCGCCGCGGGGGCCTTCCTCGCCGAACATATCGGCGAACAAGGCCTGGGCGTGCATGCGCACCAGCGTGGGCTTGGCGGGATCGACCTGGCCTTTGACCAGGGCGACCTGCTCGTCGCCGGTGGCCTTATTATAGAAGCTGATCGCATTCCATTCACCGCCCCAGCGGCTGGTGAAGCGGGTGGTCGCACGCTTCTCGACCAGATGATCGTGGCGGCGGCGATAGGCGATCAGGTCGCGGATCGTGCCGATCTTCAGGCCATGGCGTTGCGCGAAGGCGACCAGATCGTCCAGCCGCGACATGCTGCCGTCGTCGTTCATGATCTCACAGATCACGCCCGACGGATTGAGCCCGGCCAGCCGCGATACGTCCACCGCCGCTTCGGTATGCCCGGCGCGTACCAGAACGCCGCCTTCGCGCGCGACCAGCGGGAAGACGTGACCCGGGCTTACGATCTCCTCGGGGCCATTGGCGGCATCGATCGCCACGGCGATCGTGCGGGCGCGGTCGGCGGCGGAAATGCCCGTCGTGACACCGGTGCGTGCCTCGATCGAAACGGTGAACGCGGTTTCGTGACGCGTGCCGTTGTGCCGGCTCATCAAGGGCAGGCCCAATTGCTCGACCCGTGTTTTCGCGAGCGCCAGGCAGATCAGGCCCCGCCCATGCGTCGCCATGAAGTTGATCGCGTCGGGGGTCGCCATCTGCGCCGGAATGATCAGGTCGCCCTCATTCTCCCGATCCTCATCATCGACCAGGATGAACATGCGGCCGTTGCGTGCTTCCTCGATCACCTCTTCCGGCGTGGACAGGAAGGCGTGGCGCAGCCGCGCGACGCTGGGGCTAACCGACATGTGTAGTCCTCGGGCGCAATTGCTCCATGCGGCCCAGATAGCGCGCCAGCACGTCAATCTCGATATTCAGTTCGCGGCCGGGGGCGATATCGCCCCACGTCGTCATCTGCTGCGTATGGGGGATGATATTGAGGCCGAAGCGTACGCCGCCACCGGGAAGGTCGGACACTTCGTTCACCGTCAGCGATATCCCGTCGAGCGCGATCGATCCTTTGGCGGCGATATAGGGTGCGATTGCGTCCGGTGCTTCCACCACGACCCGGGTGCTATCGCCTTCGGGTATAATCTCGACGACAGTGCCCACCCCGTCCACGTGCCCGGTTACGATGTGGCCCCCCAGTTCGTCGCCAACCCGCAGCGCCCGCTCCAGGTTGAGCGCCGTGCCGTCCGCCCACGTGCCAGCGGTGCGCGACAGGGTCTCGGCCGATACCTCGACCGCGAACCACTCCGGCCCCTTATCGACCACGGTCAGGCAGACGCCGGAGCAGGATATCGACGCGCCCAGATCGATACTGGCGGTATCGTAGGCGGTGCCGATCCGCAGGCGCAGGTCGCCGCGTTGTTCGATGGCGATGATCCGCCCGATGTCGGTGATGATGCCCGTGAACATATCTTCCTCTGCGCCGCACCGGCGTGGAAAAGTCGAACAACTTTTCCTGCTGCGGGCTAAGCGCGCTCGTAGACTTCGAGCCGGTCGATGCCAAGCATGCGGCTGTCGGTCATTTTCCATCGGCCATGCGCGTCGCCGAGCGCGGTCAGACCGATATCCCCCAACGCCGCTTTACCTGCTCCGATCAGGATCGGCGCGCGATAGAGAAGCAGGCGGTCGACAAGGTCAGCGGCGAGGAAAGCCGCCGCCGTCTGGGCGCCACCCTCGACCAGCAAATGATCGACGGCTTCCAGCGTCGAGATTTCGGAGGGCGATCCGATCAAGTCCCACGCGTCCCGCCCCTGCCCGGGCTGGGGGTGCGGTCCGTCTCCAGGCGCCGTGTCGATCATGCCCGCCGCCATGGCACCCGGCGTTCGCTGGAATGACCTCGACAGGAGAATCCGTCGCGGCGATTGTTGCTCCAGTCCGGGCAGCCGCACATCCAGCCGCGGACGGTCCGCCTCGAACGTGCCGCGTCCGACCAGGATCGCCTCATGTCGGCTGCGCTCGAGATGGCCGTGCGCGCGCGCGGCGGGGCCGGTGATCCATTGGCTTTCGCCATCGGCCCGCGCGATCATGCCGTCGAGCGACATGGCCAGCTTGAGCGTCACCATCGGCCGCCCGCATGCCTGCCGGGTCAGAAAGCCGGACATGCTCCGCCGCGCATCCTTCGCAAGAAGGCCCTCGATCACATCCACGCCGGCGTCCCGCAGCCGGGCAAAGCCCGCGCCGGCGGTGCGCGGGTCCGGATCAAGCATCGCCGCCACCACACGGGCCGGCTTGGCCGCCACCAGAAGATCCGAGCAGGCCGGCCCGCGCGCGCTGCGATGCGCGCAGGGTTCCAGTGTCACATAGACGGTCGCGCCTTCGGCTGCCGGGCCGGCCTCTGCCAATGCCATCGCTTCGGCATGGGGCCGGCCGCCGGCCTGGGTCCAACCGCGCCCGACCACGCGCCCGTCACGAACAATGATACAACCGACATTGGGATTGGGCGCCGTTCGCCCGCGTCCGCGCCCGCCGAGCGCGAGCGCGGCGGCCATGAACCGCGGATCGTCGCTCAGAGACCCATCTCGGTCAGGCTGTTGTCGACCTTCTGCCATTGGCGCCGCCGCTCGTCGGCCAGCTTGCGGCGCTCGACCGCGTCGATGCGCTGTTGGGTCTTGATCTCGGCATCGGTGCGCGTGGACGGCCAGTCGGTCGCGTAAACGATCTGCGGCCCCTCCGGCATCACGCCCCATCGTGATTCGACGACGAACATCGTGACCAACAACGAGGTCACCGCCACCGCCGCCGCGCCAAAGACGAGCTTGTAACGCCGCGTGCTGGTCGCCCAAAGCCGCTTGATATCGGCCAATACGGCGCGGGGGTGGGCCGGGCGGGGAAAGAAAGCCATGATCGTAAGATAAACCCTGGGAGGGCAGGTTGCCAGCCCTAGGCGGCGGCCGCGGCAGCCAGGCGTTCCGCCGCGCGTTGACGCCCGATCAGCGGCAGCAATGCCTTCATGTCGGGACCGTGCTCCTGGCCCGTGAGCGCCACACGTAACGGCAGGAACAAGGCGCGGCCCTTTCGACCGCTCTGCTCCTTCAGCAGCCCGGTCAAGGCATGCCAGGGATCGTCCCCCCACTCGATGGCTTGCGCCGCTTCGGCCGCCGCCCGCAGATAATCCCGGTCGGCCGGATCGATCGCCGGAAGATCGATGCGATGCTCGACAAGCTGCAGCCAGGCGGCGGCCTCGTCGATCTTCTCAAGATTGGGACGGACCGCCAGCCATAAGGCCTCGCTCATGCCGAGCGGCAGCCGCGGCCGCACCGTCGCAAAATCCATCATATGGATGGTGCGGGCATTAAGCGTGCGCAATTCCTCCATATCGAACCGCGCAGGCGCACGGCCGAACCGGGCGAAATCGATGCCTTCGATCAAGGGCGTCATGTCCGCGACCGCCTCCACCGGATCACTGGTCCCGATCCGCGCGAGCAGGGCGTTCAGCGCGAGCGGCTCGATGCCGTCCTCGCGAAACGCGTCGGCGCCCAGCGAGCCCAGCCGCTTCGACAATTTGCCTTCGCTGCCGACCAGCAAGGCCTCATGTGCGAAGGCAGGCGCCGTCGCTCCCAGCGCTTCGAACATCTGCAATTGCAGCCCGGCGTTGGTGACATGGTCCTCACCGCGCACGATGTGGGTCACGCCCATGTCGATATCGTCGATGACGCTGGGCAGCATGTAGAGCCAGCTGCCATCGGCGCGCCGGATGACCGGATCCGACTGCAGCTTGGGATCCAGATGCTGGGGGCCGCGGATCAGATCGTCCCAGGTGATCATCGCATCGTGATCGAGCTTGAAGCGCCAATGCGGGCGGATGCCGTCGGCTTCCAGTTTTGCCCGGTCCGCGTCGGTCAGCGCCAGCGCCGCGCGATCGTAAATGGGCGGCAGACCGCGTCCGGCGAGGATCTTGCGCTTGAGATCCAACTCCTCGCTGGTTTCATAAGCGGGGTAGACGCGCCCGGCAGCGCGCAGGGCATCGAATCGCGCCTCATATAAGGCGAACCGGGTCGACTGTTTGAAGGCGGCGTCGGGCACGAGGCCCAGCCAGTGGAGATCGGCATGGATCGCGTCGGCATATGCGTCGGTCGAGCGGGCCAGATCGGTATCGTCCAGCCGGAGCAGAAAACGACCGCCATGTTTGCGCGCCCACAGCATGTTGTGCAGCGCGGCGCGTATATTGCCGACGTGCAGGCGTCCGGTGGGGGAGGGCGCGAAACGGGTAACGACTATGGTCATGACCGGCCCTTAGCCGTTTCGCGCCAGCCTGTGCCAGCCGTGCGTTGCGTTCAGCCGAACAGGAAGCTGCCTAACAGCCGCGTCGGGATCAACGTAAAGTAGCCAGCCGTCACCAGTGCCGCATAGACAATCGTCATCGTGCGGAGATGCCGTGCGATCCGGCCTGCCCGCGCATCGATGATCGCGCGGGGCAGTGCGACCAACGTGATGACGGACAGGATATGGATCGGGCTGAGATGGCCCGTCAGGTGGCGTATGCCGAAGCTGGTCAGCGCAGCGATCATCATCAGCGCTACCCAGATGCGGCCGGTCAGCCGATGCAGGCGATCGCCCTTGGGCCGCAACAGCATGATCGCGCCGAGCGGGATAGCGGGGATTATCGTCAGCAGATGCACGACCATCCAGGGGTCCATCGCAACTGCCGGCTGCGTGACGTGACGGCCGAAGGCCACGCCCAACAGCAATAAAAGCAGGCCGGCGGCCGCCAGGAGCGGATCGCGAAGGCGGCGTGGATAAGCCCACGTCCTGGCCGCTATTGTCGTCATTGCTTACCCCCCCATTCCCCGTTCCTCTGGTGGCAGAGACATGCTTTCGTGCCAAGATCCGGCGCGGGCGGGTGCAGGGATTATCGTCCGGGCTCTTCCCCGCGGATCGACCTGCCGCTAGGAGCCCGGAGCGAAAGGAAGCCCGCGCATGAAGTTGATGACCGGCAACGCCAACCGCGTGCTCGCCACGGCGATCGCCGATTATCTGGAGATCGGGCTGACCGATGCGTCGGTGCGACGCTTCGCCGACGAGGAAGTATTCGTCGAAATCCACGAAAATGTCCGGGGGGAGGACGTGTTCGTCCTTCAGTCGACAGGGTATCCCACCAACGACAACCTCATGGAATTGCTGATCTGTATCGATGCGCTGCGGCGGGCTTCGGCCAAGCGTATCACCGCGGTCATCCCCTATTTCGGCTATGCCCGACAGGATCGTAAGCCCGGGCCGCGCACGCCGATCTCGGCCAAGCTGGTGGCCAACATCATCACTGTGGCCGGCGCCGACCGCGTTCTCTCGGTCGATCTGCACGCCGGTCAGATCCAGGGCTTCTTCGATATCCCGACCGACAATCTTTATGCGGCGCCCGTCATATCCGCCGACATACAGGCAAGGTTCGGCCGCAAGAATCTCATGGTCGTGTCCCCCGATGTCGGCGGCGTGGTGCGCGCGCGCGCTTTGTCGAAGCGGCTCTCCAATGCCCCCCTCGCTATTGTCGACAAGCGGCGCGAAAAGCCCGGCGAGAGCGAGGTGATGAACATCATCGGCGAGGTTGAGGGACGCTTCTGCATCCTGGTCGACGATATCGTCGACAGCGCCGGCACGCTCTGCAATGCGGCCGCCGCGCTGCGCGACGCAGGCGCCGAAGATGTCGTGGCGTACGTCACCCACGGCGTATTGTCCGGCGGGGCCGTTGCCCGGGTCGAAGGGTCGCAACTCTCCGAGTTGGTGATTACGGATTCGATCCAGCCGCTCGACGCAGTACGCGACTCCGCCAAGATCCGCCTGTTGCCGATCGCCCCGCTATTGGCCGAGGCGATCAAGCGCATCTCCGACGAAAGCTCGGTGTCCAGCCTGTTCGACTAGGCCGCGACCTGATCGCGGCCGGCCGCTTTGGCACGGTATAGCGACCGATCCGCCCGCGCCATGGCGAGGGAAAGCGTCGTTTCGCCGCTGTGGACGCGGGAGAGGCCAATGCAGAGCGAGTAGCGGGGCAGCCCCGAACCGGCGAGATCGGGAACCGTCCGTACCTGCTCCGCAAGCGCCAGCGCATCGCCATCATCCGTGGTGGGCGCAACCAACACGAATTCATCGCCGCCGAGGCGGACGAACATCCCGTCGCGCGCGCGCGCCACCGCTTCGATCCGCGCGGCAAACGTCGTCAGCACCGCATCCCCCGCCGCGTGGCCATAGGTGTCATTGATCGTCTTGAAGTGATCGATGTCGATCAGGAACAGGCTGTTCCGTGGCAGCGCCAGCGCGGCCTCCTGCTGCTTGAACGCGGTCCGGTTCCAGGCGCCCGTCAACGGATCGCGATAGGCCGCATCCGTCACTTCCCGCAGGGCACGTTCCCACGGCGTCGCAAGCAGGCCAAGGTTGAGAACCCCAAGGAGGACCTGATCCTGCAGCATCGGCAACAGGTCGAGCATGCCAGCGCCCAGCGGGCCACGTATCTCGATCCAGATCGAGAGCAGATAGGTGGGGCCATAGACGAGCATGCCGAAGGCCACGATCTTCCTGGGCGTGCCGGCCTCCCGATCGCCGCCGAACAGGATGGCACAGGCGCAAATGACCATGCAGCTGCCGAGCGCGACCGCGCCGACGATATGGCTCATCATCATTGCGGTCGCGGGATCGTCGACGGCCATCAACGGCACCGCGACGGCAGCCATCGTGCCGACGACCGGGACGATCATCCACGGCGCAAACGCGCTTTTCCCATCGAAACGCCGCATTCCCATCAGCAACAGGAAATCAGACAAAGCGACGATGCCGTAATTCAGCGCCGCACCAACCGGCGCATAGAGCGCGTTCAGAAATTCGAAGCCGAGCAGGCCCGTTGCGTAAAGGGCGGAGCTCATTCCCCAATACAGCAAATAGGTTTCGTTACGCCGCCGGGCCCAAAGCACCAGGAAGATGGTCGCGTAGGAAAGCGTTGCCAGCAGGCTACACAGTCGCAGTGTGGGGATATCGGGCGTGTGGACAAACATAGAGGCTGTACGGCTATACCCGACTTGGCAAAGGATGATCGGACTTTTCAGGCCAATTGGGTGCTAGTTGCGGAGTGTGACCCATACGGGCGCATGATCGCTGGTCTTTTCCCATCCCCGGACGTGCGCATCGACCTGGGCATCCTCTAGCCGTTCGGCCAGAATCGGGCTCAGCAGAATGTGATCGATCCGCAGCCCGGCGTTGCGCCCATAGGCATTCCGGAAATAATCCCAGAAGGTATAGATGGTCTCGTCGGGGTGTCGGGCGCGGAGTGCATCGGTCCAGCCCTGGTCCAGCAGTCGGGCATAAGCGGCCCGCACGTCCGGTGCGAACAGCGCATCATCGATCCAACGTTCAGGCTTGTAGACGTCACGCTCAGTCGGCATCACGTTGAAATCGCCTGCAAGGATCACCGGCAATCCGCTCGACACCAAGGTCGCGGCATGATCGATCAAGCGATCGAACCAGCGGAGCTTATATTCGAATTTGGGGCCGGGCCTGGGATTTCCGTTCGGAAGATATAGTGCGCCGATCAGGACGCCGTTGACGGCAGCCTCGATATATCGGCTCTGATCGTCGGCGGGATCCCCCGCCAAACCGCGCATGGTTTCGTGGATAGCTCCGATCCGGCTCAAAATGGCAACGCCGTTCCAGCTTTTCTGGCCGTGCCAGATGGCTTCGTAGCCTAAATCTCGGATCGCTTTTTCGGGAAATTTCTCATCGGGCGCCTTCAACTCCTGCAGGCACACCACATCGGGCTGCGCCTCGGCGAGCCAGCGCAGCAGCACCGGCAACCGGCCGTTGATGCCATTGACGTTGTACGTCGCGATTTTCATCGGCGCAGAACGGGGGCGGCCGTGATCATGCGCTTTGCTTCTTGCGCCGCGTCACCCACCCTTTGCGCGCTGCCGCGGATCGCTGCTCGGCGGAACCGGATGCGTTGGCACGACCGCCGCGCGACGATGCAGAATGATTATCGGGTTTGCCGCACCCGGACCCCGATTTGTTGCCGCCGCCGGATTCCTTGTTAACCGTCGCCCAAGCACGCGCTTCCGCCGTCTTCTTGGGGACGCCGCGCTCTTCGTAGCTTTCCTCGATATGCTCGGCCTTGCGCTTCTGTTTGTCCGTATATGCGTCCTTGTCGCCGCGGGGCATGGTCCATCTCCTTGCGTCTCATCGCATAACGCATGGAAGAATGGCCGTTCCGCCCCGGCGGGTGCCGAACGCTAAAAGAAAAGGCCGCTGCGAACAGCGGCCTTAGCTTTGGAGATCGGTATCGGCAGGATCAGAATTTGAAACGCGCTCCCACAAGATAGCGCGCCGAACCTTCCTGCAGGAAGAAGGTCTGGACCTTGTCTCGGCCGTACGTGCGGACGCCTTCTTCGGTCAGGTTAATGCCCTCGAACGATACGGCAATGTGCGGCGTGATGTCGTAGCTCACATTGACGTCCAGCGTGCCATAGGGCGCGGCAAACACAGGGTTGTGGCTGCCACCGCGGTTCAGTTCGGTCAGGAATTTCTTGCGGTAATTATAGGCGACGCGGGCGGAGAGACCGTTCTTATCGTAGATGCCGGTGATGTTGTACGTGTCGCTCAAGCCGATCAACGCAAACTGGTTAGCCGTCGGATCGGCATTGACGTCGGCCTTCACATCGCCGCGAACGAGCGTGTAGCTCGCGGCAATGCCGAAGCCGGTATTTCCAAGGAAATAAGTGCCGGCCAGTTCGAAGCCCCAGATCTTGGCATTCTTGTTGTTGATCGGCGTGCTGACCAGGAAGTTTGCCAAGGGATCGTTGGGATCGCCGGCTATGTCGACCGCGGCCAGCGTCGAGTCGACAAACGCCTGATTGAGGGATCGCGTGCCCGCATTGTAATTCTGGTTGAAGATCGACGTGGCGGCCGCCGTGTTGTTGTTATTCTGCTGTAGCAGGGCGGTGTAGGTAAATAGGTTCACGTCACTGAGATCGTAGCCCAGCCCCTGCAACGCCGTCTTGGCGGTGCCCGAACGGCTGCCGGGTGTCGCGGCGGTCGGATCGCGCAGGCCGAACAGATTCTGGCTGACCAGGCTGTTGCCGATAAAGTTCTGCACCCGCTTCTCAAAGAAGCCGCCGGACAAGTAGCTGCCTGGCTTGAAATACCATTCCAGCGACAGATCGAAGTTGTCGGAGATCAGCGGCTGAAGATCGGCATTGTGGGCGTTGCCGCCGGCCGTGCCGCCGAGTGTCGTCGGCCGTCCCGGAGGTGCCGCGGTCGTTGCCGCGAATAGATCCCCGTAATTGGGCCGCGAAATCGTTTTGCTGAACGAGAAACGACCCACCAGATTGGACGTAAAATTGAGCTGGAAGTCCATCGACGGCAGCAGATTGTTATACTTGCCCTTTGCGGAAATGGGCTGCTGGTCTGCCGATTGCAGGATCGTGAAATCGTTATCCGCCTGCCACACCAACGCCGTTGGAATCGTCTGGAGTGAGGTTGAACGGACGGTCGTACGTTCATATCGCGCGCCCGCGACGAGGGTGGCGTCCATGTCGCCGAACTGACCCTTCCACGTGAACTGGCCGTAGATTGCGGCGATATTCTCGTTCACGCGGTTATTGTTGTTCGCATCGACGCGCAGATTGTGACCCAGCTTCTGATAGGCATCGAACAAGCTGTTATAGAGCTTCGTCGCATCCTGCGTGCGCCACCCGATCAGGCCGGCACCGCTGGCTTTGGGATCATTGTGGTGGAACTGGCAGGCCGTGCAGAATTGCTTCACCTGCCCCGGCGCATATTGGATCACGTCGCGCGGATTGGCGTTGCCCCAGTCACCTAGCGTCTGAATCGTATTATATTGACGCTGCGTAACTTTCGACTTGCGATAATCGCCGCCAAAATCGAACCGCGCGCCATTGCCGAAATCCCAGCCGGCATCGATCCGGCCCTCCTTCAGATTCTGATGCTGCCATGAGGCGAACTGACGGTTCTGCTGCGTGGCGAGATCGCCCTCGTCCCAGACGCCGTTATTATTGCCTTTGGCGGAATCGTTGAACGAGATTTGCTGCTGCGGGAAGCCAGTGCTCTGGTCCAGCCCATATTCCGAAAGGATTGGCGAGCTGATCGCGACAGCAGTGGAGCTGACGCCGTTCGGATTGTCCGGCGCGCTCGATGCGGTGCTGACATGGGCGTCGGCGGAGATCGTGAACCGGTCGGACACGTCCCATTTCGCGTTCAGGCCGAAATCTTTCACCGTGCCCTTCTGGGCACGATAGGCCTGCTCGGCGCCGCTATCCTTGGTCGATCCCTGCTCGATTTCGTGCAGGAAGATGGCCGTGGCGACGCCGGGGTTGCTGTTGAAGGTAACCTGATCGAACGGACGGTTGAACCAGTTGGACGTGTCCGACCGGCGCTCCGACTGCTTGTCCTGGGCATAGAGGACATCGCCGGTGATCAGCAGCGTGTCGCTTGGCTTCCACTGGACCGATCCTTGGCCGTTGATCCGCTCGCGCCGATCTTCGGAGAAGTGATAGCGGAAGTCGTCGGGAATGCCGACATAGCCGCTCGTCGGCGCGTTTTTCACGACCGTCGTGCCGTTGATGTACGGGCCGCCGGTGTTCATGAAGTCGGCGATCGGAACGATATTCCAGCCGTTATTGGCAACGCTGGGAACGGAGAAGTTGCGCTTCTGGTAGCTGCCGAACACGGACACGCCGAAGGTCTGTTCGGTGTTGGTCCAGTTGAGCACGGCCGAGACTTCCGGCGTCACCTTGGATCCGCACTTCACGCAATCGTCGGCGCTGGTGTCGTAGGAGGCCTTGGCGCCAATGCTGCCGGTGAGGCCGCCTTCCTGAGCATCGAGCGGGCGGCGGCTGACGACGTTGATCGTGGCGCCGATGCCGCCGGTCGGGATGGCCGCGCGACCCGTCTTGTAGACCTCCAGCGTCTTCACGCCCTCGGCGGCAAGATTGGAGAAGTTGAACGACCGGTCGAAGCCGCCCGCGCCATCGCCATTCTGATCGCCGCCGACGACGGTGATGTTCGCCGCCGCCAATTGCCGGCCGTTGAGCGTCACCAGATTATATTGCGGTCCGAAGCCGCGCACGGTGACGGTGGCACCCTCGCCATTGACGCGATTGATCGAGACGCCCGTGATGCGCTGCAAAGATTCCGCCAAATTGGTGTCGGGGAATTTGCCGATATCCTGCGACGAGATCGCATCGACCACGCCGGTCGAATTGCGCTTGATCGCAATCGATCGCTCGAGCGAGGCGCGGATGCCGGTGACGACCACCTCGTCGGCAGCACTTCCCCCCGCAGCATCGGCCGGTGTCGGCTGGGCTGTCGCCGGCGCAACCGTCGTCGGCTGTGCGTCAGTGGGATTGCCCCCGGTCGACTGCGCCAACGCAGCACCAGGTAAGGAAAGACCCGCAGCAATTGCAATTACAGAAGTCGAGCGCGCGAGCGCCAAGGATAGCCCGAAGCCTTTCATGATACCTCCCTATGTGCGGTGCCGTTCCCATGGCACCGGTTTCATTTTTTTGAGCAGTGTGTTCCTGCTTGCGCTGAAAACTAGCACAGACGACATCGATGTCAAAGAATGTGATGTTAGCGGTATCAGGGTTTCGTGTCCGATTCGGCTGGACGAAATCTTCGGCTGCTGAGTGCCGGCATCGGTAAGGTACTGCTAAAGCACAAAAAAGCGGCCACCGGGCGCTCGCCGCGGTGGCCGCAAGCTCTTCGGCGGAATGCGGCCGAAGAGTAGGGGTAGATCCCAGAGAGGTGGGATCAAAGCTAACCATCTCGATTTACGACATCGATGTCAACTTTTCACGGAGCGGGCTTGCGCGCAGCGTCTTGTCGGCTAAGAAAAGGATGTGATTGCTGCGGAAAATCCCGATTTTATCGCCGCGCGATTGTTCCGCCTCTCCATCGGAGTCTTCTTTATCGGCGGCTTCCTGTCGTCGTTGATCAGCCTCTTCGTCCCGCGAATGACCTTGGTCTATGGGCTCGATTATGCCCGGGCGCTGCTGGTCCAGCTCGCCTTCCATCTGTCCTATCTGCTGTTCGCGGTGCCGATCGGAATGACGATCATGCGCATCGGCTACATGCGTTCGGCGGCGATCGGGCTGACCATCATGACCCTGGCCTGTGGTCTGCTGCTATGGTCGCATGGCCTGCACAGCTATGCGCTGCTGCTATTTTCCTTATTGTTCCTGTCCGCCGGCATCACCTTTCTGCAGATCGCTGCGAATACGGTCGTTACGGTCGTCGGGCGCGCCGGGGGTGCGGCCTCGCGGCTGAACCTGCTGCAAGCCTTCAACTCCGCGGGCACGGTTGTCGCCCCGCTGGTCGGGGCGGCCTTCATCCTGAAAAGTCCGGCCGCTACGCGCCATGCCGCGCTGATGGACGTGGCCCCCCCGTTCCTGTTCGCGATGGCGCTGCTTGCGCTGTTGGCGCTTGCCTTCCTGGTGTGCCGCAATCTGCTTGCGCCGATCCGCGCCGCGCATTCGACAAGCGGCAGGATCGATTGGGCGGCGCTGTTGGCGGATCGCCGCCTTCTCGCCGGAACGATGGCGATCTTTGCGTATACGGGTGCCGAGGTCACGATCGGCGCCCTGCTGGTGAACTATCTGATTCAGCCGCAGATATTCGACATCGACTCGGTCGCCGCCGCCCGTCTGGTCAGTCTCTATTGGGCAGGTGCGATGATCGGGCGATTGGGCGGCGCGTTTGCGATGCGCTACGTTTCTCCGGCAGCGATGCTCACGGGCGCGGCGGTGGGTGCGACCATTCTGGCCTTGGTGGCGGCGACGCTGCATGGGAGCGGTGGCGGGGTCGCCCTGCTGGCGGTCGGCCTGTGCAATTCGATCATGTATCCGACAATCTATGTCCTGGCATTGCCAGCCGACCCACGGCTTGCCACGCCGGGAGCGACGTTATTGTGCATGGCCGTGGTGGGCGGCGCGATCGTGCCGTTTGTGACGGGAATGCTGGCCGATCAGCTGGGGCTGGCAGCCTCCTTGCTGCTGCCCGCCGCATGTTATCTGGGAGTGGCCGTGTTCGCGCGGCAGTGCCGAGGAATCGGATTTTGACGGTAGTAACGATCAAGGATGTGGCCGCGCGGGCCGGCGTTTCGGCCAAGACCGTATCGCGCGTCATCAACGGCGAGGCGCATGTACGCGCGGAAAAGCGGGAAGAGGTGCTGCGCATCGTGCGCGAGCTCGATTATCGGCCGAACGCCTTTGCGCGCAGCCTGTCGAGTTCGCGATCCTACCTATTGGGCTTTCTGACCGACGATCCCGGTTCCGGCTATGCGGCCGACGTTCAGCTGGGCGCACTCAAGCGTTGCCGCGAACGCAGCTACCATCTCCTTATCGAGCCGATCGATCGGTCCGATCCGCATTGGGCGCGCGATCTGACCGAAAGCGTGAAGACGTTGCGCCTGGATGGCGTGATGCTGACGCCGCCTTTGTGCGACGACACGAAGGTGCTCGACATCCTGGAGGCGGCACAAATCCCCTATGTCCGGATCTCCCCCAGCGGGGAGGAGGATCGATCCGGCTATGTGCGCATGGACGAGCAGGCCGCAGCGGCCGAAATGACGCGGCACCTGATCGCGCGCGGCCATAGCCGCATCGGCTTCATCAAAGGCGATCCGGCGCATAGCGCGTCACGCAAGCGTTATGCAGGCTTCGTCGAGGCGATGGTGGCGGCGGACCTGCAGGTGGAGACCAGTCTGGTCATGGAGGGCGACTTTTCGGTACGCTCCGGGGTCGAGCTGGGGGAGCAGATGCTCTCTTCGGCGGAGCCCCCGACCGCTATATTCGCAAGCAATGACGATATGGCGCTCGGTGTCTTGATGATCGCGATGAAACATCACCTGGATGTGCCCCAGCAACTGGCGATTGGCGGGTTCGACGATGCGCCAACGTCGCGTCTGGCGTGGCCGCAGCTAACGACGATCCATCAGCCCAAGGCGGCGATGGCGGCGGCGGCGGTCGATATGTTGACCGATCCTTATTATCGGCAGGCGGAACACAGCGTCGGTTTCCGCCGGTCCATGGATTATGCCCTGAAGATCCGCGGCAGTACCGATCCGTCCTGCTAAGCCCCCAGCTCCCACGATGCCGTGCCGCTGCATGATACTTGGCGGATGCGCCGCGACGTCTTAAGCGGTGTCATGGATTTTGACGATCAGCTCCGCCGATATTTCGGCACGGACGACCTTTCCGGCGTTCCGCAGTCCGCCCTGATCGCGGGCATCGATCGCATGCGGGTCGATCTCGGCATGGAACAGGATAGCGGCCGGCGGTTCGCCATGTGGGCCTTGCTGTACATGCTGGGCGGCGCCCCCGACCTGGATGTGGCGTTCGAAGATGAAGCCGATCGGGACGCCGCCCGGACATTCATGGACATGACCGATCAGGAGGATGAGGAAAGCTGAAGGACACGCTTTCCTCGTCAGAGGCAAGACGGATCGCCCTGGCCGCACAGGGCTTCGGCCAAAGCCGCCCGACGGGCGCGATCCGTCAGGATCATCTCCGTCGCGTGCTCGATCGCGTCGCACTGCATCAGATCGACAGCGTCAACGTGCTGGTCCGTGCGCATTATCTTCCGCTCTATTCGCGTCTGGGTGCCTATCCGCGCGAGTTGCTGGATCAGGCTGCCTGGGGACCGAAGAGCAAGCGGCGCCTGTTCGAATATTGGGCGCATGAGGCGTCCTTGCTCCCGTGGGACATCCAGCCGCTGCTGCGTTGGCGCATGGCACGGGCAGCGCAAGGCATCGGCGTGTGGGGCAATGTGAAGCCCTTTGCCACGGAACGCGCTCCGGAAGCGGTGGCCATGCTGGCGCGTATCGCCGCCGATGGGCCGCTGGCCGCGTCCGACGTCGCCGAGACGCGCGGGCCGGGCGGCTGGTGGGGTTGGAGCGAAACCAAGCGAACGCTGGAATATCTCTTCTGGTCGGGCCGCATCATGACCAAGACGCGGCGCAGCAGCTTCGAACGCGTCTACGATCTCGCGGACCGCGTGCTGCCGGATACGGTCCGCGACATGCCCACGCCAGACGAGCCGGACGCGCACCGCGCATTGCTCGAGCGGTCGGCCCGCGCGCTGGGGGTGGCCACGGCGGGCGACCTGCGCGATTATTTTCGGCTTAAGCCCCAGGACGCCTATCCGCGGATTGCCGAGCTGGTCGAAGCGGGGAGGTTGCTGCCGGTCCGGGTGGCCGGTTGGACGCAGCCCGCCTATTTGTATGCCGATGCGCGTCTGCCCCGCCGCAGCTCCGGACAGGCGCTCCTGGCGCCGTTCGATCCGCTCATCTGGGAACGGTCGCGGACGGAACGGTTGTTCGACTTTCGCTATCGGATCGAAATCTACGTCCCGGTCGAAAAACGCGTCCATGGCTATTACGTGCTGCCGTTCCTGATCGACGGGAAGATCGCAGCGCGCGTCGACCTCAAGGCAGATCGACAGGCCAACCGGCTCCTCGTCCAGAGCGTCCATGGCGAAGCGACAGCGGCTCCGGACATGCCGGATCGATTGCGGGCCGAACTTGACGTGATGGCGCAGTGGCTTGGGCTGGAGCGGGTCGAGATCGTCTCCGGAGGCGACATCGCCGATCTGCTCCGCGCATCTTAGGGGACGATCATGCGCGGAAGGACCAACCGCTCGGATCGATCGCCGCTCAGGCGACTTCTGCCGACCTGGCCTCGTCGCCGTCGCCCATTCTGTCCATCCGGTAGCCGGCCAGCTCGGGCGCCATCCGCGCCTGGTTCCGCTCGCGCAGCCGTGCACTGGCATCATCGTAAAAGAAGGGCAGAAAGGCGTAGCGCTTGCCGCGCGTCACCGGCATCGCCTCGTGCAGGAGCGAGCAGGAGAAGATGACCGCGCCGCCCGTAGGTGCGCGATAGGTGCGCGATCCAAATTCCGGAAAGCGCAGCTCGCCGCCCTCATATTCGTCCGCATTCAGGTTGATCGTGCAAGCAAAGCGGCGGTGCGCGGTGCCGGCGGTCGTATTGTCGCGATGCGGTCGGAAAAATCCGCCGCTCTCACTATCATAACAGGCGACCATCCAGCGCTCGACCCGCGTCGCCCGGAACTGGAATGCCTTTTCAATTTGCGGCAGCAAACGGCGGACCAGGCGCTCGCGCAGCACCTCCCGAAAGGCCTCGTCCTGAATATGATAATCGTGACGACGCTTGAACGCGTCGTCAAACTTGGCGACGGTCCGGCCATTCTCTTCGCGCATGAAACCCGAGCGGGATCCGCCATTCTGCTCATATTGCCGGATCAGGGTGCTGCATAATTCTGGCTCGAACAGACGCGGCACGATCAAGACCGGCGCGTTCGCCGGCTCCGTCGTCGATGCTATCAGGTCGGCCAGCGCCCCGAACAGCATCGGTCCATCGGCCAGGTCGGCGTGCAGCACGATCCGCTGCATCGCATCCAGCAGGAACCAGCAGGGTTTCAGCCGCATGCCCGTGGGCGCGGCCTCTGCCGCACCATAAGCACGCGATATCGCGCCATCATAGTCGAGGAACCAGCGGATGCCGGGCAATTGCCGCGCAATGCGGCCGGTCGCGGCGTCGTCCGGATCCGCCGTCACGCCAAAGAAACGGGCCCGAACGTCGTCGAACAGCGCGCGGTGCCGTGCAACCAGGGCCAATGCATCCGCCGTCGGCGACGACCGACCACTGCCCAGGAAAAGCAGGACGGTCGGGCAGCCCGCGGCGGTATCGAAATGGAATTGCGCGTTTCCGCCAAGCGTGGCGCCCACGAACATGGGCGCTTCCTCGCCCGCTTTAAGCGCCACCAGCGGGGTGGCCATCCTCATGCTCAATGCTCACCCCAGCCCATTGTCGGCAAGATCCTTTGCTGCGAGGTCCAGCGCGGCCGGCGCATCGACGCCCGTCAAGGCGTAGGCCATGTCGCCATTGCGCCAATAAGCGACCGTGGTGCGTCCTTTCTGTACGGTGGCCGGCTGCGCGGGCGCATCGGTGCGGCTCCGCACCGCGAACAGCGATACCGTTTGGCCATCGGCGATCCGCACCATAAGCTGCAGGGCTGGACCTTCCTCCGACGGGAAAAGCTGCACGTCGGTTATTCGCCACCCTGCCGGCAGGACGGGAATGCGGATCCGGGTAAAGCGCTGGACATCGCGTGCATCGAAGCGGGTTGTTTCGAGCTGGGACGGCATGTCCGCCCGTATCAGACTGGTGTGATAAGCCTGGATGGCGTCGCCCACATAAGTGGGCGGGCCGGCCTGCGCGATGGGGGCATTGGGGACCAGCACCAGCGCAGCGACGGCCGCCGCGGCGGCAAGCCCGCTCATCCACTTACGGCGCGCCAGAAAGTGTGCGATCGGCCGTGCGGGTGCGCGCATCCCATGGTCCAGCTGTGCCGCCGCGGCGGCCAGATCGATGCGCTCGGGCAGGTGCGGCTGGCCGAGACGAAGTGCAGTGCGCCGGCTGAAATCGGCCATCATCCGCGCAGCCGCCTCCGGATTGCGTGACAGATAATCTTCCACCGCAAGGCAGCGGCTCTCGTCCAGTTCGCCGTCCAGATAGGCGTCCAGCTCAAGCGCGGTGACGGCTTCAGGATACATCCTTGCCTCCAACAATATGCAGTGGGTTGCGCGTCACGATGTCGTCCGCCTCTCGCAGCGTCGCCCGCGCACGGCTTAGACGCGACATGATCGTGCCGACCGGGACGTCGAGCGTCGCCGCGGCCTCCTGATAGGAAAGCCCTTCGATCGCGACGAGATGCAGGGTGGATCGCTGCGTCTCTGGCAGCGCCGCGAAGCGCGCGGCGGTTTCGCGCAGGAGCGCGGCATGTTCGGCGCTGCTTTCGACCGCCTCCTCGGTGCGGCGCGCAATCTCGCTCAGCGCGCGCTGCTCCACGCCTGCGCGCCGTCTGGCGCTGACAAACTGATTATGGAGGATGGCAAACAACCACGCGCGCAAGGAATTGCCTGGTTTGAAGCTCGCCCGCTTTTCATACGCGTTCAGGAGCGCCTGCTGCACCAGGTCGTCCGCCGCCACCGGGTCAAGCGCGAGCGAGCGTGCATAGCGCCGAAGCGCAGGCACATGCTCGGTAGCGTCGCTCGATCCCCAGCCGGTCATGCAGGATATACGAGCAGGTATGGCCTTTATTCCATCCCGTGGATTGGCAAGTATCGGACCTTGCGAGGTCGTTCCGGCGCTTTATGCGATATCGCTTGCCGGTACGATCCGGATGACAGGGAGGCGGCTGTGAAAGTCCTTTTGGCGTTGATGCTTGCCTTGGCGCCCCCCGCGGCCGCTGCTGGCCCGGCCCTGCTGTTGCGTCCCGATCGCGTGTTTGACGGGACGGGCGTTCATCCCGGCTGGGACGTTCTGGTCGAGGACGATCATATTGCCGCCGTTGGACCGCGCCTGGGGGTGCCGGCGGGTGCGCGCGTGATCGATCTGCCGGGCGAAACAGTGATGCCCGGCATGATCGAGGGGCACAGCCACCTGTTCCTGCATCCGTATAACGAAACCAGCTGGGACGATCAGGTCCTGCATGAATCGATCGCGCTGCGGACGGCGCGGGCCGTGGTGCATGCGCGTGCGACGCTCATGGCGGGCTTCACCAGCGAGCGCGATCTTGGCACCGAAGGCGCGGGCTATGCCGACGCCGGGCTGAAGCAAGCGATCGATCAAGGGGTGGTGCCGGGACCGCACCTGCTGATCGCCACACGCGCGATCGTGGCGCGCGGCGCTTACGGGCCCAAGGGGTTCGAGCCCGGTGTGTCGGTTCCCCAAGGTGCGCAGGAAGTGAGCGGTGTCGATGAGATCACGCGCGCGGCACGCGATCAGATTGCGGCCGGCGCGGATGTCGTAAAGATGTACGCCGATTATCACTATCTCCCCAAGGAGCCGAGCCGGGCAACGCTGACGCAGGCAGAGTTGAGCGCTGGCACCGCCGTGGCGCATGATGCGGGCCGGCTGGTGGCGGTCCATGCGGTGACGGCCGAAGGGATGCGCCGTGCCATTGCCGCCGGCGTCGATACGATCGAGCATGGTTATGGCGGCACGTCCGAAATCTTCCGTGCGATGCACGAGAAGAATGTCGCCTTATGCCCGACGCTCGCGGCGTCCGACGCGGTCGCACGCTATCGGGGATGGAATGGGCAGGATCCCGTGCCGCAGGCGGTCGCGGAAAGCCGTCGGAGCTTCCATCTTGCGCGGGCCGCCGGCGTGCCAATCTGTGTCGGCGGCGATGTCGGCGTGTTCACGCATGGCACGAACAGCCGCGAGATGATCTTGATGCAACAAGCAGGCATGACCCCCGTGGAGGTGCTGACCGCCGCGACGTCCGGCAATGCCCGCATCTTTCATCTGGCCGATGTCGGTGCGCTCAAGCCGGGGTTTCTGGCCGATATCGTGGCGGTTGCGGGCGATCCCACGCGCAATATCGCCGCCGTGCGGGATGTGCGGCTGGTGATTAAGGGTGGGGTCATCGTACGCGAATGACAGGGATACGCGACATCGGGTAAGCGGAGCGCATGCCCGATCATAGAGCTGCGGACCGCGCTGTGGCGGAGATGGGATGGGATCGAGTGTCGGAGTTGCGTCTGCGAGGTGAGGATCGGGTCAAGGAAGCGGCGGAACCCATCGAAACGCCAAGTCCAGCTCTGATCCCGCCCCAGCCGTTATGGATGCGGCTGGGCCGACGCCTGCAGCCGGCCGTGAACCGGATCGTCGCCGGCTCGTCCCGGGTGGGCGACCGCCCCGTCCATGATCCCCGCAATTTCCCGTGGGTTCGCGCCTTGGAAGACCATTGGCTCGATATTCGCGCTGAGGCGGAGCTGGTGCTGCGGGAGATCGAGACGGTTCCCCCGCTCGCTGAAATCTCGCCCGATCATCGCGACATCGCGCCACCCCGCAAGTGGCGATCCTTTTTCCTTTATGGCTACGGCTATCAGCAGGAGGCCAATGTGCGGCGCTGTCCGCGGACGGACGCCTTACTGCGGGCCATCCCTGACCTGAATTCGGCCTTCTTCTCGGTTCTGGCGCCGGGCACGCATATTCCGGCGCATGTTGGCGTAACGAAGGCGATCATGACCTGTCATCTCGGCCTCAATGTGCCGCGGGATGCCGCCAATTGCTGGATGCGGGTGGTCGATCAGAAGCTGCATTGGCAGGCGGGAAAAGCGCTCATTTTTGACGACACGTTCGAGCATGAAGTGGCGAACGACACCGATGAGGTGCGCGTCGTATTACTGATCCAGTTTCGGCGTCCCACCGGGCGGGTCGGCCAGCTGATCGGGGGACTCTTCCTGTGGGCAGTGAAGCGGTCCCGTTTCGTGCAGGACGCGCGGCGTCGCGTGCGCGACTGGAATGGCGACGGATAGAAATACGCCCCTGCCCGTTGATGGCACGACCCGTCACGACGACGGCAGCAATGGGACGATAATCGATGAACGATGATCAACTGAGCGGCGAGGGCCGCGACATCACCGGTAAGGTCAAGGAAACCGCGGGTAACATCACAGGCAATTCCTCCCTGCAGGGCGAGGGCATCGCCGATCAGCTCTCGGGCAAGGCGCAGAAGGCCTATGGCGCCGCGACGGATGCCTTTTCGGGTGGCGTCGGGCCGATGGTAGAGCAGGCCAAGGGATTTGCCCGCAAGCGTCCTTTCGCCGCGGCCGCCTTGGCGGGCGTGGTCGGACTTGCTCTGCTGAACACGTTGCGCGGCAAGCGCTGATCGATCGATGCGGGCCGCCTGGCGGCCCGCTTCCTAGAGTATGATGACTTCGGTAGGACCGTTCGTCTCGAGTAGCGATCGAGCCTTTCGACTGCCTGCGAGGCAGGCGCTCAGGACAGGCTTGTCGAGAGCGCGTATCGATAGATACCCACCAATGCCTCGATACGCGCCCTCGATACGCCCTGCGGGCAACTCGGTCGCTACTCGGCACGAACGGATCAGTATAAAGTCATCACGCTGTAGTTCGCGTCTACGTGCTTCGCCATGGCTTGATCGAAGGCAATGCGGGGCCGTAACAAAGCCGTTAACGCACGCTCATCGACAGTATGCGTTGAGACGCTGTCGTGCGGCATCGCCATGCATGTGCCGCCTCACCAAGGGGCGGGCAATGCGGAATTACCGGTTATATTTACTCGATGCCAGCGAGCGGATCATTAAATCCGAAGTGGTGACGGTCGCGACAGATGACGAAGCTGGGGCGGAAGCCGCACGCCTCGGCCACCCCAATCCGATCGAGATATGGGAGGGGGCGCGCAAGGTTGCCCTCATTCGCCCCGGCCCATCCGCATAGGGTGTGGACCGGGCTTTTTCCGTAGATCCCCAGGATCTGCAGATTGCATGGAACGACCCCCGGCATAGGGGTTTTTTGACGCCATGCCGCGTTTTTACATCCACCTCGAAAATGGCGAAGGTTTTCTGGAAGATGAGGTCGGCCGCGATTGTGCGGACGAAGCGGCCGCGCGCAAAGAGGCCGTGTGCGCCGGTGCCGACATCATTGCCGATGAATTGAAGCACGGCCTGTCGTCCGTGAGCGTGACGTTATTCATCGACGATCAGGATCATGTGCGCGTGATGCAGGTGCCGATGTCGGCGTCGATCACCCTATGACAACATCGGTCAGGCGGCCGCCTCGACAGCAAACAAGGTCGCGCCCGCATATTTGGGATCGGCACTGTTGAACAGCGGCTCCGGCTTGAACGATCGGCTGATAATCTCGCGGATCGTAAGCCCGGCCAGCTTGAACGTGCCAAGCTTCGTTTCTTTCGGCGGCCGGCCCTCCCGCTCCACCGTCACCGCATCGACGAACAGCTCACCATGCTTGGTGTAGAGGATATAGGGCGCAAGCTTGATCGCCGTACGGTTGTACGTCGCCTCGATACATTTCTGGAGCGCGATTGCTTCCAGGACAAGTTTACTCGATTCCATAGGCGTTATTTTGCCTTACCCATGGGGAAATCACAAGAAAAATGTTGCGCTGCAGCACGGCTCGACGTCAGAGTGCGACAGGCAGGCGCAGCGTGGCGATCAGGCCCGCCGCCGCGGCATTGGCCAGGAGGAGCCCGCCGCCATGCAGCTCGGCAAGCTCGCGCGTGATCGAAAGCCCGAAGCCGTGCCCATCGCCGCGCTCGTCCAGCCTCCGGCCGGGCTCGACGGCGGCGGCCAGTAAGGATTCCGCGATGCCCGGGCCGTCATCCTCGACGCGAAGCGCTACCATTCGGCCGTCGGCGACCGCCGTGATCCGAACCGACGCGGCTGCCCACTTCCACGCATTGTCGAGCAAATTCCCGATCATCTCGTCCAGATCCTGAGGGTCGCATCGCACCGCCAGTTCGGCGCCGATCGTCACATCAACGGTAATTGCGCGATCGGCATGGATGCGGGAAAGGGCGGTCACGAGACCTTCTACCTGCGGCGCCAGCGTCGTCGCCGGCGCAGCGCCGCCAGTGCTGGCGGCGCGGGCGCGCCCCAGATGGTGCCGTATCTGCGCATCGATCCGGTCGACGTGCCGGGCAAGTTCGCCCGGCGCGGGGTCGGTGAGGTCGAGCCGGAGCGCCGCAAGCGGGGTCTTCAGCCCATGGGCAAGGTTTGCGACATGGCCCCGCGCCTGTTCCAGAGCCGTGCGATTGTTGCGGATAAGAGCGTTCAATTCGTCGATCAGCGGCAGCAATTCGCTGGGCTCGCTCGCTTCCACATGGGTACGCCGACCCGCGCGGACCTCGGCGACCATGGCGCGCAGGCGGCCGATGGGGCGCAGGCCGAACCGCAGCTGGACCAGGATCGCCATCGATAAGGCGACGCCCAAGGCCAGCAGGGAAAGCAGCAACGGCGCCATCGCTTCCCGCAACGGGCGTTCGGCGACGGCGCGCGGTCCCGCCGCCAATATTTCCGCGGGGCCTTTGGTCGTGTTCACGGTCAGCGCACGGCCGTGGATCGTCAGTCCCGAAGGGTCCCGACCTTCGAACGGATGCGGCTGCGACTCGATTGGGCCGGACATCGGGAAGGGCGGCGGGCCGGGCGGGGCGGGGCGGGTAATATCGGCTGTGCCGATCGATCGCGACCGCAATACGCCACCCGGCGCACGCACTTGCCAAGACCAGCCGCTGCCCGGCTGATCGAATGGCGGAAGATCCACGGCCCGGCGGGCGTCGATCGTGCCGTCGCGGCGCACGGCACGCGCGACAACGTCAATCTGCGCATCCAGCCGCTCATCCAGGCCCTGCATGACGAAATGCTCCAGCACATGGCCGATCGCGAAGCCCGCAAAGAGCAAAGCCGCGAGGATGGCGATCACCGCCGTGCCGAGCAACCGCCCGAACAGGGAGCGCGGCATCAGTCGCATGCGGACTCGCCGGTAAGGCGATAGCCGCGCCCGCGCACCGTCTCGATCAGTTCCGGGCCGATCTTGCGTCGCAGCCGCCCGATGATCACCTCCAGCGAATTGGAATCGACGTCGGCATCCTGTTCATAGACCCGCTCCAGCAGATCCATCCGATCGACCACGATCTCTTTGCGCAGGATGAGGCAGGATAGAACGCGCCATTCGAAGGCGGTCAGCTTCAGTGGCAGGCCATCATGTTCGAACTGGCCGGTTTGGGCGTCGAAGCTGACCGGGCCACACTGAATGATGCTGGCGGCATGGCCGGCCGCACGCCGCACCAGGGCGCGCAGACGCATCACCAGCTCCTCGACTCGGAACGGCTTCACCAGATAATCGTCGGCCCCCGCCTTGAACCCCTGAACCTTGTCGGACCAGGCGTCGCGTGCCGTAAGGATCAAGACCGGTAGTGCCCGGCCGGAAGCGCGCCATTCGGTGAGAATTGAAATGCCGTCCCGCTTGGGGAGGCCCAGGTCCAGAACCGCCGCATCATAGGCCTCGGTCGCGCCGAGGTGGCCGCCATCCTCACCGTTCGCGGCCACGTCCACCGCGAAATTTTCCGCCCGCAAGGCGCGCGCGATGCCGTTGGCGAGATCGCTATCATCTTCGACCAGCAAGACGCGCATGACTTGGACCTCCTGCCGATACGAGGCGACTAGCTCTCATGACTAAACCCAATCTGAACGGCGCGGTTCAGTCGGCGATAGCAAGGGCGGCGTAGAAAAGGCCATCAACGACGGAGTGATGATCATGACGCAAGCGAATCAAGACAATAGCCCGAGCCGCTTCACCAGATTGCGGCGAATGCCGGTCATGCTGGGCGCGGCCGCGGTACTGGCCGTTGGCGGTGTTGCCGGTGCGATGGCCGCCCGCGAGATGGGGCCTTCGATCGAGATGGCACCGCTCACGCCTGTGGCGATCCGCAGCCTGCCCAGCAGCAGCGGTATCGTCACCGTGCGCGGGCGCGTCGCCGAGATTTTCGGCAACAAACTGGTGGTGGACGATGGCAGTGCGCGCGCGCTGATCGATACCGGGCCGGAAGGGGACGATCGTTCGCTCGCGAGCATCGGTGCCCCGATAACGGCGCAGGGTCAGTTCGATCGAGGCGTGTTGCACGCATCCTTCCTGGTCGACGCGGCCGGCAAGGTGACCGCGCTGGGCCCGCTTGGCGGCCCTCCCGGGCCGGGTGGCCCGCAGGGTCCGGCCCCGCGCCCCGGTGACGGGCCGCCGCCGCCGCCCGGCGCCGCACCTCCGCCGCCGCCCCCCGGTATGGCGCCGCCGCCGCCGCCTGCAGGGGCCTCGGTGCCGCTTGCCGATGCCGCCGCGCCCCCGCCGGTACCCGCCGCCACCGCAGTGGCGACACCTGCCAAATGACACCCTGCCGGCGGGATTATGCGTCCCGCCGGCATTTTTATGGCGCCGGATTGGGGAGGGGGCTTCCCGCGAAGAACGCGTCGATATTGGCACAGACCATCGCGATCATCGCAGCGATGGCGGCGTCAGTGGCGCCGGCCGTATGCGGCGTCAGGATGGTGTTGGGAACATCGTGCCACCTTGCAGGCGGGGTCGGTTCCTGCATGAAGACGTCCAGCGCCGCGCCACCCAGCCGGCCATCGCGCAACCGCGCGATCAGCGCCTCTTCGTCGATCAGCTGGCCCCGCGCGATGTTGACGAGCAAACCGTCCGCGCCGAGCGCGTCCAGGATCTCGCCGGAGATCATCTTCTCATTCCCCGCATGGGCCCTTGCGGCGATGACCAGAATATCGCTGTCGCGCGCCAATGTCGCGAGGCTGTCCGCCCGGAGCCAGGGCAAGTCGGGCTTCGCCGCGGGCCCCCACCAGCAGGTTTGGAGACGCAGCGCGTCGGCCCTTCGTGCAATCGCCTGGCCGATGCTGCCCATGCCGACGATTCCCAGCTTGGTGTCGGCAAGCGAGCGGGTCAGGGCCTTGCTGCCGGCACTCCACTGGCCGCTTCGCACCCTGGCGTCGCCCCGGACGATTTCGCGCCGATGGGCGAGGATCAGGCCGACGGCATGATCCGCCGCGTCTTCGGAATTTGCATCCTGCGCGTGCGTCACCGCAATTCCGCGCGCGCGCATCGCCGGTACGTCGATTCCGTCATAGCCGACGCTGAAGCAGGCGATCAGCCCCAGCTTCGGCATTGCCGCGATGAGCGCTGGATCGATCCGGAATTCGCCCGCCACCACGAGCACGCGAACCTCGGCGAGACGCGCCCAATCATCCTCTTCCCATAAGGGCAGCGGTTCGTACCGATCCGCCAATCGACCGATCAGGAAACCAAGGAGGGGATGGGCGACGACGATAAGCGGACGACGATCGGACATGCCGGTTCTTAGCTTTGGTCCGCACCGTCTTGCCAGCATAGCCTTGTCCAATCCCGCATAAGCGGCGACAGCGTCGGCATGTCGCCGTTGCACGACCCCTGGTTCCTGGCCGCGGCCGTGATCGCGATCCTGTTGCTGGGGTTGAGCAAGGGGGGCTTCGCCGGGATCGGCGCGATCGGAACCCCTTTGTTGGCGCTGGTGGCCGGGCCGGTGGAGGCCGCCGCTATCATGTTGCCGATACTGATCGCCCAGGATGTCGTTGGGGTTTGGGCATTTCGTCATAGTTGGGACAAAGCGGTCATCGCCGTCATGCTGCCGGCCGCAGCCATCGGTGTCGGTCTCGCTTACCTGTTCGCGACGCGCGTACCCGAAGGCGCGATGCAGATCGCCCTTGGCGCGATCTCCATCCTGTTCGCGATCCGCAGTTTATGGATGCAGCGCGGCGGGAGGATTCCGGCGCCGACAAATCCTCCAAGATGGTTCGGATTTGCGATGGGACTGGCGTCGGGCATCACCAGTCAGATCGCGCATGCCGGGCAACCGCCCTTCCAGATCTACGTGCTGCCGCGCCGCCTGCCGCGCGATATACTGGTCGGGACGACGGCGATCTTCTTCGCGGCACTGAACTGGATCAAGGTGCCCGCCTATCTGGCGCTCGGCCAGTTCACCCGGGCGCACCTGATGACCAGCCTGATGCTGTTGCCGATCGCCATTCCCTCCACATTGGCAGGCGTATGGCTGGTGCGGCGCGTGGATGCCGACCGTTTCTATACGTTGATCTATTGGTTGATGCTGCTGATCGGCATGAAATTGGTTTATGACGGCCTGTGAGCCGTTCGCGCGCGCTACCCCCCGCCCTTCAGGATGTCAGGCGACTACCGAGATGCTCGGCCAGTTTCAGCGATAAGGCGACGATCGTCAGGGTCGGATTGGCCTGGCCCGAGGTCGGGAATGTGGCCGCTCCCGCGACGTACAGGTTGCTCGTTCCATGAACCAACCCGTCGCGGCTGACGACGCCCTGGCGGGGATCGTCGGACATGCGCGCCGTGCCGATATGATGACCGCCGACGGGAACCGTCTGTTCGCGCACGTCGGCGTCGAGACGCGCATCATCGAACGCGATGGTTCCGCAGCCGCTTTCTTCCATCGCGCGGCGGATTTCGCGGATCGTGTAGGCCAGGGTCCGATAATCGATATCCTGGGCGCGCCAGTCGATCTTGAGGCGTGGTACGCCGTTCTGGTCGAGGTCGGTGCCGAGCATCACGCGGCTGTCGGGATTGGGCGCCTGCTCGCCATAGAGGTTGAGGGCATAGGAGCCGCTGGCGTTCTTCAAGGCGATATAAGGAATCTTCCGGGGGGCCAGGTAGCGTTGCGCGATCCAGCTCGCCCCGAATTTGGTGAGGCCGGGAAGGCCCAGCGCCACGTTTCGAACATGCTGGCCGAAAAAGCCTTGGCGTTGCGTCACTGCGGCCGCCACCGGGTTAGTATCGACCAGGCTATATTTGCCCGCATCGTCACGGCTGTTCGCGACCGAGAAATGGCGTGCATATTCGGGGATGATGAACTTCCGCGCGAGGAACAGGGCGGACAGGACCGGATCCCGATGGTCCGGATCAAGGATGCTGGGATGGTGGATGCGCGCTGCGGCGTTCAGAATGCCCAGCTGGGCCTGGCGCTGCGAACTGATCGTGAAGCGTCTTTTTACATAGATGCCATCGCTCGATTTCTCGAATCCGTAGACGACGGCACGATCATGCGGCGCGATGCGCAGGCCAGCGAAATTGACTTCGACATGACACATATAATTGCGGCCCAGCCATCCCGATCCAAGGCCAAGCTTCGAAAATTCCAGCAGCCTGACGGTTTCCAGGCCGCCAACCGCCGCGACAAAAGACCGCGCGCTTACCGTGAACCGGCGCCCATCCCTGCCGACGCATTCGGCGGCCTGGACAACAGCATGATTGTCCCCTGAATCGAGGCGTAGGCAGGTTGCCCCGGTCACGACCGTGATGTTGGACGACCGGGCAAGCGCTTCGCGATTGCGCGGCCAGAAGCGCGTTGGCGGGCTGTAGCGTTCGATGTTGCTCGTCTGCACGAAGGGGTCGCGGAAGCCCTCGATCAGAGGTTCGTCGTTCAGCGCGGTCGCGGCGTGGTAATCGAACTGGCCCACTTCCACCGAATCCTGCGCGCGTGCATAAAAAGGACGCATTTCGGAACGCGGAAACGGCCAGCCGCTGAAAGGGACATGATCGCGCTTCACGAAATCCAGCTCGTCCAATGGCGTGCAGCGGCCGCCCCAGATCCCGCTCGATCCCCCCAGGCGGCGCTGTCGGTACATTTGGGACGGCGGATGGGCGGGATTGACGACCTCCCCGCCATAAGCGTCCTGGATCGACGCTTCGACGCGCGGCCCACCCGCCTCGATCATGACGATCTTCAGACCGGCACGTTCCAATTCCAAGGCCAATGTAAGGCCAGCAGGGCCGGTGCCGACGATACACACGTCGCCACGGAGCTGATCTCCCTCGGCAATAGATTGGAATGGTCTTAGCATTCGCACCGCCCGCCTTCATGTTGCAACTGCACAATGGCGCGTTTGGCGGTCGGGACAAGGTTACGGACGCGACGAACCGTGAGATTAGCGACGAGTGACGACTTTTGTGGGAATCGTACGACCAATTGATGGCCAATTGGCGATTCACCCCCTCTGCTTTTGCGAGTGGCTAGGGAAAAACGCAGATAGGGAACATTGTCCTGCGGCACGGCCAAGGGAGAACACCAATTGCGCTCACATGCAAAGCATGTTGCACCCGCTCTGGTGACAGTTATGTCGGTATTTCAGACTGATGGAGGATGAGCATGGCACGTCGGACGACATTGTTAAGCGTGGCATTGCTGATGTCTGGGGCTGCGATCGCGCAAAATCCGCAGCCGCCGCGTCCCGCAAAACGGCCGTTTCAGGTTACCTCACCGAACGGCCCGCGTGAGGACGACTATTATTGGCTGCGTGACGATACACGCAAGAATCCGGAGATGCTGGCCTACCTTGCCGCCGAGAACGCCTATGCGGACGCTTTGCTGAGCAGCCTGAAGCCGCTGCAGACCCGCCTCTATGAAGAGACGGTGGCGCATATCAAACAGGACGACAGCTCGGTTCCCTATCGGAAAAACGGCTATTATTACGGCTCGCGATACCAGACCGGTGCGGACTACCCGATCATCGAACGCCGCAAGGGCAGCCGCGACGCGCCCGCCGACGTCCTATTCGACGAACCGGCGCTGGCCAAAGGCCACAGCTTCTTCGCGCTCAGCGACTGGACGGTAAGCCCGGACAACCAGCGGGTCGCCTGGGCCGAGGATGTGGTCGGCCGCCGGCAATATGTCCTGAAGGTCAAAGATCTGGCGACCGGCCAGGTGCTGGCCGACACGATCGCGAATGTGGAGCCGAACCTGGTCTGGGCCGGCGACAATAAGACGATCCTGTACGTCGCCAAGGATCCGGTGACGCTGCGCGGTTATCAGGTGAAGGCGCATGTGCTGGGTACGCCCACGGCCACCGACCGGACCCTGTATGAGGAGAAGGACGACACATTCCAGATGGGGATCGCGCGCACGACGGACGACAAGTTCGTGTGTATCTCCGTCGAGAGCACGGTCAGCGACGAGCAACGCTGCGCGCCGGTTGGGGCGCCCGCCAACTTCACCGTGGTCGCGCCGCGCCTGCGTGAATTCCGCTATAGTGCGGACCATCTTGGCAGCCGCTGGATCATCCGGACGAACAAGGATGCGAAGAACTACAAGCTGGTCACGGTCGCCGACGCCGATCTCGCCAAGGGCAGTGCCGCCTGGCGCGACCTGACGCCGGCCAGCGACACGGTCTTCATCGAGGGGTTCAAGCCGTTCGAGGGTTTCGTTGCGATCGATCAGCGCGAGGGCGGCAATCGCATGATCCGGTTGCTGACCGATGACGGCAAATCGCTGCCGGTCAAGGCGGACGAACCGGCCTATCGCATGTCACTCGACGTCAATGAGGAGCCGGCGACGCCGTGGGTGCGCTATACCTATGGCTCGCTGGTCACGCCGACCACCACGTACGAGGTCAATGCCAAGACGGGCGAGCGGCGCGTGCTGAAGGTCGCGCCCGTGCCGGGCTATGACCCCGCCAAATATGTGACCGAGCGCGTCTGGGCGCCCGCGCGCGACGGCACCAAGATCCCGGTCTCGATCGTCTATGCCAAAGGCGTGAAGCGCGATGGCCGCGCGCCGATGCTGCAATATGCCTATGGCAGTTACGGCATTTCTATGGACCCGGCGGTGGATGCGGGGCGGATCGGCCTGCTCGATCGCGGCGTCGTCTATGCCCTCGCCCACATTCGTGGCGGGCAGGAGATGGGGCGCGGCTGGTATGATGACGGCCATCTGCTCAACAAGAAGAACAGCTTCACCGACTTCATCGATGTGACCCGCTATCTGGTGGCGCAGAAATATGCGGCCAAGGATCGGGTCGCGGCAATGGGCGGCAGCGCGGGTGGGCTGCTGATGGGCGGCGTCGCGAACATGGCGCCGGCGGATTACAAGCTGATCATCGCGCAGGTGCCGTTCGTGGACGTCGTGACGACGATGCTGGACGCGTCAATCCCGCTGACGACCTTCGAATATGACGAATGGGGCAACCCCGCGCAGAAGCCCTTTTACGATTATATGCTGAGCTATTCGCCCTACGATAATGTGACCGCCAAGGCTTATCCGTCGCTGTTCGTCCAGACCGGTCTGTGGGACAGCCAGGTCCAATATTACGAGCCGACCAAATGGGTCGCGAAGTTGCGCGAGTTGAAGACGGACAAAAATCCGCTGGTCTTCCGCGTCAATATGGAAGCCGGCCATGGCGGCAAATCCGGACGCTTCGAACGCTTCCGCCAGAATGCGGAATGGCAGGCGTTCATGCTGCAGCAGCTGGGCGTGGCAGATCAGCACCAGTCCAAATGACAGGCGATAAGCCCGGATTGGGATCAGCTGTGTTTCGCAAGACCGTAACCGGGATGTAACCTTATTGTCGCTCCTCGGCCTCTAGGCCGGGGAGCATGTCCACTCGCATTGAGACTGCGGCGCCCCGGCCGCGCGCCTTCGCGCTCCGCCTCGCATGGTCGCGGCTGCTCGATCAGATCGGCCGCAATACGCGTCGGACCGACGCCGAGGATCTGCTGCACGACGCCTATGCCGGGCTGCTCGCGCAGCATGCGCCGGTCCGCAACAAGGAGGCCTTCCTGGTCCGTGCGGCGGTCAATCGCGGACGGGACGCCTGGCGGCGGGAGAAGGTACGGGACCAGCATGGCGATCCGGCGGCGCTCGACATCGTCGCCGACGGCGCGCCCCTGCCTGACGAGGTGATCATCATGCGCGAGCGTCTGACCCGGGTCCGGGAGGGCGTGGATCGCCTTAGCCCGCGGACACGCGAGATCTTCCTGATGCAGCGGCTCGAAGGGTATAGCTATCGCCAGATTGCGGACCATCTTGCCATCAGCCCGAGCGCGGTCGAAAAGCATATGGCGAAAGCGATGACGCAGCTTGCAGGCTGGATGGAGAATTGGTGAACGCCATCGACAGCCGTGCCGCCGAGTGGATTGCGCGTCTGCATGCAGGCGACCGCGCCGTGGCGGACGAGACGGCGTTGCGCGTTTGGCTGGACGAAGATCCTGCGCACGCTGCCGCCTTCGAACGGCTCACCTTGCTGTGGGATATGGTGCCGGGAAGCGGCGCGCAGCCGGTCCCGCGGGTGGAGCGTCGTCCGGTCCTGACGCGGCGGCGGTTGTTGCTGGGCATGGGCGGCGCGGCTGCCACCTGTGGCAGCGCCGTCGTCGGCCTCTCGGCAGCTTATGCCGGCACCACCTACGAAACCGACATTGGCGAGCGGCGGTCGGTTCGCCTGCGCGACGGGTCGCAGCTGTTGCTGGATGCCGCCAGCCGCGTGACGGCCGATGCCTGGCCGCGCTATCGCCAATTATGGCTGGAGCGCGGGCGCATCCAGCTTTCGATCGCGCCCAATGCGGTCCCGTTCGAAGTGGATGCCGGTCATGGTACGCTGCTGGCGTCGGCCGGTCGCTTCGATCTGCGCCGCGACGGCGGCAATGATGTCTCTCTGGTCAGCATTGCCGGGCAGGCAAGGGCGGGCACGGGACAGGATCTGCAGCCGTTAACGTCGGGCGATCGTCTGCGGGCAGGGCCGCATGAGACGATCGTGGACCGGCCCGATCCGCGCCTCGTCCAAGCCTGGATCGATGGTCGCGCCGCATTTCATGAAGATACGATCGCCGCGGTGGCAGCGGAAGCCAACCGCTATGCCCGTACCCCGCTGACGATCGCGGATGCGCAGACGGGATCGCTGCGGGTCAGTGGCCTCTATCGGATGGGCGACAATGTCGCACTCGCCGAGGCGCTGGCCTCGCTGCACGGGCTGCAGGTGCAGCGCAGCGGCGACAGAATCATTCTCGGGAAAAAAAGTTCGGTTTGAGGGGTGGGGTGATCGCCAGGTGGCGCGTCGGGAAGGTGCGGCCGCATGGCCGCCAACCGTCGGGGGACCATTTTCGTGATCAGCTATCGTCGACCGTCCATGTGCCGCACCTTCGTGCTCGGCACCGCCCTTGCCGCATGTCTCGCTGCGCCGGCGATGGCGCAGGACAAGCGCGCATCGGTCCACCTTGTGGCTCAGCCGCTGGCCGGCGCGCTGGAATCGCTCGCGCGGCAGACCGGCGTGAACATCCTGTTTTCGCCCGACGCCGTGCGCGGGATGACGGCGCCTGCGGTCGATGAACGCCTCAGCGCACAGGGGGCGGTTGAACGGCTGATCGCCGGCCGGCCATTGCGGGTCCAGCAGCAGAGCGATGGCACGTTGCTGATCGTGGCAAGCTCGCCCGTGCGGCCGACGACGCTTACCGCCACGCCGACCGCGCCCGCGGAGGGTGGCGACGAAATCGTCGTCACCGGTTATTCCAACAGCCTCACCGGCGCGCTGGACGAGAAGCGTCGGGCAACCAATGTCATTGATGTCGTGCGCGCGGACGATATCGGCAAATTCCCCGCGCAGAATATCGCGGAAGCGCTCCAGCGCGTGCCCGGCGTTTCGATCGTGCGCGACCGCGGCGAAGGCGTCTTCGTCCGGGTACGCGGGCTCGGCGCCAACTTCCAGGTGGTGACGCTCAACGGCCGCTCGGTCGCGGTCAACGAGAATGTCCGCGACAGCGGGCAGAGCGGCCGCCAGTTCCGGTTCGACACGCTGCCGTCCGAGCTGATGTCCGCGGTCGAAGTCGCCAAGAGCCCGCGCGCGGACCTGGACGAAGGCGGGATCGGCGCGATCATCAACCTGCGCACCTTTCGCCCGATGGATCTGAAAGAGCCGCTGCTCAACCTGTCGGCCAATGCCAGCGCTCCGTTGCTCGCCGACAAGGTCAATCCGCGCCTGTCGGGGCTGGCAAGCTGGATGAACGATGCCGGCACATTCGGTGCGCTGTTCGCCGCCGTCTATGACGAGCGCACGACCCGTCAGGATCGCGTCACCAGCGTCAGCTGGGCCGACGGCAAGATCGACGCCGACGGCAACGGCGTGCTCGATCCGGACACGATCCTGATCCCCACCAGCGCGCGGCCCACCTTGGAACGCGAAGACCGGCAGCGCATCGGGCTCAACGGCGCCGTCCAATGGAAGCCCGACGAGCGGTTCGAGCTGAACGTCGATGCGCTGTGGAGCCGACTCGACATCGATTATGACGAGCTTACTTATTCGACCGATTTCTCGAACAGCGTCGCGCGCGCCTTGGTGCCGGGCACGGCCGTCGTTACCGATGGCGTCCTGACCGCCGGCACCGTCCAGACTTCGACGCAGATCGGGCGCGAACAGTCGAAACTGCGTTATTCCAACTGGCTGGTTGGCGCCAACGCGCGCTGGCATGCCAATGGGTGGATCGCCAGCGCCGATCTCAGCATCGGCCGTGCGGTGTCCGATACGCCGAAGCCGATCTATCGCTCGCGCCTGCTCGGCCCGGTCGGCAATGTCAGCTTCGATTTCGCCAAGGTGGGTGATCGGCTGCCGAACCTGAGCTTTCAGACCGCCGATCTGTCCCAACCCGGAACCCTGCCGGGGCGCCGCATCGAATATCGGGTCAACGATTCGATCGATAAGGAGAAAGCCGCCAAGTTCGATCTGACGCGCGAGCTGGACGGCATCGTCACGGCGGTGCGCGCCGGGGCCAAGGCAGAGCGCCGCAACCGCGACTATGATCGCCGCGACATCAATTTCACGAACGGCATTGCCGGCCAGCGTTTCGACGCCAATTTCTTTGATCCTTTCCCGGTCGATGATTTCCTGAAGGGTGTGGGCGGGAACCTGCCGCGTAGCTGGCTGATGCCGGATGCCGACGCATTCCTGGCGGCCGCGACCGGGAAGGAGGCGCTGCTCGCTGCCCCGCTCGCCCGCGGCGATCTGCGCAACAGCTATGACATCGCGGAACGGATCTTCTCCGGTTATGCGATGGCGGACTTTGCCGTGCCGCTCGGCGGTATCACGCTGCGCGGCGACATGGGCCTGCGCTATGCGCACACCCGGCAGACGTCGTCGGGCTATGCCGATGACGGCCGCACCGCGGTGCCGGTCAGCTATCGCCGCGACTATGGCAATTGGCTGCCGTCGCTCAATCTGGTGGGCGAACTGACCGATAAGCTGCAGCTGCGCCTCGCCGCGTCGAAGGTCATTACCCGCCCGTCTTTGGCCGATCTCGCGCCGCGGCTGACGATCAACTCCAACCCGACGGTCCTGACCGCCGTCGGCGGCAATCCGGAACTCAAGCCGTTCCAGGCCTGGCAATATGATGGCACGGCCGAATGGTATTTCGCACCGGGCAGCGCGCTGATCGGAGCCGTTTTCTACAAGGATATTACCAGCTTCGTCTTCCAGCAGACGCGTGATTTCGTGTTGGACGGAGCCAATTACCGGCTGACCGCCCCGCAAAATGGGGGCAAGGCGCACGTCGCCGGGTTCGAGATCGCCTATCAGCAACTGTTCCGGATGCTGCCCGCGCCCTTTAACGGCCTGGGCACGCAGATCAATTACACCCACACGTCCAGCAAGGGTACCTATGCCGCGGCCGGCGGCGGCACGTTCCGCGATGCGCTGGTCGATGTCGCGCGGGACACGTTCAACGTCACCACCTTTTACGAGAAGGGCCCGTTCGGCGCGCGGTTGAGCTATAGCTGGCGCGGCAAGGTGCTGCGAGATGTCGGGGGTGCCGGCCTTGCGGCGAACAATGACAGCCCGTTCGGCAGCCTGGATTTCGACATGTCCTATGCCGTCCGGCCAAACCTGACCTTGGTGGTGCAGGCCATCAACCTCGCGGGTGGCCGGCAGTGGCAATATGTCCGCGACAATCGCTTCGCCGGCTACACCGATTATGGCACGACGCTGATCGCCGGCATCCGGGCGCGCTTCTGATGCGCAATCCTGCCCGCATCTGCCTGGCGCTGTTCGCGGCGCTGACCGTAGTGCCGGTCGCGGCGGCCCCGACCGAGCGGCTGGAGCGGGTCGTCATCATCATGCGGCATGGGGTGCGCAGCGCCATGTCCAGCCCCGAGGAATTGGGCCGCTACAGCGCCAAGCCATGGCCGCGCTTTGCCGTCCCCGCCGGCTATCTGACCGAACGGGGTGGTCGGGCGGTAACATTGTTGGGCGACTGGTATCGCGTGCGCTACCAGCAGGCCGGCCTGTTGGCGGATGGCGACTGCGCGGTCTTCTATTGGGCCAATCATACCCAACGGACCGAGGCGACGGCGCAGGCACTGGCGCAGGGGCTGACGCCCGGTTGCACTACAATCGTTCATCAGTCGCCTGCCGCCCCGGATCCCTTGTTCGATGCGCCGCTGACGCGTCCGGCCGCACTGGATCCGGCGCGGCGTCTTGCCGCCATTTCCGGGCGTATTGGTGGCGATCTGGCAGGATGGGATCGGCGTCTGCAGCCTAATACCGACCGGTTCGAGGCGCTCCTGCTGCAATGTCGCGCTGTTCCCTGCACGGCTCAGGAGCGGCGACGCCCCGCGCGGCGCTTGAGCGACACGCCCGTGGAGATGAAGCTCGACGGCAAGGGCGGCGTGACCTTGACCTCACCGGCCCTTCAGGTCGCCGGCATCGCGGAAAGCCTGATGATGGCTTATGGCGACGGGCTCGATTTTCCCGGCTGGCGCGACGTGAATGCGGCCACGATCGAGGCCGCCCTGACGGTGCACGGCGCCGGCATCGACCTGCGGACGCGGACGCCGGAAGTGGGGCTCCAGGCGAGCAGCTATCTTGCGCGGCGCCTTCTGGCGACGCTGCAGCAAGGCAGCGGCGACACGCCGGCGGGCGATCCGATCGGGGGAGATGCGAAGATCGTGGTTCTCAGCGGCCATGACGGTACCGTCACCATGCTCGCCGGCTTGCTCGGCCTGGAGTGGCAGGTACCGGGCTATGCGGCCGGCCAGGCGGCGCCGGGCGGCGGCCTGATCTTCGAACGCTGGCGGCGCGCGACCGGCGAGGCGGTCGTGCGGGTGCGTTATGTGGCGCAAAACCTGGATCAGCTGCGCCATCTTACGCCGCTCAAGGATGATGTCGCGCCCGGCGTGGCACCCATTTTCGTGCCCGGCTGCAGCGAGGCCGACATGGCCTGCCCGCTTCCCCGATTTGCCGACCATGTTCTCAACGCCGTTAGGTGATTGCAGCGGTGCTGCCTCAGACCTGTAGGGCGGAGCGCAGATAGGGCACGACCGGTTCGATGCCGGTTACCCGGCCCGCTTCGATCAGGATACGCCGCTGCGCCAGCCGTGCAACTTCGGCGGCATCGTGGCTGACGAGGAAGACCGGCATGGCCAGCTGCGGCAGCAGGGCGGCAAGATAGTCGGACAGCTCGGCCTTTGCATCGCTGTCCAGGGCGGACAGCGGCTCGTCGAGCAGCAGCATGTTCGGCCGGATCAGCAAGGCACGGGCGATCGCCACGCGCTGGGCCTCGCCGCCGGACAACCGACCCGGCATGCGATCCAGCAAGGCGCTTATCCCCGTGCGATCGACGACATCGGTCAGCGCGAGCGGCTGTGCGGCGCGCCGGGCGGCATAGGCAAGGTTGGCGCCGACGCTGAGATGGGGCAGCAGGTTGGCGCCCTGGAAGACGAAGCCGACACGGCGGCGCTCCGGCGGTAAAAAGGCGCGATCGTCCTGCCAGACCTGGTCATTCACGCGCACCAGACCGGACGCACGCTCCAGACCCGCCAGACAGCGCAAGATGGTCGTCTTGCCCGAGCCGGATCGACCGAACAGGCTCGTCACACCGACAGCCGGAACAGTGAAGGCGGCGTCGAGCGCAAGCGCACCCAGCGTGGTCGCAAGGCGCGCCTCGACCTGTCCGCTCATAAGGCGATCCGCGCGCTGCGCCGTTCGATCATCAACAGCGCGAACAGGCTAAGGAAGGCAAAGACAACAAGACCCGCGGCAATGCGGTGCGCGGCGCCATATTGCAGGCTTTCGACCAACGTGTAGATCCGGGTCGACAGAACCTCGGTATGGCCCGGTATCGACCCTCCGATCATCAAAACCACACCGAACTCGCCAACCGTGTGCGCGAATACCAGGATCGCGGCCGATACGAAGCCACGCCGTGCCAGTGGCATCGCGACGGTCAGGAAGCGATCCAGCCGACCGGCGCCAAGCGTTGCGGCAATCTCCAGCGGGCGTTCGCCGATCGCCTCGAACGCGGTGCGCAGGGGCTGGACCGCGAAGGGCAGCGAATAAAAGAGCGAGCCGATCACGAGCCCCGTGAAGGTGAAGGCGAGGGTGCGTATGCCGAACCACTGCAGCGGCACCATCAGCGGGCTGTCCGGCCCCAGCGCGATCAGGACGTAAAAGCCGATTACGGTCGGCGGCAGGACCAGCGGGAGGGCGCTGAGCGCACCGGCGACTTCCTTCCACCAGCTGCGCGAGCGCGCCAGCCACCAGGCAAGGGGGGTGGCGATCAGCAGCAGCAAGAGGGTCGTGACCAGCGCCAGCTCGACGGTGGTGGCGAGCACGACGCCGATGGGAGACTCCATGATTTAGCCTGACACCGCGTCAGCGCGTTTCGTAGCCATAGCGCCTGATGATCCCCCGCGCGGCCGGGCTATGCAGATATCTGAGGAAGGCGACGGCGGCGGGATTGCCGGCACCGACCTTGAGCAGCACCGCCTGTTGCGCGATCGCCGCGTGCAGGTTTTGCGGCACCAGCCATTTGGAGCCGCCGGGTCGGGCGACGACCTGGCTGAAGGCCACAAAACCAAGGGGCGCGGCACCGGTGGCGACGAAATCATACGCCTGCGCGATCGATGTTCCCTTGACGATTTTCGCGGCAACGACGGGATAGAGGCCCAGCTTGCGCAGGGTCTGGAGCGCCGCCGATCCATAAGGGGCGGTTGCCGGATCGGCGATGGCGAGCTTTGCGAAATTGCCCTTTCGAAGCACCGCGCCGCGTGCATCGATAAGGTTCGGATCGGTCGAATACAGGACCAGCCGGCCGATGGCATACGTGAAGCGGCTACCGGCGACGGCAAGCCCGTCCCGCTCGGCTTGCTTCGGCCGATCCGCATCGGCCGAGAGAAAGAGATCGAACGGTGCGCCCTGTCGCATCTGCGCGTAAAAGGAGCCGGACGATCCGAAGGAAACCACGGCGCGATGGCCCGTCGCCTTCGCAAAGCCGGCGGCGATGTCCTTGGCCGGTTCGGTGAAGTTTGCCGCCACGGCAACCCGCGTCGTGGCTGCGGACAATTGGGTGCCCGCTATGGCAGCAAGACAGAGCAGCAGCGGGCGGAGGGCGAACACCTCCGTCCTTTAGCTGGGCTACCGAAGTCCGTCCATTGTCAGGCGCCGGCTTTAACCTCACCCAACGCGCTGTGTCGCCGCCCGTACACGGTGTAGATGAGAATGCCGATCCCATTCCAGATGAGGCACCAGAGCAGGGTCTTGGTCGGCAGGCTGACGAATAGATAGAGGCAGCCCAGGATTGCGGCCGGCCCCACCACCCAGACCAACGGGGTGCGGAACGGGCGTCGGAGAGTGGGCGCGCGGCGCCGCATCACCAGCATGCAGGCGGCCACCGCCATGAAGGCGATGAGCGTGCCGGCATTGGCGAGTGCGGCGATCTGATCGATCGGCAGCACGCCGGCGATGACCGCGACGACGATGGCCGTGACGATGGTGATGCGCACGGGCGTGCCCCGCGCGGACATGGTGGCAAGCTGGGACGGCAGGAAGCCGTCGCGCGCCATCACCAGGAATATCCGGCTCTGCCCATAGAGAAAGCCGAGCACCACTGTCGGCAAGGCGACGATCGCGCTGATTGCGATGATCTGCGCGATCGTGTCATGCCCCATCTCCCGCATGATCAGGGACAGCGTGTCCGGGCTGCCGGCAAAGCGCAGGAACGGCACCGCGCCGACCGCGGCCACGCCGACCAGCACATAGACCAGCGTCGCGATGAGCATCGATCCAACGATACCGATCGCAAGATCGCGTTCGGGTTTCTTCGTTTCTTCGGCCGCCGTCGAAATGGCGTCGAAGCCGTAAAAGGCAAAGAAGATGATGGCCGCGCCCGCCATCACGCCGCGCTCGGTGACGTTTCCAAGCTGATCCACGACGGCATGTTTAGCAAAGCCATAGGGCATGAACGGATGCAGGTTGGCGCTATTGAAAGCAGGCAGCGCCACCGCAACGAACAGGATCAGCGCCAGTATCTTGATCACCACGAGCAGGGTGTTCAACCGCGCGCTTTCCCGCGTGCCGAAGCAGAGCAGACCGGCAACAACCGCAATGATGAAGATCGCCGGAAGATTGGCGATGCCGCCAAGGGATGGCCCCTCCGTCAGCGTCGGCGGAAAACCGTTGGCGATCAGCAAGGGCGCGGCAAAGCCCGACCAGCCGACCGCGACCGTCGATACGACCAAGGAATATTCGAGTATCAGGCTCCAGCCGACGATCCAGGCGATGACCTCTCCCAGCACGGCATAGCTATATGTGTAGGCGCCACCCGACGCGGGCATCATGGTCGCCATTTCCGAATAGGCCAGTGCGGCGCAGGCGCAGATCACGCCGGCAATTGCGAAGGACAGCAGGATGGCCGGCCCGGCGCGGCCGACCCCGGTGCCGATCAGCGTCAGGATGCCGGTGCCCACGATCGATCCGACGCCCAGCGCAATCAGGTGCGGCCAGGACAGGGTAGGGGCAAGCCGGTCGCCTCCCCGCGTTGCCGCTGTCTCGATCGGCTTGCGCCTGAACAATCCCGACATTCTGCCCTCCCTTTATAATGGGCTTTATCGTCTATCGCAGCCGCGCGGCATGCCAGGCGAGCTGATCGGCCATGAACGTCGATATGAAATAATAGCTGTGATCGTAGCCGGCCCGAATGTTGAGCGTAAGGTCGATGCCAGCCTGATCGCACGCGTGGCGCAACAGGTCCGGGCGCAATTCGCTCGTGAGAAATTGATCGTCCGCACCCTGATCGACCAGCAATTCCGCGACGCGCGCACCGTCTTCGATCAGCGCGACCGCATCGTGCCGGCGCCAGGCGCCATGATCCGGGCCCAGATAGCCGCTGAGCGCTTTCTGTCCCCACGGCACGCGCGACGGCGCGACGATCGGCGCGAACGCAGACACCGCTTTATAGCGATCGGGATAGGACAGGCCGATCGTGAGCGCGCCATGGCCGCCCATCGAATGGCCCATGATCGACTGACGGGTCATATCGGCCGGGAATTCGGCGCGGATCAGCTCCGGCAATTCCTCGGTCACATAGGTTTCCATGCGGTAATGCGCGGCCCATGGTTCCTGGGTCGCGTTGACATAGAAACCCGCGCCGAGGCCGAAATCATAGGCGCCGTCCGGATCGTCGGGCACGCTTTCGCCGCGCGGGGACGTATCGGGCGCGACGAAGATCAGGCGATGTTCAGCGCAGGCGCGGCGATATTCGCCTTTGTCGGTGACGTTGGCATGCGTGCAGGTGAGGCCGGAGAGATACCACACGACCGGCAATTTCTCCCCGTCGGCATGATCCGGCACAAAGACCGACAAGGTCATGTCGGTGTCGGTCGCCGCCGAGCTGTGGCGATAAACGCCTTGGGTGCCGCCATGGGCGAGGTTGGTCGAGAGGGTTTCCATGGTCACCTATTCCGTTCGTGCTGAGCCTAGTCGAAGCCCATCGATCGGCAACGTCCTTCGCCTTCGCTCAGGACGATCGGATCGTTCAAGCCTTCATATGATCAGCTTTTCGACAGCTGTCGCGGGATCGCCGGTATTGGGCGTGCCGCTCGGTTCGATCAGCAGCATCTTCACCTCGCCATGACGCGCGACCGGGCGGTGCTCCACGCCCGCCGGCACAATGAACAATTCGCCCGGATTCAGCGTCACAATCCGGTCGCGCAATTCGATGTCGAGCCTGCCTTCAATCACCAGGAACAGATCGTCGGTTTCGTCATGCTTGTGCCAGTCGAAGGGGCCCTCGATCCGCACGACCATGATGTCGTTGCCGTTATAGCCGGCGACGATGCGCGGCTTCCAATGATCGGAGAAGCTGGCCAGCTTCTCGGCGAGATTGACCTTGTCTTGCATCGACCGGCTCAGGCCTCGGGCGGGAAGCGATGCGCCGCGCAGAGCTTGTTGCCCGAGGGATCACGCAGGTAAGCGAGGTACAGCTTGCCGAAGCCGCCTTCCCGGATGCCGGGCGGATTTTCGCACGATGTTCCCCCGGCCGCGACCCCGGCGGCATGCCAGGCGTCGACCGCTGCGGGGGAGGCCGCCTGGAAGCCGACGGTGCCGCCATTGGCGCAGGAGGCGGGCTTTCCATCGATCGGGCGGGTGACCATGAACACGCTGCCGCCATGCATGTAGATAAGCCGGCCGTTCTCGCCGGCCTGACTGGGCGAGACCCCGAGCGCGCCGAGCGTTGTATCAAAGAACAATCTGGCGCCGTCGAGATCGTCGGCACCGATTACGATATGGCTGAACATCGGCTCTTCCTCCCGGTCAGTAGACGACGACACTGCGAATGCTTTCGCCGGCATGCATGAGGTCGAAGCCCTTGTTGATCTCGTCGAGGGTCAGGACGTGGGTGATCATGGGGTCGATCTCGATCTTGCCGTTCATATACCAGTCGACGATCTTGGGGACGTCGGTGCGGCCCTTGGCGCCGCCGAAGGCGGTGCCGCGCCAGTTGCGGCCGGTGACGAGCTGGAACGGGCGGGTGGCGATCTCCTTGCCCGCTTCGGCCACGCCGATGATGATCGAGGTGCCCCAGCCGCGATGGCACGCTTCCAGCGCGGTGCGCATCACTTCGGTATTGCCGGTGCAGTCGAACGTATAATCGGCGCCGCCGTCGGTCAGCGCCAGGATCGCGGCGATCACGTCCTCGCGCGATTTGCCGCGTCCGTCGATGAAGTCGGTCATGCCGAAGCGGCGGCCCCATTCCTCGCGGTCGGGGTTGATATCGACGCCGATGATCTTGTTGGCACCCGCCATCTTCGCGCCCTGCAGCACGTTGAGGCCGATGCCGCCGAGACCGAAGACGACGATATTGTCGCCGACCTGGACCTTGGCGGTGTTGACGACCGCGCCGACGCCGGTGGTGACGCCGCAGCCGATATAACAACTGGTCTTGAACGGCGCGTCTTCACGGATCTTGGCGACGGCGATTTCCGGTAGGACGGTGAAGTTGGAGAAGGTCGAGCAGCCCATATAGTGAAAGATCGGCTGGTTCTTGTAGCGGAAGCGGCTGGTGCCATCCGGCATCACGCCCTTTCCCTGGGTCGCGCGGATGGCGGTGCAAAGGTTGGTCTTGCCGCTGAGGCACGACTTACACTGGCGGCATTCGGGCGTGTAGAGCGGGATGACATGATCGCCGAGGCGGAGGCTGGTGACGCCGGGGCCGACTTCGCGCACGATGCCCGCGCCCTCATGGCCGAGGACGACGGGGAACAGGCCCTCGCTGTCGAGCCCGTCCAATGTGTAGGCGTCGGTATGGCAGATGCCGGTCGCCATGATCTCGATCAGGACTTCGCCCGCCTTGGGGCCGTCGAGATCGAGTTCGACGATTTCCAGCGGCTGCTTTGCTTTGAATGCAATGGCGGCACGGGTCTTCATGGCATTTCCTGTGCGAAAGAGGGGCGTGTTGCGGTGGCGATGGCGATGGGTATCGCAAAAGGCAAGGCGATGCGCGCTTGCCGGGGGGGCGGCCCTGTGCTGCATGTGCACAGATGATTCAGGCGGCGCTCCATCATGTTACGTCCTACCGGTATGACCGGCCGATCATGCTCGGGCCGCAGGTCATCCGCCTGCGCCCGGCGCCGCATAGCCGCACGGCAGTCCCCAATTATTCGCTGACGATCCTGCCCGAGCAGCATTTCGTCAATTGGCAGCAGGATCCGCACGGCAATTGGCTGGCGCGGGTGGTGTTGCCGGAGCCGACCACGGAATTTCGCGTCACGGTCGATCTGATCGCGGACCTCACGGTGATCAACCCGTTCGACTTCTTCGTCGAGGATTATGCGACCGCGCGGCCATTCCAATACAGCCCGGACCTGAAGACCGATTTGTCGCCCTATTTCGAGCTGGAGCCGCAGGGCGCGCGGTTCGACGCGCTGTACGAACGCTTTCGCGACGTACAGATGGGGACGATCGATTTCCTGGTCGAGATCAATCGGGTGGTCAACGAGACGGTCGGCTATGTCATCCGGCTGGAGCCGGGCGTGCAATTTCCGGAGCAGACGCTGGAGATCGGCACCGGATCGTGCCGCGATTCCGGCTGGCTGCTGGTGCAGTTGCTGCGGCGGCTGGGCTTTGCGGCGCGGTTCGTGTCGGGTTATTCGATCCAATTGACGCCGGACGTCGTGCCCGTGGAAGGGCCGAAGGGCGTGGCGCGCGACGTATGCGACCTCCATGCCTGGGCTGAGGTCTATATTCCCGGCGCGGGCTGGATCGGGATGGACCCGACGTCGGGGCTATTTGCCGGCGAGGGTCATATCCCGCTGTGCGCGACCCCGCATTATCGGTCGGCGACGCCGATCGAAGGCATGTTGCTGGAGCCGGCGCAGACCGAATTCGGCTTCGAGATGGACGTGCAGCGCATCGCCGAGGCGGTGCGCATCACCAAGCCGTTCACCGACGCGCGCTGGGCGGCACTGGATGCGCTGGGCCGCAAGGTCGATGCCGATCTGGTCGCGCAAGACGTGCGGCTCACCACCGGCGGCGAGCCGACTTTCCTGGCGGCGGACGACCCCGAGGCGGCGGAATGGAATGCCGATGCGGTCGGGCCGACCAAGGCGGGCTATGCGGATCGGCTGATCCGGCGGATGCGCGATAAGTTCGCGCCGGGCGGGCTGATCCATCACGGCCAGGGCAAATGGTATCCGGGCGAGAGCCTGCCGCGCTGGGGCTATTCGGTCTATTGGCGGCTGGATGGTGTGCCGGTGTGGCGCGACACCAGTTTGATCGCGGTCGACGGCGGGCATGACGTCACCCAGCTCGACGTCGAGGAGGCCGAGCGCTTCCTGAAGGCGATCGCCGATATGCTGGAGGTGTCGCAGGACTATGTGCAGCCAGCCTTCGAGGACCCGGTCGAATGGTCGCTGAAGGAAGGCGATCTGCCCGCCAATACCGACCCGACCGATCCCAAGATTGACGATCCCGAAGTGCGGGCGCGGATGGTGAAGGCGTTCGAACATGGCCTGTCGCGGCCGGTGGGCTATGTCCTGCCGATCCAGGCGTGGCAGGCGGCGGCCCAGCCCGAGCCGCGCCGCTGGAAGAGCGAGCAATGGCGCGTGCGTCGTGGGCGGCTGTTCCTGGCCCCCGGCGACAGCGCGATCGGCTACCGCCTGCCGCTCGGATCGCTGCCGCACGTGCCGAAGTCGGATTACCCCTTCCTGCACGTGCGCGACACGACCGAGCCACGCGGACCGCTGCCCGATTTTCGCGAGCAGGGGCCGCCGCCCACGGCCACGGACCAGCATCCGCAGCGCAGCGAAGCGGTGGCGATGGCGCCCGACGGGCAATCGGCGCAGGAACGGACCGAGCAGGTCATCATTGAGGGCGCGGTCCGCACCGCGATGACGGTCGAGCCGCGCGGCGAATATGTCGCGGTCTTCCTGCCGCCGACCGAGACGCTGGAAGATTATCTTGCACTGATCGCGGCGGTCGAGCGCACCGCGCAGGCGACGCGCATCCCGGTGCGGATCGAGGGCTATGCCCCGCCGCCCGATCCGCGCCTGCAGGTGTTGAAGGTGACGCCCGATCCCGGCGTGATCGAGGTCAATATCCAGCCGACGTCGACGTGGGACGAGACGGTCGATCTCACGACCAGCCTGTACGACATGGCGCGGGCGGAGAAGCTGACGGCGGACAAATTCCTGATCGACGGGCGTTCGATCGGCACCGGCGGCGGCAACCATATCGTGCTGGGCGGCCGTTCGGTGATCGAAAGCCCGTTCGTGCGCCGGCCTGACCTGCTCAAGAGCCTGGTGCTCTATTGGCAGCGTCATCCGTCGCTGAGCTATCTGTTCTCCGGCCTGTTCATCGGGCCGACCAGCCAGAGCCCGCGCATCGATGAGGCACGCCACGACGGGCTATACGAGCTGGAGATCGCGCTGGCGCAGGTGCCCAACCCTTTCGCCGGGCAGAATGACACGCCGCAGCCTTGGGTAGTCGATCGCCTGTTCCGCAATTTGCTGGTGGACGTCACGGGCAACACGCACCGCACCGAAATCTGCATCGACAAACTCTTCTCACCCGACGGCCCGACCGGCCGGCTTGGCCTGGTCGAGTTCCGCGGGTTCGAAATGCCGCCCGAAGCCAAGATGAGCCTCGCCCAGCAATTGCTGATCCGCGCGATCACCGCCTGGCTGTGGCGCGCGCCGCAAAGCGGGAATCTCGTACGCTGGGGCACCAGTCTGCACGACCGCTTCATGCTCGGCCATTTCGTGTGGGCGGATTTCCTCGAGGTGCTCGGCGACCTGCGCGGGGCGGGCTACGATTTCGATCCGGCCTGGTTCGAGGCGCAGCGCCAGTTCCGCTTCCCGGTCCACGGCAGCATCACCGCCGGCGGGGTCGGGCTGGAGATCAGCCATGCGCTGGAGCCGTGGCCGGTGCTGGGCGAGACCGGCGCGATCGGCGGCACGGTGCGCTATGTCGACAGCTCGACCGAGCGGTTGCAGGTCCGCGCCACCGGCCTGGTGCCTGGGCGGCACATCATCGCCTGTAACGGGCGGCGCGTGCCGATGACGGCGACGGGGACGCAAGGCGAGGCGGTCGGCGGCGTGCGCTACAAAGCCTGGGAGCCGGCCAATTGCCTGCATCCGCGGCTACCGTCGAATGCGCCGCTGACGTTCGATCTGCTCGATAGCTGGAACGGGCGGTCGCTGGGTGGCTGCGTCTATCATGTCGGCCATCCGGGCGGTCGCAATTACGACCATGTGCCGGTCAACGATTATGAGGCCGAAGCCCGGCGCAAGGCGCGCTTTGTCGAGCATGGCCACACGCCGGGCAACATCGCGATGCCGCCCGCGGAACATGCGGGCGATTTCCCGATGACGCTGGATCTACGTCGGCCGGTGGGCCTGTGATGCGCGGACGGAGGACGTAGCCATGGCGCCGGGGGGCACCAATATGGCGCAATTGCCGGGCATGCCCTCCTGGGGGCAGGGCTGGCTGGAATCCTATGTTTCGCAAGCGAATGCGGGCGACGTCGTACGGGACGACATGGGCCGGGGCGCGCGCTGGTGGCACCATCTGTTCGACGGCGTCGCCGGGCTGACCGAGGGGCGGCTGCAGCGGTTGCAAGATCGGGTGGGCCGACAGGTGGACGAGATCGGCACCGCCTTTCGCCTGCCGGGCGATCCGTCGGAACGGCCATGGCCGCTGTCCGCGTTGCCGCTGCTGATCGGCGAGGATGAATGGCAGGAGATTGCGGAGGGGGTCGCCCAGCGGGCCGAATTGCTGGAGCGGGTGCTGGCCGACATTTATGGGCCGGGCGCGCTGGTGGCCGACGGCCATCTGCCGGCGCCGCTGCTGACGGGGTCGCGCCATTTCTGGCGGTCGATGATCGGGATGGAGCCGACCGGCGGGCACCGGCTGCACATCTATGCTGTCGATCTTGGGCGCGGACCGGACGGCGAGTGGCGCGTATTGGCCGATCAGGTGCGCGCACCCGTCGGCGCCGGCTATGCGCTGGAGAACCGGCTGGCCGCGAGCCGCGTGATGGGCGCGCTGCAGACGCGGCTCAACCTGCAGCGTCTGGCCCCCTTCTTCGCCGGATTTCGGGAGGGGCTGGCAGCGGCCTGCAAGCGATCCGATCCGCGCATCGGGTTGCTGACCCCCGGACGGTTCAACCAAAGTTACCCGGAACAGGCGCATCTCGCGCGCTATCTGGGCCTGCTATTGGTGGAAGGCGACGATCTCGCGGTGCGGGACAATCGCCTTTATGTCCGCACGATCGAAGGCTTGAAGCGGGTCGACGCCTTGTGGCGGCGCATGGATTCGCGCCTGTTGGATCCACTCGCGTTCGATTCGACCTCCCATATCGGTGTGCCCGGCCTCATGGATGCGATCGCGTCGGGCGAAGCCGTGATCGCCAATGCGCCGGGCGTAGGCGTGATCGAATCGCCCGCCTTTGCGGCATTCCTGCCGGCCTTGGCGCGCAAGCTGCTTGGCGAGAAGCTGAAACTCCCCAACATCGCGACCTGGTGGTGCGGGCAGGAGGGGCCCTGCGAGCAGATGTTGGCACGGCTCGATCATCTGCTGATCAGCCCCGCTTTTTCGGAGAATGTCGCCGGCCTGCCCGACGGCACGATCCTGGGATCGAGCCTGGACCGGCAGGGCCGGGCGGCGCTGACCGCGGCCATGACGATCCGCCCGCAGGATTATGTCGGACGCGAAGTGGTGCGGCTTTCGACCATGCCGGTGGTAGCCGATGGACGGTTGGTGGCGCGGCCTTTCACGCTGCGCGCCTTCGCCGCGCGCGATCAGGACGGCCGCTGGATCGTCATGCCCGGTGGCTTCGCGCGGCTGGGCAACGTGGCCGATGAGCGGGCGACGATCATGGGCGATGGGGCTTTCTCGGCCGATGTCGGGATCGTGTCGCTTCAGGTGCAGGAGCCGGTCTCGCTGTTGCCGCAGCATGTTGCCGTGCGTCGCAATCCGGGCACGCTTCCGAGCCGCGCCGCCGATAATCTGTTCTGGCTTGGCCGCTATCTGGAGCGCGGCGAGGCGACGCTGCAGTTGGTGCGCGCAACCCTGGGCGGGACGATTGACGCGGATGGCGGCGCCAGCCTGGTACCGGTGACGCTCGACCGGCTTGCGACGATGCTCATCTCGAGCGGGGCTGCCCGCATCGAAGAGGATCCGGACGAGGAAGAGGATGACGATGAGGATCCCGGCGCGATCCGGGATCTTGCCGAGTTGGCTGAAGCGGCGCTCGACGGCAGCGGCCTTGCCAGTATCCGCACGCTTTTTCAGACGGTGCACGGGATCGCGCTCGGCATTCGCGATCGCTTATCCGCGGATGTGTGGCGCCTGATCGACATGCCGTTGCCGGCCGGTCCGGGCGGTGACGCGACCGCGATGCTCAATCGTGTCGGCCAGTTGCAGGAGCGTTTCGCCGCCCTCGCGGGGCTGGCAGCGGAAAATATGGGGCGAACCGCCGGGTGGCGCTTCCACGATCTGGGCCGGCGGCTGGAACGCGCGCTGGTGGCGTGCCGACTGACGCGGATTTTCGCGAGCGAAGCGGCGACCGCCGACGATCTGACCACCTTGCTCGACTTGATGGACAGCCAGATCAGCTATCGTGCGCGCTATATGACCGGGCTGGCGCTGGTACCGGTACGCGACCTCGTCATGCTCGACCCCTATAATCCGCGCAGCCTTGGCTTCCAGGTCGCGCGGCTGCGCGAGCATCTCGCGGCGCTGCCGTCGCTGCGCGACGATGGGCTGGAAGAGGATCACGTATCGCTCGCCAACGAACTGGCGCTGATGGTCACGACGGTGAAGCCGGAATCCCTGTCGCCCGCGACCTTGTTGGGGATCGAGAACCGGCTGGCGGCATTGAGCGACGCAATTGCCGCGCGCTTCTTCCTGCAGGGGGCCGAGACCGTACGGGCCGCCGCGATGACCTTGGCATGAGCGGGGCTGTATGATGCGCTACGCCATCACGCACACGACACGGTTCCGTTACGCGTTTCCGGTGCGGTTCGCGCGCTGCAACCTGCGCCTCAAGCCGATTGCCTGGGATGGCCAGTGGCTGGAGGATCACGCGCTGGTGATCAATCCGGCGACGTCGGAGGATACGGGGCGATCCAGCGGCTACCCCGTCCACACAACGCGGATCGTCGTCACCAAAGCCGCAACCGAATTGCGGATCGAAAGCCGCGCCCGCATCCTCGTCGATCGCATCGCGCCCGTGCCGGCGGCCGAGGACGTCAGCGTCCAAGATGCCGCGCGCCTGGCGCGCGAGGTTCGCGACCTGAGCCCCACCGCGCCGGCCAATTATCTCTTCCCATCGCCGTTGATCGCGGCTTTCCCGGAAATTGCTGCCTGGTGCGCGGCGGAGCTGCGGCCGGACCGTGGCGTGGTCGAAGCCGGGCTGGCGCTTGCGAAGGCGATCAAGGCGCAATTCCGCTACGATGGCAGCGCGACCCAGCTCGATACCAGCCCGGCCGAAGCCTTCCGGAAAAAGCATGGCGTCTGCCAGGATTTTGCGCAGATCATGATCTCCGGCGCCCGCTCCGCCGGGCTCGCGACCGCATATGTTTCGGGCTATCTGCGGACACTCCCGCCGCCCGGAAAGCCGCGGCTGGTCGGGGCGGACGCAACCCATGCGTGGGTATTGATCTGGTGCGGGCCCGACCGAGGCTGGATCGGCTTCGATCCGACCAACGGCGTTACGATGGGGCCGGATCATATCGTGATGGCGATCGGCCGCGATTATGCGGACGTGGCGCCGATCGACGGGATCTTCCTGGGCCGCGACGGGCAAAAGATCGATGTCGCGGTGGATGTCGAGCCGCTCGGCTGAATTGCGCGTCCGCGAGGAGAGGAGAGTCGCCGGCTCGACGGTGCGACAATCTCCAGGATCGATCGTAAGGGTCTCGGGCACAGTTTCCTGCCATGGCAACCCGGCGGCCAAGTAAGCGTTCAGATCATTCACAACGAAAGGGATGTCCATTGACTCACTCGCCGCCAGTGCCGCCGGGCAACCAGTCTCCCTATCCTTTGCAGGAACCGCCCCACGACACGTCGTCGGCCGTCCCGCCGGATGTGGCGACCAAGTCGTCCGACTCCCAGGATTTGCCGGCAGTCAGCGGCACCGCGCTCGGCATTGGCTTGGCGATCGGGCTGGGCTCGGCCGCGTTGCTCGCCGCCTGGTTCTTTTCGGGTGACAAGAAAGCCAAGCCGCAACCACGGGCGGCCGCACGTAAGCCCAGGGCCAAACCCGCCAGCACCACCCGCCGCGCAAAGTCGACTACCCGTGCGGCAGGCGGCCGCGCGACATCGACGCGTCGTCGCAAGCCCACCAACGATACGCAATGATAGCAGCCCGGCGGAGCAGCGCGCATCGCCGGGCACATGACGGCGCCGATCGTTATAGGGACTGCGGGCTGGTCGATCCCGGCTGCTTGTCGCGACGCCTTTCCCGCCGAGGGATCGGCGCTCGCGCGCTACGCCGCGCGGTTTGGCGGGGTAGAGATCAATTCGTCCTTTCACCGCCGGCATCGTCAATCGACGTGGACGAACTGGGCGGACAGCGTGCCCGGCTCTTTTCGCTTCGCGGTCAAGCTGCCGAAGGAAATCAGCCACCGAAACAGGCTGGCCGACTGCAATACGCTCCTCGCTGACTTTCTTGCCGAGATAGCAGGGTTGCGCGACAAGCTCGCTATCCTGCTCCTGCAATTGCCGCCCAGTCTTGTCTATGCGCCGACGATAGCGGCCCCGTTCCTGACGCGGTTGGCGGGCAGTTCGGGCGCCCGCATTGCCTGCGAGCCACGCCATCCCAGCTGGTTCACAACGGACGTCAGCGGTCTGTTCGAACAGCTCGGCATAGCCCGGGTGGCGGCCGATCCGGCGCCGATCGCCGCCGCCGCCGAGCCGGGCGGAAGCGCCAGTCTACACTATTGGCGGCTGCACGGATCGCCCGTCATGTATCGATCAGCCTACGGCCGGGATCGGCTGCAAACCTATCTCGCCCGCATGCAGGCGGACATCCGTGTCGGGCGGTCGATTTGGTGCATGTTCGATAACACGGCCTCGTCGGCAGCGATGGAGGATGCGCTGATGCTTGACGCGATGCTGTAGCGCTCGGCCCTCGTCACGCAGGGCAGAAAGTGGCAAGGGTCCGACAATCATAGGAAGACAAACATGATACGTCCGTTCATCTCAGCTGCCCTCGCGGCGATGATTGCCGCTCCGATCGCCGCGCAAACCGTCGATCAGGACGTGAAGTGTGCCGTCGCGAGCAATTTCTTCATGAAGGAAGAAAAGGATCCTGGCGGCCAGCAGCTCGCCAAGGCCGCGTCCTTTTATTATCTCGGCCGCCTCGATACCCGGCTGTCGGTCCAGCAGCTGAATTCGGCGCTCCTGGCGCAGGGGCGGACAATGAAAACCGCCGAGCTCGCGCCGACGATGACCACATGTGCTGCCCGTCTGGCCAACAAGGTCAAGGCGCTGCAGGCTTCGGCCGGTCCCGCGCCGAAGCCGGCTGCGCCGAAGGCCCCCGCGCCCAAGGCCAAATAGCCCGATCTGGAGCCAGAATTGCAGCCTGCCCTCAGCCGCCCGCGCCCGCCCGTCCGGATCGCGGCGCTCTATCATTTCACCCGCTTTGCGGACCCTGCCGCGGTGCAGGCGCCCCTGGCGCGGCTGTGCGAGGAGCAAGGTGTGAAAGGCACGCTGTTGGTGGCGGGCGAGGGGATCAACGGCACGATCGCCGGCAGCGACGACTCGATCGAACGGGTGCTGGATCATATCCGTGCCCTGCCGGGCTGTGCGAATCTCGGCTTCAAGGAATCGCGGGCGGATGCGCTGCCCTTCCACCGCATGAAGGTCCGCACCAAGCGCGAGATCGTGACCATGGGGGAGCCGGATATCGATCCGGTCGCCAATGCGGGCGAATATGTGGCGCCGGAAAATTGGAACGCGTTGATCGACGACCCGGCGACGATCGTCATCGACACGCGCAACGATTATGAGGTGGCGATCGGTACTTTCGCCGGCGCGATCGATCCGCAGACCCGCACCTTTCGCGACTTCCCTGCGTGGTTCCGTGCGCATCGTGACGAGCTGCTGGGGGACGATGCGCCGAAGGTGGCGATGTTCTGCACTGGCGGCATACGGTGCGAGAAAGCGACCGCCTTCCTCAAAAGTGAGGGCGTCGAGCAGGTCTACCACCTCGAAGGCGGCATCTTGAAATATCTCGAGACGGTCCCGCCCGAGCAAAGCCGGTGGGAGGGCGAATGTTTCGTCTTCGATCAGCGTGTCAGCGTCGTGCACGGTTTGGACCAGGGCGAGTGCGAACTCTGCCATGCCTGCCGCATGCCGATCCGGCCGGACGATCGCGCCTCACCGCTTTTCCAGGAAGGCGTCAGCTGCCCCGCTTGCCATGCCGAGCGCACGGAAGAACAGCGTGCCGGCTATGCCGAGCGGGAGCGACAGACCCGCTTGGCCGCGGCGCGGGGACAGGCCCATGTTGGCGCAACGCATATGCGGGCCCGTGACGACTGAGCGTATTCTCTATAGCTTCCGCCGCTGCCCGTTCGCGATGCGGGCGCGCATGGCGCTACTCGTCAGCGGCACGTTATGCGAGATTCGGGAGGTCAAGCTTCGCACGAAGCCGGCCGAGCTGATCGCGGCTTCCCCCAAGGCGACCGTGCCAATACTCGTGCTGCCGGATGGGGGCGTGATCGAACAGAGCCTCGACATCATGCGCTGGGCGCTTGCGCGGAACGATCCGGAGGGCTGGCTGCGGGGCGACGATGCCGCGCTGATCGCCACTAATGACGGTGCGTTCAAACATCATCTCGATCGCGCGAAATATCCCGGCCGCTATGCCGAGAGCGGCGACCATCGGCAGCAGGCGTTGCTGTTGCTGGCCCCGCTGGAGACACGGCTGCGCGTAACGGCAAATCTCTGCGGTGACGCCCGTAGCCTCACCGACATCGCGCTGCTGCCATTCGTGCGGCAATTTGCGGAGATTGATCGGCCCTGGTTCGATGCACAGCCTTTTCCCGCATTGCAGCGCTGGCTGACCGCCCACCTCGCCTCCGTGCTATTCGCGGACGCCATGGTCCGGCTGCCGGTCTGGCAGGCCGGCGATCCGCCAACCCTGTTTCCAGCACCACACTGATGGGGTTGTTTAAAGGGGTGGAGACCAAGGCGCGGCTTTGGAGTTACGCTATTTCCAGGTCCGGCAACCCATGACGCGGCACGCAGGATCGGGCGGCACAGGCGGTGGTAGCGGCTGGACGAACGGATCTTAGGAGCAAGCCTATGGCAGACGACGATATCATCCAGACACCCGACGGTCCGATGACGTGGGCGGAGTGGAAGAAGAAAAACCCGGTTCAGGTGCCGTCGCGCCGCACCAAGGGCAAGAATTTGCCCAACAAGATCAAGCGCCGCACCGACGAGGCGTGATCAACCAGGCTTTTTCGCCAGCCAGATGATGTGGCGCGCGCCACGCCCCGCGTTGGTTCGTACGACCTGCTCGTCCACTTCGAACCCCGCATTTTCCAGCCGCTGCGCGAAGATGGGGTGGGGCGCCACCGACCAGACCGCCAGCACGCCGCCCGGCTGCAACGCCGCGAGCGCCGTGCGCACACCGCTGCGATTATAGAGCCGGTCGTTGGAATTGAGGGTCAGCCCGTCCGGGCCATTGTCGACATCGAGCAGGATGGCATCATATTGGCCGCCGGCCTGCGCGATCAGCGAGCCGACATCGGTCAATCGCACGTCGACCCGCGGATCGTCGAGGCTGCCGGCAAACAGCTCGGCAAGAGGGCCGCGCGCCCATTCGATCACAGCCGGGACGACCTCTGCCACGACGATCACCGCGCCGGGCCCGACGATATTCAGCGCCGCGCGTAACGTGAACCCCATACCCAGACCGCCGATCAGAATGCGCGGGCTTTTGCCGCCCGGCATCCGATCGGCGGCCAACGTCGCCAGCGCTTCTTCGGAGCCTTTGACCCGGCTGTTCATCAGCTCGTTGCTGCCGAGCATGATCGAATATTCCTGCCCGCGCTGCATCAGGCGCAACGAACCACCGCCGGGAATATCGGCGCTGTCGATCAGTGTGCGCGTGAGCATGTCAGCGCGGGCCGGTGAAAGACAAGATCAGGACCTGCGGGCCTTGCGTGCGGCATAGCGCGCGTCGCGTTCTGCTTTCTTCTCAGCCTCCGTCTTCACGGGGACAGCCTTGGCCGCCAGACGGGCGGCTTCGGCCTCTGCGGCGGCCTGTGCCTCGGCTTCGGCCTTGGCACGACGTTCGGCTTTGGCCTGTTCTTCCGCTTCGCGCTTCAGCCGGCGCTTCTCCGCTTCGGCGGCTTCCCGCGCTTCGGCGGCGGCGCGTCGCTCCGCCAATACGGCCTCGTCCACCGGTGGCTTCGCCCGCAGCTTCTCCAACGCCTTCATCTTGGCATCGCGTGCGAGCGTGGCACGCTCCTGAAAACCCGGGTCTTTGAAAGGCGGCATAGGCGTCGAAAATCCTTCGTTATGTCTTGCAGTTAAGTTGGGGAAACGGCGTGTTAGCAGATAATGTCAGCTTCGGGCAGTCCGTTCGATGCGGAAGCCCGGCTTAGATGATCGATCGCACGGAGAGGACCACTCTCCAATTGCGGCGATCCGCATAGAAGACCGGATTGTTGAAGCCGTGGGCCGCCTCCACCTGGATGATGGCACGGTTGATCATGGCGATGCGAGCGCCGCCGCCCCAAGATCCCAAGTGGCTCCTGCTGGCAGCAAAGCCGTTGCGACTGCGATACCGCACGCTGCCGCGGTCCACGAACATGTAGACTTCGCTGCCGCTCAAGATGGGCGGGACTTTGACAGGGTGAAAGGCCAGTTCACCCGATACTCCGTACCCCGTATCGCCGGAGATTAAGGCGGTTTCATAAGCGCGACCGAATTCGTCTCCGCCCAGCGTGAATTGTTCGGTCGAAGGAAGTCGGTCGCTGGTGAACTGGGCCGATCCGTTCATACGCAGGATCCACGACTTGCCGATCACCTTGTTGTCGCCGAGGCGCAAGTTGATCTTGCGGAAGTCCAATTGTGATACGGTCGGGTCGAGCAGGCGCGCGCCCAGTGCGTCGAGCCCGAAGCTCTGGGTCGCGCTGACGGAAAACAGGTTTGTCTCGCTGCTGAGCGTCAGCGACGCCGCTAAGCGTAGCGCGCGCGTGCGTTCGTTCGAAAAGGTGAAGCCCAGGAAGGCATTGTCGCTGTTCACGCCGTCCAAGCCGGCGCTTACCACCAAGTTGGTGTCGTACCTGCGGATCGCGGCGTAGCTCACTTGCGTGCCGCCGCTGGTGGCATGGCCATTGAGGGGCAGATCGCGTGGCCGTGTGCGCAATTTGCCGGCATTGACCTGCAGCGTCAGTCCATCGGCATTCAGCGGCATGGCATAGGCCGCGCTGATCGATTGGTAATAGGCGGCCCGTATCGGGCGTGCATAGCTCAGGCGCATCTGGTCGCCGCCCAATAGCAGGCTATTGGCGTAGACATCGACCTGGGCCTGCGTCTTGCCAAGCAGGGCGGTGCCGCGATTGTTGATGCCAAGGCCCAGCTGGAATGGCCGTGGCTTGGCGGCAATGACGAGCTTCACCCCGCCAGGGCGGCTGCCCCGCTCGAAATCCACAATGGGATTGAGGCCCGGAATGTCCCGTATCAGCGATACGTAGCGCTGCAGGCTCCTCTTGCGCAGCGGCGTTTCCCGCATCAGCGGCGCAACGTAGCGGCCGACGAGCCGCCGCATCTTGCTTCCGGCGCCGCGTACCACGGCGCTTTCGATATGCCCTTCAACAGCGGTCAGGCGAAGCACGCCGCCCGCATAATCCTGGTCCGGCGCGAGGATCGTGTACAAGGCAATATCGGAACGTTCATAGATTTGGCCGATCTCGTTGATGATCGCCTGCATCTGTGTCGCATCCACGGCCGTGCCGATGAAGCGGGCATAAACCGGTACCAGCTCCGCCGGGCGAAGCGTGGATCCTTCGATTGTCACTCCGGTCAACGTAAACCGCTGAACGGGCGCCACGTCGCGCTGCGGCGGCAGTTGCCTGACGGCACGGCCATGTCCCGGGCGCGTCGCCGGGCGCCGATCCGCCCGATCCGGCGGCACGATGCCGCTGCGCGCATTGTCCTGCGCCTGCGCAGCGACCGGTATAAGCGAAGCGGCAATAGGCAGCAGGCTAAGGAGCCGCATCGACGGCTTAGCAGCAGCGCCGGCCGAGCGCGGCAGCGATCGTAGCCAAAACGGGGTTGCTCGGCGCGCGGACCGATGCTGCAGAAGGTGGCACGACCGACCCGAGCACGGAAGCCACGGTCGTGAGCGACGGGTTGGTCAGCGTTGTCGCCGGTGTGGCGACGGCCGTCGGCGCAGGCAGCGTCACCGCGGTCGTCAATGTTCCAGAGGTAAGTGGCGCCGCAGCCGAGGTGACGGGCGCCAGCGCTGCTGTAACCGGCGCGAGCGCGGTCGTTGCCGGGGTGGCAATCGTTGCGATCGGCGCAAGCGTAGCCCCGGCCTGTGTGGTGATCGCTGTGCCCGGCCCAGTCAAAGCAAGGCTATTGGTGGCTGAAAGTGCGGGCAGATTGGCGGCGAGTGACGTTTTGATCTGGCCAGCCAGGTTGGCGTTCAAAGCCACCTGCCCTGGCGCAACGGTCAATGCCGCTTCGCTTGCGCCTAGTGTCGCGGCATTCGATACGGCGGCCAAGGTCGGCGTCGGCCTTACCGCCGATACCGGAAGCAGCGCATTGCCGCCGAGCATGGCGTAGCCGGGCACGCCGGTTTGGATCGTGCCGGCCTCTGCCAGCGCCTGTGCGGTGCCGTCCTGAGCGGCGGCAATCTCATAGGCGCCATCGTCCGTCAGCACGAAGCTGAGCGGGGCCTGCGATATGGACAGGCTCGACCCCGTCGCGCAGCCAGACAGCAGGGCCAGGGCGGTGCTCAGAAGCGCAAAACGCGCGTGGACATGCCTAATGATGGTGAGGCCTTTCATCCTGAGGCCAAGAAGATGGTGCGCCGCCGAACCTTGCGGGTAGCGGCGCACCACTAATCCTTCATCCTAGTGAGGTAGCGCGCCGGGTGCGTTCCCGACCCCCGACAGGATTGGGCGTTGCGTGGGATTGCGCACAGAGACGCTGTTCGGGCTGTGTACGCCGCCGGGGCCATCGACGCCGACGATCCGGGCATTGTTGGCAACGCTGACCGAAGCAGCGGATCCGAAATGATCGACCTTACCGGAGCCGACACCCACGCCGATGACCGGACGGCCCTTCGACTGAACGTCGACCACAGACGCGCCTTGCTGCGTTCCCGTACCGACCGCCACGCCGGCAAGGTTCTGCGTCGTACGCGCGGTAACGAGATTATTGGTCGCGGTGGCAAGTTGAGCGTTGGCTGAACCCACCATTCCAATGCCGGCTATACAGCCGATTGCCACAATCTTGTAAGAGAAAGCTTTACGCATTTCACATCTCCAAAGACTAGGTTGTTGAAACCTATTGGAGATTGTCGACGTTCCGCATTTCCTCCAAAAAATTACTCCAATCTGAACTAATGCTGCGTCGCATCAGAGTAGCGGCGACATGCGCGGCTGTGTTGCAATGATGTTTGGAATGAATGGCGTAGAAGGCTTGTTGACGAGACGCGTAACCAGCGGCCTATCATCATATCGTCGCGATGAGAGTAGATGTGGGCAGAATAACGTTGGCATGTCACTGTGCCTGTTAAGGATCCCCATGCATCAAGCAATTCCTATTTCCCCATGAACTCCCGCTTTCACTATCCTATAGCCGGATGTTGTGCGTCGCACACGCCCGCACGCGATTACATGAGGCGCCGTCTCCCGCACTATGAAGCTGGATTCCACCGACGCGTGATGGGCACCTATCCGCGCGGTGCGGTCATCCTGCTTTCATGCCGTTCGGATCATCCATTGTAGGCCGCCGTGCCGGGGCACGCGAAGCGCGTCCATGTCTCCCCTTCATATCGCAGTATGTCGTCATAGCCGAACGACCAGAGCACGCCGTTCACAACCTGCAGTCGATGGGCGTTGCGGACGCTGGGCGAGAGGCCCGTAGCGACCTTTACCAATCGATCCCCCGTCCAGGTGTAGAGCGATGTCGCCGAGCTCAGCCAGACCTGGCCACGATAGAGCGCGATGGAGAGAAATTCCTCCGCGCATCGTGCGCCACTGAGCAAGGCGAAGCCGTGTGCGGCATTGCCCTTCATCAGCGTGCCGTTCCGGCCGCAGATCCAGACAATTCCCTCCTGGTCCGCCTCGACCGCGTTCAGCCATTCGCCCGATGGATTGACCGCTGGCACCCACGTCTCGCCACGGCGCGTGTAGATGCGGCCGGGGCCTCCCATTCTGGTCACAGCATAGAAAGTCTCGTCAAACAGGCAGATGCCGGTGACGTCATGCTGGTCACCGGGCGCGCCGAGGATTCCCTCGTCGAAATGGTCCCACATTCCCGGTTCGGTCCGTCGGTAGATCTGGCCGGCATATCCGAAGGCATACAGAGCGTTTCCAAGCGGGCGGATGCCACCGATCGCGCCGAGCTTGAGCGAGGTGGGTTTTGTAAGGCCCGCATGGGCAATGTCTTCCACGATGCGCGGCTCGCGCTGGAACCATACTTTGCCTTCTTCGGAGACGCACACGAAGGCTGGCCGGCCCATCGCACCCGTCTGGAAGGCGCAGACATCCACAAAGACGTCGTCCAAATTCTCTAAGCCCCATTCGCAGGGGGCCTGTGCGCTGTCGAGGACGATGACCATGGTCGGCGGATCAAACGGATCGCTTTCCCCGGCATAGGCCAGCAGCATCGCGAGGTCCGAATATTTGGCATATCCCGCGCGGAAGCGGAGCGGGCTCAATGCGGCACCTGGCCTAACCTGACGTCGCTTTGGCAGTCACCAATGCAAAATGGGGTGTCATCGCCTCAGCCGCCTCGCTACTCAAGCCGCTTGCTGCTCGGTCCGTTCGCGCTCCTCGCGCCGGGCCGATACCTTGGGCGCAATATCGCCCTTGCCCGCGCGCTGCAGCAGACGGTTGATATAATCGATCTTGGTGATGACCTTCGGCGAAAGCTGGAAGGGATAAAGGTCGGGCTGGCCCATGCTGCGATTCACCGCATTTTCGGCGAAGGCGAACGGTCCCCATTCCTGCACCAGCTGGCTGGTCTCCGCCCGATAGGGATCGAAGTCGACCGACGGTTCTTCTTCCTGCCACTTCCACTTGGTCATGCGCATGCCGAACCCGTCCAGCGTCGCCAGCGCGTCGATGATGTGCATCACATGCGCGAAGGTCTCGGCGAAATCCTCCCAGGGATGCATCGTGGCGTAGGCGGAGACGTAATCGGTCGTCCAGCCGCCGCTGCCGGCCTCGCCATAATGCTGCCGCTTGGCATCCTCGTAGCTGATGCGCTCATCGCCGAAGAGCGTCCGGAAATTGTCGAGCTCGTCCGTATCCTCGATCAGGCGCGAGAAATAATAATGGCCCACCTCGTGCCGGAAGTGACCGAGGATGGTGCGATAGGGTTCGCCCAGGCTGGTGCGCATCCGTTCGCGCTGGACGTCGTCCGCCTCCAGCAGATTGAGCGTGATCACGCCTGCTTCATGGCCGGTGGTGATCTGAACCGTTCCCGTCTGCTCTCCGACCGGATCGTAAAGGAAGTCGAAGGCAAGGCCCGGTGACGTGCCCTTCTGAGCCGCCTCCGCCATCGTGTCCGCGGGCAGGTTCATATGGATCAAAGTGTGGAACAGGCGCCGCTTCGCCGCCTCGATCTTCGCCCATCGTTCCGGCACGTTCGGGCCGGTCAGGTCGGGGATGGTGCGATTGTGTTTACACGCAAGGCACATGGGCTGGTTGCCCACTGCCGGGACCAGCCAGTTGCAGATCTTGTAAATATTGTTGTTGGCGCAGACTATGACGTCATGCTCGGTGCCGGTGGCATCGCGCCAGGTCGTGGCGCCGTCGCCCAGAAACAGGAATTGGTCGCTGTCCGGATCATAGCCGAGCGTGAAGCTGCAATTGGGGCAAACGCGAACCTCAAAATGGTTCGGGCGCGCGCAATTCGGGCACGGATAAGGCTTCATAGGTCTTCCTGGGGATCCCGCTGTCGCTCGCACAACGCACGTCGGCGGTCGCGGTGCCCTCTTTTCCCTCTTGTCGAATTGGCCGCCACTCCGCACATCGGGGCCATGGCAGATCTCTATACGACCCTGGGTGTCGCGCGCGGCGCGGACGAAAGCACGATCAAGAAGGCCTATCGCAAGCTCGCGAAGGAGCTGCACCCGGACAAGAACAAGGATAATCCGAAAGCGACTGCCCGCTTTTCGGAGGTTACGCGCGCCTATGATCTGCTGTCCGACAAGGACAAGCGTGCCCAATATGACCGCGGCGAGATTGACGAGCAGGGCAATCCCAAGGCGCCGTTCGGTTATGGCGGGCCTGGTGGTGGCGGCGGCTATGCCGGCGGTCGCGGCGCCCCGGGCGGCGGCTTCGAATTTGGCGACGCGGCGGCGGCCGACTTCGGCGATATTTTCGAAGGGATTTTCGGGGGACGGCGGGGCGGTGCGGGTCCCTCCGGATTCAGCGCACGGGCGCGGCCCCAAAAGGGCGCGGACGTCGCCTATCGATTGGCCGTCGATTTCGAGGACGCAGCCGCGCTGAAGCCCCAACGGATCACCTTGTCATCGGGCAAGACGATCGACCTGAAGATCACCGCGGATGCGGTTTCGGGTAAAGCCATGCGTCTTGCCGGGCAGGGCGAGCAAGGGGCGGCCGGCCCCGGCGATGCCACGGTGACGTTGGAAGTGCTGCCCCACCGCTTTTTCACGCGCGAAGGCGATGATGTCCGGCTCGATCTGCCGCTCCGGCTCGACGAGGCCGTGCTGGGCGCCCGGATCCGGCTGCCGACCGTGGAAGGTGCGGTGATGATGACCATCCCGCCAGGCTCCAGCTCGGGCAAGGTATTGCGGCTGAAAGGCCGTGGTTTCCATCGCGGTAACGGCACGCGCGGCGATCAACTCGTCACGCTCATGATCGATATTCCCGCCGATGATCCGGCGCTGAAGCAGTTCGTCGAACAATGGAGCGGCGACAAGGAACGCAACCCGCGGACGGCTTTGGGCGTATAGCTGGGCAGGTCGCCCGGGGAGCCCACCATTCAGGAAGTATCACCCGAATCGCCGGAACGGCGTTGGGACCATGCGGATGCGGATCGGCGTCACTCGCGTTTGTTCAACATCCTCAAGCGGGTGGCGGTCGGCGTTTATTCCGATGGATTCATCCATGCCGGCAATCTGGCCTATCTCGCGCTCGTTTCGCTCTTTCCCTTCTTCATCGTCCTGGCGGCGCTCGCCCATGCGCTGGGGCATGGATATGACACCGAGAACGCCGTCTACAGCTTCCTGCAGACGCTGCCGCGTTCGATTCGGAGCCTTCTCAGCCAGCCGATCGAGGATGTGCTGAAGCAGCGCACCGGCGCGCTGCTCTGGGCCGGAGGGCTGGTCGGGCTGTGGACCACCGGCAGCTTCATCGAAACGATCCGCGATATATTGCGCCGCGCCTATGGCATGCGCTTCTCCAAGCCCTTCTGGCATTATCGCTTATGGTCGGTCGGCCTGATCGTCGGCGCGGTCATGCTCATGCTCGCGGCCTTCACCGCGCAACTGCTGCTGACCGGCATCGCCAATTTCCTCGACCGGCTCGTGCCCGGCTCGGAAGAGATCACCGGTTGGATCGGCTGGAGCCGGCTGGCGCCGCTCGCGGCCCTGTTCTTTGCGCTGTATCTGATCTTCTATTCGCTCACGCCCAGCAAATATCGCTGGAGCAAATGCCCCAAATGGCCCGGCGCCGCCTTCACGACGATCTGGTGGGCATTGACCAGCGCGGTTCTGCCACCGCTGCTGGGCTTGCTCGGTGGCTATGGACGGACCTATGGCAGCCTTGCTGGTTTCGTCGTCGCCTTATTCTTCTTCTGGCTGGTAGGGTTCGGGCTTGTCATCGGCGCCCACTTGAACGCGGCACTGGCGTCTACCCCGCACCACAGCGTAAGGGGTGAAGACGCAGCACCAACGGAGGAATAATGGCCGGGCTGATGGAAGGAAAGCGGGGGCTCATCATGGGTCTCGCCAACGATAAAATCCCTCGCCTGGGGCATCGCCAAGGCTTTGAGTGCGCAGGGGGCCGAACTGGCGTTCAGCTATCAGGGTGCGATGATGGAAAAGCGGGTTCGCCCGCTTGCGCAGGAACTTGGGGTTCCCCTCCTCGTGGAATGCGACGTGTCCGACGCGGCCAATCTGGAGCGCGCCTTTGCCGAGCTTGCCGGGCAATGGCCCACGATCGACTTCCTGGTGCATGCCATCGGCTTTTCCGACAAGAATGAGCTGCGCGGCCTCTACGTCGATACCAGCCTCGACAATTTCCTGATGACGATGAACATCTCGGCTTATTCTATGGTCGCGGTGACCCGTCATGCGCGCAAGATGATGCCGAATGGCGGCTCGATCCTGACTCTGACCTATTACGGCGCGGAAAAGGTCGTGCCCCATTACAATGTGATGGGCGTCGCCAAGGCCGCCCTGGAAACGAGCGTGAAATATCTGGCGATGGATCTGGGGCCGGAGAATATCCGGGTGAACGCCATCTCCGCCGGGCCGATCAAGACGCTGGCCGCGAGCGGGATCGGCGACTTCCGCTACATCCTGAAGTGGAACGAGCTCAACAGCCCGCTTCGCCGCAACGTGACGATCGAGGAGGTCGGCGGTGCGGGCCTGTACCTGCTGTCTGACCTGGCGAGCGGCGTGACGGGCGAGATCCACCATGTCGACGCCGGCTATAACGTGATCGGCATGAAGGCGGAGGACGCCCCGGATATCGCGTTGGCTTAAATAACCCTCTCCCCTTGGGGAGAGGGAGGGGCCCATGCGCAGCATGGGAGGGTGAGGGCAGGTGAAGAAGAGCGCCGGCAGAGAAGCACTCGATCGCGTCCGAACCATGCGGCAGGCACCAACCGAAGCCGAGCGGCTGATGTGGGGCGCGCTACGTAGTCGACGACTGGATGGCCTGAAGTTCAGGCGGCAGGTCTGGATCGGCGCGTATATCGCCGACTTTGTCTGCATCGAAGCGCGGCTTATTGTCGAGCTAGACGGTTCGCAGCATGTCGAGGCAGACGATTATGACAGGCGGCGCGACACGCAAATGGCCAGCTTAGGATATCGAACGCTGCGCTTCTGGAACAATGACGTGACGGGAAATCTTGTGGGGGTATTGGACGCAATTCGGGTGGGCTGTGCGGAGCGCTTGCCCTCACCCTCCCACCGCCTGCCGGCGGCGGGCCCCTCCCTCTCCCTAGCGGGAGAGGGGATTTGAGTTACAACACATTTGGCCGGGTCTTTCGCTTCACGACCTGGGGCGAAAGCCATGGACCTGCGCTGGGCGTAGTGGTCGATGGGTGCCCGCCGGGGCTGCCGCTCAGCGAAGCCGATATCCAACCCTGGCTGGACAAGCGCCGGCCCGGTACGTCGCGGTTCACGACGCAACGGCAGGAGCCGGATCAGGTTCGCATCCTTTCGGGCGTGTTCGAGGGGCGCACGACGGGTACTCCGATCAGCCTAATGATCGAGAATGTCGACCAGCGGTCGAAGGATTATTCGGACGTCGCCAAAGCCTATCGGCCGGGGCATGCCGATTATGCCTATGACGCCAAATATGGCTTCCGTGATTATCGCGGTGGCGGGCGCTCCTCGGCGCGTGAGACGGCGGCGCGGGTCGCGGCAGGCGCGGTGGCGCGCGCGGTCATCCCGGAGGTGCGGATCGTCGCCTATCTGGTCGAGTTAGGCGGCGACCCGATCGATCGCGCGGCCTTCGACGCCAGTCAGATCGATGCCAATCCCTTTTTCTGCCCCGATCCCGCTGCGGCAATACGCTGGGAAGCGATCGTCGATGCGGCGCGCAAGGAAGGCTCGTCCGTCGGGGCGATTGTCGAATGCGTGGCCGAGGGTGTGCCGGCGGGATGGGGGGCGCCGCTCTATGCCAAGCTGGATAGCGAGCTGGCGGCGGCGATGATCAGCATCAACGCCGCCAAGGGCGTCGAGATCGGGGACGGCTTTGCTGCCGCCCGGCTGACCGGGGTGACCAATGCCGATCCGATGCGCCCCGGACCCGATGGCACGCCTGCGTTCCTTTCGAACCATGCCGGCGGCATTGCCGGCGGCATCGCGACCGGTCAGCCGGTCGTGGTGCGCGTGCCGTTCAAGCCGACATCGTCGATCCTGACGCCGGTCGAGACGATCGATCGGGACGGTCAGGCGGCCGAAATCCGCACGAAGGGGCGCCACGATCCGTGTGTCGGCATTCGCGGCGTGCCCGTGGTCGAGGCGATGATGGCGCTGGTGCTCGCCGATCAGAAATTGCTGCATCGCGCGCAGGTCGGCTGAGCCGTCCCGCGCGGATCAGCAGTTAGGCAATGCAGCCGACGCGACGGCCGGCGGCGGCGAAGATGTCGAGGATTTGCCCGACCTGTTCGTCCGAATGTTCCGCACAGAGCGAACAACGCAGCAGATAGGTGCCCGCCGGCGTCGCCGGGGGGCGCGCCAGGTTCACATAGACCCCGCCTTCCAGCAGCGCCTGCCACAGCGCCACAGCCTTTTCCTGGTCGGGCAGCATCACGGCGATGATCGCCGATTGTGCCGTCTCGGTCGCGATCGTGTAGCCAAGGTCGCGCAGCCCCTGGTGGAGGCGGCGGGAATTCTTCCACAGATGCGCGCGCTTGTCGCCCGCATGCATCAGCTTGCGGATCGATGCCGCGGCGGTTGCGACCACGGACGGCGGTAGCGACGCGGTGAAGACATAAGGGCGGCAGACGAGGCGCAGCACCTCAAAATCGGGATGGTTGGAGACGCAGAAGCCCCCGACCGTGCCGACCGATTTGGAAAAAGTGCCGACGACGAAATCGATATCGTCCTCGACACCCATCTCTTCATAGACGCCACGCCCGTTGGGACCGAAAAAGCCCATGCCATGGGCCTCGTCGCACAGGATCATCGCGCCATGCTTCTTGGCGACGGCCACCATCTCCGGCAGCGGCGCGACATCGCCGAACATCGAATAGACGCCCTCGAGTATCACCAGCTTGCCCGCTTCCTTGGGCAGGCGGCCTAGCCGCTTGTCGAGATCCTCCACGCTATTGTGGCGGAAGCGGACGATCTCAGCATTGCCCAGCCAGCACCCGTCGTAGATCGAGGCGTGGCTGTCGGCATCGAGGATGATGTAATCGCCCTTGCCGGCCAGCGTTGAGATGATGCCCAGATTTGCCTGGTAACCGGTCGAGAACACGATCGCGTGCTCGGTGCCGTAAAAGTCCTTGAGCGCGTCCTCGCACTCTTTGTGACCCTGATAGGTGCCGTTGAGCACGCGGCTGCCGGTCGTGCCTGCGCCGAATTCATCCAGCGCCTTCTTGCCCGCCGCGACCACGTCGGGATCAAACGTCATGCCCATATAATTATAGGTGCCGAGCAGGATGGTGTCCTTGCCCTGGATCACCGCGAGCGTCGGCGATTTGACCTCGGTCATCACGATCGAAAACGGATCCCGTACGCCGGTGGCGAGCAGGGCTTCGCGCTCGTTGATGAGTGGCTTGAACTTGCTGAGCAGATCATGCGCGCCGGCCGGATTCGGCAGATCGGCCAGGCTCACGTCCTCGGGGGTATCGATCGCGTCGGTCATCAATTGGGCTTCTTCAACGTTGCGATCGTATCGACCAGCTGGCCGATCGTATCGATGTCGGCCTGCATGTTCATCGTGATGAGGATATCGAATTCATCCTCGACGGCGGCGACGAAGTCCATCACCGTCAGGCTGTCCCATTCCAGGTCGCCGGCAAAGGTCGTGTTCGCGCTCAGCGCAACGCCTTTCTTGTTGAAAGGCTCGATCTGTTCGGCAACGCGTTCGAAAATTTCGTCGTGATCGTTCATGGTCCGCCTTTACGGAAGGTTGCGCAGCCTTGCCAAGCGATTGCGGCATGAAGGCGGCGTTTCTAAAGCCAACCCTCGGCGCGATACCATGAAGCAGTGGCCTTCAGGCCGTCTTCGGTTGGGATGCGCGCGTGCCATAGCTCGGCCGGGGGGTGTGCGTGCGGCGCGGCGGTCCAGTCGGGATGGCAATAATAGGCCATGCGGTCGCTCGTCAGCTGGGCATTTTTGCCGCGCACCAGACGGTCGACCCGCACCCCGATCGGCAACAGCGCCTTCGGAATTGAAATCGGGAGCACCGCTTTCCCGACCGCGCGTCCGATCGCACGCGCCATCTCGACCGTCGACCAACCGCCGCTGCGGCCGTCGTCGGGCTCATAGGTCCGGCAGAAGCTCATTTCGTTCGGAAGGCAGGCAAGGATAAGATCGCACAGATCGCGAACGTGGATCAGCGAGAGCCGCCCGTTGCCCGGTGGCAGGGGAAGCAGCCGCCGCTTGGCGAAGCGGAATAATTCCAGCATCACGTGGTCCCGCGGCCCATATATGGCGGGGGGGCGAATGATCGTCCAGTTGCGGCCAGCCGCGATGACCGGCTCCTCCGATTCATATTTGGAGCGCCCATAGGCGGAAAGCTGCGGCTCACGCGCGGCCAGGGACGAGATATGGATGAACCGCGTAATGCTGGCGCCTGCTGCCGCCGTCAGCATCGCCTCCGTCCCCATCACGTTGCCGGCATGAAAGGCTTCGGGCGTACCGTTGATCACACCGGCGATATGGACGACCGCGTCGCAGTCCTTGCACAAACGCGCCAGGCTTTGCGGCTGATCGAGCGATCCGTCGATCCAGGTCAGCCCCACCTGGGGCGGTTGCGGCCGGCGCGTGAGCGCGCGCACCTGATGTCCCGCCGCCAAAGCCTGTTCGATCAGATGCGAGCCGACGAAGCCGGTTCCGCCCGTGACGGCGATCCGCATCAGAGCAACACCAGATGATCGCGATGCACCAGCGCCGCGCGCGGGGCATAGCCCAGCAGCGCGGCATGCGCGTCGCGGCGGTGGCCAACGATGCGCGCGGCGTCCACGGCATCATATTCGCTGAGCCCGCGCGCCACTTTCAGCCCCGCCGGATCGGTAATCTCGATGACATCGCCGCGCGAGAAGCGGCCATCTACCGCCACGGCGCCTGCGGCAAGCAGGCTCGAACCCTGGCGCAGCGCGGCGACCGCACCCGCATCGACCGTGACCTTGCCGTGCGCGGTCAGGCGACCGGCCAGCCAGGCTTTGCGGGCCGGGGCGCCGCCACGACTGACGAACACGGTGCCGCGACCCGTCTCCGTGAATGCCGCCAGGGGGTGCGCCGTCTTGCCCGAAATGATCGCGAGATGCGCGCCACCAGCTTGTGCGATCCGTGCCGCTTCCAACTTGGATATCATTCCGCCTGACCCCATTCCCGAAACGGATCCGGCATCGGCCATCTGCCGGATATTGGCATCGATCTCGGTTACTTCCGGGATCAACGTCGCGGTGGGATCACGACCGGGATTGGCGGTGTAGAGCCCGTCGACGTCGGAAAGCAGGATCACGCCCCCCGCACCCGCCGCCTGGGCGATGCGCGCGGCCAAGCGGTCATTGTCGCCGAACCGTATCTCTTCGGTTGCGACCGAATCATTCTCGTTGATCACCGGTATGACGCCCAGTGACAGCAGCCGATCGAGCGTCGCAGCGGCATTCAGATAGCGCCGCCGATCTTCCAGGTCGCCCAGCGTGACGAGCATCTGGGCGGCCGTAAGGCCCTGGCTGCCGAGCAATTCCGCCCAGGCATGGCTGAGCCCGATCTGGCCGGTGGCTGCGGCGGCCTGCGCATCTTCCAACGTGGCGCGGCCGCCCTTGGGAAGGCCCAGGCGGCGCGCGCCCAATGCGATTGCTCCCGAAGAGACGATGGCGATCTGCTGGCCGGCGCGGGATCGATCCGCGATATCGGCGACGATGCCGGCTAGCCATTCGCGGCGGATCGTACCGGCCGGATCGACGAGCAGCGACGAGCCGATCTTGACGATCAGCCTCTGGCAGGCGCCTGGCGCGAACCGGCCTGCGCCTAGATGGGCGACCATTCTTCGGGTTCCTCGGCCTTTGGCGTGATGGGGCCCAGCTCCGCGACGATGCGATCCAGTGCGGCCTCGACACCCTCGCCACTCGCGCCGGACAGCAGGATCGGCTGCTCTCCTGATGCCTTCGCCAATTTCTTGGCCAGCTTGGTTACATCCTTGGGATCGAGCGCATCGATCTTGTTGAGCGCCAGGATCTCCGGTTTGTCGACCAGGCCGGCGCCATAGGCATCCAGCTCACCGCGCACGACCCGCCAGGCATCGACCGGATCGTCGCCGGTCGCATCGACCAGATGCAACAATACGCGGCACCGCTCGATATGACCCAGGAACCGGTCGCCAATGCCGGCACCTTCGGCCGCACCCTCGATCAATCCCGGTATGTCGGCGATGACGAACTCCCGACCGAAGCGGCTGGCGACGCCCAATTGCGGGTGAATGGTGGTGAACGGATAAGCGCCAACCTTGGCGCCAGCGTTGCTGACCGCGTTGATGAAGGTCGACTTGCCCGCATTCGGCAAACCCACCAGCCCCGCATCCGCAAGCAGCTTCAGCCGCAACCAGACGTACATTTCTTCGCCCGGCCAGCCCGGGCCATGCTGACGCGGAGCACGATTGGTGGAGGTCTTGTAACTGGCGTTACCGCGCCCGCCGTCGCCGCCTTTCAAGAACACGATTCTCTGGCCAGCCTCCGTGAAGTCGGCCAGCACCTCTTCCTTGTCGTCGGACAGAATTTGCGTTCCGACCGGGACCTTGATCACAAGATCCTCACCACCGGCGCCGGTACGGTCGGTGCCCGCGCCGGGGCTGCCCCGCTGCGCCCGGAAATGCTGGGTATACCGGAAATCGATAAGGGTATTCAGGCCGGGCACCGCCTCAAAGATGATGTCCCCGCCTTTGCCGCCATTGCCGCCATTGGGACCACCATATTCAATATACTTCTCGCGCCGAAACGACACCGCGCCTGGCCCACCGCTTCCTGAGCGGACGAAGATCTTCGCTTGATCTAAAAAATGCATCGGTGCCGCATAGAACCAGAATGGCTTCAGGCGAAGAGCTTTGCGTGGTGAGACCGCGCGCGCCCCTCCGCAGGCGGGCGGATTGGTCGGATATGGCTCGCATCCGCAGGTCCGGAACGGCGCTCCGTTACGTCCTGCGGATACGACTCAGACAGTCACGGCCCTGCGGTCCGAAGACGGTCAGGCGGCCATCGCCTGGGCAGGCTGGCCGCAATCCCGCGCCAGCAACTGCATCTCGATCGGTCCCGTCCGCGCATGGCTGGTGGCCCAGCCCGTTGCACCGGTCGGCACAAAGCCTAGCTTGCGCAACACCTTGCCGGACGCGGGATTGTCGAGCGCGTGGCTTGACGTGAGGCGCGGCAGGCGCAGGCTTTCGTCGGCGAGCGCGACGACCGCGCGGCCCGCCTCGGTCGCATAGCCTTTGCCCCAATGGTCGCGCGCAAGCCAGTAGCCCAGGTTCGGAACATCGTCCTGGATGCCGATTACGCCGATCGGCTCGGGCCGGTCGCGCAGGCAGATGAGGAAGCGCGGCCGCCGGGGCTCTGGCGGACGGGCCAGAAACTCTTCGGCGTCATTCAGCCCATAAGGCCAGGGGACCCGTGACAGATTGCGGACGATACGTTCGTCGCACAGCGCGCGGGACAAAGCCGGCGCGTCTTCCGCCCAGCCCGGTCTCAACAGCAATCGTTCGGTGATCGCGAACATGAATCGTCTCCTTTGTTCGCCCTGCCGCGGAAGCATGACGCCACCGCGACACTGACATCAGGGAGACACGAAAAAGGGAGGCGGGGCGACCCGTCTCCCTGATGATCCAGCGTACCGGATCTTCGGGTCGCCCTGTGGACGACCCGTTTTCACGTTCGTCCGTTACTCGGCCGCTTCCGCGGTAATCACGCTTACGTACGAGCGGCTAAGTTTGCCCGTGTGGAAGGCGACGCGGCCTTCGACGAGCGCAAACAAGGTGTGATCCTTGCCCATGCCGACGCCGACGCCCGGATAGACCTTCGTGCCGCGCTGGCGGATGATGATGTTGCCGCCGATGACGGTTTCGCCACCGAACTTCTTGACGCCAAGGCGGCGGCCTGCCGAATCGCGGCCGTTGCGCGACGAGCCGCCTGCTTTCTTATGTGCCATTGCTCGTTAGCTCCTGATTACGCTTCGGCGGCCGCGGGGGCGGCTTCCGGAGCGTTCTTCTTGGCCGAGGACTTCTTCGCCGCGGCCTGGTTGTCGTCAGCCTTGTGATCGCCGATCGCGGTGATCTTCAGGACCGTGTGATACTGGCGGTGCCCGTTGCGGCGCCGATAATTGTGGCGGCGGCGCTTCTTGAACACGATGATCTTGTCACCGCGGCCCTGAGCCAGGATCTCGGCCGAGACCGTCAGGCCTTCGACCGAACGGAGTTCCGAGCCTTCGCCCGCCAGCAGAACGTCGCCCAGCGTGATGGCCGCACCTGCGTCTCCATCCAGCTTTTCGACGACAATCTTATCTCCGGCGGCGACGCGATACTGCTTGCCGCCAGTGCGCACGATAGCGAACATGGCTCTCTCTTACTTTTAAATTCCGGATCGAAGGCCGTCCCGAAGGGGCCCGCGAAAGCGCGCCAGCTATGCGCTTTGGCGGTAGCTGTCAAGGTTAACGCGCAGGATTTGGCTTATCTGGCGTTCTGCTCCAGGAACTTGCGGAAGCACCCGGTCTGCCCGTTGGAGCCAATCGGGGAACAACTGTCGGGCAGGCCCTCTCGGCTGATATATTCCAATACCTTGGCGGTGCCCGCCCAGCTGCCGTCCCGTGCCGCATTATATTGGCGCCCACGGAATTGCTTGGGAATGCGGTAACGCTCGCTTTCCGGCTGGCGCGCGCAGACCACCACCTCATCAGCGGTGCTGCGTGGGCAAGGATCATCGCCGAAGATCACGAGCGTGGCGATTCGTTCGGTCGTGCTGCCCGCTGGCGCCGCATTCGGCTTGGCCGCCGTTACGGCAGGAGCGGCGGCAAGCGCCAGCAAGGAGAGGAAAAGCGCGCGCATCATGCGTATTCCATCAACTGCAGCTGATGAGCGCGCCGTGAACGACTCACTTGGGGAGAGGCGATTCGGCGATCGCAGCGGCGTCCTGCTTCTTTTCGGCACGTGCCGCGCGCATCTGCTGGCCCCAGCAGCCTGTCCAGCCTCCGGCACCGGTGTTGGTACAGCTTCCCGTACCCGCAGCGCCGACATTGGAAACCGATGCCGCCCGCTGCGACCAGGGCTGGTCCTTGGGCGCCAGCAGGCCCGAACGCAGGGATTGCGGAATGCGATAGCGCTCGCTTTCCGGCGCGCGCACGCAGATCGTGCCCTCCGGGCAGGGGTCGCTGCCGTAGACTACCAGGGCGCGGTCATTCTGCTGCGCGAATGCCGGTGCTCCCACCATCGTCGCGAGGATCGCAGCCCCAGGGAGCAACATGTGCTTGATCATGGCCAATCTCCTCAAGTCTCAACTCGAACGCGCGAGGCGCCCTATCATATCCGTTCGGATAAGCGGATTGCCGCGCGGCAGCCCATCCTGATCGCCGCCGACAGCAGGGGATAGCCCGGCGCGCGCTCCGCTCCCGCCGCAAGCGCTGTCTCACGATGCTCCACTTCTTCCGCCTGAAATTCGGCGATGATCGCGCCAAGCTCCGGATCGTCATCGCCCAATTGGGCGAGCTGCGCGCCATAATGGAGATCGATCTCCGTCTCGACCGCGGCGGTGCAGGCCATGGCCGCCTCTGGCCCGATCAGCGCGGTCGCCGCGCCAAGTGCGAAGCCGGCGACGTTCCAGAACGGCTCCAGCAAGGTCGGCCGCACGCGGCGTTCCACCATCAGCGCGTCAAGCCGTGCGCGGTGGCGCTCCTCCTGCGCCGCCATATGGGTGATAGCGCGCGCGGTCGGATGACGCGCACCCATCACGGCCAGCTGACCGGCATAGATGCGGGTCGCGCCGAATTCCCCGGCTTGATCCACCCGCACCATGGCGGCGCGTTCCTTCGCGCTGCTCATGCCGCCCTCGGCCTGACCGATGCGAGCACAAGGACGGCAAGGCCGCCCGCGATCGAGAACAGGGCATTCCATCCCGCCAGGCTGACGCGGAAGAGCGTCCACTGGGGGACGTCACACCGGATCAGCGGCTGCGCGAGGATCGACTTCAGCAGATCCGCGCCCTTGCCATGGGCAAAGCCGGTGCAGTGTTCCGGCCCCTTCCACCAGCCATATTCCGCGCCGGCATGGTACACGCCCAGCCCACCGCTCGTCAGGATCAGCAGCCCAGCCAAGACGGTGAGCGGAAGGCTCAGCGCCGTCCGTCGCAGCAGGATGGCCAGCAGGGCCGCTACGATCGCCGCATAATGCGGCCAGCGCTGCCACATGCACATCTCGCACGGGCTTAGCCCGCCAATATATTGGGATCCAAGTGCGCCGGCCATCAGCGCAAGCGGGACCAGCAGCGCCAGCATCCGGGCGGGCGATAGCATCAGCGTTTGCCCTTCGCTTTTGGCGCAGCGGAGGCTGCGCTGTTCATCGCCAGCTGCGCCGTCGGACCGGCGAGGCGGGCGATCGTCTTGATCGCGTAGTCGAGCTGGAAATCGTCCACTCCGGCCTTCTTCAGGCTCTCCGGGGTCGCCGTGAAGCGCGGATCGGGCGTGGTGTCGCTTTCCAGCACGCTATTGTCGACCTTGGCCTGGTTGAGCAGGTGGCGGCGCAGGTCGGCCTCGCGCAGCCGCGGGCGGGCCTTGTAGTCGGGGTCGGAAAGCTGCGGGACGATGATGTCGGGCTCGACGCCACCTTCCTGCACCGATCGTCCGGACGGCGTATAATAGCGTGCGGTCGTGAGCCGCAGCGCCGTGTCGTCGCTCAGCGGCAGCAGCGTCTGTACCGATCCCTTGCCGAAGCTGCGTTCGCCCATCACGATGGCGCGGCGCTGGTCCTGCAAGGCCGCCGCCACGATCTCCGCCGCCGATGCCGATCCGGCATCCACAAGGACCACGATCGGCAGGCCGTGGGTCAGATCGCCGCGCACCTTCGACTCGGCGAAATAGCGTTCGATATCGCCCTTCTCGCGCCCGCGCTGCGAGACGATTTCCCCGTGATCGAGGAATACGTCGGACACCTCGATCGCCTGGTCGAGCAGCCCGCCCGGATTATTGCGCAGATCGATCACATAACCCAGCGGATGGCCGCCCGTCTGCCGTTCGATGTCCGCAATCGCCTTTTCGACGCCCGGACCGGTCGGCTTGGAGAAGCCGTTGATATTGATGATGCCGACGCCGTTCTTGACCTCGGCCTTGACCAGCTTGATCTCGATGATCTCGCGCGTCAGCGTAACATCGAACGGCTTGTCACGGCCCGGGCGGACGATCGTCAGCTTGACCTTGGTGCCCGGCGTACCGCGCATCTTGTCGACCGAGGCGTCGAGCGAATCGCCATAGATCAGATTGCCGTCGAGATTGGTGATATAGTCGCCCGGCTTGATCCCGGCGCGATAGGCGGGCGTATCTTCGCTCGCCGCGACGACCTTCACCGCGCCTTCGTCCATCTGCACGGTCAGGCCCAGCCCACCGTAATTGCCCTCGGTGGTCGAGCGCATATTCTTGTAATCATGCGCATCCATATAGGAACTGTGGGGATCGAGGCTGGAGAGCATGCCGTCGATCGCGCCTTTGATCAGCGCCTTGTCGTCGACCTTGTCGACATAATCGGCCTTCACCCGCTCGAACACGGCCATGAACTGGTCGAGTTCCTTGTAATCGTCGGCATCGCTTGCCGCAGGCGCGGCGACCAGGGAGGACAAGACGAGGGCCGCGGCCACGAAGCCGCCGCCGCGGATCAGGATCTTACGCATCGTGACAGGAATCTTTCATCGGTTACCGCCGCTGTAGACGCTTAGCGCCGCACGTGAAACCGGATTGCAACAGCCTGTCTGTATAAGAGCTTGCCGGCATCACTGTAATAACATGCCCGCGACATCCACCGGCCGACCGGCATGGTGCAGTTCGATCGTGAGGCGCGGCGTCGTTCGCGCCATATGGCCCAACGGTTTGCCCATCTCGACCAGATCGCCGCCGCTGGCCGTCACCAGCTCCAGCCCTGCCAGCAGCGTCGTCCAGCCATGCCCGTGGTCCAGGATCACGATATCGCCATAGCCCCGGAACGGCCCGGCATAAGCGATGCGCCCCCGCGCCGGCGCGGAAACGATCGCCCCGGGCTTCGTTTCGAGGGTCAGGCCGCGCGCGCGCACGCCGACATCGGACTGCTCCCCCATGCCCACCAGGACAGTGCCCGCGGCGGGCAGGCGATAGGCGCCGGAGGGGCGGACGGCGCCAGCGGTGAAGGTGGGGCCGGGCAGGGCCTTCAATCGCGCGACCACGGCGGCATTCTGCACAGGCGTGGCGCGAAAGCGGCTGTCCAGCAACGCCGCAAGCGTCTGTTCCGTCTCGGCCCGCACCGCAGCTGTCTTCAGCATGGCACCGCGCAACGCCGCGGTGCGACGCCGGATTTCCGGCGCGAGCGCGGCAATAAGCGCGCGCGTGCGCACCATTTCGTCGATCGTCTCCGGCTTTGCGAGCGCCAATGCCGGTGGGCGAAGCGCCAATCTTTGTGCGGTCGCCAGGAGGGCCGCGAGCGGCGCCTGCTGCGCCGCCAATTGCGCTTCCTGGGCCTGCACCGCCCGATCGAGCTGACCCAGCCGCGCTTCCAGCGAGGCCTGCGACAGCGGCGCGGCCGCGAGGGCAAGCGCAACCAGCATCATCCCTCGCGATGATAAGGATGGCCTGCCAGGATGCTGCTGGCCCGCCATAATTGTTCCGCCAGCATGGCACGGGCCATCATATGCGGCCAGGTCATCGTGCCGAAGCTTATCAGCAGGTCGGCTTCGGCGCGGGCAACATCGTCGAACCCGTCGGCCGCGCCGATCAGGAACCGCGTTTCGCGTATGCCGTCATCGCGCCAGCGGCCGAGCTGATCGGCGAACGCGGTGGAGCTCAGGTTTTTGCCCTTTTCATCCAGCAGGACAATTTTGGCGCCGCCGGGAAGGGGCGGGGTCTTGCCGCCGCGATCCGGCAGCTCGGTCACCTTGGTCGGCCAGGCGACGCGTACCAGGTAGCGATCAACCAGTTCCGCCTCGGCGCTGCGGCCGATGCGGCCGCGCGCAACGATGTGCAGCAGCACTTAGTTTGCGACGGCCTCGGGGCGCGGCGCCTCTCCGAACGACCACATGCGTTCCAGATTGTAGAAGCTGCGGACTTCCGGGCGGAACAGGTGAACGATGACATCGCCGGCGTCGATCAGGACCCAGTCGGCGGTCGGCATGCCCTCAACCCGGGGCGACCGGCCCGTCAGGCCCTTGATCTTCTCGACCAGCTTGGCGGCCATCGAACTGACCTGGCGGCTGGAGCGGCCGGATGCCACGACCATATGATCGGCGATCGACGATTTCCCGGCGAGCGGGATCGACACCGTCTCAACCGCCTGATCGTCGTCGAGCGAGGCGAGGACCAACTGGTGGAGCGCCTCGATACTGTCGGACGGATCGGTCGGGTTGCTTGCCGCGGGATCGGCAGCAGGACGCGGAACGTTAGCGGGCAAAGAACCTCCTACGAAAGCGGACGGCGCGACACGCGGTCGCGCAGGCCATGGGTTTTGATGGACGAAGACCAGTCGGGACGAAGGGCGCGCAGCAGCGTCGCTGAAGATGGATCGGGGCGGAAGCGCAGCAGCACGAGCGCCGGCGGACTCCAAATCGTCCAGTTTTTCAAATGGCTTGAACGCCGGACGTAACGTCTGAGCCAGCCCATTGCCGGAGCGTTTTGGGCAAGTGCATCATACCCCGGACGGGCGATCACCGCAATCGGCATCGTACGCGCGATGATTCGCCAATCGCGCCACAGGTGAAACTGGGCGAGATTGTCCGCGCCCATCAGCCAGATGAACCGGCGATGTGGATATCGCCGCACCAGCTTGCGCAGCGTGTCGGCGGTGTAGCGCGTGCCGAGTTCCGCCTCGATCGCCGTCGGCACGATCCGGGTCCCCCGCGCCATGCGGTTGGCCGAGGCAAGGCGGGCTGCCATCGGCGCCATGTCGCGCTTGCCCTCCTTCAGCGGATTGCCGGGCGACACCAGCCACCACAATTCGTCCAGCCCCAGCGCCTCGATCGCCTGCAGGCTGATCCGGCGATGCCCGGAATGGGCAGGATTGAACGACCCGCCGAGGAGGCCGGTAGGGATCATTCTGGGAATGTCTTAACCACTTCAATTGGGCCAACAATCGCGGCGTTCAAGGCCGTCAATTCTTCGGCGGGAATCCAATATTCGCGGTGCGAACGTCCACCAGCGTCCTGGACCTCGTACCGCGCGATAAATTCATCGCGAACTTCGAATCGGGTCACGAAGCCCGATCCGTGCGCGGGCACGTTCCAGTCGCGTGCGATCTTTATCGCATACTCCTCCGTCGTCACCGGATAGAATATCGGCTGCTCGGGAAGACGCGGTGGAAAGGCTGTCATTCCACTTGCTTCGATAAGCGCCAGTTCGGCGGGTCCAACCGGGCGCCAGAGCGTGACCGTCCGCATCAAGCGCGCGTCTGTCCAGAGCCCCTGACCAGCCATTTATAGGTGGTCAGCCCCTCAAGCGCGACCGGGCCGCGGGCATGGAGGCGGCCGGTAGCGATACCGATCTCCGCACCCAGACCGAATTCGCCGCCATCGGCGAATTGGGTGGAGGCGTTCCAGGCGACGATGGCGCTGTCGACCTCGTTAAGGAAGCGCTCGGCCGTCACCGCATCGTCGGTGACGATCGCGTCGGTGTGATGCGATCCGTGAGCTGCGATATGCGCCATCGCACCGTCCACTCCGTCGACCAACGTCGCGGACAGGATCGCATCCAGATATTCCGTGTCCCAATCCTCGGCCGTCGCTGCGACAGCGCGCGGCTCGATCGCGCGGATTTCGTCGGTCCCGCGCAACTCGCAGCCGGAGTCGGCAATCGTGCTTAGGATCGGCGCCGGATCGGCAAAGGCACGATCGATCAGCAAAGTCTCGGTCGCGCCGCAAATGCCGGTACGGCGCATCTTGGCGTTGAGCGCGATCGTGCGCGCCATTTCGGGGTCTGCCGCCTTGTCGATATAGAGGTGCACGATCCCGTCGAGGTGGGCGAGCACCGGCACCTTGGCTTCGGCTTGGACGCGCGCAACCAGGCTCTTGCCGCCGCGCGGGATGATGATGTCGATCAAGCCCGCCGCCGTGAGCATGGCCCCCACCGCGGCACGGTCGGACACCGGCACCAGCTGGATCGCGTCCTCGGGAAGGCCGGCGACGGCCAGCCCCTGCTGAAGCGCGGCGTGAATGGCATGATTGCTGCCACGCGCTTCGGAGCCGCCGCGCAGGATCGCGGCATTGCCTGCCATCATCGCCAATCCGCCGGCATCGGCCGTCACGTTCGGGCGGCTCTCATAGATGATGCCGACGACGCCCAGCGGCACCCGCACGCGGGTCAGCAGCAGCCCGTTCGGACGCGCGGCGCGGTCGATTTCCTGCCCGACCGGATCCGTCAGCCCTGCGACGGCCTCCAGCCCGGCGGCAATGGCTTCGATCCGCTCGGGCGTGAGCTTCAGCCGGTCGAGCATGGCGCCCGAGAGGCCATTGACGGCGCCACGCGCCATATCCTCGCCATTGGCCGCGAGGATCGTCGCTTCCTCGGCGCGCATCGCCTGCGCCGCGGCCCGCAATGCGGCGGCCTTGGTCGCTGTTGGCGCCAGCGCCAGCACCGTGGCTGCGGCGCGCGCGCGGCGGCCCATCTCGGCAATCAGCTCGGTCGGATTGATCGTTACAGCCTCGGTCATCGTGTGATCTTATCAGAAAACCGTCCCGGGTCGAGCAACGGGCTCTCGACGTTCGTCGCCGGCTGAGCAACAACGCTGTTCATGAGCGAGGCGGGGGATAGCATGGGCTCGGCGGCGACCGGCGCTTTGTGGGCGCACACGATCGAACAGGAAGCGCATGGCGCTGCGGCGGGTCATGGCGATCGCGTGCCGTGCGCCAATTGCGGTACGGAGCCGATAGGGCCGTTCTGCCATGCCTGCGGCCAAAGCGGCCATGTCCACCGCAACGCGGCTGCTCTGGCGCACGACATTGCGCACGGCGTATTTCATTTCGAAGGTAAGTTGTGGAACACCTTACCCCTGCTCGTCTGGCATCCCGGCCGCCTGACGCGACGCTATGTGGATGGCGAGCGCGTGAAGTTCGTCTCGCCGATGGCCTTATTTCTCTTCTCCGTATTTTTGATGTTTGCCGTCTTATCCAACATCTCCGCGCATCGCGCGCCAGGTGCGCATGCGCAGGATGAGGTCGCAAACGCTGCGCAAAAGAAATTGGACAAGGCACGTCGCGAGCTCGCCGTGCTCGAAACGGCCAAGGCCGTCGTCCCGGACGCGGAGGCGAACCAAGATTTCGACAAGGGGATTCGCGCGAAGACGGAGGAGATAAAGGCCTTGTCCGTCGCCGCGCGAGGAAGCTCGCTCATTGAATTGAGCAAGGATGTCGATCCCAAGGCGGTTCGCCTCGATACCGGCTGGGCCTGGTTGGACAGCAGCGTCGAGCATATGTCGGGTAATCCGGAGCTGACGCTCTACAAGATGAAGACCTATGGCTATAAATATAGCTGGGCGCTGATCCCGATATCGCTCCCCTTCATCTGGTTGCTGTTCGCGTTCCGCCGCGATGTCGGCCTCTACGATCACGCGATTTTCTCGATCTACTCGCTCAGCTTTATGTCGCTGGGTGTGATCGTTCTGAGCCTGTTCGGATGGGCGGGCCTGCCGTCGGCGATCATCGCACTGTTGGCGATGCTGGTGCCACCGGTCCACATGTATCGCCAGCTAAAAGGCACCTATGCGCTGGGCCGGTTCGGGGCGGGCTGGCGCACCCTCGCTTTATTGATTGTCATTTCGATCACCGCGTCGCTGTTCATCGCCTTCTTATTCTATATGGGAACCGGATGATGGCCCGCGCACCGTTTGGGGCTGATGTGCCAGCCCAGGATGATCTGATCGGTTTCGGGGGCGACCGGCGGTTCGAGCTGCTGGTCGACGCGGTGACCGATTATGCCATCTATCTGCTCGACGTGAACGGTCACGTCGCCAGCTGGAACCGTGGCGCACACCGCTTCAAAGGCTATACCGCCGAGGAGATTATCGGCCGGCATTTCAGCCTGTTCTATACGCCCGAGGATCGCGCCTCCGGCCTGCCGGAACGGGCGTTGCGGACGGCGGCGGAAGACGGGAAGTTCGAACAGGAAGGCTGGCGCCTGCGCAAGGACGGCACCCGCTTTCGCGCGAGCGTGCTGATCGATCCGATCCATGACGAAGCGGGCGCCTTGATCGGCTTCGCCAAAGTCACGCGCGATCTGACGGAGCGGTGGAAGGCGCAGCAGGAGATGCAGGCGGCCCGCGAGGCGTTGGCCCAATCGCAGAAGATGGAGGCGATCGGCCGTCTCACGGGCGGCGTGGCGCATGATTTCAATAATCTGCTGACGGTGATCCGCGCATCCGCCGATCTGCTGGCGCGCCCCGACCTCAGCGAGGAAAAGCGGGATCGTTACCTGCGGGCGATCTCCGAAACGGCCGAGCGCGCCGCGCATCTGACCGGCCAATTGCTCGCCTTTGCACGGCGGCAGCCGCTCCGGCCCGAGCAGTTCGACGTCGCCGCGCGTCTGCGCGGCATGGGTCAGCTGATCCAGACGACGCTCGGCTCAACCGTCTCGGTCCATTACGAGATCGATGATCATGTCGGCGCGGTCGAGGCCGATCCGAACCAGTTCGAGACCGCCATCCTGAACATCGCGATCAACGCACGCGACGCGATGCCGGCGGGCGGCATGCTGCGGATCGGAGTGAAACGGGTCGATGGCGTGCCGGCATTACGCCGTCACGCGGCGGTGACGGGCCCGTTCGTGGGGGTGTGGATCGAGGATAACGGCACCGGCATCGATGACGCCACGCTGCTGCGGATCTTCGAACCGTTCTTCACCACCAAGGACATCAATAAGGGAACGGGGCTGGGGCTCAGCCAGGTCTATGGCTTTGCCAAGCAGTCGGGCGGCGATGTCGCGGTCGACAGCGCCGTCGGCCGGGGCACGCGCTTCACGCTGTATCTGCCGCGTTTGCACAGCTTCTATGAGGCGCTCGTCGAGCCGCCGGCAGAGGCGGAGCCGGCGACCGTGCAGCGTTGTGTCCTGCTGGTGGAGGATAATGAGGCGGTCGGCGGCTTCGCCCGCAATCTCCTGGAAGAGCTCGGCCAAAAGGTCACCTGGGCCACCGGCGGCGAACAGGCATTGCGCATCCTGGAAGAAAGCCGGCCGGCCTTCGACCTCGTCTTTTCGGACGTCGTGATGCCGGGCATGAACGGCATCGACCTGGCCCGCGAAGTCCGCCGCCGCTGGCCCGATTTGCCGGTTGTGCTCACCAGCGGCTACAGCCACGTCCTGGCCGAAGAAGGCAGCCACGGCTTCGACCTGCTGCAAAAGCCGTATACGGTGGATGGGCTATTGGGGGTGATCCGCGGGAAGCTAGCTAGCCCGACCGATTAAGATTGCGGGGGCGGACCGATACCTTATCCATTATGCGACACCGTGAAGTCCGTTGGACGCTCGAGGTCGTTTGAAACCGTCCTTCTTTCCGTGCCCACGTCTGAAGTGGCACTCTTAGCGGTCAAATATAAGGGAGAGGTAGTGATTGATTTCCTCTCGCGTTTCCTCGTCAGTTGACGGAGACGCCGCTGCTTTCTCGAACGCGGCTACGTAAGCTTCGCGCTCGGGGCCATCGGCTGTTCCATTGATGAGGCGGTTCAACATCCATGCGGTTAGGGGCGTTGGACGACGATTAATCGAACGCAATAAAGCCGCCTCGTATCCATGATGGTGGAACTTCTCCGAGAAATGAACAAGTGGCCCGGGACTGCCAAAGTCAAGATCTGGATTTAATTCAATAAAATGAAGTATCGCTTCTACTCCATCTAATTCCACACCCCTGGTCGACCAGATTTCACATAATTCGTCAAGCTTGTAGCGAAAATTGTCGTCTTTCGGTATTCTATTTATTTCATCAAATAGATCGGCCATGTCAATCAAATCCTAAACTCTTGGCGTGATCAATCGCCATCTGATGTATTTTGTCAATCGAGTTTTGAGGTGCCACTTCTAAATCGCGCAAGATTTTAACATTCGACTCGATGTTCTCAAGAGGTGTCTGATTTCGCGCGTCTAAGGCTGACTGCGCTTTGTTAACTTGGACATGCGCATCATGCTCCAGAGCAATCACGGGATTATTCTTGGACGCGTCGCTAGAATGGCGGCTAATTGCTAAGCCGTTTTCATTCAGATTGGCATGTTGCCAAACCTCATGGCCCTCGAGTTTATCACCGATGACTGAGCGGTCTTTGAAATCTTGGTAAGTTGTAACTTCATTCTGCTTTATTGGGTTCTCAATAGGTTTTGCGGGCCGGCGTGAGATTCGGATGCCCCCGCCGTTCATTCCCAAGCCCGTCGGGGTGACTTCGTAATTTCGTGCGAACCAGCTTCCTCCCTTGCTGCCGGCCCATCCACCAGCAAGACCGCCGCCAAACGCTAGAAGCTTCTGCCCATCTGACCCCTCTCCAAACAGCTTGCCGCCAACATAGTTCATCGACGTTCCACCAACGATCCCGCCAATCAATCCCAACGCTGCGGCTTCGGGGCCAAACAGAATTACGGCGCTAGCTACGCCGACGACCAGCATCGTTGTGTGCACGAATTCCGGGACTTCGGGCGATATCTCATCCGTCGTAATCGTGTCGCCGCCAATGAAGACGTTGGGCGAGCCGCTGGCGATGACAGCATCGCATCCGGCGCGGTCGCCTTTTCTCGCTGCTGGTAGGCCGTTAATGAAAACGCTGGAGCTGCCTTGCGCGATCGGTGGATGCGCTGGATGTCGGCGGCAATCGACAAAATCAACGTGTGCGCGAGCGGCAGGCTGCCCATTGATGAAGACATTACTTGAACAGGTAGGGGCGATCTCTCCTTCGATGATTTTTGCCCAAGACAGGCTACCGAGCGTTTCTCCCAAAGCTGCAACGCCCACCGTTGATCCGGCGATAATGGCGCCACCGATCAGAACGGGCACCGTAACGGGCGCGAAAACCACGGCGACGGTTGCTACGGCGCCGCCTATGATCGCGCCGGCAATCAGCCCGGTAAGCGCCCGAGTGTGCTCGATTGGGTCGTGCAGGCGGGCGGCGGCTTCAGCCATCAGTCGGCGCGTCCGTCGCCGTCCGCGCCGCGAAACTGCAGCGTTGCCAGAAGGTCGCTAAACCCGGCCACGTGACGGGGGCGGGCTTCGCTGGTGGCGGTAGCGGCAAGCTGGTGAAGGAGGCGTCCCGTCGGTCCCTCATGGATCACCGCGGCTTGGCGCTGAAACAATCGCTGTCCCGCCTGCGTCCATTCGAACTGTAATATCACGGCATCTTCGCCGCCAACCTTGTCGGGGCGGCGCGACGTGAGCGTGAAATCTTCAAGTACGCGACCAAGATCAGCGATGATGCGATCCAGCATTTCATCCAATGTTTCGTCTTCAATAGCTGTTTTGGATACGACCACGCTGAAAGGGCTTGGGCCTTCCGGTTCGACTGTAAAAAGGTGGTGGGTCCGATCCAGCAGCCATTCGGGACGCTCGAAGCTTAGCTCATTGGTTTGGTGCCGCATCGTATCGCAATCCTTTGGCTGCAAATTCCGGTACAGCCTCGCAGAAAATGCGCCCCAGCCAAGATGGTAGCAATGCTGTCAGCCCTACTTGAACCATTTCGGATGAGGTGGTCAGAGAATTAAGCCGCTCCCATCCGGCTGTTAATAGCCTTTGCGGTGCATAGAGGCACATGACTATCCGGAATGGGCAACGCCCGAGGCTGCAAACCCCGGGCGCTGTCGTCTTCATTCGTTCGGTATCTGCCAGCGGAAGCGATCGGTGCGGCGGGCGGTTACCGCCTTGCCGTCCGCGTCGAGCGCGGGCGTGAAGTGGGCGCGGCGGGCGTAGAGGCGGCAGGTCGTGTCATCCAGCATCTGGCTGCCGCTCGATTGCGTCACCGCGCAGGATTGCACCTTGCCGTCGGCGCCGATGGTGGCGGCGATCACCACCGTGCCGCTGATGCCCTGGCGCAGCGCGGCGCTGGGATAATCTTCTGTCGTGATCCAGCGCAGGCGGTCAGCACCCGGCACGGCGCCGCGGCTGAGGTTCGGCTTGGGCGGGTCCACCGGCAGGGCAACAGGGCCGCTGGTCGGGCCGGCGCCCAGGTCGACCGTGCTCACCGTCTGGACGATCGTCTCCTGCGGTCGCACCACCTCCTCATTGCGCACCGGCGGAAGGGTGGTTGGTTGCGGAGTGCGCGTCGTCTTCTGAACGGGGATATCGTGCGGGGGCGGTGGCGGCGGGTCTTCCGGCAATATTTCGCCAACCGTTACAATCGGGATCTCCCGAATTACTTTCATCGCCAGGCCTGTCACAAGTGCATAGGCGATGGCGACATGGACGCCGATGACGGCGGCGATGGATGCTGGGCTGCTCCTCTTGGTCTGATCCGTATAGGACATGGCGCATTCCTCTCACGCGGGAGCACCGTGGCGGATTACAGTGTCCGTCTTGCGGCACTCACCAAGTAAGAAGCTCTGCCTGCGGCACGAACTTGTCAACTATGATTATGGGGCGACTTCAACCCAGCGGGAAGCGTCAGGAAAGCGACGCCGCCCGCCGCAATGGCGAGCGCCGCGCCGATCAAGGCGGCCGCGTGAAAGGCCGCGATCAGGCCCGTGCCGGATTGCGCGATCACGGCGCCGGCCAGCGCCGTCGCGATCAAGCCGCCCGTTCGGGCGATCGCGCTATTGAAGCCCGACGCCGTTCCCGTGTGCGCGTCATCGACGGAGGAAAGCACCGCCGTGGTCAACGGCGCCACCGCTCCGGCAAGGCCCAGCGCCAGCACGGCCATGCCGGGCAGGACGCTGGTCCAATAACTTGCCTGCGGCTCCACCCGGATCAGCAGCGCAAAGCCAATGCCGGCAACGATCGGCCCGATCGTCAAGGGAAGCCGTGGGCCAACGCGTTCGGCAATCCGCCCCATCAGCCGGGATCCGAAGCCGATCCCGATCGAGAAGGGCAATAGCGCCGCGCCGGCTTGCAGCGGGGAGTAACCGCCGCCGACGATCAGGACATAAGGGAGGAGCAGTATCAGGCCGCCCAGCGCCGCATACAGCAGGAAGGTCAGCACGGTGAGCCCGCCAAAGGCGCGCGAGCCGAACAAGTGGAGCGGCATCATTGCCCGGTCGCCGCGCCGATGCTCGTTCCACAGGAACAGCGCCATTGCGCCTATGCCGGCGGCGATGCCGATCCAGACCCCCGTCGAGAGCGCGTGCTGGCTCGACCATAAGGTCAGCGCCCAGGTCAGCGCGAACAGGGCCGCCGTCGCAAGGCCGGCGCCCGCCCAATCCAGCGGCTGCCTGCCTTCGCCGCTCTCCCGTACCGCCAGCAGCGCGATGCCGATCGCGGCGGCCGCGACCGGTATGTTGAGCAGGAAGATCGGGCGCCACCCGATCGTGCCGACCAGCCATCCGCCAAGCGCCGGGCCAACGGCGCCGGCGATGGCGCCCACGGCTGCCCAGGTGCCGATCGCGCGGCCTTTGGCTTCGCCGGTGAAGGCATTGCCCAGAATGGCCAGGCTGTTGGGCAGCAGGATGGCCGCGCCGATCCCCTGCACCGCGCGTGCCGCGAGCAGCAAGCTGAGGTCCCGAGCCAGCGCGCAACCGACCGACGCGAGCGTGAAGAGCGTGATGCCGGCCACCAGCAGCCGGCGCCGCCCGAAATGATCCCCCGCCGCACCGCCCATGAGCAGCAGGGCGGAGAGGGGCAGCATATAGGCGTTGATCGTCCATTGCAGGCCGGCCGCGTCGCCGCCCAGGCTGTGGCCGATCGCGGGCAGGGCGACATTGACCACCGAGCCGTCGATGAAGGCGAGGCTGGACGCGAGGATCGTGGCCGCCAGCGTCCAGTTGGGATGCCGCAATGGCGGTGATCCGTGGCGACTATCCGCCGCTGTTGCCGCCATATGTCTTCCCTCCCACCGCCAAGCCGCGCTAGCATGCTCCATGCCCCTTTACAGCGCCACCTTGCCCGCCGCTGCCGATCTTTATGGAGACATCGAACCCGCGCCGAAGGTCCGGTGGGTCGATTACCTCCCCGGCTTGTTCGTGGCGGGACTGGCGTCGCTGGCGTCGGCCTATCTGGCGGAACATTATGGCGCGCCGCTGACGCTGATGGCGCTGCTCGTCGGGCTGGCCCTCAACTTCCTGAGCGCGGATGCACGCTTGCTGCCGGGCCTCGCTTTTGCGTCCCGCACCTTGCTGCGCATCGGCATCGTGCTGGTCGGTGCCCGCATCACGCTCGCGCAGGTGGCGGGACTTGGCTGGACCGCCTTGGCGGCGATCGTGGTCATCGTCGCGGCGACGATGGGCGCTGGCATGCTCCTGGCGCGGCGCATGGGCCATGGGGCCGCCTTCGGTGCGCTCGCGGGCGGCGCTGTCGCGATTTGCGGCGCGTCTGCCGCGATGGCGCTGGCGACGGTCCTTGGCGAGCGACGGATCAGTCAGGCGCAGCTGGCGCTCGTGCTGGTGGGCATTTCGGCAATGAGCGCAGTGGCGATGGTCGCCTATCCGATCCTGTGTCATCTGCTGGGCTTCGACGATCGGCAGGCGGGTTTCGTCCTTGGCGCCGCGATCCATGACGTCGCCCAGTCCCTGGGTGCCGGTTACGCCTTTTCTCCGGCAGCCGGAGAGAATGCGACGATCGTCAAGCTGACGCGCGTGGCTTTGCTCGCGCCCGCGCTTGCGATGACCGGCTATGTCTTCCCGCAACAAGGCGGGAAGGGTCCCAGTGCGTTCCGCATCCCCTGGTTCGTGGTCGGCTTCTTTCTGCTCGCCGCCCTGAATTCGACCGGCATCGTGCCCGCCTCCGTGGGGCGCGGCGCGACCAGCCTGGCGACCGCGCTACTGGTGTGCGCCGTCACCGCGACGGGCATCCGCTCCCCGATGCAGACCTTGCTGAAGAGCGGGCCGAAGCCGTTGCTGATCATCCTGGTCGCCAGCGCTCTGGCACTCGGGCTTGCCTGCGCCGTTGCGGCCACCCTCCTATAGGGGCGGCGCTGGCCTCCAGCCTTCAAGTCACGCGCGGACGTAAGGCAAAAAAAGGGCGGCCCGTGGGGGCCGCCCTTGATCTTGTCAGCCTTAGGCCAGGCTTAGGCGTTGGCGGGGCGGGGATCGCCCCAGCCGCCGGGCCGACGGCTCTTGGGGATTGCGGAGGCGCCCGCCGAGAGCGCCCGGGGCTGCCGCTTGTTATTATCCTCGCGGCCGATTTCCTCGCCCTTGATCGCGCGCTTGGCTTCTTCGCCATTCAGCGTTTCGAACTCCAGCAAGGCTGCCGCCAGATGATGGAGCTCGTCCAAGTGATCCGTCAGAACCTGGCGGGCGGTTGCTTCGCCCTCCTCGACGATCCGGCGCACTTCCTGGTCGATCATCCGTGCCGTATCTTCCGACACGGTCTGGCTGCGCGACACCGAATGGCCGAGGAACACTTCATCCTGATTGTCGCGATAGCGCAGCCAGCCGAGCTTCTCGCTCATGCCATATTCCATCACCATCGAGCGGGCCATGTCGGTTGCCTGCTGGATATCGTTGGACGCCCCGGTATTGAGCTCGTCGGCACCATAGATAAGCTGTTCCGCAATGCGGCCGCCGAAGCAGAGCGCGAGCCGCGCCTTCATCTGCTTCATCGTCATCGAATAACGGTCACGCTCGGGCAGGTTCCAGGTCACGCCCAGCGCGCGGCCGCGCGGGATGATCGTCACCTTGTGCAGCGGATCGCAGCCTGGAACATGCAGCGAGACCAACGCATGGCCCGCTTCGTGATAGGCGGTTGCGCGCTTCTCATCCTCGGTCATGACCATGGATTTGCGCTCGGCGCCCATCATGACCTTGTCCTTGGCTTCCTCGAACTCCTTCATCGCGATCAGGCGCTTGCCCTTGCGCGCAGCGAGCAAGGCCGCCTCGTTGGCAAGGTTGGCGAGATCGGCGCCGGAGAAACCGGGCGTGCCGCGCGCGATCGTGCGCGGCTCGACATCGGGGGCGAGCGGCAGCTTCTTCATGTGGACGGCGAGGATCTTCTCGCGGCCTTCGATATCCGGACGCGGCACCACCACCTGACGGTCAAAGCGGCCCGGACGCAGCAATGCCGGATCCAGTACGTCGGGACGGTTGGTCGCGGCGATGATGATGATGCCTTCATTCGCCTCGAAGCCATCCATCTCGACCAGCAGCTGGTTCAGCGTCTGCTCGCGCTCGTCATTACCGTTGCCGAGGCCCGCGCCGCGATGGCGGCCGACCGCATCGATTTCGTCGATGAAGACGATGCAGGGCGCGGACTTCTTGGCCTGTTCGAACATGTCGCGCACGCGGCTAGCGCCGACGCCGACGAACATCTCGACGAAGTCGGAGCCCGAAATCGTGAAGAACGGTACCTTGGCCTCACCCGCAATGGCGCGGGCGAGCAAGGTCTTGCCGGTGCCGGGGGAGCCCACGAGCAGCGCGCCCTTGGGGATCTTGCCGCCGAGCCGCGCGAATTTGGTCGGGTCTTTCAGGAAATCCACGATCTCCTGCAGCTCCTCGCGCGCTTCGTCGATGCCGGCGACATCGTCAAAAGTGACGCGGCCCTGCTTCTCGGTCAGCATCTTCGCTCGGCTCTTGCCGAAGCCCATCGCGCCCGAGCCCGCATTCTTCTGCATCTGGCGCATCACGATCCAGCCGATGCTGACCAGGATCAGGATCGGCATCGCCTGCACGAGGATATATTGCCAAAGGCTGGCCTGCTCCTGCGGGCGGCCGCGGACGGTCACGCCCTTGTTCGTCAGGCGCTGCGTCAGTGTCGCGTCGGGAATGGAATAGGTTTTGAAGGCCGTGTCGTTGGTATATTTGCCGGTAATGACGCCGTCTGCGACTTCGGCTTCCTTGACGGTGCCGTTGTCGACCGCCTTCAGAAAGTCGGAATAGGCCACGCTTTCGCCGGCGCCACCCTTGCTGCTGCCCTCGAACAGCGACACGACCAGGACGATCGCCAGCAATATACCCAGCCATACAGCCAGATTTTTCACCAGCGGGTTGCCGGTCTGCGGTTCCTTGTCGTCCTTCATGGTCGGATCAGCCTTTCGTAGGCAGCTAAAATAGGCATGCGCGGGTTAATGGCAATGGAACAGCGTGGATCAGTGCGATCGACGAGGCGGCGCCTCCCGAAAATGCCAGATATTACCCTTGGCCCAGGCGACGACGATAGACTGTGTCGCCGACCCACCCGTCTCCAGCGCGTCCAGTAAAGGCTCGATATTGCTGGAATAACTCCAGCTGCCGGCCTCGCGATCGCTCTCTTGGACGATGGCGTCGATCGCGAGTCGGGCAATGTAGCGTTTCACGCCGCGCGGTAGCCCCGTGACATCGAAGCGCGATTCGCGTTCGGGCGCGTCGAGTGCGCGACTCTGCCAAAGCCACCGACTGATCTCGAAAAGGTCGCTATCGATCGCCGCCATATTTTCGGCGGTTCTGCCGATCTGGACGGGGTCGATCCAGGGCGCTTCTCTCAACCAGGCACGGAACCGCGCGCGATCGAAGCGCGGGTCGCTGTTGCTGGGGTCATCGATCCAGGGGAGCCGCATCGTCTCGGCCACCGACCGCAACTCCGCGCGGCGCCAGCGCAGCAATGGGCGCAGCAATGTCAGCGGGCGACGTGTCAGGGTGACCATCGCCCCGTCCGCATCCGGCTCAATCCGCGTCGCTTCGGTCCCGATATCGGTTTCCACCCGCGCGCGTACCGCTGCCAGGCCGGATAGGCCCGACGCCCGGGCGGCACGCATGAGGAAAGTTTCGGCCTGATCTTCGGCATGATGCGCCGTGCACAATATGGCTGAATCCGCATCGACCGCCCATCGTTTCAGCCGCAAATAGCGTTCCTGACGCGCCCAGGACTGGACATTATCGCCGGCGGATGGCGGCGATTCGATCGCGAAAATGGCGTGCGGCACCCCCATTTTTGCGCATGCGCGCGCCACCATGACGGCTTCTTGCGCGGATTCAGGCCGCAAACCGTGATCGATCGTGGCCGCGATTACGCGGGCCGGGAAGGCCGCCGCGGCCAGACCGAGCATCGCCATGCTGTCCGAGCCACCCGAAACAGCCAGCGCAATCCGGTGATCCGCCGGCCTATTGGCGCCGACAAGCCGGCTATAATCCGCCTGGAACCGCGCAATCAGTGGGTCGAGCGCGGTGTCCATCCTATCATTTACACTTGGCTTCGGTGCGTGCGGTGGCAACCTTGGCCTTCAACGAGGCGTCGATCTTGTCGCCATAAGAGGAGGTCAGCTCGGCATAGACCCGGCAGGCATCGGTCGGCTTTTTCAGCGCGACCAGCGACTGGCCCAGGAAATAGAGGCTGTCGGGCGCCCGTTCACCGCGCGGATTGGTGGTGTAATTGGCGGCGAAAGCCTCGGCGGCGCGGGCAGGCTGGCCATCGTCGAGATAGGCGCGGCCCAGCAGATTTTGCGCGTAGCTTGCGCGTTTGTGCTTGGGATATTTCTTGGCGACCGCCGCCAGCATGGCTTCGGCTTGCGGATACTTCTTCTGCGTCCACAGCCGATATCCCGCCATATAGGCATCTTCGGCCGGGTCGGCGCTCGCCGAGGGGCTGGCGCTGGCGGTATCGGCGGTATCGTCCGCCGTCGCGGCGGCCGGCTTTGCCGGCTTGGTCGTGCTCGCGGGAGTCCGATCGGGGGCCGTATCGGGCTTGGCTCGGGCCGGTCCGGCGCTTCTCGGCGGTGCGACAGGCGCGCTATCATCGTCCGCCACCGGCGGTGTAGCGCCAATAGCAGGCGCGGGCGCGGCGGCGGCCTCCAGCGTTTTCAGGCGGACGCTGAATTCCTGGCGGTCCTGCGCGGACTGTTGCGACAGCAAATCCAGCCGATGCTCGTCTTGCTCCACCTGCCCGGTCAGCTGCGCCACCGAGCGCTCCAGCGCATCAAGCCGGGCGGTCAATTCGTTGATCGGCGTTCCGGCGGGGTTGCCGACCGTCGTACGCACCTCGGGTGCCGCGATTTCGGGTTGCTGGAATGCCGCGTCGCCGCCTGGGAAGACTTTGCGCTGCACGGCCTTCAGCTGTCGTTCGACCCGATCGACGCGCTGATCGAGCGACGATGAAGGCTCGGCGGCAAAGGCGGGCACGGCGGCGCTCGCGAGCAGGGCGGCGAAAACAATACGAAGGCGGGTCATGCAAGCTCCGGGAATGGCTGTGCCTGCAAGCATAGCGCAGGCAGCGCTGAGGAGAAGCGGGTTGCGATCGTCAGACCGGACCCGCAGCATTTTCTACCGGCGTCGGCGTGGGCCCGGCAGGCGGTGGAGTCGTCCCGGCAGGCGCTATGCGTGCCAGCAGATCGGGCGCCTTCAGCGATATATTCTTCGCCATTCTGTCCGGATCCCCGACTGGCGGGATCGCGGTCTGGCCGACCATGATCGACGTTGCGCCCGGGCGACCCGTCGTCAACAGGGGCGCTGTGGCGTCGGCCGGAACCTGGAAGCGATCGCCGGGATGCTGCACGCCCAGAAACAGGGTTTTGTCGCCATCGGAGACCTTGATCCACACATCTTGGGTGGCGCTGATGACCACCGGTCCGTCGGTTGCTGCAGGGGTCGCCGCTGTCGGTGCAGGGATAGGCAATTGTCCCGGCGCCGGACTTTGCGCGGATGGCGCTGGCGCATCGGATGCGGCCGCCGCGATCTGCGAAGGCTGTTCCGCGCTGCCGCGCCAGTAAAGATACCCAAGCGCCACGATGATCGCCGCCACCAGGGCCAAGATCGCGAGCCCGACCGGGGGCGTCCGCCGTGGATCGGCCGGCTCATACGGCAAAGTTTGAATATGTGCGGGCCCTGTTCGGCCAATCTCCGCACGGAACTGCGTGGCGAGCTCGGCGCCATCCAGGTTCAAACGCCGGGCAAGGGTTTTGATGAAGCCGACGCTGTACGTCGCGGCAGGCAGTCCTTCATATTGGCAAGCCTCGATCGTGCGTAAATGCCGCAGCGGAATACTGGTGGCCGCCGCCATCTCCTCGACGCTCAGGCCCTGAGCCTCCCGCGCGATACGCAGTTGCTCACCGACCGGCGGCACGGGCCCATTTGCGGAAATTTCGTCTTCGCCGTTCACCCAATCTCCCCCGGCTGGCGGACGAAATACTCTCGTATATTCGTCGCATAGTGGCGGCAAATGCCCATTTTGCAACGCGTTTTAGCTAATTCGTACCCCATTGGCCTTAGCCCACTGCTGCAGCGCGCCGCGTGTGTCGCGTCGGGGTGCGGCGAGCAGTTCTGTCATTGCGGTACGCAGAGCCGGAAGGTCGAGCGATCGGACCATCGCCTTCACCGGGCCGATTGCGGCAGGCGTAATCGAAAGCCGCTCGATACCGATGCCAATCAGGGCCATCGCCTCCAGCGGCTTGCCGCCCATTTCGCCGCAGATGCCCACCGGTACCTGTGCGGCGTTACATTGCTCGACCACGCGCGCGATGAAACGCAGGATGGCGGGCGAGAGCCAGTCATAGCGTTCCGCCAGTTTTGGGTGGGCGCGGTCCGCGGCAAACAGAAACTGCGTCAGGTCGTTCGTCCCGATCGACAGGAAATCGAGTCGCGGGAGCAGCATATCCAGCACTTCGGCGAGGGCGGGCACTTCCAGCATGGTGCCGTACCGGATCGCCAGCGGCAGCGGCTTGCCCTTGGCCGCCGCGGCGGTGCGCTGCTTCTCGAACAATGCATGCGCCTCATCGAATTCCCACGGCTCCGAGACCATCGGGAACATCACGTTCAGCGTCTTGCCGGCGGCGGCCGCGATCAAAGCGCCGGCCTGCGCCTTCATCAGCGCGTCGCGTTCCAGCGCCAGGCGAAGCGCGCGCCAGCCCATCGCCGGATTTTCCTCGTCGGCGCTATCCGCATCTGAATTCATGTACGGCAGGACCTTGTCGCCGCCGACATCGACCGTGCGGAAGATGACGGGCTTATCGCCCGCGGCTTCGATCACGTCGCGATACAGGCGCTGCTGACGTTCGCGCTTGGGCAGTTCGGCCGAGACGAGAAACTCGAATTCGGTGCGGAACAAGCCGATGCCGTCGGCGCCGGTCGTGTCGAGCGCGGCGACATCGTCCCGCAGACCCGCATTGACCATCAGCGTGATACGCGTGCCGTCGGTCGTGACCGGCGGCAGATCGCGCATGGCCGCAAATTCGGCACGCCGCTTCTGCCCTAGCACCAGCTTGGTATCGAACGCCTCTTCCATCGCCGCCGATGGGCGCACGGATACGGTGCCCTGGATGGCGTCGAGCAGCACCATGTCGCCTTCGCCGATCGCGCGGCGTGCGTCGCGGACCCGGCCGATCACCGGCACCCCCATGGCGCGTGCGACGATCACGACATGGCTGGTCAGCGACCCTTCCTGAAGGATCACGCCCTTGAGGCGGCGACGGTCATATTCCAGCAACTCGGCCGGACCGAGGTTGCGCGCGATCAGGATCGAATCCTGACGCAGGCCGCTCTGTGCCGCCGTACCGAGCTGACCGGAGACGATCCGGAGAAGCCGATTGGAGAGATCCTCCAGGTCATGCATGCGGTCGGCAAGCAGCGGATCGTTAATCTCGCGCATGCGCATCCGCGTACGTTGCTGAACGCGCTCGATCGCGGCTTCGGCGGTCAATCCGCTGTCGATCGCGGCATTGATCCGGCGCGACCAGCCTTCATCATAAGCGAACATCTTGTAGGTCGCGAGAATGTCCTGATGCTCACCGCCTGCGCCGAATTCGGCCTGGCTCATCATGCGATCGATCTGATCGCGCATCTTGTCGAAGGCGGAATAGACGCGGTGACGCTCGGCCTCGGTATCTTCGGCAACCGTATGTTCCACCACCACGCGTGGCTGATGGAACACGGCCAGACCGGCGCCCATCCCATCGACCAGCCGCAAGCCGGTCAATCGTGCCGCACTGGTATCGCGCGTATCGGCGCCCCGCACCGTCGCTTCGTCGATCAGGCCGGCCCCGGCAATCAGCTCGGCCAGGACCATGGCGACCGTCTGCAAGGCCTCGATCTCGACATCGTCATAGCGTCGCGCCGATTCATGCTGGACCGAAAGGACGCCCACCGCCCGCTCGGCCCGGACGATCGGGACACCGGCAAAGCTGTGATATAATTCTTCGCCCGTCTCGGGCTTGTAGGCGAAGTCCGGGTGGCTAGTGGCTTCGGCCAGGTTGAGCGTCTCATTATGCTCGGCAATGGTGCCGACGAGGCCCTCTCCCAATGCCAGCTTGGTGACGTGCACCGCCGCCTTGTTGAGGCCGCGGGTCGCGAACAGCTCCAGCTCGCCTTCCCGCAGGAGGTAAATCGAGCAGACTTCGCTGTTCAACGCCTTGGCGATGATATCGACGACCTGGTCGAGCTTTGCCTGCGCCTGACCGCGCGATGCCATGACGTCATGCAGCCGCGTCAGTATCTCGCGCGCTGCGGAAGTGGGGGAAGGGGTGCCCATTGAAAAGCGTGGCTACCAGATCACAGGACGAGGTCCAATATGGCGTGCGCCGTATCGGTGCTTTCGCTACGCTTTGTCTAAACAGCGTGCATTTTCAAAATGGTGCGAAGTCGCCGGCCGCTATCGCCGCGCCAGGGCGGCCTCCGCCTCATCCAGCAGGGTCGCGATGATGTCGGTCACCGGCTCTTCCCGGGTGACCATGCCGACCGATTGTCCCGCCATGACGGACCCATGTTCGACATCCCCGTCGATCACCGCACGGCGCAGCGCGCCTGCCCAATAATGTTCGATCTGTAACTGGGCTTCCGCCATCTCGACCTTGCCCTCGTCCAGCAGCTTGGCCACTTCGCGCTGCTTGGCGGTGAAGGATTCACCCCCGGCATTCTTCAGGGCGCGGACGGGGATGACGGGTAGGCGCGGATCGATCTGCACGCTGGCGGTCGCATCCCGGGCCGAAGCGCGGATGAAGGCCTTCTTGAAGTTGGGGTGGGCGATGCACTCGTTCGCGCACACGAAGCGCGTGCCGAGCTGAACGCCGGCCGCACCCATTTCAAGATAGCCGGCAATCGCCTCGCCCCGTCCGATACCGCCGGCGATAAAGACCGGCACCTGCTCGGCAATGGTCGGCAACATCTCCTGTGCGAGGACGCTGGTGGAGACGGGGCCGATATGGCCGCCCGCCTCCATCCCTTCGATCACCAGGGCGTCGACACCGGAGCGGATCAGCTTCTTTGCGAGCGCCAATGCGGGGGCAAAGCATAAAAGCTTGGCGCCCGACCCCTTGATCCGATCGATCGAACCGGTGGGCGGCAATCCTCCCGCCAGCACGACATGCCCGACCTTGTGGCGGGAGCAGACGTCGATCAGTTCGGACAATGCCGGGTGCATCGTGATCAGGTTCACGCCGAACGGCTTGTCCGTCATCGCCTGCGTCGCGGCGATTTCCGCATCCAGAAGTTCGGGCGTCATCGCGCCGCAGGCGATCACCCCGAAGCCGCCCGCATTGGAAATGGCGGAGACGAGGTGGCGTTCGCTGACCCACGACATGGCGCCAGCCATGATAGCATGTTCGGTACCGAGAAATTCGGCGCCGCGGCGCATCAGCGCGTCGGTGCGGCGATGCGAAGCGCCGGCCGCCGCGGTGGCGGGCGATACGGGGGAGGGGCTATCCAGTGTCTGGGCCATGTCGGTCATGGCAGCGCTGTGCCCTGCGCGGCGCGCGCCCGCAAGCGGCGAGGCATTGCGGGCTTCGGTTGCTGGTTGCGATTGTAGTGGCATGACCCGGCCGTCAGGGCCGCGTGGCGCTATCCCAATGCTCGTCGGCTTTTCCGTCAACGAACCGCCACATGTCGAACCAAGTGGTCGTATACCGCTTGGTGGTGTCGGCGGCGTTCATCACCCGGGGATAGGCCACGATCACCAGATCGCCCTCGGCCACGACCGAAACGATGGGCGTTGCCATCCGGGCCGGGATCGGTTTGGCGGTCACCTTCAACGTCTTGGTGAAGAAGTCCACGACACCCGCGCGCCCCGATTTGGCGAGCGGATTATGCTGAATATAGCGCTCGGTCAGATAGCGATCCGCCAGCTCCCAATGCCCCGCCTCCAGCAGGTCCTTCACGATGTGATAGGCCGCCTGCTTGTTGATCTCCAGCTTGGGGTCCGGGCTGTGGAACAGCGCCTCAGCATTGGCGGCTGGTGTTACCGGCTCCTGCGCAGAGGTCTGGCCCGCGGCGAGGAGCACAAGCGCCAAGGCGAGCAGGGAGGAAATCGGCGTCCGCATGGGCATTCCTTTCCCAGCCGAGATCGGCTCAGGCCGCGTCATCCTCCGCATCCAGCCCATAAGCGGTGTGCAGCACACGTACGGCCAGTTCGGTATAATCCTCGTGGATCAGCACCGAAACCTTGATCTCGCTCGTGGTGATGGCAAGCACGTTGATGCCGCGATCGGCCAGTGCCTTGAACATCTGTGCCGCGACGCCGGCGTGGCTGCGCATACCGACGCCGACCACCGAGATTTTGGCGACCGTGCTGTCGCGTACGAGATCCTTGAAGCCGATGACCTCGCGCGCTTTCTCCAACACGTCGGTGGCACGGGCCAATTCGGCGGCGGGCACCGTGAAGGTGACGTCGGTCGACGCGGTCTCGTGCGCCACATTCTGGACGATCATGTCGACATTGATGTTGGCGTCGGCCAGCGGTGTGAAGATGGCCGCGACGGCGCCAGGCCGATCCGGGACCGCGGTCAGCGTGACCTTGGCTTCATTCTTGTCGTGCGCGATGCCGGTGATGAGCTGGCGTTCCATCTTCTGTCCTTCGATTTCGTTTTCGTCCACGATCATCGTGCCGGGGGTGGGATCGTCGCCGGGTGAATCGAACGACGACAATACCTGAACGCGGACCTTTTCCTTCATCGCGAGGCCGACCGACCGGGTCTGCAGCACCTTCGCGCCGACCGAGGCGAGTTCCAGCATCTCCTCATAGGTCACATATTTCAGTTTGCGCGCCTTGGGCACGATCCGCGGATCGGTCGTATAGACACCGTCGACATCGGTGTAGATGTCGCAGCGGTCCGCCTTCATCGCCGCCGCGACCGCCACGGCCGAGGTGTCCGATCCGCCACGGCCCAAGGTGGACACGCGGCCGTCTTCCGTCACGCCCTGGAAACCAGGGATGACCGCCACTTCGCCACCGGACATGGCCTGTCCGATCTTGTCGCTGTCGATCGTCGCGATCCGGGCTGAGGCATGGGCGGCTGACGTGGCGATCGGCAATTGCCAGCCAAGCCAGGATCGTGCCTTCACGCCCATTGCCTGCAGCGTGATCGCCAGCAGGCCGCTTGTCACCTGCTCCCCCGACGCAACGACCACATCATATTCGCGCGGATCGTAAAGCGGGCTGGCTTCCCGGCAGAAATTGACCAGACGATCCGTTTCGCCCGCCATGGCGGAAACGACAACGGCAACCTCATTGCCCTGCTCGACCTCATGCTTCACGCGTGCCGCCACATTGCGGATTCGTTCGATGCCCGCCATCGACGTGCCGCCGAACTTCATCACAATACGTGCCATGAAACGGGTTTCTCGTAATTAAATTGCGGGAAAACGCGGATTCGCGCTCGGCGCGCCTGCTAGCCGCGCAATTTCGTTAAAGCAAGCGGAGCGCTTGGTTCGCATCCAATCTCAAGCTGAGCATGGCACGACTGCCCATTCTGCTGTACGGACTGCGGGCGCCCCGACAATTGCCTTTTGTCCCCATGCTTCGGTCTGATACGGCATCGCGATGAGCAACCCCGTCGCTACGATCGATCCGCTGGAAGCCGCCCATTTCGGGAAGCTTGCCGCGGAATGGTGGGATCCAAAAGGCTCATCCGCCATGCTGCACCGGCTGAATCCGGTGCGCCTCAGCTATATTCGCGCCCGGCTGAACCAGGCCTGGGATCTCGATCCGCGTACGCGCCGTCCGCTGGCCGGCAAGCGGGTGCTGGACGTCGGCTGCGGGGCGGGATTGCTGTCCGAACCCCTCGCGCGATTGGGTGCCGAGGTTACGGGTATCGATGCGGCACCCGAAAATATCGTGGTCGCCCGGGCGCATGCGGCGGAGCAGGGCCTGGAGATCGATTATCGCAGCGGAGAGGTCGAGCAACTTTCAGGCGAGCGGTTCGATCTGGTCGTATCGATGGAAGTGATCGAGCATGTCGCCGATCCCGCAGGCTTTATCACTGCATTGGCAAATGCGCTGGCGGACGATGGCGTGCTGATCCTATCGACTCCCAATCGTACGCCGCTGTCCCGGCTTGCGCTGATCACGATCGGCGAAGGGTTCGGCATGGTCCCACGCGGAACGCACGATCATGACAAATTCCTGACGCCCGACGAGTTGACGACGCTTTTGGACAAGCCCGGCTTCCAGGTGATCGATACGACCGGTCTTTCATTCGATCCACGCACGGGCTTCGTGCTGTCGCCAACCCTGACCTTGAATTATCTGCTGACGGCGCGGCGTCGGTAAGGCCGAACTGCTTCTCCGCTGGCGGTTGAAGACGCTGTCAGGACGCGCTTCATCGGAACAGCCGCCGCCAGCCAGCATAAGCGGCGGCGATTGCGCCACATTGGTTGCAGCTTCCGCAGGACGGATCAAACTCCTGGCGGTCGTAGCGGGCAGACCGCCGCTCTCGGCTTGAGAGCGTGACGATTGCCCGATATCTGCTGCGGTGCAGCAGAGGACCGCATGATGAACCGAATTGAGTGCCTCGATGGCCTGCGCGGGCTGGCCGCTTTGTGGGTGCTCGTCGGTCACTGCATGATCCTGACCGGCTTCTTCCTGCCGATCCTCGGCCAGCCGGACCTGGGCGTCGACCTGTTCATCTACCTGTCCGGCTTTCTGATGGTATTCCAATATAATCAGCGCAAGGCGCGGGAGGATTGGAGCCAGCCCGGCGTCTGGGCAGGCTTCTGGGCGCGGCGCTTTTTCCGCTTGTCGCCGGTCTATTTCACCTTGCTCGCGATCGCGTTGCTGGTGGGTAAGGCAATCTATGCCGATCGGCTCGTCATCGACGCGTTCGTTGGCAATCCGATGCAGGCGCCGGAACGCTATACCGATGGCAGCGCGACCAACATCGCGATGCATCTGACCTATGCGTTCGGACTGATACCCGCTTATGCCTATCGGACGCCTTTGCCCGACTGGAGCCTCGGGCTGGAGATGCAATTCTATCTCGCATTCCCGTTCGTTGTGCTGTTCGCGGCGCGCATCGGCTGGCTGCGCGCGGCTGTTGGCACCGCGATCATTGCCGCGAGCGTCGCCCTTGCGCTGAAGGTGATGCATGTCGCTTTCCCGATGCCGTCTTTTCTGGCGCTGAAAATGCATATGTTCCTGGCCGGGATGCTGATTGCGGCGGCCGGGGAACGGAAGGGGGGCTTTTTGCTGCTTGCCATGCTGCTTGCGGCCATCCCCATCGGCGGTGACCGCACGATCGTGCATCTGCTCACGCGCGAGCTGCTTCTGATCCTGTTGTTCGGCCTGATCCACTGGCGCCATCTTGGCCCGATCGATCGCGCGTCCAGATTGCTCGGCGCGCCGCCATTCCATTGGCTGGGCGAGCTATCGTATGGCGTTTATCTGATCCACCTGCTGATCCTGCACGCGGTCGCCGCCTGGACGATCGCGCGATGGGGGCATGATATTTCCGATGCCTTACGGTTCTGCATCGCCTTCGGAATTGCCGCGCCTCTGGCTTATGCAAGCGCGCTGGTCACCTATGTCCTGATCGAACGCCCCGGACAGAAGCTCGGCAAGATTGTCATCCGCCTTTTTGCCCAGCGCCGGCTGGGCGGGCAGACTCCCGCGGAGGAGATTGCCGCGCCCTGACAGCGCGCGACCACGACATGCGACAAACCGCATCTTCAGCCCGCACAAAAATCGCTGTTCTTGTAATCCCTACCGTTTTGGTGGGAAATTCACCTGGAATTAACCAGGGGGATTCGCGTGAAGTTCAAGGCTGTTTTGCTCGTCAGTGCGGCACTGCTCCCGCTGGCGACGTTCGTTGTTGAGCCGGCGCGCGCGGCCGCCGCTCCTGCCGCCGATGTCAAAGAGCCCGACGCGGTCGCCGCGCCGATCGCCACCGATGCCGCGGACGGCGCAGCGGCGGCGGACGAAGTGGTCGTCACGGCCCGCCGCCGCACCGAAAATGTGCAGGATGTGCCGATCGCGATATCGGTCCTTTCGGGCAAAACGCTGGACGCGCAGGGCACCTATAATATCGGGCGGCTGACGCAGCTGCAGCCGACGCTGCAATTCTATTCGCAGAATCCGCGCAACACTTTCATCAACATCCGCGGCATCGGCGCGCCGTTCGGGCTGACCAACGATGGCTTCGAGCAAGGCGTCGGCATCTATATCGACGACGTTTATTATAACCGCATCGCATCCGCGACGCTGGACTTCGTCGATGTGGAACGGATCGAGACGCTGCGCGGACCGCAGGGCACGCTGTACGGCAAGAACACGACCGCCGGCGCGATCAATATCACCACGCGCGCACCCAGCTTCGATTTCGAGGCGCGCGGCGAAGCTTCGTTCGGCAACCTGAACTTCAAGCAGGCCAAGGCATCGATTTCGGGCCCGCTGTCGGAAAATGTCGCAGCGCGGATCAGCGTGACGGGGACCAGCCGGCGCGGCACCTTGTTCGATACCGCGCAGAGTGAATGGATCCAGTCGCAGGACAGCATCGGCATCCGCGGATCGATCCTGTGGCGGGCAACGCCCAGCGTGAACGTCACCCTCTCCGGCGATTTCAACCTGCAGGATCCGATCTGCTGTGCTTTTGCGTATGGCGGCTATGGCCCGACCCAGCGGCCCGCCAACCGGCAATATCCGGCGCTCATCTCCTACTTTCCGGGCTATCAGGTGCCCAGCACCAACCCCTATGATCGTCTGACGGACGCCGACGCGCCGCTCGCGGCCCGCAACGAACATGGTGGCCTGTCCGCACGCGTCGTGTGGGACCTGTCTGATCGCGATACGCTGACCTCGATCACCGCATGGCGCTATTGGGATTGGGCGCCCGGCAACGACCGCGATTACACGGGACTGCCCGTTTACGTGAAGGTCAACAATCCGACGAAGCAGAACCAGTATACGCAGGAATTCCGCTTCAACCATCAAAGCGACAGGATCGGATTCACGGCCGGCCTGTTCGCCTTCCATCAGGATATCCACACCAGCGGCATTCAGCAGACTGGCACGGCGGCCAGCAAATGGCTGCTGTCGCCGACCAGTGCGCTGTCCAACAATCCGGCGGTTCTGGACAATGTCACCGCGGTCAACGACATCCGGCTGAACAATACCAGCCTGGCGGCCTATGCGAAGGTGAACTGGACCATCGTGGAGGGGCTGACCCTCTCGCCCGGCGTGCGCGTGAATTACGACCGCAAGAAGGGCTTGTACGATTCGGTCGTCACCGGAACCGCGTCGGACGGCACGCGGCAGATCGTCTCGCCCGTGCCGGGATCGCCTTATTACAACGATCCCTGGACGGCGGCGCAGCGCGGCATCCAGGCCTCGCAATTTTTCGAGCCGCGGTTCAGCGCCTGGAACGTCTCCTACGATCTCAATCTCAGCTACAAGGTCGCCCCGGATGTGAACCTGTATGCAACCTATGCGCGGGCGTTCAAAACCGGCGGCATCAACTTGAATGGCGTTCCCGCCGATGCGAACGGTGCGCCGATTCTGGCCGCATCCACGATCAAGCCGGAGAAGGTCGACCATTTCGAGGCCGGCCTCAAAACCCAATTCTGGGATCGCCGCGCGACATTCAACCTGACCGGCTTCTGGACGGAGATTAGGGATTTCCAGGCCAACGTCACCAATGGCCAGTTCGGCACGGTGCGCGGCTATCTGGCGAACGCGCAAAAGGTGCGCAGCCGTGGCATTGAGGCGGACTTCTCGATCCGTCCGAGCGAACGGTTCAGTGCTTATGCCAGCGGTGCTTATACCGATGCCAAATATACTAAATTCGTTGACGCGCCCTGCCCGCCGGAATTGTCGGGCGGGACGACCGTGACCGGTAACCAGCAACCGGGCGCACCCGGCGTGCCCGGCGCGCTCAGCCCGGCCAATTGCAACGTCTCCGGCCAGGTCCTGCCCGGCGTGTCGAAATGGGCAGGCTCATGGGGGGCGGAGGCGAATGTTCCCGGCGGCTTGTTCGACCAGGATGGCCAATTCTACGTCGGCTATGACGCGAGCTATCGTTCCAAATGGTCGTCCAACCCGTCGCCGTCCATTTACACCTGGGTGAAAGGCTATTCGCTGCACAATTTCAGGGCCGGCTTCCGCACCGCCAAGTTCGATGTCTATGGCTGGGTGCGCAATGCGTTCGACCGCAATTATATCGACCTGCTGCTGGCCGGAACGGGCGGCAATACCGGGCTGATCGCGGCCCAGGTCGGCGATCCCCGCACGTGGGGCGGCACGATCAAGCTGACATTCTGAACCAAGAGCAGGCCTGCTCCCTGGCGCGTGGGTGGCGCCGGGGACAGGCTCGACGCACGCTTTCGCGACAACTCCGCAGCATGCGATTCGGTGGTGAGGGGATGCCGGGCCGCGATGGGGGATCCCGGAAAATTGCTGGTCGGGGCGACAGGATTCGAACCTGCGACCCTCAGACCCCCAGTCTGATGCGCTACCAGGCTGCGCCACGCCCCGACCTAAGCGCCGGCCAACTAGAGATAGACGGCGCACTTGGCAAGCACGGCATTGCCCGCCGCGACGGGTCGTGATAGTCGCCCGGCCTTCCTGCAGCCGACACGCGATTTCCGCGCGGCGCACCAGCAGTTTCGGGGCCTCTTTTCCATGTTCGCATCGCCCGCTTACGCCCAGGCAGCCGGCGCAGCGCCGTCCAGCACGCTTCAGGGCCTACTGAGTTCGCCGCTGCCGATCATGATCGTCATCATGGCGATCTGGTGGGTGTTGATCATCAATCCGCAGCGTAAGGCGCAAAAGAACCAGCGCGCAAAGATCGAGGCGGCCAAAAAGGGCGACACGGTCGTCACCGGCGGCGGGCTGATCGGCAAGGTCATCAAGTCCGACGGCGATGAAGTGGAACTGGAGCTTGGCCCCAATATCCGCGTCCGCGCGCTGCGCTCGACGCTGAGCGATATTCGTCCGCTCGGCGCCCCGGCAAACGACTGAAGCGGACGCTACAACGATGCTCGATTTTCCGCGCTGGAAGGTGATATCGATCTGGCTGGTTCTGCTGATCGGTGTTGCCCTTGCGATCCCCAGCCTCATGCCCGCCGGCATTTCCAGCCGGCTTGGGCTGGCGGGTATGCCCCACATCAATTTGGGCCTCGACCTTCAGGGCGGCAGCCATTTGCTGCTCGAGGCGGACACGGCCGATCTCGCCAAGCAGAACCTCCAGAAGATGGAGGAGACGATCCGCACCGAAATGCGGCGCGGCGACACCAAGATCGGGATCGGGGACATTTCGACCGCGAACGGCCGTCTGTCGTTCTTCGTGCGCGATATCGGTCAGCTGGATGCCGCGGTCGAACGTGCGCGCAGCCAGACCCAGGCGGTCGGCGTGACCGGCCAGCGCGACTGGAACGTCAATGTCGTCGACGCAACGCGGATCGTCATGACACCGACCGACGCCGGCATCGCCAATAGCGTCAAGAATGCGATGGAGACCGCGACCGAGGTCGTGCGCAAGCGCATCGATTCGCTTGGCACGAAGGAGCCGACGATCGTACGGGAGGGCACCACCCGTATCCTCGTCCAGGTGCCGGGTGAGCAAAATCCCGCCGCACTGAAGGCGCTGATCGGCAAGACCGCCAAGCTCGAATTCAAGATGGTCGACATGACCGCCGACCCCGCCCAGGTCGCCGCCGGCCGCGCACCTGCCGGCAGCCAGATATTGCCCTTCGTCAAGGAAGCGAACGACCCCGCCAACGCGCCGCCGCGCACGATTGCGGTCCAGCGGCGAGCCATTCTGTCTGGCGACGATTTGACCGACGCGGGCCTAGATAAGGATGACAACGGCCAGCCGGCTGTCAGACTCAAGTTCAATGCGTCGGGCGGCCGCAAGTTCGCGCGGGCAACGCAGGAAAATTCGGGCAAATTGTTCGCCATGATCCTCGACAATCAGGTGCTGTCGGCACCGCGCATTGACGAGCCGATCCTGGGCGGTAACGCGATCATCCATGGCAGCTTCACCACCGACAGCGCCAACCAGCTCGCCATCGCGCTGCGTTCGGGTAAGTTGCCGGTCGACCTGAAGGTGATCGAGGAGCGTACCGTCGGGCCGCAGCTCGGCGCCGATTCCATTCATGCCGGCGTCGTCGCATCGGTGATCGCCAGCGTCGCGGTAATCGTGTTCATGCTCGTCACCTATGGCCGGTTCGGCGTCTACGCGAACCTGGCGGTGATCTTTAACATCTTCGTCATTCTCGCCGTGATGGCGCTGTTCAATGCCACGCTGACGCTGCCGGGCATCGCCGGTTTCGTGCTGACGATCGGTACTGCGGTGGATGCCAACGTGCTGATCAACGAGCGCATCCGTGAGGAGCGACGACGTGGCCGAGGCGTCGTACAATCGGTGGAGCTTGGCTATAAGGAGGCGAGCCGGACCATCTTCGAAGCGAATACGGTCCATCTCATCTCGGGCATCATCATGTTGGCGCTCGGTTCCGGACCGATCAAGGGCTTCGCGGTGGTGCTGTTGATCGGTATCTTCATCTCCTACTTCACCGCGGTCGTCTTCACCCGTATGCTTACTGCCGGTTGGATCAGGCGTAATCGCCCGACGGAGATCCACATCTGATGCGCCTCCTGAAACTCGTTCCCGACAACACGAATATCGGCTTCGTTCGCCTGCGCTATTGGGCGTTCGGCCTGACCGCGCTGTTGACGATCGCCGCCGCGGTATTGGTGGGCGTGCGTGGTCTCAATTTCGGCGTCGACTTCAATGGCGGTATCCTGATCGAGGCGCGTTTCCCAACGCCGCCAAGCATCGACGTGGTCCGTACCGAGGTCGATGATATGCACGTTGGCGAAGCGGGCGTGACCACCTTCGGTGGATCCAACACGCTGTCCATTCGCCTGCCGCTGCCGAACTCGACGGACGAAGGGGCGACCAATCGACTCGTCAAGAACGTGCAGTCGAATTTGGAAGCCAAGCATCCCGGGGTGACGTTCAACCGCGCCGAAACGGTGTCGGGCAAGGTCTCGGGCGAGCTGATCCAGAAGGGTCTGATGGCCGTATTCCTCGCGGTGTTCGCGATCGCGGTCTTCTCGTGGCTGCGCTACGAATGGCAGTTCGGCGTTTCGACCTTTGTCGCAATCGTGCACGACGTGCTGGTGACGCTCGGTTTCTTCGCGCTGACGCGGCTGGAATTCGATCTCAACATCGTCGCCGCGGTGCTGACGATCATCGGCTATTCGATCAACGACAAGATCGTCATCGACGATCGCATCCGCGAGAATATGCGCAAATATCGGCAGATGGACATGCGCGCGCTCATCGACCTTTCGGTCAACGAAACGCTGCCGCGTACGGTGATGACCTCGCTGACGGTGTTGCTGGCGCTCGGTGCCCTGCTGATCTTCGGCGGGCCGGTGTTGCGGGGCTTCACGGCTGCGATGATGCTGGGCGTGATCGTCGGCACCTATAGCTCGATCTACGTGTCGAGCTCGCTGCTGATCTCGCTCGGTCTCACGCCGCATGCTGCACCTGTCGAGAGGAAGGGCAAAAGCGGCCCCTCGTCAGGTGCGGAGCGGATTCGCTGACCGAACGCGCCTCGCTTCATGGGGCGGCAATCTGTGCGTCTCTATCGCACCGCCTCATAACGCTTCCCGCGGTTCGGGTGCTGGTCTAAAGGGTCGCCTCTATGCGTCTTTCCCGTCTTCGCTTTGCGTTCGCCGCAAGCCTCGTCTCCGCGCTGCTCCTGACCGGGAGCGCGGGCCAAGCCGCCGACAAGAAGTCGAGCAAGGAGAATAATCGCTACGTCGCGCGCGATGTGGAGACGCTGTACAATGCAGCCAAGAACCAGCTTGATCGCAAGCGCTACAAGGTTGCCGCTGTTCTCTTCGACGAAGTCGAGCGCCAGCACCCTTATTCGGTCTGGGCACGCCGCGCCGAGCTGATGAGCGCGTTCAGCCATTATCTGGCGCAAGATTATCCCGAATCGATCGAAAGCTCGCGGCGCTTTCTGTCGATCCATCCTGGCAACAAGGATGCGCCTTACGCGATGTATCTGATCGCGGTGGCCTATTACGAGCAGATCGGCGACGTGAACCGCGACCAGAAGATCAGCGCGCAGGCGCTCGATGCGATGGGCGATCTGATCCGCCGTTACCCCGATTCGCCTTATGCGTCCGATGCGCGGCTGAAGATCGATCTGATCAACGACCATCTCGCCGGGCGTGAGATGGATATCGGGCGTTTCTATCAGCGGCGCCACGAATGGCTGGCGTCGGTCTATCGCTTCCGAAAGGTCGTCGATTCCTACCAGACGACCAGCCATGTGGCGGAAGCCCTGCTGCGTCTGACCGAAAGCTATCTGGAACTCGGTATTCCGGAACAGGCGCATCGGACCGCGGCGGTACTTGGCGCCAACTTCCCGGGCAGTGACTGGTATGAGCGCGCATATGCGCTTATCCAGAAGACTGAGGGCAGCGCACCCAAGGGCAAAGACAAGGCGTAAGCCGCACTGCCCTGATCCGCGCGGAAAGGGCAGGCTTCCATGGCAACGTTCGATCCGGGCGCGGCAACCGCCGCCTATATGGCGACCTTGTCGCCGGCGGCGCATGCCAAGGCCATCGCTTATACGCATGGCAGTGAATGGCTGATCCTGTGGACCTGCCTGGTCTCCATCGCCGCCTCGTGGCTGATCCTCCGGAGCGGCATCCTGCGCCGCTTGCGCGAGCGGGTGGACCCCGATGGCCGGCGGCCGAAACGCGCGGTGCTCGCGATCAGCGCCGCATTCGTGCTGCTGACCTTCCTGCTGGAATTGCCCTGGTCAATCTACACCTCCTGGTGGCGCGAACGCAGCTACCAGCTGAGCTCGCAATCCTTCGGCAGCTGGCTGGGCGACACGGCAAAAGCGTTGCCCATTTCCCTGATTATCACCACGCTGTTCCTGCTGGCTCTCTACACGCTGATCCGACGAGCGCCGCGAAGCTGGTGGCTCTGGGCATCCGGCGTCACGGCGGGCGGCGTGATCCTGATCGTGATCATTGCGCCCCTCTTCATCGAGCCGCTGTTCAATCAATATACGCCGGCGCCCGAGGGGCCGGTCAGGACAGAGGTCGTCAGGCTGGCCGAGGCGACCGGTGTGCCCCATGACAAGATCCTGATCTACAACGGCTCCAAGCAGTCCGATCGCTATACCGCCAATGTGTCCGGCCTCTTCGGCACCGCACGCGTCGCGATGAGCGACACTATGTTCAAGCAGCATGCCGACAGGTCGGAGGTGATCGCTGTAGTCGGCCACGAAATGGGCCATTACGTGCACAAGCACATCCTCTGGTTCGCCGGGTGTATGTGCCTGATGGCGGTCGTTGCTTTCTGGCTGATCGACCGCCTCTATCCGCCGACGCGCGACCTCCTCCCCGGGGCGGCGGGCGTAGGCGGGCTGGCCGATCCTGCAGGCCTGCCCATCCTTATGATCATCGCATCGGTCCTTGGGCTGCTTTCAACACCCTTCAGCACGACCATGACCCGAGTGGCGGAAAGCGACGCCGATCGTTTCTCGCTGGACAATGCGCACGAGCCGGACGGCCTGGCAAAGGCCTTGGTGAAGACGATCGCCTATCGCGCCTCCTCCCCGGGAAGGTTGGAGGAAATCATCTTCTACGACCATCCTTCGGTCGAGCGCCGTGTGCACCGGGCGATGCTGTGGAAGGCCGCGCACCCTGATCGTGTCGGTGCCCCCTATGGCCCGCTCCCGCGGGGCACATAGGATCACGACGAACCGATCCGGTATCGTGACCGAAGCTACCAAAAGGCGACGATCCGCCACCGCCTGTCAGTCCCCATTGCTCGCGGTATCAGGGTTGCGAGCATGACTGAGCCTTGTGCTGCGATTCAGAGTCGCGATGATCCCGGGATCGCTGTTCAACGCTGCTGCTGCTCGGCTAAGAGCATCGCATGCTGACTGGCCTCGTCATCCGGGATGTCGTGCTGATCGAAGCGCTCGAACTGGAATTCGGGCCCGGGCTCGGCGCGCTCACCGGAGAAACCGGGGCGGGCAAATCGATCCTGCTCGATGCGCTCGGCCTGGCGCTCGGCGTGCGGGCGGATACGGGGCTGGTGCGGCAGGGCGCCGCGCAAGCCAGCGTCGCCGCCACTTTCGAAGTTCCGGCCGATCACCCCGCACTGGCATTGCTTGCCGGGGGCGATCTTGATCACGAAGCCGGCGAGCCGCTCGTCATCCGGCGCTCTGTGCGCGCAGACGGTGGTAGCCGTGCTTTTGTCAACGATCAGCCGGCGTCGGCCGCACTGCTGCGAACGCTGGGCGCGGCCCTGGTGGAAATCCACGGCCAGCATGATGATCGCGGGCTGCTCAACGCGCGTGGACATCGCGCCTTGCTCGATACGTTCGGCCGCATCGATACCGGCCCCGCCGCTGCGGCGCATAAGCGCTGGCGCGCTGCGGAGGATGCCCTTGCCAGCGCCTCGGCAGACCTTGAAAATGCCGCGCGCGATCGCGCGTGGCTGGAGCATGCGGTAGCGGAACTTACCGCTGCATCACCTGAGCCAGGCGAAGAGGCGTTGCTCGCCGAAGAACGTGCCACGATGCAAAAAGGGGCGCGGCTGGCCGAGGAGCTCGAAACCGCCGGGGCGCTGCTGGAAGGATCGCAGGGCGGTCTGGCGCAACTGCGGCAAGCGGCCCGTCGGCTTGATCGGCTTGCGTCGGAACATGACACGCTGGCCCAGGCCTTGGCGGCGGTCGACCGTGCCGTGATCGAAGCGTCCGAAGCGGAGGACCATCTCGCCGCCGCGCGGGCTGCTTTTGCCTATGATCCCGCCCGGTTGGACGCGATGGAAACGCGGCTTTTCGACCTGCGGGCGCTGGCGCGCAAGCATCGGGTGGAGCCGGACGAGCTGGCGGCGCTGGCGCAGGAGCTAGCCGCGCGCCTGGCCCGGATCGAGGCAGGCGGGGAGGGGCTCGCGGCCCTTCAACGCGAAGTGACGTCCGCGCGGACGTCATATCTGGAGCAGGCGGACATGGTTTCTGCGGCGCGTGGAGCGGCGGCAGGCCGCCTGGATGCCGCCGTCGCTGCCGAACTGGGGCCGCTCAAGCTGGATGCCGCCCGCTTTCGAACCAGGGTCGAGCTTGTCCCTGACAATGTTTGGGGGCCGGACGGCCGCGACCGGGTGGAGTTCGAAATCTCGACCAATCCTGGTGCGCCGTTTGCGCCGCTCGTGAAGATCGCCAGCGGCGGTGAATTGTCGCGGTTCATTCTCGCGCTCAAGGTGGCTTTGGCGGAGGAGGGCGGCGCCGGGACGATGATCTTCGATGAGGTCGATCGCGGCGTCGGCGGCGCGGTGGCCGCCGCGATCGGCGATCGACTGGCGCGCCTGGCACAGACGGCACAGATCCTGGTGGTAACGCACAGTCCGCAGGTCGCGGCGCGGGCGGATCGCCACTGGCTGATCGCCAAACGCTCCGACGGCCTGGTTGCGCGCACCGGCATCCATCGCCTCGATTCGTCGGAGCGGCGGGAAGAAATTGCGCGGATGCTGTCCGGCGCGGAGGTAACCGATGAAGCCCGCGCCCAAGCGGAACGGCTGCTGGCCGCGGCCTGAACGTGAGAAGGGCGGCACAGGCTTTGCCCGGCCGCCCTATCATCTCATGAACCCGGCATCCCGGGCATGATGCACGCCCTTACGGGCGCGGCATCACTTGATTTTTGCTTCCTTGAAATCGACGTGCTTGCGCACGACGGGATCATATTTGCGGAAGGACATCTTCTCGGTCTGGTTACGCGGATTCTTCTTCGTGACGTAGAAGAAGCCGGTATCGGCCGAGCTGACGAGCTTGATCTTGACGGTGGTCGGCTTGGCCATGACCCAAATTCCTGCGCTATCTGAAGGCCGCCATCGCAGGCGGTCCAAAAAATAAAGCGGCGTCACCGCCGCTCGATCGATGGGCGCTTTGCCGCCGCATCCGCCAAAAGTCAAGGGAGGTGCACGGAGTTAAAGCTCGTTGCGCAACGCCAACCTTCTCGCCGATCAGAGTGATCAAGATTATTGGGGAGCAAAGAGCCGATTCGCGGTTTAGCCCCTCTGAACGCTTATATGGAGATGAATCATGGCGGACACACCAGCCCCCAAGTTGGCGACCCCAACCGATCTGCAGTCGAACGAGCTTTCCAGCGTGGCAGACGCGCTGAACGCATCGCTCGCCGATTGCTTCGCACTCTATATCAAGACGAAGAATTTCCACTGGCACGTCTCGGGCCCGCACTTCCGGGATTACCATCTGTTGATGGACGATCAGGCGACGCAGATTTACGAGATCACCGACGCCATCGCCGAGCGCGTCCGCAAGACGGGCAACACGACGCTGCGCTCGATCGGTGACATTGCGCGTCATCAGACGCTGAAGGACAATGACGCCCAGTTCGTCGATGCCGCCGCCATGCTCAGCGAGCTGCGGGACGACAATCTGAAGCTGGTCGAAGGCTTTCGCAAGGTGAAGGAACTGGCAGACGAAGCCAAGGATAACGCCACGAGCGGCATTGTCGACGAGTGGACCGATCAGGCGGAGGAGCGGGCCTGGTTCCTGTTCGAGGCCAGCCGCAAGGCATAAGATCGGCGGAGCGGAACAGCCCCGCGGATAAGTCGTTGAGGCAGCGTAAGGAGTCCTTTCATGCTCAAACTCGCACTTATCTTTCTGGTCATCGGCCTTATGCTCGGTGTCCTGGGGTTCGGCGGGATCGGCGGCGCTTTCGTCGAAATCGCCAAGATCCTGTTCTTCATCGCTCTGGTTCTGTTCGTGATCTTCCTCGTATTGGCCTTGTTGGCTGGTCGAGCAGTCACCTGATCCGATCGATCGATGGATGAAGCAAAGGGCGGCACGATGTGCCGCCCTTTGTGTTTAATCGAAGATGCGCCAATTTTCTCAGCTGCTGGATGGCCTGGTCTATACGCGTTCGCGCAATGCGAAGCTGAAGCTGATCGCCGATTATCTGCGCGAAACCCCGGATCCCGATCGCGGCTGGGCGATGGCGGCGCTCACCGGCGGACTCAATCTTCCCGGAGTGAAAGCATCCGCGATCAAGGCGCTGGTCGACGAGCGCGTCGATCCGGTCCTGTTTGCGATGAGCCGCGACTTCGTCGGCGATCTGGCGGAAACCGCGGCGTTGCTGTGGCCCAAGCCCCCGGGCATTCCGCCGGAGATCGATACCGGCGCACTGGGCCTCGGCGCCGTCATCGAACGGCTGATGACGCTCGGGCGGGCAGAAGCGCCGCGCGCGCTGGCGGGCATGCTCGATCAACTCGATGCATCGGGTCGCTATGCGCTGTTGAAGCTGGCAACCGGAGAATTGCGTGTCGGCGTCTCTGCCCGTCTCGCGAAAACGGCGCTGGCGCAGGCATTCGGTTTGGACGTCAATCAGGTCGAGGAAGTGTGGCACGGGCTCCAGCCACCCTACCGATCCCTGTTCGCTTGGGGGGAAGGTCTCGGCGCGCAGCCGACCCCGGCCGACGTGCCCGTGTTCCGCCCGTTCATGCTGGCCCACCCACTTGAAGAATTGCGCGTCGACCTCGCGGATTATGCGGCCGAGTGGAAGTGGGACGGCATCCGCGTCCAGATCGTCGGGGTGGGCGGGCAGACGCGGCTGTATAGCCGGGCGGGTGACGATATTACGGGCAGCTTCCCGGATGTAGCGGCCGCCTTTGAGGTTGCCGGCGTGCTGGACGGCGAACTGCTCGTCAAAGGCGAAGCACAGGGCGGCGGGATCGAACATGAGGGGGCAGCAAGCTTCAATGCGCTCCAGCAGCGGCTTGGCCGCAAGAATGTCTCCGCCAAGATGCAGGCGGACTTTCCCGCGTTCGTCCGCCTGTACGATATCCTGTTCGACGGCGCGGAAGATGTGCGAACGCTCGGCTGGACCGAGCGGCGCGCTCGCCTGGAAAGCTTCGTGGCGCAGCTGGATTCCAGCCGGTTCGATCTTTCCGCGGTGATCGAGGCGGACAGCTTCGAAGCGCTTGAGGATATCCGGGCCAATGCGCGGGACGCCGCGATCGAGGGCATGATGCTCAAAAGGCGCGATTCGCCCTATATTGCCGGGCGCCGCACGGGCCTTTGGTATAAATGGAAACGCGATCCGCTCACCGCCGACTGCGTGATGATGTATGCCCAGCGCGGACACGGAAAGCGCTCAAGCTATTATTCCGATTATACATTCGGTTGTTGGACGGCGCCGCCCGAGCAAGGCGGCGAGCTCCTTCCTGTCGGGAAAGCCTATTCAGGTTTCACCGACGAGGAGCTGAAATGGCTGGATCACTTTGTCCGCACGCGAACGGTGCAGCGGTTCGGCCCGGTCCGTGAAGTGGAAAAGAGCCTGGTCCTGGAAGTGGCGTTCGATTCGCTTCACCTTTCCAAGCGGCACAAATCGGGTTTGGCGATGCGGTTTCCGCGGATCGCGCGCATCCGCCGCGACAAGCCGGCGGAGGAGGCGGATCTGATTGCGACTCTGCAGCGCATGACGGGCTAGTTGATCGAGGTTGTAGCGCCAGCGCCACAGTCGGCGGCCATCGTTATCATTGATATTTCGTGTGAAACCCTGTGAAGCGAAAGGCGTTTAGGGTCGATCGTTTCGCGATCATATTACTTCTGCCTCGCCACGGAACCAGGCCATCGCTAGAAAGGCCGGCATGCAGAAAATCAAAGGGAAGACCATGGGCGTTGCCGAATTTTCGCGCCAGCTCTCCCGCACCGACCGTTCCGATCTGATCGCCTATGGGCGGGAAGTGATCGAGACAGAAGCTGAGGCATTGAACTCGCTCGTCGGTGCGCTGGATGACAATTTTGCGCGGGCTGTCACCACGATTTTGAACATCACGGGCCGACTGGTTACGACCGGCATCGGCAAATCCGGCTATATCGCACGCAAATTTTCCGCGACATTGGCGTCCACCGGCACGCCGTCGCTTTATGTCCATCCGGTCGAAGCGGCGCATGGCGACCTCGGCATGCTGATGGCGGGCGACGGCCTGCTTGCTTTCTCCAATTCGGGCAGCACGGCGGAGCTTCAGCCGATCCTGGATTATGCCGCCAAGCTCGGCCTCAGCGTGATCGGCATCGCGTCGCGCGCGGATTCGCTGCTGATGCGGCAGGCGGATGTCAAACTGCTGTTGCCGCGGGTCGATGAGGCATGTCCCGCCAATCTGGCACCGACGACGTCCACCGCCATGATGATGGCGCTGGGCGATGCGCTGGCAATGACGACGATGCGCGCGCGGGGCGTCTCCACCGCTGGCTTCGCCGCGCTTCATCCGGGTGGTACGATCGGCAAGCGGCTGATGCGGGTCGCGGCGATCATGCATCGGGAAAGCGCGATGCCTTTCGTCGCGCCGGAAACCTCGATGCGCGACGTGATCGTCACGATGACGTCGATGAGCTTCGGCATTGCCGGCGTCGTCGATGCGAGCGGTGCCCTGATCGGTGTCATCACCGACGGCGATTTGCGGCGTCATCTCGATGGCCTCATGGAGGCGACCGCCGCCGACGTCATGACGTGCGATCCGGTATGGGTGTCGCCTGGCACGTTCGTCGAAGATGCGCTGACCGCGATGAACGCGCACAAGATCACCGCCATGTTTGCGATCGAGGATGCCGAAACGCGCCGCCCGGTCGGGCTGGTGCATGTCCACGATTTCCTTCGCCTGGGGATCGCTTGAAGAGCCTGTCATGACGACGACGATTGTCGTCCCCGCGCGTTACGCCTCCACCCGCTACCCCGGAAAGCCGCTGGTCGATCTGCGCGGCGCAGGCGGTGATGCCAAACCGCTAATCCGGCGCAGCTGGGAGGCGGCGATTGCCGTGCGCGGCGTCGCGCAGGTGGTCGTGGCGACCGATGACGATCGTATCGCACAGACGGCACGCGGCTTCGGCGCGCGGGTGGCGATGACGCCCGCCAACGCACGCAACGGCACGGAACGGTGTGCGGCTGCCCTCGATGCGCTGGGCGATGCCGATCTGATCGTGAACCTGCAAGGCGATGCGCCGTTGACGCCGCCCAGCTTCGTCGAAGCGCTGATTGAACGGATGATGGCGGACCCGTCGATCCAGGTGGCGACACCGGCCGTTCGGGCTACCGCCGGAATCCATCGCCGCTTGTTGGCGGATCAGCAGGCCGGACAGGTCGGCGGAACGACGGTCGCAATCGGCACGAACGGCGACGGGCTGTATTTTTCGAAATCCGTGATCCCGCATGTAAGCTCTGACCGTCTGGGCGATCCGGCATTGCCGGTCTTCCTCCACATCGGCGTCTACGCCTATCGCCGCGCCGCGCTGGAGGCCTATGCCGCGCTGGCGCCGACCCCGCTGGAGCTGCTGGAAGGATTGGAGCAGCTGCGCTTCGTCGAAAGCGGCATGCCCGTGCGGGTGGTCGAGGTGGAGACCCCGGGCTATGACATCTGGGAATTGAACAACCCGCACGATGTCGCCCCGATCGAGGCGGCATTGGCAGCCCGAGGCATAGCATGAGCGTATCGACTTGGGATCTTTGCGGCCGCACTATCGGCCTGCAGGAGCCATTTTTCCTGATTGCCGGGCCGTGCGTGATCGAGAGTGAAGCCATGGCATTGGCTGTAGCCGAAACCTTGCGCGGCATTGCCGACCGGCTTGGCATCCTGCTGATCTACAAGAGCTCGTTCGACAAGGCGAACCGTAGCGCAGGCAGTTCCTTTCGCGGTCCCGGGCTGCAGGAAGGTCTGCGTATCCTGGAGAAGGTGCGCGCCGAAACCGGCCTGCCGGTGCTGACCGATGTGCATGAGGTGCATCAGGTGCGGCCTGTCGCCGACGTCGTGGACGTGCTGCAGACCCCGGCATTCCTGGCACGGCAGACCGATCTGATCGAGGCGGTCGCGACCTCCGGCAAGCCAGCCAATATTAAGAAGGGGCAGTTCATGGCCCCTGGCGATATGGTCAACGTCATCGCCAAGGCCCGAACGGCGGCTGAAACTGCCGGCACGACGTCGACCTTGATGGTGGCCGAGCGGGGCGCCTCATTCGGCTATCACAATTTGGTCGTGGATATGCGCGGACTGGTCATCATGCGGGATACCGCTTGTCCGGTCATTTTCGACGCAACCCATTCCGTGCAGCTGCCGGGCGGAAATGGCACGACGTCGGGCGGGCAGCGCGAATTCGTCCCCGTATTGGCGCGCGCCGCCGTGGCCGTGGGCGTCAGCGGCCTGTTCATGGAAACGCACCCCGATCCGGCACAGGCCAAGTCTGATGGTCCCAATGCGTGGCCGCTGGATCAGCTGGAAAGCCTGCTGACGTCACTGCTGGCGATCGATCGGACGGTGAAAGGCGACAGCAGGTGAACGTGCAGCCGGGGACCATGGTCGCCTCGGACGAGCTGTTTCGTTCCGAGGAACTGCTGGTTCGGCGCGTCGGCGGCTTTGGCAGTCACCTGTGCTATGTGACGTTCGATTCCTACACCGATAATCGCACGCTCGATCGGCAGGGTTTCGGGGAGGCCTATTTTCGCGGCCGCGGCATCGATGCCATCCACGTGCTCAGTCGCGATAATCATTGGTATCAATATCCTGAGCTCGACACGGCGATCGCGCGCATAGCGGCAGCGACGGCCGGCTATGATCAGGTGATCGCCTACGGATCCAGCATGGGCGGGTTCGCCGCATTGCATTACGGCGCGGCCTGCGGCGCCCGGATCGGCATCGGCCTCTCACCCCAATTCAGTGTCGATCCGGCGGTGGTGCCGTTCGATCGTCGTTGGGCTGACGATGTGGCGCGCATTCGTTTCCGCAGCGACGCAGCGATGCCGCTGCAGCGGCAATATGTCGTGTACGATCCGCGCGATCCGCACGACCGCCGTCATTTCGATCTGCTTGCCGCGCGTACGGCAACCTGCGCGATCCCCGTGCCGCATGGTGGGCACCCGGTTGGCGGCTACCTGGTCGAGACGGATATGATGCGGCGGCTGCTCGGCGATATCGAAGCGGGCACGTTCGATCATGCCGCATTCGCGCGCGAGCTGCGCCAGCGCCGGCGCCAGTCTGCCCATTATCTTTTTGTGTTGGCGCAGCGCATTGCGCCGCATCGGGCAAAGCAGAAGGTGGCGCTGGCGGCGCTCGCGGTCGAGACCCAGCCGGATAACCCCGTCTATCATAGCCAGCTGGCGGCGGCGCTGGATGCTGCCGGCGACTATCCCGCTGCCTTCGAAGTGCATCAACGCGCGCTCGCGATGACCGGCCACGGGCTCTACGCGCTGCATAACCTGCTGCTGCATCACGAGGGGCGGGGGCAGTTGGAGCAGGCGCTGGGCATTTCCGAGCGCTTGATGAACGAGCATCCGGGCGTGCTCTGGCTGCCGAAAGTGCGGGAGCGGCTACGCCGTAAGATGCGCCACCGCACATGGTTGGGGCAACTTGCGTCCCGTCTGTGCCTCGACCGCCTGCTCGACCGGTGCCTCGCCTGAGGCTTGGCCTCGCATCGCCGCGGATCGACCGCTAAGGGGGCGCCGATGGCGCTTTTCGCAATCTGGCAGGATGATGATGGGGCGCCCGATCTGGCGCCGGGCATCCATGCCGCACTTGAGGCCGATCTGCCGATCGTCGCCGAGCGCGTCACCCATGTCGCCATAGCGACGCCACATGGCCGCTGGCAGTTGAGCGCTTATGCGTGCGCCAGCCACTTCTATAGCGCGGACGCACAGGTGTTCGTCGACGGCGCGGGTGGCGCATGCGTGATCCATGGCCTGATATGGCGGATGGCAGGCGATACCGGGCGGCTACTGGATGCGCGGGCAACGGCCGCATTGCTGCGCCAACCGGGAATGGCGCTTCCCGATGATATTGCAGGCGAATATGCGATCGTGCGCCTGCATCCTTGCGGGACGCTGGAAGCTTTTGGCGATCGCGCAGGCCTGCATCACATCTTCCATTGCGCCGACGGTCGCCCGATTGTGGCGAACCGCGCAGGCTTTGTCGCCGGTATCGCGGGTGATCGGCAACCCGATGGCAAAGCGGGCGTATGGCTCGGTACGATCGGCTATCGGGTTGGGGACGGCAGTTCCTGGGTCGGCGTGCGCCAGCTTCGGCAAGGCGACCGGCTGATCCACGAGGAGGGCAAGGCGCGCATCGTGTCCGCTGCCCCGCAATTGCCGCGGCTGCGTGGTTTTGAGCATGGCGGAGACGAGCTGCTTGCGGAAGGATTGGCGCAGGCCAAAGCATCTATCCGCCTGGCAGCGGGTGCCGGCCCGCTGGAGCTGCCGATAACCGGCGGCAAGGACAGTCGGGCGGTTCTGGCGGTAGCACTGGCGGCGGGGCTGCGCGATCGCCTGACGCTGTTCACGCGCGGCTATGCCGGGCATCCGGACGTCGTCGTCGGCGCGCAGATTGCAGCGCGGATCGGCGTGCCGCATCGGCGGGAGCCGCCGCTCGGCTCCGATCTGTCGCCCGATCTCGCGCCGCGCGATTTCATACGTCTGCTGGCGACGATCGCCTGGCAGACGGACGGTGGGATGGGCGGCTGGGACAATGTCAGCGGCCATAACGTCGGCACTGGGACAATCGTGAGCGGTCATCTGGGCGAGGTCCTGAAAGCCTATGCCAAGCGCCTGCCGGACGGTGCGCTCGACGCGGTTGGAATGGTCCGGCTGCAGGCGCCGTTCGATCCGATGGCTTTGTTGCATGACCCGGCGCGCGCCTGCCTTGCCGAGCAAGTGTCCGGGCAAATGGCGGACGCACGTCGGGCGGGGGCGGACGAATTGGATCTCCCGGATCTTTTTTATTGGCGGAACCGCGTGCCTAACTGGCTCGGCGGCATCCGCAGCGTCAAATCCTTCGAGCGGCAGCCGATCCTGCCGCTGGGTGTGCCGGCACTGATGCGACTCGCCTTTCAGATGACGGCTATCGAGCGCAAGGCGGAGCTTGCCCATTACAAGCTGATCCAAAAAGCCGCGCCCGAGCTGATCGATCTCCCCTTCGCGCATCAGACGTGGGACGCCAGCCTTGGCGCCGCTTCGATCGAACCCGTGCTGGCACCGGCCGGATCGGCTTTGTTCGGCAGCTGGCAATGGTCGATCAACCGGGTGCCCGCGGTTCGAGCGACGCTGATCGCGCTGTTTGACGCGCTCGATATTCCCTTATGGCATGATGTCGATCGGACGCGGTTGATCGAGGCGTTGCGGGGGCGGCGGTTCGATTATTTCGACGGGATCAGCTTGCTCGGCTTTGCGGTGAGCGCGATCCATCAGGCGGGGCTTGGCCTGCCCTGGCGCCTTGGTGGCGTCGAACCGGCGGAGGCGCAGGTCGACCGTTTCGTGCAGGCGCCCGCGCTTCACGCGGTTGGCCACCTCGACGCGATCGACGGTACCGCGATCTGGGCCGACGATATTGTTCAGCTCCAGGGCGATGGGCCGCTGACGTTCAAGGGCTGGATGCAGGCGCCGGAATGGCCCGGCGCTACGCCGGTGATCGAGGCGCGAGTCGACGGACGGGTGGTGGGCGCGGTGGCCGCGGACGCCTTCCGCCGCGATCTGGCCCAGGCCGGGATCGGCGATGGGCATCACGGATTCAGCCTGACGATCAATGCCGCGGCCTTGCGAGGTGGCGGCGAACTGCTGCTCGCTATAGCCGGCGGAGAGTCCGGGCCTGCCGGTGGGCAGCTGGCCATCCGCTAGGTCCCCCAAGCGAGCCGGTTGCTCCGCGCCGTATGACGTGGGAGATGCGCGCCATGGCCGATCATCCCTACCGCCATCTTCCCGACAGCGCCTTCTGGCGACGGACCGTGGCGGCAGCAGGATCGGAGCTGGATCCGATCGCGGGGGATTTCCTCCGCATCGCGCCGACCGACAAGATCGCCACCGCGGGAAGCTGCTTTGCCCAGCATGTCGCGCGACATCTCGCCGCCTCCGGTTTCGCCTATCTCGTGACCGAAACGGCGCATCCCATCGTGCCGGAGGACGTGGCGCGGTCCGCGGGCTATGGCGTCTACACCGCGCGCTATGGCAATGTGTATACAACACTGCAGCTGGTACAGCTATTTGACCGCGCTTACGGTCATTACACACCTGCCGAAGATGTCTGGCGGACGGAAGGGGGCAGGTGTGTCGACCCCTTTCGCCCGACGATCCAGCCTGGCGGCTTTGCGTCCGAAGCAGAGATGCGGGCCGACCGGGAACAGCATTTTCGGCATGTGCGGACCGCTTTCGAAACCTTGGATGTCCTGATTTTCACGCTGGGGCTGACGGAAGCCTGGGTTTCCATGCAGGACGGTGCCGCTTTTCCCCTCTGCCCCGGCGTGGCGGGGGGCGTCTTCGATCCCGCGCTGCACGTCTTCCGCAACCTGCGCGCGGGCGAGGTACGTTCGCAGATCGACGCCTTCGCCGCGCGGCTGCGATCGGTAAACCCCTCGGCCCGGATCGTGCTGACGGTTTCTCCGGTGCCGCTGGCGGCAACGGCGTCCGGCAACCATGTTCTGCCCGCGACCATCTATTCCAAGTCGGTCCTTCGCGTCGCCGCGCAGGAAGCGGCCGAGGATCTCGACGCGGTTTTCTATTTCCCGTCCTATGAGATCATTACCGGTCCGCAGGCACGAGGGCGGTTCTTTGCCGAGAATTTGCGGGAGGTGACCGAAGACGGGGTCGAGCATGTGATGCGGATCTTCCTGCGCCACGCTGCAGGCATCGATGTCGGGACGCCCCAGCCGGCCGCGACCATGCCGGCGCCGGATGCGTTCACCGTGGAGGCAGCCCGGTGGGTCGAGACGATGTGCGACGAGGCCATGATCGACGACCAAAATGGCTGACCGCCGCCCGCAAGGCATGAACCTGCTGGTGGTCGGACAAAGTCACGTCGCCGCGATCCGTGCCGCCGCGAAGACCCACCGCGAAACCTATCCGGATGAGCCGCGTACGCGGGTGATCCACATGGCGGAGGCCGCCTATGTGCCCGAACTGACCGGTCAGGCCGGGACCGATTATCACGGTGCGCAGTTCGGGCCGAAACTTGCCGCGGCGATCGAGGATCAGATTGCGCGCCACCACCCACGCATCGCATCGGTAATCGGCGGCAACGCGCACAACATGCTCGCCCTGTTGCGTCATCCGCGACCGTTTGATTTCATGCTGACCGGGGTGGCAGGGCCTCCGCTCGATCCAGGTGCAGAGCTGGTGCCCGAGGCATTGGTGCGCGCGGCCTTGACGGAAAAGATGCAGCCCGATTTCGTGCGGCTTCGCCTGCTGGCTGGCTTTGCCGATTCGATCATCCACATCGAAAGCCCGCCGCCGGTACGGGACGACAGTTTCATCATCGCGCATGCGGAAGCCTGGTTTCGGGAGCGTAGCGGCGGCGCGGTACATGTCGCCGGCGCCGGCGTGCGGTGGCGGATATGGCGCCTCGCCTCCCGGCTGATGCGCGAGGCGGCCGAAACGTCGGGAATGAGGTTCATGACGGTGCCGGCGCATCTCGCCGATGCTGCCGGCTTCCTCAAGCCGGAATATGCCGGCGATCCAACGCATGGCAATGAGGCCTATGGGGCGGCGCTGATCGCCGCGCTGCTGGATTTTCCCATCCCCACCGACGCGGCATGACCTAGACCTGCTTCACCGGCCTCGCTACCGATCCGCCAATGGCTGCAGGATTTTCCAGGATCAGCGCGGAAGATGCCTATCGCGCAACCATGGGGCAGCGCGCGGCCAAATGGCCGGTGCGCGGTTCCGGCCGACTGGAGCCGGTGGCGGCGCCCGTGGTGACGCCGGGGTTCCGGCTTGAGGAAGGCGCGTCGGTCTTCACGATCGGCTCATGCTTCGCGCGCAATATCGAGATTTCGCTGCGCGACCATGGTCTGCGCATCCCGACCCTCGATCTTCAGGTGCCGGCGGCGGAATTGATGCGCGGTTCGGCACTGCGCACGGGTATCCTCAATAAATATACGCCTTTCTCCATGCTCAACGAGATCGAGCAGATTGGTGCGGAGGATGATGGCGGGCGGTTCCTGATCGATCTGGGCAACGATGCCTGGTGGGACGGCCAGTTGCATAGCCATGAGCCGGTGACGCACGAGCGTGGCCTCAAGCGGCGACGCCGCATCCGCCGGCTATATGCCGAGTCGATCGCCGAAAGCGCGCTGGTGATCGTGACGCTGGGACTGGTGGAAGCCTGGTGGGACGAGGCGGAGCAGGTGTATCTGAACGATACGGTGCCACGGCAGGTCATCGATCGCCATCCGGGACGCTTCTTTTTCGAAGTCCTGTCGCCGGAGAAGGTCACTGACGCGGTCATGCGGCTGGTGGCCTCGCTCCATGCCCTCAACCCGGTGCAACGCATGCTGCTGACGGTATCGCCGGTTCCGCTGCATCGATCCTTCACCGGCGGGGATGTGCTCAGCGCCAACGCCTACAGCAAATCCGCGCTGCGCGTTGCCGCGGAGATTGCGACGCGCAGCTTCGATCATGTCGATTATTTTCCGTCGTTCGAGTCCGTGACCTTGTCCGACCGCGCGATTGCCTGGGAAGACGATCTGGCGCACGTCACACCGGCGATGATCGAGCTGAACGTCAGCCGGATGATTGCGACCTATATGCCGACCGCTACCGAAACCGCCGCATGACCCGCGCGGCGATATTGATCCTGGGCATGCACCGCTCGGGCACGTCGGCCTTGACCTGGTTGCTCGGCCGGCTCGGCGCCGCACTTCCCCACGATGCCATCGCCGCCACCGGCGACAATGCGCGCGGCTATTGGGAATCGCAGGCGCTGGTGAAGGCGGACGATCAGCTTTTGCGCGTGGCGCGTTCCAGCTGGTTCGATCCCCGCCCGTTGGATCTGTCGCGTCTGCCGGCCGATGGACTGCGCTCGCGCAAGGCCCGCATCCGCGAGGCGATCGAAGCGGGGTGGAGGGATGCCAGCCTGCTGGCGATCAAGGACCCACGGCAGTGCCGCTTCGTGCCGACGATCGCGCAGGTGCTGGAGGAGATGGGGGTCGAGCCCCGCGCCGTGCTGATGTTGCGCAAACCCGGTGAAATCGCCCGCTCCCTGGAAAGCCGGGATGGGACGACGCCGGCTTATGCCCACCTTCTGTGGCTGCGGCACATGATGGATGCGGAACGCGCCACCCGCGCCATGCGCCGCGTGATTGTCGATTATGACGGCATGCTGGGGGATTGGCGCGGGACGCTCGCGCGGCTGGCGCCGCTTGCCGATCAGCCGGGATGGCAGGCGGATCCGGCGGAAGCCGCGTTGATCGATGGATTTCTCGATCCATCGCTACGCCACCATCGCGGCGCGCAGGCGCCGCTGGAGCAGCCGCTCGCCGGGATCGTGCAGGCGGTCGATGCAGCCCTGCACGGGCTGGCCGGGGCTGATGACGAAGCGGCGCGCGCGCGGCTCGATCGCGCGTATAGTATGTTCGAAGACGCGCCCTGGCTGGAGGGCGACATCGTTCACGATGCCCTGCGCCACAGCCTGGTCGGCGCGCGCCCCGAGGAAGCGGACGAGGCCGCACCGCCCGAGGAGGAGGTGACGGCGCCCCCGATCGCGGCCGCAGCGCCGCCTCGCCCGGCGCCCGACCCGTCTGGCGATGCCGATATGGTGCGCAACAGCGGACTGTTCGATGTCGACTATTATCTTGCCCGCTATCCGGATGCGGTGGAAAGCGGCCTCGATCCGGTCGATCATTATCTGCAGATCGGCGCGGCGAGGGGGTATGATCCCAGCCCCTTGTTCGACACCGGCTATTATGCCCGTCAGATGGCGCGACGGATCCAGGCTGAGGGTGGCTCCCACTGATGCGCGCCGCGATCCACATCCATCTTTTCTATCCAGACGTAGCGCGGGAACTGATTGATCGCGTCGCCAAATTAGGGCGGCCCGATCTCGACGTGATCGCGACCTTCACCGGCACGCTGGATCCCGATCTTGATCGCGTGCTCGACCGGATCCCGGGGCGGATCCTCCGTATCGAGACGCCCAACCGTGGCTGGGATATCGGGCCCCTGCTCCATCTGCTCCCGACGATACGGGAAGAGGGCTATCAGGCCATCTGCCATCTTCACACGAAGAAGGGCGATTCAGGCTATGCGGCCGAGTGGCGGGCCATCGCTTATGATGGCCTGATCCGTGACGACGCGGTGGTGACACGCATACTCGCCGCGTTCGACGCGCAACCATCATTGATGTTGGCGGGTCCGTCGGACCTGTACAAATCGGCGGCCAGCCATCAATTCGGCAATGCCGACATTCTTGCCACGCTGACGCCGCGCCTGATGGCGCCGCTATATCCGCTGGCCGATTGGGGCTTTTTCGCGGGCACGTTCTTCTGGGCGCGGCCTGAATTGCTTGAGCGGGTCGCCGCACTCGCCGAATTCGACGGACATGATGCGGATCGCGATGGAACGCTGGCGCACGCGCTCGAGCGCCTGATCGGGCTTGCGGCCGTCGCGCTCGACGGCGAGATCGGTCTGGTGGACGAGGAGGGCGCTTTTGCCTCCGTCCATGCGCCGGGCATGCCGGACCACAGGCCGATCATCCGGACATTGGTGGAGCGTGCCGAACGCTTCGTCGCGCCCCTGGATGGCGAACTCGCCACGCTGATCGCCGGCCACAACCCGTTGGTGGACTATATACGGCACGGCCGGGATCCTGGTGCGCTGGATCCCAACCCCTATTTCTCCAGCACCTATTATCTGCGCATCCATCCGGATCTCGACGCGGCCGGCGTCCATCCGCTCGAACATTATACGCGCCACGGCGCGCAGGAAGGCCGGCCGACCGGGCCCCTGTTCAACGGCGCTTATTATCGGGCGACCTATGATGACGTGACCGGCGATCCGCTCCGTCATTTTCTGGAACGCGGCGCAGGCGAGGGGCGCGTCGCCATCCCCGTAAGTCGTCCCAGCTACGGATCGCAGGATGAACGCCCGCGCCGCTTCTATCGGCATTTCGATATTGCCGGCGAAGAAGCCTTCTTGCGGCGTATGGCGACATTGCCGGCGGATGTCACCAAACGGGCTGCGGACACGCGCGTGTCCGTTATCATGCCGGCGTGGAACCGAGCCAGCACGATCGCGGCCGCGATCCGATCGGTGCTTGCCCAGAGCCACACCAATTTCGAGTTGATCGTTGCGGACGACGGTTCGACCGACGAAACCCGCGAAATCGCGGCGTCCTTTCTGACGGACCCACGGGTCCGCTGGCTGGATGGCCCGCATAGCGGCGTCTCGGCGGCGCGAAACAGGGGCCTCGCCGCAGCAACCGGCGACGTCATCGCCTATCTGGACAGCGACAATCGCTGGATGGGCTGGTTCCTCGAAGTCATGACGCGCTTCATGGCGTTCGAACAGATCGACGCCGCCTATAGCGCGATCGCGATGCGTGACGATCTGGGGCATCTGACCGGATATCGGGGTGACGATTTCGATTGGGATGCCTGCCTCACCCAGAATTATGTCGATCTGAACGCCTTCTGCCATCGGCGGGCGCTGATAGACGAGGTCAGGAGTTTCGATCCCAAGCTGCGCCGGATGGTCGATTGGGATCTGATCCTGCGCGTGGGCCGCGGACGGCCGGTCGGCTATGCGCCTTTCGTCGGCTGCGACTATCACGACGGCAAGGCCGATCCCGGTCGCATCACCACGGCCGAACCGATCGCGTTCGAGAAGGTCGTACGGCTTAAGAATCGCGAGGGGCTGGAGGTTGGTTCTCCCGCATTCCTCGATCAGTTCAAGCTGAGCGTCGCGATCAAGATCGCGGCCCCCGAAGCGGACAAGGACGCCTGGGGCGACTGGCACTTTGCCGATTCGCTGGCGGTAGCGATTCGGCAGCTTGGGCATGATGTGCGGATCGACTTCCGTCACCAGTGGGGTGGTCATCCCCTGGTCGAGGAAGAGGTCGCGATCAGTTTGCGCGGCCTCATTCCGTATGAGCCCCGGGCCGGGCAACTCGCCTATCTATGGAATATCAGCCATCCGGATCAGGTCCCTTACGAGGAATATGACCGTTTCCAGCGCGTATATGTGGCGTCGGAATCCTATGCGAGCCTGCTGGACCATATCGTCCGCCCCCCGGTTCGCCCGCTTTTGCAGGCGACGGATCCGGCGCGGTTTCATCCGGTCGAGCATCCCGAGCCCGGACCGGACGTCCTGTTCGTGGGCAATTCGCGCGGCGTCGAACGCGACATCGTCCGTTGGGCGATCGAGGCAGACCGCCCGCCGGCGCTCTATGGTGGCGGCTGGGAAGGCCTTGTGCCCGGCAGGTTGGTAGAAGCGGAGAATGTCAGCAACCGCGCGCTCGGCCCGATGTATGCCGGTGCAGGCGTGGTGCTCAACGATCACTGGCCATCGATGGCAGCGTTCGGGTTGCTGTCGAACCGGCTGTTCGACATCGTTGCCGCAGGCGGGAAAGCGATTTCCGATCCGGTTCCGTCCTTACAGCGCACGTTCGGCTCCGCGGTTGTGCCGGTATCGGGTCCGGCGTCGTTGCGGAATGCGGTGGATCGTCTGGTGCACGCCCCCCGGATCGCGGGTGCCGCAGAGGCGGTGATTGCAGATCATGGGTTCGATGCCCGGGCACGCCGGCTCTTGGGCGACAGCCTCATTGCCCTGGGCATGGAGCCACCCTTCGCCCTGCCGCCCGAGACGCCTCCGCAACTGCCAATTGCGGTGCCGCCGCCGCCACCGATCCGCGTGCACCTGATCGTCGCGCATGGCCCGCATGGGCCGCAAAGCTCCGCGACCATCCGTCTGCTCGCCCCGCTCACGGATGACAGCGTGGCGGGGCGCGTAATCGTCAGTCTGGGCAGCGCCGATAAGGCGGTACCGCCGTGTGACATATGCATCGTGCAGCGCGCGGCCTTGCCCTCCATCGCGGCCGTCGATGCCCTGGTCGCACGTCTGGGGGCGCTAGGGGCGGCGCTGGTGGTCGATGTGGACGATGCCTTCGTTGCGATGGGCGATCACCCGGAGGCACTCTCCTATCGTCCGCTGAATGCGGCGATCGAACGCGCGATTGCCGCATCGGCCGAAAGCTGGTTTTCCACGCCTGAACTCGCCAGGCTATACGGCCATGTCGCGCATCGACATGCCATCATGCCGAATGCGCTGGATCCGCGTATCTGGCGCGACTGGCGCCGCGCTCCGGCGGAGCCTTTCCAGCATGACAAGGTGCGCATGCTGTATATGGGCACTGCGACGCATGGAGCGGACTTCGATACCATCCGGCCCGATCTGGAGCAGCTGGCCAGCGAGCGCGCGGGGCAGTTTGAGCTGACCCTGATCGGTATCGCGTCCGATATTGAACCGGCCCCCTGGCTAAACCGGCTGTCACCCCCTGCCGACGCAATTCCCTACGCGCGGTTCGTGCGCTGGCTGCGGGATCAGGGTCCGTTCGATCTGGGGCTGGCTCCGCTGGCTGACTCTGCGTTCAACCGGGCCAAATCCGATATCAAGCTGCTCGATTATGCCGCTTTGGGGCTGCTGCCGGTGGTGCAGGATTGCCAGGCCTATCGTGCCGATGATCAAGCCGCGGAGATTGCTGTCTATGCGTCCGATTGGGTGCAGGCGCTGCGGCTGGTGCTGGACGATCGGGACCGGGCGCGCGTTCGAGCCGCGGCGGCTACCGCCTATCTGTGGGAGAAGCGCAGCGTCAGAACGATCGCTGCGCCCATGATCGCGCGCCTGGAGGCCTTGTTATGAAAAAGCTGATTGCGGCAGTCCCGATCATGTTTCTGGGCGCCGCGGCGCCGGTCTCCCCGCCGCCACGCCTCGCCTTTCCGGTGGCATGCACGCTCGGCACCGATTGCGTGATCCAGAATTATCCGGACGATGACGCCGGGCCGGCGGCGCGCGATTATGCCTGCCATGGCCGAACCTATCAGGCGCATGATGGCACGGACATACGGCTCCCCAGCATGGTGGCGCAGCGGCGTGGCGTGAATGTATTGGCGGTTGCGAGCGGCACCGTTTTGCGCGCGCGCGATGGGGTGGAGGATCGCTCGATCCGGGACACCCCGCAGGGCGCAGCGACCGGGCAGGAATGCGGCAACGGCTTGGTCATCGATCATGGTGGCGGCTGGGAAAGCCAATATTGCCATATGGCGCGGGGTAGCATTGCCGTGCGCCCGGGCACAAACGTGCAGCCGGGCACGGTGCTGGGAAAGATCGGTCTCTCCGGCAACACGGAATTCCCGCATCTTCACCTGACCGTTCGCAATAGCGGCAAGGCGGTGGATCCGTTCGCGTGGGGCGCGCCTGCGGGCGCCTGTCGCGCGGGCAAGAGCCTATGGGCGAAAACGCCCGCCTATCGCGAGGGCGAGATATTGGTCACCGGTTTTTCCGACGGCCCAGTGACGATGGGTCAGGTTCAGAACGCCGGAAGTACGCCAACACCGCCCCCGGGCAAGACAACCCCCTTGGTAGCCTTTGCGCAGGCGATCGGCTTGCAGGCGGGGGATGTGCAGCGGCTGGTCTTGAACGGTCCGGGCGGCGTGGTGCTGGCGGACAACCGCGCCGCACCGCTCGATCGCGACAAGGCGCAGGTGATCCTGTTTACGGGGCGAAAGGCGCAGGCGGCCGGCTGGCCGGCGGGACGCTATACGGCCGCCTATAGCGTGACGCGGGGCGGCAAGGTCGTCCTCGCGCGCAGCTGGGCGATGACGATCTGATGGCGAACATCCTGTTCGTTCACCAGAATTTCCCAGGCCAGTTTCCCCATATCGTCACGGCCTTATTGGCACGGGGCGACAAGGTGGCCGCGATCGGGGGCAAGACGGCGCAAGCCCGGCCCGGTGTGGATCTGCGGCGATGGGATAATGCGCGGGGCTCCACCCCCGGCATATTCGATATCGCAACGCGGGCGGAAGCGGACATGATCCGCGGCAGCGCGGCGGCAGCGGCTGCGCTGAAGCTGAAGGCCGATGGATTCCACCCCTACGTTATCATTGCGCATCCGGGTTGGGGCGAATCGCTGTTCCTCAAGGAGATTTGGCCCGCAGCGCGCCTGATTGTCTTCGGCGAACTGCTCTATCGCAGCCATGGCGGCGACGTAAATTTCGATCCCGAATTCGGGCAGGAGAGCCTTGCCGGCAACGTGCGCGCCCATGCCAAAAACGCCACGCAGGTGTTGGCGGCGGCCTATGCGGATCGAATCATCTGCCCGACGCGGTTCCAGGCCGACAGCTATCCGCCGGCGTTGCAGGGCGCGATTCGGATCGTTCACGAAGGGGTCGATATGGAGCGGGCGCAGCGCCGTGCTGGTGCATCGATCGCGCTCCCGGATGGCCGCACACTCGACGGATCGAAGCCGGTAATTACCTTCGTAAGCCGTACGCTCGAGCCGCTGCGGGGGTTTCACATCTTCGTGCGGGCGTTGCCGGCTTTCCTTGCGGCATGCCTGACGGCGGAGGTGGTGGTGATAGGAACCCCGGCCGTGCGGGGCTATGGCGCTGCAAGCCCCAATGGACGCGATTGGAAGTCATGGCTGCTGGAGGAGCTTGGGGATCGACTCGACCTCGGCCGTGTCCACTTCCTGGGTAAGGTGCCGCATCAGACCTTGGTCGACACTTTCTCGATCTCCTGGGCGCATATCTATTACACTTACCCGTTCGTCCTGTCCTGGTCCCTGGTGGAGGCGATGGCGGCAGAATGCCTGATCATTGGGTCCGACACGGCACCGGTGCGCGAAGCGATCACCGATGGGGTAGAGGGGCTGTTACTGCCCTTTTTTGATGTGGAAGCCTTGACGCACAATATGGTTCGAGCGGTCCAGCAACCGGACAGTCTAAACCGGATGCGGGCAGCGGCACGAAGCCGGGCGCTTACCGATTATGATCGCGCGCAGGGAACGGCGCTTTGGCTGCGGGAGATCGATGCATTGAGGGCAGGCTGACGTCCCACGCCCGACGCTGACACCCTCCGCCAACTGCCGCCTGTTACGCGCATAAAAAAAGAGCCGGTCCCGAAGGACCGGCTCTCCTTAAATCAACTGTCCGCGATTTATGCAGCGACAGTGAAGTCGTTCAGCGCGAACACGGTGTCGACAACGCCGACGACCTTGATGACCGAGTTGATCTCGGATGCACCGCTGTCGTTGTAGAACAGGTAGGTATCGCTACCAACCGTGATCGCCGCAACATCGTGATGAGCTGCGTTGGTCGCCAGATCCGAGTCGATCAGCGACTGAGCGTACGTGTAAGCAGAGGAAACGGTGGAAACCGTCACGCCTGCATCGCCGTGCAGAACCGTCGTGAAGCCACCGGTCGTAGCGATCTTGTCCGTCCCATCGACATAGTCGAGGATCTGATCGGTTACGCCGCTGCCAGCGACGGTCTTGATGTTGTCGATGCCAGCATCGCCGGCCAGGAACCAGAACGTGTCGTTGCCAGCACCACCGGTAAGCTTGTCAAAGCCTTCGCCGCCGGAAACGGTGTCGTTGCCGTTGTCGCCGAATACGAGGTCGTTGTCAGCACCCCCCAGGACGAGGTCGTTGTCCGCACCGCCATGCAGTTCGTCAACGCCGGCACCACCCTCGAGGGTGTCTGCGCCCTTGTTGCCCTGCAGGTAATCGTTGCCGTCACCGCCAATGATCGAGTCATTGCCCGCGCCGCCATACAAACGGTCGTTGCCGTCGTTGCCGAAGATGAAATCGTTGCCAGCGTTGCCGTTGACGTAATCGTTGCCTGCGCCGGCGTCGATCGTGTCAATGCCGTCAGCGTCGCCCTGAACGGTGGTCAGCGAATTACCATAAATGTGGTCATTCGCAGCCGAACCGGTGATCGAGTCCGCACCAGCGCCACCAAACAGATAGTCCGACTGCGTGGCAGTCGAACCGCCGGTTACGCCGTTGATCACGTCGTTACCGTTGCCGCCGTCGATCGTGTCACTGGCAGCACTGCCCGTGATCGTGTCGTTGCCGCCAAGCGCGTAGTAGCGAGCGGTCGAGCCAGCGACACCGGAGACAGTGACGTTGTCGCCAGTCGCGCTATTGGAGCCGAAAGTCAGCGTGCTCTGATCGGCCGAGTTGCTGAAGAAGGTCAGCGTCTCGCCACCGAGGGCATTCGCAGCAAACGTCAGTTCCTTGGTGCCGTTGTTCAGCGTGATCGATTCAACCTGCAGGCCATTGGCTGCGTTGTACTCGACCTGCAAACCGCTGGGGCTGCCGGTAAGGAAGAAGAGCGAATCGTTGGCAGCGCTATAGTCTGCTGCCTGTTCGTCCGTCATCTGCTCGAAAAGATAATTAGCCATTAAAGCCTCCAAATGAACCTTCACAGTCCGGGCGTAAGTTCGAAGCCCCCCCCTCCCTAAAGATAGCCGGAGGCGCCCCCCGCTTATGCTCAACTACACCGAGGTGCAGTCAGCACAAGCGAGCGCGCTAGATGCTTAGCTAAGCTTCCATACCCGCGCAACCACTAAAGAAAAGAGAAACTCCCGCCGGTCATAGGACCGAATGCTACCTAATCAGGGGGCAACCGATCAAGCACTCAATACGCCCACTGTGTCTGGAAAGTTCCGGGCGCGGGGTGCGGGATTGTGGTGGCGTCAGATGATCCGGCAGGGGAGAAACGGCGCAAGCGCTTTGAAGCGATCACTATCTTCCGCATAGTGACGTCGCAGGAAGTGCACGTCTTCCTCGGTCAACGCTGAATTATAATCTATGTTAGCGGCGGCGCGAGATATTTTATGTGCCAGAGGGGCTGCGGGCGCTGGAATCTCAAGGAAATTGCAAATGGCACGAATCACCGCAGTGGGATCACGATCCAGCTCCGATGATGAAAGCAACAAGATTTGGTCGCGTGGAAACAGGCTGAAGGCCCGCGCCAGCTGGCGGCCATAGAAGCCGCGTTCGACATAAGAGAAAACGCGGTGGAAACCGGGATAGGGCTCGGCGCTAGCCATACGGGCGCGCCCTTCCCGGATGCACCAGCCGAAGGGTTCCGTTTCCTTGCCGCGGGCATATTCCATTTTCCAGTGCGACCACGCCCGTTGCACGGGGTCACGGAAGATGAAGATCAACTTCATCGCGGGGTTGTAGGCGTGTATCCGCTCCAGCGCGTTCGGCCAGTAGAGGTAGATTGGCGTCGCCTCGCCCCAAAGCCGCGCCGGATCAGAAAACAGTCGGTGGTAGGCCCCATAGTTGGGTGCCCGCCAATCGACCGCTTCTTCATCGTCGAAAAAATGCGCTTCCTTGATCGTCGGGAGCTCGAGGCTGGGCAGTTCGGCAAGATAGTCGAAGAGCGCGGTCGTGCCGCTCTTCTGCACACCGCCGACGAGGAAGCTTACCCGGCGTGCGCCATGGCCTTCCCCGTCGCCCGTTGTGGTCATTTCTCGCGCAGCGCCGTGCGCATCGCCTCTGTCATCGGACCCAGCAGATAGTCCATGATCGTACGCGAGCCAGTCACGATATTGACCTGCGCTTGCATGCCCGGGGTCATGTGCACACCGTTACCGATACGAGCAAGCTGGCCTGGATCCACCTTGATCTGCACCGCATAGTACATCTCCCGGCTCGCGGCCTGATCGTCCACGGTGGCGTCTGCGGACACCAAAGTGACATGACCGTCAATCTGCGGCGTCGTGCGCGCGTTGAAGGCCGTCAGGGTGATCCTCGCGGGCATGCCGACACGGACGTCAGCAATGTCATTTGGCCGGACCTTCGCATTCAGAACAAGGTCGGTGCCGATAGGCACGATATCCAACAGGCGCTCGCCTGCCCCCGCTACGCCGCCCTCCGTAAACTGGGTGAGGTTGAAAATATATCCGTCGACGGGAGCGCGTACGATCGTTTCGTACAGCGATTCAGATGTCGCTCTCAGCTTTGGCGCGGCTTCCGTAAGCTTGTCCTGGTCTTGGCGGATCCCGGCAGCCGCTTCCGCCTGTCGCTTCTCATCAAGCTGCGCGATCTGGAGCCGGATTCCCCCGATATTCTGCTGCGCTCGGGAGACATCCGCAAGGATAGAGCCTTTCTGGCCCTTCAACTGCGCGGCGCTCCGCTGCAACGCCGATAGGCGGGTTTTAGGCGCGTAGCCGAGCCGGTTGAGCTCGCGGACGCCGCTGAGCTCGTCCGTGATCGATCCCGATTGCATATCAACGGAGCTCATCTGTGCCCGCATACCCTCAATCTGGGTTTGCACCTGTCCCGCCTGACTACGGAGTACGGCTGCCTGGCTGGAATAGAGCGTCATCGTGGAATTATGGAGCGCGCGCTGGCCGATCAATAGGGCTGCAACCTGTGGATCAGCCTGCCGACGCAGTAATTCCTGCGGAAACTGAATTTCCATGGAGCCCGCCTGCTGCGCCTGGAGCCGGGCAATATCCGCCAGCGCACTATCATATTGCGCCTGCCATACCGCCACAGTGGCCTGTGCCTGCACCGGATCGAGCTGCATCAGCATCTGGCCGCGCCGGACAAATTGACCTTCACGCACGTAGATGTGGCGGATGATCCCGCCGTCACGATGCTTGATGACCTTCGTATTGCCTTCGACCCGAACTTGCGCAGCGGCGACCACGGCGCCCGTGATATTGGCAAAAAAGGCCCATATTAATAAGCCGAATACCAACACCAGCACGACGATCGACCCAGCGACGATGGGCCGCCGCAGGCGTAGCTTGATGATCTCGCCTTCGCCCTGATCCAGCTCTGCAAAGCCGGGCTCCGGCGGGGCTGGCGTGGCGGGCTGGCTGCGCACTTGACGGATGATATCGCCGAATTTGCTCACGAGCCCACCTCCGTCAGCTTCGGCCGGGGATCGGGGCGGGTTTGGGTGGCGGGGCGCTTTGGCAGGAAGCGGGCCAGCACTTCGTCACGTGGCCCATATTCGGCAACCTGCCCATTGGTGAGCACGAGCACCTTGTCGGCGTGCGTGAAGATCTGAAATTTGTGTGAAATCAATATAACGGTGGCGCCGCGCTCCTTGGCCTTGCCGAGTGCGCTCACCAAGGCCTGCTCGCCCTCCAAGTCCAGATTGGCGTTTGGCTCATCCAGAATGATCAGTTGGGGATCGCCAAATAAGGTGCGAGCCAAGCCGACCCGCTGGCGCTGCCCCGCCGACAAAACCATGCCGCCTTCGCCGAGCTCGGTGTCATAGCCTTTCGGGAGACGCAGGATCAGATCGTGAGCTCGGGCCAATTGCGCGGCGGCCACGACCTGCGCGTCGGTGGCATCGGGCAGGAAGCGTGCAATGTTGTCGCGCACGGTTCCGGAAAACAATTCGGTGTCCTGCGGCTGATAGGCCACGTGTCGGCCGAAGTCCTCGCGGTCCCATGAGTAGACGTCCGCTCCGTCCAGGCGCACGCTGCCGCCGTTGGGTTTCCAGATGCCTGCCAAAAGGCGCGCCAACGTCGACTTACCAGCACCGGACGGCCCGATGATTCCGACGAATTCGCCGGGTTCCACCCTGAAGCTCAGATTGACGAGCACGAGCGCGGGGGCGCCTGCGGGAGCGAAGTTCACCTGCTCCACCGTCAATAAACCCTTTGGACGCGGCAACTGAGTTACCGGCTCCGGTGGTTCAAATTCCAGCAACATGCGGTCAAGCCGTTTATAAGATTCATGCGCCTCAATGAGAGACTTCCATGTCCCGACCACGCGCTCCAGTGGAGCAAGTGCACGCGACGCGAGGATCATATTCGCAAACAACAGTCCCGAAGGAATTTTGCGCTCCACGACCAGCCATGCGCCGACCGCGATGATCAGGATTTGGATCAACATACGCACGAACCGGATTGCACCGGAATAAACCCCACCGCGCTGGGCCGCTTGCGCGCTCGCCGCCACAGAAATGTACCGACTGCGGGCCCATTGCTTGCCAAGCACCGGTAACATCCCCAGCGCGCGTACTACCTCGCCATTGCGCAGTGCCGCGTCTGTAAAGGTGTAGCTCGCAATTGCGGCGTCGTTTGCCTCTTTAATCGAGCTATGTGTCGCGCGGTCCTGCAGAAAAGCCAGCAGCACCAGGACCAGGCCTCCAATGAGCGTGACGACGCCGATCGTCGGATCAATGAAGAACAGGATAAGTAGGAAGATTGGTATCCAAGGCAAATCAAAGAGAATTGCGATAGCCTGGCCCCCGATAGCGCCGCGCACGGCGTCGAGATCGCGGAGGGCCTGTGCCCGTGTACCGCGCCTCCGCACGACTGCGTCGAACAGGGCAGCAAAGGTGCGGCTCGCAAGCTGCTGATCGAACACAACACCAAAGCCAGTCAGCACCTGTGCGCGATATTGATCGATGATCGACGAAACGAGGAAGACGAATGCGCAGCCGAGTGACAGGACAAGTAAGGTAGAGCCAGATTGGCTGCTCAGGACGCGGCTGTAGATCTGATTGGTGTAAATCGGGAGCGCCAAGTACAGGAGGTTAGACACCAGACTGAACAGCGCAGCCACGCTGATGGGCACGACGCCGAGGCGTATTGCGCGCGCGAGCGGACTGGGGAGCGGGTGAGGGGCGCCGCCTGGATTTCTGTTCGCCATCTTAATCTTGTCCTTGCGCGGAGGAAGCGCGAAACGATTGAATCATCTTCTCACACCAGCGAGCTACTTGCATCATCGGCGAAGACCCGGCCCGGACAGCGGACAGCGCGCGGTGCTGCCATCAGGGAGGCGCAACTGGCTCTGCGTCATCGGCGTCAGTTTCCGGTTAATCAACTCGCGCCCGGGCGCCGGAGCCAGTGCTCCAACATGTTCTGGCTTGGGCACGTTCTGACCTGCGAGATCGGGCGAAAGTGGGCCGCGCGGCCCGGCCGAGCCAACACGATCCAGCCCCGTGGCGACGAGATCGAGGGGCGTCATGCCGCGATAGCGCACCCGCTGAAAGTTCGCATCCGGATCGTAAACCTTGATATTGTCGGCGATCATCCTTGCGCTGAGATTGCCGACCGCTGCCAACAGCTGTGCATGCGACACGTAAACCTCATATCGATTTTGCACGAGCTGTATCTGTGCGTTGAGCAGTTCCTGCTCGGCATTCAGCGTTTCGATGGTCGACCGAAGCCCATTCAACTCTTCGCAGCTCATGCCTGCGAAAGCCTGTTGCGCCGAGTCAACTTGCCGCTGCCCCGTAACGACGGCGACACGCGACGACGACAAGCTCACCCATGCGCTTGTGACAGCCTGTAGCGCGGTGCGCCGCGCGATATCGATGCCGGCCTGGTCGGCCTGATTGCGAGCATCGGCTTCGCGGATGCGAGATCGGATGGCGCCGCCTGAGAAGATCGGCTGGTTCAGGGTAAATCCGGCGCTTGCCTCCGCGTGGCTGCTGTTATTGCCGAAACGAAGCAGTTCATTGCGGTATAGACCTTGAGCGCTCACAGAAAGCGTGGGCCCTTGCTCGCCGCGCGCTGCGGCCGCGCTTGCGCTCGATTGCTGTTCGTTGAACTGGGAAATGCGAAAGGACGGATTATTCTGCTCGGCAAGTTCGAACGCCACGTCGATTGTCGGCGGCAAGACCGGAAGCTGCGGCAGCGGCTCCAGCGCATTGGGGTTATGCCCGACAATCTCGAGATATTGACCGCGAGATACGGCCAAATCCGCCTCTAGCGATGCCAATTGAAGCTGCGCCGAGGCGAGACGTGAATCGGATTGCGCAACGTCGGTTAACGTAACATCGCCAACCTCCTGCCGCTTCCTGTTCTGCCGCAGCTGCCCTTCAAGCACCGCAACGTTCTCGCGTCCGATCTCCACCCGCGCCTGGTCGCGCAGAACGCTCGCATAGACGATCACGACGTCCTGCACGACTTGCTGCTCGGTCAGGCGGACTTGTTCTTGTCCGCCTAGGACCGAAGCGCGCGCGGCGGCGACCTGACCTCGTATCCGCCCAGCCGTGTAAAGCGGCTGGCTGATCGTTACGCTGCTGCTTTGGCTGGTACCTTCCAGATATGTTCTTCCACGCGCCGAGCCAGTGCTCTCATTGGTGTAACCACCGCTCGTGGAAGCGCTGACAGTGGGACCATATTGGCTGCGTGCCTGAACGTATCCCTCATCGCGCGCCTTTTGCAGGTAGCGCTGCTGCACCATCTGTGGATTGCGATCATAAGCTGCGGCTACCGCATCGGCGAGGGTTTCTGCCCAGGCTGTTGCCGGCACGCATAGCGCCAGGGCCGCACAGGCTAGGGGTCCGAACCATCCGGCGGGAGCGGTCGCGTAATAATCTCTAGAAAACACTATGATGTTCCGATGCCCCCGTGGCCCCAGGGGGCGGCGCTTCTTATACGCGCTTGTAACAGAGTCAATCGCGCCTGAGATGGAGTGTTCAGGCGACCAGCATTAAGGACCGATGCGGTCGTACATTTTGTCTAATCGCGCCTGATAGGCTGCTATTGAAAATCGGGATGCAGCTTCGGGCCCGGCCGACGAAAGACGTGCGCGTAAGGCAGCATCCTGATCCAGCGTTCGAATAGCTCCCGCAATTGCGTCGACGTCATAGGGGTTCACGAGCATCGCCGCATCGCCCGCTATTTCCGCCAACGCTCCCAGATTAGAGGTCAACACTGGCGTACCTAGTTGCATCGCTTCCAGCACAGGCAAGCCAAAACCTTCGTGGATGGAAGGAAACAGCACGGCGCGCGCGCCGCGGATTAGACGCGTCAGCAGCGCGCGAGGCAGATGTTCCAGCCGCCGGACACGCTCCGCCATGCGCCGGCCGTGCACTGTATCGGCCTCGTCTTCCGGCACGAGCAGCTTCAGTTCTTCCTCGCTTCTCCAACCGCGGCTGCCCGTCATCACCAGCGGCGCTGGTGTGCCGGTGGAAAGATAGGCTTCCAGCAGGCGACCGATATTCTTTTTCGGTTCGATCGCCCCGAAATGCAGGAAGTAGCCGCGATGAGTCAGCCCAAACACATTCTCGATGATCGCGGCATCCTCGTCAGGATCCGTTGCGCCGATTTCCAACGGCGACGCCTGGTAGGTGTTCGTGATCCGGTCGGGGTCGATCTGGAATTCGGTGATGATGTCGGACCGACTTGCCTCCGACACGGTGCAGATATGCTGTCCGTTGGCGATGCATCCGGCCAGCAGGGCGCGATAGGACTGTTTGGCATCCAACGTCGTGTAGGGCAGCCGCAACGGAACCAGATCGTGGAATGTGTAGATGTTGGCCGCCCCCTCCAATGTGATCGGGAGCGGATAGGTCCAGTGCATAACTTGAGGGGGATTCGGAACCCGCACCGGCAAGAATCGCCCGTAGAAACGGAAATGGCGATGCGCGATCTCGAACAGATCGGCTGAGGTCACGAGGCGATCGAACGCTGGCAGGCGCTCGGCAAGGCTGGCGGTCTCCACCCGGGCGGTGCGGGGAATGTCCGTCGTGCCGCGCGCGTGAAAGGGGCGGAGCGCAGCACGGAGGATACGGCGGCTGCGCTTTCGGCGGAGTTGTCGCGTCGGCGGAACCTGCCCGAGCCGCTCGTAGAACATGATCTCGTGCATCACCGGATCGGCGCCCGCATCGACTCCGAAAATGCCGGTTACCGCATGGCCCGCTTCCTGCAGCGTCCGGGCCAGCATGAAGCCATAGGTCGCCACGCCCGTGCCGTTGGGCAGAGCAAGATTGTAGCCATCGATGCCGATCGTCCGCTTGATCATGATGGCTCCGCCATCACGATCGCATAGGCCTGCGTCAATCGCTCGACGAAACGCTCCGGTGTAAAGCGCTCCGCATTGGCACGCCCTGCGAACGACAATGTGCAACGCAGCGCATCGTCGGCGACGATTCGTTGTAGCGCGGTGGCGATCGCGGCCACATCCCGGGGATCGACCAGCAGGGCCGCTTGCCCGGCCGTTTCCGCCAGCGCGCCGACGCTCGACGTCACGACGGGCACCCCCATCGCCATCGCCTCTGCCACCGGCATTCCAAATCCTTCCGCAAGGGAGGGCATGATCAGCGCATGCGCGTGGCCAATCAAAGCGAGCATTGCGGCACGATCGAGATAGGGCAGCCGTATCACCCCAGGGGTCGCAGCGATGGCGGCCGCGAACTGATCGGCTTCCCAGCCATCCGGCCCGGCGATGACGATCGGGATCGTAACGCCGCTCGCGCGATAGGCCGCGAGGATCGCGCCAATATTTTTGCGTCGCTCGACCGTTCCGCAAACCAGCAGATAGGGTCCGGCCCCAACCTCTAAGGGCAGATCCTCCCTGGCGGCGGCAATCCTGTCCACCGCCAGCCCGCAGTCCAGCACGAAGGCGGGCGGGCACCCTAGTGTCTGCACGATCTCCTCCCGCGCGGTCTGCGACACAGCAATGAAGCGCGATGCGTTGCGTTGCAGCTGCCGAAGCAGCCGGCGATACCGACGCCCGTCAATGTCCGTCAGCGCGGGGTGTAACAACGGTATGACGTCATGGACCGTGTAAAGATTGTGCCAGCCGACGGCCCGTAGGGGAACAGGATAGGTCCAGTGCATTATGCCGGGAGGGCCGGGCAGGTGGACGGGCAGCACGCGGCGATGAACGTCGAAATAGATCTGGGCGAGGCGAAAGACATCGGGCGCGTAAAACCGGGTCCCGCCCTGCACGTCGTCGAAGCTCTTTGCGCGCGGTGCTCCTGGCCACAGCGCGCGCAGCCAGCGTCCCGGTCGGCCGAGAAGAGCAGGGGCGGGGCCTTCCACCGTCAGACGATCGGTCAGCACTATGCTGGCGGGCTGGATCGTGGCCTGCGCCCGGCGCAGTTGGTGCGCATAGCTGCTGACACCGGTTCCGCCCCGCGCCGTCAGCATGCGCGCGTCCATGCCCAAGGGGGCGGGCGTGGCGGAGGTCGCCGAACTTTGCGGATCGGGCTGCATCGGCTACAGTGCGCGTTTGCGGTGTTCAGCCGTCATCAATGGACAGGCCGCCATCGGCATGCCGATGTCCCAAGGATCGCGCTTCGCATGATCGAATTCCAGAATGTCAGCAAAAATTATCATATCCGCAAGTTCGAGAAGCATGTCTTTACCGATCTGAACTTCAAGATCGAGCGCGGCGAGAGCATTGGCATTTGCGGCGCGAACGGCGCCGGTAAATCCACTTTGATGCGGCTGATCGCCGGAGTCGAGATGCCCACCGGTGGGCGGGTCGTGCGGGAGATGTCGACGTCGTGGCCGATCGGCTACGCCAACTGCTTCCAATCGAGCCTGACCGGTGCGGATAATGCGCGTTTCATCGCTCGCATCTATAATATGGATGAGGGCGAATTGCTCGATTTCGTTCAGGATTTCGCACAGCTTGGCCCCTATTTCCATCAGCCGGTCCACACCTATTCCGCCGGTATGAATGCCCGCCTGGCTTTCGGCATCAGCCTCGCGATCGATTTCGAATGCTATCTGGTCGACGAAGTCACCGGCGCCGGCGACGAGCGATTCCGCGCGCGATGCGAAGAAGCGCTGCTGCATCGGCGCGACAATGCGTCGCTGGTGATGATCAGCCACGATCCCGGCACGCTGCGGCAATATTGCAAGCGGGGGGCGGTCGTTTACGGTGGCACGCTCGTCTTCTTCGATACGATCGACGAGGCGAGCGAGGTGCATCACCGCTTGCAAATGCGGGCCGCATGATCCGCATGATTGCAGGGACACCCGCGTTTGACTAGGCACGCTCTCCTTACCGCCCGCCTTGCCTGGCGGGCCCCGTTGTTTATTGCGAAGAGACCCAATTTGCGCATTTCCGTGCTTCCTGCCCCTCGGTTCAGCCATCGCAGCCGGGCGCTCGCCGCATTATCGAGTCTGTCGCTGCTGGCCGGTTGCGCCTCGCTGCCGTCGAGCGGCCCCACCGCGGCCGAGATCCAGCGGGGGACGCGCGATCAGAATGAGATGGGTTTCCGGATCGTCGACATCGACGGACCGCTGGTCAATGCGATCGGTGCGCGAGACGCTGCGGCGGACGCAGCCCAGCCGACCCTGTCCAGCCTTGCCCGCGCCGGCCGCAACGACGTGGTCGGGCCGGGCGATACGCTCAGCATCGGCATTTACGAAGTCGGCGTATCGCTATTTGGCTCATCCGGAGGCGCCGGCGGCGTGATGGATCCCTCCGCACGGGCGCAGACGTTTCCGGAGGTGGTGGTCGATCGCAACGGCGCCGTCAAACTGCCCTATGTCGGCCGACTGGAAGTGGCCGGACATACCACGTCCGAAATCCAGGGCATGATCGAACATGGCCTGCGCGGAAAATCGCAAAGTCCGCAGGCGCTGGTCAGTATCAAGACCAACATTGCGAGCACGGTCTATGTCGCGGGCGATGTCCGCTCTCCGGGTCGCTTCACGCTGTCGTTGCAGCGCGAGCGGTTGCTGGACGCGATCGCCATGGCGGGCGGCGCGAGCAATTCCGCTGAAGATACGATCGTGCGCTTCAATCGCGCGGATCGCTGGTTGGAGGAGCGGCTGGGCCGCATTCGTGCCGGCGCCGCTGACGATTTGGTGCTGACGCCTGGCGACCGGGTCGAGCTGATCAAGCGGCCGCGCAGTTTCATCGCGCTTGGCGCAACCGGCAAGGTTTCGCAAATTGCGTTCGAGACGGGCGACGTTTCGCTTGCGGAAGCCGTGGCGCGTTCTGGCGGCCCGGCCGATTCGGTCGCCGATCCTTCCGCCGTTTTCCTGTTCCGCTATGATCCGGCCAAGCCCGGCGACCAGGAAAAGCCGATCATCTACCGACTGAACATGTTGCAGCCGGCGAGCTATTTCCTGTCGCAGCGGTTCGCGGTGCGCGACAAGGACGTGATCTACATCGCCAATGCAGGCGCGAACCGCCCCGCCAAGATGGTGTCGATCATCAATCAGCTCTTCTCGCCGTTCGTTGCGGCGCGGGCGATCACGCGCTGATCTGATCGCCTATCTCGGAAGGTGCCGTGCGATGAGGCCGGCACCTTCCGGGTGATTACAGATACCAGGCGCCAGGTTCGGGTTGCGGCGTGACATCCAGTCTATCCCGCCGCAATTGCGGGTGCCACGACGGATCATTGTCCAGCCACGGCTTCCAGCGAGACAGGAACAGCGCCACATCCGCACCGGGCGGCAGACGGTCCCCGCGCGATGCCTTCTCGACATGCACCATTTCCGCGGCAGGCGTGTAGACGATGCGATAGCCGAGCGCGCGTAGTCGCAGGCAGAGATCCGTATCATTGAATTCAAGGCTGAACCGTTCCTCAAACCCTTGCACCTGCTCGAGCAATGAAAGCCGCGTCGCGAAGATCGCCCCGGTCACCATCGACCATTCGCGCTGGGTCTGTGCCCAGCCCTGATAGGTGCCCTCAGCCCTGTTTCGGAAAATCCAGGCGTGAGCTGCCCCATCGCCATGCGGCCCCATGCCGGCATGTTGAAGCGAGCCGTCCTCGAACAACAAGCGGGCACCCACGCCGCCAACGCCTTCATCAACCGCGAAGCTTTGCAGCGCGCGCAGCCAATTGGGTTCCAGCAGCCGAATATCATCGTTCATGAACACGATCTGCTCGGTCGCCGCCGCTCGCCAAAGCCGGTTCATCTTTGCGGCATAATTGAAGGGCTCGTCGTGCCCCCGCGGCGTTGCGATATGCTGCAGGGCAAAGGGCCAGTTTCGGGAAGCCCAGGACGGTTCGTCCGCAATATCGTCGCCGACGATGACGGTCAGCCGGTCCATCGGCCAGTCCGTTAGCGCCAATGCATCCAGCAGTTGCTCAATATAACTGCCGGAACCGTCGGGCAGAGCAGTGCGGCGCGTCGGGATGACGAGGGTAACTGCCGGCGGATCCTGAAAGCGTCGCAGCGTCGTAAAGCTATGGGGGGCGGGCCCGGAAATGATGTCGAAGTCGCGCCAGGACGGCTGCTGCGCCAGCATCGCGCGATAATCCGCTTCAAGCGCGCGAACGCGGCGGCCGGGATGTCCCAGCAAAACGTGGGGAATACGCCCGATCGACATACCGGCGGCATGGGCCCGGAAGAGCAGGTCCGCCATAACAGCCGAGCCCATTTCACGCCGTACGCCCAGCGTAGAAAGCGCAGAGCCGCGGATGATGAGGGGAGCCGCGATATAGTCCTGTGCCGCGAGCAAGGTCACATCGAACTCCGGCTTCAGCCGCAATTGGTCAACGATCTCATCTGTCTCCGCAGCGACATCGTCGCCGTAGAAGATGGCTATATCCGGCCGGTCGCGCGCCTGATCCTGCAGGCGTTGTGTGAAATCGGGAGACGCGACGGCATTGCGCGGCGCGAACGCCACCCAATGGTCGCGATCGGAGGGAAGGTCCTTCGGGACGAAGGCAAGCGACCCATTTTCGTCGAGGGGGACAGCCTGGATGGATGAACCGAAGTCGGCATCCTGAAAGGGGGTGCCGCGATCGAGATGGAGCGCGAGCTGCTCGATCCGAGGCGACGGGCCGCGCCCCGTCATCGTCCGCCGCAGGCTGGCATCAATCAGAGCCCCGACCCGCGCATAAGACAGTTGTTCCGCGATCCGCGCGCGGGCTGCGTCACCGATTTCATGGCGCCCTGCATCGAGATCTGCCGCCGCCTTGATCAACGCGGCGGCAAGCGCGGGTTCGTCAATACGCGCCCAGCTGCCACCCCTGGTATAGTGGCCGAAATCGTCGCTGAGTGTCCATTCGCGGGCCTTCACAGGATAGCCGCTATTCGCGTCGAGATAGTCGGTGCTGCCGCCGAAATCTGTCGCGACGACCGGTTTGCCCGCGGCCATCGCCTCTGCGATCGTCAGGCCGAAGCCTTCCGAGCAATGGGGGGATGCGTAGATGTCGGCAACCGCGCGCAATAGCTGCAACTGGTCGGCCGGCAGGGACCGGTCGATCAGCATGACGCCATCCGTCGCCCCAGCCAGTTCCTGCAACTCGGCGCCCTCCTGCGGCCGGTCCATGAGATGCTTGGTCTTCAGCACCAACGACCAGCCCTGCCGGGCGAGCCCGGATGCGGCAAAGGCGCGAATGAGCGCGGACGGATTCTTCCGAACCAGGTAACTCGAGCCGTCAAAAACGAACAGAATGATGCGCGCGTCGCGGTCCAGCCCCAGCTGCGTCAGCGCCGCCATCCGGTCAGGCGCGGCCGAGGGGGCAACTGGCACTGGATGCGGGATCACATCGACCGCAGCTTCGTCCTGCGCGACGAACAGATCCGCACAATATTGGCTCGGTGCCCAGATCCGGTCGACGGAGGAGAAATCGTGCCGCCAGGCTGGCGGGATATGGCCCATTTCCCATACCCAATATCCGATGCGCTTGCGGGCGTGGCCGACATCACGGCGCTGCTCATCCGTCAGCAGGAACCAGCTGTCCGGATTAAGGTGGACGATTGCGATATCCGCCGGCCCGCCGAATTCGGTGATGTCGACCGGTGGTGCCAGCGGCTTATGGATGTGGAACGGCTTCTTGATCGGGTGCAGGTTGAGCCGGATGTCGCAGCGCCGCAACGCGCCAATGAGCGCACGGGACGCTGCGCCGAGCCCGTTATCGTAATTCCATGGTCCGTAAAATGCGACCTTCAACGGCCGCCCTTCGCCCGTATCGAACGGGATCGGATGCGCATAGAGCTGCGCGTCGCCATCGCAGGGCGTATGCTCTTCCGCGGCCCGCGCAGCGGCATCGATCAGGGCAACGTCGAAGCCCGCGCGCCGCAAGGCGTCCTGCCAGCCTTCGACGTCTACTTCCGAAAACGCGCCGCGCAACGGCAGAAGCTTCATGAACGGGAAGCCGTCCGCGATCAGCTCGCGCCAGGCGTAAAGCGTCGGGTTCAGGGCAAGCGGGCTCGGGAACAAGAGTTCCAGGCGATGCCCGCTGCGTTCGACATCTTCGGAAAAGCGCAGTTCGTAAGACTGAATGACGTGATCCTTGTCATCCAGGATACGGACATCCTCGAAAAAGCGATGGAGCCGATATGACGATAGCAAGCGGGGCTTGAGCGCCAGGAAATAGGATTGGAAATGCCAGCGATATTCATGGCTTTCCGTCAGGCCGATCAGGTCTGCGTCGCTTGCCTGAATCCGCGCGATCAGCTCAGCCAGGCTGGAGCCTTTGGCCGGGCCGGCCACACTGTCATTGAGCAGATACAGCGTCGCGGCGCCGTAGATTTCAGGATGCAAATGCAGGGCATGCGCCCAGGCGGCGAAATCATAGCCGGCATTTTCGCGCACGATTGCGCCGGCCACCGCATCCAGCAGCTCCGGTCGGAGGTTGAGCTGGCGATCGGTGACGGCCAGCAACAGGACCGCAATGCCCTGCTCCGCCAAGGCGCGAAGATAAGGGAGGACGTGGGGCTTTATGGCCCCCGTGGCGGAATGCGTAACGAATAAGGCAATCTCGCCGCCTTCGGGGGCGGCGAACGGTTTGACCGTCTCATACCGCGCCTCCCACGCGCGACGGGGCGGCGTCGGAGATACCGCCGAGACGGGAGGGGCATCGTCGAAATTATCGCTCACATGCTCTTCCACCGCCGGCTCCTCGGCCGCTGGGGGCAGATCCAGATCGATCAGCCGCGCCAGCTCCTCACGCGCGCTCGCATTGCCGTCAATAGACAGACTTTCCGCATAGAGATGTTTGGCACGATCCCGGTCGCCGGCCAGCTTGCGCGAATGGCCCCAGCACAGCAGGAGATCGGCATTGTCACCCTTGAGCGCGGCCGCCCGGCTATAACTCTCATCTGCCCCGCCAAACTCGGAAATCTGGGTGAGCATATGGCCAAGTTGCACCCAAATCGCGAAATCCTGCGGGGTGGTCTCGAGATGCTCGCGATAATGAGCAGCAGCCTCCGCCCACCGTCCTGCATCACGCGCCCGGTCGCCGCGCCGTTGCGCGCTTACCGGACGAAAGAAGCCCGCTTTCAAACTGTTAACTCCTGAAGATGGATGGGCCGGGATCGCGGCCGGGGCCGCCCGCAGCTACCAAAGCTTTGGCGATTGCCCAAGCATCATCGTCGCCTCCCGAACGACGCAGTAAAGACGAAGAAGATATGGCATTTAAAATTATGCGAGCCGGCTGCATTGGTGGCACCGTAACGAAATTTAATCGCTCCCCGCCATGGATCAGGAAGCGTCGCCCAATGAACATCCCGCATGTTTGGACAGGAGCGGGAGGCTATGCAACAGCGGATTGCCAGCCCTCAACGAGGGCGATCGCCTATCTCAAGACGGGCTAACAATATCGCCGCGGTCGTCCTTGCGTCGGCTGCCTGTTGCTCCAGCATTTTTTCCAGTTTGATCAGGGCGGCGTCTGTTGCGCGCCTCTCGCCTGCGCGTTGTAAATCGAGCTCCTCGAACCGGTTCAGGGCCTGCTCGCGAATCTGTCGTTCCTGCGTCAACGCTTCAGCCAGAGCATTGATTTCGTCGCGGAGCTGCCGGATTTGGTCGAAGAGATCCTGAAGCGCGGCATCTTGTGCGGATGATTTTTCTTCCATCGCAAGCATGCGCTCCGCCTGTTCGCCGGCGCTATCGTGCAAGGCGGTGAGCTCAGCCTTGGCGGCTTCAAACTGATCGTTCAGCAATGCGAACTGCTTCGCGCTAATTGGCCAACTTGGCATTACAGCGGCATCCCTTCATCGAGGGTTTCTCGGTCCAGCCGGCGTGCGGCAAATTTATGCGGCGTATGGGCCATGATCCGCAGCGCTGCGGAGCCGACCTCTCTTGGCTCGATCTCTCGGAGGCAGGCGGCGCCATAGGGGCAGTCTGCCGCGCTGTTCAATTGGCAAGGCGAGCAACCAATGACGCGGGATAGGATGATGGCGTTTTCACCTAACGGTCCCCACTCTGTCCGCTGATGCGATCCGCCAAAGATGCAGACGGTTGGTGCTCCAAGATAGCAACTAGTATGTGTGATCCCGGAATTATTGCCGATGACGCAGCCAGCTTTGCGGATTTTGTCGAGAACCGCGCCCCAGGGCAGCCCACAGTCATTGACGACGCGCTCCGCCGTGAAGGGCCTCACGATCTGAGCTGCGGCGAGCCGCTGCCCGCGTGTTCCAATCACACTGAAGCGTACTTCGGGCCCAAGCTGCGGCAGCAAAAGCTCGATTGCCTTGCCATAATTTTCGGCAGGCCAGTCTCGCAGTGCGTTATTGGAAAAAGGAGCGATTACTATTTCGCTCATATTGAGCCGAGCTCCGTGAGCAAGCCAACACGATCCAATCGGCGGGCGATCAACTCCACCAGCAGATCAAGGTAATCTGACTGATGTAGTTCGCCCGGAGCGCCCGCTCTGATCAGTCTTCCGCCAAAGAAACTGAAGGGCAGGGCGGGAACTTCATCGACGTCCCATATGCGGAATTCAAAGAGACTGTCGGGTTGCTCTACGTCGAACTGGAGCTGCAATGGGTCGCCCTGAGCGATAATCCGTCGACACACCCGACGTGTTTCGAGCGCGATATCAACCATCAGAAGGCCCTCACGATCCGGTGCGATTTCCAAAAAGGGATCGAAGAGATATCGGCCGGCACGAAGACGAACGTAGGGGCCCCAGATAATGGCAGAACCGTGTCTCACATTCTCCGCCGAGTATATCGCCCGGTGAGATAATCTTTGAACATAGTCCTGCGAATGGAATGCGTGGTGATTAAAAAGGGTCTCGCGCGCCGCCTCACGACTTGTCCTATCGAGATCGATTGGCAGTGCGATGTCCAGGAAAGGATGATCGGCACGTGTGCCCAGCCCGGCCTTAAGTCTTGCTGACACACGCCCAAGTAGGGTCCGTGTGTCAGCATCTGTGCGCAGATCGATGGCAAGATCATAATGTTCGGGCAGCGCGGCTTCCAACAACCCGCGCTTGCCAGAGACATCGACGGCTTCCTCGCTCGAGTTGCGGGGAAAGGCGTCGAAGGTATGGACTTCATCTGCTACATTCAGGCTACGCGCCAAGTCGAAGTTCCACGACCCTACCACAAGAGTGATATGCGCGCGCGGAAAAAGGGCGCGCACGCGCTGTAGCGCAGATATGCCGATAATGAAATCGCCGAGATGGTCGAGCTTCAGTATCAAGATACGCTGGTGAGGGCTAGTACGGGCTGTTTCAATGCGGGTACGTCGCGGCTGAAAATCATAATCGGGGCCGCCGCTTGCGTCAGGAAGCGGCTTCGCCAACGCCCAATGCGGTTGTTCAATCTTCTCGACCGCCAGAAGGATGTCGCTCTGGCCGGTCTGCGGCGCGCCAGTAAGGTTGTAATCATATCCCGTATCGTCTTCGCAGAGCAGGCGGACACGGTAGGAATTGGGTTCAAGCGCCTCCTCGATCTCGTCCATTAGAGAGCGGGGCGTATATAGCCGGCGCTGTTCGGGATGATCGCGAATGGGCAAAAATAGCTGGCGCTCTGCCAAGAAAGCGTCAGGCACCACTATCACCAGATGGCCGCCAACCCGCACATTCGCGAACCACGTTTGGAGCGCAGCTCGATAATTGGTAATGTTCTGCAATATACGGACGGCAACTATCGTGCCGCAGGGGGCTTGGCTAATCGAAGCTCCGTTCGAGCTTACGCTCACAGCATCGGGCGCGATATACCTGCTAAGTAATCCGGTTCTTAGCCGAAGCAATTCATCCCCGTTTGAGCTGGGTGTTATATTGAGATCCGCCTTCAATCCGTTTGCCCTCCTGAGCTAGAATAGCGCTGAAACACGGAAACGGTCCACCGCCATTTCAATCGGCTAACGGAGTGACGAAAATTGTCGGAGACAGAGCCTGAGCCTACCGCCTCAGGATATTTGACGATTGGATAGTTTCTCGTGTCTCACCTCAGCTCGGAGGCATCGATTCACCAGGCAGATGTCAACACGCCAAAACTTTAGTCGGTTAACCGTCTGGAGAAGCGGATGCGTTTGCGCGCCGGCGGGGTCGTAGAGCCGCCATTTACAGCAAATTGCGTGAAGTCTCCTGATCGCAATGCTTCAAGCTGCGCGATCGTCTCTGCGTCGCTCGGTGCACGACGAAGGGTGTCCGCTAACGCCGCCTCAGCAGCCGGTGCATCACCGCAAGCGGCTAACATTGCGCCGACGCGCCGCCGTTCGACCACATCGTAAGGGGTTCGTGTAAGTATCAACTTCTGCGCGCGCATTGCGGTCTGGTGATCACCCAGATCCAACGCCGCATCGCGAATATGACGCATGACCGCGTCGCGATCCGATCGGTTGGCCGCAGCATCCAACAAGGCGCGCAGCGGCTCCAGTCGCCCCAAGTCAGCCAGTATATCGGCAAGCTCGACTGTAATATGCTCCGGCAATCGGTTTGACAAAACAGCGACCCAGCGCTCGATCTGTTGGGTAGCCTCGCCGCCACTTGCGAGTGCGATCAACCCCAAGACGTCCTGCCCTCCGCGCACAATGTTGCTAACGGCAGAAAAATACGGTCCGAGGCCCCCAGGGCTCAAGCAAGCCGCGAATTGCAACAAGCTTACCGAGCCATGTGGTGCGAAGGCTAAAACCTGATTGCTGCGCAAAAATGTCTGCAGCTCATATGCGGCGTAACCATCGACAAGCTCGCCAAGCGTGCCATTGACGCGGCCACTGATGTTGGGTGGCGGCCCGTCAACCAAGTCGCGCCATGTCGCCAGCAAACTCGCTAAAGCTAAGCTCGCTTCCGCAGTGGGTTGCTGTGAAAGCAAGTCTGCGAAGCTATGACAGGCGGCGACCGGATCCGAAGTGGCTGCGGGCGATGTCACCGGGTCAGGTTTGCACCGCGCTATGGCCACAGTAAGTTCAGCAACCGCGCGGGTAACTGAATCTCCCGGAGTCACGTTTCTGGAGTCGAGGGCACCGAACCCCTCACGTAGCCTAGCCGTGCTTCGGACAAGTGAGGCCATCCTCGCCTCACCCAAGGCATCTGCAAGATCCGCAAAATCATGCCGGTCCTGCACGGTTGTCTGATTGCGCGCCAGGGCAAGGAGGGAGCGGCGCAACAAGCGCTCAATCGCCGCGTCCTGGGCCCTGCAGGTGTCAGCCACTTCAGCGAAACGTGAGTCTACCATGATTCCCTAAGCTGTTTCGGCTGGAATGCGCGTAATTGCGTCAACCAGCGATCTCCAGTAGCGCTTGGACCGCCTTGAAGACTTCTTGCGGCTGGATGTTGCGAATACAGGCAAAATTCTTGCCGCAATCCTCTCCCTCCGTAATTCCGCATCCTGCGCAGGGCACGCGTCTGCTAATGATGGAGCCGGTAATCTCCTGCCCCCATTCGCTCCAATTCAGACGCGCCATGTGGAGGCTCACTACCGGCGCCCCCCTCAGAGCAGCTAAATGCTTGGGACCAGAATCATTGCCAATAAAAACGGTGCAATGCGCCAACAGGGCATCGAATTCTTCGAAAGCTACTTTGCCTGCGATGACATGGATACGTGCGGCATGTGGCCCGCTCGCCAATGCTGCCTCCGCGGTCGTGAGTTCGTCCGTGAAAAGGACGACCTTAAGATCGGTGTGCTCGAGCAGCAGGTTCATAAGCTCGGCAAAAAATGGCCAGCGGCTGTATGCGATGCGAGCGCCCGCATGAACGACAGCGTAACGTCGCTCTTGAGTTAAGCCATAAGCGGTCAGGTCGACTGCCTGATCGTTCGGTATCGGGGTCGCATGACCATATGCCAGCAACCCGAGCCCCTCGACCAGCAGCAATATCTTGCGGGATGGAGGCATGATCTCAAGGTTGTTGACCGGATCGTGCGCATTGAAATCAAGCCCGGCATCGAGCCACGGCGACTGCCTATCCTTGAACCCATATAGAAATCGGGCTCCGCTCAGCAAAAGTAAGGAACGAGATTCGTCGCCTTCTCCAAGGTCGATTGCGACATCGAAAGCGCGGGGTTTGAGCTGTCGTCGTAACTGATCCTGCGCCTCGATGCTAAGGACGCGGCGGCGTTCGATCGCACTCTCCGCAAATTCGACCGTGACGATGTCATCGAACAGGCCCAACTGTTTCGCCAACTCTGCGTTGGCCGGGGTCAGCAGCCCAGTTAATTCCGCACTAGGAAACAGAGTACGCAACCGCCGAATGGCGGGAACTGAGCAGACAAGATCCCCTAATTGATCAGCGCGTTGTACCAGGATGGTTCGAACAGGATCGGGTAAAAGCACGCGCCGCGTATCACGGACGAGGCTCGGCGCGGAATTTATGGCTACTTCCAACGGTGTGTCGAAAAACTGGGCGGGAACCAATGCGTCCGAGATCCCATCGACAACAGCTTCGCTGGGGGCGACTACTGATACCGTTTCGCGGTGTCGCCGTATGCGCCGGCCAGCATGATCCATGAAATCCAAGTCAACAACATGGCGACCGGGAGTGATCGGGGAGAAATCGTGCCAAAGATTGAACACATATTTGATCTGCTCACCATCGGCCTGCGGATAAGCCAGCAAAGTTTCTGCTTGGAGCATATCTCCGTCAAGCAGCAGGCGAACCTCCGAAAGGCCTTTCGGTGCCAGCCGATACCCCCTTATGGCCTCGACCCCCTGCAACGTCTTAAGGTGTCCCCAGCGACTGTTGGTGCGACGACCGCCTAGGCGGAAGATCCGCAGGAGATTGCGATCGACGGTTACTCCTGCGTCTGCCCCGCGCGGTAGCAACTCCGATATGACCCAATCGGGCCGTCCGTCATGATCTGCCGCATTCAATACGCCTCCGACGGATCGAAGCTCACGTTCGGCGTCATCCCAGCCAGGCAAGAGTTGCAAAGCGCGCAGATAGCTCGCCTGCGCGGCGTCCCTGCGCCCTGCCAGCTTGTGGAGATGCCCGATCTGCAAGGCAAGGTCCGCGTCATTAGGCAGGTCTGCGGCGGCAAGCTCATATTGTATCTGCGCGGCGGGAAGGTCGCCGCTTTCCTTGAGCATGTGGGCCCACTGTGTGCGGATCCGCGGGTTGTGAGGGTTGAAGTGTGCCGCTTCTTGATAAAGGCCAGCTGCTACACCGAACTGACGCGCGTCGCGGGCCTCGTTGGCGCGTGCGACCAGACGGCGTGATATTCTAGACACAGATGCATACGGTATTTCCCGCAGAATCAGGCGCATCATTCTCGGCACGAGTGAGTGGTATTTCCCCGTCATGGGGCCACCGTTTCCGTGTTGAACCGCCACTGCATTTAGAGAAGCCGCTGCACAGCAGCCATGACTTCCTCCGGCTTGATACCACGGATACAGATGAAGTCTCTGCCGCACTCTTCGGGGTCGTGACTGATCTGACAGCCGGCGCAGGGCAATTTACGGCTAAGGATATAGCCGCCATTCTCTTGGCCCCATTCATTCCAGTTGTTACGCGCCATGTGCAGACTGACGACCTTGGCGCCACGCAACGAGGCAAGATGTTTTGGGCCAGAGTCATTGCCGACAAAGACGTCGCAAAAAGAAACCAGAGCGTCGAACTGATCGAACTCCAGCCGGCCGTCAACCAAATGAAAACGATTAGATAGTGTTAATGCTGCAGGAAGTACTGCACGCATTGCCGGATCGTCCGTCAACATAACTACCTTAAGGCTTGTATTAGCCAGAAGGCGCCTCGCTAGTTCGGCGTAATGGGGCCAGCGACTGAAGGCCAGCCGCGCGCCATCGTGGAGCACGACAAACTTATCGCCAAGGTTGATTCCGAAGGGGCCTAGGCTGCCTCGATCCAGGTCATCGCGCCGGGTGACATTTGGTTCGCTACGCATCATCGCACGCAGCCATTCCATCATGCCGATCAGCTTGTTGGTATGCGGGACGACTTCATGCCCGTTCATCCGATCGTGCGAATTCCCTTCCACGTCGAGCGGCAGATTGGGCACAAGATGATGACGGAACCCAAAGCGGAAAGGAGCTCCCGAAAGCGCCAACAACAAGCGAGACGGTGAATTTTCCGAGAGATCGATTGCCATATCGATATCGAGAGGTTCCAACTTCGTCCGAAGGGCAATCTGATCCTCCAAAGGCATGATCCGACGACGTTGCCAGCGATCGTCTGGAAAATCAGCGACGATTATATCATCGAACAGCGAAAGTGTTGCACCAAGTTCGGCATTCGCAGGTGACAGCAGCCCGATCAGTCGTGCGTCGGGGAACATCGCACGCAACACTCGCAATGCGGGAACGGAAACAACCATATCACCCAACTGGTCGAGCCGTTGTACAAGGATTACCTTTGGAGAGGAGCTCAACAGGCTGCGTATGCCAGGGCGGACCATGCTGGGGCGTGCATTTATCTGCTCATCGATCGGCAGATCTGGATCTATATTGACTAGCTGATCGGAACTTGGGAAATCGGCTTCCCACAAAGGGGCTGCTATGACCAGAGTTTCATGGCGGTGTTGGCTCCGTCCCCGCATGTCTATAGCGCGAAGCTCGAACCGGTGACGGCCATAGGAAAATTGCGAGAAATCAAACCAGATGTTGAATGTGTATTTTCGCAGGTCAGAATTGTCCCGCTCATAGGCAAGCGAGGCTCCTGCCTGGGTGGAGCCCCGATAAATGAGCTGATCATTCAAATACATCTGTACTTCGACGACGGGCGTCGCCGAAATGCAGAATCCACGGATCGCTTCGACTCCGCGCACCGTGTTTACAATACCCCAGTGGCTTCGTTCCTGGCGGCCCCATGCGCGCAAGGCGAGTTCCTCACCATGTCCGTGCAACAACGCGTCGGGATGGGAGGGAAAGAGTTCGGGTGCGAGGCGATCGATGTCCCGTGCGGCTGCAACGGCATTCCCGGCGTCGATCAGCGTCGGCACTAGCTGTGGAGACGCAGGGGGCGGCGCGTCGCCCGCCCAGCCAGACCGGTCGATGTTAGCCAACTCTTTACGCGGTGCGTCCCAGTCGGGGCGCAGCTCCGCGGCGCGGCCATATGCCAATCTCGCTTGGTCTAGCCTGCCCCAGCTCTTGTAGAGATGGCCCAATTGTTGAAAGGCATCCGCATCAGAAGGCCGTAGCTGTAGAGCGATCCGATAATGCTGCTCAGCCGCCGCGTGATCGCCCAAATCTTTCAGCATATTGCCACATTGGACGTGCACCCCCGGCTTGCCTGGGACGAGGCGTGAGGCCTCGCCATAAAGGAATGCGGCGTCACGAAACTGACCGGCATCGCGCGCGGCATCTGCACGTCGAACCATATCTCGCGCGATGTCGCGCAAAGGTGTGCGCCAGGGGCGCCAGTTTGCAACTTTTTTTGTTAAACGCATTACGACTGCCGCCAACTTGCAATGATTTTAAACATAAAGTCTGACAGCTTTGAATACTTCTTCAGCGCTGATGTCACGAATACAGGCGAAGTCCTTTCCGCAATCCTCACTGTCATAGAATATGTCACATCCGGCGCAAGGAACCCTGCGGCTCAAGATCACGCCGTCCCCCTCGTGGCCCCAGGTGCTCCAGTTAATCCGCGCAGTATGCAACGTTACGGTTTTGATACCACGAAAGGACGCCAGATGCTTTGGTCCGGAATCATTGCCAACGAGCACGTCCGCAAAAGAGACAATCGTGTCAAAATCATCATATTCGAGCCGTTCTTCCAGCAACTGGAACTTTGCCGATGCTACTAGCTGTGGTGCGAGTGCGGGGCGAACGTTCCGATCCTCAGTCATCATGACGACCTTCAAATCCGTTCGTTCGATCAGCAAGGCTGCTAGCTCGGGAAAGCCCGTCCATCGCGAAAAGGCAACACGCGCGCCCATGTGAAGGACGATGTATCGATCCGCAGCGGAGATGCCGAACCGTTGTAGTCGTTTGCGGTCAAGGTCGTCTCGGCGCTCAGTCCTGAAGCTATCCTGCACGATTGCGCCCAGTGTCTCCACAAGCGCCATTGTCTTGCGCGAATGCGGCACGACGTCCAATCGATTGACAGGGTCACGGGTATTGAGCGCGAAGTCGGCCGACAGCCAGTGGAAATCACTGCCCTCCACGCCATACAGGAACGGAGCACCCGAAAGCTGGAGCAATTCACGAGAGACGCCTGCTTGGGCAAGGTCGATCGCAAGATCGAACGCATAGGGTTGCAGCCGATCCCGCAGAGCTTGCTGCGCGTCCAGCGGCATAATTCGCCTGCGTTCCATATCGTCATCGGGGAAATCGACGACGATGACTTCGTCGAAAACGCTCAGGCTTTCTGCGAATCCGGCATTGGCGCCAGTAAGCAGCCCCACGATTCGGGCTTCTGGGAATAGCTCTCGGAGGCGACGCATCGCCGGGACGGACGCCACCATATCGCCGAGCTGATCAGTTCTCAGAACAAGCATATTTGCTACCGCTCTGGGCAATAGTTCACGGCGAGCGGATCGGACCATACTAGCGCGAGCGCGAATACGTTGCTCAAGCAGTGTGGGATCCGCGCTGCGCTCTTCGACGAGCGCATCCGAATCTGGAAAATCCACTTCCCTCAATGGCGACGCTATAACTATGTCGTCGTGAAACGAACGCGCCTCGCCCTCGGCATCCAATAGCCTGAGCTCGAACATGTGCCGGCCAGCGGGAAGGTTGGCAAAGTCATACCAGAGGTTGAACACGTATTTGTTGAGGCCGTGCGGATGCCGCTCTTGCATCAGTGCATACGGACCGCGCACTGACCCCCGATGAAACAGCCTGCCATCGAGGAGTAGCTGAACCTCCGCAACGGGTGTCCGCGAAATACCAAAGCCGCGAATTGTTGCGACTCCCCTCACAGTGCGCTTAACACCCCAGGCGCCTCGTTCGTGCCTTCCCATCTGACGAACTTCGACGCACTCATTATAGTCGCGTAGCAGCGCACCTTCGGGCCGCGGTTGGAGCGCTGGAACCAACCGTACGGATTTACTGCTATCCGCAAGCGCCTGCGCTGCTTCAGCGAGGTAGAGATCGGTGGCAGGGATTTCCATCGTAGCGGCAGATGTTTTGGGCAGCGCCGCAAGTTCGTTTTGTGCCTCCTCCCATCGCGGTTTCAACGTGATCGCTCTTTGATAGGCATCACGTGCGGCGGCAAGCCGCCCGACCTTCTTATAAAAATGGCCCAACTGCAGTGCGAGGTCGGCATCGTCCGGCATAAGGCGCTGAGCCGCCAGATAGGCCTGCTCCGCCGCCTGCGTGGCACCGGCCTCTTTCAGCATATGGCCGTGCTGAACGTGAATCTCGCCACGTGACGGTGCCAGCCGCAGCGCCTCTTCGTACCAGACGGCTGCCCGCGACCAATCGCGCGCGTCGCGTGCAGCGTCACCGCGTGCGATCAGAAAGGCTGCGATCTGCCGATTGGCGTTCAGCGGCGCGCGCCTCCTCAATGCATCGCTACCGAACACGGTGTTCCTTCGTCACTTACGCATCCCGCACGGAATCGGCCGGTTTCAGCAGCCTCGTGATCGATCCCTCTTGCGCCTGTCAAGAGTAAGGAGTCGATGCAGGTGCTGGCGTCAACGGCGCTTGACGCATGCGGGAGCCTGTGGTCCGTGCGCCACAATTTTCGAAAGGATGCGTGTGCTTAATCTAGCAATCGGAACGCCGGTCACGTTTGGCGAGCGGGAGTTTATCCGCACGAGAACCGGTGTCTCCGGGCACGCCGTTTTTGGTCCATATCTCGAGGTCGAGCCAGGCAGCTACCTTGTCGAGTTTTCTGCAACGTTGGCGGAAAATGAGATCGTAGCTGCCGATAGCATTTATGCATTGATCGACGTCGTTGCGGACATGGGGCAGACGGACATTGTATTTGATTTTGTGACCGGGCGGCAGCTAAGCGACGAGTCAGAATCAATTTTTATCGCGTTCGATCTTCAAACTCCAACCATGCTGGAGTTTCGGTTTTACACGTCCGGTGTCGTTGCTTTGCTTGTCGGCGACGAGCCCGTTCTCCGTAAGCGTGACGTCAACGAAAACTTGATTGTCGCGGTCCCTGATCGTCACGCGCGTTCGCTACGCTCGTTACTTTACCGTTCTATTCCTATCGAAATTGCCGATCAAGACGTCGTAGTTACGGTGGCTCGTTCAGCCATTGGGGATCTTTTCGGGCCTGGGGATGCTACCGCCCCGGAAATGGCACGCGAAATAGCCGAGCGAGTGGCATTTAAAGGCGATCATGAAAATCGGCTGTATAGAGCTTTCATTGGCACGGATCAGCCAATTATATCACCACCTCGGGAAATTCCATTTACCTCAACGCTATGTCATCAGGCTCATTTTGCTTACGATCAGTATCGTTTTTGGTCACGAGCAATGAAGGAGGAGCCTAAATTCTATCGTAAACAGTGGGAGTTTGTTTACATTGCGCAGTCGCTTTTTGAGCGAGGGCTGCTTGCGCCGGGCAAGCGTGGCGTAGTATTTGGTGCCGGACAGGAACAGTTACCTGCTCTCTTTGCCTCCTTTGGTGCAGAGATTTTGGCGACAGATCAAGCAGCCGATGATGCGGCACGTTCCGGATGGGTCGCCACTGGCCAGCACACGTTCGATCTTTCTGCTTTGAACCAACGTGGAATTTGCACGGCTAAGATGTTTTCTGAACTTGTATCGTTTCGGGCTGTTGACATGAATGCAATCCCACAATCGTTAGATGAAAGCTTTGATTTTTGTTGGTCCGCTTGCGCGTTGGAGCATCTCGGGTCGCTGGAACATGGATTGCAGTTTATCGAAAACTCAATCCTCACTCTTCGCCCTGGAGGAGTGGCTGTTCATACAACTGAATTCAATCTGTCATCTAACGATGATACATTTGAAAGTGAGTCTTGCTCATTCTATCGACGGTGCGATATGGAAGCTGTTGTATCCAGACTGACTGAAAAGGGTTATTTGGTTTCACCATTTGATTGGACTATCGGCGAGGGTTTTGCTGAGTTAGTTGTAGATTTGCCGCCATACGGGCGAGGAGAGCCGCATATTCGACTTAGGGCGGGTGATTACGATTGTACCTCCGTGGGTTTAATCGTAGAGCGGCCTTTATAGTTTTTGTTGCAGATAGCATTGATATCGTCATAATTGTTGATATTTAATGTAGATAATATAATTATTGTGAAGACGACATTTATATTATCTCTTTAATTTTTGTTGACTAAGTTTTGCCTGATCCAAGTGCAGGGATTGCGCAGATAGGAGGCAGAAGAGTAATGGCGTACACTAGCTGGTCTATCCAACGCGAAGATATCATGCTCCTGCGGGCGCTAAATAATGTGCATCACGATAACGGATTCTACATTGATGTTGGAGCCAATCACCCGACATATGACAACGACACAAAGCTATTTTATGATCATGGATGGAAGGGTATCAATATCGAGCCATCGCCGCATTGGTTCAAATTAATTCAAGCCGAACGCCCACGGGATACAAATATCCAAGCTGCGGCGTCTGACGTCGATGGTGGTACGATAACCCTATACGATCATCCCGAAGGCGGCCTAGGTACCGCGCATGAGGTCTTTGCAGACCGGCACGCAGTCGAACTGGGCATAGCCAAGCATGGTGTTGAGGTTCCGCGGCGTACTGTCGCATCAATCTGTGAGCGGTACATTAAAGACCCGCACAAGCAGATTCAATTTATGAAAATTGACGTGGAAGGGCACGAGGAGCAAGTTATTCGCGGCTGCGATTTCAAGCGCTTTCGCCCTTGGATTTTATGCGTCGAAGCGGTTGAGCCGCTGAAAGTTCATGTTCCTACGCATGAGGCCTGGGATCATCTGCTTGTTGAAGCTGGTTATCAATACACGCTCTTCGATGGATTGAACCGATGGTATGTAGCAGAGGAACATCCTGAACGACTCCCCGCCTTTGCTTATCCTACCGACGATTTCCTCCATTGGAGCTATCAAAAACGTATAGCTGATCTGGAGCGAAAGGTTCGCGAGCTCGAAGGTTAAAGAAACGAAAGCAGAGGTGGGATCGCAATGCTGATCCCGCCTCTGCAGAGCAAGGCGTAGTGCGCCACGAGTACCTAGCAACTGCTAGCTGCTACTAGCCGACTCGTCGATTGCCCTTCGCTCAGCTCTGCCAGTACGACCCTCCCGCCGCGTTTTTGTACCAGGTCGGCGCCAACCACCCGATCGATGGTATAATCGGCGCCTTTGATAAGCACATCTGGCTGCAGTGCCTCGATCAGTTCGAGCGGAGTCGCTTCATCAAAAAGAGTTACGGCTGCAACGCCTTTGATCGCACCCATCACGGCGGCGCGTGCGCTCTCATCCTGGATGGGACGTGTTGGTCCCTTTAGCCGCTTAACGGAGGCGTCGGTGTTCAGCGCCATGATCAGTCGATCGCAACTCGCAGCAGCCTGGCCTATCAGCTTGATATGACCAGGATGGATAAGGTCGAAACAGCCATTGGCAATTCCCACCGTCAATTTCTCGCGTGCCCATGCCCAGCGCAATGCGACGAGCTCATCTCGATCCAGCAGTCGGCCATCGTTGATGTCTGATGTGGTGCTTTCCGACAACAGCGAGGCCGCCAATTCCTCGCGTGTGACGCTGGCAGTACCTAGCTTCGAGACAACGATTCCGGCAGCATGGTTTGCCATGCGCATTCCAACCTGAAATGGCATGCCGGCGGCGATGGAAGCTGCCAGAACCGCAACTACCGTGTCGCCCGCGCCAGAGACGTCGAACACGTCTTGGGCGACGGTCGCCAAGTGGAGCGGTGACCCGCCCAAGGGGTAGAAGGACATGCCTTTTTCTGAACGCGTCAGTAGAATATTCGCGCCGCACATCTCTTGTGCGCGACGAATAGCAATCGCGGCTTCCTCGTCGGTTTCACAAGGCAAGCCTGTCGCGTCGGTTAGCTCTTTGCGATTGGGCGTCAGCAGAAAAGCCCCGTTATAAACCGTAAAATCCGTGCGCTTCGGATCAATCAGTACCTTTTTGCCGGCTGAGATCGACTGCTCGATGACCGTATGAATTGCACGATCCGAGCATACGCCCTTGCCGTAATCCGACAAAATAACGATGTCCGCCGCTGCAATCGCTTGGCCAACCGCCTCCAGAAAGCCCGCTTCCATCTCATCCGAACATGGGACGGCGTCTTCATGATCGACCCTGACGATCTGCTGGTGGGCGCCAATGATACGCAGTTTTCGGGTCGTCCGACGTCCCTCCAGCGCAGCAACGCCGTCACAGTCGATGTCTCCCATGCGGGACAAGAGCGCGATCAACTCGTCTCGCGCGGCGTCCTTCCCCGCCAGCCCAACCAAGTTGACGCCTAGCCCCAGGCTGGCGAGGTTTGCGGCCACATTGGCGGCGCCGCCCGGGACGGCGCGCTCTTCGGTAACGCGCATCACCGGTACCGGCGCTTCGGGCGAGATGCGGCTCACCGTGCCGGACATGTAGCAATCGAGCATGACGTCGCCGATCACGGCAACGCGATAGTCGGAAAGGTGGTCGAGATAGGTGGTCATTGGTCTGCCTTGGTAATCATGGGGTGGCCGCAAAGCCTTTTGCGGCGACGCTCCCCGCGAGCACGATATGGTAAAGCGAACTGGCGGGCACATAGTCGACCAACGGTTCCGTCGCTGCCGATACATGATCGATCCAGCCTCCGCTAAACGGGCGATCGAGAAACGTGTTCATCAGCCCCGCGGCCATCTGATCGGCGAAGGCATGCGCCTTCGCGTCACCGGACGCATGCCGCGTCGCCGCCGCCTTAATCGCTTCGGTATGGGGCCAAACGCGGTGTGATCCCTTCAGAAGCGTGTCGCCCGCCGCCGCAATCTCGTCCACGACCAGTCCGTTTTCGGCGATTCCATGGTCTTGGGCGGCAGCGTACAGGGCTGCACCGGCGCCGCCGAGGTCCGCTCCTGACAGTGTCGCATATTCTCCCAGCAGCCACACCCACTCGAAATGATGACCGGGCTCCCATGCAGCGCGCTGTGCAACCGTCCAATCGCGCGCGAAATATTCGAGCAGGCGTCCGTCGATGAAGAAGCGTTGCTCAAACAGTGCGACAAGCGTTGCTGCGCGCTCCAGATAGCCGCGGCCAGGGGCCGCCTGTTCAAGGAACAGATAGGCCTCGAGCAAGTGCATGTGAGGATTTTGGCGCTTCTCATCGGGCGCGGGCAACGCGTCGAACAACCCGCCATATTGCTTGTCGTCCAACTGGGATTCGACGAAGCGGATCGTTCGATCGGCGAGCGCAAGCAGCTGTGGATCCTGGTTGAGACGGTACAGCGCGGCGATCGAGAAGAGCACGAAGGCATGGGCATAGGCGTCTCGCGTGGCCGAGACGACCGTGCCGCCGATCGGATCGATCGAGAATGCGAAGGACGTCTCGCCATCATGGTCGGACGCGAAATCGCGAATCAGCGAATGCATCGCCCGTTCCGCAAGGTCTTGTCCCCGATCGGACCAGCCCTGTTCGGCCGCATGCGCGAAGACGAAGATCTGTCGTGCTTGCACCATGGCACGATGCGGCACGATCATCGGCGTACCGCTTTGATCCAGTCGCTCCTGAAACCGGCCCGCAGCGGAATCGAATCCGCGCTCCGCCCATGCCGGCAGAGCGGCGTTCTGGATCCAGTCGATATAGTTGTTCAGCATCAGGTCCTCGGGCACGAAGCCGCACAAGCGCGCATGTCGTTAATCGCGATCATCGCGCAAGAAGGGTACGGACGGCAGAAGCGAGATCGCCGTCATTCGGGGAAATCAGGCGTGAGATTATGCCGGCTGCAGCCGCGCTATCCGCATCGCTTTGCTTGTCGCCGATCATGAAGCTGCCCGCGGGAGCGACGTTCCAGTCGCCCATCGCGCGCAGGATCATCCCGGCTCCGGGCTTGCGATCGTCATGCTCGATAGCGAATTCAGGCACGATCCCGTCTGGATGATAGGGGGCGTAGTAGAAGGCGTCGATATGAGCGCCCTGCTCTTGCAGGGCCGCCTGCATGTGATCGTGAAACCGCTCGACGTCCTCGGTTGAATATAGGCCGCGGGCGACGCCGGACTGGTTTGTCACCACGAGAACCGGATAACCCGCGTGGTTCAACAGGCGGATGCCTTCGATCGCGGTGGGAGTGAATTCCAGATCCGTGGGCCTGAATGTATAGCCGTGATCCACGTTGATCACGCCGTCTCGATCCAAAAAGGCGGCAGGCCGGGGCGGGGCCAGATCAGGCTGATGTGACGGTGTCATGGCATAAGGCGCGTCCCGAGGGACGCGCCTCCTCATCTTTATGCGGCGTGTTCGCGAACGCCAGCGGCGATCAACCAGCCGATCGAATAGATCAACAGAAGCGAGATCACGACCGTCAGCAAGATACGCCAGCGCTCGGGAAACAGGGCTTTTACCGGCATGTTCGCATCAACGACGCGCACCAGATACAACTGCTGCTGTTGCGCTTGTTGCAGCGCGCGCTCCAGCCCGGAGGCTGCCGCTTCGTAGCGTTTGGCCAGGAAGTTACGGCGAAGCTCGAGCCCCTGGAACCCGCTGATATCGTTTGCGATCGCACTTCCGCTCCCCGCAAGGCGGCCGCTCTGCGCATTAAGCTGCTGCTGAAGCGCCTCCACATGCGCCGACAAAGCCTGATATTGTGGGCTGGTGCGGCTGATCATGCCGCCCATCGCGTTAAGCTGCGCCCGCGCCTGAGACACCTGCGCTTGCAGTCCGGATACCAACCCTAACTGCGCCTGACCCGTCGCCTGCGGATCGATATCGCCATGCGACCTGCGGAAGGACGTCATTTGCGAGTTCGACACGGCCAGGGCTGCCTCCGCATCCGCAAGCTGGCGTCGCGCATTGTCGATCGCATCGGCATAGCTGCGCTGATTCAGTACGTTCACGCGCTCTTCACCAATTTGGAGCAGCTTACGGGCAATCGTGTAGCTATCTTCGGGATTGAAGCTGTGCACCTTGACCACGGTAATCCCGGTGTCCGTGTGATACTTCACCGAAACCTGCTTCTCATAATAGCGCAACAGGCGCTCCGGCGTGGGATTGGCCGGCATCAATCGGCTCAGGATATCGACACCCGGCCTCCGGAACCGCTCGACGAGCTTGTCCTCTTTGCGAAGGCGGTCGACCGCGTCATGCGACACCAGATAATCGGCGACGCTCATCGCCTCGTTGTTGCCGCCACTCGTGCCGGTAACCATGCCAATGACGGCGCTGACGCCAGCCGTCGGTTGAACCGAGCCAGCCGACGTGCGAACCAGGAAGTGCGCCTCGGACTCGTATTGGTCGGACGCGTACGTGAAGAGATAGAGCCCGACCAACAAGGTCGGAAGCACGACGATGCCAAGAAACCATCGTCTTTCCATGATCCATGCGCGGGCACGTTCGACGGGCCCCGTCTCTCGCACCTCCATATCGTCCGCGGGGGTCATGAAGCCATGCATATTCATTTGCTGATCCTAGCCGATCCGCCGTGCGGACGCATCGTGCAATCAATGTTGCTCATCAGGAGAGGTGAACCTTTTCGCGCATCATACGAATGCCCACCAGGCCGGCCCACATTTGGATCAGGCAGAAGGCAGAGCAATAACCATAGAAAGCATAGTCGTCTGTGGCCGTTTCAAACCAGCCGTAGCGGACAGTTTCGAAGACAGTCGTGGTCGGCAGCCATCCAGCCCATGCCTGGACGGCAGGCGGCAGCCACGCAACCATGTAGAAAGCGCCCGACAACCCCGTCATGAAATACGCATAGGGATGCACCAGCCGTCCAACCGTGCGCTGCTCATACGTGATGGCGGTAATGACGAGAGACTGGCCAACACAAAACCACCACATCAACCCCCAGCCCAGCATGATGTAGAGCGGGCGGGCTGGCGGGTCCGCCAGACCGCTGAAGACCATAAGCGCCATCAAAATCGCAAACACGCAGAAGACCGACGCAAATTCCAGCAGAGCGCGGGAGAAGACGATATCGAGAACCGTGACGGAACGGTGGTAGAGCAGGGGGGCATTCGCCTCGAGCGCGCCCTCGGCACGGCTGACGATACCCCGAAACAGAATGAAGGTGGTATAGCCGATCACACCGAAGGGCAGCGGTTTGATATCGCTGCCGCCAGGGGAATGCCCGCTTTCATAATGCATCAGACCGATGACGGTCGCGAGCAGCAGGGGCTCCAGAAACATCCACAGGTAGCCGACATTTTCGCGGCCATAACGCGTGTGCAGTTCGCGCAGAATGAGCGCGCCGATGACCCGCATTTGCGCGCGTAATGCGTCTGTAAACGAACCGCGCCGTGCGGGTTTGGTGGTGGAAACGACGTTCATGGTTGCAGCTTATGCAGCAAGTCCAGCACAATGGCGATATGTTGCGGCCAGGTTGGGGCATGCCAGTCGACCAAGCGTTTGACTTGGGCGGAGCGTTCGGCGGACTCCAGGTGGGTAAGTTCGTCGATCGCCCTCTGCCATGCCGGGCCGTCGAGAGGGTCGAGAAAGCGCGGCACATCGCCACCCGCCTCGCGCAAAGCGGGCAGATCGCTGCAGATTACGGGCACGCCCAGCGCCAACGCCTCGGCAACGGGCATACCATAGCCCTCGGCGAAAGACGGCATCAGCAGCGCACGCGCTCCGGAAATGCGGGCGACGACGTCACGGTCCGGCAGGCCGGCATATTCTTCCACGCAGTCGGTCAGCGCCGGGCAGCGCTCCAGCAAATCGACAACCTGTTCATTCTCCCAACCGCGTCGTCCGATCAGTACCAGCTTCGGGATCGCCGCGGCACCGCGTGTTTCGGCCATTGCGCGCCATAAATGCAGCAGCAGCAGATGGTTTTTCCGTGGCTCGATCGTCCCGACGCAGATGAAATAGGGCCGGTCGGACACCTCAATGCGCGACGCCGCCGCGGACTCCGCGCCCAGATAGGCGACCGCGGTCTCGGGACGGCGCCCTGCCCAGTCGAGCACCGGCTGCAGCGCATCCAGCGTAGCCTGCGAGTTGGCGATGATGCCATCCGACAGTGCGGCCACGGTCTCCATGCGGCGCCGGTGCAGTGCGGCGCCACCCGGTCGGGCATATTCGGGGAACTGGATCGGGATCAGATCATGCACCAGGCACACCAGCTGTGCATTTTCCCGCTTCAGGATCGCGCGCATCAACGCCGGCTTGATCAGGTTATTCGGTGACGGCTGTAGATAGATACTCTTGGCGCTTGCCTTGGCCAGACGGGGCCGCAGCGAGAGCAGCGCCTTGGCTGCGAACACCCGTAAAGATGCGTGGCCAAGCCCCTCATCCCGCCATCGTTGTTCGGTGGCGTCCAGGAAACGGATCACCGCCTTGCGCGGCAACCTGCCATAGAGGCCGCTGGGATGGACGGCCGCGAAGCGCAGACGCTCCGGTATTTTCGCAAGCAGGCCGCGTGCATAGGCCATCTCCACCCGATCGACGCCCGTGGGCGTCGGGTGCAGCACGCGCGACAGCAAGCGCGTGATATCCAGGATGATCTCGCTCACTCGGCCGCTAGTCTGTTCGCCAATGCCCCAAGATCGATGCGCTCCGCCCGCACCTCGCGCATCACAAGTGCCACCGCTTCGGCGACACGATCAAGCTGTTCGGGTTCATGCAGGGACGACAGGAAGAACCTTAGCCGCGCAGATTGTTCGGGGACAGCCGGGTAGATGATTGGCTGGACGTTGATGCCCATATCGAGCAATCGGTCGGCGGCACGCGCCGCCACGATCGAGCTGCCCGTCATGATCGGAACGATCGCGGCGCCGATCGATGGGCCGGTATCCAGCCCCAGCGCGCGCGCCGCATGCAGGAAATGATCGGCATTGGCCTGCAGCTTGGCGACGCGCTCCGGCTCGGCATGCATGATTTGGAGGCTCACAAGGGCGGCCGCAGCTACTGGCGGCGGCAGCCCCACCGAATAAACGAAGCCCGGCGCACTGCTCTTGAGATATTCGATCAACTCGGCGGAGGCAGCGATATAGCCGCCGCAACCCGACAGCGTCTTGCTGAGCGTACCCATCCAGATGTCGATATCACCCGGATCGACGCGCGCCTGTTCGGCAATGCCATGTCCGCGCGCGCCGAGCACGCCCAGCGAATGGGCTTCATCGACCATCAGATGGGCGCCATGGGCCTTTGCGATCGCGACCAGCCGGGCCAGATCCGGGATATCGCCATCCATGCTGTAATGGCCTTCGACCACGATCAGCGCGCGTTCGGCTTTGTCCCGCGATCCGGCCAGCAGGCGCTCCAGCTCGTCCATGTCATTGTGGGGGAAGGCGATGCGATGCGCGCCGCTCGCTAGCGCACCTTGGACTATACTATTGTGACTCAGCGAATCGTGCAGGATCACGTCGTCGCGTCCGACAAGATGGCCGATCACCGTCACATTGGTGGCGTGCCCTGAGACGAGCGCAACCGCGTCCTCGGTCTGATAGACGCGGGCGATAGCCTGCTCCAACTCGCGGTGGATAGGTCGCTCGCCCGATACGACACGGCTTGCGGATACCGACGTGCCATAGCGGTCGATCGCTTCCTTCGCGGCGGCATTGACGCGCGGGTCGCCGTTCAACCCCAGATAATTGTAAGAAACGAAGTTATCGAACGTCGCGCCCTCAATCCGCGTCCGCGCGCCGGCGATGCCGTCATGCGGGCGAAAATAGGGATTGCGTATCCCCAGGGCCTCACCGGCCCGCCGGACCATATCGAGATCCGCGACCACATCTGGCCGTCCCAGACGCGGCTTTGCGCGCGCGCGCTCCTCCGCTTGCGTCGGCGCGCGGTTGGACAAACGTGCAAGCAGCTTAGCCTTGGCATCGCCGCTGAGACCAAAATTATCGCTCATCGGAAAAGTCGGTGACACGCACCTAAGGCAGGATCAAGGCGCAGAGGCGGCAGCGGCGGCAAAAGATGGCTCTGCCGGTCTTTGCGCGCCATCAGCCGGGCCTTCGAACGAGCCCCCCTCTAGGCGGGCAAGGCGTTGCGCCATCTGGGATCGCTCATCCTCCGGCGCCTCCGCAGTGCCGAGTCCGCGCACGATCCGGCCGGCCATCGCCGTCAGCGTGGCGCCTTCCGACAGGGCAAGCAGCGGGATCGAAATGCCGAAACGCTGTTCCACCGCGAGTCGCAGCTCGACCGCCATCAGGCTGTCCATCCCGAGCTCGGCGAGTGGCCGTTGCGGCTCGACGCGATCGGTCGCCAGCTTCATGATTCGCGCAACCTCGTCGATCAGCAACGCCGTGATGCGATCGCGCGCTTCCTCTGGCGAACATTCGGCCAGCATCGCCTGCAGATCGACCTCGGCGGCTTCCTCGGCCGTGCCGCTGAGCATGTCCGCAAAAAGCGGCGTTGCCAGAAGCGGCAGCTGGCGGCGTAGGGCCCCCCATCGCAGCGTTGCCATACCGACCACCGGCGCGCCGCTTGCCATCATCGCCGGAAGCGTATCCAGCGCTTCCGCAGCAGTCAGATGGGCGCCCCCCAATTGCTTCGACAGCATCTCGCTGACCTGCGTCTCGCGCGCCAGATAGCCGGCATCCCCGATCGGCCCCCATTGAACGGCAAGCGCCGGCAGTCCTTCCGAATGCCGCTTGCGCGCGACGGCTTCGATCGCGGCATTGGCCGCGACATAATTGCCCTGGCCCGGATTGCCGAATGCGGTCGTGACGGACGAAAAGAGCAGGAAAAGGTCCAACGTGTCGCCGCGCGTCAGTCGATCCAGCGCCTCAGCGCCGCCCAGCTTGGGCCGCAATGCGCGGGCGAACCGGTCTTCGTCGATCGAGCCCAGCAAGGCGTCATCCATCGCCACCGCGGCGTGGATAATGCCGCCAAGCGGCGCCTGCTGCGTGCGCACCGCCGCCAGCACGTCTTCCAATGCGGCTTCGTCTGCGACGTCCGCCGCATAAGCACGCGCATCGATCCCAGCCTGCGCAAACTCTGCAATCACCTTATCGGCGCCGGGTGCGGCGGGGCCGCGACGGCTCACCAGCGCGAGATGCTTGGCGCCGCACCGTGCCAGCCAACGTGCCGCTTCCAGACCAAAGCCGTCCACGCCGCCGGTCACCAGATAGCTGCGATCGGCCCGTGCCTCGAACGGCGTCGCAGCAGCGCCCGAATGCGGCAGGATGTCGCCCGGCGTCAGCACGATCTTGCCGATATGGCCCGAGCTCTGCATCAGTCGGAAGGCATCCTCCGCATCGGCAAAATCGAACGTCCGATGCGGCAGCGCGCGGAGCGCCCCCTTGGCGAACAGCCCGGTGATCTCGTCGAAAAGAGCCGCAGCCAGCTTGGGCCGGCGGAGCGGCAATTGATCGGCATCGATGCCATAATATGTCACGTTGTGGCGGAAGGGGCGCAGGCCGACGGTACTATTCTCGTAGAAGTCGCGCTTGCCGAGCTCGAGGAAGCGGCCGAACGGCTTCACCAAGCCCAGGCTGCGCCGCATGGCCTCACCCGCTAGCGAGTTGAGCACGACATCGACGCCCGCCCCGTCGGTCAACCGCATCACATCGTCCGCAAAGGACAGCGAACGGCTGTCGAGCACGGCTTCTACGCCGAGACTTGCCAACAGGGCGCGTTTGGCCGGCGATCCGGCGGTGGCAAAGATGCGCGCCCCGCGGTGCCGGGCATATTGGGTTGCGGCCAGGCCGACGCCGCCGGCCCCGCCATGGATCAGGATCGTCTCGCCCGCTTCCAGCTGCGCCAACTGGCCCACGGCATAGACTGTGGTCAGGAACGCCACGGGGACCGTCGCTGCGGCCGCAAAGCTCATGTCCGCCGGCATGCGCATCACTGCATGCGCGGCCGTCACCGTGCGCGTGGACAAGGACGCGGGAGCAAACGCCATCACGCGATCGCCCGGTACGAGCGTGTCGACATCCGCGCCGACCTCTATCACCGTGCCAGCGCACTCGAGACCCATGGTTGGTCCGGCAAAACCGTCGAGCAGCGCCTCATCGGGCAGCAGGCCCATCGCCCACATCACGTCACGGAAGTTCAGGCCAGCCGCTTCGATCTTGATCGCAACTTCGCCTGGCCCGGGCTTGGCTGGCTCCAGCGCGTTCCACTCCAGCGAATCGAGTAAGCCCGGTCGGGCGATACCGATCCGCACATCGGCAGGGGTCGCGCCGTCCCGTTCGGGCAAACCGCGCCGGACCCGCGGAACCTCGCGGCCGCGCGCGGTCCAGATCACTTCTTGCTCATTGTCGGGGCGGATCAGTTCGATCGCGACATGCTCGGCGGCCTCGACCAGCGACACGTCGGCGTCGATCCGGATCAAGCGTGTCGGCACATGCGGCGCTTCATTGGCCAAGACGCGCCGCAATCCGCTCAAGGCGGCATTGGCAATCGTGTCGCCCCGGACGATCAGCGTGATCGTCACGCTCGGCTCCGGCGGCAAGGCGGCCAGACCGCCCACCCGCGCCAAGGCGGAGGCGAGCGATACGTCGTCCTCGATGATCAGCGCGACGTGCCCGATCAGGGCATCGCCATGATCGACCAGCGCGCCGTGTGCTGTCAGCGCGCTTTCCAACGCCGTCGCCAACGGGCCGGGCGCCGCCGCCAGGCGAATCTGCGTATCGGCAGTCACCGGCTGTACGGCAGCGCTGGTGCGTGCCGAAATCAGCTCGACCGGCCAGAGCGGCGTGGTGAGCGGCTGGAACCGCAATTCGGCAAAGTCGGCGCCCTCCAGCATGCTGCGCCAGCGCCCGCCGTCGACCAGCGGCGCCGCATCGGGACGCAACATCTGCCACAGCCGATTGGGCGCGGCCTCCGCCAGAAGCAGCATGCCGCCCGGCGCCAGCGCGGCGCGGAGCGACTCGATCTCACGATTGCCCCAGCCGCCCAGCGCAAAACTGTGCAGACCAACGATGATGTCGAAAGCCGGTTCGTCCAGGGGTTCACCGGGCGTCCAGGCAATGGCGCGCGCGGCCGGCAGATCATGCAATGCCTGGATCAAAGCGGGCAGATCATCGCTATCGGTCGCGGCGACGAGGGTTGCGTTACCGCCAAGACGGCGCAGCAGCAGCCGGCTCGATCCGCCGCGCCGTGCGCCAACCTGCAAGACACGGATGGGCGTATCCCGGCCCTGCGTCAGGCTTGCCAGCGCTTCGCCCAGCTTCTGCGCGGCCATTTCGCCAGCGGGCGACGCCGCTAATATCTGCTCCCACAGGGCTGCTGGGATTGCCGGCGCGCGTCCGGGACCCTCCGTCAGCAGGAGCGGCAGCGTTTCGCCGGCGAGGGCCAGCATCGCTACTTCCGCAACACCGCGGGGTTGATCGAACAGCAGGGTCCGCAGGATTGCGTCCGAAGGTGGAAGATCCTCGTCGACAAAGCTCCAGGAGCCATCGTCGGCCTGGGTCGCGACACCGTCGGCTGCCAGCCACCGCAACAACCGGTCCAAGATCGGACGGCTGGCCGTCGCAATCTTGCCGTTGCGGATCAAGCTTTGCGGCGCGAGTCGATCGCCCGCCGCGAGCGATCGAAGCGCCTCGACGGTCGCGGACGTCGCAAAGGCATCGGCCAGAAGTCGGCTTTCCGCGGCGGACATATCTGTTGCGTCGTGCGTGATGCCGAAGCGGGCATCTGCGAGGGTTGATGCGGTGCCGGACGGATCCGCGCTCGCGACCTGCGCGATATGGAAGAATTGCTCATCGGCGGTGGCCTGGCGGCCAAGCGCGACACGCACGAACCAGCAATCCATCAAATCCGCGACGGCGCGTCCGGCCGCGTCCAGCAGCACGATATCGGCGCGCACGGAGCGCGGGCCGACGCGCGTAACCGTCAGTAAAGCGGCGGTCGGGCGTGCGCTGTCAGCTTTGCGGAGCCTGACCCGGCCGAACCGCCATGGCAGGACACCATTCTCACTGCCCAACCGATCGGCCGCTAGAGCGAGCAGGCTTTGCAACGCCCCGTCCACGATATTGGGCGGCAAGAGGAAGCCCGAGCCGATGTCGGGGGCGGCATCCAGCCGCGCAATCGCGCGATCCTGTTCGAAGACGTCGATCCGGGACACGACCTGAAAGTCGGGGCCGTAATCGAGCCCCATCTTGGTCGCGAGGGCATAGAGGGCGGGGGCAGCGACCTGCGCTACCGGACTGCCTTCCGGCTGTGCCGGCTGCGCCTCGTCCGCATCGGTCGCGGCAATCCGCCCGCTCATATGTTCTGTCCACGGTTCCTCGGACAGGCGTGGTCGAGACGCGATCGTGAAATCGCCCGCGGCGGACCCTACGCGCAGGCGTACTTCGCGCATGATATGCGGCTCAAGCACCAGCGCGCGGCCGATCTCGACATCCAGCAAGTCAAGCGCGGCGGCACCGCCATGACGTGCGCGCGCCGCCGCCAGCGCCGTCTCGATCAAGGCTGCGGCGGGAACGACGGCCGCACCGCCAACGGCGTGATCGGCCAACCATGGCAGCGTCTCCAGGCTAAGATGCCGGATCCACTCGACCGGCTCGTCATCGATCCGGACGCCCAGCAGCGGGTGCTCGAACGGAAGGGTGACGCGATCCGTTGCTTCCTCGGTGCGGGCGACCCAGAAACGCTCGCGCTGAAACGGATAGGGCGGGAGCCCCCGGACACTCGCCTCGCCAACGAAGGCGTCGCTGCCGCGGATGTCACCGCCGGCGGCGTGAATACGGGTCGCCAAGGCCGTGACGGGATCCGTCTTGCTGGCCCGTCGCGACAAGCTCGGCAGCACCCGGCCTTCTTTGTCGGCACCACGCAACGCATCGTTGAGATAGGCCTGAACCACCGCGTGCGGTCCGATCTCGACGAAAATACGCACTCCGGCATTTACCATCGCTGCCGCGGCATCAGCGAACAGAACTGGTTCGCGCACATTGCGCCACCAGTAGCTGGCATCCAGCTTTTCGCCGTCGAGCGGCGCGCCCGTTACGGTCGAATAAAAAGCGATGGCGGCGGCGCCCGGCGCAAGGCCGGCCAGATCGGCAGCCAGACGGGGCGCGATCGGATCCATCGCGGCCGAGTGAAAGGCATAGTCCAGGTCAAGCCGCGTGAAGCGCCATTCCTTTTCCCGTGCTTCCTTCTCCAGGGCCTCGATCCCCGCGATCGTGCCTGCGATCGTGGTCGCCTGGCCGCTATTGCGCGCCGCGACCTCAACCGCGGATCCGGAAACCGCGCTGGCGACGCTATCGCCGTCGAGACCCAATACAGCCATGGCGCCCACGCCGTGCTGCGCCTGCTGACTGCGGCTACGGACCGCGATGACGCGCGACGCCTGATCCAGATTCAGTGCACCGCTGGCCCATGCGGCCGCGACCTCGCCGACGCTGTGGCCCATACAGGCATCGGGCGTGATGCCCTGTTCCCGCAACGCCATCACCAACGCCACCTGGATGGCGAACAGCAAAGGCTGCGCGATATCCGTATTGCGCAGGCCATCCGGATCAGGGTTGTTGAGCCGTTCGCTGACGGACCAGCCAAGATGTGGCGTCAATGCCACCTCAACCGCTGCCAGCGCCGCGCGGAACGAGGGGCTGGATTCCAGCGCGTCGGCGGCCATGCCCGCCCACTGGCTGCCATTGCCCGAGAAAACGAACCCGATCTTGCCGGAAACCGCGACATTGCTTGCGGCAAGGGCGGTCGGTTTGCCGTTGGCGAAGGAATCGAGCGCCTGGATCAACTCGGCACGCGATTTCGCGGAAATAGCGAGCCGGTTCTTATGCTGGGTCCGCTTCAGCGCGACACCCCGGATCAGGCCGGGCAATTGCTCGGGCGGCGCCTCTTCCACGCGCGTACGCCAAAGGGTGGCAAGCGCCTTCAAGGCACTGTCGGACCGGGCCGAGAGTAGCAGCGGCGGCAATTCGTCGGACGCGACCGCGGGCGCTGACGGCACGGTGTTCGCCGTTTCCAGGACGGCATGGGCGTTGGTGCCGCCAAACCCGAACGAATTCACGCCAACCAGATAGGGCTTCGATCCGTCGATCGTACGCGCCGTTGCGGCCAGGGTCAGGTTAAGGTCGTCGAAGGGAATGTTCGGATTCGGCGTTTGACAATGGAGCGTCGGCGGGATGGTGCCACGCTCCGCGACCAGCATGGCCTTGATCAATCCGGCGATGCCGCTGCCCGCTTCAAGATGCCCGATATTGGTCTTGATCGATCCGATTGGGAGCGCGGTCTTGCGGCGGCTCCCCAAAATCTCGCCCAACGCCCCCGCCTCGATCGGGTCACCGGCGGGCGTGCCCGTGCCATGCGCTTCGACATAAGCGAGATCCGCAGGGTCTAATCCGAAACGGTTGTAAACCTCGTCGAGCAGCGCAGCCTGCGCTTCGCGGTTCGGCAATGACAAACCCGTGGTGCGCCCATCGGAATTGACGCCCGTATTGCGGATCACCGCCCGGATCGGATCGCCCGCAGCCAGCGCTTCGCGCAGTGGCTTGAGGATGACGATGCCGCCGCCTTCCGCCCTGACATAGCCGTCAGCACGTGCATCGAAGGCATGGCAACGCCCCTTTGGGCTCAACATCGATGCGGCGCAGAAGCCGACATAGGATTGCGGCGCCAGCAGCAGGCTGACGCCGCCGACAAGCGCCATATCGATCTGCCCGGCCCGGATCGCCTGGCAAGCCTGATGCAGCGCGACCAGAGACGAGGAACAAGCGGTATCGACGGTAAAGCTCGGCCCCCGCAGGTCGAAGGCGTAAGAGATACGATTGGACAGCGAACACAAGGTCACGCCGATCATCGAATATGCGTCGGTGGTCGAAGGATCGCCGACGTTGAGGTTCAGATAGTCCCACGAGGAGCCGCCAACGAAGACGCCGATCGGCTGCCCTGCCAACCGGGTCGCGTCGAAACCGGCATCTTCAATGGCTTCATAGGCCAGCTCCAGCAGCAGCCGCTGCTGCGGATCCATCTGCGTGGCTTCGCGCGGCGATATGCCGAAGAATGCCGGATCGAACTGACTGACATCCCCCAATATGCCGGCCGCGAACGTATAGGCCTTGCCGCGTTGACCCTTTTCAGGGTGGAACAATTGCGCCTTGTTCCAGCGGTCATCAGGGATTTCGCTGACAGCATCTCTGCCCTCCAGCAACATCTCCCACAACGAGTCGATGTTGGGTGCACCGGGCAGGCGGCAGGACGCGCCCACTATTGCAATCGGCTCTGCCGCAGCGCCTTTCGGGCCCGCGCTGGGCATGTCCAAGTCGTAACGCGATTTGTTCAAACGAAACTCCGGCGTACCCGAGCTTGTGGGACGCGTGACGCGGCTATAGCGGAGCGACGCGGAGGAACAAGGTAAAGCGCGGCCAGCCGTTGTGTCATATGTTTGCAATGCAGCATCGAGTGGCGCATGGGCGGGCAGGAGTGGAGGGTCCGTAACGGTTGAACCGTGTGGGACCGTCGTTAGTTGAGCCAACGCGCCGGTTGTGTCGAACGCAACTCGGGTGCAAAGGAGCGGTGCCGCTAGGGCGCGCCGCGCCACAGGGTCGATGGTCAGGTGAGGCGCGTGGCGAAAAAAGAATTTCTTTTTCTTCAGGGTTTGGCAGGCCCTTTCTTCTCACGATTGGGCGAAGCGCTGGCAGCAGCCGGGAACGGCGTCCATCGTGTGAATTTCAATGGCGGCGACAAACTGTACTGGCGCGTGCCGGGTGCAATCGATTATCGCGGTAGCCTCGACAAATGGCCCCGCTTCCTCGCGAAGATCCTCGCGCGCCGCAACATCACGGACATCGTGCTATTTGGCGACTGCCGCCCACTGCATAGCGTGGCGATCGCCGTTTCCAGCAAAACCGGGGTGAAGGTGCATGTCTTCGAAGAAGGATATGTTCGTCCCGATTTCGTGACGCTGGAAGCCGGTGGCGTCAACGGGCACTCGCGTCTGTCGCGCTCGCCGGATCATTATGTCGAGGCCGCGCGCGCATTGCCGCCCTTGCCGACCTTTCCGCCGGTGCCGTCCTCGTTCGAGCGGCGGGCCAAGGAAGATCTGGCCTATAATATCGCCTCGCTCGCGCTGGCGCCCTTATTCCCCGGCTATCGTACGCACCGCCCCTGGCACATCCTTACGGAATATGCCGGCTGGGCAGTACGCTTGCTGCGCCGTGGCGCGGAGCGTCGCCGCTCCGCGATAACGCTGAACCGCCTCCATCAGGATGGCCGGCCTTATTTCGTTTTCCCGCTACAGCTGGATTGCGATTATCAGATTCGCGTCCATTCCAACTTCGTCGGCGTGCAGGACGCGATCGAGACGGTGCTTGCGTCCTACGCCCGGCGTGCGCCGGCCGATACGCTGCTGGTCGTGAAGGGCCATCCGCTGGATAACGGCCTGGTCGATTGGGAAAAGCGTACGCTCGCGGCGGCCGCCAAGATCGGCATCGCCGACCGTGTCTTGTTCCTTGAATCGGTGGATATCGATTCGCTCGTGTGCGGTGCCCGGGGATTGGTGACGGTGAATAGCACGACGGGGACGCTCTCCCTGCGCTGTGGCGTTCCGACAATCGTGTTGGGCGATGCGGTCTATGACATGCCGCGCATCACGCACCAGAATGGCCTCGATGCATTTTGGACGGAACCGGTTGCACCCGAATTGCCGGTCTATGATGCTTTCCGGCGTGTGCTTATCGACCGCTGCCTGATCCACGGCGGTTATTTCAGCGACGAAGGCCTCACCATGCTGGTCACAGGCGCGATGCGCCGGCTGGAGATGGACGAGCCCCGGACGTCGGTCGTGCGCATGCCTGCGCCCGTACGCGTCCCGGTTGCTGCGCCGCTCGTCGCCCGGGGGTAATGACATTCGCTCGATCCTGATCACCGGCGCGTCGAGCGGTCTCGGCGCCGGACTTGCTGGAAATTATGCCGCCCCGGGCGTGCATCTCGTTCTGACGGGTCGCAATGCGGAACGGCTTGAAGCCACCGCGGCACTCTGTCGTGCGCGCGGCGCAACCGTCACGACCGGCCTCCATGATGTGGGGGAAGCAGAACCGCTCGGCAGCTGGCTGGTCGAGCAGGATCAGCGCACACCCTTCGATCTTGTCATCGCCGCGGCCGGGGTTTCGGCGGGGACGGGGGACGATGATCGTCCGGAAGGCGTCGCGCTAGCAGCGATGCAGGTCAGGTCGAACCTGCTTGGTACGATCCACACGATCGAACCGTTATTGCCTCGGATGATCGCACGCCGCGCGGGCCATGTGGCGGTGATTTCGTCGACGGCGGCCCTACGCGGACTGCCATACAGTCCAGGCTACAGCGCCAGCAAGGCGGGCATTCGCGCCTATGGAGAAGCGCTGCGTGCGTTGTTACGCCCTCAGGGTGTCGCAGTGACGGTTGTCGTTCCCGGATTTTTCGATACTCCGATGACGAACCGCTGGAAGGGCCCGACTCCGTTCATGCTCAGTCTCGACAAGATGGTGGCGGCCGTGCGGAAGGGCCTTGATGCCCAGCGGTCGCGCATCATCGTCCCGCGTCTATTGGCCATGGGATCGCAGGCGGCCGATTTGATGCCGGCGCCGCTGGGCGATCGCATCATGCGGGGCTTCCGGTTCCGGATCGAACCGGGGCAATAGACTGGCTCTAATGCTCCATTTTCTTGTAGGAATTGCGATTACCGTAGCGACGTGGCTCGGCCTGCGTCGCCTCGTCGGCGCACCGCTGCTCGGCCGGCCAGAGCCGCATCGCATGGTGATCCTGCTGATCGACGCATTTCCGTTCCTGGCCGGCTTCGGACTGTTCCTGCTGCCCACCGGCCGCCCGATTCTTGCCGGCCTTGCCGTACTGTGTCTGGGCATCGGGATGGGCGTCGCGGATCGGGTCAAGCGCGTCGTCCTCGATGAGCCGGTGGTGTTTGCCGATCGTGCGGAACTGATCGAAGTCGTGCGACATCCAAGGCTCTACCTTGCCTTCGTCGGGACGGGGCGGATGGTGCTGGCGACCATCGTCATCCTGTTGATCATCGTATGGCTGATCGATCTGGAACGCCCGCTTTGGCCGGTCAGTCTGCTGCAGGCCGCCCTGCTGGCATCGGCAGCGGTCATCATCGGTCGAGCCCTGTTCGTTGTCCCGACCGCGCCTGCGCTTCTGGGCCGCTTACGTCGCTTCTACGACCGGCTCGCAATCAGTCGCGATCCGGCGATGGACGCGGCGCGACTCGGCCTGTTGGCTGCCTGCATCGTCCAGGCAACGCTGGCGCGCGCCGAACGGCCGCAACGCCAGCTTGCGGCACAGGCCCGGAGCTGGCCGGAACTGCCCGCCAATGGACCGATCCTGATCGTGCAGGGCGAATCGTTCGTCGACGCACGTCGGCTCGATCTCTCGCTCGTCGATCATCTGCCCAACTTCGCGCGGTTGCAGCGCGAGGCCGTGAGTTCCGGCAAGCTCATGGTGCCCTGCTGGGGTGCGAACACGATCCGCTCGGAACTGGCCGTGCTGACCGGACTGGGCGGGGATGACGTCGGCCTGGATCGTTACAATCCTTATGAGCATTTTGCCCGCGTCCCATTGCCCTCGCTCGCGCGTCAGGCGCGTGCGGCCGGCTATCGCACGATTTGCGTGCATCCTTACGATGCGAGTTTTTATTATCGCGACAAGGTGATGCCGCTGCTGGGGTTCGACCAGTTTATCGGCCTCGAAGGCTTTGCCGATGCCGCCCGCAACGGGCCATATGTCAGCGATCTGGCGGTGGCGGAGATGGTGGCCGCGCGTGTTCGCGAACATGGTCCGCGCGTCCTCGTTTTCGCGATCACGATGGAGAATCACGGCCCGTGGGATGCCAAGCATGACGCGCTTGCCCCTGCGGCTTTGCCGGAAGCCTGGCGCAACCTGGCGGACGCGCCCGCGATTGGCCGCTGGCTGAAGCATCTTCAGTCGACCGACTCGATGATTCCGGTCCTCCGCGATGCGATTGCGGCAACGGGCTCGCCTGGTTGGCTGGTCTTCTACGGTGATCATCAGCCGAGTCTTACCGGCGCGTTCCAAGCGCCAGGCGTCGCCGATCGCCGCTCGGACTATGCGATATGGGGTTCTGATGCTGCCGCCGGTGCGCGGATGGATCTGGCGGCCGAGGACATTGCCGATCGGTTGATGAGGGCGATGGGCGTTCGCTAACGCGAAATGGTGCCAAACATCTTGGCAATGCGGCCCTGCCAGCGCCGTAACCGGATCAGCCAACTTGTTTTGGGGCGCCAGCCTTCGGCAAAACGCTGCAGCAATATTTCCGGTGGGCAGGGCAATTCCGTCACGGGATCCAGATAGCGCGGATACAGGATCAGGGTGCCCGCCACCAACTGTGCCAGGGTCAATTGCCGGCCGCGGCGCGGCAGCGGCGGCGCAAGATCATGCGTGAGACCCCAACCGGCATAGAAAGGCTGGCCATGCACGGTGACATCGACGCCCCGCAACAGCGCCTCGAAGCCGGTCAGCGAGGTCAGGACGTGCACTGCGTCAACGCGCGATAGGAGTGACGGCATTGCCTCGCCCCGGACGATTTGATCGGCATGGGCCAGCAATTGATCGTCGGGAACGCGCCCCTGACGATGGCCGGCATCGACATCGGGGTGCGGCTTGAACAGCAGATAGGCGTCGGGTTCGGCGGCACGCGCGCGGCGAAGGAGCTCCAGGTTGCTGGCGATGCCGGCGCCGCCCAGCCGTACCGACATGTCATCTTCCACCTGCCCGGGGACGAGCACCGTCCGGCGGGTGCGGCGTTGCGCCGGGGCGATGGGGGCCTCGCTGGCATATTTGCTGATGCCGCGCGTCACGATCGTCTGGATCAACGTCTCCGCCCGAACGCAAAGATCCTGCGTCAGCGGATGCTGCGCCAGGATCGATTCGAGGTCGCTCGGCCGCGTAGGATCGTAATAGATGCCGGTTCGGTCCACGACGATCGACAAAGGCGGGTGCAGGTCTGCGCCGAGCCCGATCGAGCGGATGAAGCCATCCTCGATCCGTACCAGCCGAGCATCGGCACGTTCCATCAGTCCCGGCGGCGCACGCGATGGCCACACGGCAATGGCATGGTCTCCGGCCCGCGCGATCGCCGAAGGCGCGTCGTCGGCGAAGTGCAGCGGTGGACGCTGGTCGGCCCATAGAAATTGGGCGATCCGTGGGCGCTTCCACCACGCCATGCCGCAGGCAACGGCGATATCGCGGTTCACCTCCGCGAGCGCGCGCCACTGTGCGACGATCTCGGCCGCCGTTTCGGCGCTGATCGCGTTACCGGTGAAAGGGCTGCGATAGCGGCCGTCCGCAGCCACAAGCGCCGCGAGCTCCAGCGGAAAAGAGGCGTACGCGCTCATTCGTCCATGGGGCGTTTGCCGCCGACGTCCGCCCACGGCTGGCCAAGCCAGCTGCGGAAGCGATCGTGCAGGCCCCAGTTCAGCGGCGCGCGGCGTTCGGCCAGCCCCGGTACGCCAGTAATGTCCAAGCCCGTCCACGGCAGAAACGGATTGCGCCGCCCATAGGCCCACATTTCGACCCGTAGCGACGGCCGCACCGAAGGCCCGCGCGCATGGAAGCCGCTAGTATCGGCAACGACCAGCGTATTGGCGGGAACCGCAAAGGCGGTCGGTGCCGGAAGGCCGAGCGCGGCGAGTTCGTTCTCCTCGATCCGCAGCGAACCACGGCCCGACAGGAAATCCGGCCCGTCCCGCGCTTCCAGGCTGCGGCGCTGCTCCCACGCCATTCGCGCGGCGTCACGCCGATGCGATCCCGTGACATAGACCAGCGGCCCTTCGTCGGCAGCAACGTCGGTCAGGAACAGCCAGGCTTTGACGGTGGGGTGGAACGTGTCCGCGTGAAGCTTGGTCTGCGGATCCGGCGGCGCATCATGGCGATGCGTCAGGATCGACTGGATATAGACGAGCGGCTCGGTGTCGAAGCTGCCGACATAGCGGATAAGCCCCTGCCAGCGCCGATGCTGTTGCAGCGCGCGGGTCGCGGGCATGGCTGCCAGCGCGGTCGGTTCCAGCGCGATCCGTCGCGTGATCGTATCGCCCTGCACCATTTCGCGTGCGGCCCCGCGATGCGCCATCACCTGCTCTCGCAGCGCTGCGAAATCGGCAGGGGGCAGGAAGTCGCGCACCTGGACAAAGCCATCGCGTGCGAAGGCCGCGCGATCAGCGGGCTCGATCAGATCGGCGAGGCGCCTCCGCCGCCAATCCGCCATCTTATGGGCGATCGCCACGCGCTTTGCGTGCAGGCCCAGCCGGTTGAGTCGCTGCGATCCGATCAGGGGATTGTCGCGGAAACTCTTGGCGCCGGTTGCAAGCTGCAAGGCCCACCAGGGCGACATCATGTAACGCAGGGGATTCACGGCGCCCCTATTCGGCAAGAGCGCCCAATGCGCAAGGATGCGAGCGCAGCCAGCCTGAGGATCTGCTCCACTAGGCCCGAAACGGCCATACCGATACCGAACTGCAACACTTCGCAACAGTCTTGCGGCAGGCAAAAATATCCTTTGACCTTTGTCGAAAAAGCACAGTCGATCGTACATCCCACGAGGTAAAGGGGGATGATCTGTCCTGCAGTTCCACATTCTTTACTAAAAAAGACATGTGGATCGTTCTGGAGATTGACAGTTTTCCGGAGCAGCGTAACCATTCCGTCATAAGAAACGTGGTGATTCCTAGTCCTTGGGGGACGAATGCCAGGCCGACTGAATTAGATCGGGGAAATTCTTATGAAAAGAATTGTTGGCAATCGAGATATTAGAAATATCCTTCTTGCAGGAACGTCGATAACTATTTGTGTTTTTTCAGCGGAATCGGTGCAGGCGCAGGAGATATCTACTATATCCGCGACAGCCCAGGCAGTAGATCGCAGCGAAGAGGTTGTCGTAATTGGCACCCGTCGCACGGACCGCACGCTTACCGATTCCGCGTCTCCCGTCGACGTGATCAGCTCCGCCGATCTTCAGACCCAGCCGTCCGCAAATATCCTCGACTCCCTCAAGAACATCGTTCCCTCGTTCTTCGTCGCGCAGAACACGATCGCCGACGCCTCCAGCTTCGTCCGCTCGCCATCGCTGCGTGGCTTGCCCGGCGACGAGGTGCTCGTGATGCTGAACGGCAAGCGCTACAATCGCTCTGCTCTGGTACAGGTCTATTCCGGTGGCGATACGGGCCTGTCTTACGGCGCGCAGGCGGCGGATCTGTCGGCCATTCCGGCGATTGCGATCAGTAATTTGCAGGTTCTGCGAGACGGTGCCACCGCGCAATATGGGTCTGACGCGATCGCGGGCGTGCTCAATTACGGGTTACGGCGCGACGCCGGGTTCGAGCTGCAGGGCCGCTGGGGCCAATATTACAAGAATGACGGCGACAGTCGTCAGATCGCCGGCGACGTAGGCGTCAAGCTCGGCGAGCGCGGCTTCATCAATGTCGCTGCAGAATATAATGACGATTTGGGTACCAGCCGCGGCAAGACCCGTCCGACAGCGGCAACGCTCGCCGCTCTCAATCCTAGCTTGGCCGATCAGATCCCCAATTATCCTGGCCCAGCGCAGATCTGGGGCTCGTCCCCGACGCACGGTTACAAGATCCTGGGAAATGCAGGCTTCGACGTCACGCCCGACAGCGAATTGTACGCGGTCCTGAACATCGCCCGGTCGCATGCCGATCAAAGCTTCAATTATCGGCCGCCGATCACGGTATCGGGCCTGGTCATCGACGATGGCACCACGACCACCACGACGACCAACGGCCGGAATGGGTCCTACAACCCGGTCTATCTGACGCCGTGTCCGGCCGGCAACGCAACCTGCCCCACGGGCGGGTTCCTTGCCAACGGGCAGACATTCAGCGCCGCCAACCTGTACCCCGCCGGCTTCACGCCGCGCTTCGTGGGCGTCACGAAGCAGGCGTACGGAACGGTAGGTTACAAGGGGAAGTTCGAAAACGGGCTGACCTATGATCTGTCGGGCTCGCTCAGCCGCAATGTGCTGACTCTATCGATGTATAATTCTTTGAGCCCCTCCTACGGCCCCGCATCGCAAACGAGCTTCGAGTTTGGCGACCTGATCCAGAAGGAGGCCAACGCCAATCTGGACCTGACCTATCCGCTGGAAGTCGGCTTCGCGAGCCCGATCACCCTGTCGGGCGGCGCGGAATATCGCCGGGAAACCTACAAGGCGACGGCCGGTGACGAGCAATCCTATGCTGCGGGGCCCTTCGCCAGTTCCGTCCCCCTCTTTACCGAAACATCCCCGGGTAGCGGCGTCTATACGCAGACGGGCAGCTCGTCTGCGCAATCGCCTGCCGCCAGCGGCTATGGCGGCACCAGCCCGCAGGCGGCCGGCTCGTGGAGCCAGAAAAGCTGGGGCTTATATGGGGGCGCCGAAACCGACATCACGAAAACGCTGACCGTCGGCATTGCCGGCCGTCACGAACATTACAGCAATTTCGGCAATGCCGATGTCGGCAAGATCAATGCCATCTGGAAGGCGACACCCTGGTTCTCGCTACGTGGCACCGTCGGCACCGGTTTCCACGCGCCGTCGCCCGGCCAATCCCATGTTTCGATCCTCACGACCAACTTCATCAGCGGCAATCAGGTCCAGACCGGCACCTATCCCGTCGATAATCCGATCGCCCAATATTATGGCGCGAAGCCGCTGAAGCCCGAGAAATCGACCAATTTCGGTGTGGGCACCGTGCTGACGCCGACCAGCGGCGCCTCGCTGGCGATCGACTATTACAATATCAAGGTGAAGAATCGGATCTTCATCTCGCAACCATTTGCCGTCACCGCGGCGGACGTCGCGGCCAATCCAGGGCTGGCCGCGGTCGGCGTTGGCGGCAATGTGAGCTATTTCACCAACGGCCTCGATACGCGCACGCAGGGCGTCGACGTGGTCGGATCCTATCGCACGGCTCTTGCCGGCGGCTCGCTCAACCTGACGCTCGCCTATAATTACAACAAGAGCACCGTGTTGAGCACCGATCCCAACGTGATCAGCAACGCGCAGATCATCAATATCAAGCATCTCGCGCCCAACCATCGCGGCAACGTATCGGCGGCCTGGTCGAGTGGCGGCTTCACCTTCAACGTCCGGGAAAACTACTGGGGGTGGTGGGTCAATGCCGTCGACTATCCGACGGTCAAGGACGCGGCGGGCGAAACAACGGTGGGGCAGAAGTTCGGTGCCAAATGGACCACCGACCTCGACATAAGTTACACCTTCGACGAACATTACACGCTGACCCTGGGCGCCAGCAATCTGTTCGACGCCTATCCGACCAAGATCCGGGCGAGCACCTATAATCCGATCTATGCGCTCACCAACAGCGCTGCAGACGGCCAGGTCTATCCGCGCAACGGTGGGCCCTTCGGGATCAACGGCGGCTTCTATTATGTCCGGCTGCGGGTAAAATTCTGATCGATCCGGCACGGTCACGATCAGTCTTGAGGGGGGCTTTGGCCCCCCAATTTTCTAAGGGGAGGGGCATGCGCAGGTTTACGGCCGCCTCGATAGCGCTGCTGGTCGTTGCGACGTCGCCGGCGCGCGCCGCATCGCCCATGCCGGTCGCGGCTGAGCATGGCATGATCGTATCTGCCCACCATCTCGCGACCGACGCCGGGCTCGACATTTTGAAGCAGGGCGGCAACGCGATCGATGCCGCGGTTGCGGTCGGCTATGCACTGGCCGTCACTTTTCCCGAAGCGGGCAATATCGGCGGGGGCGGGTTCATGACGATCCGCTTCCATGACGGGCGCACGACCTTCATCGACTTTCGCGAGACGGCCCCCATGGCCGCGACCGCGCGCTTATATCAGGACGTGCGTGGGAATGTGATCCCGGGCCTGTCTACCCGCGGATACAAGGCGGTTGCGATACCCGGCACGGTCGCGGGCCTGGAACTGGCGCGCGCGGCCTATGGCACCAGGGCGCGGGCTACGCTGATGGCGCCGGCGATCCGGCTCGCGCGGGAAGGCTTCCCGCTCGATCAGGCCGATGCCGACTTTCTGGCAGAAGGGATAGACGACTTCCGCAAGGATGCGCCCACGGCGGCCATCTTCACGCATGCGGGAAAGCCCTGGAAACCGGGTGAGCGGCTGGTGCAGGCGGATCTCGCGCGCAGCCTCCAGCAGATCGCACAGAACGGGCCGCGTGCTTTCTACCAAGGGCCGATCGCAGCAGCCATCGTGGCGGCGTCGCGTGCCCAGGGCGGGATCGTGACTGTGGCCGATTTCGCGGCCTACACGGCACGCGAGCGAAAGCCGTTGGAATGCGATTATCGCGGCTGGCACATGATCTCGGCGCCGCCGCCCAGTTCTGGCGGTGTTGTCCTGTGCGAGACGCTCAACATCGTCGAAGGCTATCCGATCGGTCAGTTGGGGTTCCACAGCGCGCAAGGGACGCATTACCTGATCGAAGCATTTCGCCGCGCCTATCACGATCGTAATCTGAACCTGGGCGATCCCGCATTCGTGAAAGCGGACATCGGCCGCCTTGCCGACAAAGCCTATGCCGCCAGCTTGCGGGCAGGCATCGATCCGGATCGCGCGACACCTTCCGCCAGCCTTACCGGCCCCGGGGGCGCGCACGAAGGGCAGAGCACGACCCATTATTCGATCGTCGATGTGCAGGGAAATGCTGTCTCGGTCACCTACACGCTGAACGATTGGTTCGGGGCCCGGTTGACGGCGCCCGGCACCGGTATCCTGCTCAACGACGAGATGGATGATTTTTCGGCAAAGCCGGGCGTGCCCAACATGTTCGGGCTGGTCGAAGGCGCGAACAATGCGATCGCACCCGGCAAACGTCCGTTGAGCTCAATGACGCCGACGATCGTCACGCGCGATGGGAAGCTTGCCATGGTCGTGGGCACGCCGGGTGGCAGCCGCATCCCCAGCGCCACGTTGCAGGTGATCATGAACGTGATCGACTTCGGCATGACGTTACAGGAAGCGGTCGACGCGCCGCGCATTCACGAGCAATGGTTGCCCGATCAGGTCGGCTATGAACGGTTTGCGTTCAGCGCGGATACGAAGGCGGCGCTGGAGGCGAAGGGCCATAAGCTCGAAGAAATGCCATATGGCAATCAGATCGCGGCCATCCTTGTCGGGGCACCATCGGCGGACGGGACGCCGATCGGTAACAACCGCCTTTATGGGTCGATCGACCCGCGCATTCGCACCGGTAACGCGAAGGGCTATTGAAAGCCGATGAGCGGCTTCACCCATCGATTGGCGCAGCTTGAGGATCTGAGTGCGCTGCGGGACGTAATGGCGCGCGCGATCGCGCAGTTGCAGACCGGCTTCCTGACCCCGGCGCAGGTGGCGGCGAGCCACAAGGTGATGGGCCTCGATACCCAGCTGATCCGCGACCAGACTTACTTCATCGTCGAGGACGCGGGCGCCATTGCGGGGTGCGGCGGGTGGAGCTTTCGCGCGACCTTATATGGCGGCGACGACAGCGTGATCGCGCGGACGCCTGCTGCCCTTGACCCGGCGACCGATGCCGCGCGGATCCGGGCGATGTACACCAATCCTGACTTGGCACGGCAGGGGGTAGGGCGAATGGTGATGAAACTCTGCGAGGATGCTGCCCGCGCCTACGGCTTCCGGAGGGCGGAGATGATGGCGACCTTGTCGGGAGAGCCGCTCTACCGCGCCTGCGGTTACGAACCGATCGAATATATCTCGTCCGCGCCAATCGATGGCATGTGCGTGCCTCTCATAAGGATGGGCAAGGCGCTGACGCAGGATTGAGAAGGACGTTATGGAGGCGGCATTCACCGGTGCGGTGGTGGATGGCGGGCGTCGCGTTCTGGCGATCGAGTCAATCGCCTTGGGAACATCTATGCCTACGCGGCGGCAGTTGGCAGAAACACGCCAATCTCCGCCACGGCCAGCTTGGCGGCCGGGACAGCGGTGGCGGCAAATGTGAGCCGGAGCAGGCGCGCAGCGCGCGGACGGTCGAATGCGATGCGCTGCGTCTGCAGCGCATAAGCGATGTTCGGGAACTCACCGCTGCCAGCTGGTTCCCATTTGCGGCCGTCACGGCTGGTTTCCGCCCTATAGCCGCGCGGCGGCGCCACTCCGGTGGCGGGCTTCCGTTCCGGCGTGAGGGTAAAGCCCGCCAGCACATGCGCTGCGCCAAAATCGATCGTGATGGTGGCGGGAGAAGCCACGCTCGGCGCCATAACCGTCCAGGAGGTGAGGGGATCGCCATCGATGGCAGCCTCCGCGCCGGCCGCGGACGCCGCGGCGATGTGCCAGCCGGACCGCGCCAGCACGCTGGGATCGCGAGTGGAGACGACGCGCACGGCCGCCGGCGCGACGCGTTTGAACAGCGCGAACTCGCTGATGGCGGGACAGGCAGGCGCTTCGATGATCCGCAGTCGAACGCGGCGCGCGGTAACGAGGCGAGGCAGGGTAATGATGCGCTGCGGACCAATCGCCTCATGCTCTGCCAGCGTGGTCCAGCTTTCGCCGTCATGTTGCGCGTCGATGGCGAAGCGGGTGACGCGCGCACCGAGCGGCAGATGCTCGCGCAGACGCACCACGTCGAACGCGCGGCCCGGCGGCAGCGCGATGGTCAGGTTCGGCGTGGTGACGCCGTCTTGCGTAGACCAATAGGTGTCGCGCCGCCCGTCGATCGCGCGCGCCCCTGCGAAAGCAGGACCCCGCTCTGCGCTGGCTGTCGCCACCGCGCCCCGGGCAAGATCGTCCGCGAAGGTGGCACGTTGCGCGTCCCCGAACGCCTTGAGGGTGGCGACGTCGATGTCGGCGAGGCGCCCGCGCCGGTCCGGCGGCAGGTTTAGGTTGAGATTGGTGCCCCGGCCGATGGAGGTATCGAAGATCTGGAGCAGCCGTTCCGGGCTCTTAACTTTATCGTCCTCGTCGGCGTGGTAGAACCAGCCGGGCCGGATCGACACGTCCGTCTCGGCCGGCCACCAGAGCGGGGCTCCGCGCACGCCGCTTTGCCCTTCCGCCTGGACATAGAGGTGGTTGGGCATGGTGGGCCAGCAGGGGTCCCCGGCGATGCCATCCTCGTTACCGACCCAGCGGATATCGGCACCCAGCGGGTCGAAGGTGCAAGCCATCGGCTGGTATTTGTGGACGAGCGCGATCAGTTCGGGCCAGCGATAATAGCGGGGCGCATCGATCTTGCGGGTCTCCCGCGCGCCGCCATAATAGCCGTCGCCGCCATTCGCGCCGTCGAACCAGAATTCGAACAATTCGCCATATTTGGTGCACAGCTCCGTAATCTGTGCACGAAAATAATCGAGATAAGCGGGGCGGCCATAGTCCGGATGGTGACGGTCCCAGGGCGAAAGATAGAGGCCGAACGCAAGGCCCGCCGCGCGGGTCGCGGCCGCCATCTCACCCACCACATCTCCGTGGCCACCTTTATAGGGGCTGTTGCGGATGCAGTGCTCCGTCAGCCGCGTCGGCCACAGGCAGAAGCCGTCATGATGTTTGGCGGTGAGGATGATGCCGCGCATGCCGCCGGCCTTGGCTGCCGCGACGATCTGCGCCGGGGAAAAATCGGTCGGGTTGAACAGAGCAGGGCTTTCATCGCCATAACCCCATTCGCGTCCCGTGAACGTGTTGATCGAGAAGTGCACGAAGGCATATTGTTCGCGTGCGTGCCATGCGAGCTGGCGCGGGCTGGGCGTCGCACCCCACGGCTTCGGCGGTGCGACCGTAGGTGCTGCCAGCACGGGCGTGGCGGACGCGGATGCGGCAAGGCCGGAAGCAAGAAGGGTGCGGCGGGAAACCGGATTCATGAGCGTCCTTGCGAAGGCGGAGGGGAGCCGAAGGAAGGCGGCCGATCGGCCAGCGCACGGCCAAAGGCGGGGTTTGGCGTGCTGCTCATCGTGAACTGCAGGCGGCCCCCACGGGCCAATTCTCCATGAGCGATCCAGCTGCGGGTCCAAGGCCGGCCGTTCCAGCGCACAGCTGTGACGTAAGGCGTGTCGGCACGGTTTCCGGGCGCCTCGACCAGCAGCGTGCGGCCGCCGCCCACCCGAACCTCCGCGCGTTCAAACAGGGGCGAGCCGAACACATAAGCCGCTTCCACCGGATCGACGGGGTAGAAGCCAAGTGCGGAGAAGACGAACCAGGCGCTCATCTGCCCGCAATCGTCGTTGCCGATGATGCCGGTGGGATCGTTGAGGTACATTTCGGTGCAGAGGCGTCGCACCATCGCCTGCGTCTTCCACGGCGCGCCCACATAAGTGTAGAGATAAGCCGCGTGCTGGTCCGGCTCGTTGCCGTGGGAATATTGACCGACCATGCCGGAAATGTCGGGCGGCGCATTGGCTGGGAGCGTCGAGGGCGCGGTGAACAGCGCGTCCAGCTTTGCCTCGAACGCCGCATCGCCGCCCATATGCGCGATCAGCCCGTACACGTCGTGCTGGTTCAGGAACGTCGTCTGCCAGCCGTTGGCTTCGGTATAGTCCCGCCACCACGGCTTGGGCATATGGCCCAATTGAACGGGATCATAGGGGGCCCACCAACTGCCGTCGGCAAAACGCGGCCGGGCAAAGCCGATGCGGCCATCGACGACGTTGCGCCAGTTGTGCGAGCGCCGGAGCAGTCGATCGGCATCGGACCCCGCCCCCGCGCGACGCGCGATGTGCGACGAGGCCCAATCGTCATAGGCATATTCCTGCGTCCGGCTGACGCTCTCGACCACCTTGTCGGCCGGCACATAGCCCAGCCGGTCGTAAAGGTCTCGGCCCAGGCTGTTGTCGCGATCGGGCGCGGCGAAGTCGAAGCTGCGTCGCCGGATGGCGGGCCAGGCGGCCGCATAGTCGGCGGGGATGCCCTTGGCTTGCGCTTCCGCCAGCAGCACGACGCCGTGCCAGCCGATCATCGTCGCGGTTTCCTTGCCCTGGAGAGGCCAGACGAGCGGTCCAAGCGGCGACTGGGCGGTTTGGCGGATCAGGTCGTCGATGAGGCTTTTGGCGCGGGCGGGTGCGATCAGCGTCAGCAGGGGATGGAGCGCTCGGTACGTGTCCCACAGCGACCAGGTGCTGTGGGCCGCGCCGCCCGCGGGCACGCGCGCGGTGGTGCCGTCGAGTGCCGGATAGCGCCCATCCACGTCGGAGAAGAGCGTCGGGGCGAGCTGTGCGTGGTATAGCGCCGAGGCGAGAATGGTGCGCTGGTCAGCGGTGCCGCCCTGCACGGCGATCGTGCCGAGCGCATCGTTCCAGCGTGCACTCGCGGCGCGTTGGACCTGATCGAAATCCCAGTGATCGCCTGCCTCGGCGGTGAGATTGGCACGCGCGCCGGCGACATCGACGCCGGACAGGCCGCAGCGCACCAGGATGGGCGTGCCGCCGGCCTCGTCAAAATGCAGCACTGCTTTGAGCCGTCGGCCCGCGACGCGGGTCGCGCCTACAGGCTGTTTGACGTCGCCGTCGCCGTAGAAGGTCACGCGATCGGGGCGGCGTGACAGCTGCATCGCGAAGAATATGCGCCGTCCCTTGGCCCAGCGGAACACCTGCCGTCCGCCGGTCAGCGTGCCGTCCGCGTCGATCGCCAGATGCGCATCGTCGATCAGCGGCTGCGCGTCCGACGTGTCGGGGGCGAGGTGCGACAGATCGATCAGGATATGCGCGGGGCCTGCCGGGAAGCGGTAGCGGTGCCAGCCGGTGCGCTCGGTCACGGTCAGCTCCGCCAACACGCCGTTCGCCAATGCAACACTGTAATAACCGGGTTCGGCCCGCTCGTTTGAATAATGCTGGCGATAGCCGGCATCGGGGTTGGCGAGCGTTCCGGGCGTCAGGTTGACCCGCCCGCGGGCGGGCACCACCAGCACATCCAGCATGTCGCCGATGCCGGTGCCGGACAAATGGGTGTGGCTGAACCCCATGATGGAGCTGTCACCCTTGTGATAGCCCGAACAGGTCGCCCAACGCTCCACGTCGGTATCGGGACTGAGCTGCACCATGCCGAAGGGAAGGGTCGCGCCGGGATAGGTATGGCCATCGCCGCCCGTGCCGATGAACAGGTTGGGTGCGCTGGTGTCAGTCGTTCGAGTTAGCCCCAGAGCTGGCCACGCGAGGGCGGCTGCGGTGGAGGCGAGCAACGTGCGTCGGGTCAGGTGGCTCACAGAGGCTCCCCCAGCAGGGCCGGCCGGTGATCGGCCAGTTGGACGATCAGCGCGCCGAACAGGGAATTCGCCCAGGCGAACCAGGACCGCGTGAAATGGGTGGGATCGTTCGCGTCGAAGCTCTCATGGATGAAGCCGGTATCCGCATCCGTGTCGCGCAGCGTCCGCAGGCACGAACGTACCGTGGCGTCATCCGCGCCGGCCAGCGCGCGTACGATCAGCGACATCGGCCAGATCCAGTCCAGCCCCACATGGGGGCCGCCAATCCCTTCGCCCGCGTGGCCGCGGAAGAAGTACGGATTGCGCGAGCTCCAGGCGGCGGCTGCGGTGCGTTGCCAGCGTGGGTCTGTGGGCTCGACGCAGCCGAGCCAGGCCAGCGCCGACAGGGATGGCGCATTGGCATCGTCCATGAACAATGTGTTGCCATAGCCGTCGACCTCATAGGCCCAGACGTCGGCGCCGTCCGTCAGCCGCATGGTGCCGTGGCTGGCGAGGCCGGCGGCGATCTCGGCGGCCAGCGTACGGGCGTCGCTGGCGAGCGCGGCATCGCGCCGTGCTTGACCCGCCACCTCGGCCAATTCGCGCAATACGGTCACCACGAACAGGTTGGCGGGCACCAGGAACGGATAGACGCAGGCATCATCCGATGGGCGAAAGCCGCTGTGGATCATGCCGGTCGGCCGCGCGGGCGCGCCGTATCCATCGAGGGCCATCGTCTCCGTGTTCCGGTCGGACGCGCGCAGGAAGCGGTAGGGGCCGGGCCCGTCGCGGCGCTGCTGTTCGCGGAAGGTGCGCAGGCTGGCGCGGGCCGCGGCTGCCCAAGTGGCATCGAAAGGCGTCGTGTCGCCAGTGGCCCGCCAATAACCATAAGCGAGCCGCATCGGGTAGCAGAGCGAGTCCACTTCCCACTTTCGCTCCGCGACGCCGGGCTTCATGTCCGTCTGATCGTGCAACGCCCAGGACAGGTTGGTCGGGGCTGAAGGATCGTGCATGAAGGCGTTGGCATAGGGATCGATCAGGATCGAACGCGCTTGCCGCGCGATCAGTCCTCGGAACAGGGTGCGCAAGGCCGCATCACCCCTCGCCAGCGGCAGGTAGGGCATCACCTGGGCGGATGAATCCCGGAGCCACAGGCAGGGAATGTCGCCCGTGATGATGAAGGCGTCAGGCGCGCCCGCCACCGTCCCCATCCGCACGGTCGTGTCGAGCGTGTTGGGGAAGCAGTTGACGAACATCTGGCGGAGCTTGGCGTCCGCGATGCGGGGCGACACGCGGGCGATTTCCCGCTCGACCGCGGGACTGGCGAAGGATCGCGCGCCGCGCGGGGGGCGGCGGTCGGGCCAGGCGGGGGCAGCGGCGCGGCCGGCGGCGGTCAGCGCCAGGCCGCCCAGCAGCGCCCCGCGTCGGGTGAGCTTCACTTGGCCAACTCCGTGCGGGAGCCGGTGATGCGAAGATCGATCCAGGCGCCTGGCGCATCGCCCGGCTGGCCGCCGCCGACGAACAGACGATAGGCGCCCGGCACCACCGCGCGCGTGCCGTCGTGCTCCACCAGACTCAGGCTGCGCGGATCGAGCGTGAAGCGCACTTGCCCGGTGGCCCCGGGGGCCAGCGCCACCCGGCGGAAACCGACGAGCTGGCGCTGGAGGACGGGCGTGGTCAGCCCGGGCGCACCGGTCGGCGCCGGCGGAACCAGGTAGGCTTGCGCCACTTCCTCGCCCGCGCGGCTACCCGCGTTGGTAACGGCGACCTCCACCATTGCCGGCTGGCCCGCCGCTACGGTCACGGCTGGCGCGGGCACGCTATAGCTGTAGTGCGTGAAGCTCAGCCCGTGACCGAACGGCCAAAGAGGGCGGCCGGTGAAGTAGCGGTAGGTCCGCTCCTTCATGCCATAATCGATAAAGGCGGGCAGATCGGCGGTCCGCGCGTAGAAGGTGACGGGCAGACGCCCCGACGGGTTATTCGCGCCCGCCAGTGTGTCGGCGATGGCGGTGCCGCCGCTCTCGCCCGGATACCAGGCGGCGAGGACCGCGTCGGCGGCTGCCGGATCGATCGAAACCGCGCTGCCGCTGGTCAGCACCACTACCAGCGGCTTGTTGGTGGCGCGGAGCGCGTCGAGCAGTCGCGCTTGCGCGGGCGGGAGGGCGATGTCCGTGCGATCGCCGCCGACGAACCCGGGCACACTGAGCGACAGCGCCTCGCCCTCCAGATCGGGGGACAGGCCGACTACCGCCACTACCACATCCGACGCGCGGGCGGCCGCCACCGCCTCCTTGATAAGCAACTCGGCCGGCGGCAGCCACAGCAGGCGCAGGCCTTCGTCCTCGCTGCGATGATCCAGTTCCAGCCGGAAGGAGGACGGGCGCCCGTCGCTCTCCCAGGGGATCTCCAGCCGGCCCTTGTTAAACGTTCCCGCCGCACGCTGCTTCCCACCCAGCCACAAGCGGGCGGCGTCGTGGGTGGTGCAATCCTTCCAGCAGGCCGGCGCGTCGAGCACAAGACGATAGGAGCCTGGCCCCGGCGGCACCACCGTGCCTTGCCAGCGCACGCCCCAACGGACGCCCAGGCCGGGGGCCGGTGCGGCACGGTTGTGGTCCACATCGATCCGGCGCTCGCGGCGGGAGAGAATGGGCTTGGCCGTGAAATCGCCATCGGCGAAATATTGGGCGATGAGCCCCGGCGCCCCCTCGGCTCGCAGCGCCGTTTCCGGCACCACGACGGGGGCGCCGTCCGCCAGCACGGATCCTTGCGCATAGCGCACATGCGCGGCCCCGAAGCGCTGGCGGATGCCTTCCAGCGGCGTCACGGGCGCGACCGCCGTCCCATGATAATTGCCCTGCAGCACGCCCAGATCATCGGCGTCGGCGCCCACCACCGCAATCCGCGTGCCGGCCGCCAGTGGCAGCCGGTCGCCCCGGTTCTGCAGCAGCACGATCGATTTGCGGGCCGCCTCCAGCGCGATCGCGTGATGGGCGGGCGTCGCGACCTCGATCGGCGGGATGCGCGCCCAGGGATTGTCACCCCCGAACGCGATACCGAGTGCGCGGCGCGCGGCGAAGGCGCGGCCGAGCGCGGCGTCCACCTCCGCCGTCGTTACCAGCCCGCGCGCGACCGCCTGGGGCAGGGCGGCGTAGGTGGTTCCACAGTTGAGATCCGTGCCGCCCCGCAGGCTGGCTGCTGCCGCGCCCGCCGCGTCGAGCCGGTAGTGGTGAAACTGGAAGACATTCCCCACCGCATCGCAATCGGACACGGTGAAGCCGCGGAATCCCCAGTCCCGCCGGAGTCGATCGACGAGCAGGCCCTTATTCGCGCAGGCCGGCACGCCACCGATGGAATTGTAGGCACACATCAGAGAAGCCGCATGCCCCTCGGTCACCGCCATGCGAAATGCAGGAAGGTAGGTTGCCTCCAGATCCTGCGGGCTTGGATCGACGTCGAAGCCGTCACGGCCAGCTTCCGGCCCGCTATGCACCGCGAAATGCTTGGGCGTGGCTATGGCGCGGGGGTGCGCCGGGTCTGGTCCCTCAATGCCGGTGATGAAGGCCACGCCCAGCTTTCCGGTAAGATAGGGGTCCTCCCCGTAGGTTTCCTGGCCACGGCCCCAGCGGGGATCGCGGAAGATGTTGATGTTGGGCGACCAGATGGTCAGCCCCTCATAGATGCGGCGGTCGGCACCTACCGGCTGCGCGTTGAAGCGCGCACGCGCTTCGGTCGATACCACCTCGCCGATCCGGTGGACCAGGTCTTGGTCCCAGGTGGCGGCCATGCCGATCGCTTGCGGAAAGACGGTGGCGTGGCCGTTGCGGGCGATGCCGTGAAGCCCCTCGCTCCACCAATCATAGGCAGGCAAGCCGATCTTTGGATCGGCCGGGGCGCTGCTCTGCAGCTGCGCCGCTTTCTCTTCGATCGTCATGCGCGCGATCGTGGCAGTCACGGGATCGGCCGCTATCAGCAGGAGCGCGATCATCGGCGGCTTCCGAGTGAGCGGATTGTCAGGGCATGGGCCAGCTGGGTAGGCGGCATGGTCGACGCGACCGTCACCGTGCGGCTCTCGCCCGGCAGCAGGTCGAAGCCGTTGTCCGAGGGATGTGCTACAGCCGCGCCGAAATCGAGCATGATCGCACGAGCCAGCGCACGCGCCGTTACTGTCAATCGGTCGCCCTGCCAGGTCGCGGTAAGGCCGGGATCGGGATAGGCCATGTCCTTGGGTGGCAGGCGTTCGATCACCGTACGGCTCACTTCCCGGCCGCCAACCATAAGGTCCGCGACGGCGTAGCTGGTGGCCGGTGCGGCGCCAGCGAAGAGATCGGCATCCGGAAGCGACGCCGCTTCGGTCGCAGACAAGGGCGCAAGCGTCACATCCGCTTCCCGTTGGCCGAGCGGCCGGCCCGTCATATCGAAGGCACGCACCCGCCAGTGGGCCGCGAGCGGTTCCGTCCCGTCGGATATGAGGGAGAGGCGAGTGGCGCCGTCCCGATGTTCCGCCACGATCGCCTGCGGTGCGAAAAAGCGCCGCGCTTCATATTGGAGCAGCTTCCACCCCCCGTCATGGTCGATGCTCGACCATGAGATGGCAGGCCATACGTCGTTGAGTTGCCAAAAGAGCGAGCCCATCGTTACCGGCCGGCAGGCACGGTGGTGCAGCGCGGCCATGGCGATCGCCTGCGCCTGATCGACCTGCGACAGATAAACGAAATCCGCGAAATCCCTGGGCTCGCCGAGCCGCTGGCGTATGTACAGGAGCAGCCGTTCGTTGCCGTCACCTGCCAGGAATTTCTGGTGCGCGCGCATCACCGGACTGTCAGTCGAGAGCGGCAATGTCCCCGCGAACGCCTTGATCGTGGAGAGGGCGGGCGCACCCTGGAAGCCATATTCGGACATGAAGCGGGGGCAGCTATCGAGATAGCGCTCCACCGGCTTCGATCCCGACCAAACGTCCCAAAAATGTCGATCTCCGGCCGCATCCGTATCGACCGGTCCCTGATAATCGTCGGATGGTGAATTCGCCCAGTACGGCGTGCCCGGCGACCCCGCCGTCACCGCATCGCGCAGCGTTCGATCGAACAACAATGCCAGACCGACGCCGACGCGTTCCTGCTCGTCCGGCCCGACCGCCTGCTTGAACGCCTTGCGATCCGACCAATTGTCCCACCCGGCTAGAATCTCGTTGCCGCCCGACCAAAGGACGATGGACGGGTGGGAGCCAAGCCGCTCAACCTGCTCGTTCGCCTCCGCGGCGACGTTGGCGCGGAAGGCAGGGTCGGGCGGGGGGACGCCGCCGCCGAACATGAAATCCTGCCAGACCATCAGTCCCAGCTCGTCCGCCAGATCGTAAAAGGCATCGTCGAGGTAGGTGCCGCCACCCCATACGCGTAGCATATTCATGTTGGTATCGCGCGCGCCCTGAAGCAGCGGGCGCATGGCGGCCTCCGTCACCCGCGCAGGAAAGGCATCGAACGGGATCAGGTTCGCGCCCTTGGCGAAGATGGGCACGCCGTTCACGCGGAAGCCCATGGCACCGGCGTCCCGGATCAACTCGACCGTGCGCAGCCCGATCCGGCGTTCCGCGGCGTCCAGGGGTACGCCGTCGCGCTCGACGGCGACAGCCACGCGGTAGAGCGGTTGCGCGCCGTAGCCAGCCGGCTGCCAGCGCTGCGGATGGGGGATGACCAGCGGCACCGAGACACGGGTGACGCCTCCGGCCACATTCGCCTGCTGTGTCCCTTCGACACTGCTGCCGTCGGGGCCCTGCGCGGTGGCACGCACGGTGACCGATCCTGCGCGATCGGCGCGCACGTCCACATCGATGGCCAGCCTGGCTTCCGCATCGTTCAGGGCCTGCTGGTCGACGCGCGTCCGCTCGATGCGGACCTCGTCCCACGCCTGGAGGCGCACAGGCTGCCAGATGCCAATGGTCAGGATCCGCGGTCCCCAATCCCAGCCATAATTATATTGCGGCTTGCGGACGTAGGGGGAGGTCTGCCTGCCCTTGGGTTCGTCGCCGAACGCGGAATCATAGTTGCCGGGGAGGGGGTGGGCTGCTGCGAGCACCTGCGGCTGAACCGTGGGCACGGGCGCCGCGAAGGTGACTATAATCTCATTGTCGCCCACGTGGAGCCACGGCTTGGCGGGGACGCGCCAGCGCCGGAAAGCGTTGTCGGCGCGCAAAGACAGGTGTCCGTTGACTGACACGGTTGCGAAAGTGTCGAGGCCGTCGAACACAAGGTCGAGATGGTCGCGCGCCAGCATTGCCGGGGTGACCGTCAGGTGGCGCCGATACTCCCAGCCGGTGCTGCCGACCCACTGGATCGCGCCTTCATTCAACCCCTTGAAGGGGTCGGGCACGCGGCCGGCGGCCAGTAAATCTTGCTGGATGCTGCCGGGCACATGCGCGGCGAACGGCCGGCTTTCCCGCGGGTGTGCGGCCAAGGCGCCCTTGTCCGCCGGCGCGATCCTGGCCTGCCAGCCGTCATTGAGCATCATCGTTGTCACGGGCGCCGCAGCGGCAGGCCCCGCGTAAAGCAGCAGCAGGAGGAGCCAAGGCCTCATCGGCGTTCGATCAGGCGCACCTGTTCCACCGCGTAGAAGGGTTCCGAGATGGGCGAGGTGAACTGGAAACACACATCGCGGTCGCCATCCATTTTCGGAAGCGATCCTGAAAAGGTCATGCGCGGAGGGGAATGGGCCGGATCGGGCAGCGGGAAACTCGCTGCGATCACCGGCTTGGGCGCGTCCGCATCCGGCGGACCCTTGCGATCCCCCTGGCACCCGGCCAGCACCAGCAATTCGCCGTGCTCCGTCACATTATAATGCTCGCGCACCGCCTTGGCCTCGTGCGCCAGTCCGTAGTTGCGCGCCAGCCGATCCACAATGACGGTGAAGCCGCCCGCCACGTCGAGCGGTGCGGCGGGATAAGCCGTGCAGGTATCGAACAGGTTGACGTTGAAGACGGGCGCGTTGGCGGTTGCGTCCGCCGTGCGCGGCACACGCAGGCCCAGGCTGCCCAGCGGGCAGGATACAAGGTCCGATGCCCCACGCGTCAGCAGCACATGACGGTCGGTGTCGAAGGCGCGCGATGCGGCGGTCGGGCGGCCCGACGTGTCGAACCCCGCGGCGCGGATCGTAACGCCCAGCGGCAGCGCCAGCGGAGCAAGGTAGCGTGCCGAGCGCGGGGTGGGTGCTGAACCGTCCAGCGTATAACGGATCGTGCCCGCCGGGGCTTGCGTTGCCAGCGCGACTTTCACCTTGTTGGCGCGCAGCGCATCGCCTCGGCTGCCCTGAAGCTTTGGCGTAACGGCAAAGGCTGAATCCGCAACCTCTAGCCCCGCCCGGCGCCAGCGCGCGACTTGCGGCCGTAAACGCCCCACGAAACCTGCGAAGTCGCGCGGCTCGGTGCTCCAGGTGATGTCCGCCAGCGCGCCGATCCGGGGGAAGATTGCGTGCTGCAGCTGCCAGGGGGTGGCGAGATATTCGCTCCACGCATTGGCCTGTGCACCCAGAACGTGGCCGGCCTTGGCAGGATCGATGCCTTTAGGCATCGGCTCATAAGCGTAGACGTCGGCCAGCGTTTGAATGGAGAGCCGGCCCGGCGGCTCGTCGTCATGATCGCCCTGCAGGCTATCGAGATAGAGGATCGGCGCGGGCGACAACACCACATCGTGGCCCTGATTGGCGGCGTCCACCGCGCCCTGCTCACCCCGCCATGACATAACGGAGGCAGACGGCGGCAAGCCGCCCTCCAATATCTCGTCCCAGCCGATCAGTCGTCGTCCTTTGGCGCCGAGATAGCGGCCAAATTCGTCGATCAACCAGCTTTGCAGTCCATTTTCGGTTGTGATGCCGAGCGCCTTCATCTGCGCCTGGACCTTGGGCGAGCGCTCCCACTGGTCCTTGACGGCCTCGTCGCCGCCCAGGTGAACATAGGTGCCGGGGAAGACGTCAATCAGCTCGTCCAGCACGTCCTCGACAAAGCGCACGCCCTTGGGACCAGGATCCAATAGGTAAGGATTGACGCCCCAGTCGTGGCCGACGGCAGGCGTGTCGCCCAATATGCCGATCTCCGGATAGGCGCTGACCAGCGCTTGGGCGTGGCCCGGCAGGTCGATTTCGGGGACGATCGTGATGCCGCGTTCGGCGGCATAAGATACCAGCCCGCGCAACTCCGCCTGCGTGTAAAAACCACCAACCCTTCCGGGCGGCGGCGGGCCGCCGGTGGACGGCGCTTGCCGCCACGCACCGATGTCCGTCAGCCGCGGGTAACGCTTCACTTCAAAGCGCCAGCCCTGATCGTCGGTCAGGTGGAGGTGGAGGACGTTGAGCTTCACAGACGCCATCTGGTCGACGATCAGGGTGAGGGTCGGCAGCGGCACGAAGTGGCGGGCGGTGTCCACCATCAGCCCGCGCCAGCCGAAGCGCGGCGCGTCGGCTATGGTGAGTGCGGGCACCCGCACCGGCTGGCCGAAGCGGTCATCCGGGCTGAGCAGCTGGGCCATGGTCATCGCGCCATTGACGAACCCCGCATGCGAACCCGCGATAATCTTCACCCCGCTTCTACCGACCGTCAGACGATACGCTTCCGGCTGGATAAGGGCGGGATCCCGCACGAAACGGACGAGGGCGGCCGGCCCGTCTGTCAATTGCAGGGCGAGACCCCGTTCGCCTCTGACGTGCGCCATCAGGAGCGTGGCGGCACCTATGGCGTCCGCGTCGCCGGCAGGCACGGCAATTCCGGCACCGTTGCCAATCGTCACGCTACCGGACTGATAGGTCAGGCTGGCGGGACGTGGCAGCAGACTTACCGGCCGATCCGATGCAAGAGCGGGTGTCGCGCTTCCAACGCTCGCCATAGCCGCCGCCATCCACGCAGCTGCCCGTGTCGACCTCGCCATGCTGCGCCCCGTCTCTGCTGTAAGACATGCAAACCAATACCGTACGACATGCATAACCAATATAGGTCCAAGCGCAAGCGGCGTTCAGCCCAGAGTGGCCTTACCGACCTGCTCATGATGTTAGGGATTGTGAGCAATCTCCGTGCTGCTATCTGGTCATAGCCGTATGGGTGGCGAGGATGCCGCACCGACGCATGGTCGGAGGGGGATGCTCAGTTTGATCTTCTCGCAACAGATCGGAAGCTTCCGGCCTGGTAACCCGGCTCCTTTATACCTGCAGCTGCAACAATTGATCCGTGCGGCGATCGGGGGCGCGGTGCTGTCGCCTGGCGACGCGATCCCCGCCGAGCGCGATTTGGCCGTCGAATATGACATCTCCCGCATCACGGTACGCAAGGCGATCGCCGGGCTGGCGGAGGAAGGGCTACTGACCCGCCGGCGTGGGGCAGGCACGTTCGTCGCCGGACGCGTGGAGAAAAGCTTTTCCAAATTGTCCTCCTTTTCGGAGGATATGGCCGCCCGCGGGAAGGTCGTTACCAACAAATGGATCAGCCGCGTGGCGGGCACGGTCGATCCGGAGGAGGCCTTGTCGCTCGGTCTTTCGCCGGGGGCGCCCGTCTATCGTTTCCACCGCCTCCGCTTGGCGGACGGGCAGCCGATGGCGCTCGAATATGCCACGATCGCGGGCTACTGCCTCTCCGGCGTCGAAGCGGTGCACGACAGCCTTTACGTAGCGCTGGAAGCGGCAGGCAGTCGGCCGGTGCGCGCGCTTCAACGGCTGCGGGCGGTGCCGTTCGGGCCGGACCATGCGCGCCTGCTGGGCGTAGCCACAGGCACTCCCGGTCTTCTGATCGAGCGCTGCGGTTTTCTGAGGGATGGGCGTGCTTCGGAATTCACGCGCTCCTATTATCGTGGCGACGGCTATGACTTCGTCGCGGAGCTGGCTGACGGCTAAATCCCGACGAGCGGCGCGCTAGGGGCCGCCGCCAGATGGTGTCGCCAGGGCAACTAGATTAGCTTCGCTGCGCATTGGTGGTGCCAGAGCTTAGGGGTCCGCCGGCCTTCAGGGCATAGTCGTGCGCGCGCCAACTCCTGGCTTCATCTGAAGGAACACGGGCCTAAGAATAGGCAACAGATTGGTATTGCTTGGAAAACGGAAACTGGCTCGCTGCGGGACACGCCTAATCTTCAACCAAATCGGATGAAACGGCCGAATTCTGACCTTTTCTAAGGACTGGCACACGTGAAGCCGAGTTGCCGGGATCAGTGACGAGACTGCAACATCCCCCGCAAACTTCACCAAAGGTTATAAAGCGGTATTGACGTCTGACCCGGTTGGTGGAAGCTCGCTGCGTATACGTAACGATGTAAGGGGCGTGGCATGCTGAGGCACTCGGTTTCGATGGTGGCGCTGATAGGCGCGATGTCCTTAGGCGGAGTGGCGTCGGCGCAGTCTCCATCGCCGCAGTCGGAAGAGCCCGCAGTGAACGCGGCGAGCGTGCCCGACTCCCAGGCGCCTGGACAGGTCGCTCCTACGCCGGAAGATAGTCCGCCTCCCCCTAGCGCGAATCAGCCCGCCGCGGCTCCGACACAGAGTGGGGAGGTGGTTGTAACCGGCACCCGCATTACTCGTCCGAATGCAGTGGCAGCTGCCCCGATCACATCCGTGACCTCGCAGGACATCAGGCAGCAGGCTCCGCTGAACGTTGAGGAAGTGTTGAACCGCTTGCCGCAGGTAGCGCCCGACAATCAGCAGACCTACTCGGATTCAGATGGCCGCCAGCGGATCAAGCTGCGCAGCCTGGGCTTCGAGCGCACGCTGGTCCTGATCGACGGCAAGCGCATTGGTACCCAGAACGGCCAGGACACCAATATCATCCCCGTGTCGCTGCTCGAACGAGTGGACGTGCTTACGGGCGGCGCCTCATCGGTCTACGGCTCCGATGCCGTTGCCGGCGTCGTCAACTTCATCCTCAAGCCGGATTTCAAGGGCATCCGGTTGGATGCGAACTATAACTTCTACCAGCACAACAACACACCTAACATCGTGTCCCGGACAGCCAATGCGGCGGGCTTTCCGGCTGCATCCGGCAACAGCGCGGACGGCGGTCGGGCAGATTTGACCCTGACGGCAGGCACGTCGCTGCTGGAAGACCGGCTGAAGATATCCGGTTTCATCAATTATAAGCACGTCGACCCGGTCGGTTATGCGGATCGCTCCACCGCCGCCTGTGGCTTGGTGCAGCAATCCAAGGACGGGCCTGTTTCCTGCCAATATCTGGGCTACCCCCGCGCCGGCTCGATCACGCCGCAATCGGGTGCCTTCGCCGGCACGAGGCTGGTCAACAATCCGGACGGCACGCGCGCCTTCATCCCGTACGGCACGGGCTTCGGCACCGACTCCAATTACTTTGATATCTACAACGACCAGCGGCCCGACGAGCGCGTCAACGCGGGCGGCTTCTTTACCATGAAGTTCTCCGATGCCGCCGAACTCTACGGGTCGGCCATCTGGTTCCGGGACAAGTCGCGAAACGTCTACCCGACCGTGCTGCAATCCTATGCATCCTACGGCTCCTCACCGTACCAGGTGAATTGCAACAACCCCTATTTGTCGGGATCGCAGGCGACCGCCTTGTGCGGAAGCGCGGCCGGCACATCTGCGCTGGCGCCGATCGATCTCAGCTATCGCCTCAACAATGTGCCAACCGCCGACGATATTTACCTCAACAAGGGAATCCGGGGAACGGCCGGTATCCGCGGCAAGTTGGGCGACGCCTGGACCTACGATCTCGGTGGCGTCTATGCGCGCAACCAGCAGAATTGGACCACGGCCGGACAGGCCAATTTCAACCGGGTCAACAACGCGCTCAACGTCGTCAACGTGAACGGCACCCCAACCTGCGTTGCGGCGATCAACGGTACCGACCCAGCTTGTATTCCCTTCGACGCGTTCAGCGCCGGCAACGGCAGCCGCGCGCTGATGGACTATTTCTTCGCGGACGCGGCGGGCACGCAGAAAAACGTGAGCAAGCTGTATGATGGTCAGCTCAACATTACGGGCGATCTCGGCAAATATGGCATCACCTCGCCTTTCGCGACGGATGGCGTAGCGGTCGCTTTCGGCACCGAGTTCCGCAAGGAAACCTTTGATTCTACCGCAGATGGACCGTTCCGCACGATCTTTGGCGGACAGGACGTGCATCTCAAGCAGCATGTCTGGGAGGCAAACGCCGAAATCCAGGCGCCGCTGGTCCAGGACAAGCCTTTCGTTCACCAGCTGCAGTGGAACGGCGGTTTCCGCGTTTCCAAGTATAATGTGAATCCCGATCGTTTCACGACCTGGAAGCTGGAAGGCATTTACTCGCCCGTATCGGACATCACGTTCCGGGGGTCATATAATAAGGCGCAACGCGCGCCGACCTTGGTGGAAAGCTATCAGGCTTCCAACATCAGCTTCTCGCGCCAGGGCGGGTCCCAGAACGATTTCTGCGCACCGGTGGCGCGCCAGATCCAGGATCCCAACAATCCCGGCCAGACGATAACCACCACCGCGCCGCTCGCTTCGCGTGACGTGTGCCGGGCCACCGGGCTCGCCGACAATCTCTACGGCAGCGCCACGCTTCTCTGTCCGAACAACCAGTGCACCGTGCGCTCGGGCGGCTTCCGCGCCGACCCGGAGACCGCGTACACGCTCACCTACGGCCTGATCCTCAAGCCGCGCTTTATCAAGGGATTGATCCTCTCGGTCGATCATTACAGGGTTAAGATCAACAATTCGTTGAGCTATAACGGCGACTCTTATTATTATGACGGCTGCTTGCGGACCGCAGATCCTTATTTCTGCTCGGGTTTCGTGCGTGCGGCCGATGGAACGCTGAGTGCGTCTGCGGCGTCCAATCCGACCAGCGGCTTCATCCGCGCCGGAACGACCAATTATTATTATTCGATCGCGCGCGGTTACGACTTCCAGGGCCAGTATACGTTGGGGCTTGGGCCGCGTTTCGGCCACCTGGATTTCGACTTCAACGGATCGCTCACCACCTTCGCTGGCGGCCAGGACTCGCCCATCCAGCCGCTCCGCAATTGCGCGGGCTATTTCGGCAATGGATGCGGTCAACTGTTGCCGCGCTGGGCGCACACATTGCGGACGACCTACAACACGCCCGGCGGGCTGTTCAGCGCGTCGTTCAATTGGCGCTACACGGGCTCTCTGACGAATGCCAACAACTCGGGTGACCCGGCAATCGGTGGCACGCCAGATCGGGCTCAGACCACCTTCTACCGTATTGGGCCTCAGAGCTTTTTCGACTTGGCCTTGAGCTTCAACGTCGACAGCCGCTTCACCCTGCGCCTGATTGCCAACAACGTCTTCGACAAGAACCCGCCGTTGATCGCCAATTCCTACGATATCAGCTTGGCGCACAACAACACCTTCCCGCAGCGCTATGACGCGCTCGGGCGCAACATCGCGATCAGCACCACCGTTAAATTCTGATCCTCGTGCATCGCAATTAACGTCGCGATCTTCGCCAAGTGCGTGGCCGATCTCATCAACCTTGCTGACGCGAGGGGATTGGGGTCGGCCACACCAGCGGGAAGCGGGCTTCAAGCTGCGGGATTGGCATCTGACGGATGCCCTGCCGGATGAACCACATGGCTTCAACGGAGCGCGTGTTTCGCCGGCAGCGAGGCCCGCAACAGCTGCCCATTAAAGTTGCTTGGTCCAGGCGCCGCGTTCGCCAATCACCTCACGTCCCATATCCTGGGTCTATCAAGGGTTCAGACGTAGCGTCCGAATCACGGCTGCGAAGGAGATGCTGAAGAGGCGGAAGCATCAAGACGACGCACAGCGGGCTGGTGGAGCTGAGGGGAATCGAACCCCTGACCTCTGCAGTGCGATTGCAGCGCTCTCCCATCTGAGCTACAGCCCCGGCACCAGCGGAGCGCGGCTTAGCGGCGCTTTTCGCGCGATGCAACGGCCGTTACGCCAGGTTGCGCTTCCTTGTCTCAGGACGCCCCGCTGTCCGCCTTATGCGGACCCCGGATCAGGTGAAATTTTCGACAAGATGAATGGCGACGCCGACCAGGCCGCCCACAACCGTGCCGTTGATACGGATATATTGCAGATCGCGACCTACGGCACTTTCCAGCCGGTTGGTGACGGTGTGCGCGTCCCAACCTCGCACCGTCTCCGACACCAGGGTCACGATCCCGTCGCCATAGGATGCCACCAAGGCGACCGTCGCACGCCGCGCGAATCGGTTCACCGCCAGCCGGACACGTATATCTTCCTGCAGGCGCTTGCCGATCTGGCGCATCGCCTCGCCAAAACGTCCCGCGGCGACCGAGTCGGGATCGCGCGCAGCGCGGAGCATTGCAGCGCGGGCACTTTGCCACATTCCGTCCAGCCATGCCCCCACGGCCGGGTTGGCAAGCGCCGAGTCGCGGAATGCGGCCACCTTTTCCTGAAGTTCCGGATCGGTTTGCAGGCGCTCGGCAAGCCGGGCCAGACCTTCCTCCGCTTTGACGCGCAGGGGATGATCGCGATCTTCCGCCATGTCCCCCAGCAGCTTGAACAGGCCATCCAGGATCTTGCTGGAAAGCGTCTCGTCCAGTCCGGTCCAGCGCAGGACGGATCCGGCGCGCTCGTGGATCATCTGGCGGAACAGAGGTTCGTTGGTTTCCAGCGTTCGTCCGGCCCACAGAATAGCCGAGTTGATCATAGGGCGATGGCGATCTTCGGCCATGGCCGCCGCCATCAACTGACCCACCATCGGCGCGATCTCCAACGCTTTCAGACGCTGCGTGGCCGCGCTCTTGAACAATTGCCCCAGACGCTCATCGTCCAGACTTTCGAGCAGCGTCTCGGCCAATTTGCCCGCGCCTGCCCGCATCGCGCCCTCGCGGGGCGGTGCCGCCAGCACCCGGCCGATCGCACGGGCCACGTCCAACCGCGCCATGCGCCGACCCACGACGCGGGGAACGAGAAAGTTGGAGCGCAGGAAGGCAGCCAGACTGTCTCCGATCCGATCCTTGTTGCGCGGAATGATCGCAGTGTGCGGAATGGGCAGGCCCAGCGGATGCCGAAACAGCGCCGTCACCGCGAACCAGTCGGCCAGGCCGCCGACCATTGCGGCCTCCGCAAAGGCGCGGACATAGCCCCAGGCGGGATGCAGCGGCCGCAATGCGCCGGCGATGAAGAACAGCGCAGCCATCGCGACCAGCAGCCCGGTCGCGATGATCCGCATGTTGCGTACGCCGCCGTTGGCGGGGAGAGCGCGCTCGCGCAGGGTCATGGCAAGATGGGGGATGGCGACATGTCGTTCAGACAATCGCCATCAGCCCGGAAGGTTCACTCCGCCGGTTGGGGAATAGCGGGCGGGATCGCATTTTCGCCGCCATTGGTGAGCGCGCCACCTAGCTTGCGACCCATCCATTTCTCGATACCGTCGGCGAGGCTGAAGCCTGCCGGCACGATCAGCAGCGTCAGCAGGGTCGACAGGATCAGGCCACCGATCACGGTCACCGCCATCGGCTGGTTGAACGATCCATCCGTGCCCAGCGAAAGGGCGGTCGGCATCATACCGGCGACCATCGCGACGGTGGTCATCACGATCGGCTGCGCGCGTTTGTGTCCGGCGTCGACCACCGCTTCCAGCAACGGACGACCCTGGCGCATCTCTTCGATGGCGAAGTCGATCAACAGGATCGAATTCTTGGCGACGATACCGAAGAGCATCAGCAGGCCGATGAACACCGGCAGCGACATTGGCATGCCCGCGATCAGCAGCGCGATCAGCCCGCCCAGCGGCGCCAGCAGCAGCGAGGTCATGTTGACGAACGGCGGCACAACACGACGGTAGAGTAGCACCAGCACCGCGAACACGAGCAGGATGCCAGCGACGACGGCGATCATGAAGTTCACGATCATCTCTTCCTGCCATTTGGCATCGCCGGCCGCTGCATAGTGAACGCCCAGTGGCAATGTCTTCATGGCGGGCAGGGCCATGATCTTGGTACGCTCGTCGCCGCTGACCGCCCCTGGAGCGAGATCGGCGCTGATGATGATACGGCGCTCCTGGTTAAAGCGCTCGATCTGGGACGGACCTGCGCCAAAGCCGATATCGGCGACAACACTCAACGGTACGCTGCCGCCGCTGGCGGTCGGCAAGGGAAGGTTGGAAATTGTCGAAAGATTGCGGCGGCTATCCTCATTCAGCATCACGCGGATCGGCACTTGTCGATCATTCAACGAGAATTTGGCAGCGTTCTGATCAATGTCTCCGATCGTCGCGATACGGATCGCCTGGCTTAGCGCCTGCGTCGTTACGCCCATATCGGCGGCGAGGCCGAAGCGGGGTTTGATCGTGATTTCAGGGCGGGGCAGATCACCTTCGATCCGCGGCGTGCGGATGCCCGGCAGTTTCTTCATCTGCTCGATCACGCCCAGCGCCGCATTGGTCAATTGTACGGGATCGTCGCCGGCGAGCTGAATCTGGATGTCGCGGCCGCCATTGCCGCCCTGGGTTTCGAAGTTGACGCGCGCATCCGGCACCTTCTGCAGCAGCGGCGCGACCGCGCGTTCGAACTCGGTCGATTTGCGGGACCGATCATCACGCAGCGTGACGACGATATAGCTGCTTCCGACATCGACATAATTGACGACCGTGGCGACATCGGGCTGTTGCTTGACCATCGCCACCACACGCTCGGACGCATCGCGCGTTTGCTCCAGTGTCGTTCCCGGCGGCATCGTGACGTTGATACGGCTGAGGTCATTGTCCTGGGGGGGCATGAACGTCTTTGGGATCACCACGAACAGCGCGATTGTGATGATGAACGCGACGAAGCCTACTCCCATCGTCCACCAGCGATGGTCGCGTGTCCAGGCGAAGAAACGCGATCCCCGCGCGCGGGCAGCGTGTGCCTTGCTGTCGTCCAGTGTCCAGCGCAGCACGTCCATATAGCGGTTCATCATTGCGCCCTCGCCATGCGAGGCTTCGCCATGCGCCTTCAGAAAATAAGCTGAGACCATGGGCGTGATCAGGCGTGCCACCAGCAAACTGATCAGCACCGCGACGACGACCGTCAGACCAAAATTCTTGAAAAACTGCCCGGCAATACCTGGCATCATTGCGACCGGCAGGAACACCGCGACGATGGAAAAAGTCGTGCCCACCACCGCAAGCCCGATCTCGTCGGCGGCGTCGATCGATGCCTGGTAGGCGGTCTTACCCATGCGCATGTGCCGGACGATATTCTCGATCTCCACGATCGCGTCATCGACCAGGACGCCCGCCACAAGGCTGAGTGCCAGCAGCGTCATGAAGTTCAGTGTGAAGCCCAGCAGGCTGAGGATCCAAAAGGTCGGGATTGCCGACAGCGGAATGGCCAGCGCAGAGATGAGCGTCGCGCGTTTGTCTCGCAGAAACAGGAAGACGACGATGACCGCAAGCACCGCGCCCTCGATCATCGCGTGGAGCGCGCCCTTATAATTTTCCTTGGTGTCCTTGGTGCTGTTGTAGCGCTGGACGAAGTGAATCTTGGGATTCTCCTTCTCCAGCTGGGCCAGCGCCTTGACCGTCTCGTCATAGATCGTGACGTCTGATGCGCCACGCGCACGCTGAATGCCAAAGCTGACCACCGACTTGCCGTTCATGATCGCCAGGCTGCGACGCTCGCCATAGGCATCGCGCACCGTCGCAATATCCGATAGGCGGACCGACCTGCCCTGACCGAGCTGAATCTGGGTCTGGCCGAGCGTGTAAGCATTCTGGGCGTTGCCGAGCACGCGCACCGATTGCTCAATGCCTGCGATCTCTGCACGTCCGCCGGCAGCATTCATGTTGATCGAGCGAAGCTGGGCATTGATCAGGCTGGCGGTAACACCCTGCGCCTGCATCTTCGCGGGATCCAGGATCACGCGGATTTCACGCTCGACGCCGCCGCGTGTTTCGATCCCCTGCATGCCCGGAATGGCGAGCAGACGACGCGAGACTATATTTTTAACGTACCAGGACAGCTGCTCCATGGTCATGTCGGTGGCTTCGACCGACCAGTTGGCGATCGCGCCACCATTCACCTTGGCACGAATGATCTGTGGTTCGAGGATACCATCGGGCAATTCACCACGGATTTGCGAGATGGCATCGCGCACGTCGGTCGTCGCGCGATCAACTGGCGTTTCCAGCGTGAACTGGACGAAGGTCTGCGAGCTTCCTTCCTGAATGGTCGAGTTGATCTCCTCGACGCCTTCCAGGCTGCGTACCGCCGCTTCGACCCGCTGCGTGACCTGCGTTTCAAGCTCGGTCGGGGCCGCGCCGGGCTGAGTGATATAGACGATGACGCCCGGGAAGGTAATTTCCGGATTCTGGTTCACGTCCATCCGCATGAACGACAGGACGCCGGCCAGCGTGAGGGCCACGAACAGCACGATTGGCGGAACCGGGTTGCGGATCGCCCAGGCAGAGATGTTGCGAAAGTTCATCGCTCTTGCCTTCTCAACGCGGGGACGGCTGCAGGTCCGGCTTCACTCTGTCGCCCGGGTTCAGGAAGGCACCGGCGGATGCGACCACCCGCTCCGTGCCCGACAGGCCCGAGACGACGGTGACGCCGCGCTCGTCGACATCGCCCACCTTCACGTCGCGGCGAACGACCTTGTTGTCGCTGCCGATCAGATAGACGTAATTGCCCTTGGCATCGCTCAACACCGCCGATTCCGGCAGCAACGGCAGGTCGCCACGGCCGCCGCCGATCTGCGCCGAGGCGAAGCCGCCTGGACGCAAGGCCACATTGTAGGGCAGTTCAACCCGCACCGTTCCCTGGCGGGTCTGCGCGTCGATCACGGGCGAAATCTGCCACACCGTGCCCGCGATCTTCAAAGTCGTGCCCACTGGGGTCACAACGGCGGGCGATCCTACGCGAATGCGCGCGAGATCATCCTCAGCCAGGCGTGCCTGCAGCTCCATTTTCCCGTTTTCGGCAACACGGAACAAGGCCGGCGATCCAGCACCGACCACTTGCCCCGCTTCGACGTTGCGCGTCAGCACCAGGCCTGCCGTGGGCGAGCGTATGTTGAGGCGGCCAATCAGCGCCTGCTGTTGCCGCAACTGCGCCTGGGCGACGGCGACCCGCGCATTGGCACCATCGAGAGCTGCCTGCTTGGTGTCTACATCCGCCTTCGAGACGAAGCCGCGCGAAACCAGCGCTTTGGCGCGGTCGAGGTTAGCCTTGGCCAGCAGGGCGTCGGCACGCGATTGATTGATCGATGCGGCGAGCGACGCCGCCTGCTGCACCTGGACGGACCGGTCGATCGTCGCCAGCACCTGGCCTGCTGCAACCCAGGTGCCTTGCTCGACCAGCACCGATCGCACCGTGCCACCTTCACCGGCGACGCCGACCGGCATATCGCGCCGCGCGCCGATATTGCCGACGGCAGGAATCTGCGCCGTAACCTCATGGCGGCCTGGTACGATAACGGTGACGTTGGGAGCGGTGTCGGTCGCAGCGGCGGGCTTCGCCGGATGCATGATCTTCCAGGCGACCCCAAGGACGACAAATATAGCGAGGACAAAGACGATGATCAGGATTCGTTTGCGGCGATTGCGTGCATCGTCCAGCGCGACATAGCCCGCCGGATCGCTGCTAAAACCCGTCTCCATATTCATCTCGCCGTCCCATCCCTGACGATCCAGCGCGCTTTCCCCTCAGGCGCTGTCGTCCGACTGTATTATCAAGGTACATCACCTCGCTCAAGCACTCTTTACGATGCCTGAACGAGCGTCAGGATCGACCAGTCCCCACTGTCGATGCGAGAGGACGGCATCATGCCCTGCGATACATAGGCTGCTAGCACATCCGCCGCCTGGGTTGCCAGCAAACCGGCCAGGACGATGGTGCCATTTTGGCGCAGTGTGGCAATCAGGTCGGGCGCGAGCTCGATCAGCGGTGCCGCCAGGATATTGGCGACGATGAGGTCGAAGGGGCCGCGCGCGCGAAGTGCCGGATCATCCACGCCATCGGCCGCAATCAGGGTTATGGCGTCGGCTGGGATAACGTTGATCGCCATATTCTCCGCCGTCACATCGATCGAGACCGGGTCGATGTCGGAGGCGGTGATCATCGCGTCCGGCCATAGCGCGCGGGCCGCGAAGGCCAGCAATCCGGATCCCGTGCCGACGTCGATGATATTCTCATAAACATGGCCGGCCAGCGCCAGGTGATCGAGCGCTTCCAGGCAGCCCGCCGTGGTTTCGTGATGTCCGGTTCCGAACGCACGGCCCGCCTCGATCCGGAAGGCGACCGCATCGGCGGGTATCGTCTCGGCGTGCGCGGCCGTGTGCACATAGAAGCGGCCGGCACGGATCGGTTCGAGGAAGCGCTGGCTGACGGTCACCCAGTCGGCATCTTCGATCCGTTCGATCTTCGGCGCGGTTCCCGCAGCGCTGGGAACCAGCCCGACGATCGCCCGCAGCAATTCCGCACTGGGTTGCGCACCCAGATAGACGTCCAGCTGCCAGTCGTCCGGTCTTGCCGGGTCCGGTTCGCTCGTCATCAGCACTGCCGGCGGATCGACTTCGAACTCGGGCTCGGCCGCCGTCAGCATATCGCTTTCCGCCTTCGTGCACGGAAGCGTGACTTTCCAGCTTTCCGCGCTCTGGGGCTGCCATTCACCGGACATACGAGGCTCCATTGATATCGATCACTGCGCCCGTCATCGAGGGCGGCGCGTCCAATGCGAGGAAGCGGACGGCTGCCGCGACCTCTTCGGGAGCCGCAACGCGGCCGAGCGGGATATCGGCGAGAAGCGCCTCGCCGCCGCGGCTGGCCAGATAATCGTCGGCCATTCCGGTCATGGTGAAGCCCGGGCATATCGCGAAGGCGAGGATGTCGTTGCGGGCATAGCCGCGCGCGATCGTCTTGGTCATCGCGACCATGCCCGCCTTTGACGCCGCATAATGCCAGTGGGCGGGGCTGTCGCCGCGATAGGCCGCCCGGCTCGCCACATTGACGATACGTCCGCCGCGACCATGTTGTTGGAAGTGGAGGACGGCCAGACGACTGAGTTCGGCGGCGGCGGTCAGGTTGATGCGAAGGGTGCGTTCCCATCCGCTCAGCCAGTCCGCATCGCTAAGCGCGATGGGTGTCGCCTCGAAGATGCCGGCATTGTTGATCAGGATGTCGATCCGGCCGTCCAACTGCTCCAGTGCCGCGTCCCAAAGTCCCCGTGCCGCCCCGTCCTCGCCCAGATCAGCCGCAAGGCGGTCAGGCCCGGGCGAGGTCGAATGGCCGACAAAGCGGATGCCGTCCGAATCAAAAGCGGCGGCGATCGCGGCGCCGATGCCCCGGCTGGTACCGGTCGCGAGAATATGAATGCTCATGGCGCGCGCCTAGCGCCTGTAGGGCAGCAAAGGAATGCCAGGACCATAATATCCGCTCTGCGTTCCTCGCTCGACGTTGCAACGCGGCATGTTTGGGCTAAAGGGCTCGGATCATTCTTTCTGGGGACCTAAGCCCGAACATGGCGCGCAATCCCGGGCGGCCTTTGTCGCCGCACCTGACGATCTGGAAATGGGGCCCGCATATGCTGGTCTCGATCCTTCACCGCGCGACCGGCGTGGCCAATGCCATCGGCGGCGGCATCCTGCTGATCTGGTGGCTCCTCGCCCTGGCAGGGGGTGAGGCGAGCTATGCCAGGTTCGTCGATCTGATGACCTCGAACAGCAGCGGCCGGCTCAACCTGATCCCCGCCTTGATCCTGGTTGGCCTCACCTGGACGATCTTGCAGCATCTCTGCTCCGGCGTACGCCACCTGTTGCTGGATACCGGCGCGGGTTATGAGCTGAAGACCAACAAGACCGGCGCGATCGCGACGATGATCGTCTCGATCGTCCTGACCCTGCTCATTTGGGGCAGCGTTCTTTTCCTGGGAGCACAGTAATGGGCACGGGCACCAGCATCGGCCGGGTGCGCGGCCTGGGCGCGGCCAAGCATGGCTCGCAGCATTGGTGGCGCCAGCGTCTGACCGCCGGCAGCAACCTGTTGCTGATCACCTGGCTGGTCGTGTCGCTCTTCCGGCTGCCTTTGTGGGATTATCGCGCCCTGACGGTGTGGCTCTCCTCGCCATGGGCAAGCGTGCCGCTGATCCTCGCGGTCATTTCGGTTTTCTACCATCTTCGTCTTGGTCTGCAGACTGTGATCGAGGATTATCAGCATGATTTCAGCCGTATCGTCGCGCTGGTCCTGCTCAACTTCTATGCGATCGGCGGCGCTGCGCTGGCGATCTTTGCGATCCTGAAGGTCGCCTTCCAGGGAGCCGTTGCGTAATGCCTGCCGCCTACCAGATCATCGACCATGTCTATGACGCGGTCGTCGTCGGCGCCGGCGGGTCGGGCCTGCGCGCGACCATGGGCATCGCCGAAAAGGGGCTGAAGACGGCCTGCATCACCAAGGTCTTCCCGACCCGGTCGCACACCGTTGCCGCCCAGGGCGGCATCGCCGCCTCGCTCGGCAATATGGGGCCGGATCACTGGACCTGGCACATGTACGACACCGTCAAGGGCTCCGACTGGCTCGGCGACCAGGACGCGATCGAGTATATGGTCCGCGAGGCGCCTGCGGCGGTCTATGAGCTGGAACATGCCGGCGTGCCGTTCAGCCGGACCGAGGCGGGCAAGATCTATCAGCGCCCGTTCGGTGGCATGATGCAGAATATGGGGGCAGGCCCGCCCGCGCAGCGCACCTGCGCCGCCGCCGACCGCACCGGCCACGCCATGCTGCATGCGCTCTACCAGCAGAGCCTGAAGTATGACGCCGATTTCTATGTCGAATATTTCGCGCTCGACCTCATCATGGAGGGCGGAGAGTGCAAGGGCGTGATCGCCATGTGCATGGAAGACGGGACGATCCATCGTTTCCGTAGCCATGCGACCGTGCTCGCAACCGGCGGCTATGGCCGCTGCTATTTCTCGGCGACGTCGGCGCATACCTGCACGGGCGATGGCGGCGGGATGGTGCTGCGCGCGGGCCTGCCGATGCAGGATATGGAATTCGTTCAGTTCCATCCGACCGGCATTTACGGCGCGGGCGTGCTGATCACCGAAGGCGCGCGCGGCGAAGGCGGCTACCTCACCAACAGCGAGGGCGAGCGTTTCATGGAGCGCTATGCCCCTTCGGCGAAGGATCTCGCCTCGCGCGACGTCGTCTCACGCTCGATGGCGATGGAAATCCGTGAAGGTCGCGGCGTCGGCGCCAACAAGGACCATATCTACCTCCACCTCGATCATATCGATCCCAAGGTGCTGGCGGAACGGCTCCCCGGCATCACCGAGACCGGCAAGATTTTCGCCGGCGTCGATCTGACGCGCCAGCCGCTGCCGGTCACGCCGACCGTGCACTACAATATGGGCGGCATCCCCTGTAATTATCACGGCGAAGTCGTGACGCTGAAGGACGGCAACCCCGACACGGTCGTGCCGGGCCTGTTCGCGGTCGGCGAGGCGGCGTGCGTTTCCGTCCATGGTGCCAATCGTCTGGGCTCGAACAGCCTGATCGATCTGGTCGTGTTCGGTCGCGCGACCGGGCATCGTATCCCCGAACTGGTCCAGCCCAATGCCAAGCACGGCAAGATTGTCGCGGAAGCGGATGACAAGGCGCTGACCCGTCTCGATCGCTATCGCAATGCGGCCGGCGGATCGCCGACCGCGGAAATCCGGCTGGAGATGCAGCGCACCATGCAGTCCGACTGCGCGGTGTTCCGCACGACCGAGACGCTGCGCGAAGGCATGGGCAAGATCGACGCGGTCAATGCTCGCCTGCAGGATATCGGGATCACCGATCGTTCGCTGATCTGGAATACGGACCTGATCGAGACGCTCGAGCTCGACAATATGCTGCCGCAGGCGGTGGTGACGATGCATTCGGCTGCCAACCGCCACGAAAGCCGCGGCGCGCACATGCACGAGGATTATCCCGAGCGGCATGACGATGAGTGGATGAAGCACACGATCACGTGGTTCGATAAGGGCGCGGTCACGATCGATTACCGCCCGGTGCATGATTACACGCTCACGGACGAAATCGAGTATATCAAGCCGAAGGCGCGCGTTTACTAAGCCTGCCGGGGGCATCCATGATCATCAAGCGCGCCATCATTCTTGCCGCCGGTCAGGGCTCCCGCCTTGGGCCGATCACGGCCGACCAGCCCAAATGCCTGATCCCGTTTGCGGGCAAGACCTTGCTGGACTGGCAGATCGACGCGCTTGCCGCCGCCGGCGTCGCGGAAATCGTGGTGGCGACAGGGTTTCGTACCGAAAAGGTCGAAGCCCAGCTCGCCTTGCGCAAAGATGTTCGGGCCCGCGCAGTCTTTAATCCCTTCTACCATGTTGCCGACAATCTCGGGACATGCTGGATGATGCGGTCCGAGATGGATCAGGACTTCATCATCATCAACGGCGATACGATCGTCTCTGCCGAAATCGTCACACGCCTGCTGGAAGGCGCAATCGCGCCGATCACGGTCACGATCGACGAGAAGGACGATTACGATTCGGACGACATGAAGGTCCAGCGCGATGGCAGCACGCTCGTGCATATCGGCAAGACGCTTACGGCGGACCAGACGGATGCCGAGTCGATTGGCATGCTCGCCTTCCAGGGAGAAGGGCCGAAGCTGTTCAGCGATCAGATCGATTCGATGATGCGTACGGCCGCCGGCACCAAGAATTGGTATCTCAAGGCAATCGACGCGCTCGCCCCGACCGGCAAGGTCGGCACGGTCTCGATCAAGGGACTGGAATGGCAGGAAGTGGATTTTCCGCCGGACCTGGAGGCGGCGGCGGCGATGACGGAGCGGTGGGCCTCAGCCTCTCGCTGACGGCCAACGATCCTTCAGCCAGCGGACCAGCGTATCCGTCTCTTCAGCTGTCAGCTTCCTGGCCTCGCCCAATGCTGGTACGCCGGGCCATCCGGCATCGGCTACCGCGATGTTTCCCAGTTCGCGGCTCCCTTCATAGCGCGGAATGACGTGGAAGTGGACATGGGGATCCACCATCATCAGCATCAGATAGTTCAGCTTGGCGGGATCGACCGCGCCGCGCACGGCCTGTTCCAGGTCGGCCGTCACCGTCGCCAGCTCGGCGAACGCGGCCGGATCCAGATCCGGAAAGGCCGTTGCCTCCGATTTCGCGGCTAGGATCAACGCGCCGAGTGTGGGCTGGGCCGGGCGAAGCAGCACGACCCAGTGCCGATACTCGGCCAAAAGGGTGGCGGGATAGCCGAACTTGCGGATCGTATCGTTCATGCGGGTTCGTCCAGCCAGCTGGTGATCGGGCGGCCCTGGCGATGGATCCATTCCGCCTGCGCGAGCCGCACGAAATGTACCACGCAGCTGATCACCGTCCACCAGGCGACGGCGTTCAGGCCGACGTCCGGACGGCTGACCAGCAGCGACACGAATAGGATCACCATGTTCGGATTGCGCCGGGCGGTAATCAGCCGGAACTGCGAATCGAACCGCTCCCAGATGTGGATGTGCATCTTGAAGCGGCGGATGAAGATGCCTTCGATGACGCGCTGGATGATGTAGCCCGCGACCATCACGCCCATGACAAAGATGAAATCGTCGTGCGAAAGGCCCAAGCCCCAGGCCGACAGTCCCTCCGCCCAGGCCCACCACCAGAAGAGCGGGTGGACCAGGTCGATGCCGTGATCGAAGATATTGCCCCAATAGCTGGACGTGATGGTGCAGCGGGCGAGTTTACCGTCGACGGTATCCAGCACCATGAACACAAAGCCGACCGCCATGCCGGTCCAGTAATAGCCATACCAGAAAGCGACGGTTGCCAGCACGCAGCCCAGTGCGCCGACCGCGGTCACCATATTGGGGCTGATGCCGATACGGGCGCAGATCCGCGTCAACACCAGTGCGATTTCCGGCCACAGATATTTGGTCAGGATATCGGTCACGCCCTTATAGGCGCCATAATAGCTTTGCCGCTCGATCCCGGGCACGGCGGCGGGGGTCAGCCGTTCGAGGAACGGCTTCTCGCGCTTGCGCAGCGCCTGATTGTAAAAGTCGGCATGATCCTCGGCGCGCACGGCTGTAAGGTTCGGAATGGTGCCGCGTTCCATTGCTGCGACCGCGTCCGACGTCTGCGTGAACGCCATCGCCGGCACGCCGTCGACCGTCAGCACCGTTTCTGGCCGATCGAGCATGAAGCCGATCCACTGCGGGTCAAAGGCGAAGTCGCTATTGATCACAAGGACCGGACCTGCCGCTGCTCCCTGGGCCATCGATAGGCCGGCCTTCGCCGCTATGCGGGCGATACGTTCCTTGGGCGTCAGCCCCCATAATCGGGTATCATTGTCGCCGACGACGAAAACGGGTGGCAGGGGGCGGTTCATCCTGTCCCGCTAGAGTGCACGTTCCAACCCCGCAACCTTCGCCTTGGCTGGTCAGGCGCGTTGGGCTTGTCATGACGACAAATTCCATCTCGGCCGGTTAAGGGCTTTCGCACCTGCACACATGGCTTTATCAGCCCCGGCAGAGGTAACAGATGGCCGAATTCGCACTTCCGAAAAATTCCAAGATCAGCGGCAAGGCGCGCAAGCATAAGGCTCCGGCCGATGCCAAGCGCGTCAAGAGCTTCAAGGTCTATCGGTACGATCCCGAAGGCGGCGAGAATCCGCGCTACGACACGTACGAGCTGGATCTCGAGCAGACCGGGCCGATGATTCTGGACGCGCTGCTGAAGATCAAGAATGAGGTCGATCCGACGCTCACCTTCCGCCGCTCGTGCCGGGAAGGCATTTGCGGCTCTTGCTCGATGAATATCGACGGGCGCAACGGCCTGGCCTGCACGACCGCGATCGAGGATGTGAAGGGCGAGGTGCGGATCACGCCGCTGCCGCATATGGACGTGATCAAGGATCTCGTTCCCGACTTCACCCATTTCTACGCGCAATATGCGTCGATCAAGCCGTGGTTGCAGACGGTCACGCCCGAACCTTCGAACAAGGAACGGCTGCAATCGCCGGAGGACCGCTCCAAGCTGGACGGCCTGTATGAGTGCATCCTGTGCGCCTGCTGCTCGACGTCCTGCCCGAGCTATTGGTGGAACAGCGACAAATTCCTCGGCCCGGCCATCCTGCTTCAGGCCTATCGCTGGCTTGCCGATAGCCGCGACGAAATGACGGGCGAGCGACTCGACGAGCTGGAAGATCCGTTCCGTCTCTATCGCTGCCACACGATCATGAATTGCGCCAATGTCTGCCCCAAGGGCCTGAGCCCGGCCCGCGCGATTGCCGAGATCAAGAAGATGGAAATGGAGCGCCAGCTCTGATCCTGCGCGCGTAAATGACGACCGTACTCGCCCGCTACGAGCGGCTTATCGCAGCGGGCGAGCTGAAGCCCGACGCCGACCAGCGCAAGGTGGCCGAGCGGCTGGACGTGCTGGCACGCGCGTTGGAGGACCAGCCTACCAAGGGCAGCGTGCTGTGGCGCATGCTGGGTCGCAAGCCCGATCCGGTGCGCGGCGTTTATCTGTGGGGCGGCGTCGGACGCGGCAAGTCCATGCTGATGGACCTTCTGTACGAATGCGCGCACGTCCGGCTCAAGCGGCGGGTCCACTTCCACGAGTTCATGATCGACGTCCATGATCGACTTCGATTCGAGCGGGCCAAGGAGGTTGGCGACCCGATACCGCCCGTGGCCGCAGCCATTGCCGCCGAAGCCAAATTGCTCGCTTTCGATGAGATGGTGATCAACAATACCGCGGACGCTGCGATCATGAGCCGCCTCTTCACGGCCATCATCGATGCCGGCACCACGGTTGTGGCGACGTCCAACCGACCGCCGCGTGACCTCTATAAGGATGGCCTTAACCGCGATCTGTTCGTGCCGTTCATCACGCTGATCGAGCAGAAGCTGGATGTGATGCCGTTGAACGGGCCAAGCGACTATCGGCTCGATCGGCTGGCCGGCTTTCCGACCTGGTACACGCCGCTGGGCGACGCGGCCACGCAGGCGGTCTCGGCGGCCTTCTTCCGCCTGACCGATTATCCGCCAAGCGACCGCATTCACGTTCCGTCCTGCGAGTTGAAGGTGCCGGGCGGGCGGATGCTCCACGTGCCCAAAGCGCTGAAGGGCGTGGGCGTCTTCTCCTTCAAGCGCCTTTGCGGAGAGCCGCGGGGCGCGCCGGACTATCTTGCAATTGCACGGGCTTTCCACACCGTCATCATCGTCGGTATCCCAATCATGGGCCCGGACCGGCGCGATCAGGCTGCCCGCTTCAAGGTATTGGTCGATGCCTTGTACGAACATAAGGTCAAGTTGCTCGCCGCTGCCGCCGCCGGGCCCAAGGATCTGTATGCGGCGGGCGACGGAGTGTTCGAATTCGAGCGGACGGTGTCGCGTCTGATGGAAATGCAGTCGGCCGATTATCTGGCGGAAGGCCACGGCATCGCCGCCGATTGACGCTCGGGGCCGAAATTTTCGGCCGATACGCGGATCAGGTGGCCCAATACGCCTTTCGAAGGTTGAACCCCTCAGATGATGGGTCTAAGCGGCCCGGGCAGCTCCGCGGTTGCCTCCTGCGACCGCTCTCACGCGCACTGGATCAGCCTGGAAGGGGTCGCATGGCTCGGAAGAAGATCGCGCTTATTGGCGCGGGCAATATCGGCGGAACCTTGGCCCATCTGGCCGCCAAGAAGGAACTCGGCGACATCGTCCTGTTCGACGTGGTCGAAGGCGTGCCGCAAGGCAAGGCACTCGATCTGTCGCAGTGCGGCCCCGTCGAGGGCTTCGATGCCAAGATTACTGGCTCCAACGATTATGCCGACATCGCTGGCGCGGACGTGATCATCGTCACCGCGGGTGTCGCCCGCAAGCCCGGCATGAGCCGGGATGACCTGCTGGGCATCAACCTCAAGGTGATGAAGGCTGTGGGCGAGGGCATCAAGGCAAACGCGCCGAACGCTTTCGTGATCTGCATCACAAACCCGCTCGACGCGATGGTTTGGGCATTGCGTGAATTCTCCGGCCTGCCGCACCACATGGTGGTTGGCATGGCGGGCGTGCTCGACTCGGCCCGCTTCAGCCATTTCCTTGCCGAGGAATTCGGGGTGTCGGTCAAGGACGTGAACGCGTTCGTGCTGGGCGGTCATGGCGACACGATGGTGCCGGTGGCCGAATATTCGACCATCAACGGCATCCCCGTTCCCGATCTCATCAAGATGGGCAAGTCGACGCAGGAGCGGATCGACGCGATCGTGAAGCGTACGCGCGGCGGTGGCGGCGAAATCGTCGCCCTGCTCAAGACCGGCTCTGCTTTCTACGCGCCGGCGACCAGCGGCATCGCGATGGCCGAAGCCTATCTCAACGATCAGAAGCGCATCCTGCCGTGCGCGGCCTATGTCGATGGCCAATATGGCGTCGATGGCCTGTATGTCGGTGTTCCGGTCGTGATCGGCGCGGGCGGCGTAGAAGAGATTGTCGAGATCGCGTTGAACGATGAGGCCAAGGGCAACCTGCAGGTCTCGGTCGACGCGGTGAAGGAATTGCTGGTCGCCTGCCAAGGCATCGATGAAAGCCTGAAATAAGGCATTCGTGGTCCCGGCCCTGGCCGGGATCGATTGGCAGTCTCCAGCGCCGACGCTGGCACAGTCTGGACCGCGGCAGGTGCCGTGGAACCAAAGGATCGAATTTTCGCATGAGCATTCTCGTCAACGCCAATACCAAGGTCATCACCCAGGGGATGACCGGCAAGACCGGCACCTTCCACACGAAGGCCGCGCTGGACTATGGCTCCAAGATGGTAGGCGGTGTCACCCCCGGTAAGGGTGGGACGACCCACGAGGAACTGGGCCTGCCGATCTTCGACACGGTCATCGAGGCCGTGGAAAAGACCGGCGCCGAGGCGTCGGTCGTGTACGTGCCGCCTCCCTTCGCGGCGGACTCGATCCTGGAGGCGATCGACGCCGAAGTTCCGCTGATCGTATGCATCACCGAAGGCATCCCCGTGCTCGACATGGTGCGCGTCAAGCGCGCGCTGACCGGTTCGAAGTCGCGGCTGATCGGGCCGAACTGCCCCGGCGTGCTGACGCCGAACGAATGCAAGATCGGCATCATGCCCGGCAGCATTTTCTCCAAGGGTTCGGTCGGCGTCGTCTCGCGTTCGGGCACACTCACCTACGAGGCGGTGTTCCAGACGACGAATGCCGGTTTGGGCCAGTCGACGGCGGTCGGCATTGGCGGCGATCCGGTCAACGGCACGAACTTCATCGACGTGCTGGAGCTGTTCCTGGCCGACGACGCCACCGAATCCATCATCATGATCGGCGAGATCGGCGGATCGGCGGAAGAAGAGGCTGCGCAGTTCCTGAGGGACGAGGCGAAGCGCGGCCGTAAAAAGCCGATGGTCGGCTTCATCGCCGGCCGTACCGCGCCTCCGGGGCGCCGGATGGGCCATGCCGGCGCGATCGTGTCGGGCGGTCAGGGCGGCGCCGAGGACAAGATTGCGGCGATGGAAGAGGCCGGCATTCGTGTCGCAGCCTCGCCGTCGGAGCTTGGAACGACGCTTTCCGCGCTGCTCAAGGGTTGATTAAGCTGCTGGTAACGCTCACCTGATTAAGGCCCGCCGCGACGGAGCGGTTTATTCCGGCGGCGAAGCGAAACAAGGACGTGCGATGGGTATCGAAGGTATCGGCTTTGACGAGCTGGAGGGCGTAAGCCCCTCCTTCGCGGAGGCGCTGTACCGCCGTTACCGCGCTGACCCGCAGTCGGTCGAACAGGATTGGCGCGACTATTTCGAAGCGCTCGAATCGACCGTGTCGGGCCCGAGCTGGGCGCGGGCCAACTGGCCGCTGAGCGACACGGACGCGCTGACCGCGGGCCTCGATCCTACGCAGATGGAGCCTGCGCCCAAGCCGGCCAAGGGCGGCAAGCCCGCGCCTGCGGCCGCTGCGCCTGCGCCGTCTGCTGCCGACATCACCGCAGCAGCGCTCGATTCCATCCGCGCGACGATCCTCATCCGCACCTATCGCGTGCGGGGGCATCTCCTTGCCGAACTCGACCCCCTGGGTCTCGCGCATCAAGAGTCGCCGGAGGATCTCAATCCGGAATATCATGGCTTCACGGCCGCCGACATGGATCGTCCGATCTACCTTGGCGGTACGTTGGGCTTCGAGCGCGCGACCGTGCGCGAGATCATCGATGTCCTGCGCCGCAATTACTGCGGCAAGGTCGGGCTGGAATATATGCACATCCAGGACGTGGAGGAGCGCAAGTTCCTGCAGGAACGGATGGAAGGCAAGGACAAGGAAATCAGCTTCACGCCGGAAGGCAAGAAGGCGATCCTCGCCAAGGTGATCGAGGGCGAGCAGTGGGAGAAATTCCTGGCTCGCAAATATGTCGGCACCAAGCGTTTCGGTCTCGATGGCGGCGAGAGCATGATCCCCGCGCTGGAAGCGGTGTTGAAATATGGCGGCCAGGCCGGCGTTGAGGAGGTCGTGATCGGCATGGCCCACCGCGGCCGCCTGAACGTCCTCACCAACGTCATGAAGAAGCCCTATCGGGTGCTGTTCCACGAGTTTGGCGGCGGCTCGGCCAACCCCGAGGATGTCGGCGGATCGGGCGACGTCAAATATCATTTGGGCACGTCCACCGATCGCGATTTCGACGGCAATCATATCCACCTCAGCCTGGCGCCCAATCCGTCGCACCTTGAGGCGGCCGATCCGGTCGTGCTCGGCAAGGCGCGCGCCAAGCAGACGCAGCTGAAGGATAATGAGCGCGCGAAGGTGATGCCGATCCTGATCCACGGCGATGCGGCCTTTGCCGGCCAGGGCATCGTCATGGAGTGTTTCGGTTTCTCTGGCCTGCGCGGCTACAATACCGGCGGCACGATCCATTTCGTGATCAACAATCAGGTCGGCTTCACCACCAGCCCGCAATTTGCGCGCTCGTCGCCTTATTGTTCGGACATCGCCAAGATGGTCCAGGCGCCGATCCTGCATGTGAACGGCGACGATCCCGAAGCCGTGACCTTTGCCTGCAAGTTTGCAACCGAATTCCGCGCGCAGTTCAAGCGCGACGTCGTGATCGACATGTGGTGCTATCGCCGCTTCGGCCACAATGAAGGCGACGAGCCGGGCTTCACCCAGCCGCTCATGTACGAGGCGATCCGCAAGCATCCTGCGGTTTCCAAGCTCTACGCCGATCGGCTGATCGCGCAGGGGCAGGTCGATCAGGCCTGGGTCGATCAGACGGAAGGCGAATTCGTCGCCCGGCTGGAGGAAGAGTTCGAGGCCGGCAAAAGCTACAAAGCCAATAAGGCGGATTGGTTCGAGGGCGAGTGGGCCGGCCTTGCTGCCCCGCGCGAACCGATCACGGAGCGCCGCGCAGCCGCCAGCGGCGTGACGCGCGAATCGCTCGACAAGGTGGCCGCCAAGCTGACGACCGTTCCCGACGATATCGTGATCCACAAGACGCTCGCGCGCATCCTGGATGCGAAGCGGAGCATGTTCGCCACCGGCGAAGGCTTTGACTGGGCAACGGCCGAAGCACTCGCTTACGGCACCTTGCTGCTCGACGATTATCCGGTGCGCCTGTCGGGCCAGGATGTCGGCCGCGGCACGTTCAGCCAGCGCCACGCAGTGTGGGTCGATCAGACCGACGGGCATAAATATATCCCGCTGTCGGATCTCGACCGTCGCTTCCAGGTGCTCGACAGCCCGCTCAGCGAATTCGGCGTGCTCGGATTCGAATATGGCTATGCCGGCCAGTCGCCCAACACCTTGGTGTTGTGGGAAGCGCAGTTTGGCGATTTCGCCAATGGTGCGCAGGTGATGATCGATCAGTTCATCGCGGCGGGTGAATCGAAATGGTTGCGTGCCAATGGGCTCGTGATGCTGCTGCCGCATGGATATGAAGGGCAGGGGCCGGAACATAGCTCGGCGCGTCTGGAGCGTTATCTTCAGCTGTGCGCGGAGGATAATATCCAGGTCGCCAATTGCACCACACCGGCCAATTACTTCCACATCCTGCGTCGTCAGATGCTGCGCAAGTTCCGCAAGCCGCTGGTGATCATGACGCCGAAGTCACTGCTGCGCCACAAGTCAGCGGTATCGAGCATCGATGAGTTCCTGGGCGACAGCCACTTCCATCGCGTGCTGGGCGATCCCAACGCGCCGGCGGATGCCGACGTGAAGCGGGTGGTCTTGTGCTCCGGCAAGGTCTTCTACGACCTGGCCGAGGCGCGCGACGCGGCCGGGGATACCGGCACGGCGATATTGCGGGTGGAACAGCTTTATCCCTTCCCGTCCGATGCGCTGACGGCGCGGATCGCGCCGATGAAGAGTCTCGAGACGGTGGTCTGGGCGCAGGAAGAGCCACGCAACAATGGCGCGTGGGGCTTCGTCGAATGCCAGATCGAAGAGGTGCTAAAGCAGGCGGGCAAGCCTGGGATGCGCCCCGTTTATGCCGGCCGCAAGGCGTCGGCATCGACTGCCACCGGCCTCATGAAGAACCATGCCAAGCAGCAGGCGGCGCTCGTCGCCGAGGCTCTTGGTCACGAATCGAAGCAATAAGGAAAAACGATGGCGACCGACGTAATCGTCCCAACGCTGGGCGAATCGATCACCGAAGCGACCTTGGGCCAGTGGCTCAAGCAGCCCGGCGAAGCGGTGAAGGCCGATGAGCCGATCGCCAGCCTGGAGACCGACAAGGTCGCGGTTGAGGTTAATGCGCCGACGGCCGGCGTACTCGCGGAATTCGTCGCGAGCGAGGGCGATACCGTTGCCGTTGGCGCGGTGATTGCGCGTATTCAGGAAGGCGCAGCAGCGCAGACCAGTGCGACGCCTGCTGTGGAAAATCGTACCGCGGTCGGTCAGGCCGAAGCGGCGAAGCCGCCCGAGCCAGCCGCCGCACCGGCCGTAGAGGCCACGCCGGCCGGCTATGGCAATCATGGTGAGGCGGAAGAAGGCGGCACCGGTGGCCAGGCCTTGTCTCCGTCCGTTCGCCGCGCTGTGCTGGAGCATGGCCTGGATGCGTCGACGATCAAGGGCACTGGCAAGGACGGCCGCCTGACGAAGGACGACGTCCTGCTGGCGGCGCAATCCGCCCCAGCCCAGGCGCGTGCCCCGGCCGCTGCGGCGGCGAGCGCCCCCGCTGCGAGCGTGTCGGCGCCGTCGACCTCCGGCGGTCGCAAGGAAGAGCGCGTCCGCATGTCGCGCCTGCGCCAGACGGTCGCAAAGCGGCTGAAGGAAGCGCAGAATACGGCAGCGATGCTCACGACGTTCAACGACGTCGACATGACCGAGGTCATTGCTGCACGTACCAAATATAAGGACCTGTTCGAGAAGAAGCATGGCGTGCGCCTTGGCTTCATGGGCTTCTTCGTGAAGGCGGCATGCCAGGCCCTGCGCGATATCCCGGCGGTCAACGGCTCGATCGAGGGCGATGAGATCGTCTATCACGATTATGCCGACATTTCGGTCGCCGTTTCGGCGCCGAACGGTCTGGTCGTGCCCGTCATTCGCGACGCGCAGGATATGTCGGTCGCCACGATCGAGAAGACGATCGGCGATTTCGGCAAGCGCGCCAAGGACGGTACGCTCAAGATGGACGAGATGAAGGGCGGCACCTTCACCATCTCCAATGGCGGCGTATTCGGATCGCTGATGTCGACGCCGATCATCAATCCGCCCCAGTCGGCCGTGCTCGGCCTGCACCGGATCGAGGAGCGCCCCGTGGTGCGCGACGGCCAGGTGGTCGTCCGCCCGATGATGTACCTCGCCCTTAGCTACGATCACCGCCTGATCGACGGCCGCGAAGCGGTGACCTTCCTGGTCGCGCTCAAGAACGCGATCGAGGATCCGACGCGCCTGCTGATCGATCTGTAAACGTAAGCAGGAATACCCATATTACGTTCGGGCTGAGCTTGTCGAAGCCTCGTATTTCTTCCTGAACGGACTTCAGAAAGTGCAGCCCTTCGACAAGCTCAGGGCGAACGGAGTGGCTAATGGCTGACTATGATTTCGACGTCCTGGTAATCGGTTCGGGACCGGGCGGTTATGTTGCGGCTATTCGCGCTGCGCAGCTCGGGCTCAAGACCGCCTGCGCCGAAAGCCGCGAGACGCTCGGTGGCACGTGCCTTAACGTCGGCTGCATCCCCTCGAAGGCGCTGCTCCACGCGTCCGAACTGTATGACGAGGCCGCCTCCGGCAAGCTTGCCAAACTTGGCGTCAAGATCGACGGCATGAGCCTTGATCTCGATGCGATGCACGCGCAGCGTATCGACGCGGTCAAGCAGCTCACCGGCGGCATCGAATATCTGTTCAAGAAGAATAAGGTGGAGTGGCTGAAGGGCCATGCCGCCTTTGAAAGCGCGGATACGGTCAAGATTGGCGATCGCACCGTGCGCGCCAAGAATATCGTGATCGCGACCGGCTCGTCCGTCACCCCGCTGCCGGGCGTCGAGATCGACCAGCAAGTGGTCGTCGATTCGACCGGCGCGCTCGAGCTGGCGAAGGTGCCCGGCCATATGGTCGTGATCGGCGGTGGCGTGATCGGGCTGGAGCTGGGCTCGGTCTGGCGGCGCGTCGGCGCCAAAGTGACGGTGGTTGAGTTCCTCGATCAGATCCTGCCGGGCATGGACGCGGAGATCCGCAAGGAATCCAACAAGATCTTCAAGAAGCAGGGCATGGAGCTCCGGCTTTCGACCAAGGTCACGAAGGTCGAACGTTCCGGCGAAAAGGCCATCCTGACGGTCGAACCGTCGGCCGGCGGTGCCGCCGAGACGATCGAGGCGGATGTCGTGCTGGTCGCGATCGGCCGCCGCGCCAATACCGATGGGCTCGCGCTCGACAAGGCCGGCCTCGCCGTGAACACGCGCGGCCAGATTGAGATCGAGCATGATTTCGGCACCATCGTCCCCGGCATCTGGGCGATTGGGGACGTCGTTCCCGGCCCGATGCTCGCGCACAAGGCCGAGGATGAAGGCATTGCGGTTGCCGAGAATATCGCCGGCCTGACCGGTATCGTGAATCACGATATCATTCCCAGCGTCGTCTACACCACGCCCGAAATCGCTGGCGTTGGTTTGACCGAAGAGCAGGCCAAGGAACGCGGCCCGATCAAGGTCGGCAAGTTCCCGATGCTCGCCAACAGCCGCGCCAAGACCAATCACGAACCGGATGGCTTCGTGAAGATCATCGCCGACGCCGAAAGCGATCGCGTGCTTGGCGTGTGGATCATCGCCACCCTCGGTGGGACCATGATCGCCCAGGCGGCGCAAGCGATGGAATTCGGCGCGACCAGCGAAGACATTGCTTACACCTGCCATGCGCATCCGACGCATTCCGAAGCGATCAAGGAAGCGGCGATGGCGGTGACTGGCAAGCCGATCCACATCTGAAGACGGGCGGGGCAACGCTTCCGCCGGTCGTCTTCCTGGGCTGGAACCGGGCAACCGATGCCGGTCTGGCGCGTATTTTGCGTATCCGTAACGATACCAGGATCGATGCATGCGCGTGGCAACGGCGACGATGACGACCATGGCCCTGTTGCTGGCCGGGTGCGGCGAGAAAACGGCCGAGCTTCCGACCGAGCCGCTGGAACGCGCCGCCGCCTGCGGCGTGCTGGAGGCCGCAAATGCGCGCGAGTCGGCCGGCCCCAAAGGCGAACTGCCGGCGGAGGCGCAGGGTCGCGTCCTTCATTATGCGATGCTCTATGCGTCGGAAGGCGGCGCATTCGATAAAGCGAAATTCAACGCTGCATCGAAGCGGATGCCGGCCCTGTTCGACACGCTTATCAAGGGCAAGTGGCAGAATTTGCGCCCGGCCTGCGCCAGCGCTTACCCCCCGACGCAGATCGCAACGCCACGCCTGCCGTCCAAGCCGCTCGATGCGATGCTGCAATGTTATACGATGGCCGATTTCCTGCACACCGCATCGACGCAGTTGGACGACCGCTATGGCCTGCTCATCAGCAAACTCGACAACAAGATGACGCCCGCCTTACGCGCGGCGGGGATCGCGAACGGCGCTGCGTTGACCGAAAAGAAGAGCGCCGCATTGGCGTCTGCTGCCAAGCTTGGTCAGCCGGTCGCCGTTATCAAGGCGTGCGAAGCCCAATATGGTGGCTAAGCTGGCTTAGTCGATCCGCTGCCCCAGCACCTGATAGGCCATTACAGCGCAGGAAATCGCGGCATTCAGGCTATCGGCCTTGCCCAGCATCGGGATCTTTACGCGCAGGTCGCACGCCGCGGCATAGTCGGCAGGCAAGCCTTGCGCCTCGTTACCGACCATCAGGAAGGTGGGTGCGACATAATCGGGCGCACGATAATCTACGCTGGTATCCAGGCTGAGGCCGACCAATTGCCCTTCGCCTTCGCGCAGCCAGGGCAGGAATTCATCCCATCGCGCTTGTGCGATGCGTTGCGTGAACATGGCGCCCATGCTGGCGCGCACCGCCTCGACCGAGAAGGGGTCGACCGTGTCGTCGATCAGGATCAGCCCGCCCGCGCCGACCGCGTCGCCGGTGCGTAATATCGTGCCGAGGTTGCCCGGATCGCGCATCGCCTGGGCCACCAGCCAGATGCCGGCGGCGCTGCGATCGATGCGCGCGAGTCCTGTATCGAACTGACGGTAGACGCCCAGGACGACCTGCGGGTTATCCTTGCCGGAAAGCTTATGAAGAATGTCGCGGCTGGTCTCGATCACCTCGCCGCCATTGCGTTCAACCTTGCCGGACAAGCGTTGTACGATCGGGTGATCGCCGCTTTCTCGCGCGAAGAAGAGCATTTCGGGGAGAGTGCCGGCCTCCTCGGCTTCGGCCAGAATACGCAGGCCCTCCGCCAGGAACAGCCGTTCCTCGCGGCGATGGCGTTTGTCGCGCAACCCCCGAACACGCTTGATCAGGGGGTTGGAAAAGGCGGTGATTTCACGCGGCATCGGGCAGCGTCTAGCCGCGCCCGATGCCGGAGAGAAGTGTCAGCTAGGGCGGGTCGGGCGAATCGTCGCCGGTGCAGGTGCCGCCCCGTTCTTGGGTGGCGGCGGAATGGTGATCATCACGTCCTCGCCCGAGCGTCCCGGGAAGCCGGCGAACATCGCCTCGACGAGGTTCGGTACGAGCCGCGGCAACGCCTGATCGGTGGAACGCGCGCGGGCGCGGCCTTCAAACAATGCCTGGCCATCCGCGGTGCGGCGGATCTTCATCTCGAGCTGGCTAACATAATAGGTATAGCTGTTGACCTGCGGGCCGCCGAACGGATCATACCAGAACGGGTCGTTCCAGCCGTAATAGAAGCCGCGGCCATAGAGCCCGCCGCCCCGGAAGCCGCGACCATAGCCATAGCCGAACCGGCCGCCGCCCCAAGCGCCATAGGGCCCCCAGCCCCAGCCGCCGATGCCAGGCGTGGTCACGACCTTCTCATGACCATTGTCGACGCCATAATCGATCGAAACAACGAAGGTCGGTTTGCCGTCGCCATCCGCCTGGCGGTAGCCAAGGGCGTTCAAGCGCGCTGCGACCTGCTGGGCATAGGTCTGAAATTCGATACCACCCTGTTTGCGCGGATCGGCGGCCTGCACAACGAAGCTCTGGCCCTGCGGCGGCGGCATCATCTGGAAGCGGGACACGTCCGCGCGAAACGGCGTAGCGCACGCGCTGACGAGCAGCAGTGCGGCGGGGGCGGCAATGGTAAGAAGCGTGCGGCGGAAAGACATAGTCTTGTGTCCCGATAGGCTGGAAAGCGGCGCTAAGCCCGTGTTACTTAACCACGATTGAACGTTCCGAACATGCGGTCAGTTGCTCGACTCATCGTGCAACTACAGCCCTAGGGCGGCATAAGCGCCGCTAAGTGTTGGTGCCGCAATGAGATTGGCCTTTTCGGCGCCTAGCTTGAGCAGCCGGTCCAGCTCGGCGGGATCTTGCTGCAGCTGCGCGAAACGGGATCCGATCGGGCGCAGCTTCTCTACCGTAAGCTCTGCCAGAGCGGGCTTGAACGCGCCGAAGCCCTGACCGGCGAAGCGCGCGAGCACGTCGTTCACGCTTTCGTCCGACAGCGCCGAATAGATAGTCACCAGATTTTTCGCTTCCGGCCGGCTGTCCAGCAAGGCCGGATCGTCGGGCAGGGGCTCTGGATCGGTCTTGGCCTTACGGATCTTCTGGGCGATCAGGTCGGGATCATCGGCCAGGTTGATGCGGCTCATGTCGGACGGGTCCGACTTCGACATTTTGGCGGCACCGTCGCGGAGCGACATGATCCGCGCCGCGGCCGGCGGGATGATCGCTTCGGGCAGGGTGAAGAGCTCCACCGCATAATCGGTGTTGAATTTGGTCGCGACATCGCGCGCCAGTTCCAGATGCTGTTTCTGGTCGTCTCCCACCGGGACATGCGTCGCCTGGTACAGCAACACGTCCGCGGCCTGCAGCACCGGATAAGTATAAAGCGCGACGGAGGCGCCCTCGCGATTCTTGCCGGACTTGTCCTTGAACTGGGTCATCCGGTTGAGCCAGCCGACGCGCGCCGTGCCGTTGAGCAACCAAGCGAGTTCTGCATGCGCCGGCACATCGCGTTGGCGGAACAACGTCGATCGCGTCGGATCGACCCCGCACGCGATCAAAGCTGCGGCCATTTCCCGAATGCCGCGCCGCAGTTCGACCGGGTCCTGATATTGGCTGATCGCATGGAGATCGGCGAGGAAGAAGAAGCATTCGCCGCCACTTTCTTCCATCGCATCCTGCATGCGCACCCAGTTCCGGATCGCGCCCAGATAATTGCCGAGATGGAGATTGCCGGTGGGCTGGATGCCTGAGACGGTGCGCATGATCCGCGTGCTGTCGTGCACCCGATGCGGCCCGTCAAGCGCTGGTCGGTCTGGAGACTAGCGGCGGCGTACCAGCAGTTTGATGTCCTCACGCCGGAACGCCCCAGTGGCGAAGCAGGCGATCGCATAGACGATGGCCCCGCCACCACAGAACAGCAGCAGCGCCGTGATTCGAATCGGCAGCGACCGGATGAGATGCTCTTCGACATAGGGCGCCGACAGGTACAGGACCGCGCCCATCATCAAGGCCGCCAGTAGCAAACGTGGAATGCGGCGGCGCAGGCGCGCATCGGCGGTAAAATGGCCGCGTTGACCCAAGGTCCGGTAAAGCATGGCGACATTGACGGTCGACGAAAGCGCGGTGGCCAGGGGAGGGCCCATCGTGCCGATCGTCGGGATCAGGATAAGGTTTCCGACGATATTCACCCCGACGGAAAGGATCGCGTAGCGCACCGGCGTGCGCGTATCGGCCCGTGCATAAAAGCCCGGGGTCAGCACCTTGACGAGAACATAAGACGGCAAGCCGACGGAAAAGGCGCTGAGCGCCCAGGCCACCCGGGTCGTGTCAGCGGCAGTGAAGGCGCCATGCTGGAAGACGCCCCGCACGATCGGATGGGCCGCGAAAATGAACGCCGCCGTCGCGGGCAGGGTCAGGAACAGCGCGAGTTCGATGCCGCGATTCTGCGTCTCCATCGCCTCGGCCTCCTGACCCCTGGTCAGCAGGCGTGACACGGTCGGCAGCAACACCGTGCCCAGGCCGATACCAATCATGCCGAGTGGCAATTGGTTCAGCCGATCGGCATAATAGAGCGCCGAGATCGAGCCCGCCGACAGCAAGGCTCCGGCAAGCGCAGTCGAAATGACGAGGTTGATCTGCGACGCGCCCGCGCCCGTGGCGGCGGGCAGGATCAGCTTCATAAGCTGCTTGACGTCGTCGTCCCAGACCGGCCGGCGCAGCCGCATGCTCACCCCGGCGCGGCGGCAGGCATGAATCAGCCAGAGCAGTTGGAGAATGCCGCCGATTGTCACGGAAATCGCCTGTACCCGCGCCGTCGCATAGGCATCGGGGCCGTGGAAGAAGAACAGCCCCCCCACCATGGCAATATTCAACAGGATCGGCGCGGCCGCATTCACCCAGAATCGTTCGAGCGAATTCAGGATGCTGCCGAGCAGCGACGCAAGGCTGATCAGCATCAGATAGGGAATGGTGATCCGGGACAAGAGCACGGCGAAGGCAAATTGCTCGGGCGTGGGATGCTGGCGATGGAAGCCGCCGGCAAGCAGCCATGTAATCGGCCATGCAGCGATCAGCATGACGGCCGTGAAGACGAGCAGGAAGGGGAAGAGTACCGCCAGCGCGCGTTCAGCGAAATCGACCGCGGTCCTGGTATCCCCCTCCGCTGCCTTGCGGTTGAACATGGGGATGAACGCCGCCGAAAAGGCCCCTTCGGCAAAGAAGGCGCGGAACATGTTCGGCAATCTGAACGCCACCAGGAAGGCGTCGGACGCGAAGCCGGCGCCGACATAGGTCGCCTGCAACGTGTCGCGGACCAACGCCAGCAGTCGGCTGACGAGCGTCAGCCCGCCAACCGACCCAAGCGAGCGGGCCAGCCGCACCGGCGCTGTTCCCCCCGCTCTTGCTTACGCCTGACCGGCGGGCTCGCTCTCGGCCAGCTGGCCCGCTGCGGCTGCCTGCTGAAGATACATGGCGCCGAAATCGATCGGATCGAGCAGCAGCGGCGGGAAATTGCCGTCGCGCACGACTTCCGCCACGATCCGCCGGGCGAACGGGAAGAGCAGGCGCGGCGCTTCCGCGTAGAGGAACGGCGCAAGCTGTTCCGGATCGATGTTGCGCGCGCCGAACAGGCCGGCATAGACCAGCTCAACCGCGAACATGGTCGAGTTGCTCTCGCCGATCGCGCGAATCTCGATCTTCATCGACACTTCGTGCACATCTTCGGCCACCGGCGTCACGCCGATGTGGAACTGCACGTCGATCTGCGGCTGCACCTGCGATTGATAGACGGCCGGCGCGTTCGGGTTCTCGAACGACAGATCCTTCACATATTGCGCGATCAGGCCGATCTGCGCCTCTGTGTCGGCACCGTTGGGGAGGGCGCCTTCGGGCGCTGCATTGCTGTCGTCTTCGGCCATGGCGTATTCGTCCTGAATGTCTGGAGCGGGACCGCCGCATTGGGTCCCGCGGGCGGCCCGCCGCTAGCAGCACGGCCGGACGAGGGCAATGCGGAACCCCAGGGCCGGCGCCGCGTCTAGCAGTTGGTCGGTTTGCAGATTGGCCGCGCGCGTCCTATGTAGTGCGTGTAAAATTTTGGAGGTCGGGTGGCCACGCTGATCGTTCTTGCCCTGGTATTCGTGTTCGTAGCGCTTCGCTTGTGGAGTGTGCTCGGACGGCGCACGGGTCATGAGCAGTCGCTCGTGAAGCCGGAAAGCGTACCGACAGTACGTAATGTGCTGGTCAAGACGCCCGATGCTGATCGCGCACCCGTGGTCGGGCAGGAGCCCGCGACTTCGCCCAGCGCTGCGGCCGGATTGCGTGCAATCGCTGCTGCTGATCCGCAATTTGATTTGCCACGCTTCATCGAAGGTGCGCGCTCCGCTTACGGGATGGTTCTGGAAGCCTATTGGCGGGGTGATCAGGAAACGCTCGACAAGCTCGTCGACTCCGACGTTGCAAGCGCCTTTGCCCAGGCTATCCAGGCGCGTGAGGAAGATGGCGAGACGCTGGACAACCGGCTGGTCTCGATCGAGCAGGCGCAAATAGACGATGCCCGCATCGATAATGGCGTTGCTCATATCCGAATTCGGTTTGAGGCCGATGTGGCGGCGGTCACCCGAGATCGCGACGGCAATGTCGTCGCGGGATCGTTGACTGACGCTGTGCCGACCCATGACGTCTGGACGTTCAGCCGTGAGATCAAATCGCCCAATCCGAACTGGATGCTGACCGAGACCGACGAAGCGATTTGATCGGTCGATGATGGGAGGGTCACTTCGCCGTGCCGGGGGGGCGCTCGCCCTGGCGATGCTGGTCGCAGCCTGCGCTACGACGCCGCGTCCGCGCCCGACCCCACCCGTGCCGGTCCCGACGCCGACGCGGCCGCCGGCGCGGCCCACGCCGCCACCTCCGCAGCCTTCAAATCCCAAGACTGCCGCTGAGGCAGGGGTTGCGCCGGGTCCGCCAGTGTCCTCGCTCGACCTGACCGCAGACCAGGCAAGCGCGGCCCTGTCTGCGTTCAAATCGTCGTGCCGTGCGCTGATGAAGCGGCGGGATGTCAGTGGCCTGACCGAGCCGGGTGCCTGGGCACCGGCCTGCGCCGCCGCCGCCGCGCCGGACGTCAATCCGATCAGCTTCTTCCCAGCCCAGTTCGAAACGCTGCTGGTGGGTTCGGGCGCGCTGTTCGCGACCGGCTATTACGAGCCGGAGATTGACGGCTCGCGCACGCACGAACCGGGCTATGACGTTCCGGTCTACAAGCGCCCCCCTGACCTGGTCGAACGTGACAGCGGCGTCGCTGCCGGCGGCCCGCCGACAGGACGGAAAGCGCGCGGCCGGCTCCAGGACGGCAAGCTGGTTCCTTATTATGACCGTGCCGCCATCGATGCCGGTGCGCTCTCCGGACAGGGGCTGGAACTTGCCTGGGCCAAGGATCCGGTCGAGTTCTTTTTCCTGCAGATCCAGGGATCCGGTCGGTTGTCGCTACCCGATGGCAGCGTGATGCGGATCGGCTATGATTCGCAGAATGGGCGCGAATATACCGGCATCGGCAAGATGATGCGGGACCAGGGCCTGATCGGCCCGGGCACGACCTACGCCACGTCGATGCAGGGGATCATGCAATATATTGCCGATCATCCGGATCAGACGCGCACGATCCTGGAAGCCAATAAAAGCTTCGTATTCTTTCGGGAATTGACGGGCGCCGGCCCGATCGGGGCGCTGGGCGCGCCGGTGGTTGGTCATGTCAGCGTCGCGGCCGACCCTGCCTTCATTCCGCTGGGAGCGCCTTTGTGGCTGTCCGCCGATCGCCCCGAGGTGACCGGACTGTGGGTTGCGCAGGATACGGGCGGTGCGATCAAGGGGCCCAATCGCGTCGATACCTTTTGGGGCGCGGGCGTCGCGGCGCGGATTACGGCCGGTGGCATGTCTGCACGCGGGCAGATGCTGATCCTGGTGCCGCGCGGCACTCTCGCGAAATTGCGGCATGAAGCGCAGGAAGAACGACGCGATGCCACCGGGGCCACGTCTCAGCGCTGAAGAACTCGCGCTTTGGGCGCGTGTCGCATCCACAGTGACACCGCTCCAGGGGCGGGCTGTTGCCGGGGATATTGTGGCGGCTGCACATGTGCCGATCCGGGCTGGGTCTGGCCGTCCCCGAGCCGGACTTGGCACTCCGGCCGAGCAAACATATGAGCCGCGCGCACCACGTCCGGCGCCGGGGCCGCCTTCCGACACGTTGGACGGCGGATGGGATCGACGTTTGCGTCAGGGCAGCGTCGCGCCGGAGCGGACCATCGACCTGCACGGCCACACGCTGCTCAGCGCACAATCTGCGCTCGAACATGCGCTCGCACGGGCGGTGGCGGACGATGTCCGGGTGCTCCTGGTCATCACCGGCAAGCCGCCCAAGCCCGATGCGCGGGGTCGTGGCTTGATTCGCGCGAGCATTGGCGACTGGCTGGGCACGTCCGGCTTTAGGGATCGGATTGCGGCGGTCCGGCACGCGCATCCGCGCCATGGCGGCAACGGTGCGCTCTACGTCATTCTTAGGCGAAGGCGCGGCGGATGATCTCGGCGTAGATGTCTGTCAAAGCGTGAAGATCGGCGACCGCCACGGCCTCGTTCAGTTTATGCATCGTGGCATTGATCAGGCCGAACTCGACGGTTGGTGCCAGCTTTGACAGGAACCGTGCATCCGATGTGCCGCCGGTGGTGGAGAATTCCGGCGTAACGCCCGTGACCTGCGTGATGGCAGCACCGACCAGTGCCGAGAATGGGCCCGGTTGCGTCAGAAAAGCTTCGCCCGAAATCCGGGCGTCGACCGTCCCCTGCGGGGCCTCGGCCGTGACGATCGCAGTCACGCGATCGACCAGATCGGCCCCGCGCTGCATGTCGTTGAAGCGGATATTCAGGCGCGCACGGGCCGTGCCTGGAATGACGTTGGTGGCGGCGTTGCCGGTGTCGATGTCCGTAAATTCCAGGTTGGACGGCTGGAACCACGCATTGCCTTCGTCCAGCTCCAGCGCGGATAGCTGCGCGATGATCCGTGCGAGCGCGGGAATCGGATTGTCTGCCAGATGCGGGTAGGCGACATGCCCCTGCGTGCCGGGCACGGTGATCCACATGTTCACGGATCCGCGCCGGCCAATCTTGATCGTATCGCCAAGGCGAGCCCCCGACGTCGGTTCTCCCACCAGGATCATGTCGGGCCTGTGCCCGTGCGCCTGCATCCATTCGATGATGGCCGTCGTGCCGTGCGTCGCCGGGCCTTCCTCATCCCCGGTAATGATGCAGGCAAGCGTCCCGGTATGGTCACGTATGCCGGCAGCCGCTGCGACGAAGGCGGCGATCGCGCCCTTCATGTCGACCGCGCCGCGGCCGTACAGCAGGCCCCCATCAAGGCGCGGAGTAAAAGCCGAGTCGGTCCAGCCGTCCCCGGGCGGAACGACGTCGCTATGTCCAGCAAAAGCAAAGAAGGGCGCACCGCTGCCACGAATGGCGAACAGATTTTCGATTGGCCCGTCGGGCGGGCCGCCGTTGGTAAATCGGTGAAGCGTGAAGCCTTGCGCCGCCAGCGCATTCGCGATCACCTGCTGGGCGCCTGCGTCGGTGGGGGTGACGCTGGGGCAGGCGATCAATTGGCCGGCAAGATCGACAGGATCGAACAACATGCCCGCCGGTTAGCGCGGACCTGGCCGCGCGTCATGCTGAACTTGCTGGCCGCCCCCGTCGTTGCACGCGAAGCGTTGCAATCGGGCCGTGATGCATAGGTACAGGTCGCGCCGTAGCTCGCCGCCGCGCAATGAACGATCCTATGATCGTCATCACGCGGCAGCGAGGCCATAGAGCGGATATTATCGCGCGCCGGTCTTCCGCACCGCGCCGCGATGCGCGCCGGGCGCGCCCTTGCGCGGACCGAAATGGCGCTTGGGGGCGCCGCCGGCCGGACGTTCGCCGGGACGGCCGGCATCGGAACGACCGCCACCATCGCGACGCTGGCCCTGGCCGTGGCGCTGACCGTGCGGACGGTCGGGACGCTCGTCGGACTTAGCCGGCTTCGGCAGCTTGGCCTGCTCCGCCAGGAAATTCTCCGGCAGCGGCACGATCGTCGGACGCACGCGCGTCAGCTTCTCGATGCCGCGCAGATAGGCCCGCTCGTCATCCGCCACGTAGGAAATGGCGAGGCCAGTCGCGCCGGCGCGCGCGGTGCGGCCGATGCGGTGGACATATTGCTCCGGCACGTTCGGCAGCTCGAAGTTGAAGACGTGGCTCACGCCCGACACGTCGATGCCGCGCGCGGCGATATCGGTCGCGACCAGGATCGGGGCGAGGCCCGACTTGAACTCAGCCAGAGCACGCTCGCGCTGCGGCTGGCTCTTATTGCCGTGGATCGCATTGGCCGGGATGCCGGCGGCGACGAGATGCTTCACGACGCGATCGGCACCATGCTTGGTGCGGGTGAACACCAGTGCACGCTCCACCGTCTCGCGCTTCAGCGTAAGCGTCAGCAACGCCTGCTTCTCGGCCTGGTTGACGTAGGTGATGAACTGCTCGACGCGCTCGGCGGTGGTCGACGGCGGTGCCACCGAGACCTTGGCCGGGTTGGTCAGAAAGCTGTCGCCCAGATCGGCGATCGTCTTCGGCATCGTTGCAGAGAAGAACAACGTCTGGCGCTTCTTGGGCACCAGCTGATGGATGCGCTTCAGCGCGTGGATGAAGCCCAGGTCGAGCATCTGATCAGCCTCGTCGAGGACGAGGATCTCGACGTCGCGCAGCGTCAGGGCGCGCTGATCGATCAGGTCGAGCAAGCGGCCCGGGGTCGCCACCAGAATGTCGATACCAGCCTGAAGCTGCCGCATCTGACGGTTGATCGGCACGCCGCCAAACACGGTCATGACCGAGAGGCGGAGATTCTTGCCGTACGCGATGAAGCTTTCGGCGATCTGGCTGGCCAGTTCGCGCGTCGGTGCCAGCACCAGCATGCGGCAGCCCTTGGGCGGACGCGGCTTGAACTCAGCAGCAAGGCGATGAAGCGACGGCAGCGCGAACGCGGCGGTCTTGCCAGTGCCGGTCTGGGCGATACCGCACAGATCGCGGCCTTCCATCACGACAGGAATAGCCTGCGCTTGAATGGGGGTGGGGATTTCATAGCCCTTGGCGGCAAGCGCCTGCTGCAGTGGGGCGGCGAGGCCGAGGTCAGAAAATTTGATCAAGATATGCACTTTCGTGTGCGCGAACAGCCGTCCGGAATCGCTCCGAACCGCGGCAAGCGGGTTCATGAGACGACCCGCGTGAAAGGGGAGCCCTTGGCTAAAGCATCGGATGGCGAGCACGACCCGCCGGGCGGGAGTTCACGCTGCTCGCTTCGCCGTAATATACGTCGATGCTGCGGCTCAGATAGTCTGTTGCACCTGCGAAAGCAAGGCGCCAGTCACGTTGCATTTTTCTGGGAACAAAAAGGCGCCTGGTTTATTTCGGCGAAAATGTTCACTGCCGATTGTCGTGCGCCTGCTGCAGGCAGTGTCGCATCGCCGCCGCCCCGCAAACGCCGTCCATGGACTATCCGGGTCGGCAAGAAGCTCCGCCGTCGTGTGGATGCCGTGGTGGAGCGATCCTCCCTGGTTTCCAACGAACCGCTGCTTCAGGCGGATATATTCCCCTGGACGGATTTGCTGTGCCGCCATTGGCGCGAGGTTCGGGAAGAGGCGCTCGCGGTACTGGCGCAGCCCGAGGCGGTTCCCCTGCTCGACGAGGTGTCGCCCGATCATCGTCGCATCGCGCCGCGCGGCAAGTGGCGCAGCTTCTTCCTGCGAGGCTATGGCGCCGACATCGAAGAGAATTTGGCGCGTTGCCCGCGCACAACCGCGCTGATCCGGCAGATACCCAATCTCAACAGTGCCTTCTTCTCCATCCTGGCCCCCGGTGCGCGCATCCCGCCGCACCGGGGGGTCACAAAAGGGCTGATCACCTGCCATATCGGGCTGATCGTACCCGCCGGCGACATCCGCCTGCGGGTGGGACCGGAAGTGGTTGGCTGGCGCGAAGGCGAGGCGCTCATATTCGACGACACCTATGAACATGAGGTCTGGAACGAGACGGACGAGACCCGCGTCGTCCTGCTGATCCAATTCGGTAGGCCATTGCGATTCCCCGGGAAATGGCTGGCGGATCTGTTCCTTTGGGGTATACGCCACTCTGCGTTCGTTCGCGAAGCCAGGCGCAATATTGCCCTGTGGGGTCAGGCGATGGGAAAAGTGGAAGACGCTCATCGACTGGATTGAACCGCAAGCGGCGGCTCCGGCTGGCTGCGACGGGAGCGCATGAGCTTCTTCGAAAGCCTGCTGGTGCTTGCACTGGCATCCATCCTGCTGCTGCAGGTCTCGCGACGGCTATCAATCCCTTATCCGGCCATGTTGGCGACGGCCGGCGTGGTGTTGGCGCTCATCCCCGGCACCCCGTCGATCAGCCTCGATCCCCATATTGCTTTGGCCCTGTTCATCGCGCCGGCGCTGGTGGACGCGGCCTATGATTTCCCGGTGGGCGCGGTCTGGCGCCTGTGGCGACCGCTCGTGGCTTTGGCGGTCGTCGCCGTCCTGTTGACGGCCGGTGCCGTTGCCTGGGTCGGCGTGGCCGTTGCGGGGCTGCCTTTCTACGCCGCACTGGCGCTCGGCGCGATCGTGGCACCGCCGGATGCCGCTGCGGCGACAGCCGTGCTCGGTAGCGTCAACATGCCGCGCCGTTCGGTCGCGATCCTCAAGGGCGAAAGCCTGCTGAACGACGCGCTCGCCCTGTTGCTGTTCAGTGCCGCGACGTCGGTGCAAAGCCGGGGCGGGATCGACGGCAACATGGCGTTGAAGCTTGGGCTGGCTGCGCCGGGCGGCATTCTGCTGGGGCTGGTGCTCGCCTGGTGTTCCAGACGGATACAACGTTATGTCAGCGGCACGCTGGGCGGTAACCTGCTGGAATTCCTCACGACATTCGGCGTGTGGATCATTGCGGAGCGGATCGGGCTATCGCCGGTGCTCTGCCTGGTCGCCTTCGCGATGTCGGTCGCACGCTCTGCCGGACTGCAGACGCCGCCACGCGTGCGCGTCCACAGTTTCGCAGTGTGGGAGACGGTGGTCTTCCTGCTCAACGTGCTCGCCTTTCTTCTGATGGGCATGCAGGCGCGGACCATCATCGGCGGAATGGCGCCGGAGCGGCTCTACCAAGCTGCGGGATTTGCCGGCATCGTCACGTTATGCGTCATCCTGGTCCGCCTGGCCTGGGTCCTGATCTACAATCGTCTGGCGCACCGGTTCGTCGCGCTGCGGGGCGAGTTCAAACCGGCAAGCCTGAAGCATGGTTTTCTGGTCGGCTGGTGCGGCATGCGTGGCTTGATCACAATGGCCACCGCCTTCGCGTTGCCCGGCGATTTTCCGCAGCGCGACCTTATCGTCCTCACCGCCTTTGCGGTCGTCCTGGCGACGCTGGTGGTGCAGGGGCTGACGCTGGCACCGCTGGTACGCCTGCTGCGCCTGGATGGCGAGGAAGGCGCGCAGCGGGAGCTGGACGCCGCACGGGCGGAACTGATCGACGCCGGCATCGGCGCATTGGAAGGGAAGACCGGCGAAGCGGCCGACTATTGGCGCTACAGCTTCACCACGATGCGGGCCGCAGTGGCACCACCGCATGACAAGCGCCCCCTGAAAGAGCGTCGCAAGCTTGGCCTTTTGGCCGTGCGAGAACAGCGCAAACGGCTCGAACAATTGCGCAATCGCCATGCGGTGGATGCGGACGCCTTCCTGGTTTTGCAGGAGGAACTGGATTTTCACGAACTGGCGATCAGCACGGAAGACGAGCGCCATATCGAGGAGAGCTAGATAGGGAACCATCGTCCGCTAGAAGGGGGTATGAAAGCACATATTCTTTTCCCTTTGCTCGTCAGTGCATGGCTGGCGGCGGCGCCCGCCCCGGCCGCTCTGCGTGGCGCGGAGCAGCGCATTGCGGCGGCCATCGACGCCTCTCAAATGCGCGACGTCGCCTTGCTGCAGCGGCTGGTCGATCAGAATAGCGGGACGCGTAATTTCGAAGGTGTACGGGCCGTCGCGACAATGATGGAAGCCGAGCTCGTGCCGCTCGGTTTTACCGTGCGCTGGGTTGCGACGCCGGAAACGGGCCGCGCTGGGCATCTGGTGGCGGAGCATAAGGGCAAAGGCCGCCATATCTTGCTGATCGGCCACCTCGACACGGTGTTTGAAAAGGACAGCCCGTTCCAGACGATGGAGCGCCGCGGCGATACGGTGATCGGACCGGGCGTCTCGGATATGAAGGGCGGGCTGGTCATCATGGTTTCGGCGCTGCGGGCGATGAAGGCGGCCGGCACGCTGGCCCAGGCCAATATCCGCATCGTGCTTTCTGGGGACGAGGAGAGTGCCGGGCGGCCACTCGCGCTTGCGCGCCATGATATGATCGAGGCCGGGCGATGGGCGGATGCGGCCCTTGAGTTCGAGGGCCTCGCGCGGGAAGACGGCAAAGACGTGGGCTCGATCTCGCGGCGGGGATCCATCACATGGACACTGACCACGACCGGCAAGACCGGGCATTCCGCGGGCATATTTAGCGAGGATAAAGGCTTCGGCGCCAATTATGAGCTGGCCCGGATCGTCGATCAATTCCGTCGCGAACTGCGCGAGCCGAACCTTACCTATAGCGTCGGCGTCATGCTCGGCGGGGTCACGGCGACGCCTTCCGCGGTGGGCGAGGAATCGACCGGAGGTACCGCCCAGGGCAAATCCAACATCATTGCCGGACAGGGTTATGCCACGGGCGATATCCGCGCCTTGTCCAACGAGCAGGCGGCGCGCATCCAGGACAAGATGCGGGCGATCGTGGCGGAGCATCTGCCCGGCACTGGCGCCGAGATCAGCTTTAACGAGGGGTATCCGGCCATGGCGCCGACCGCAGGCAGCCGGGCGTTGCTGGCGCAGCTGAACGGGGTGAACCGCGACCTCGGCCTGCCGGCGATGGCAGAACTCGATCCGACGAAGCGGGGTGCGGGCGATATCGCTTTCGTCGCACCCTATACGGACGGACTGGTCGGCACGGGTGCCGCGGGCAACGGCGCGCATGCGATCGGCGAGTCGGCGGACCTCACCAGCTTCCCGCGCCAGGCGAAGCGGGCGGCGATCCTGATGACGCGGCTGAGCAAGTTAGCCTCTTCCAAGCCTTGATCTGCTCTTCGCTCCGGCCCACATGCCGATCATGTTGATTGAAACCGAAATCACGCCGAATCCGGCAACGTTGAAGTTCCTGCCGGGCCGTCCGGTCATCGAGGCCGGCCCGCCCCGGGACTTTGCCGATGCGGACGAGGCCGAAGCGTCGCCGCTCGCCGAGGCGCTGTTTTCGCTCGGCGACGTCGCCGGGGTGTTCTTTGGTCGCGATTTCGTGGCCGTAACCGCCGGCGAGGGCGCCGACTGGCGCGACCTGAAGCCCGAGGTGCTGGCGGTACTGCTCGATCATTTCTCCAGCCATGCGCCGCTGTTCCGGGCGGGCACCGCGCACGATATCGTCATCGAAGACGATGCGGCCTTCGCCGAAAATCCGGAAGATGCGGACATCGTGGCGCAGATCAAGGAACTGATCGAGCTGCGGGTGCGTCCGGCCGTGGCCAATGACGGCGGCGATATCGTCTATCGCGGCTTCGACAAGGGTGTCGTCTATCTGGCGATGCACGGCGCATGCGCGGGCTGCCCGTCCTCGACCGCCACCTTGAAGCAGGGCATCGAGCAGTTGCTGAAACATTATGTGCCCGAGGTTACCGAAGTTCGCGCCGCCTGAGGGGAGATATCATGGCCGTCTCACTGTCCGACGAGGCGCTGGATCGCGCCTTTCGTACCGCTCGCACCTATAACGGCTATACCGACGAGCCGGTTACCGAAGCCGATCTGCGTGCCATTTGGGATCTGATGAAGTGGGGCCCGACCTCCGCCAATCAGGAGCCGCTGCGGATCGCATGGTGCGTCAGCCAGGACGCGAAGGACAAGCTGGCCGAATATTGTTCGGGGCAGAATGCGCCCAAGGTGCGCAAGGCGCCGGTCACGGCCATTCTGGCAATGGACATGGAGTTTTACGAACATTTGCCGCGCTTGTTTCCGCATACCGACGCGCGCGCCTGGTTTCTGGGCAATGACGGTCTGATCCAGGAATCGGCTTTCCGCAATTCGACGCTGCAGGGCGCTTACTTCATCATTGCCGCGCGCATGCTTGGCTTCGATACGGGGCCGATGTCGGGCTTCGACACGCACAAGGTCACCGAAGCGTTCTTCGCTGGCACGACATATAAGGCCAATTTCATTTCCACGCTCGGCTATGGCGATCCCGCCAGTATCCAGGCGCGTCTGCCGCGTCTCGACTTCGAGGAAGTGAACCAGCTACTCTAGCCGCATGACGACGTTGGTGATCGAGACGGCGACCGCCGCATGCTCGGTGGCGCTGCTCGACGGCGCGACCGTGCGCGCCTCCGCCCATGAGGTGGTGGGGCGCGGGCATGCCGAGCGGCTGGTGCCGATGATCAGCGAAGTGCTGGCTGCGGCAGAAGCCACGCGTGCGGACCTGATTTTGGTCGATTGCGGGCCGGGCAGCTTCACCGGCATCCGCGTCGGTCTGGCTGCTGCCCGTGCGCTCGCGCTGGCATGGCAGGTCGATGTGGCTGGATATAGCGCGCTTGCGCTGATCGCCGCGACCGCGCCTGGCGAAGAGGTGGGGGTGGCCATCACCGGTGGCCACGGCGAAGTTTTCGTGCAGCGTTTCGCCACGGCACCGCTTCATCCGCTGGGGCCGATGGCATCCATACTACCCGAAGCGGCAGGGCAGGCGGTGCACGACGATCTCGTTCTGGGCACGGGCGCGCCTGTGCTGGTCGCGGCGCGTGGGCACGGACAAGCGGAAGAACGCTTGCCCAATGCCGCCGACGCCGGGCTGTTACCCGCGGCGCTTGCCACCTTGCCGCCGACGCCGCTTTACGGGCGTCCGCCCGACGCGGCGCTGCCGCGATGATTGCGGCTCTGCGCGAGGGTAATGAGGGCGATATTGGCGCCATCATGGCTGTCATGGAACAGGCGTTCGACCCCGCATTCGGGGAGGCGTGGACTGCCGGCCAGTGCCTGGGCATGTTGTCCCTCCCCGGCGTCTGGCTGTCTTTCGCAGAGGACGGGGATCGCACCATCGGCTTCGCACTCAGCCGATTGCTGGTGGACGAGGCCGAGTTGCTACTGCTGGCGGTGGTGCCCGATTCACGTGGGAAGGGGATCGGCAGAGCCTTGATCGACCGCACGGCCCGGATCGCCGCCGGCAAGGGCGCGCGCCGGCTGTTGCTGGAGGTGCGTCACGATAATCCCGCGCTTGGTGTCTATCGCGCGGCGGGGTTTGCGGAAATCGGTCGCCGCTGCGGCTATTACCATGGCGCGGACGGTATGACCCGCGACGCACTGACATTGGCGCTTCCGATCGAGGTTGATCCGTCCGATGCTCTTTCAACGGCACCATAAAGCCGTTAGCATGCAGGCATGACGCGCAAAATCGATGTAGAAGCCCTATGCGCCGACAAGGGTCTGCGCATAACCGAACAGCGCAAGGTGATCGCGCGCGTCCTCTCCGAGGCAGAAGATCACCCCGATGTCGAGGCGCTGCATGCGCGTGCGGCAGCGATCGATCCGGGCATCTCGATCGCCACGGTCTATCGCACCGTGCGCTTGTTCGAAGATGCGGGCATCCTGGAACGGCATGATTTCGGCGATGGCCGCGCGCGATATGAAGCCGCCGCCGACGAGCATCACGATCATCTGATCGACGTGGAAAGCGGGAAGGTCATCGAGTTCGTCGATGCCGAGTTGGAAGCCATGCAGCGGCGTATTGCCGAAAAGCTCGGCTTTCGCCTGGTCGATCACCGCATGGAATTATACGGCGTTCCGCTCGACCGGCAGAGCTGAGCGAGCTTCATGACGATTCGGGCGGTGGTGCGCGTGCTGGCCATGGCAATGCTGCTGCTCGTCTGCCTTCCGATCTGGGCGGTCAGCCGGTTGTTCGGCGGCGGTGCCTTCATGGTCCGTTTCTTTCTCGGTCGGGTTGGCTGGCTGCTGGGTCTGCGCGTGACCGTCGAGGGGCAGCCGGTTACCGGCAACGTCTTATATGCGGGGAACCATCTGTCATGGCTGGACATACCGGCGATTGGCGGCGCGACGCCTGCGCGCTTCATCGCGAAATCGGAGATCGCCGGCTGGTCTGTCATTGGATGGCTGGCGCAAATTGGCGGAAGCGTCTTCGTGGCGCGCCAGAAGCGTAGCGAAACCCGCCAGCAGGCCAATGCGGTTTCGGTCGCCTTGACGGAAGGGCGGCCGGTGGTGCTGTTTGCCGAGGGGGGCACGGGCGACGGCGTCACGCTCACGCCGTTTCGCCCGTCGCTGTTCGCCGCCGCCAATGATGCAGGCGTCACCGTCCAGCCGCTGGCGGTGGATTATGGTAGCCGCGCCGCCGAAATTGCCTGGCCGACCGGTGCGAGCTTTGCGGGCGAGTTAAAGCGCATGCTTAATCGGCCCGCTCCGGTGCCGGTCACATTGCGGTTCATGCCGCCGATGGACGGGGCGCGGGTGGACCGTAAAAGCCTGGCGCGCGAAACCTATGATGCGGTTGCCGCTGCCCTCAGGCTGGAGCCCGCTGTCACGGCAAAGCCAGCGGGATGATGCCCAGCTGAAGGCCGGGCATCATCCATGACATTTAGCGGCAGCGAATGTCGTTATTCTGCTCGATCGACTTGCCGAGCAGCGCGCCCAATGCGCCGCCAATCAAAGTGCCGGCTGCGCGATTGTGGCCGCCATCGATGACATTGCCCAGAATGCCGCCGCCCGCCGCGCCGACGATGAGGCCGGTCGTGCCATCATTGCGCTTGCAGTAATAACGCCCGTCGGAACCCCGATAGACCTCATCCTGCGCCGCGAGGCGACGCTCCGAATAATTGGGCCCGTCGCGATAATAACGAGAGGCGTCATACTGGGTCCGGAAGCGCGGATCATTGCCGGCATAATAACCGCCATCATTATAGCCGCCATTGCCGGCCGCATAATTGCCGTCGCGCCGTTCCCAGCGGATGCGCTGGCTGAGCGCGTCCAGCCGCTGCTGGATCATATCGGCTCGGGCCGGGCTCCAGCTGCGCCGGTTGGCTTCGCGGCGAATGGCGTTCAGCTCAATCTGGGCATTGCGCGCTTCGCGACGGTCCAGACTGCCGTCCGCGATGCCGCGCTGGATCCGACGCTGCAGAAATTGGATGCGTTGGCGCGGGTCGGTGGGGGCGCCACGCCAAAAGGTGTCACGATTCCAATTGTTGGCGGATCCCCATGGCGCGCCGGGCGGCTGGGCGACGACCGGCGTCGCGCCGAGCATTGCCAGTACGGCTGCGCATGCGAGAATATTGCGTTTCATGGCATGTCTCCTGCGAACGGACATTTGGTCCGATGCGGCTAAAACACGCCACAACCGAAACGGTGCCGTGACGAGGGTGCGCCTGGCGGCTCAGCCGCCGAAGCGGATGCCCAACCACAGGGTGCGCGGGGTCGCGCGCTCGATCGTGCCGTCCGACGAAATTGTCGCCATGACGAGGGTGCCGGTCACATTCTCGGCGCGCGCCTGGATGGCCAGATTATGGCCGATCGGAATGCTGGCGGCGAGGTCCAGCGTCGTCGCACGCTTGTCGACGCGGCTATTCTGATCGTCTTCATATTGACCGGATACATATCGCAGCGTGGCAGATGTTGAGAGGCCCCAAAGCTCCTCGCGTCCAATCGTCGCCGAGACTTGATGTCGCGGCGTCTGCGCGGGGCGCAGCCCATCCAGCGCCGCCGAAAACCCGTCCCCGCGCACACGCGCATCGACATAGGCGTAGGACGCGGCCAACCGCCATTCGCCATCGGTCACACGCGCGTCGAATTCCGCCCCGTTCGACCGGATTGCCTGCAGGTTTCCACGCTGACGATAGACGCCGCCGGCTCCGACGAAGCCGACACCGGGAAAGGTGCCCGGCCCCGCACCAAGCGTGATGTTGCCGATCGCGTGATCCAACACGTTGTGGAAGACCGTCCCGCTCAGCTTGGTGTTGGGAAAGGGGGTCCAATCGATCCCGGCGTCGATTCCCTTCAGCCGTTCCGGGCGCAAAGCAGGATTGGCCGCCGTCGCATCCGTCCCGGCGCGAAACGGCCGGTACAACTCGTTCAGCGTAGGCAGGCGCCAGCCGAGATAGGCCGCTGCACGGGCATGCCAATGACGCGCCGGCTGCCACGCAATTCCGCCGCGTGCGGTGGTTTCGGTGCCGCTGCGATCGGCATAATCGGTATTGGTGACGAAGGCGCCGGTCGCCAGCGTGCGTTCCCGCAAGCGCCCGTCGCTGATCCACCAGCGGTCGATCCGGCCGCCACCCGTCAGGATGAGCTTGTCATCCACCGGCCAGCTAAGGTCGGCGAACGCACCGGCGGTGGTGGTCCGCCCGCCGGCTTCGCGCTGGCGGGTCGGCGTGCCGGCGACATAGGTGAAATATTCGTCCGTTTCCCCCTCCGTATAGCGGGCGTCGGCACCGATACGAAGCTCGAGATTGCCCCCCAGGGGTGGACGCAGTTCGATCCGGCCCCCGGCCCCGGTGGCGGGAACGTTGAACTGGTCCAAGGTCTGCGTGGCGATGGTTCGATTGGCATTGGCACTGGCAAAGCCTGAATTGAACTTGCGGATCTGCAGATAGGTCAAAGCCTCGAAACCCCAGCGTCCGCGACCGATCAGGCGGAGGCTGGCATCGGCGCCGGTCGTGGCATTCTCGGTGCCGGCTATGCCGCGGTTTCGCTCGTCCCGGATCAGCAGCATGTTTGCCTGAAGCTCGGTTTCCGCCGCGACGGGGAACACGGCGCGCGCGGTGACCGAACCCTGGCGATAGGCGGCAGGCTGATCGATCGGGCCACGCTGCCGGGCAATGATCGGGGTGAATCCGTCACCGCGCTGATAGGATGCGGAGATGGTGGCAAACCCGGCGCCGGCATTGCCCGACAGGGCTGCATCCGCATCGATCGAGTCGCGACTGCCATAGGCGACGGAGGCGGTCGCCGGGCGAAGTTGATCCGGCCCTGCACTGTCGATTTCGATCGTGCCGGCCAAGGCGCCCGGGCCATAAATGCCGCTGCCGCCACCCCGCGTCACGCGAATCTCCCCCAGCCGGGCGGGGTCGAAGGCGGTGAAGGTCGCCCAGCCGCCGAACGGATCGATCTGCGGCACGCCATCCAGCACGATGAGCGCGCGCGAGGATGCGTTGCCGCCTAGCCCGCGCAGCGTTGCCCCCTGACTGGTGGGATGGGCGGATCGGGAGTCGGATCGACGAAATTGCTGAAAACCGGCGACGTCGCGCAGCACGTCTTCCAGCCGTCCGCTGGCGGTGGAAGTCAGCCGCGTCCGATCGATTGTGACCACGTCATAGGCAGCATCGCCCGCGACCCGCGCCAGGCCGCGGCCGGTGACGACGATATCGACATAAGGTTGCGCGTCGGACGCGACGGGCTCGGCGACGATAGCGGGGGGCGGGGGTGGAAGAGCGGCGGGCATCGCTGCCTATTAGCGACGTGGACGCACTTGGGGAGATTAAATGCGGGCTAAGCGGAACGAGCCTGTCCCGCAGGCCGTTTGCTAGCTTCTTCAAGGAGATGCATCACATGCGCTACCAGCTGCGACCGCTGCGGGAGCAGTCCATGGTCATTACCGGCGCCAGTTCCGGCATAGGCCTCAACACCGCCAAGCAGGCGGCTGCCGCCGGGGCAAAGGTGACGCTGGTGGCGCGGGACGAACCGGCGCTTCGGACGGCGGTGGCAGAGATCGTGGAAGCGGGCGGCGAGGCCGTTTTCGCTGTCGCGGACGTGGGCGATCCTGATCAGGTGGAGGCGGCTGCGGCAACTGCCATTGCCAGCTTCGGCAGGATCGACACGTGGGTCAATGATGCAGGGGTCACCATCTATGCGTTGCTGCGCGATACCCCGATCGCGGAGCATCGGGCGCTGTTCCGCACCAACTATTTTGGCGTCGTGAATGGCGTCACTGCGGCCCTGCCCCATCTGCGGGTCTCTGGGGGGGCGCTGATCACGGTCGCCTCGGTGGTCGCCGATCTGCCGACACCGGTGCAGGGCGCCTATGCCGCCTCCAAGCACGCCGTGAAGGGCTATATCAATTCGCTGCGGATGGAATTGGTGGCGGAACGGGTGCCGGTGTCGGTGACGTTGGTGAAACCCGGCGGGATCGATACACCGATCGCACAGCATGCCGCCAATCATATGGGGCAGGAGGGGCTGATCCCGCCGCCCGTTTATGATCCCGATCTGGTGAGCCAGGCGATCCTCGACGCGGCGGCATACCCCCGGCGGGAAATCACGGTCGGCGGGATTCCGCGCCTGCAAGTGTTGGCTGGCACCCATTTCCCCGCCTTGCTCGACCGGCTGTCACGCTTTCTTATCCCGATGTTGACCGACCCCACCCAAGCCCCCACCAAAAGCGATAGCGTCACATCGCCGGTTGCGAATGGGCACATACGATCGGGTCGTCAGCAAGGACGCAGCGTCAGCCTTTACAACTGGGTCGCACGTCATCGCCTCGTCGCAACGCTCGGCGTCGTCGCGATGGCGGGGGGCGCAATCGCCGTCGCCGTGCGTGGTGCAGGCGATCGGAGGCTCCCTTAGCGGCGAACGTCGAGGCCGCCTTCCAGGAAGGCATCCAGGTCCCGCCGCGTGAACAGGCTCGCATCCCCTGGCAGGCTATGTTTGAGAGCGGTCAAAGCGAGGCCGGCGCGTGCCACGTCCTCCAGGCTGAGCTCTTCGATCAATCCGTGGAGCACGCCCGCCGCGAAACTGTCGCCGCCACCGATGCGATCGACGATCCCGGAGATTGCGATCTCGTCCGTTTGGAAGCCGCGTTCCGGCGTGTCGATCCTGGCCGCGAGGCGGTGGCGATCGCTGTCTTCCACATGCCGCGCCGTCGACGCGATCAGCTTAAGCGCGGGAAAGGCCTGGAATGCGGCTTCGGCAGCCTCACGACGGCGATGGGCGCCCTCTCCGGAAAAATGCCGATCCAGCAGCAAAGCAACATCCTGATGGTTGCCGAACAGGATGTCGGCCTGGCTCACCAGTTTTGACAGGGTCTCGCGCGGCCGTCCGTCCCAGGCGGCCCACAATTTTCCACGCCAATTGCCATCGAACGAGATGGGCACCCCCAGGCGCGTTGCGGCCGCCGCCGCCGTGAGGGCGGCCTCGGTTCCATTGGGCCCCAGCGCGGGCGTGATCCCGGATAGGTGGAGCCGCCCGGCGCCCGCCAAAAGCGCGTCCCAATCCCAAAGGTTTGCCGGCGCATCGGCGAAGGCGGAATGCGCGCGATCATAGATCACTTCGGTGGCGCGCAGGCCCGCACCGGGCGTCACGAAATACAGGCCCATCCGACCGTCACGACGCTGCACGGCCGAAACGTCGACGCCCTGACCGCGCAACGCGTGCAAGGCGGCGTCGCCCAACGGCGTGGCGGGCAGGGCCGTCACCATCCGCGTTGCATGATCCAGCCGCGCCAGCCCCGTCGCCACGTTCGCCTCGGCGCCGGCCACCCACACGTCCAGCTTGGCCGATTGCAGCAGCAGCTCACGATTGGGCGGAGACAGCCGCAGCATGACTTCGCCAAAGAAGATAGTCGGCTTGGAAGAGGGCATGTGCGGTAGATCCCTTCGATTGCGTCGCGGCTTTAGGGAGGTGCAACGGAGCCCGCAATCGGCACGCGCTACAGGGTGCGCCACGCAGTTTCTGCCGTGCGTCGCGCACGCACGACCGAGGTTCAGCCCGATCGCGGGGACCCGGCTGCCCAGACGCGCGTTTCCCTTCCGATCGGTCCTGCCGCTGCCGCAGCAACGGGCGGGTCAATACCAAAGAACCGCACTTCGAAGGATTCCCGTCCGCATGACATCCGCATTGCCGGTCTCGCTGACCGTAAACGGTACGCCACAGACCCTCACGCTGGATCCGCGTGTCACGCTGCTCGATGCCTTGCGCGAGCATCTCCACCTGACGGGCAGCAAGAAGGGGTGCGACCATGGTCAATGCGGCGCTTGCACGGTGATCGTGGAAGGGCGGCGGATCAACTCATGCCTTTCGTTGGCCGTGATGCATGACGGCGATGAAATCACGACGATTGAGGGTCTGGGCTCGCCCGAACAACTCCATCCCATGCAGGCGGCGTTCGTAAAGCATGACGGCTTTCAGTGCGGTTATTGCACCCCCGGGCAGATTTGCTCGTCAGTCGCGATGCTCGGCGAGATCAGCGATGGCATACCCAGCCATGTCACCGACGATCTGATGGACGTCGCCTTTTCCGACAGCGAAGTGCGCGAACGGATGAGTGGCAATATCTGCCGCTGCGCCGCCTACCCCAACATCATTGCCGCGATCCGGGAGGTACAAGGAGCATGAGAGCCTTTACCTACGAGCGCGCCACGAGCGCGCAGGCCGCCGCCGCGGCCGCCGCCGCGCATCCCGGTGCCAAGTTCATCGCAGGCGGCACCAATCTGCTCGACCTGATGAAGCTGCAGATCGAGACGCCGACGCATCTGATCGACGTCAATCATGCCGGTCTGGACCAGATCGAGCCGACCGACGAAGGCGGGCTGCGGATTGGCGCGCATGTCCGCAATACCGATCTTGCCGCCGATAAAAGGGTCCGCGAGGATTATGCGGTGCTGAGTCGGGCGCTGTTGTCGGGTGCAAGCGGGCAGTTGCGCAACAAGGCCACGACCGCAGGCAATCTGCTGCAGCGGACCCGCTGTCCCTATTTCTACGATACGACCAAGCCCTGCAACAAGCGCGCACCGGGCTCCGGCTGCAGCGCCATTGGTGGGTTCAGCCGTAATCTTGCGATCTTAGGCGTCAGCGAAGCCTGTATCGCAACGCATCCGTCCGACATGGCGGTGGCAATGCGCCTCTTGGATGCAACCATCGAGACGATCGATCCGGAAGGCGCGACCCGTGCCATACCCATTGCCGATTTTCATAAATTGCCGGGCGATACGCCGCAGGTGGAAACGGCACTGGCCCCGAATGAGCTGATCACGGCGGTCATCTTGCCTGCGCCGCTGGGTGGCAGCCATGTCTACCGCAAGGTACGCGACCGGGCGTCCTACGCCTTCGCCAATGTGTCTGTGGCAGCCGTCATCGGCGAGGGATTTCAGCGCTTTGCCTTCGGTGGCCTCGCCCACAAGCCATGGCGGGTAGAGGCGGCGGAACAGGCGAGCGGCGCCGCCGCGATCGCCGATATCATCCTCGACGGTGCGCGCACGACGCCCCTGAATGCGTTCAAGTCAGTCCTGACCCGACGCACCTTGAATGTGGTATTGCGGGAGGAACGCGCATGAGCCAGCTGTTGTTCGATCGGCCGGCCGGCCCCAATCCAATCGATCAGGGCAAGGTCGTCGGCGTCGCCCACGATCGGATCGACGGGCCGCAAAAGGTCTCCGGGCAGGCGCCCTACGCCTATGAATATCACGCCGAAGTCGCTGACGCCGCCTATGGCTATATCGTCACGTCCGGCATCGCGAAGGGCAAGATTGCGTCGATCGACACGCAAGATGCCGAAGCTGCGCCCGGCGTCCTGCTGGTTGTCACCCATCTCAACGCGCCCGAGCAAGGTCCCGACAAAGGCGATTTCGCGCCGCAACTCGTCAGCGACGCGATCAGCTATTATCACCAGCCCGTGGCGCTGATCGTGGCGGAAACGTTCGAGCAGGCCCGGGATGCCGCGCATCTCGTACGGCTCGCCTACGCCGAAGAGCCCGGCCGGTTCGATCTTTCGCAGGAACAGGCGAAAGCCTTTCGCCCGACGTCCACCCAGGCCCAGGGTGCGCCGGACAGCGGTGCGGGCGATTTCGACGCTGGCTATGCCGCCGCACCGGTGACGCTGGACGTGACCTATACGACCCCCGATCAAAGCCACATGATGATGGAGCCGCATGCCACCATCGCGCGATGGGACGATGATCGGCTCACGGTCTGGACCTCCAACCAGATGGTCAATTGGGCAGTGCGCGATCTTGCCGGCACATTGCGGCTGGCCAAGGACAAGGTGCGCGTCATCTCCGCCTTCGTCGGCGGAGGCTTCGGTGCCAAGCTCTGGATCCAGGCGGATGCGGTGCTGGCTGCGATCGGGGCGCGGATGCTGGACCGCCCCGTCAAGCTCGCGATCGCACGGCCACAGATCATGAACACCACCACGCACCGGCCCGCGACGATTCAGCGGCTGCGTTTCGGTGCGGATGCCGACGGACGCCTGCTGGCGATCGCGCATGAAAGCATCAACGGCAATCAGCCCGACGGCGCCGTGGAGACTGCGACGGCCCAGACCAAGCAGCTATATGCGGGCAAGGATCGGATGACGTCGCTTCGCTTCGTCGACCTCGATCTGCCGGTGGGGAACGCCATGCGCGCGCCTGGCGAAGCGGTCGGACTTTTGGCGCTGGAATGCGCCATCGACGAGCTGGCCGAGAAACTGGGGATCGACCCGGTCGAGCTGCGCATTCGCAACGACGTCCAATATGATCCTGAGAAGGGGCCCGACACGCCATTTTCCAGCCGCAAACTGGTCGAATGCCTGCGGATGGGCGCGGAGAAATTTGGCTGGTCGGACCGCCAGGCGAAGCCCGGTCAGATGCGCGATGGAAAATGGCTGGTCGGTTATGGGGTGGCGGCGGCCTTCCGCTCCAACCTGACGATGGATTCGAACGCGCGCGTCACGTTACGCGCGGACGGGACCGTGCTCGTCGAAACCGACATGACCGACATCGGTACTGGCAGTTACACGATCATTGCTCAAACCGCTGCCGAGATGCTGGGCGTGCAAATCGGTCAGGTCGAGGTGCGGCTGGCCGATTCCGATTTCCCGACATCGTCAGGGTCGGGTGGATCGTGGGGCGGGAACAGCGCGACGGCGGGCGTTTACGCCGCATGCGAAACCCTGCGCCAGCAGCTGGCCCAGAAAGCGGGCTTCAACGTGTCTGAGGTCGTTTTTACCGATGGCACGGTGCGTTCCGGCGGACGTTCGGTGCCTTTGGCGCAAATCGCCGGAGACGGGGTCATGGTCGAAGGGGGCATCAAATTCGGCTCGCTCACCGACGATTATGCGCAGGCAAGTTTCGGCGCTCATTTCTGCGAAGTCGGGGTCGATAGCGATACGGGGGAAGTGCGGATCCGCCGCATGCTCACCGTGGCGGCCGCCGGCCGCATCCTCAATCCCAAGACGGCGCGCAGCCAGTGCCTGGGCGGGATGACCATGGGAATCGGCGCTGCCCTCATGGAGGAATGCGTGGTGGATACGCGCCATGGTTATTTCGTGAACCATGATCTCGCCGAATATCATGTCCCCGTACATGCCGACATTCCGGATCTGGAGGTCATTTTTCTGGAAGATACCGATGATAAATCCTCGCCGATGAAAGCGAAGGGCGTCGGAGAGCTGGGGATATGCGGTGTCGGAGCTGCCGTCGCGAATGCCGTTTACAATGCAACCGGCGCGCGCATTCGCGATTATCCTTTGACGATGGACAAGATACTGCCCCACTTAACGTGATGCACATCCCTCACCCGCAAGTTTTGCCCCATGCCCGAGCATAGTGCGGGGATACTGCTCTACCGTCAGTCGGACCAGGGGCTGCAGGTGCTGCTCGTCCATCCGGGCGGGCCATTCTGGCGCAACAAGGATGTCGGGGCGTGGCAGATCCCCAAAGGCAAGATCGACGAGGGGGAGGAGCTGCTGGAGGCGGCCTTTCGAGAGTTTGAGGAGGAGCTTGGCTCCTTGCCGACGGGAGACGCACGACCGCTGGGTCAGGTACGTCAGGCGGCCGGCAAGCTGGTGGATGCGTTCGCGTTGGAAGGCGATCTGGATGCGGAGGGTATCAGCAGCACCATGTTCGAGATGGAATGGCCACCCAAATCCGGCACCGTGCGCGCTTTCCCCGAGGTCGATCGCGCAGCCTGGTTCTCGCTGGAGGAAGCGCGAGAGAAGATGTTGGCGAGCCAACAGCCGCTACTCGAACAGCTTGAACGTCAATTGATCGGCTGATCGCACGAACTTGGGCGCAGGAGGGCAGCGATGAATTGGGAGAAATGGCGAAGCGAATTGCGGGCTGCCACGCTCAGTGCCTTCGATGAGATGTCCGCGGGGCTGAAGGGCGAACAGCTTTATGCGGTCAGCTTGCAGACCGATGATGGCGCGATGACCGTGGGGCTCTGTGCCAACGTCGAAGAGGGCTATGCCGAGCGGATGGCCGCGGAGGCGGATGAGTTCGGAGCGCAGGAAGCGGCTTATAATCGCTGGGCGCCGGCGGAATGGCGCTATGAAATGTTCGGCGATGAGGTGTTTGACACACTCAACGCCGATTTGCGCGAAGCGATCTTCGATCCGGATTGTGATTTCGACGCGCATTTCTCCCACCTGCTCGATGCCATGGCGGACGCACTTGCGCATTTGCGGGCAGAAAGAGGCCCCGCCCTGGAGAACGTGACCTTGTTCGTAACCATCTCCGACAGCGACGATACGGAGGCGGTGGAGGATCGCTACGCCACGCAGCTTAACCCGCCGCACCTCGCCCAGGCGTTCCTGCAGCGTTACGCTTGAACGCGCTGACCCGCTAAAGCAGTTCCACCACCATCAGGCCAAGCGGGGCGAGGCGGATCGTCGCGCCGTCGATCCGCGCCCGGTTTTGCGTGACGATCCGGCCGGTCCTTCCGCCCCCGACGCGCGCCAACGGCATGACGGTGGCGGTGTCAGAGAAGTTGAGCAGGGTGAGCAGGCGCTTGCCGCCGCCCGTGCGGACATAAGCGAGAATTTGCGCATTGCCCCGATCGACCATCGCCATGTCGCCAGCCAAAGCGGGGTTGGTGCGGCGTTCTGCGATCAGGCTTCGATATAGCGACAAGACCGAGTCGGGATCCGCTCGTTCGGCGGCGACGTTGCGTGTCGTATAATCGGGCGCCACCGGCAGCCACGGCTTGGCGCCCGCATTGAAACCGGCATTGGTGCTCGCATCCCATTGCATCGGCGTGCGCTCACCGTCGCGGCCCTTCTCCTTCGGCCAGCCTTTCCTGCCGATAATGTCCTGCACGTCTTCGACCCGTTTGGGATCGTTGTTCACCATTCCCAGCTCCTCGCCATAATAGAGGATGGGCGTGCCACGCAGTGTCAGCAGCAGGGTGCCGATCATCTTGGCCATATCGTCGCTGCTGGTTCCGGCAGGACGGGCATAACGGCTCGCCGCACGGGGTTGATCGTGATTGCTAAGCGCGAAGGTAGGCCAGCCGCCGGCCGGATTGGTTTCGACCGCGTCGATCCGCGGCCGCAGCGCGCTGGCGGTCAGCGGCGTTCCGATCAAGCTCAGGAACATGGGCATCTGCAATTCGTCATTATGCGCGCCGTAGAAGCGCGTCAGTTCCGGTGCGGTCGCGACATAGGTTTCGCCGATCAGTACGCGTCCCGGATAGCGATCGATCACCTGCTGGCGCAGTCGCTGCAAGGTCGGATGTATCTCCGGTTGCTCCGTATTGTAGAGCCGCTGTTGCTGGGGCAGGCCATAGGGGTCCGTCCCCGAGGCGACCGGATTGTCCTTGAGATCGGCGCGCTCGAACATCGTGCCGACCGCATCCAGCCGATAGCCATAGACGCCGCGCTTCAACCACCATTCGGCGGCATCGAACATCGCCTTTTCGACCTTTGGATTACGCCAATTCAGGTCCGGCTGCTGCGGATAGAAGAAGTGATAATAATATTGGCCGGTTTTCGCATCCTTCTCCCATGCCGGCCCGCCGAATAAGGAGGTCCAGTTATTGGGTGGGCTCCCGTCCGGCTTGGGATCCCGCCAGATGTAGAAATCGCGATAGCTATTGTCCCGGCTGGCACGCGATTGTTTGAACCAGTCGTGCTTGTCCGAACTGTGGTTGATCACAAAGTCCAGGATCAGCTTAACGCCTTGTGCTTTGCCCCTCGCAATCAGCGTGTCGACATCGGCCACCGTTCCGAATTGCCGATCGACCGCATCGTAGTCCGCGACATCATAGCCAAAATCCGCCTGCGGACTGGGGAACATCGGTGTCATCCAGACGGCGTCGACGCCCAGGTCGGCAAGATAGCCGAGCCGGCCTGTGATCCCCTTGATGTCACCGATGCCGTCATTGTTGCTATCCGCAAAACTACGCGGATAGATTTCGTAAATGACGCTGAGTTTCCACCAATCGGCGGTGCCGGCGGTAGGGTTGACCGGCATCGCCGGCGGCGCGGCGGCGACATGCGTTGTGGCGAGCATCGCCATCGTTCCGATCCAAGCCGCCTTGCCCATCCTGTTCCTCCCGCCCCGCATGCTGCTGGCACGCCGGTCTATCATAGAATAACGCGGCAAGATGAGCATAACGGTGCGCGGGATCAGCAGCGACAGCGCATCCCAACCGATCCAGTTCGAGCGGATCCAGCCCGACGGACTGCATCGACCGCAGACACGTCCCGTTGCGATCGAACGCCCGATCGCGATCGAGTTCAATGGGATCGGCTATGCCGTAATGATGGCCAGCCCTACCGATCTTGAGGATTTCGCGGTCGGCTTCGCGCTGAGCGAGCGGCTGATAACGGGCGTCCAGGATGTGGTCGCGATCGATCATCATCCGGCCGAGCGGGGCGAAATACTGCGCGTCACCCTCGTCGACGCACGTACCGAGACGCTGCTCGATCGCGTCCGGCATCGCGTCTCGGAATCGTCGTGCGGCTTGTGCGGGATCGAGAATCTGGAGCAGGCGCTCAAGCCGCTGCCGCAGGTGGCCAGCGATGCGCGCGCGGATGACGCCGCGATATTTCGCGCGCTGTCCGGCTTGCGCGATCGGCAGCCGCTCAATCGAGACACCGGCGCGGTGCATGCGGCCGCGCGGTGCGGCGCCGACGGGCAGATCCTGGATGTGCGCGAAGATGTCGGCCGGCATAATGCGTTCGACAAGCTGATCGGTGCGATGCGACGGACGGGCGCGACCTGGGATGGCGGCTTTGCGCTACTCTCGTCGCGCTGTTCCTACGAGCTGGTCGAGAAGGCCGCCCTGGCGAATTGTCCGATGCTGGTGACGATCTCCGCCGCGACCGATCTCGCGATCGCACGTGCGCAGGCGTGTGGACTGCACCTGATCGTGCTGGCGCGGGCGGATGCGATGCTGGTGCCGCCGCGATGAAGCCGCTTGGCGCGCTGCTGGCCGGCGGACGATCGTCACGGTTCGGCAGCGACAAGGCGCTGGCGCTCCTGGCGGGGGAGCCGCTGCTGGCGCATGCCGCCCGAGCAATTCAGCCCTTCGTGGCCGAGATCATCATCTGCGGACGGATCGCGCCGATGCACGGCTTCCGGGCCGTCGCCGATCGGCCAGGCCCCGATCTGGGGCCGCTTGGCGGGGTCTGCGGCGCCTTACAGGAGGCAGCCGCCCGCGGCTATGATCGCATCCTGACTATCGGCTGCGATATGCCAATCGTGCCGTCGGCGTTGATCGAGCGGCTGATCACCGCGGCGGGGGCTGCCTATGTGGTGGACGCGCCGATCCTGGGTGTCTGGCCAACCGCACTCGGCGAAGGGCTTGCGCATCATCTGTCCTATGGCGAGGATCGCTCGATCCGCCGATGGGCGGCTTCGGTTGCAGCAGTAGCGATCGACGCGGCGGGAAGCCTCGTCAACGTCAATCGCCCGGAGGATCTGGTCCGCTTCGAAGTACACCGGGGCAGGGGCGACCCGGCTTAGTCTGCCGCGGCGGAGTGAGCCTATATCCCACTGCGGGTCGCCATATTTCTATCGCACGCGGGGGTGAAACTCAGCTGCTCAGGCGTAGAGAAATGAAGTCAGTGCGCGATCGAAACGTCCCCGTTCCAAGTATCGTATAAACACAGATTAGGAACGACGAATAAGTCGGAACGTGCGTCCCGTCGCTCAGTTGGTTGTTTTTCCGATGAAGACTGGAGCGGCCTTATGTTCATGCACAATAAACGGCTACAATATACGGTGCGCGTGGCTGAGCCAAATCCTCTTCTTGCCACGATGATGCTGGAGCAATTCGGCGGCGCGGACGGCGAACTTGCCGCCGCCATGCGCTATTTCACCCAGGCATTGGGCGATGAGGATCCGGGTCGTAAGGATTTGTTGCTGGATATCGCGACCGAGGAGTTGAGCCACTTGGAAGTGATCGGTTCGATCATCGCAATGCTTAACAAGGGCGTGAAGGCGCAGCTTGCCGAAGGCCAGATGGCTGAAGTCGAGCTATACCGGACGATCGGTGCAAGCGGCACCAGCGCCAAGGAAGCGTTGTTGTTCGGCGGTGGCCCGGCCCTGATTGATTCGGCCGGCGTTCCTTGGACTGCGGCCTATATCGACAGCCGGTCGGAACCGACGGCTGATCTCAGGTCGAATATCGCCGCTGAAGCGCGCGCGAAGATCGTCTATGAGCGGCTGATCAATATCACCGACGATCCCGGCATCAAGGAAGCGCTGGGCTTCCTTATGACCCGCGAAATCGCGCATCAGAAGTCGTTCGAAAAAGCGCTGTATGCGATCGAGGACAATTTCCCGTCGGGCAAGCTGCCGGGCGTCGAGAAATATGCCAATCTGTACGTCAACACCTCGCAGGGCGAAGGCGATACCACCGGTCCGTGGAATTCGGGCGATCAATGGGATCGAATCGACGATCTGTCGCAGACGATGCCGATCGATGGTGGTGACGGGTCGGCGACCGTCGGGCTCGATAGCGACGATCAGGCGGTTGCCACCAAATTGGCAAAGCGCACGATGTCCGATCCGACCAGCGATCCGCTGACGGGGGCCGACCTCGGCGCCGGTCCCGGTGCGGGCCGCACGAGCAATGGTGATAAGGGCGGTGCGCCCGATACCGCATCCGCTCCTGCGATGGCCGAGGCCAATGCACCGGCGTGATCGCCGGGGCACGTCTTCCTGAAAATCTTGAGAGCCGGGGCGATCCCCGGCTCTTTTGTGTCTCGAAATCGCGACAGGCAGCTACTGGATACACAATCCCGACGTTGCAAAATGCGGTGCTTATGCCCACGTTTTGTAACGCAATATTGCCTGTGGCGGCCCGCAAAAATCTGTATCTGCCAGCAGCTAGTGCGCGCGTCAGATATCGCGCGATGTGTTTGGGTGCGCGGGTAGCACGCGCTGGAGTGGACGACTGATCGATGCCTCCTCCGCAGCCCGCCGTCTTAGCAATAGACACCGATCTTCCGCTGCCGCGTTCTCCCAGCCTGCCCGGATCCTATCGGACCGTGCCCGTCCCGCGTCACGGTTCGTTCTGGCGCAAGCTCGCCGCCTTTGCCGGTCCCGGCTGGCTGGTCGCGGTCGGCTATATGGACCCCGGCAACTGGGCCACCGACCTCGCGGGTGGCTCGCAATATGGCTATTCGCTGCTGTGGGTGATCGCCTTCTCGAACATCATGGCGATGCTGTTGCAGGGGCTGGCAGCCAAGCTTGGCATCGTCACAGGGCGCGATCTCGCACAAGCCTGCCACGATCATTATAGCCGGCCGGTACGGCTGACCTTGTGGTTGCTGGCCGAGCTCGCGATCATCGCCTGCGATCTGGCCGAAGTGATCGGTACCGGCATCGCGCTTGAATTGCTGTTCGGTATTCCCCTGACGATCGGCGTGTGGCTGACCGCACTTAACGTCATCGTCGCAACGATCCTGGAGCAGCGCGGATTTCGCCGCCTGGAGGCCCTGGTCGGCGGCCTGATGGTCGTCGTCGCAGCCAGCCTGACCGTTGAGCTGCTGCTGTCCGGCCCTGATCTCGCAGGGATTGGCGGCGGGCTGGTCCCAACCGGTGCAATCCTGTCGGATCCCGGCATGCTGTACATCGCGACCGGTATTATCGGCGCCACCGTGATGCCCCATAACCTGTATCTGCATTCGGCGGTGGTGCAGACGCGACGCTTCGCGACCAGCCACCGCGGCAAGCGCGAGGCGGTCCGCTTCGCGATATTGGATGGGGTGATGGCACTGAGCCTCGCCATGTTGGTCAACGGCGCCATCCTGATTCTAGCGGCATCCGTCTTCCATGCGCAGGGGCGCCAGGTGTCCGACATAACGGAGGCCTATAAGCTGCTTTCCCCCATGCTCGGGGTGGGCTTTGCCAGCGCCTTATTCGGTATCGCCTTGCTCGCCTCGGGCCAGAATTCCACCCTGACCGGAGCGCTTGCCGGCCAGGTGATCATGGAAGGCTTCACCAATCTGCGTATCCCGATCTGGGCGCGCCGATTGGTGTCGCGCGGGCTTGCGATCATTCCCGCGGCGATCGTGGCCAGCCTTTATGGCAGCGCTGGAACCGGCAAGCTGCTGATCCTCAGCCAGGTTCTGCTGAGCCTGCAGCTGCCCTTCGCAATCGTCCCGCTCATCCGCATCACGGGCGACCCCAAGTGGATGGGGGAGTTTGCCAACGGCAGAATCGTTCAGGTTACGGCGTGGGTAATTGCGGTGTTGATCATTGGTCTATGCCTCAAATTGCTGTGGGGCTGAGGCGGTAACGCGTATCCGCGCTGAAACAGGACGAGCCTGCGCCATGCCGCCCAAAACCCGCGCGCCCGTGTCGCCCGCCCGTTGAGGGCTAACGCTGCCGGCTGAGGATATAGCCAGCACCCTGAAAGTCGCCCTGCAGCCGGATATCGATGCCGCGGCCCATCCAATAAGCGCCAGTCGCGACGGCAGGCGCGCCGTCACCCAGCGGCGTTCCGTCCATCGACTCGATCGCGTAGCGCGCATTCGGATCCAGCCCGAGTAGGCGGATCGGTGCCCGCGGCTCAAGCTGGTGCGTGCCCTGCGTCAGGGCGAACAGCGCCGCCTGTGCCTTATCGCGTGCGACGTAGAGCGTGGTCGACGTCGCATTATCCGGGCTCGGGCGCGTGATACGGTAGAGATTGCCATGCTGGACCGTCTCGCGGATGCGCTTGTACACGCCAACGTACCGCTGGGCGGTCGCGAAATCCTCCTCCGTCCATTTGTTCAGGTTGGTGCCGATGCCCAGCCCGCCCTGCATCGAGGACAAGAAGCGGAAGGATAGCGGCGTGGCGCGCTTGTTTACCCAATTCGGGCTGTCGGTGACCCAGGCCATCATCAATCCCGGCGCATAGGCCTGGGTGAAACCGTCCTGAATCTGCAGACGATCGACGGGATCGGTATTGTCCGAAGCCCAGACCTGATCGGTCAGAGCCATGATGCCCAGATCGACGCGCCCGCCGCCACCGGAGCAGCTTTCAATCTCAACGTCAGGGTGGCGCCGCCGGAGCTCGGCCAGGATCCAGTAAAGATTACGGACATAATCGACATACAGCTTCTGCTGATCCGCCGGATCGGCCGCCGGCCAGCCAGGCTCGGACCAGTTGCGATTATAGTCCCACTTTAGGAAACGAATGTCGTTGTTCGTCAGCAAGGCGTCCAGCTGCTTCAACAGATGGTCGCGGACGTCGATGCGGGCGAGGTTCAGGACATATTGGTTGCGCCCCTCGGTGCGCGGGCGGCCCGCGAAATTGATGATCCAGTCCGGATGCGCACGATAGAGGTTGCTGTCGGCATTCACCATCTCCGGCTCGACCCACAGGCCGAAGTCCATGCCGAGCGAACGCACCTTGCTGATCAGCGGCGCCAAGCCGTTCGGGAATTTGCTGGGATTGACCGTCCAGTCGCCCAATCCCGCATGATCGTTATTGCGCGCACCGAACCAGCCATCGTCCATGACGAAGCGTTCCACGCCGATGCGCGCCGCCCGTTCCGCCAGGCGCATCTGGCCCGCCTCATCGACGGCGAATTCGGTCGCCTCCCAGCTGTTGTACAACACTTTGCGTAATGCTGGCAGCTCGCCCTTGCGCGGCACGATATGCTCCAGGGCGAAGCGGTGCATCAGGCGTGATGCCTCGCCCATTCCGGCCTCGGCATGTCCGGCGTAGAAAATGGGTGTTTCCAGGCGTTCACCCGGTTTCAGCCGATACGCGAAGTCGAACGGATTGAAGCCGCCAGTAACGCGTGGCCGCCCTGCGACATCGCGATCCACACTGATGCGAAATGATCCGCTCCACGCCAACGCCCCGAACCAGACCGGGCCATCGGTTTCCGTCGACCGCCCGTCCTGGCTGATCGCGAACCAGGGATTGTTTTCACTGCCGGTCGACCCACGGCGGCTTTCCAGCACGGTCGCACCGGCGGACACGGGGCGTTCCTGGCGGGTCCATTCGGAGCCCCAGCGCCCGGTCAGGAAGTGCAGGCGGTAATCGCTGCCCACGGGCAGGACGTAGGTGGCCGCCATCGCCTGGTCGACGCGCACGTCGGTGCGGCCGTCATTCGCGATCGTTGCCGATCGGCCGATGATGCCGGTGCCTCGGTCGATGACATAATTGAGCGTGACCGTAAGCGGCCGCTGGATGTCGCGCAGCGTTATCGAGACGCCGTCGCGGCTTAGGCGGTGCGATACATAATGGAGCACCAGATCGCGATTGCCATCGGGCCAGGCGACCTTGAGCGCGGGCTCGGTGAAGATGCCACCGCCCCACCCGGCATATTCCTGGGGCACGACATTGGCCGCCACGTCGAAACCGCTGAGCGCGCGCGCCTGGGGTGCATCGATCGGATCGGCGGCGGCGAGGCGGGATCCCCAATATACCGATTGCAACAGGCCCGCGCCGTCGATCTTGAAGGCATAGGTAACATCGCCCCCGTCCAACCGGAAAACGCGCCGGCTTGCATCGAAGCCGGCCTCTGCATGGGCCGCCGCGTGCGAAAGCGCGGTCGCTGCGAAGATCAGTCCGGCCCGCTTCAACTTCCTCGACATATCGCTTCCCTCTTTATCATACTTTTAATCTCACGGCTTTGTGCCCATTATGCAACAGTTTATTCGCTAACCAAAGCCTGAGTTACAAAATCCTATCGACGACCGAGCAATAATATCATACTTTATCATCATAACGAGAGGGGATTATGATGCTGACGAGGATGCCTACGAAGCTAATCTTGCTGACCACGGCCGCGATATCGCTGGCATCTGCCGCGCTTGCGCAGGATGGGGCGGCACCGGTGGGGCAGGATCCCCAGTCCCCCGGTGGCACGATGCCGCAGCCTGCCGCCGCGCAGGCGGATGCTGCCGGTGCGGACGAGGTTGTCATCACCGGCACCCGCGCCAGCCTTGCCCGCGCGCTCGATTTGAAAAAGGCCACGATTGGCGTCGTAGACGCGATCTCCGCCGAAGATATGGGCAAGTTCCCGGATCAAAACATCGCCGAATCGCTGCAGCGTATCACTGGCGTGTCGATCAACCGCGTCAATGGCGAGGGATCGGGCATCACGGTTCGCGGCCTCGGGCCAGAATTCAATACGGTCCTGCTGAACAACCGTCTGCTGGCCACCGTTGGCGGCGGGCGCTCGTTCAACTTCAACCTGCTCTCCTCGGACCTGATCTCGGGCGCGGAAGTCTACAAGTCGTCCGAAGCCCGGCTGCAGGAAGGTGGCATCGGCTCGACCGTGATCCTGCGCACCGCGCGGCCAACGGATCGGGCCGGCTTGCGCATCACCGCCAACGCCGCCGGCCGTCATGACAACACGTCCGACAAGGTCACGCCCTACGGCTCCGTCGCCATCAGCAGCTCCAACGAAGATCGCTCCTTCGGTGTGATGGCCAGCCTGATCTACGACAAGCGTATTTCCAATCTGACCAACATCAGCACCGATGGCTGGGTGATCAACCAATCGGTCGATACCAACAATGACGGCAAGACCGATCGCAACGACGTCGCATTGCCGCGGACGCTGAACTTCACCTCGACGCGCAATGATCGCCGCCGGACAGGTGGCACGTTCGCGCTGGATTATGTTGTGAGCGACAAACTGAAGTTCACGATGGATGCGCTGTATACGCAGCAGAAGATCAGCAGCCGAACCAACCAGCTCGGCTTCTACACCGATCCGGGCCGCATCACGTCCGCCACCATCAACGCCAACGGCACCGCCACCAGTTTCACGGTTCTGCCGGCGACGGCGACTGCCGGTGTCGCGGCGGACAATATCCTGGCGACCAACCCGGTCAACGAGCGCACCTATCAGATCGGCGGCAACCTTGAGTGGAAGCCGAACGACCGTACGACCATCCTGTTCGACGGCGCCCACTCCAAGTCGCGCGATAATTCCGATCAGCTCTTCTATGTGGTCGGAACGCGCGAAGTGGGCGTGACGCCGACCTTCACGCTCAACGGCCCGGATGGTCTTCCCACGATGACCAACATCCTGCCGACCGACGATCGTTCGCAGCCACGGCTGCATTGCTGTTCCGAACGCGGTGGCCGCAACAGCGACAAGGTCAACCAGGCGACGATCGACGGCACCTATGATGCCGGCTGGGGTCCGCTCTCCAAGCTGCAGGCCGGTGTCCTCTTCACCAACCGCCTGAAGACGGTCGTCTCGCGGGAATCGCCAGAGCCGCTCGGCTGCTTCTATTGCGGCTATGCCGCGGTGGCGCCGTCCGATCTGTTCACGCCGTTCACGGCGAATGTGCTGGGTCGCGACATGACTTGGCTCAACTATGATCGCGACGCGCTGGTCAAATATTATGGCAGCGCCGCTGCCGTGAACCAGGTCGGTAATAGCAACGATCCGGATGCGATCGCTGCGCGCCAACGCTTCCTGGCGGTTTACGGTGGCAATAATAACAGCCTTGATCCGATCGATCGCCAGCGGGGCTCCGGCACCGTGCGGGAAAACACTTTTGCCGGCTATATCCAGGCGAGCTTCGAAGGCCAGTTTGGCGATCGGCGCTGGACCGCGATGGCGGGCGGACGCCTGATCCACACCGATCTGCATGCAACCGGCTATTCGGTGACGCTGCTGAACGTCATCCAGAACCCGCAGGATCCGACCGCGGCCATCCCCGTCTACAGCCCGACCGTGCCGGTCGATGCCAACAACAATTACACCTATTTCCTGCCGACGGTGAATTTCCGGTTGGACATGACCGACAAGCTGACCTTCCGACTTGCCGGATCGCGCACACTAACCCGCCCGACGCTGAGCCGGCTGGGCCTGTCGCAGGATTTCGTGTTCCGCCCGCCCAACAGCAATACGGTCAGCGGCGGAAATCCCTATCTGAAGCCGTTCCTTGCCTGGAATGCGGACGCATCAGCCGATTATTATCTGACGCGCACGAGCTATGTGAGCCTGGCCGGCTTCTATAAGAAGCTGCAGAACTTCATCATCTCCGGCCAGCAGCCCGAGCAATATTTCGGTCTGAATTTCATCGCCAACCGACCGTACAATGCGCAGAATGGCGAAGTGTACGGGTTTGAAGCGGCGATCCAGTCGACCTTCGACTTCCTCCCCGGATTTTTGAAGAATTTCGGCGGCTCCGCCAACTACACGAAGGTGAAGAGCTCGATCCGCTTCGATCCGTCGCTGAGCAATCAGACGTTCAACGTGGAGGGTCTGTCGGACTCGGCAAATCTGGTGCTGTTCTACGAGGACGATATCTTTCAGGTTCGCGGCGCGTATAACTGGCGTGCCAAGTTCCTGAACCAGACCTTCGGTCCGCAGAGCCAGCCGGAAAACGTCAACGGTTACACGCAGATCGACCTCAGCGGATCGATCAAGCTGACGCGGAACTTCTCGATCTATGGCGAAGTGCTGAACGCCGGGAACAAGAAGTTCCGCAGCTATTCGCGCTACCAGGAGCGGCTGATCACCCAGTCGGATCAGGGTCGCCGTATCACGCTCGGCATCCGCGCCAGTCTCTGACACAGGATAGGGAGGGTCGTGTCGGTGACATGATCCTCCCTATAGTCGTTGGACGATGATGATCGACATCACGCAACATGCGGTTCGGCTCCGCGACGGCCGCGATGCGTCGGTATTCCGGATTGCCGCGCCGGGCGGGATCGCATTGTGGGTGGCGGAGCTCGGCGCCACCTTGCTGCGGATCGAGGCGCCCGATCGCAATGGGCATTGCGCTAACGTCATCCTCGGCGATGTCGATATCGGCCGGTACCCCGCCGCGCTTGGTTTGCCGGAGGACCCCCGTTTCGGCGCGAGTTGCGGGCGGGTTGCCAATCGTACGGCCGGGGCGGCGTTCGTCCTGGATGGCACACGCTTCGCGCTGGACGAAAACGAGAGCCCCAATCATCTCCATGGTGGCCGCGACGGGTTCAGTCGTCGCCTCTGGCGGGGGCGATCTGTCCCCGACGGCGTCGAGATGACGCTGTCCAGTGCCGACGGCGATCAGGGCTATCCCGGCGATCTTTCGGTCCTGGCACGCTTCGCATTGGTGGCGGCCGATACGCTGGCCGTAACCTATCGTGCGACAAGCGATCGTCCGACGCATGTGAACATCGTCAGCCATCCTTATTTCAACCTGTCCGGTGATCCTGCCGCCACCATCGATCGCCATCAATTGGCGATTGCGGCGGACAGCTTTCTGCCGATCGATGCGATGGCGCTACCGGACGCTGCGGCGCAGCCGGTGGCGGGCACGCCATTCGACTTCCGGGCGCCGCGCGAGGTCGGCAGCGTCATCGACGCCGATCACCCACAGATCCACGCCGCGGACGGCTTCAACCATTGTTTCGTCCTGTCTACCGATGGGCCGCGCCAGCAGCCATGCTTCGCCGCCCGGATCCATTGCCCCGCAAGCGGGCGCGTGATGACGCTGTCGACCGATCAGCCGGCGCTGCAATTCTACAGCGGTAACGCGCTGTGCGCGGATGGAGAGGCCACGGGCTCGCAGCTTGCATTTGCGCGGCGCACCGGCCTTTGCCTGGAGGCACAGGCGTTTCCCAACGCCGCCAATCGGCCGGACTTCCCGACAACCCGGCTCGATCCGGGGCAGGAATATCGGTCCGAGCTTCGCCTCCACTTCGCCGTCGAGGCATAAGCCCGCCCGCTATGGCGTCGTCAGAGCCGGCCCATGCGTCCGCCGTCGGCAACGATGTCTTCGCCGGTAATGAAGCGGGCCTCGTCGGATAAAAGGAAGATGGTCAGTCGGGCAATGTCCTCGGGCTGCCCAAGGTCGGCCGGATCGACCACCTCCGCGCCCGATCGGATGTTGGGGCTGGCGTGGAGCAGGGGCGTGTCGATTGCCCCGGGCAGGATCGCGTTGCACCGGATGCCGCGCGGTTTTCCCTCCATCGCGGTGGAGCGCGTCAGGCTGACGAGGGCTGCTTTCGAGGCCGCGTAAGAGGCGACCAGCGGCGATGTGCGACGCGCATGCACGGACGCGATATTCACGATGGCGCCGCCCTGCTTCATGCTTCGCAATGCGCATCCGGTCAGCAAAGCCGGCGCGATCAGATTGATTGTCAGCAATGTCTGCCAATCCGCTGCCGATTGTTCTTCGATCGGTTTGTAGATCATCACGCCGGCCACGTTGACGAGGAGGTCGACGCGGCCAAAATGTGCGACCGCGGCAGCGAAGGCCGCCTCCACCGCGGCGGGATCGGCCAGATCGCAGCGATGCGCCACGGCGTGCCCGCCCAATCTTTTCGCCAGCCTGTCAGGCTTCTCGCGATCGATTAGGAACAGCGCCGCCCCGGCCTCCGCCAGGCTCTGCGCGACGGCGCCGCCGATCCCGCCCGCGGCGCCGGTCACCAGCGCGATCTTGCCGTCGATGCCACTCACCATTCGCGCAGCGATCCGTCGCGCCCGCGCCAGACGGGATTGCGCCACCGATGCGGCTGGATCGCAGCGGATCGCACCGCGTCTTCGTCGATGTCCACGCCCAATCCAGGCCCCTCCAGTACCGCGACCATCCCGTCGGTCACGCGCAATGCTTCCGGATTGCGCACGAAGGTCAGCAGGTCGGCATCGGGGCGATTATAGTGGATACCGATCGACATTTCCTGGATCACGAAGTTCAATGTCACCGCGGCCACCTGGAAGCAGGAGGCCAGCGCCAGCGGTCCGAGCGGGCAATGCGGGGCAAAGGCGACATCATAGGTCTCTGCCATGGCCGCGATCCGGCGGCACTCCGAAATGCCGCCGGCATGGCTCAGATCGGGTTGGGCAATGTCGATCGCCGCAGCCTCGAAGAAGGGTTTGAACTGCCAGCGGCTGTACAAGCGTTCGCCCAACGCCAGCGGCACGCTGGTCTGGCCGGCAATCTGGGCGATAGCCTCCAGCTGTTCGTTGGCGAGCACTTCCTCCACGAAGAGCGGTCGCAAAGGCTCGAGCGCGCGCACGAGCTGGCGCGCCATCGGCTTGTGCACCCGGCCGTGGAAATCGACACCGACATCGACGCCGGTCTCGCGCACCAACGCCAGCCGCTCGGCCGCCGCGTCCACGCTGGCCGGGCTGTCGAGCCAGGCCATGTCTTCGGTCCCGTTCATCTTGACCGCGTCGAAGCCCTGCTGGCGTCGTTCCAGGGCGGCGGCGGCGACATCGTGCGGGCGGTCCCCGCCGACCCAGGCGTAGACCCGCATGCGATCGCGTACCCGGCCGCCCAGCAGATCCGATACCGGCACACCCAGCATGCGGCCCTTAATGTCCCACAAGGCCTGATCGACCCCCGATATGGCCGACATCAGGACGGGCCCACCGCGGTAGAAACCCAGCCGGTAGAGAAGCTGCCAGATGTCCTCGATCCGCGACGCATCCATGCCGACGATGCGATCCCGTACCGCCTCCATCGCGCCCAACACGGCTTCGCCATGCCCTTCCAGGCTGGCTTCGCCCCAACCGATCGCGCCCTGATCCGTCTCGATCCGGACGAACAGCCAGCGGGGCGGGACGAGGAAAGCCTCAAGGGTAGCGATTTTATGCACGGTCATTCTCGCTCGTCTGGATGGTTCGGCCCGTGGCTGGCCACAAACGGAAGGCGGGCCAACCGCGGCCCTGCCGCAGCCCGTCCGCCACTACCGCGAGCAGCAGGATCCCGCCGCGCACCACATATTGATAGAAGGTCGGCACGTTCAGCAGGTTCAGCGCATTCTGCGCGGTCCCCATGATCAATACGCCGATGATGACGCCCCCGATCGTCGCCACACCGCCGGCCAGCGATACGCCGCCAAGCACGCAGGCCGATATCACCGCCAGTTCGAGCCCGACGCTGGTATTGGGCTGGCCGCTGGTGATCCGGGCGGCCAAGATGATGCCTGCTACGCCGGCGACAAGGCCCTGCAGCGCGAAGACCGTGATCCGGACGCGGGTGATCGGTACCCCGGCCAGCCGGGCCGCCTCCGGATTGCCGCCGACGGCCAGGACATTGCGGCCGAAGACGGTTCGATTCAGCAGCAACCCGAATGCGGCGAAGCTCGCCAGCATCGCCCAGATCGGCCAACCGACGCCCAGGAACGAGCCGGAGCCCAAGGTGAAGAAGCTCTGGGCGGGGATTGCAACCGACTCGCCGCCGGACACCAGGAACGCCAGGCCGCGCACCATCTCCATCGTCGCGAGCGTCACGATCAGCGAATTGACCTTCAGCAACGCGACGACAGTGCCATTGAACAGCCCGACGGCCATGCCGCCCGAAAGGCCGGCGAACACGCCCAATATCGGGCTTCCGGTCTGGGCGATCACCACCGCGGCAATGACGCCGGACAGCGCCACCGTCGAGCCGACCGACAGATCGACTTCGCGCATGGCGAGCACCAGCATCATCGTCGCCGCGATGGTGCCCACCAGCGTGACCGAGAGCAGCAGCCCGCGCAGATTGCGCATCCCCATGAAATCGGGAACCGCGACCGCGAGCAAGGCCATGAGCAGCAGGAGAAGGATCAGGGGTCCTGATCGGCGCAGCAGCCGGCGGTTCATCATGCGGAGGTTGCATCCTTGACGATGGGAAGTAGCGGCGCGGCGCCGGCGTCCGGCAAAGCCAGTCGCAGCAGCCGTTCGGCAGTGGCGTCGGCGCGCGGCACGATGCCGGAAACCGCGCCGTCGCGCATGACGACGATCCGGTCGGCCACGCCCAGAACTTCCGGCAGATCACTGGACGCCAGCAATACGGTCCCGCCGCGCTCGGCGAAATCATAGATGTGGCCGTAAATCTCGCTGCGCGCGCCGACATCGATCCCACGTGTCGGCTCGTCCAGCAGCAGGATGGACGCGTCGGCCAAAAGCCAGCGAGCGATGATCGCTTTCTGCTGGTTTCCGCCCGACAGCGTGGAGATGGCGGTCTCCGGCCCGGGCGTCTTGATCCGGAGCCGGGCGATTTCGTCTGCCGCATGCGCGGCTTCCTGGCGCTGCCGCAGCAGTGGGGTTTCCCCGCCGCGGTTGCGCCAGGCGAGTGCGATATTCTCCCGCACCGACGCGAGCGGTACGATGCCTTGATCCTTGCGGTCCTCGGGCGCCAGTCCCAATCCGGCGGCGATTGCGGCGCGGGGGCCGCGGTCGATTACCTGCCCGTTCACCGCCACGGTGCCGGCCATGGCGGGGGTGGCCCCGAATAACAGCCTGAACAGCTCGGTTCGCCCCGCCCCGACCAGGCCGAAAAACCCGAGGATCTCTCCCTTCGCCGCATCCAGCGACATTGGCGCGCTTAGTCCGGCGCCCTCGATGCCGCGCACGCGCAGGGCGCTCGCGCCCAATTGGCGCGGCCGGTAGGCGTAGATATCCGCGACCGTGCGGCCCGCCATCGCCGCAACCAGCCGCGCCTCGTCGGTGGGGCCCACATCCGCTGCATCCAGCACATGCGTGCCGTCACGCAGGACCGTTGCGGTGTCAGCCAGCGCAAACACCTCCTCCATCCGGTGGCTGACATAGATGATGGCGCGCCCCTCTGCGCGCAGACTGCCGATGATCTCCATCAGCTTCGCGGTCTCACGCGTGCTGAGCGAGCTCGTCGGCTCGTCGAATGCAATGATGCGCGCATCGCGCAGCAGCGCGCGGCCGATCTCCACCATCTGCCGACGGCCGATCGAAAGATCGCCCAGCCGGCTGTCCGGGTCGATGGGCTCGCCCAGTCGCTCCAGGACGGCGCGCGCGCGCGACCGCAACGTGGCACGATCGACCATGCCCCATCGGCTGGGCAGCGCGCCCATCATCAGATTTTCCGCGACGCTCATGTCCGGGGCGAGCTGAAGCTCCTGATGGATGATGGCGATGCCCGCATCCTGGCTCTCGCGCGGGGTGGCAAAGCGGCGCGGACTGCCGTCCACCAGCAATTCGCCGCCGTCGGGCTGATATTGACCGGCCAGGATTTTCAGCAGGGTCGACTTGCCCGCGCCATTTTCCCCGATCAGCGCGCGCACCTCGCCGGCACCGACCTGGAAGCTGACGCCGTCCAGCGCGACCACACCCGGGAAGCGCTTCGTGACCTCGCGATATTCCAGCAAAGCGCTCACGCCATGCCTTCCTGTGCCAGCACGTCGCGATAGTTGGTGCGGGTCAACAGCTTGCCGCTGGTGAGGGTCACCGCCGGAGGCGCCTGACCGGCGGTGATCCACCGGTACATCGCCACCGCCGTATCATAGCCATGCGCGCGCGGGCTCAGCAGAACCGACGCGTGGAAACCGGTCGCGCGGGGCTTGGCCAGTTCGGCAATCGCCGCCTCCGATCCGCCGATGCCGACACCGATAATGTCGGCCGAGCCCAGCGACAGGCCTTCGGCTGCGCGAACTCCGCCGACCACCGTCTCATCGTTCAGCCCCAGGATGATCCAACGGTCATAGCGCGCATTCACCGTCAGGACGGGGGCCGCCGCGCTGAACGCGCCCTCGGTGTCGCTCGTCCGTTGCGGCGCGTCCTTGACCGCATCGGCCGGATAGCCCTTCGCATGCAGCGCGGATACCGCGCCGGCAGTGCGTTCGCGCCCGGTGTCCAGGCTGTCGAAACTGATGCGCAGGATGCCGGTCGTTTCGCGCGACCATCCGCGCCGCGCGGCTTCGGCAGCCGCGGCTTCGCCCGCAAGCCGGCCGATGGCTCCGGCCGAGATGCCGGTATAGGGGATGTCGGCGATCGGCTGGCCGTCTGCCGCCATCAACCGATCGTCGACCGACATGGGCTTCAGCCCGGTTGTGCGGGCGAAGCCGGCGATCGCCGGGCCCAGGCGCGGGTCCGGCGCGCAGATGATGAACCCCGCGGCGAAGCGGGCGTACAAAGTGTTGAGGGCGGCCAGCACCCGGTCGCCATCCTCGGCTCCGATCGCGATCACCTCAAAGCCGAACGTGCGGCCTGCTGCCCGCGCGAACCGCCACTCGTCCTGAAACCACTGCGCTTCGGGTTGCTTCACGATGAAGCCGATGCGGGTGGCGGCGGGAGCACGCGCGCACCCGGAAAGCAGCGCGACGCCCGCTGCGCCGCCCCCTCTCAGGCAGCTTCTCCTGCTTACCAGCACCTGTCGCTATCCCGCCTCATCCTCTTGCCGCAATCATGCGTTCGGAATCGACAGACGTCAATTTATATCATACTTATAACGCGAGGTGGCGATGACAAACTTTCGGATTGTGGCGCGGCCGACGCGCGATCTTTTGGGGGAAGGACCTTATTGGTCGGCGCGCGCGGGAGCGCTGTTCTGGGTCGATATCATGGGCGCGCGGCTGTGGGCGCTCACTTTGGCAAATGATCGCCTGCGCAACTGGCCGATGCCCGAAAAGATCTGCTGGGTGGTGGAGCAGGCGGTCAGCGACAATCTGCTTGCCGGTTTCAAGAGCGGCATCGCCGATCTTGCGCTGGAGCCCATGGCCATTCGGCCGCGTCTGGCGCCCGAGCCGGATCGCCCGCACAATCGTTTGAACGACGCGAAGGTGGATCCGGCGGGCCGCCTCTGGTTCGGCAGCAAGGACGATCGCGATCAGGAGGCGAGCGGCGCATTCTACAGCTTGGACGGGAAGGGGCGCCTGCGGCGGCATGACGACGGCTATCTGGTCACCAACGGCCCGACGTTCAGCCCGGAGGGCGACTATGTGTATCATACGGACAGTGGTCGCGGCCGCGTCTATCGCTTTCCGCTCCACGCCGATGGGACATTGGGGGAGCGGTCGCTCTTCCTCCAGTTCGAAGACGGATGGGGTGCCCCGGACGGCATGACGACCGATGCCGAAGGCTATCTGTGGATCGCCCATTGGGGCGGGGGCCGCGTCAGCCGCTTCGATCCGCGCGGGCGGCTTGACCGGTCGGTGCCGCTTCCTGCCACGAACATCACCAGCTGCACCTTTGCCGGGCCAGGATTGGACAGGATGTTCGTCACATCCGCATCGGTCGATACGGACGGCGGAGAAGCCCAGGGCGCGCTGTTCGAGATCGATCCCGGCGTGACCGGGTTGGCGCCGATAGCTTTCGGCGGATGAGCGCTGTAGACTGGGACAGGGCGTGCGCGCTTCCCTGACTATCGGGTATCGTTGATGAAGGATGGCATGGTCACAGCCGCGATCGAAGGCTTCTCATCGAATTTTGGCGACGATGGCCGCAACCTGACTGCCAGCATCGTCAATGATCTCGGCCGGGCGATCGTGACCGAGGCCTTCACGCAGCAGCGCGCCTTCCCCACCGAGGCGGAGCTGTGCCTGCGTTATCATGCCAGCCGCCCGGTCGTTCGCGAAGCGGTCAAGATGCTGACCGCAAAGGGATTGCTGCTTGCGCGCAAGCGGGCCGGCACCGTCGTACAGCCCGAAGCGAGCTGGAACCTGCTGGATCCGGACGTGCTCAACTGGATGCTGCAGCGTAGCTTCTCGATCGATCTGCTCATCGATTTCACCGAGATCCGGATGGCGATCGAGCCCCGTGCCGCTACGCTTGCCGCCCATACCTCCACCGGCCCGCAGCGGCGCGCCATCGTGGATGCGATCGGGCGGATGGTCGCCGCCGACCGGGGGGAGGGCGACGCGCTGGAGGCGGATATCGGCTTCCACATTGCGGTGCTGGAAGCCAGCAACAACCGTTTCATGCGTCAGTTCACCGATCTGGTGGAAACGACGCTGCGCTTCTCGATCACGCGCACCAACGAATATAAGGGCGTGCCACGGGCCAGCGCCCGCGATCACAAGCGCGTTGCGGACGCCATCGTGGAGGGCCAGGCCAGCCTGGCTGGCGAACGCATGCGCGATCTGATCAAGGGCGCGCTCGATCTGCTGCTCACCGCCGGAAACCGCCCCCACCGTCCTTGATCAAGCGGCGTCCTTAAAGCGCACCGCATCGGCTGGCGCCGGTAATAGGCCGACTGGGCCCAGGTAGCGGCCGCGGATCGCCGGGATGATAGGCGCTGGCCAGGAAGGGGCGTAACGCCTCCTCGGTCAGCGGGATCGGACGGAGATCGCCGTCAGCATAGCGCCGGGCCTGATCGTTGAAATGGGGCGAGGAGGGATCGCCACTCTCGCCGCCCGCCGACACCGCCCAGGCGCGTGGATGCGGGCCGAATTCGACGACGGCGACAAAGCTGTTCCCGCTGGTGCCATAGAAGCAGCGTTGTCCCGCCTGCCGTTCCACCGCAAAGGAGGCGAGCGATCCGAAATTGCCGGAGGTGAAGGCGATGGGCACGCTGGCGGCCGCGTCGTCAAAGCTTGCGTGGATGGCGCCGCTGACCCGCTGGAAGCGGTTGATGCGCCCCCATTCCACCTGCCAGCTTCCCCAGCGGCTTTGCATTTGCTCGACCGCCTTTGCCAGCGCGGTGACGCGATCGGCGTCGCTCGTACGTTCGCGGAGCCAGGTGAACAGCGGAACGTTCGCCGCCTTCGCTTTCGCCCCTTCCGACGCCCACAGGGCCTCGCCCCAATGGACGGCCAGCGCGGTCGGGCGGGACGTCAGCCCCCACCGCCGATCCCATGATGTCAGCATCGCCACCGGCGCGGCAAGGCGGGTGCGTTGCGGATCGCGCGGCGGCAAGGCGTTATAGCCGCGCAGCAGCAGCGGGATCTGCTCGTCGAAAAAGGGCAGGAAAGAGTCGAAGGCCGCTCTGGTCAGGCTTTGTGCCGTGAATTTGGTGCTGCCGGACAACAGCATGGTCGCATGGATGCCACGGGGGTTTTCGCCCAGCTGGTCCATATAGCGGGGATAATCGGCGGCGCGCGGGCCCGCGCTGCCGGCCGCGCTCCACGGCCAATTGTTCGTATTCATGACATAACCCGTCGTCGGTGCGATCGCCTGCGGGAGCTGGTCGAGGCGGTGCAGGCCCTTCCAGTCGGTTGCCGGATCGCTGCCATCGACAGGGCGGGTATAGTCGAACCGTGCGCTTCGCACGGGCACGAATTGCGGGGGCAGGAAGGCGATCGTTCCATCCGCGGCGGCCAGCAGCGTATTGTTCGTCGAGTTGGCCTTGCGTTCCGACACGGCCTGATAGGCGCGCAGGCTCGTCGCCTTGGTCCGCAGGAAGCTTTGCTCGAGCGCGGCGCGCGGATTGTTAAGCATCGCTACCGCTATCCAGCGACCATTCTCGCTGCGGATGACGGGGCCATGGTGGGTGGCCAGTGTGGTAAAGACGCGCTCCGTCAGACGGCCGTCGGCCGCGCGCACCTGTAGTCGCACAACCCGCTCCCGCACGGGCCGCCATCGATTCCCATAACGATAGGCTAACCGCCCGTTACGGCGTTCGACGGTCTCGGCAAATTCGTCGATATTGTCGACCCGGCTGGTCGTATGCATCCAGCCCAATCGATCGTTGAAGCCCTGATAAACGAAGAATTGTCCCCAGGTGGCCGCGCCATAGACGTCCAGCCCTTCATCGCTGGTCACCTGTTGCTCGGCGCGGAAGAAGAAGGACGTGTGCGGGTTGATCCACAATAAGGGATAGCCATTGGCCGTTCGGCTTGGGCCCAGCGCAAATCCGTTCGATCCTTGCGGCTCGGTCATCTCGCCGGCGCGGGTGGCCAGGACGGCTGGCGAAGGCGCTGCAGTCTGTCCGTAAAAGGCGCGCAGCTGGTCGAGATCGACACCGCTTTCGATGTCGCCACCGATGCTGCCCTCCGAAAAAGCCAAGGCCATCCACGGCTCGAAATGTGTGAGCACGCGCGGACGTACCTCGCTGTGCGTGGCGAGATAGTGGTTCAATCCGGCGGCCCACGCATCCATCAGCGTCTTGAGCCAGGCCGGCGATGCGCGATACTGCGCACGCAGATCGTCCGGATCGAGAAACAGGCGTTGGCGAAGGTCCTGCCAAACCGCCTTTTCCCCATCGGCTTCCGCCAGCCGGCCCATTGCGACGAGGTAATTCTGTTCAATCCGGGGAAAATCATCCTCGGCCTGCGCATAGGTCATGCCGAACACCGCATCGGCATCATTTTTGCCATGGATATGGGCGATGCCGAAACTGTCGCGCACGATGCTGACGCGTGCCGCCCGATCGCTTGGCGTTACGCCTGCGGCAAGGACGGCAGGCGGCGACAGGGTTGCTGCGGCAACGAGCAAGATCGATGGGATGCGCACGCAAGCTCCTTGGAAGATTTGCTGGTTACCGGCTGACGTCTTGCGTCCAGGTTAAGTCATATATATTCGCCGATGCAAGAGGAGAGCTTCGGATGACGATACGGCTGCGCGAAATCACCATTCCCGATTTTGGCCCCATCTCCGCGCCGGCGCCGCTGGATGGCGAACGCTATGCGCAACGTTGCCGATCCGCCCGCGCCAGCGCGGGTACCGATTGGCTGATTCTATATGCCGATCGCGAGCATCTGGCGAATGTCATGTTCCTCTCCGGCTTCGAACCGCGCTTCGAGGAGGCGCTGCTGCTGCTGGGACCGCAGGACCAGCATATCATTATCACGGGTAATGAATGCGTTTCTTATGCCGCGCGGTCGCCCCTGCCGGGGCTTGAGGTGCAGTTGTCGCAGACGATGAGCCTGCTTGGGCAGGACCGCAGCCGTGCCCCCAAACTGACCGACGTGCTGCGCGATGCCGGTATCGGACCCGGCGACAGCGTCGGCGTCGTCGGCTGGAAATATCTGGGCGCCGAGGAGTGGGACGGGGGCGAACCGCCATCCTTCCTGCCGGCCGCCTATCTGGAAGCGATCCGCCGTGTTGCGGGTGCGGTGACCGACCGGACGGACGTCATGCTGCATCCGGAAACCGGACAGCGATCGATCATCGACGCGGATCAGATCGCGATCTTCGAAGCCGCAGCGGCCCGCAGCTCGGAAATGGTCTGGAATGCGCTGAGCCAGATCCGACCCGGCGACCGCGAGTGGGAAGCGGCGGCGCGCATGACCTATCGCGGCGAGCCCTTCAACGTGCATACGATGCTGGCATCGGGCAACGCTGCGACCGGGCCGGTCATCGGGCTGGCGAGCCCCGGCAATCGGGTGATCGAGCGCGGTGATGGTGTTTCGACCGCGGTTGGGCTGTGGGGTGGGCTTACCGCGCGCGCAGGCCTCGTGACCGACCAAGACGCCGGCTTCGAGGCGCTGGCCGCCAATTATTATGAGGGGCTGTTGAGCTGGTACGCCGTTGCCGACATCGGTGTTGCGGGCGGCGAACTGCACAGCCACGTGTCGGAGACATTGGCCCGCAACGGTCTCGGCTCGATGCTCAACCCCGGCCATCTGACCGGGCATGAGGAATGGTCGAACACCCCGATACGCCCGGGCTCGGGCGAGCCGATCCGGTCCGGCATGCATATGCAGGTGGATGTCATCCCGACACCTGTTCAGGATGGATGGGCGTTGAATTGCGAGGATAGCGTGGTGTTCGCCGATGCGGTGCTGCGGTCCGAACTGGCCGATCGCCATCCCGACGTGTGGCGTCGGATGGAGGCACGACGCCAGTTCATGACGGAACAGCTGGGCGTCCGTCTGGCGCCGTCGGTGCTGCCGCTGTCCTCGGCGCCAATGTGTCTGCCGCCCTGTTGGCTGCGCAGCGACCGGATCTTCAGCTGCGCCTAAACCCGCCGCTGCAGAGCAGGTCGGCAGACACATAACAGGAGAGATTGGTGCAGTTCGATCCACCAGCGGCAACGTCGACGGCGGCCGCAGCCGCACCCACGAGCGGCGAAAATGGCTATGATGCGCCCGATCTGCGCATCTTCATGTTCGCGCTCTTCTTCGTGTTCGGCGGCATCACCAGCCTGAATGACGTGATCATCCCCAAGCTGAAGGAATTGTTCACGCTCAATTACGCCCAGGCGTTGCTCGTCCAATCCGCTTTTTTCGCGGCCTATGCCATCGTTTCCATCCCGGCCGCCGCGATCGTGCGGCAAGCTGGCTATATGCGTACCGCCGCGCTGGGCCTGGTGACGATGATGCTAGGCTGTCTGTTGTTCGTGCCGGCATCGCGATCCGCTACCTTTGGTGTCTTCCTGTTCGCCTTGTTCGTGCTGGCCGCCGGGATCACCATTGTTCAGGTGGTCGCCAATCCGCTTATCTCGCTGCTCGGCGCGCCCAAATCCTCGCACAGTCGTCTGACCTTTGCACAGGCCTTCAACGCGCTCGGAACCACGGTCTTTCCCTATGTCGGGTCGGTCCTCATTCTGGGAGGATTGGCGACGGTCGATCCCAAGACGCTGTCGGGCGCGGCACTGGATGCCTATCGCGCCGCCGAGACGCACACCGTCGTCATGACCTATCTCGGCCTGGCCGCGGCCCTCGCTCTGATCGCCCTGGTCGTGTGGTCCCGACGCAACCGGCTGCAGGAAGAGCCGGCGCCGCGCCAGAACATCCTTCACGCCCTGGATCTGCTGGGCCGTCCGCGGTTCGGCCTGGGGGCCTTGTGCATCTTCCTCTATGTCGGCGCGGAGGTCGCGATCGGATCGCTGATCGTGAACTATCTGATGCAGCCCGCGACGCTGGGGCTCAGCGCCGCCGAAGCGGGCAAGCATGTTCCTTATTATTGGGGGGGCGCCCTCGTCGGTCGATTCATTGGCGCCTATGTCCTGACCCGTCTCTCGCCCGGCAAGGTCCTTGCCGCGGTCGCGTCCGGATCGATCCTGTTGATCCTGCTCTCGGCAAATAGCGTCGGCGGGGTATCGGGCTGGTCGCTGTTGGCGATCGGGCTGATGAACTCGATCATGTTTCCCACCATCTTTTCGATCGCAAGCGAGGGGCTGGGCCGCCGCACGGCCGAAGGATCGGGCGTGATCGTCACCGCGATCGTCGGCGGCGCGATCATTCCGCCGCTGACCGGCTATCTCGCCGATCGTTCGGGCAGCCTTCATCTGGCATTGGCCTTGCCCGCTGCCTGCTACGTCGTGATCGCCGCTTACGGGTTATATGCGCGGCGCCCTGCGCTATCCCTGCAACAGATCTGATGCTCCCGGGAGGCTGAACCTTGCGCCGTGGCACGCTGGTCCCGCTTTCCTCTTGCGGGCCGGCGAGACTTCGATAGCTTGTTTCTCCACGGGGTGAGCTTGGCTGCGGAGACGGCACATGCGCAGGGTGGCAATGGCGGCTTGCGCGACGGCAGGCCTATTCTGCATTGCGTCCGCGGGGCCCGCCGCAGCGGCCTGCCAAGTCGCCAAGATCGCGGAGCTCCCGGTCACCCTGGTAGGCCAGCGTGCGATGGTGGATGCGAAGTTTGGCGCCCATCAGACGCGTTTCATCGTGGACAGCGGCGCCTTCTACAGCACCCTGTCCCGGGCATCGGCCGCCGAGTTCGAGCTCCCGACGCAGCCCGCCCCGCCTACTTTCAGATTGCGAGGTATTAACGGGGACACATCGGCAGCGATCGCCAAGGCCAAGAATCTCACCCTCGCCGGAATCGTTCTGCCGCCGGTCGAGTTCCTTGTCGGCGGAAGCGACACAGGCACCGCCGGGCTGCTCGGCCAGAACATATTGGGCCTGGCCGACGTTGAATATGATCTTCCCCACGGGATGGTCCGGTTGCTGAAGGTAACCGGCTGCGCAAACGTTGGGCTGGCCTATTGGGTAGGAGACAAACCCTACTCCACCATCCCGCTGGAGCGCGGCCCCGCCGGGCCGTTCAAGCCGCACACCGTGGGCACGGTCTCGGTCAACGGCGTAAAGATGCGCGCGGTCTTCGATACCGGCGCGACGTCCACGATCATGACGCTTGCGGCCGCGAAGCGGGCGGGCGTGACCCCGACCAGCCCGGGTGTGGTGACGGCGGGGACAGCCACCGGCATTGGTTCAAAGCAGGTGCAGGCGTGGTTCGCGCCGTTCGACAAGATCGATCTTGGGGGTGAGATCATCCCTCATCCCAAGTTCAGGATCGCGAATATGGACCTGGATGGGGACATATTGATCGGGTTCGACTTCTTTCTGACGCATCGCATGTTCGTGTCCAACGCAAACCATCAGATCTACATGACCTATGAGGGCGGCCGGCTGTTCGGGATCACGCCTGTGGGAGCACGCAGCGCAGCCGGCGAGAGGATCGACCTTACCGACAGGGCTGCCGCGCCGACCGATGCGGAAGGCTTTGGCCGCCGGGGCGCCGTACTGATGTCCCAGCATAAATTCGCCCAGGCCTTGCCCGATTTCGACAAGGCTGTCGCCATGGCGCCGCAGGATGGCCGCTATCTCTATCTCCGCGGAGAAGCCCGCATGGCCTTGGGCCAGACACTGCTGGCGTCGGCCGACCTCGACAAGGCGGTGGCGCTGATGCCCGAGGATGCCGAGGCGCGACTGACACGCGCCCGCCTGCGACTGGGCCATCGCGATCCCGACGGCGCAGCGGAGGACATCAAGGCGGCAGACCGGATACTGCCGACCGCCTCAGATCACCGGCTGCAGCTTGCCGGGCTGTATAACGGGATCGACCAACCGGAAGCGGCGATCAGCAATTATGACGCCTGGCTGAAGATGCACAGCGAGGATGCCGACCGCGCCAGCGCCTATAACGGCCGCTGCTGGTCGCGTGCCTTGCTCAATCGGGAGCTGGCGCGCGCTTTGTCAGACTGCAATACAGCCCTGCGGCTTCGGCCCGGCCACTTCGCCTTCCTGGACAGCCGCGCGCTTGTATACCTTCGGCTTGGTAAGCTGGATGCGGCGATAGCGGATTACGACGCTGCATTGCAGGTCCGGCCCCGCGAAGCCTGGCCCCTCTACGCGCGTGCAATCGCCGAGAAGCGCGCCGGCAAGACCGATGCCGCCGACGCCGACCGCAAGGCCGCCCTGGCCATCAACCCGGACGTCGCCAAACGCGCTGCGAAGTTTGGTCTGGAGGGCTGAGCAGGGGCGTTCGTTTCCCGAGCTGCGCCCTCCAAACTGGCATCCCTATCCCTCAAAGAAATAGGAACAAATCCAATTCATCTCTCGATTGATATTCGCATTCGATTGAGGATTTGCCAATATTGCTGCGAGATGCTCAGGGTGCGTTTCAGTCTCGGCAAACAAAAAATCCTGGTTCTGCTGATTGAAGTTGACCGTGCCCTGCACAAAATTTCGACCGCCTACGCGTATCAAAGTGCGGCCGCCGCCATTGTTGTGCTGCTGCCCATCGCTCCACGCGAGCATCTTGACCGCACTGCGGATGTCACTTGGATCAGGGGGAGATTGAACAGTGCCCCGAGCTTCTAAAATTAAGTGCAAATGTGGGTGGGTCGTGCCGCCATTTCCGTTGAAATAGAGATTGCCTTGTTGGGAAACCCAGCCCCGCGCCTGGAAGGCGTCTCTGACGGCTAACGGCATCAAATATGGCATTTTTAGTTCCTGCAGTAAATCTTTTATGTAAGCTAACGGCAATTATCAAATTACGATTTGCATACAAAAATGTTGCGAAATGATTACATCGATCACACGTTAAATTTCAATTGAAATGGTTAATAGGTTTTATGGTTGAGTGTGTAACACACGATACTCCAGCCGTTTTACGCCAAGAAGATTCTGGCATTGCGAGCGCATCCTAACTTGGCGCTGGAATGTGCCAACTTAACTGGCTGATCAGGGCGGCCGATACCGCAGCCATTACAAGCGTAGCCGAATATACGCCCTGCGACATGTCTCTGAAACCGCCGGCGGGGCATCGCGGATTCCAGTTCGAACTTGGCCTGGAGCCTTTGCATGCGCACACACGCTCTTCTTCGTCTCCGCTCCGCGGAGCGAGACGCCTGTGCTGGCTGAGGGCCGGGTCGCGTGGCGCGAAGGATTGTTCCTGCGCCAGCAGCATTTCCAACAGCAGGACCGGCACATTGACGCGCTGATCGGCGCCCGATCGCGTTCGGCGCGACCTTATCCCTGGGGGCTTACGAGCCTTGTGATCAACCACGATCTGGCGGCGTTGGGCAAGTTCGCGGTCGAACGGCTCTCCGGCGTGCTGCCCGATGGTCTGCCATTTTCAATCCCGGCCGAGCTTCCGCCCCCGCCACCCCTCGATATTCCCCCGGCCACGCGGGACGCGATCATCTATCTGACATTGCCTGCGCACCAGCCTGGCGCGGTTGAATATCGGGTCCAGGGTGAAGCGGGCGCCGATGCGACGCGCTATCTGGTCGACACGGTCGACGTGCCCGACGTGTTCGCCGAAGAGCGTATGCGCGAAACGCTCGAGATTGCGCGGCCTAACTTCACCTTCGGCCTGACGCGCGATCAGACGTACGGCCGCGTGCTGATCGGCCTGGCGCGCGTGCGGGAAACCAACGGCGGCGCGCTGATATTCGATGAACGTTACATCCCGTCGGCACTCGACCTGACCGCAAGCGCGCGGTTGACCGGCTTCCTGGCCGATATTTGCGGGCGTGCCGAACAGCGTATCGAGGAACTTGCACTGCGGGCTGTCGAGGCGACTGAGGGCGGCACCGAGACCATTGCCAACTTCCTGCTGCTGCAGATGCTGAACCGGTGCCAGGCACAGCTGTCACACCTCGCCGCCCTGCCGATGGTCCACCCAGAGCGTCTGTACGAGGCCTTTCTGGGCATGGCCGGGGAACTCGCGACGCTCACCAGTGGCGATCGTCGCCCCCCGGCATTCGCGGCCTACGACCATGAGCGGCTCCAACAATGTTTCGAACCGCTGGTCGAAACAATCCAGGCCGCGCTCTCGGCCGTCTATGACCGTGCGGCGATCATGCTCCCGCTGGTCGAAGCGGCGGCGGGCGCTTTCACCTCCCGGATCACCGACCCGTCTTTGTACCAGAACGGTTACTTTTTCCTGGCGGTCAATGCGCGTGCGCCGATCGAGGATATCCGCGCCCGCTTTCCGTCGGTCGCCAAGATCGGCCCGGTCCAGAAAATGCGTCAGATTGTCGATTCCGCGCTGGCCGGGGTTGCGCTGCGCCATACTCCCACGCCGCCCCCGCAGATCCGGCCACTTCCCGGCTATGTTTATTTCGAACTCGATCGCACGTCGGAGGATTGGAAGGAATTCGCGACCGCGCCAGCGCTCGGCCTCCATGTCGCCGGTGATTGGCCCGAACTCAAGCTGGAGCTGTGGTGCGTCAAAAAGGCGCAGCGATGAGCGACCAAGGCCGCGGACCGGACATCGGCGAGCGCACCATATTTCAGCCTGCTCAGGCGCGCACCGACGACAAGCGGGCGGTGGGGCCGATCGGCGCAGCCACCAATAGCCCGCCTGTCGACGACGATTTGCCGGATCCGCCTGGGCGGGTCGGGCAGCGCCACGCAATGATGGAGGCGGCGGCGCCGCTGCTCGCGCTTGTCGCGGCGATGCGGTTCGGCCGTATCGATATCGACCTGCCCGCCCTGCATCGTAAGGCATCCGCGTCCGCAGCGCGCTTCGACGCGGCGCTTGTCGGAGCAGGCTATGATGAAGAAACGCGGCGCCGCGCTCGCTATGCCGTGTTCGCGACCGTGGACGACATCGCCCAGAACCTGCCGGGGCGCGTCAAGGACAGTGCCGAATGGGCGCGCCGAAGCATGGTCGTGCGCGGCTTCGGAGAGAATATCGGCGGCGATCGATTTTGGCAGCTGCTGAGCCAGATGCTGTCGCGCCCGGCCGATTATCTCGAACTTATCGAACTCTATCATGCGTGTCTGGCAGTGGGCTTTGAGGGACGCCATCGGGTGGGCGATAGCGGCGGACAACTGCGCAATACGCTGCGCAGTGCTTATGCGGCTTTGCCCCAGATACGAACCTTGTCGGACGTCGAGCTCGTCCCTGAATGGCGGGGAACGCCGACGCCGCGGGGCCGGATCGGCTTCTGGACGCCGCTCGCCTTGCTCGGCAGCATCGCACTTGGATTGATGTTGGCGGTGGTGCTCGCCTTGCGACTGGTACTCATCCAGACCGGTCAGCCGTCCATGCAGGCGATGCGCGCCATCAACCCGGAAAGCCCGCTGCGACTGTCGCGCGCTGCTGTTCCACCGCCGCCGCAGGCGAGCGCGCAGGCGCAACGCGTCGAGCAATTCCTGGCCGACGAGATCGCCCGCAAGCTCGTCGTGGTCGATCGGGACGCCAATAGCCTGCATGTCCGCACGACGATCGGCGCGCTGTTCAGATCGGGCTCGGACGAGCTGGTTCCCGGACGTGCTGCGCTGTTCGAACGGATTGCGACCGCCACCGAGAAGGAAAAGGGCGACATCCGTATCGAAGGCCACGCCGACAGCGATCCGGTGTCCAGCCTGACCTTCCCCGACAATGTCGCGCTGTCGCGCGCGCGGGCCGAGCGGGTCGCGACGATCTTTCGGGCACGGTTGAGCGAACCGGCGCGGGTGAGCGCAGAAGGCTTCGGTGCGAACCAGCCGGTCGCCAGCAACGCGACGCCGGCGGGGAAGGCGCTCAACCGTCGCGTCGAAATCGTCATTCCGCGGGGCGAATAGATATGGAACGGCTGATGCGCAGCTGGTGGGCGCTTGCGGTGCCCGCGGCGATGATCCTCGCACTGCTTGGCGCCGTCGGGCTGCCGACGCTGTTTCCTGCGCTCCGTGCGACATGGTTCCGGTTCACGCTGATCGCGCTGGTCGCGCTGGGCCTCGCCGCCGCCGCCCTGTGGCGCTGGTGGCGCGCCAGGCGCGCCTCGGACGCGCTCGCCGGCACGCTGGCCAAGCCTGACGCGGCGGACGCCGAAGAAGCGGCGTTGGGCAAGCGGATGCAGGACGCCATCGCTCAGCTCAAGGGGCAAGCCGGCGGCAAGCGCGACTATCTCTATCGGCGGCCCTGGTATGTCATCATTGGCCCGCCAGGTGCAGGCAAGACCACCGCATTGACCCATTCGGGCGTGCGCTTCCCCTGGGCCGACGGTTCGTTGAAAGGCGTAGGCGGGACGCGCAACCTGGATTTCTGGTTTGCCGACGAGGCCGTGCTGCTCGACACCGCCGGCCGCTACACAACGCAGGATTCCGATGCGACCGTCGACGCGGCGGGGTGGCAGCGCTTCCTGCGGCTGTTGCGGCGCATGCGGCCGCTGGAGCCGATCAATGGCGTGATCGTCGCGATCGGCACCGATACGCTCATCAACGGCGATCGCGCCGAGCTCGACACGCACATTGCCGCAATCCGCCGGCGCTTGGTCGAACTCGGCCAGCTGCTTCAGGTCAGCGCCCCGGTCTATCTGCTGATTACCAAGGCCGATCTGATGGCGGGCTTTACGGAGTTTTTCGGCGATCTCAGCGCCGAGGGACGACGTGCCGCCCTCGGCGCGACTTTGGATCCGGCGGCTCCCGCCAGCGCCGCCTCGCTGATCGGTGCCTATGATCGCATGATCGACGCGCTCTGGGCGCGCAGCCCGAAGCGGCTGCAGGACGAACCCGATCAGCGCCAGCGCGGGATGATCCTGGGGTTTCCCAGCCAGTTGATCGCGCTGCGGGCGCGGCTGGCTTATCTGGTGGATGGTGCGTTTGCCAGTGATCGCAACGCCGCGCCGCATCTGCGTGGCTTCTATTTCGCAAGCGGGACACAAAGCGGAACGCCGTTCGACCGGGTGCTGAGCGCGATGGCGTCGGTCTATGACACACCGCATGTGCCTGCGCGCGCGCGCCAGGGGCGGGCCTATTTCCTCAATCGGCTGCTGACCGAGGTCATTTTCTCCGAAGCGGGAATGGTGAAGGCAACGGCCCCGGTCCGCCGTCGTCACCGGGCGGCGCTGGTGGGCGCGATGGGCGGGATCCTGCTGCTCGCGCTCACGATGATCGGGCTGTGGACCAATTCCTTTGCGCGCAACAGCGCGTTTCAAAGCGCGCTGCTGGTCGCGGCACAAGGTACGAGTGAGGAGGTTCGGCGCGCGGGCATCGACTTGCATGAAGTCCGTGCCAGCGATCCTGATCTTGAACAGGCATTGCCGATCCTGAACCAGTTGCGTCGTCTGCCGCATGGTTTCGCGGACCAGAGGCGCGCTGGCCCGCCGTGGACGATGCGCCTCGGACTGTACCAGTCGGGCCATGCCGAGACGGCGCGGCTGACATATCTTGAGGCGCTCCAGCGGATCCTGCTGCCGCGGCTATTGCTCCGCGCGGAGCAGGCGATGCTCGATCAGCAGGCGCAGCCCACGCAGCTCTACGCACCGCTCAAGGCATATTTGATGCTCGGCGGGCAGGGGCCGCTCGATGCGAAAGCGGTGCGCGCATGGGTGACCGAGGATTGGGCGACGGTGTCGCTCGCCGGTGCCGACCGCGCCGATGTCCGTCGTCAGCTGGCGGCGCATCTCGACGCCATGCTCGCCGACCCCGATCTCGGGCGCGTCTGGCCGAACCGGCGTGCGCCGCTCGATGGCGCGCTGATCGCCTCGACCCGCGCTTTGCTCCAGAACCTTCCACTTGCCGACCGTGCTTATGCAATATTGCGGCAGCGTGCGTCGGCCCTGGGGAAACCGGATTGGCGCGCCGACGCGATCCTCGCCAGTGGCGACCGCCGGGCGTTCCGCAACGGCGATGCGGTGCTGGGTGCCAGCATTCCATGGTTCTTCACGCGCGCGGGCTATACGGGGGCCTATCGCCCTGGACTACGCGACGTCCTGGCCGAGCTTGATCGCGACCTGTGGGTGCTCGGGCCTGATGCGACCAAGCGGTCGATCCGGGATCAGCTTCCGGCCATGCGCAGTGCCGTTGCTGCCAGCTATGCCCGCGACTACGTCTCTGCGTGGGATGCCATGCTCGCGTTGCCGCGGCCCGCCGATTACTTCCAGGATGCCAACGCGCTGGGCGCCATTACCCGCAGCCCCTCGCCCCTCAAGCTCCTGTTGCTCGAAACCCGGCAGAATACGAGTCTGGGCAGCGACAGCGGGTCGCCGGTGCCGGGACAGGTGGATGCCGGGCACGAGATCGCCGCGCATTTCAAGCCCATCGCGGACTTCGCCGGCAAGGACGCAGGCGCCGACGCGCCGGTCGACGCATTGCTTCGGGCGGTGCGTCAGGCAGCGGTGGCCAATTCGGCCACGCGAGTGCCAGGCGCCTCGATCACCGGGGGCGCGGTCCAGGGCAATCTCGCCACTGCGCTGGGCGAGCTCTCGACCGCCGGCGTTGTCGCGCCGCCGCAGCTAAAAACTTTTGTCGATCAGGCAACGCGGAGTGGAACCGGGGCGGCGACGCGGACTGCGCGCGCTTCGCTCGAACAGGCTTACCAGATGGACATGTTTCCGGCCTGCCGCCGATCGTCCGACAATCGTTACCCCTTTGTCGCGGCCGCATCGCTGGACGCCAGCCCGGCCGACCTGCAGCGCGTGTTCGGCGCGAACGGCCAGCTCGACGCCTTCACGCGCGATCAACTGAGCCCGCTCCTCGATACCGGACAGCGGACGTGGCGGTGGCGCGAGGACGATCCCGTCGCGGCCGGCTTCGCTGATGCGAGCGCGGCACAGTTCCAGAAAGCGGCCGCGCTGCGCGACCTTGTCGCGGGAGGGCTGGCGCTCAATGTCGGTCTCGACGCCTTGGGAGAAGGGGTAACCGCAGTCGAACTGTCCGCTGGCGGGACCACCTATCGTCTCGACGCGGCCAACCGCAGCCCGCGGCCGCTCCTGTGGAATCTCGCCGTGCTGCCGCTTGCCAAGCTGGCGATCTTCTCGGGCAACCGCGAGCTGCGCCACATCGAAGCGCATGGGCCGTTCGCATTATTCCATCTGATGGATAATGCCGTGATCGAGAATGCCGGTCCCTCGCGGATCCGGGCGCGGTTTGGCGCTGGCCCGCAGCGCGTCTCGTTGACGATCGATCTTCCGTCGGACACCAACCCGTTCGGGCGCGGCGGCCCCTTTGCCTTCCGCTGCCCGACCCGACTGTAGGATGAGGCGCTTGCCCTTGCCGTGGCGCTGCCGATCGTGAGCAGTCTCGCCTTTGAAGTTGTACGACGTGCCGCCCGATACGCTCCGCGCCATGGCGGCATAACCGACGAATATTGGCTGGATGGGTCAGATCCGCCCGGTCTGGAGAGTTGAAGATGCGTAGTTCGCTCCGTTTCGAGCAGGCAAGCCAGACCGATGTCGGTTGCGTACGAACCAACAATGAGGATGCCTATCTTGCCCGGCAGGACGCGGGCCTCTGGGCGGTCGCCGATGGGATGGGCGGGCATGCGCGTGGCAGCTGGGCATCGTCACAGATCGCCGCCGCGCTGAATGCCGCGCAATTGCCGGACGATCTGGAGGGCGCGGTCGCGGCGGCCGAAGCGGCGGTCGAGCAAGCCAATGCGACTATCTGTCAGGGCGGGCAAGCCGCGGGCAAGGTGATAGGCTCGACCGTGACAGTGCTGGTGGTGCGCGAGCATAACTATGCCGTGCTGTGGGCCGGCGACAGTCGCATGTACCGAATCCGCGACGGTGCACTCCGACGGATTACCGACGACCATTCGGAGGTCGAGCAAATGGTCGCGCGCGGCCTCCTCACGCGTGAGGAGGCCGAGGGCCATCCGCTGGCGCACATGCTGTCGCGTGCAGTCGGCGTACGGCCCGATCTCATGCTGGATCGGCGCTTCGGCGATGTCCGCGCTGGGGACATCTTCTTGTTGTGTAGCGATGGGTTGACGCGGATGGTCGCCGATCCGGAAATCGTGGCATTGCTGCGCGACGACGCACCGCGTCGCGCCGCGGCGGCGCTCGTTGAGCTCGCGCTCGCCCGGGGCGCCGCCGACAATGTAACGGTGGTCGTAGTCGCGTGTGACGAGACCACCCAGGTCGTGCGCGACTGACCGTCAGCCGGGCGTACGCCCACGGCGCTGAGCCTTCATCTCGCCGATATGGCGATCGTAGTGCAGCCGGAATTCCTTGGCGAACACGTCCATGAATGCCTCGTCGGCGCCGCGTACGACGCCTTCGAAATCGCGTTCATAAGCATCCCATTGCCGTGCGCGCTGGACTATCGGGAACCAGCGGGCGAGCCGCCCCGGCATGCCCTGCCGATCGCGGATCGATGCCGGGGAGAAGCGCGCCAGCATACCGTCGAGTGCGCCGCGCGTGGCGGCGAGCGTCGCCATCTGGTGCGCCTGCAAATCCTCATAGGCATCTTCGATCGCGCGCTCCGCCGGCATGAACCCCGGCTCGGCCGCATTGATCAGCTGGAGCAGCGCACGTTCCGGAGAACGCACGAATTTAAGCGGGTTATTACCTTCGAGCTCCAGCCCGGTCGCCTGGACGCCGAGCTGCGCCTTGCCGCGTGCGCGCGCATCGATCATCAGCATCAGGCCGTTGATCATCTGCCGCAGGATCGCACCCGCGGCAGACAGCGATTCCCCCGGCGATTGCTTCAGCTTGTCTGCCGGCAGACCGCTTGCTGCGACGAAGCGGGTCCAGTCATCGCCGACCGCCTCGTGAGGCGTCGGGGGTACCGGTGCAGGCGCCCCTGCGGCGGCACCGTCCTCACCCCAGGCCGCTTCGCCCGTGACAGCCGACGCCGCGGCCGCTGTCGCCGGCGTTCCCCAATCCCCCCCGGCCGGCGGCACCGACGCAAAGTTTCCGCGCGACCAGTCGATCTCGCTTTCCCGCGACAGCCGCCCCCATACATCCTCGGCGCTGGCGCGCGCCTGCGGCGGCTCGCTCGACCAGGCGGAGGGGCGCGTCACCGGCGCGGGCATGTCCCAAGGTCCGGCCGCCACAGGGGCGGCGGGCGCGGGTTCGCGGGATCGCCACCGCATCGCCGCGTCCGTCGGCAGCTCGGGTGGGTCAGCCCAGCCATCGCCGTCGGCGGGATCGTCCCGCGGTGGCGGCGCTGCGAACGAGTCCCAGCCCGTCTCCACCGCAGCGGTGGGCGACGGCGTCGGCACTGCCGGCGCCTCGCTCCGGCTCGCGACGATCGTGTAATGTCCAATCGTGAACGTATCGCCATCGGCAATCGGGCGCGCTTCGGGTAGCCGGTCGGCGGCGCCGTTCAGATACGTGCCGTTCGTGCTGTGATCGACCAGCAGATATTGTCCGTCGCGATAGCTGATCTCGCAGTGGCGCGAGGAGATCAGGTTGCGCGGATCAGGCAGGCTCCAGTCGGCGTGCGGCGAACGGCCGATGACCGCGCCGTGACGGTCGAGGCTGATTGTCGCGGGCTCGCCATTGTCGAGCACGTCGCGATCTGAAATGCAAAGCGTGAGCGACATCAGACCGTCTCCATGGAATGCGTGGCAAACGTCACACCGTCGCCCAATGCCTGGTCGAGTGCGACGTCGGGATCCTCGGCATCGGAGGTGCATAAGAGGATGCCGGCGGCGACGAACTGGCCCGTCGCCTGCTTCGAAGCGGGCGACGCAGGCTGATTGCTCGGCGCCAGCGACCCCCCGGAAAAGAATATTGCCGAAGCGCAAAGCAGCATCGTCGCGCCCTCATTCGTACCGGCTTCCTCCGGCGAGAGCGCATGTGCGGCTTCCAACACCTCCCGGCGCAGCGCGTCGCTGGGCGCCCGCAGCCACGCGTCGACCGATGCCAGAAGCGGCGTATTCGCATCGGGCAGCTGCCGCTTCATCACCGCCCGCAGCCACCGCACCGCGGAGAGCCTGGGCAATGCCAACGCGAGAAACTTCGTGGCGTCCACCTCGCGACCGGCACGTCGCAGCTCCACGAAAAACTGCGCCGGCGCGGCGTCGTCGCCCGGCATGCGGGGCCAGTCGAGAAAGACCGTGACTTGGCGCGCCTCGGTCCAGATAATCTCCTTCCAATCCACGATCATGCTCCTCAAATCGGAAGGGGGATCCAGGGCCCGACGGCCTTGGGCACGATCACGGTCGGCTTCGCCATGAGGACGTTCATCTCTCCCTTGATGTAGGTGAGCTTCGAATTTGCCATCAGCATCTCGGAATTGATGCGTACCATCGGCGTCTGCGCCATGACCTGGAAGGGTTGGACGTTGAGTTTGCTCGTGCCCGATGAGCAGAATATTCCGGCACGGTTGATGGTGATCGTGTTGGTCCCGACGCGCAGCGTGATGCTCTGCGCGGCTTCGATCAGAACTTTGCCGCGCTTGGCGTTGAGCGTTGAATCGCCGGTCTCTACAATGGTCGTATCGTCGCGATAGACGGTGGTTGACCGATCGCGCCGAACGTCGGCCTCGTCGTCGAGCAGCACTTCGGTCAGTCGGTTTCGCTGCGCGCGCAGATAGACCTGCTCGGCACCGCCCTTATCGTCGAACATCAGTTCGTTGTGACCCGGGCCGGCCGGGGTGTTGCGCGCGCCGGGATAGACACCTTTGGCGCCTATCGTCTGCGATCGGTAGAGGGATCGGGTGCGATGTTCGGGCAGCCCGTAAGGGTGGCGGTGCTGCGAATTATAAACCCGTCCGGTGACGATCGGCCGATCGGGATTTCCGTCGAGGAAATCGACGATCACTTCCTCATCCTGCCGCGGTAGGGTGACATGGCCGAATGAGGCTCCGGCCGACGGATAAGATATGCGTAGCCAGCACGACTGCGCCGTGCTGGGCGTCTCGCCCCACAGGAAGCGCACGCGCACGCGACCGATCGAGTCCGCATTGCTGTCGTCGGCGCCTCCCGCGGTCACGATCGCCGTCTCCGGGCCGGCGCGCGGCGTGGGGGTCACGATCGGCGAGCGCCACTGGGTGTCGCTGGTCACCGCCTCGATCCGCACGTGGCGTGGGGTGGCTTCCGTGCCGGATCGAAAGGGCTCGGCGTCTACCGAATAGTCAATCGCGGTGACGACGAAGTCGCTACCGCGATTGAAGCCGTCGTTTGAATCGAGCTTGAAGCGGCCGCCGCAGAACAGGCCGATGGCGTCGCCCTCACCGGAATAGAGGCGCTGGCGCGCGCGGATCGCTTCCAGCCGCACCCGAGCCCAGTCCTTGGCCAGGGGTTCGTCGACGAAATCACCTAAAAACTCGTGCACCTCCTGCGTATCGGCGCGATTGCGTGTGCCGCCGTCCACCTGGCCCTTTTTGACGCTGGTGGTGAGATAGTCGAAGCTTTGGAGGAGGAAGCGGCGCTCGCCATTGTCGTGCACATGTTCGTGCCACTGCCAAAGTGCTTCGGTGAGCCCGCCGCCGCTGCCCAGCCGATCGGACCGCAGCTTGATTGTCTCATGGCCGGGTGCGGGTTTGTGCGCGCCGGGTGTGTCGCACAGGACAAGCACGTGATCGTTGCGGCGATGCTCGAAATAATAATAGATGCCTTCGCGTTCCATGATCCGCGATACGAAGGCAAAATCGCTCTCGCGATACTGGGTTGTATATTTGCGCGGGCGGTATCTGCCGCCAATCTTGCCATAGTCGACGCGCCGACTCTGGTCGGCAAGCACGCGCTTGATGATATCGAGCCCGGACATATCCTCGAAGATGCGATAGGTCCGGTTGTGCGCGAGCGCGTACAGCCATGGGCGCAATTTCAACGCGTAATGATAGCCCTGATCCTCCTCGCCGAGGAAATGCGCCTCCACCAGCAGCGAATGGAACACGCGCACCGCGCGGCCAAGCTCGAACAGCTCGATCAGCGCGGGCTTGCCTAGGCTGGCAAGAAAGTCCACCTTGGAAGCGGCGATGATCTGGGCGTCGATCTCGAACAATTCTCCCAATCGTTCACGGCTATCAAAGCGGATGAGTTTTATCTCACAGCCGACATCGAGCGTGATCTCTGCTTGGCGCTTCATCACGATCTCCTTTTAACTAGATTACAATTGTCGCCATTTAGTTGATTGCTCACAAATGGTGTCATGCGTACCCCGCATTGTTCCACCTCGAACGACAGGGGTTGTCATGACCATGGTTCCCGACCTCGAATTGCTGCTGGCGCCGGTGTCCGAAGACGACCGCGCCGGCCCGGACCTCGCTTATGATCCGCAGCGCCACGAGATCGAGCAGGCGTTCGAAGCCTCCGTCTCGATCGACATGACCGGTACCGCGACGCAGGTTCCGGATATCGACTGGCGCCGCATCATCGCGGAGATCGCGGACCAGAGCGCGCGCACCAAGGATGTTTGGCTGGCGGTGTATTTGTGCCGCGCCGGCGCGCGTGCCGGCCGCCTCGAAACGGTCGAGCTCGGCTTGCAATATCTGGAGGGGCTGCTGGAACAGTTCTGGGACGTCGTGCATCCCAGGCTCGACGAATATGGCATCGAGGGCCGCACGGGCGCGTGCGCCACGCTGATCAGCTTTCGCGAGTTCATCGCTCCTCTGCGCGCGGTCACGCTGCTCGATCATCCGCGGCATGGCAGCTTCACCGGCGAGGACCTTCATCGATTTCAGCGCGGTGGGGAGGCAGAGGCGGGCTATGGGGCGTTTCGCGCCACGCTTGAGGAGCCGGAAAGTGTCGAGCGATTGGCGCGCGCGGTGGCGCGCCTCGATGCGATCCAGACGCTGCTGCGGAGCGTCGACGCGGCTCTGGCCGCGCGCGCTGGCAGTGGCGCCGGCGCCAGTTTCGCGCCGGTCTACGAGGCGTTGGTCGAGATCGGCGGTGCCGCGCGCGTCTTCCTGCCCGTGACGGCGGTTCAGGCCGCACTGGCCGAGGAAGAGGGCGCGCCTGCACCGGCTGAGCGGCGGATGGTTGGGACGATCCGATCGCGGGAGGATGTCGCGCGGATGATCGACCTGGTGATCGACTATTACCGACGCAGCGAGCCGCATAGCCCGGTGCCGCTGCTGCTCGCGCGCGCCAAGGAATGGATCAGTCTCGACTTCATGGAAGTGCTGGAAGACATCGCGCCGAACGCGATCGGCGACGCACGGCAGTTGCTCAATTTCCGGCGTGGCGCTCCGTGATCGGCAACACGTCGCGGGGCTGTGGTCGGCCGGCTTATGGCAGAGGAGCTTGCTCTGCGCCGACGTTCGGGTTCTCACGATATGTGCCGCACAAAAACATCATCTTAAAGCAAAGTTGGATGCGCTTTGGCTGCATATGCAGTCATATCAAAATGTATTTGCGCTTCGAATGTAAATTTTCATGATGATACTGGAATAAAATAACCGGATCGGATCGATTTTTACCCGAATGACAATCGTAACGCTTCATAACGCCTTTGAAATCTTTCTGAAGCGCGGCTGCCTGCATTTTCAATACATCGAACGGCGTCGGCCCACGGTCGGCGTATGCGCAGCCAGACGAGGTGAACATGGTTTCGGCCAAGGGCGGTCAACGCTTCATCAAGGAAAACCGGGCGCCTCGCGTCCACATCGAATATGAAGTTGAGACCTATGGGTCGCGGCAGAAGATCGAAATCCCCTTCGTCATGGGCGTGATGTCCGACCTGTCGGGTAAATCGCTGATCGAAAAGAAGCCGCATGCCGATCGCGACTTCATCGAGTTCGATATGGATAATTTCGACGAGCGGATGGAGCGCATCGCGCCACGGGCCGCCTTTGCGGTAGAGAATACGCTTACCGGTGAGGGACGGCTCGGCGTCGACCTTACGTTCAAGACGCTGGAGGATTTCAACCCCGGCCGTATCGCCCGCAACTTGCCGGCGCTCGCAAAGCTGCTGGAAGCGCGCGAACAGCTTAACGACCTGATGGTCTATATGGACGGCAAAGCTGGGGCCCAGGCACTGCTCGACAAAGTGCTCAAGGATCCTGCCTTGATGGCGACACTGGCCTCCGAAGCCGCCGCCTCGGACGAGGCTGCCCCTGCGAGCGACAAGCTCGACGACTGAACCTGCGCGAACTGCGCTCCCGTTTTCCCGTCAGGAGATCACCATGGCTCAGGAAGCCTTGCAATCGGTCGCGCCCGTCGCGACCCCCGAAACCGGCTTTGCCGACGATTTTGCGGCGTTGCTCCAGAAGGAGTTCAAGCCCGGTACCGATGCCAAGCAGGGCCGGATCGAGCAGGCGGTGAAGACTCTCGCCCAGCAGGCGCTTGAAGACGCCGCGGTGATTGGCGAGGACGTCTACATGACGGTGGATGCGCTCAAGGCCGCCATCGACCGCAAGCTATCGATCCAGATCAACGCGATCATCCACCATCCCGAATTCCAGACGCTGGAATCGGCGTGGCGGGGGCTTTGGTATCTTGTCGGCAACACCTCCACCGGCAAAGATCTCAAGATTCGCGTGCTCAATATCTCCAAGGAGGAGACGCGTCGCCAGTTCCGGCAGTATCGCGACGCCGCCTGGGACCAGAGCCCGCTGTTCAAGAAGATCTACGAGGCGGAGTTCGGCCAGCTTGGCGGTCAGCCCTATGGCGCGATCGTGTGCGATTACAGCTTCGACCATAGCGGCCCGGACATTGAGGTCATGAAGGGGCTCGCCAAAATCGGCGCGGCGGCGCACGCGCCGTTCATCGCGGCCGCCGGCTCCAAATTGATTGGCATGGACAGCTGGCGCGAACTGGCAAACCCACGCGACCTCGCCAAGCAGTTCGAAGCGACTGACTATATGGCGTGGCGTTCCTTCCGCGCGTCGAACGACAGCCGCTACATGGCGTTGACCCTGCCGCGCTTTCTTGGGCGACCGCTCTACGGCGCCGAGACGGATCCGGTCGAGGAGTTCGCGTTCGAAGAGGAGGTCGAGGGCACGCACGACAAATATCTGTGGCTCAACGCGTCCTACGCGCTGGGTGTGCGCGTCACCGAGGCCTTCAAGACCTATGGTTGGTGTACGCGCATTCGCGGGGTGGAATCGGGTGGTACCGTCGAGGACCTGCCGACCGCGCTGTTCCCCACCGACGAGGGCGGCCTCGACGCCAAATGCCCGACCGAGATTGCGATCTCGGATCGCCGCGAGGCCGAGCTATCGAAAGCTGGGCTGATGGCGTTGGTGCACCGCAAGAATACCGATAACGCGACCTTCATCGGCGCCCAGACGCTGCACGCGCCCAAGGCCTATGAAGATCCGGACGCCACCGCAAATGCTAATCTGTCCGCGCGGCTTCCCTATATTTTCGCGAGCTGTCGTTTCGCGCATTATCTAAAATGCATGGTGCGTGACTGGATCGGCGGCACGCGCGAGGCCCCGCAGCTTGAGCGCGATCTGCAGAGCTGGATCATGCAATATGTCGATCTGCAGCCTGAGCATTCCGATGAGAAAGCCAAGGCGCGCAAGCCGCTCAAGCAGGCCAAAGTCGAGGTCATTCCCGATCCGGAAAATCCCGGCTTCTATCGCGGCGTCTTCCACATGGTCCCGCACTACCAGCTTGAGGGCATGGACGTGTCGCTGAGCATGGTGTCGCGCCTTCCCAAGGGCGCGGCCTGAAGACGAAATACCCCTGAAACCGATTTTACCATTGGTAGAATAAGGAGATCGTTGTGGCTGTAGAAATGTTCCTGAAGCTCGCAGGTTGCGAAGGTGAATCGATCGCGACCGGGCATCCCAATGAAATCGAACTGCTGGGCTGGAACTGGGGCGTGAGCAACCAGGGCAGCTCCAGCATGGGTGGCGGCTCGGGCAGCGGCAAGGCGTCGTTCCACGATCTCAGCATCACGAAATATGTCGATAAGGCGACTGCGACGATCCTCAGCAACTGCGCGGGCGGCAAGCACTTCACCAATGCAGTGCTCACCTGTCGCAAAGTCGGCGGCGACACGCCGCTCGAATATCTCAAGATCACGATGGATCAGGTGTTCGTGAGCGGCGTCCAGCACGGTGGCAGCCCCGGCGACGAACTGACCGTCGAGAATGTCACGCTGAACTTTGCCAAGGTCGACGTGACCTATTCGCCCCAGAGCGCCCAGGGTTCGGCGGCAGGCAGCGTTCCGTTCAAATGGGATATCCGCAAGAACGAATCCGCCTGACCCAGACCGCCAATGGAGATCGCAGGTTTTGGAGCCGTGCGATCTCAGGCGCCCCGCGTTGTGTCGAGGCACGGACAAATCCGGTTCTTCAAGACTTGCACCACTGACTGCGGAGGCAAACCTTGGCCAGCGAAGCGCCGTTCGTGCTCTTCGAGAGCAACTTCGGAAGCTTGGTTCGGGGCATGCAGGCAGAGGGGCTTCATGCCAGCCTGAAGCAAATTCCGGTCGTCCTGCGGATATCGATGCCGCAGGCGATCCGGGATCGCTTCAAGAAAGATCCACTGCTTAACAACGATGTCCAGTTGAAGATCGCCGCTGCAATTCGGCTGATCGTACAGAACCGCCTGTTTCCCTCGATCCATGACAATACGCGCGACAATCCCGCGCTGCGGCAGAACATTCAGCACGTCTTCCTTCAGGAACAGCCGGGCCTCAACAAGATCGTTACCGACGCCATCGGGCGGGCGATGGCGAGCTCGGCGGCCTGGAACGATTATCGGAACGACAGTGCCAAGGAGATCAGCCGGATCTCCGTGACGCTGGCGCTGGCCGCCGCCGCCGCTGCTGCCGCGCCGCCAACCGGGGGTGCCTCGATCGCGCTGATGATCGTCACGCTGGTGCGTGGGCTGACCGACGCTGCGAAGAAGTTTGGCGAGGCCTTTCGTACCGCCGAGGAAAGCAGATTGCGCGTGATCGCGGAGATTGCGACGCTAAAGGCGGCCTATGACCGCAGCCCGGCGCTTGGCCGGGCCAGCCAATTGGGTGGCGCCGTCGCGCATGCGCTGACCGTCGGCAAGATCGCGACGATCTTTCGCAGCGACCCGCTTCCTGGCTTCACCCGCATCAAGACCGAACTGAATGCCTATAAGGGCAAGCTCGGCCATCTGAACGAATATGCCGAGCGTCTCGGCTCCCAGCTTTATGATCTGCTGGAAAAGATCGAAGCATTTCGCGACGAACATGGCGTCGCGCACGGCGACGAAAGCCTGTTTCCCGAGCTCACCAGATTGGAGCGCAAAATCAACTTGCTGCTGATCGGCGGCGTGACCGGAAAGCGGCGCGGGTTTCGCGAGAAAGCGACAATTTCGCAGGCGTGGACAACTTGCCAAAACGGTATGACCGCGCTTGCGGCCGTGGAACTTCAGTTCAAGGCGCTCAAGGCCGAGGAATCTCGCGAGACGGCCATCCTCCTCGCGGATCGCGTGCTGACCCTGATCACCAATGTCGGGGTCGGTCTTGCGGGATATAACGGTGTGCTGGCGGCGGCGGGGGACGTGCCGGCGCAGGTTCAGACCGCGCTGCGTATCAACCCTGCCGATTCCGATGTCGCAAGGGGCGCTTCGGTATTTGCGATGACCATCGCGCGCCAATGTATGAGCCTGTTCAAGGATGGGCACGCGCTGGCGAAAGAGCTGGGCATCGTAACCAAAGCGCCCGATCGGACGAAGGCGCAGCTTGAAGAAGTCAATAGCGGGTTGGACCCGGTGGTTCGTCCGTCGCCACCGAGCCGGGCGGGCGCCAATCTGATCGCCACACTGGAGGCGCGCCACGCCGCGCGTCATGCGGCATCGGGCCGCCCGCCGCCACCGACGCGGCCGCCGCCGCCCATTCCCGACGCCTGATCGCCGGAGCCATCTCGGCGCGCGGTCCCATCAACAAGGTTTCACTATGCCCATCACTTTTAAGGACAAATGGAATTCGCTCTCCCTGAAGCGCCTGACCAAGGACGATGGCGCCAAAAACATCTTCTATTTCTGGCGCGCCAAAACCCGGTTCCATGCCGACGCACCGGGCACGCTTCAGTCGCTCGGAGCATTGCCCCGTCAGGATCGTCCCGTGCCAAAAAGGGACGAGCCGATTTATGGCGCAGGAACACCGGCGCAGATCTCCAACTCGATATCGGCGGCGCTGCGCCCTGACGGTAGCTTCGACCGGCAGAAAAGCCGGCTGACGACATCCATGGTGCGCAAGTTCAACAGGGGCTTGAGCAGTCCTAAACATTTCGACGTCCCCAGCAACCAGCTCGATCGGATGATGACGGATATCCAGATCGATCGCTTGCGAATTGGCGATCGCCACATGCTGAACAGCGCCAGCGCGGTGGATATAAGGCGCGCACTTTTCGCCGCGCATTCCCGGTTCAATTCCAATCCCCAGGTTGCGGCGCTGCTTTCCCGCGCGATCGCCATGGACGGTAAACCGGTGGAAGTGACCCAAGGCGTCCACCAGTCGAACGATCCCCACTTCGACGTGCTTATGCCGGGCGAGGCTCAACAATATCATGTGAACGTCGCTTATGGTGAGAAGCCACTCCGCATCATCAGCATCAGCTTTATGAATCCCGTAGGATCTGCGACGCGAACAACCACGGTCGAGCCCGATAGCTAATTTATCCGACCCGCAGCCTCTACTGCGATTTTGGTTCCGTTGCCGCCTTCATGACAGGCGTAACGCATTATCCTCGCCCTGAAACATCTTTGCGTTTCGCCCCACCTAGGAAGCTGCGGCAGGCGATCGCCAGCCCATCAAGGATCGTGTCCATGTCGGAGAGTTTGTCTGCAACGCAGGCCGCGGCCCTGAATGGCCTCGAGATCGGCGACATCGGCGAAGTGCATCGTCTGCTGATCGACGGTCTGCGGGCGCGTCCCGATGACCAGCAGGCGCGCATGTTTCTGTTCCAGCTGCACTGCATCGATGGCGCGTGGGAGAAAGCGCGCACGCAACTCAAGGCGCTCGCGGCGCTTTCGCCGGCCGCCCAGATGCTTGCAGTTGGCTATAATCAGGCCATCGAAGCCGAGCTGGTGCGTGCGGGGTCCAGCCGGGGCGGCGAGGCGGCAGCGCCGCTCCACGCCTCGGCGGACTGGGCCGCTGATCTTGCCAGCGCGTTCGGGGCCGATGCGCGTAACGCCGTCGAGATGCGCGCCCGCGCATTCCAGGCATCGCCGGATATGCCGGGCGAGATCGATGGTCGTCCTTTCGACTATGTGTTCGATGGGGATGGCCGCTTCGGTCCCGCGTTCGAAGCGATCGTTGCGGGGCGGTGGGGTCTGATCCCCTTTTGCGCGGTCGAGGAGATTCGGAGCGAGGGGCCGGTCGATCTGCGTGATCTGGTCTGGCTCCCCGCGGAAGTTCGGTTGCGGGCGGGGGGCTCGGTGGCGGCGCTGCTGCCCGCGCGCTATCCGGGCACCGAGCACGAGCCGGACTCCCAGCTTCGTCTGGCGCGGAAGACTGAATGGCGTGATGCCGACGGCTATATCCGCGGCGTCGGGCAGCGCGTCTGGACGACGAGCGACGGCGAGGATGTCGGCATCCTTTCGTTCCGCCACATCCGGTTTGCGCCGCTGCCATAATGTCGCGGATCAACCCCACCCTGTTCGACAAGCTCGTCGCCGATAATCAGCTCGACGGATTGCCTGGGGACACTGGCCGCGCCAGCGTCGAACTCGGCGGCGCGCGCTTCCATACCGTGCCACGGATCGAGCGCTTCAACGACGCGGCGCTTCGTGCGACGCTCTTGCGGGAGCTTGGCTGGCTCCTCAACACGACCAACCTCGATGCCGTGCAGGATCTGTCGGCTGTGCCGGAGGTGGCGACCTCTACGTTGAACTACGGCCTGGCCGACCTGAGCGGCACCTTGCTCACGCGTAACGGCATCCAGGCCCGCGCGCGCGACATGCGCGAGGCGATCATGCGCTACGAACCGCGGGTCGAACGCGGCAGCCTTGAGGTCGAACCCCTCTTAGAGGGATCGCGCCCGAACAGCATCGGCTTCCTCATTCGCGGCGATGCCACCACCGCATTGCAGGCAATGCCCGTTGAAATCCGCACCGACGTCGAAGTCGATACGGGCGAAGCGAGCTTCCGGGACTGAGGATGGATCCGCGTTTCCTCCAGGCTTATAATGATGAGCTCGTTCATCTGCGCGAGACCGCGCGCCAGTTCGGCGAGGAATATCCCACCGTCGCCGGCAGGCTTGGGCTCGGGACGACGGCAGATGTCGATCCGCATGTCGAGCGCCTGCTTGAAGGCGTCGCGTTTCTTGGTGCGCGCGTTCAGCTTAAGCTGCAGGATCAGTTTCCCGACTTCACCCAGCATCTGCTCAACGTCGTCCAGCCGCATTATCTCGCGCCGACGCCGTCGATCTGCGTCGTCGGGTTCGAGCCGCTCGAAGGCGACAGCACGCTCGCAAAGGGCGTCGACATCCCCCGCGAAACCCGGCTTCACGCCACCGCCGCCGACCGGGATGCGAGCCCGGTTATCTTCCGCACCGGGCATGACGTGACATTGTGGCCGATCCAGGTCGAGCAAGTCGAATATCTCGGATCGCGCAGCGCCGTCGCGCCCTATCTCGGATCCGCAAAGGCGGGCGAGGCCGTCGAGGCGGGTTTGCGGATCCGGTTGCGGACGACTTCGGGGATCAAGTTCGGCGCCGTGGCCGCCGACAGCCTGCCGCTCTATCTTGACGGGGAAGGCGCCGTACCGGGCGAATTGTACCGCCAGCTGATCGGCGACGCCGTGGGTGCGGTTGCCCTTGCGCCGTCTGCCGTGAATGGCGCCGGCACGCGGCTGCCTTTGCCCGCCCAGCACGGCTTCGACGAAGCGTGTGCGCTCCTGCCGGCCGAGCGGCGATCAAACCGCGGCTATCGCATCCTCAGCGAATATTTCGCCTGCCCCGAGCGTTTCCAATTCGTCCGGATCGACGGGCTGGCGCGGGCCTTCGCCGCGCTCGATGCGGACGAGGGCTGCGATATCGTGATCCTGTTTCGACGGGTCGTACCCGCGCTGGCGGGGGCGGTCTCTACCGCCAATGTCCGATTGTTCGCGACCCCTGCCATCAACCTGTTCGAAAAGCAGCTCGATCGGGTTCAGATCAACGCGTTCGACCATGAGCGTCAGGTGATAGCGGATCGCGCGCGACCGCTCGATTTCGAGGTCTATCGCCTGCTGGACGTCAAAGCGCATGGCGGCGAGTCGAGCGAAGCGCGCCCAGTGGCGCCGCTCTACGACTATGCCGGGCAGCTTTACGATTGGGGCGAGGCCTTGTTCTTCGTCACACGGATGCGCCATCGCCGGTTATCCACGCGCGAACAGCGCATGCGGCAGCGAAGCGACTATATCGGCACGGAGACGTGGATCAGCTTGACCGCGCCCGGCAGCCCGGAGCGGATCGAACATATATCTGAATTATCGGTGCGCGCGCTCGTTACCAACCGAGAGCTTGCCGGCATGATCCGCACGACGGGGACGCCGATCGTCGCGGAAGGGGTGCCGATACGCGCCATCGCGCTTTTGCGTGCACCCACCAGGCCGCGTCCGCCGCTTGCCATCGGCGATTCAGCCTGGCGATTGATTGCCCATCTCACGCCCAATTATACGGGCTTCGCGCGCGATCCTGGCGGCAGTCCGGAAGTGTTGCGCAGTCATCTCGCGCTCTATGGCCGTGTCGATGACGCGGCGCTGCGGCGCGAGGTTGACGGCATTCGCGCAGTTCATGCCAGCCCGGTGTCGCGCCGACTTCCGGACAGCACCCGCGTCAACTTCGTTCGTGGCCAGCACCTGCGTATCGTCCTGGATCAGGCCAATTACGAAAATGGCCGGATGTTCCTGTTCAGCGCGGTGGTCGAGCGCTTCCTGGCCGAATTTGCCGCGGTCAACAGTTTCGCCGAAGTCAGTTTCGAAACCCTCCAGCAAGGGATGTTCGCCGAATGGCCCGCACGCCTCGGCCAGCGTCCGACCATCTGAGCTATCTCCGGCGCGCCGCGGCGAAGATCGCGCGTGTGTCGCCGCTCGCGCTGCTGCGTGGGGCGGAAGCGCGCGCTCCAGGCTTGCCGCGGATCGGCGCGGCGAAACTCCCGGCTGACGATATCGTCGCGATGGTCCATACGCCGTCGCTCGCCTTTCCGGCGGCCACGCTCGACGCGATTACGGTCAGCGATAATCGCGCGACGATTGCGGGAAGCTGGCTCGGTTTGACCGGGCCGATGGGGCCGCTGCCGCTGCATCTCAGCGAATATGCGCTGTATGAGCGCGCTTATGCGCGCCAGCGGCCGTTCGGGCGCTTCCTCGATGTCATCAGCGGGCGGATGCTCCAATTCTTCTATCGCGCCTGGGCCGGGGCTGTGCCGGCGGCGAGCCTCGACCGCGTGGACGACGATCATTTCGGGCGCAAGATCGCCGCGCTGAGCGGCGCGGACGACGGCGCGCATGGCTCAAGCACCTTTCCGGCGCATGCCCGGCTTCGCTATGCTGGCCTCTTCGCCTCGCCGCGCAGCCCAAGCGGTATTGCCGATGCGCTGGCGGATCTGCTGCGGCTGCCCGTGCACATCGTCGAACATGTCGAACGTTGGCGTAGCGTCGAACCCGGCGATCGCAGTCTACTTGGCGGCGGCTTCGCGACGCTCGGCCGCGACGCGCTGGCGGGGCGACGCGTCTGCACGGTCGACGAGGCGTTCAAGGTCGTGGTCCATGTCGCCTCTGCGCGCGACTATCGGGACCTGCTGCCGGGCGGTGCCCGCTACGCCCTGCTGGTCGAAGCGATGGACGCCTTTGCACCGCCGCAGCTTGAGTGGGAGATCGAACTGGCGGTTGCGGGCGACGCGATCCGCCCGGCGCGGCTCGGTGCGTCCGCCCAGCTCGGTTGGTCCAGCTGGAGCGGGCCGGTCGCCCCGCAAGACATTCGATCCGACGCCCGTCTTGGCGACAATGCCCGGCGGCTCGCGCAACGCATGACCCAGGAGAGCGCAGCATGACCGATATCAGCCGGTCGGCCTTGTTTGGCCGTCTCAATCCGACCGCGATGAGGGCGATTGAGACCGCTACCGGATTCTGCCGGATGCGCGGCAACCCCTATGTCGAGTTGGCACACTGGCTGCACGTGATGGTGCAGGATGCGCGCAACGACGTGGCGAATATCCATGCTGCTTTCGCGATCGACGATGCGCGCCTGGCATCCGATCTGGTGGCCGCGCTCGACAAATTGCCGCGCGGCGCGAGCGCGGTCAGCGACTTCGCTCCGCAGATCGAGGAGGCGATCGAGAAGGGTTGGTTCTATGCCTCGCTGCTGTTCGGCGCTGCGCGCGTCCGTTCGGGTCACCTGCTGTTCGCGATGCTCAAAACACCGACGCTCCGCGGCATGCTGCTCCAGATCTCGGGCGAATGGCGCAAGGTCGTTGTCGACCGGCTGGGCGGTGATTTCGCGGTGATCACCGCGGTATCCAAGGAGGAGGACGGGCCGATCGGAGCGGCCGAACCGGGCGTAGCACCCGCTGCTGCCGAGGGCGAGGCGCTGGCGCGCTATTCGGTCGACCTGACCGCGCGCGCGCGCGCCGGCGAAATCGACCCGATCGTCGGACGCGACGCCGAGATCCGCCAGGCGATCGACATCCTCCTGCGGCGGCGGCAGAACAATCCCATCCTTACCGGTGAGGCCGGTGTGGGGAAGACCGCGATCGTCGAGGGGCTCGCGCGGCGCATCGCTGATGGGGATGTCCCCCCGGCGCTGGCCGATGTCAGTCTTTACGCACTCGACATCGGCTTGCTCCAGGCAGGGGCGGGGGTGAAGGGCGAGTTTGAGAAGCGCCTCCGTCAGATCATCGACGAAGTCGAGAGTGCGACCCGCCCGATCATCCTATTCATCGACGAAGCGCATACGCTGATCGGGGCGGGCGGGCAGGCGGGCACCGGCGATGCTGCCAACCTGCTCAAGCCGGCGCTCGCGCGCGGGCGGCTGCGCACGATCGCAGCGACAACCTGGGCGGAATATCGCCAATATTTCGAGAAGGATCCGGCGCTCACCCGCCGCTTCCAGCCGATCGCGGTCGGTGAACCCGATCTGGAGCGCGCAACCGCCATGCTCCGCTCGCTTCGCGGCGTGATCGAGACGCATCATAATGTCGTCATTCTCGATGAGGCGGTGCAGGCAGCGGTTCGGCTATCGCAGCGCTACATTCCGGCGCGCCAGCTTCCCGACAAGGCGGTGAGCCTGCTCGATACCGCCGCGGCGCGCGTATCGGTATCGCAGCATGCCACGCCGGCACCGGTCGAGGATGCGCGGCGGCGGATCGAGCTGCTGACGCTGGAGCGCGAAATCGCAGAGCGTGAGGCGAAGGGACGCTACACCAGCGCGGATCGGCTTGGACCGCTGGACGAAGCGCTGGCGGATGCGCGGCGGGGCCTGGAAGCTTTGGACTCCAAATGGGCAGCGGAACGTGACGCCGTCGGTCATGTTGCCGCTCTGCGCGGAACGTCCGAGACAGAAGGTGCCAGCCTGGATCGCGCGCTGGCGGCCGCAGCGGCGGCGCGTGGCGAGGCGCCGATGGTGTTCGGTGAGGTCGATGCCGACATCGTGGCGGCAGTGGTCGGCGACTGGACTGGCATTCCGGTCGGCCGGATGGTCAAGGACGAGCTCGCGGCGGCCTTGGTTATCGAGGAACGGCTGAAGCGCCGGGTCGTTGGCCAGGATCATGCGATGGATGCGATCGCCAAGCGCATCCGCACGACGCGCGCCAAGCTCGACAATCCGGCCAAGCCGGTGGGCGTGTTCCTGCTCTGCGGCCCATCGGGGGTCGGCAAGACCGAGACCGCCCATGCACTGGCCGAGCTGCTATATTCCGGCGAGGACAGCCTCATCACCATCAACATGAGCGAATTTCAGGAGGCGCATACCGTCTCGACGCTGAAGGGTGCGCCTGCAGGCTATGTCGGGTTCGGCCAGGGCGGTGTGCTCACCGAAGCCGTACGCCGGCGCCCCTATTCCGTGGTCCTGCTCGACGAGGTCGAAAAAGCGCATCCGGACGTCCACGAAATGTTCTTCCAGGTCTTCGACAAGGGGTACATGGAGGATTCCGAAGGGCGCTTCATCGACTTCCGCAACACCTTGATCCTGCTCACTTCCAACGTGGGCACTGATCTCATCACTTCGCTGTGCGAGGATGAGGATCTGATCCCTACGCCCGCAGGATTGGCCGACGCGCTACGCCAGCCGTTGCTTGAAGTCTTTCCGCCCGCGCTGCTCGGCCGGTTGGTTGTGCTTCCCTATTTTCCGCTGTCGCCGCTGGTGCTGCGGCGGATCGTCGAACTCCAGCTCGGCCGGATCGTCCGCCGCGTTGCCGAAAATTACGGCGCCGCGCTCAACTATGACGACGCCGCCGTCGACCTGATCATCTCGCGCTGCCAGGAAGTGGCGTCGGGTGGACGGATGATCGATGCCATCCTGACCAATACGATGCTTCCGGAATTGTCGATCGCCCTGATCGAGCGGCAGATTTCGGGAACCTCCGTCGTGGCGATCCAGGTCAGCGCCGACAATCTCGGCTTCACGTATGATTTTACCGATGCCGATCCGGCGCCCGCCGCTGCGGTCGAGCCGGTGCCGATCGAAATTTGACATGAGCTATCCTCGCATGGCCAGGAGCATGGCATGACCGACCGCGTCGAACCGACGGCGATCGCCGATCAGGATCCCGCGCGTGGGCGCGAAGCCGGGCGCGAGGCAACGCTCGCTGCCGGCGATGTGCTCAATGGCATCTACAAGGTTGAACGCTTCATCGCCCGTGGCGGCATGGGCGAGGTCTTCGAGGGCGTGAACATCGAGACGGACGAGCGCGTCGCGCTGAAGGCGATCCGGCGTCATCTCGCCAGCGATCCGAAGATCGTCGCGATGTTCCGCAAGGAAGCACGCGTCCTTACCCATATCTCGCACCCGGCAATCGTTCAGTATCGGGTGTTCGCGCGCGATCCGCTGCTCGACCTTTATTATATCGTGACCGACTTCATCAACGGCGAGCCTATTTCGGCGCATCTCGACGGCGAGAGCCCCAATATCAGCAACGTCGTAACATTGGCGCGCCGGCTCGCAACCGGGCTTGAGGCCGCGCACGACCACGGCGCGATCCATCGTGACATGTCGCCCGACAATATTCTGTTTCCGGAAGGCCGTATCGAGCGTGCCAAGATCATCGACTTCGGCATTGCCAAGAGCCTCGACATCACCGCCGAAACGGTGGTTGGGGAAGGGTTTGCCGGCAAGCTTGGTTATGTCGCGCCCGAACAATTCGGGGATTTCGGGCGGCTCATCGGCCCATGGACCGACGTTTATAGCACGGCCCTGGTGCTGCTCGCTTACGCGCGCGGCAAGGCGCCCGCGATGGGCACCACGCTGTCCGAGGCCGTCGAGCGCCGCCGTGCCGTTCCTGATCTCGGCGATATCCCGACCGTTTTGGCGCCTTTGATCGAGCGGATGCTGGTGCCAGACCCGCAGCTGCGCATTCGCTCGATGCGGGAGGTTCTGGCCGGGCTGGATGCGATCCGTATCCCCGATGACGCACGGCTAGCGCCTTCCATTACCAGCCCGACGGAAGCCCCCAAAGTCGTCCGGAACGATGCCGACTCGATCACGACGAAGAGCGTGCCCGCGGCAGGGGCCGCCCCAACGGCGTCCGCGGCGACGATGACGACCTTTGCGCCCGACTTGGGGCGGAGCGAGCGCCTATCGTCTCCTGCCAAGGGCGATGCCGAGCCAAGCCCGACACCTGCCCCGGGTCCACCGCCGCGGGTGGGGCGGACGCCCCCGAAATCGCCACCGCCACCCCGTTCCGGGCATGACGGCACCACGACTGGCGCGCGCAGGCGGCGTTGGACGCTGGTCGGCGTCCCGATCCTCGGCGCGGCACTCGTAGGGGCCGTTTTCCTGAGCCGCACCGCCGAGCCACCGGTTACAGAGGAATCGGCGATCGTGACTCCGGCGTCAGCTCCCACCGTTGCGGCGTCGCGCCTGTCGGCAGCCGATCGTGCATTGCGGGTCGATGCGCTGCTCGCCAATTCGCCCTGCACATGGGTTCGTGCCCGACCGACCGACGAAGACGGTCCTACGGTGCTGGTGGGCACCTCGGGGGACATCCGTGCGGTCAAAGATCTGATCACGCGCGCCGGTCAGCCCCTGGGCCCGATTGATGATCAACAGATTATCCCCGCCAATGTCACGCAGTGTGGCACGATCGAAGCCTTGCGTCGGTTCGACACGCCTGGCGCCTCCGAACCGGGCACCCTCCTGATATCCTCGAACCGCCTGATCCTTGGGGAAGGCGCGCCCGGTTGCCCCAATGGAGCGGCGATCGACCTAACCGCGGCGGGCGGTGATCCTGCGCGCGAATTGGCGCTGATCGCGCTCCAGCCCGACGGCCGTCTGTTGCAGATCGCCGGAAGCCGCGCGGAGTTCGCGCAACGCGCGCGGGCCGATGCGACCAATTTCAATATCGAACCCGACCAGACCCTCCACGCACGCGCGTGCTACCCGGTGGCCGGGACGGGGGCGGTATTCCTGGTCGACAGCATGGGTAAATTCGATCTTGGTCTGCAGACCGGCGTTGCGGCGCCCCCGCCGGCAGATTTCGCGCAGCGGCTTGCGGTACAGGGCAAGAAGCAGGACCTGCGCATCGCAGCCGAATGGGCCAGGATCGAGGCTGGCGCGCCCGGCGCACCTGGTGCCAGCCTCGTCCCCGGGCCAGTCACGACCGACCGGCAAGAAACTTCGGTCGCGGTCGCACCATCGCCGCCGTCCACCAGCCGCGCGAAGGCTTTGGCAAGTGCGGCAATCGCAACCGCCAACGCCAATCGTCAGGAGCTGGAGCGTATCAGGGCGTTGAACAGCGGCTACCCAGCCAAGGATGAAGATCGCAACACCTGCCGCGCATTCGATGGAAAATGGAGGGAAGTTGGCCAGCTCAGCCGCAGTTCGTGTATTGCCGCCGCCTTTCGCGGGCGGTGCGATGTCACCTTCGCGCGCTATCGGGATCGGATGTTCCGCCGCTTGAACGGGACCATTGAGGAACAGCGCGGCGGTAGGTGGCGAAATGTCGGAGATGACAAGTCATGCTGAGTTAGTGCCGTCGTGCCGTCGACGACCCGGCCTGACTTCACCGGCGTCAAACCGGTCGGACTGGGCGTCGGACGGTTCGTCGCGCAATGCGCGCAACTGACCGCTGCCGCACATGCGATTGTTACGATCGTCACACGATCTGTAAGTAAATGTCGTGGGAAACCTTACTTGGCTCCGTCTCTGGCTGAGAGACGTAGTTGAGGAAATTCCTGTGACTTTTATCGACACGGCTGAGTTCGCGGCTCAGACGAAGGCCGCGCGTATTCTGATCGTGGACGATGATCCCGCGATGCAACGCATGATCGTCGGCTACCTTACCGAGCACAATCTTCGCGCGACCGCGGTTGGCGGCCGCAAAGCGCTGATGCATTCGCTTACAGTGCGCGAGCCCGATCTCGTCATTTTGGACCTTCATCTTGGCGAAGATGATGGTTTGGAGATATTGCGTGAACTGCGCACGCACAGCGTGGTTCCCGTAATCCTGATTACAGGTAACCGGCGCGAGGAGATTGACCGCGTATTGGGGCTGGAACTTGGTGCGGACGATTATCTGACCAAGCCGTTTGGACTGCGCGAGTTGCTCGCGCGCGTCCGATCCACCCTGCGCCGCCGTACCATGGACCGGCTGAGCCCCGCTAAGCATCGCGAATGTTCCTTCCGTTTTGCCGGCTGGTCGTTCGACCAGCGCCAGCGTGAGTTGACGTCACCCTCGGGGAAGTCGGTGTCGCTCACCAAAGGCGAATTTGCTCTGCTGAGTGCGTTCGTGCAGGCGCCACGGCGGACGCTGTCACGGGAGCATCTTCTCCAGGCGACCCGCGTCCATGAAGACGTGTTCGATCGCAGTATCGATGTGCAAATCCTCCGCTTGCGGCGAAAGCTGGAAGAAACGCCCAGCGCACCGCGCTTTATTTGCACAGCGCGTGGCGTGGGCTACAAGTTCGAGGCGGATGTCGAGGTCGTGTGAAACGTCGATCACTCGTATTGATTTGTTCGATTTGGTTGTTCGGGTTTAGCGCGTTCTACGCGCAGACCAGAGCCGAACTGGTTTCGCGCGGGCCGATTTCGGCGTTGCCGACGATCGCATCTGCCAGCCTGGATGCGCGCAAGGTGGCACTTGGTCACGACCTCTTTTACGATAGGCGAATGTCAGGCTCGACGCGATTGAGCTGCGCATCGTGCCATGATCTCGCGACCAATGGTGCCACGTCGGCGCGACAGGATCGGGGTGATGGCGGGCTGGCGTCGCCCTTCAATACGCCTACCGTGTTCAACAGCGTGTACAGTTTCCGCCTCGGGTGGGCCGGGCGCACGCGCACCTTGCGGGAATTCGCGCTTATTACGATCCGCAGCGATCATCTGATGAGCGGCGGTAAGCGATCGATCCGCCGGTTGGCCGCGGATACACATATGGCGGCGCGTTTTCGCGCGATCTACGGCACCGAACCGAACGAGCAGAATGTCGCCGATGCGCTTGCCGCGTTCATGGAGACGCTCGTCACGCCCGATGCGCCATTTGATCGCTGGCTGCGTGGCGACAAGGAGGCACTGACGCCGCAACAGGTGCGCGGCTATGCCCGGTTCAAATTGCTCGGTTGCGCCAGTTGCCACCAAGGCGTGAATGTCGGCGCCAACATCTATCAGCGGCGCGGCATCTTCCATCCGTTGGGAGACGCTCAACCGCGATATTTGCGCGTTCCAAGTCTTCGCAACGTGAGCGTCACCGCGCCCTATTTCCATGACGGCCGGGTATCGGCCTTGCCGGAGGCGATCCGCCAGATGGCGCGGTCGCAACTCGATCTGTCGATCAGCGAACGTGACATCCGCGATATCTCCGCGTTCCTAGACTCGCTCACCGGCACCTATCAGGGCCGTCGCCTGCAGCCTGCGTCACGACGGTGAGGCCGTTATTGTACCTGCGCATCGCCACAGGCCTGCTTCTGGTCGTGAGCATCGTGCTCGGCGTTACCACGATACGTACGATGGATGAGACGCGACGCTGGGCCAGCAGGGCAAGCAACGGCCTGATGGGCTATGACCTGGCCCAGGAATCGTTACAGCTTGATCTGCTCGATGCCCGGGCCGGGCTGCTGCGCAACTATGATCCCGTCAACACGCACATGGAATCGGCGCGCGCCAACCTCGCGGATCTTCAGAAACTTCCGATAAGTCCCGAAGCGCGCCGGATCCTCCAGCGCTTGGTTGCGAAGGGCAATACGCAGGAAGCACTGGTGGAGCGGTTTAAGAGCGACAATGCGCTTCTCCAAAATTCTCTCACCAGGTTCACAGCCAACGAAGGTGCTGAGGCAGGCGCGCTGAGTATCCTGTCCGCGAGCATCCTCAAGCTCACGCTCGACACCAGCCCGCAGGCCGTCACCGCATCGCGGGCTGCGCTGAAGCGTCTGCCGCCCACGCGAGACGGGACGCCGACCGCGCAACTGATCTCGCACACGCAACTGCTCCTCACGGTGCTGCCCGAAATCGACACCTTGCTTCACACGATCCGCGACACGCGGATGGAAAGCCGCATCGATGATCTGCAAGCGGCCTTGCGGCGGGAGAGTAATGCCCGTTCAGCCGTCGTCTCGCGATTGAAGTTGTCGACAGCCACCGCGCTGTTCCTGCTTGCGGTGAGCGTGATGGCGTTGGTCGTGATGCAGCGCCTGCACACGCGTGAGCTGCATGCCCGGGCCGCCAACGCGCGATTGAGCGCCGCCATTGCTACACCCCTGATCGATACCGGGCACACCAACTTTGTTTCGCGCGTGCGCGAAGCCGTGCTTCGGCTCGCACAGCATATTGGTGCCCGACGCATTCAACTCATCATTCCGGGGGTGAGCAACAGCGCACAATTTTCCTGGCCCTTCCCGGGGTCGGATGATGCGTGGTTGCCCAAGCTCGTGCGCGCCGCCAATGCCGATCGCGCCTGGAGCGGCGATCGGGTGGTGATATCTCGCGCGGGCCGAAGCGCCTTTCCCACCCTTGATGCGGCGATGCGCGCCGCCAGCATCGATAATCTGGTGTTGCTGCGAACCGCTGCGCCGGTCCGTGTGGTCATCGGCTTCGAACCGGAGAATCTGGTCACCGCGCAGCGAGGGGACCATATGGCCGGGGTCTCGTCGGCGATCATTGCGATCGCGCATGGTGCACGGCGCGAGGCGATGCAGCTTGAGCGTGAGCGGCTCGAGCGAACGCTGGCGCGCGCCCGGCGAATGGAAACTGTCGGTGCGATGGCCAGCGGCGTCGCCCATAATTTCAACAACATCATTGGCGCGATCGGCGGCTTTGCCGAAATGGGCCAGGAGCGCCTCTCCAGCGGATCATCTGCACGCCACAGTTTCGATGAGATTCAGAGCGCGGTCGGCCGCGCCCGCGATCTGGTCGATGAAATTCTCGACTTCGCCAAACAGGGGCGATCCGCCAAACGGCCGATCAACCTCTTCGATCTGCTCCGCGAAGCGGTCCGGATGCTGTCGGCGTCGGTACGGGACGACAGCATGTTCCTGTTATCCCCCAGCGAAGAGCAATATCCGGTATTGGGTGCCGTAAGCGATCTCCAGCAGGTCTTCCTGAACATCTGCAACAATGCGTTTCAGATAAGTGGTGGCGCGCCGGTGATCATTGAGGCACGTCGTGTCGATGCCGCAGACGAACAGCGTCTAAGTCACGGCACGCTCGAGCCAGGTCGCTACGTCGTCGTGGCGATTTCCGATGCGGGTCCCGGTATTGCCGATGCCGCACGCAGCCGGTTGTTCGAACCCTTCTTCACGACCAAGAGGGGGGGCACTGGACTTGGGCTTTCGACGGCATGGGAGATCGTCCAGGATCATGGCGGCACGATCGATGTCACAAATTTAGCCGGGCGTGGCGCCTGTTTCTCCGTGTGGTTGCCCGAAATGAACCAAAGCGGGCATGTGCCCAGCGCCGGGGGCGGGGCGAGCATATTGTTGCTGTGCGATCCCGGCGACCTCGTCGCAACCGAAGATGTGATCGCCGAACTTGGCTATGAGCCGCGCGGCTTCGTGCTCGGTACGGCGACCCCTGTCCTGCTTGACGTGTTGGCGGAATGTGATGCGGTGCTGATAGCGACGCGGCAGGCCGGTTTGGTCGGGCCGTTGATCCGCGCGCTGGCCACGGCAACCGATGCACGCCCGATCCTGTTGGCAATTCCGGACGGTCAGACGGCAGACCTGCCGGTCGCCGTGCTCCGGCTGCACCATCCGATCCGCCCCTGTGAGGTTTCCTTGCAATTGGCGCGGGCGATGGCCGTTGGCGGGCTCACGCCGGAGGAGGTGCGTACCCATCACGGCACCACCGCCCTGGCGGCAGGTTGAGATCCAGACCGTGCCCTGCCGCTGCGGCTTCAGGGGGCGGCAGCCTCAGCTGAGACCGTGAGAATCCACGCACCTTCAGATGAGCCGGCCTTGCAACACAGGCTGCCCAGGCGCCGCTCGGCTAATGCCGTTGCGGCGTCTCAGTTCTTCTTGGGCGGAGAAACGCACATCCTCATTCCGGTCGTTGGCATAACGGTCGAGAGCGTTGGCATCCAGGTCGGACCAGGCGCGACCCCGCTCGGCGCCGGCGGGCACGCGGGGGAGTAGGCCGGGCTCGTCGCTCCACGCCAAAAGTTCGTCGATCGAGGCGACGTTCAGCATATCGCGCAGGTGATGCGCGGTGACATAGGCGTCTGGCAACGCACGATGGGCCGGCAGACCGATCCGCTGGTCGAGCCCCTCCGGCATCCGCCAGTAACGCAGCACCTGGTTCGAGAAGCTTGGGCTGTCCGGCCACAGGCGCAGAGCGCACTTCCAGGTGCAGATCCAACGCGCCCCGCCTGAAAGCCTTGGGGTGCAAAAGCGTTGCTCGAAGCTCGCACGATGTGCGGCCAGAGCTATAACGCCTCCAGCGGGGCGCAGGATGGGCGGAGCGGCCTCTTTCCAGAAGGGCGCTCCGATCACATCCCGGTCCATGATGTGATGGACCGCCATCGTAACCGCGGGGATGGCCCGGCCAGGATTTACGAGGATCGACCCGCGATCCTCATTCACGATCCAGCGGCCCTGGTGGAGAATGACGTCCTGCCAGCCGATCTCGCACACGTCGTGGGCGGGCGGGGATGAGCCTGTCGTCTCCAGATCGACGACTCTGATCCGTTCGGAGGGCATGTCTTGAATATGGTGACTTCAGCGCAATTCGCCATCGTTGGTCTAAGCGACGATCCAACGGCATGCGGAAATGTCCGAATGGCTAGCTATACTGTGATGGCCACAGAGCCCGAGCTTTTTGGCGGGGCTGGCGCGGGCGCAGGCCGGGGGGCGTCGTCGCTGCGTGGCCGCCGTACGGGCCCGCTACGCCTCAGCAGACGGAGCCGATCCCTGCCAAACTGCGCAGGTAGTAACGTTGCGAAGGTCGCCCATGCGGCGCCTGACGCTGCAAGGAAAGTCAGGGCGGTCGTCATCAGGCCTAGCTATACCTCGCACGATCCTTGGCAAACGCACTTTCCCGATCAGAGTAAGCGATGGGCCCGCGACGTACCCGATCCGCGCTGCGCCGCGACATGCTGGTTGACACGCAAATGTAATATGGTCATTCTCACGCAATAATGAACTTAATTGACCGGGGGGTCTATGGCGGATCGATACGCATTGTGCAGCCGTTTGAGCTCGGTCATTGCCGCAGCTGTGCTGGCCGCCGCGACGAGCCTACCGGCGTCGGCACAGCTGTCCCTCTCTTCAGTTCCGATGAGCGACAGCGAGCAGGCGCGCCCCGAATTGCCGCAGATCCTGCCGATGCGCGAGCGCGCCAAGCTGGAGAATCGGATCCTGGCCGACCGCCTCGACACGATCGTGCCCAAGCTGATGCGCGAGCAGAAGGTCAGCATGTGGCTGCTGATGGCGCGCGAATATTTCGAAGAGCCGGTCGTCAACACGATGCTCAATGCCGAGAGCCTTCATGCCCGGCGTCGTACCATCCTGATCTTCTTCGATCCCGGCAATGGCCAGCCGGTTGAGCGGATCACCGTCAGCCGCTACGGCCTTGGCGGGCTGTTCAAGCCGGCATGGGATCCGGACAAGCAGCCGGATCAGTGGAAGGCGGTCGCGGACATCATCGCCGCGCGCAACCCGGCGACGATTGCGATCAACACGTCGTCTCTGTCCGCCTTCGCCGATGGCATGACGCTCAGCCAGTATAAGGACATGACCGCCGCGCTCCCCGCACGCTTTCAATCGCGGATCGTGTCGGGCGAGACGCTCGCGATTCGCTGGCTCGAAACGCGCACGCCGATGGAGATGGCGATCTATCCGGGCATCGTCCGCACGGCGCATGCGATCATCGCCGACGCCTTTTCGCGCAAGGTGATCACGCCGGGCAAGACCACCACCGACGACGTCGTGTGGTGGTATCGCCAGCATCTGACCGATCTTGGGCTGGTGCCGTGGTTCCAGCCGTCGGTCGCGGTGCTGCGCCAGGGGCAAAAGGACATGCTGGAAGGCGATACCGTCATCCAGCCCGGCGACATTCTGTGGACCGATTTCGGCATCACCTATTTGCGGCTCAACACCGATACCCAGCATCTGGCCTATGTGCTGAAACCGGGCGAGACGCAGGCGCCGGCGGGGCTGCGTGCCGGCCTGAAGGCCGCCAATGCCGTCCAAGACGCTTTGCTGTCGTCGTTCAAGGTCGGCGCAACGGGCAATGAGGTGCTGGCCGCGGCGCGGGCCAAGGCGATCGCGGCGGGGCTCAAGCCGTCCATCTATTCGCACCCGCTGGGCTATCACGGCCATGCGGCGGGGACGGCGATCGGCTTCTGGGACAACCAGAAAGGCGACGAACGCGGGCTCTATCCGGTGCATCCCAACACGACCTGGTCGATCGAGCTGGCGGCCTACGCGCCGGTTCCCGAATGGGACGGGCAGGAGGTGCAGTTCCGGGCGGAGGAGAATGCCTATTTCGACGGGGGCAGGGTGCGCTTCCTCGACGGGCGGCAGACCGCGATCACGCTGATCCCGGGCGGGAACTAACGGACGGGCGGCGATAGCGACAAGGGGGCTGGCAATGGCGATACGCAAGACATTGGGGTTCGCGGCGGTAGCCGTGCTGGCACTGGCGGCGGCGCCATCTTCCGCCGAGACGTTCAAGGTTACCGTCCCGGCAAGCGCCAAGGCGGGTCCGTTCGACGGGCGTGTGATGGTGATACTCACCCCGGACGGAAAGACCGAACCGCGCTTCCAGACGCGGCCCGATTATTTCGGTGCGCAGATGTTCGGGGTGACGGTCGACGGACTCAAGCCCGGCGCCAGCGCCGCGATCGGCAGCGAGGTGCTCGGCTTCCCCGCCGAGAGCATGAGCGCGGTACCGGCCGGGCGCTATTATGCGCAGGCGGTGCTCCACCGTTACGACACCTATCATCTTGCCAATGGCAAGACGGTCAAGCTGCCCGCCCCGCGCGGTGCGGGCCAGAATTGGCGCAAGGAGCCTGGCAACCTCGTCAGTACGCCGCGGATGATCGATTTCGATCCTGCGCGGCCGGGCGAGGTGGAGCTCACGCTCGATCGGGTCAATCCGCCGATCGCCGAACCCAAGGACAGCGAGTTCGTTCGCCATTTCACCTTTCGCAGCCCGCAGCTGTCGAAGTTCTGGGGGCGCGACATCCTGCTGCGCGGGCATGTGCTGGTGCCCAAGGATTTCGACAAGCACCCCGAGGCGCATTATCCGCTGATGGTCTTCCACGGGCATTTTCCGGAAGATTTCGGCGGTTTCCGGACGACCCCGCCCGATCCGAACCTGAAATGCGAGCCGAGCGAGCGGTTCAACCTCCCCTGCTACAATCGCACCGAACAGGAAGAGGCCTACAACTTCTATCGCCAGTGGATTTCAGACAAGTTCCCGCGCTACCTGGTGGTCGAAATTGACCATTCCAATCCCTATTACGATGATTCCTACGCAGTGAATTCGGCCAATATCGGCCCCTATGGCGATGCCATCACCTATGAATTCATTCCTGCGCTGGAAAAGAAGTTCCGCGGAATCGGGCAGGGGTGGGCGCGCTTCTTGTACGGCGGCTCGACCGGCGGCTGGGAGGCGCTGGGCGTCCAGGTCAAATATCCGACCGAATATAATGGCGCGTTTGCGGCCTGCCCCGATCCGATCGACTTCCGGCAGATGATGACGACCAACATCTACGCCGACAAGAATGCCTATTATCTGGAAGGCCCGTTCGCCCGCGTCGCGCGCGCCGGCAAGCGCGATTACCTCGACCATTCGCCCTACACGATGGAGATGGAAAATCGCTGGGAACTGGTGATGGGCGACAAGACCCGTTCCGGCGGGCAGTGGGACATCTGGGAAGCGGTGTTCTCGCCCAACGGCGCGGATGGCTATCCGCAGCGGATCTGGGACAAACGCACCGGCGTGATCGATCCCAAGGTCGCCGAATATTGGCGCGACAATTACGATCTCCGCTACATCATGGAGCGGGATTGGAAGACGTTGGGGCCAAAGCTCCAGGGCAAGATCCATCTCTATGTCGGTGACATGGACAATTTCTATCTCAACAACGCGGTATACTTGACCGAAGCCTTCTTGAAGAAGGCGGATCCGCCTTATCAGGGTGAGGTCGACTATGGTGATCGGGCCGAACATTGCTGGAATGGCGATCATGCCAATCCCAATGCCATCGCGCGACTGCGCTACAACACCTTTTACCTGCCGAAGATCCTCAAGCGGATCGAGGCATCGGCACCCGCCGGGGCCGATCTGACAAGCTGGCGCTACTGACGGCCGCAAAGGCCGCACGAACGAGACACGGAGAGGACGGGATAATGCGGGCGTCGGCTAGGCGTCCGCGAACGGAACGTCGCGTCCCGAAATGGCGCGCAACAACGGGGAAAGGGGTTTCTCATGGTACGCACGGTTCACAGGACTACGCTCCTCGCGGGCACGGCCTTCATCGGGCTGGTTACCGCGCAGATGGCGCACGCACAGGATTCGACCCCGGCATCGCCGCCGGCAAACGCCGTCCAGTCCGAAGTGGCGGCGGCCGAGGCAGAGGGTAGCGAAGTCGTCGTCACGGGATCGCGCATCCGTTCTGCCAATATGGAGAGCGTCAGCCCGGTCGTGCAGATCAGCGGGGCGGAATTCACCACCCGCGGCGTGACGCGGGCCGAGGATCTGGTCAATCAGCTGCCGCAGGTATTCGCCGCGCAGGGTTCGGCCAATTCCAACGAGGCTACCGGCACCGCGCAGGTCGACCTTCGCGGCCTCAGCCCGTCGCGGACGCTGGTGCTCGTGAACGGCAAGCGCTTGCCCTACGGCTCGCCCAAGTCGACGCCGTCCGACATCAACCAGGTGCCCACCGCGCTGATCCGCAACGTCGAAGTGCTCACCGGCGGTGCGTCGGCCGTGTACGGTTCCGACGCGATCGCGGGCGTGGTGAACTTCAACCTGATCGACGATTTCCAGGGGCTGAAGGTCAGCGCCAATATCGGCGGCTATCAGCACAACAATGGTGCCGACGGGCTGCGTGACCTGCTCGACCAGAATGACGCGCTCGTGCCCGGGGCCTATCCCAAGCCCGACAAGAATGTGTGGAACGGCTTCACCCAGGAATATTCGGCGGTGGTCGGCAGCAACATGGCCGACGGCCGCGGCAACGTCACTGCATATGGATCCTATCGCAAGATCAAGCCGATCCTGCAGGCCGATTACGACTATAGCGCCTGCGCGCTCGGCACGACCGGGACCAATGGCGATCAATTTTCGTGCAGCGGGTCGGGCTACAACTTCCCCGCGAACTTCGCCAACACCGGCGGGCTGGTCAACGTGCCAACCCAGTTCCGCGCCGACAATGGCCAGTTCGTATCGGGGCGCCGCACCTATAATTTCGCGCCGGCCAATTATTATCAGCGCCCCGACGAACGCTACACGCTGGGCGCGATCGGCCACTACGAGATCAGCGAGCACGCCGTCCCGTATTTTGAAGTCAGCTACATGGATGACAAGTCGACCGCGCAAATCGCGCCCGGCGTCATCACCGGCGGCATCTATGGCAGCGCGGGCGGACTGAACTGCGACAACGCTTTCCTTAGCGCACAGCAGGCGCAGTTCGTGTGCGGTGCCGCGGGCCTGTCGACCGTCGGCAATTACGATGCCAACGGCAATTATCTGGGCAGCGCGGTGGCCAACGGGATCGTCGTCAATCGCCGTAATGTCGAAGGCGGCAACCGTCAGGACAGCATCCACCACAGCACGTTCCGCATCGTCGGTGGCGTGCGCGGGAAGATCGACGAGGCGTTCAGCTACGACGTCTACGGGTCCTATGCGAAGGTCAGCTACAATAGCCGCTTCGTCGGTAACGCCAACAACACCCGCTTCGCGAATGCGCTCAATGCGGTTGTCGACCGGCGTACCGGATCGTCGACCAGCGGCAAGATCGTGTGCGCGATCAACGCCGATGCGATCAGCACCAATGATGATTCACGCTGCGCACCGCTCGACCTGATCAGCGGCAATGCAGCGAGCGCTGAATCGATCGCCTATATCGGGCAGGAGCAACAGATCACGGGCTCGACGGCGCTGACCAACATCGTGGCGTCGGTCAACGGGGATCTCGGCAAATACGGTGCGGTGCTGCCGTGGGCGACCAACGGAATCGGCGTTGCCTTCGGTGTGGAATATCGCAAGAACACCCTCGATCTGAACCCGGACGAAGCCTACCAGACGTCGACCGAGCCCGAATATCCGGTGCACGGGTCGACCACCGCCAAGGAGCTGTTCGCTGAACTCAACGTGCCGCTGGTGGAGGATCGTCCGTTCTTCAAGCTGCTGTCGTTCGAAGGCGCGTATCGTTATTCGGATTACGATACCGGGTTCAAAACGGACACCTATAAGCTCGGCCTGAACTGGTCGCCGATCAGCGCGCTGCGCCTGCGCGGCAGCTATCAGCGCGCCGTGCGTGCGCCAAACGTAGTCGAGCTGTTCTCCTCGCAGTCCAATTTCGAGGTCGAGCTGACCGAGCTCTCCAACGGCAGCTATGATCCTTGCTCGGGCGAGAGCCCGCTGGCGACGGCCGCGCAGTGCGCCAATACCGGCGTGACGGCGGCGCAATATGGCAAGGTGATCGACAACCCCGCCGGCCAGTTCAACGCGCTGATCGGCGGCAATCCCAATCTGGTGCCGGAAAAGGCGGATACCTGGTCGTTCGGCGGCGTCTTCCAGCCGAGCTTCATCCCGCGGCTGACCCTGTCGGTCGATTACTTCAACATCAAGGTTAAGAACCTGATCGGCAGCGTGAATCCCAACCTCGCGCTCAAGAACTGCCTCTACAATGCCGATCCTTTGTCCTGCTCGACCATCCATCGTGGCCCGGGCGGCTCGCTGTTCCTGACCTCGGACAGCTATTTCGAGCGCTTCAACCTCAATACCGGCTCGCTCCAGACCAGCGGCATCGATCTTTCGGTCGACTATCGTCAGCCGCTCGAGCAGCTGGGTACGCTGTCGTTCAACCTCGTCGGCACCTACCTGGACAGCTACAAGACCAAGCCGCTTCCCACCTCGCCGGCGGCCGACATCTACGAATGTTCGGGACTCTATGGCGGGTTGTGCGGCCGTCCGCGTCCGGAGTGGCGCCACAAGCTGCTCACCACATGGTCGACGCCGATCAAGCTCGATGTCGGCGTGACCTGGCGGTACGTGTCGTCGGTCAAGATCTCGCAGACCAGCAGCCAGGAAGCGCTGTCGGGCAGCTATGCGGCGCTCAACCGCAAGCTGAACAGCCGCAGCTATTTCGATCTGTCGCTTGGCTATGACGTGCTCGACAATGCGCGGCTCACCGTCGGCGTGAACAACGTGCTCGACAAGAAGCCGCCGCTCACCACCACTGCTGCGATCGAAGATGGCGGCAACGGCAATACCTACCCGCAATTCTACGATGCGACGGGCCGGTATCTGTTCGCGAGCCTGTCGTTTAAGTTCTGACCGAACGTGCGGTCGGCTCCCCTGGCGGGGCCGGCCGCACGCCTATCAAGGGAGTAAGGCCGTTGGCCGTGTCACGGATCCCAATGCTGCTGGCGACGGCCTGTGCGCTGCTCGCACCCTCCATACAGGCACGGGCGGCTAAGCCCGCGCCGGTATGGCACGCGACCGATGCCGACCGCGCCGACGCGCGCGCGCTACTGGAGCAGATCGTCGCGATCCCGACCGCCAAAGGGCGTGCCGGCGTCCCCCTGCTGGTGGACGTGCTGGCGGCGCGGTTGACGGCGGCGGGCTTCACCGACCAGGACATCATCCGCGTCCCGATCACGATCGACGGCGAGCAGACGATGGGATTGATCGTCCGCTATGCTGGCCGCAATCCCGCGCGCAAGCCCGTTGCGCTGCTGGCCCACATGGACGTGGTCGACGCGATCGCGGCCAATTGGGCGACCGACCCCTACCGGCCGGTCGAAAAGGACGGCTATCTCTACGGCCGCGGCACGCAGGACAACAAGTTCGGCGTCGCTGTGCTCGTGGCGAGCTTTGCCCGGCTCAAGAAATCGGGGTGGACGCCGGATCGCGACCTGCTGCTCGCCTTTTCAGGCGACGAGGAAACCGGGATGCTCTCGACCCGTCGGGTCATTGCCAATCCGCTGGTTGGCCGCGCCGAATATGCGCTGAATGCAGATGCCGGCGGTGGATCGGTGACCGCAGCGGGCGTGCCGATCGACTTCGGGATGCAGGCGGCGGAAAAGACCAATGCGACGTTTGAGGTTACCGCGCTCAACAAGGGCGGTCACAGTTCGGTGCCGCGCGACGACAATGCGATCTACGATCTGGCAGACGCGCTGGCGCGGCTTCGCGCGCTGCGCTTCCCGGTTCAGTTCAACCCAATCACGCGCGCGATGACGGAAAAGGCGGCGCGTGAGGCAAACGGTCGCCTTGCGGCGGCGTTGCGCACGCTGCTGACCGATCCGACCGATGCGTCGGCGATCGCGGTCGCGCGACAGAACCCCTCGACCAGTACCATATTGTGGACGACCTGCGTCGCGACGATGCTGCGCGCGGGCAATGCGCCGAATGCCTTGCCACAGAATGCAGTCGCGACGGTCAACTGCCGGATCCTGCCCGGCACCCCGGTGGCGGACGTCCAGGCCGCGATCGAGCGCACCGTCGCCAATCCCGCGCTGCGCGTGGCGCTCGTCGGCGAAGCGGTCGAAAGCCCGGTGTCGCCGGTCCGGCCTGACCTAACCGTGATGCTCCAGCGGGCGCTCAACGTAAGCTGGCCCGGCGCGACGCTGTCGCCCAACATGTCGTCGGGCGGGACCGAGGGACGCGAATATCGTCGCGCCGGAATTCCGACCTACGGGGCGGGCAGCCTGGGGATGGTGATGCCGCAGGATGCGCGCGCGCATGGCACGGACGAGCGCATCCCGCTCGCATCCTTCTACAAGGAACTCGATTACTGGGACGCGCTGATCCGCCAGATCGGCGGCAAGGCGCGATGATCGCACACCGCGCGTGCGCCGGCGACACGCCGCGCGGTCGTGGTGGGCGAGCCTGTAACAGGGTAGGGCGCCGGGCGGCGCGGATCAGCCGCCGGCGCGCGCGTCGGTCATTCGATGGGCGATTTGCTGAGATTGTCCCCGATCTGCTGCAGCGTCCGGACCAGGGTCTTCAGTTCGGCGTCGCTGATCCCCTGCGTCGCGCGGACGAACTGGCGATTGACGATCGGGGTCAATTCCTGAAGTTTCGCTTTGCCCGCCGCACTGAGACTGACTTCGGTGATCCGCGCGTCCTCGCCCGCCTGCGCCGTGACCAACCCCTGCGCCAGCATTCGATCCACGATGCGGCTGACAGTCGGTCGCTTGATCAGCGCAACGGTGGCGATCGTACCAATGCTGGCCGGCTCATGTTCGCGCAACACCGTCAGTATCCGATAGATCGGTTTCGACATGCCGCGCCGGACCAAGACCTGGTCCATATCCTCATGATATTTATGATCGGCGTGCGCCATGAGGTAAAAAGGCGAGCCGGCCAAGGTAAAGCCCGGATCGCCGGGATCGTAGATATTCTTCTTGGGCATGTGCTGAACGTTTCCCACGGAGATCGACCTGCATCCACATTATCGCGTGCAAGTCTCCCATTAAGCGGCGTCGCGCGTCCAGCGCTAACGTCGGGTTGCTCTTGGCGGAAGGCCCGACGGATCGGGCTCAGCGGCGACGCCCTTCACCGGCGCACTTGCCGCATATGGCAGCTTATCAACATGTGGAAACTCACGTGAAATTGAACTCTATTGTGCCATCTAGACCAATGGTTCCCACCAAGTCGAGCCACCTCGTCGCCGCGTTAGGGCGCCTCGTGCGATGGGGCGCGCTCGCGATTGGGGCGCTCTCCGCAGCCGCGATCGCCGCGCCGCCGCCTTCGCCGCTCACGATCGAGACGCTATATAGCGAACCGAGCATCATCGGCACCACGCCTGAAAGCGTCGCCTGGGACCGTGACGGATCGCGGCTGCTGTTCCTGTGGAACGAGGGCGGGCGCAGCGCGCGCGACATCTGGAGCTACGACCGCAAAACGCGGATACCGGAGCGCCTGACCACCTTGGCAGGCACGCCTGAGGGCGGGGTCGACGCAGCGGTCTGGCTGGCGGGGGGACGGATCGCGTTTCTGCGCGGCGGCGTCCTCTACCTGCGCGATGGCGGGGGCGGGCTGCGCCCGCTCGATGATCAGGCCAAGGGCGTATCCACGCTGACGGCGTCCCCAGACGGGATGCAGCTGGCGTTCGTCGCGGGAGGCGGGCTGTGGCTGCGGGACGTCGATCAGCCGGGCCCGAGCCGCCTCGTCGTCCCGCCGCAGGACAAGCGCTCGATCGAGAGCGTTCAATGGGCGCGCAACGGTGCGCGGCTGGCGTTCGTCGTTGCCGATACACGCGCCATGCGCCGCATCGAGATCGCCTATGATGCCGACGGTCGCGCGCATCGCGATGTCGTCGCGCGCGCTTTTCCGGGTGATTCCGGCAATATCGCCTTCGCCATCGGCGTGATCGATGCGCGCGCCGGCGCGGCGCCGCGCTGGCTCGATCGCCCCGATTCCGGTGATCCGATCTGGAACTACCAATTGTCGCCTGATGGCGGTTCGCTGCTGGTCAATGCCAGCGACCTGACGATCAAGCATCATTTCGTCGACATGTACCGCCTCGACGACGGGCGCCGGACGCGCGTCTATGCGTTCGACGATCGCGATCAGATCCGCCCCGATTGGCAGGCGGCGTGGGCACCCGACGGCAAGGCGATCTTCCTCCTCACCAATCGCGACGGCTTCAATCACCTCTATCGCATCGACCGGGCAGGCGCGCCGCCGCACCAGATCACGCGCGGGCGATGGGAGATCGACGCGTTCGAGGTCGATGGCGCGCATCGCCGTCTCTATTTCCGGTCGAACCAGTCGGGCTATGCGGAGCGCGGATGGTATCGCGTCGGCTTTGGCGGCGGCGCGATCACGCCGGTGGCGGCCACGGCGGGCACGCACGATGTGGTCTTTGCACCCGATTTCTCGGCGCTGGCCGATCGTGCGAGCGACGATCGCACGCCACCCGAACTCTATATCGCCCGGCTTGACGGCACGCCGGCGGCAACGCGCATCACCCACTCGCCGCTGCCGGCCTTCACGGCGCAGCCATGGGCCGATGTGCGCTACGTTGATTATCGGTCGCACGTCGACGGTGCCGCGCTGACCGCGCGCGTGATGCTTCCGCCCGGCTTCGATCCCAAGCGCCGCTATCCGCTGATCGTCGGCTCGGTCTATTCCGACGCCGTGCGCGACCAATGGGGTGGCCGCGTTGCGCATCCGACCTGGGGGCTGGATCAATATCTCGTCGCGCATGGCTATATCGTGATCAATCCCGGCATTCGCGGCAGCTTCGGCCGCGGCAAGGCGTGGAACGCGCCGATGCAATATAGCTACGGCACGCTCGACATCGACGACATCCAGGACGGCGCGCAGCGTCTGGTCGACCTTGGCTATGCCGATCCCAAACGGATCGGGCTGTGGGGGTCGAGCTATGGCGGGCTGATGACCCTGATGTCGCTGTTCAAGAAGCCCGGTTTCTATGCTGCCGGCGTGGCGGGCGCGCCGGCCAGCAACGTTGCACACGCCTATCCCGAACAGGAGTGGATCATGGGTGTCCCATCAGGGCCGGATTTTCCGGCGCGCTACGAACGCCAATCAGCGTTGTATCAGTCCGCCGGCCTGTCGGACCCGCTGATGATCATCCACGGCACGCGCGATGAGGTGGTGCTCTATTCGGATACGATCGCGCTGGCGCAGCGGCTGATCGCGCAGGGCAAGATGTTCGAACTCGTCACGCTGCCCGGATCGGGCCACCCGTGGGACATGGAAGGGCTCCCGCAGACCCGCTTCGCATTTCGCAAGCTGGTCGATTTCTTCGATCGGCATCTCCGGCCCGATGTCGCGACAGCGCGCTGACCAACCGAACCCGACCGGTTTGACAAGCTGATAATGGATCAATATCGCGTGAATATGAGCATTTATCGACGGGGTTGCGGCTGTGATGGATGAGGGCACGGGGGCAGGCGGACTGCGCGACCCGGCGCCGCGCACGGTGCTGTTCAGCGAAGCGCAATCGGGGCTGCGTGCGCGCGCGACCTTGCTCGATGCGCTCGCTCCAGCCAGTGCCGCACTGCTGTGGGATTTGGCGGGCGCAGGCCTGTCCTTCTCGGCAATCCATGCGATTTGGACCGGACCCGAAATCTCGCTGCCGATCGACGGCGCGAAGGCGCTGCCGGGCCACGACCTGCGTGCCGTTCCGGTCGAGAATGCGACCAGCTATCCGCAGGCGGGCGACGTCGCGCTGGTCTGCGCTCCGCGCGGCACCTGGCGTGACGGGCCACCGTTCGACCTGGTGGACGTCGGGCTGTTCTATGCTGCGGGCGGGCGGCTGCTGATGCCGATGGGCTGGATCATGGCGAATATCTGCGCCCGGATCGTGGACGAAGATCTTGCCGCCGCAGCGGCGGCATGCCGCGCGATCCGTACCAACGGGGCCTGCGCGATCACGATCACGCGCGACGCGTGATGTTGGCGCAAAGCAGCGGGGGCGCGGTCGAGCATCCGATCTGGCGAGGCCGGTCCGCGCCAGTGAAGCTGCGCCCAAGGCTGGACGGAGCGATCACGGCTGAGGTTGCGATCGTCGGCGGCGGAGTGGCGGGTCTGTCGACCGCGCTTCACCTGGCCGAGCGCGGGGTCGATGTGGCGCTGGTCGAAGCCGGCACGCTCGGCAGCGGGGCAGCGGGAACGAGCGCCGGGATCGTCGCCCCGCAATTGGTGCGCGCGACTCCCGATGAAGTCCGCCGCAAGCTGGGCGATGCGGCCGATGGCATGCTGCGGCTGGTCGCGGAGAGCGGCACCTATCTGTTCGATCTTGTTCGCCGCTATGGCATCCCGTGCGAGGCGGCCGAAACGGGGTTTATCGCGCCGCTGACCGGGCGTCAGGCCGAGCGCGTCCTGAAAGAGCGGGTGCGCGAGTGGGGCGGGCTGCGGCCCGACCTCCGCGTGAGCGATGCCGAAGAAACGCAACGTCTGACCGGATGCCGCGGCTATGGTGCGGCGATCATCGATCCGACCGGTGGATCGGTCGATCCGCTCGCGCTGGTGCGCGGACTCGCGGATCAAGCGGAGCGGCTGGGCGTGCGGGTCCGCGAAGGTAGTCCAGTGACGCAGGTCGTACGCGATGGCGGGCTGTGGTCTGTCGTGACCGACGCGGGCGAACTTCGCGCACGACGGGTCGTGCTCGCTGCAAATGGCGGCAATCCGCTGCTGCACCCACGGCTGGCCGGGACGGTCCTGCCGCTGCCTGTGCTGGAAGTCGCTACCGAGCCATTGCCTTCCGATCTGCAGCGGGCAATCCTGCCGGAGCGGCATGCGCTGACCGATCTGGAGCCCGATGTCTTCTCGATCCGTTACACATCGGACCACCGCCTGATCACGGCGTTTCCAGCGACCGGGCGCGACCTGCCGGCCGACATCGAACGCCGCGTTAACCAGCGGCTGGCCGACATGCTCGTCACGCACCGCCCGCTCGCTTTGACGTATGCGTGGCTTGGTCACGCGTGGGTGAATGCCAGCCTGCTGCCGCGCGTCGTCCAGCTCGACGAGGGGCTGATCGCCGCCCAGGCGTGCAATGGTCGCGGGCTCGCGACCAATGTGCTGTTGGGACGCGAACTCGCGGAAGCGCTGGCGGGGCAGTCCGAAAATGCGATGATCGCGTTCGAGCCTCCTCGCGCCGTATCCGGCTTCCTGTTCGCGCGCCATCTGCCGCGGTTGCTGCTGTCTTCGGCGCTGTTCGCCAAGCGCTTGAAACGCCGGTTGGGCGTGGCGTGACCGGCCGGCGGGCGGAGCGCGGCCTATGATGGACGCGGTCATGGCGGTCGCAGGGACCTGGCTGCTGCCCGCCGCATTGTGGCTGATCATGTTCTCGATGGGCCTTGGCCTGACCGTGCGCGACTTCCGCCACATCGTCGTCAATTCGCGCGCCTTCCTGCTGGGGGTCGGCAGCATGATCCTGCTGGTGCCGATCGTCGGGGTGGTGCTGGCCGCGGCGTTCGCTCCGACGCCCGCCCTGATGATGGGGCTGGTCCTGCTGGCGACGTGTCCCGGCGGGATCCTGTCGAACCTGATGACTGATCTGGCGCGCGGCAATGTCGCACTGTCGCTGTCGATGAGCCTGTTCGTCAGCCTGATCTATGTCTTCACCTTGCCCTATACCGCGTCGATCGCGCTTCACCTGATCTTTGCGAAGGAACAGGCGATCGCGATCCCGACCGGCGATGCCTTAGCCAAGATCATGATGGTCACGGTGATCCCGGTCGCGGTTGGGATGCTGGTCAACCGGCTCGCGGCGCGCATCGCGCAGCGGATCGAGCCGACGATCAAATCCGTGGCGACGATCGTGCTGGTGACGGTGTTCGCCATGATCGTCGCGCAGGAATGGGCGACGATCGCCTCCTCGTTCGGCGTGGTGCTCGCGATCGTCGTCGCAATGAACGTCGTGAACCTCGGCCTGGCCTTTCTGGTGTCCTGGGCGGGCGGGATCCGTCGGCCGGAGCGCGTGGCAATCGCGATGGAGCATATCGTCCGCCAGGAAGGCACCGCGATCTTCGTCGCGGTCAGCCTGCTTCACCGCAACGACATGTCGCTGCCGATGATCATCAATACCTTCATCGGGATGGCGATCGGCATCCCGGCCGTATCGTGGCTGCGCCGTCGTGCCGCCGCGCCGCGCCTGCCCCCGGAGACTGCCGCATGACCCGCCCCGCCCGCCGCATCACCGAAGGATCGACGAAGTCGTTCGGGATGTATGAAAAGGCGCTGCGTCTGCAGGCGTCGGGTATCGACCTGATCCACCTGGAGTTCGGGCGGCCGTGCCACGACACGCCGGCAGTGATCAAGGCCGCCGCAGCAGCGGCACTCGACGCCGGCCACGTCCACTATTCGGATCTGCAGGGTGAGCCGGCGTTCCGCGCCGCGATCGCCGCGAAGCTGCGCGACTATAATCGCATCCCCGCGACGGCGGACGACGTGCTGGTCACCAACGGGCTGACGCACGGATCCTATGCCGCGATCATGGCGACGATCGATCCCGGCGACGAGGTGATCCTGCTCGAGCCTTATTATCCGCAACATGTCGGCAAGGTCGAGCTGGCTGGCGGGCGGACCGTGACCGCGCCGCTGGATGCCGCGGCCGGGTTCAGGATCGATCCCACGTTGATCGAGCCGAAGATCACGCCGCGTACACGCGCGATCATCCTGGTCAATCCGTGCAACCCGACCGGGCGGGTCTATTGCCGTGCCGAACTGGAAGCTCTGGCGGCGCTCGCCATCCGCCACGATCTGATCGTGATCGCGGACGAGGTGTACGAACACATCCTGTTCGACGGCGCGCACATCAGCGTCGCGACCATCGATGGTATGGCGGATCGCACCATCTCGCTCTTCGCCTTTACCAAGGCCTACGCCATGGACGGTTGGCGGCTGGGCTATGCGCATGCACCGGCGCCGCTGCTGCGCGCGATGATGAAGGTCACCGCCAATGACGTCACGCACGTCAATCCGTTCGTTCAATATGGCGGGCTCGCCGCGCTCGAGCAGGGCGGGGCGACGATGCGCGCGATGGTCGCGGACGATAAGGTCAAGCGTGATGTGGTGGTGCGCGCGCTCAACCAGATGCCGGGGGTGCGCTGCGCCGCGCCCGAAGGCACGATCTACGCCTGGCCCGACATTGCCGGCACCGGCCGCACCGGCGCCGCGCTTGCCGACCTGATCCTCGATCAGGCACATGTGGTGGTGGAGGCCGGGAGCTTTTATGGGCCGATGGGGGGCGATCATCTGCGCATCTGCTTCGGATCGGAACCGCTGCCGCGGATCGAAGAAGCGATGGCCCGGATCGGCCGACTGTTGAACAGGCTGCCGGGGTAAGATCCGGCAGGTCAGACGAAGGGGAACGCGCGATGCGCTGGGGGATCACGACTGTCGGTCTGGCCGGATTGCTATGTGCGACCGCCCTCGTCACGCCCTTGGCGGCGGCACCAGCGCCAGCCGCGCCTGCCGCCGATATGCTCCCGCCGCCGGCGCTCGTCAGCCTGTTCACCGACTGGCGCGCCTTCGCCGCCCCCGAACGCCGTGCCGGCGTGGTGGATTTCAGCCCGGCTGCGCTCGCCCGCAAGCGTGACGGACTGGTCCGGATGCGGCAGCGGCTGGCGGCGCTCGACCGGACCGGCTGGTCGCCGCACGTCATTGCCGATGCGCGGCTGATCGAGGCCGAGATGAACGGGCTCGATTTCGACTTGCGCGTGCGCCAGCCGTGGGCGCGCGACCCGAGCTATTACGCCACGGTGATCGGCGAGGAGAGCGACGTACCGGCGCATGAAGGGCCGCTCGCCGATGTGATCGATCTGTTTACCTATCGCTGGCCGCTGTCGCGTGGCGATGCGCGCGCGCTGACCGCGCGCCTAGCCGGTGTGCCGGTGTTGCTGGATCGTGCGCGTCTGTCCCTCGCCGACAGCCAGGCGGCGGACCTGTGGCGCTATGGCGGCCGCGCCTTTGCCGAGCAGGAGGCGGTGTTGACCGCGCTGATCGACGGGACGCTGTCGATGCGCACGCTTGAGGGCCAGCAGAAAGCGAGTTTAGCAGGTGCCCCGGCCGAATTGCGCCGGGCCGCAATTGCGGCGCGCGATGCCACCGCCGCCTTCGGCCGCTGGGTCAAGGAGACGGCGCCGACCAAGACCGGGCCGTCGGGCGTCGGGAAGGCCAATTACGACTGGTACATGAAGAATGTGCAGCTCGTGCCGTTCACCTGGGACGATCAGGTGGCGCTGCTAAAGCGCGAGCTCGACCGCGCCTGGGCGAGCCTCAAGCTGGAGGAGCAGCATAACGCCGCGCTGCCGCCGATCGCGCCGATCGACGATCCGGCGGGCTATCAGGCCTATTCCGCAGCAAAGATGAAGAGCTTCACCGACTTCATCATCGCTAGCGGGTTCGTCCCCGACCGGCCTTATTACCGTGCCGCATTGGCCGCCCAGACGGTCGGCTACATTCCACCCGCCAAGCGCAATTTCTTCTATCACGTCACCGCGCTCGATCCGCGGCCGCTTTATTCGCACGACATCCACTGGGTCGAGCTGGCGCGGATCAAGAATGAGCCCAACCCCGATCCGATCCGGCGGGGCGCGCCGCTGTTCAACATCTTCCAGTCGCGCTCGGAAGGCTTCGCCACCGCGTTCGAGGAGCTGGTGATGCATGCGGGGCTGTATGACGATGTACCCCGCGCGCGCGAACTGGTGTGGATCATGCTGGCCAATCGCGCCGCGCGCGGGCTGGCGTCGCTCTACGTGCAGTCGAACGAATGGAGCCTAGCCCAGGCCGGGCATTTCCACGCGCGCTGGACGCCGCGCGGCTGGTCCGACGCGTCGAGCGATCTGGTCGGCTTCGAACAGCTGCTCTACCTGCGCCAGCCGGGCTACGGGACGAGCTACGTCACCGGCAAGATGGAGCTGGACCGGCTGATCGCCGATGCGGGCCATGCCGACGAGCAGGACGGCGACGCGGTCAAGCGCGTGATGGCGAAGCTGGCGCGCGAGGGCACGATCCCCTTCTCGCTCTATCAGCGCGAAGAGAGCATGGGCAAAGCCACTGGCAGAGCGGAATAGGGGCCTGTTAGCCGGCCGGGATGCGCAAAGGCGACAACCCGCTTCGCTGCTTCGACGCATCGCGAACCGGATGCCACCGCGCCGCCGCCGCCTCACCCACCGATGAAAAACGCACTCTCGTCGATCACGGCATGTGTTGGCGTTCGTGGCTGAGGAACTAACGACGAGCGCATCGGCATCTTCGAGATCGCCGAAGACGAATATGAAGAGCGCTTCGGGCCGATCCTGCTTGGCTAAATGAGGGGAAAACGGAAGCTCATCCGCGTCAGACTGGCCACACGGCGACGCTTTCCGGCTTTACATCTCTAACGTCACCCACGTGACCGGCCGCGCACGACCCACGCTGCCGCCGCGCCCGCAGGTCGGCGACATCATTTGAGCCACTGGACCAGCTTCCAGCACCCGCCCGTCGATGCGAAGATGTAAGCGCGGGGTTTGCCGATCTTGCGTACCAACGTCTTGCTGTCGCCGACGCCATCATCCTTAAAGATCGCCGGCTGATACTTTACTCGCCAACTGCCGTTCGGCAGTTTCGTCATATCGAGCGACAGTTCGGTGATGGGGGTGTGGTCCTTTTCCCAGCGCTGGACGGACGTCGCGTCCGCCCAGGTGTATTCGAAGAGCGCGATGTCGAATCGTTCTGGCGTGGCCGGGCGCACGGCTCCGGGGCGCTGCGGCGCGGCGATCGATCGCTCTTCGATCGTAGAGCCGGTATATCGGCGGCGCACATCGCTCGACCGGATGAATTCCTCGAAGAATCTGTCGAATTCGCGACTCGGACAGGCGGCAGGGGCGTTTTTGGGACGGCCCTCACCTTGCGCTGCGACAGGGCTGATGATCGTGGCCACGGCCAGCGCAGCAGCAAAAAGACTCGTCATGGCTTTTCCGTCTCTCGGCATGAATTCGTAGCATTCCAGTCCATTGCCTCGCGTGCGGATACCGGTCAGGCGGCGATCGTCGCAATGCGTACGTGTGCGATCGTACCTGTAGTTGGTGCGGATCTGGCGGATATCGGGAAGGGGCTGCGGAACTGCCGAGCTGGAGCTAAAGGCGTCAGCCCCAAAATGCCGAAAACGGCGAAATGGCTCCCCGGGCCGGATTCGAACCAGCGACCATTCGATTAACAGTCGAACGCTCTACCACTGAGCTACCGGGGAACGGGCCCGCAAGGGGCCGTTGAGGCGCGGCCTATAGCAGCGGGATTTCGCAAGTGGCAAGCGCTTCGGTGCGGAAATCAGATCGCAAACTGTTCCATCGCGATTCGATCGTCCAGCGCATGCTCCGGATCGAACAGCAACGTCAGTGGATTGCCGCGGTCGACCATGATCTCAACGCTCGCGACATCGCGGATTTCCCGCTGATCCGCGACCGCGCTGACGGGGCGCTTGATCGGATCCAGCACGCGGAAGGTGATGCGGTTGCTGTCGCGCAGGATCGCGCCACGCCAGCGTCGCGGCCGAAAGGGGCTGATCGGGGTCAAAGCAACAAACCCGCTCTCCAGCGGCAGGATCGGGCCATGGGCGGAGAAATTATAAGCGGTGGACCCTGCCGGCGTTGCCACCAGCACGCCGTCCGCCACCAATTCCTCCACTACCACGCGTTTATCGACGCTCACCTCGATCCATGCGGTCTGCCGCGTCTCGCGCAGCAGCGACACTTCATTGATCGCCGACAGCGACTCCTTCTTGCCGTCGATCGTCACCGCTTCCATCCTCAGCGGCGCCACCTTGATCGGCTTGGCCGAGAGCAGGCGGCTCTCCAAAAGATCGGGACTCCACTCGTTCATCAGGAAGCCAACGGTGCCGCGATTCATGCCGAAGACCGGTAATGCGCGGTGCCGATCGAGCATGACATGGAGCGTCTGCAACAGGAAACCGTCCCCGCCCAACGCCACCATGATGTCGGCTTCGGCGGGGGGGACCCACTCGTAACGTTGCCGAAGCTCCTTGGCGGCGGCCTGGGCCGCTTCCGCATTGGAGGCTGCAAGCGCAAGCTTGCGTTCGCCGCTCATCCGCCGGTGACGCTCATATGCCGCGACACCGCCGGCGCCGCGTCCTCGATCGCGAAGGCATGGCGCAGCGGCTTGGCCGCCATCGCCCGATCCAGTGCCGCATCTAGGGCCGGGCGGCCGCCCTCCTGCAGCGCCGCGCGCAAATCGATGCGATCTTCCCGGCCGAGACAAAGGTAAAGCTGCCCCTCCACCGTCAGCCGGACGCGGTTGCAGCCGGCACAGAAATTTTCGGTCAGCGGCGTGATGAAACCGATCTTCGCATCGAGTTCGGCCACCCGGTAGTAGCGGGCCGGGCCGCCGGTGCGCTCGGCCAGGGGCGCCAGCGTGAAGCGGCTCTCCAGCGTACGGCGTACCTGATCCAGCGGCAGATAATGATCCGTGCGATCGCCTTCGACATCACCCAGCGGCATCGTCTCGATCAGCGTCAGATCATGCCCCCGGGCGGCACACCAACGCAGCATCGGCTCGATCTCGTCCTCGTTCAGCCCTTTCAACGCGACCATGTTGATCTTGATGCGCAGGCCCGCCGCCGCGGCCGCATCGATTCCCTGCAGCACCTTGTCCAATTGACCGGTGCGCGTGATGTGCCGGAACCGATCCGCATTCAGGCTGTCTAGGCTGACGTTGATGCGCCGAACGCCAGCGTCCACCAGCGCGTGCGATTCCGTCGCAAGCCGGGTGCCGTTGGTCGTCAGCGTCAATTCGTCGAGACCGTCGCCCAGATGACGACCGATCGTGCGCGCCAGGTCGGTCACGCCGCGCCGTACCAGCGGTTCGCCGCCCGTCAGGCGGATCCTCCGCACCCCGCGGGCAATGAAGGCGTCCGCAATATAGCCGATCTCTTCGATCGTCATCAGCCGGGAGGCCGGCAGGAACTGCATCACCTCGGCCATGCAATAGCGGCAGCGCAGATCGCAGCGATCGGTCACCGAGATGCGCAGATAGCTGATTCGCCGGCCAAAACCGTCGATCAGCGGAGAGGGAAGCGCCTCGGCCATGCGCGTTAGCTAGGGGGCCGCTTGCGTGGCGGCAAGGCCGCATTCAGGAAGAAGGGATCTCCGCGAGCCCATTGCTGCTCTTATCCGGTCGAGGCGACATGGGCTGGTCTGCACCGTGCGAACGCGTTTGGGGGGGAGGGGCGCTCATGCCGGCGCAGAGATCCCTTTCGGGACGGGCCGGCATCCATGTCTGCTCGACAGAAGCGATGCCGGCTTGGGGGAAGCATCGCCCTGCGGCGGTGGGCAGGTTTTCACCTGCGCCATCACCGTGCCCATCGCACCTCACGTCCGCACCGTCTTTGCGCCAGGACAAGTAGCGGGACTCAAATCTGCCGGCATGCTATTGGAAGCGGGCGGAACGTTTCCGGGGGAAACCGTGGCGCACGACCGAACCTCGATCTTCTCCAGCCCGTTCTTTGCGGGGCTCGCACCGGAAGAGCGCGCTGCCATCCTGCAACGCGCCGCTTCGCGCAAATTTGCGGCCGGCGAGTCGCTCATCGCACAAGGAGAGAGTGCGACCGCGCTGTTCGTGATCACGAAGGGACGGATCAAGATCTGGCGCGCCTCGGAAGACGGCGCGCCGCTTACGCTCGCCTTGCTGGGGCCGGGGGCACCGATTGGCACGCTCGGCGCCGCGAAGGATGTGCGCAACCACGCGACCGTCAGCGCACTTACCGCCGTCGAGGCTCTCGTCTGGCCTCTGAGCGGTCTGCGGGAGGCGATGGATAACAATGCCACGCTCGCATTGAACGTATTGCGAACGGTTTCTGGCTATGCCGAACAGATGATCGAGCGGCTGGAAGAGGTCTCCAGTGTCCCGGTCGAGCAGCGGCTGGCGCGTACCTTGCTGCGGATGGCGCGGGGATCCAACGGCGAGTCGACCGAGGACGGATGCGATCTGCCACTCTCGCGCCAGGATCTGGCCGATCTCACCTCCACGACGCTGCCGACGGTCAGCCGGATCATGAGCCGGTGGAAGCAAGCCGGGTTGATCGCAGGTGGGCGTGGCCGGGTGCGCCTGCTGGATTGCGGGGCATTGAAACTGCTGGCGGAGCGGACGACGGGCTGACGCCGCCGCTGCTTATTCCTCGCCGAACTTGGCCTCGACCAATTCGCACAGCGCGCCGACCGCGACGTCGGCCCCGTCGCCTTCCGCACTGATGGTCACGCTGTCGCCCATCGCCGCGCCGAGCATCATCAGTCCCATGATCGATGTGCCCGCCACCTTCGAACCGTCCTTTTCCACCTCGACGATCGTGGATTGGGCCGAGGCAAGGGTAACGAACTTGGCGCTGGCCCGCGCATGCAGGCCGCGCCGATTGGTGATCATCACGGTTCGTTCAACCGTCATGCGGCAGCTGCACCCAGGACTTCGGAAGCGACGGAAATATATTTGCGTCCCGCCTCGCGCGCGGCCGCGACCGCTGCCTGGACCTTGAGCATTTTGCGCGCGCCCTCGAGTCGGATCAGCATCGGCAAATTCACGCCGGCAATCACCTCGATCCGCCCCGGCTCCATCAGCGAGATGGCCAGGTTGGACGGCGTGCCGCCGAACAGGTCCGTCAACAAGATCACGCCACGACCCTGATCGACCGCAGCGACCGCCCGCGAAATGTCGGCGCGGCGCACCTCCATATCGTCATCGGGACCGATGCAGATCGCCTCAATTCCCTGCTGTGGGCCGACTACATGCTCCATCGCACGTATGAACTCCGCAGCAAGCTGGCCATGCGTTACCAGCACCAATCCGATCATCTGTTCACCGCCAGGACTGCCCCTTTGCCATCGTCCGGCTTCCCCTCCCGCGTGCCCGGCTGCTGCTGAACCAGGTCACGATGCGCGATGGTGGGCGAAAAACCGGCTGCACGCAACCTCTTGGCCATGGCTTCCGCCGTATGAACCGAGCGGTGGCGCCCTCCGGTGCACCCAAAAGCGATGGTGACGTAGCTTTTTCCTTCGCGTTCGTAGCGCGGAAGCAACGTTAGCAGCAGTTGCTCGATCTGATCGAAGGCGGGTCCGTACGCGGGATCCTGCGCGATATAGGCGGCGACCGCTGCGTCCAGTCCCGTGCCGGGGCGCAGCGCTTCGTCCCAGTGCGGATTGCGCAGGAAGCGCATATCCAGCACCAGATCGGCATCGCGCGGCAGGCCACGGGCATAGCTGAACGATGTGACGGCCAGGGTGGAATTGCTCGTTTCCGCGCCGCTGAACCGTTGGCGGATATCCTGTTGCAGCACGTTCGTGTTGGTGTCGGTCGTATCGATCAGATAATCGGCAGCGTGCCGCAGCGGCCCCAGCAAGACGCGCTCGCTCGCAATGCCGTCTTCCGCAGGCCGGTCGAGCGCCAGCGGATGGCGCCGGCGGGTTGCCGAAAAGCGTTGGGCAAGGACGCTGTCGGCGGCGTCCACGAAGAGGATTTCAAGTTCCTGATGCTTCTGCCGGCGCAGCGTCGCGACTCGATCGAGGATGGCCTGCGCATCGAATCCGCGCGTGCGGCTGTCGATACCCAGCGCGAGCGGACGCTCTTCATCCTGCGCGCCCTGGGGGACGGGGTTGGACAGCAAGCGATCGAGCAAGCTCAGCGGAAGATTGTCGACCGTTTCCCAGCCAATATCCTCCAATGTCTTGAGGATGGTGGTTCGCCCGGCACCCGCAAGGCCCGTTACCAGAAGGATACGACTCGGCTGGCTCATGCTGCTAACCCATAGAGAAGCAATGCTTTCTCAACCTTGACCGGCGCGGAGCTCTCGAACGAGTCGAGCGCGAGCAGGGGCAGGGTCAGACCCTCGATCACGCGGACCGGCAGGGTTTCGTCCGGCATGCGCGGGACCGGGCGATCCAAGGCAATCGCAAGCGCGAGCGGGGCTTCAGCGATGACAGGCATAGTCAGGATGCCAAGGCCGCGCACTTCCATCTGCCCTTCGATATTCGGTCCGGCACGGGCCAGCAGGCGACCGTCCCGCGCCTCGACGACGATGCCGTCATCGCCAACGAGCGTCGCGCCGCGATCGATCAGGCGCAGCGCGAGATCGGATTTTCCCGATCCCGAAGCGCCGGTCAACAGGACAGCACGGCCGTGGATGGCGACGCAGCTGGCATGCAGGGTGACGCTCATTTTTCGGCAGCGGGTAGACGAATGGAGAAGCGCGCGCCGTGATTGTCATCATCGCGGTCGGTGACCGAGATGGTGCCGGTATGACCCTCCACGATCGCCTTGGCGATAGCCAGGCCCAGACCGGAGTGGCGTCCGAACACTTCGCCTTCGGGCCGGATCGAATGAAAGCGATTGAAGATGGCTTGCCGCTCTCCCGGGGGCACGCCGGGGCCATCGTCTTCGACGCGGATCACCACCTGCTGCCCGTCGCGCATCGCGGTGATCTGCACGAGCCCGCCGGGTGGCGAGAAGGAAATGGCATTGTCGATCAAATTCTCAATCGCGCGCGCCAGCCTTTGCCCGTCGCCGAACACGACCGCGCTCCCGCGATGCGGCCGCCCGAACGCCAGGCGGATCCCGTTGGTCACGCCGCGCGCCTCGCGCGCTTCCACCAATTGCTCGATCATATGGCCCACATCGACCGATTCGAATCGGGCGCGCGACAATTCCGCGTCCATGCGCGATGCTTCGGACACATCCGTGATCAGCCGGTCGAGCCGCCGTACGTCGTCGCGGATCACGACCAGCAAGCGTTCGCGCAGTCCGGGGTCATTGACCCGCTCGAGGCTGTCGATCGCCGAACGAAGCGACGCCAGCGGGTTCTTCATCTCGTGCGCGACGTCGGCGGCGAACGCCTCCGTCGCGTCGATCCGCTGCCGCAGCGCCTGGCTCATATCCGATAGCGCGCGGGCAAGCGTGCCGATCTCGTCGCGCCGCGAGGGGAGGCGCGGGACCTGCACCTCCCGCGATCGTCCCAGTCGGACCCGGTGCGCGGCCAGCGCGAGGCGGCGCAGGGGGCGGGCGATCGTGCGCGCCAGAAACAGAGACAGGGCAATCGAAAGCGCGGTCGTCACCAGCAGGACAATGCCCAGCCAGAAGCGTTCGGCGCGCACCGTCCGGATCACATCGCGCTGATCGCTCGTCAGCAGCAACACGCCGGCATTGTCGCCCTTGACCGGAAGCGCCGCGGAAATGACCGGAGTGCGCGCCGGCGCGCGTCGGATCGTCATTGCGATCGTGCCTATTTTTTCCGCACGGAGGACTTCAGGCCAGGCGCTCATCCGGTCGACCGTGGGCTCCACGAAGCGTTCGGGCACTTCGGCCCCAACGATGTGATCGATGGCCCGGTCCATGAAGCGGGCGACATGACGGCGCCACGGCTCGTCTGCTGGATCACGCAGGACGTAGGTGGGTGAACCGCGGTCCCAGCTGTCGATTGGCGCGCCGTCGCCGCGATACAGGCGCAGGCGGGTCTGGTTGGCAGCCCCCATCCGGGTCAGCAGATTGGGAACCGCGGCAGGGGGCGTTACCGATATGGCGGCGGCCGCCAGCTGGGCTTCGGTTCCGATCCGATCGCTGCGCTCTTCGATCAGCTGCGTGCGATAGGAATCGAGATAGAAGAAACCTCCGGCGAGCACGACCAGCGCGAAGATATTGACGGCAAGAATGCGACCCGTGAGCGACAGCCGCAAGGGCGCCTCCCCGTCCTCATTCCTCCGAAAAACGGTAGCCAACGCCATAGAGCGTCTCGATTGCTTTGAAATCGCTGTCCACCTGCCGAAATTTGCGCCGAAGTCGTTTGATATGGCTGTCGATCGTGCGGTCGTCGACATAGACATCGTCTTGATAGGCGGTGTCCATCAACTGGTCGCGTGATTTTACGAAGCCCGGGCGCTGCGCCAACGCTTCCAGGATCAGGAATTCGGTGACGGTCAGCGTCACGTCGCGCCCATCCCACGTTACACGATGACGGGCGGGGTCCATTTCCAACCGGCCGCGCACGATCTTTTCGGCGACGGGTGCCCCATCCTCGCCATCTTTCTTTCCGCGCATTTCCACGCGGCGCAGGATCGCCCGAATACGGGCGATCAACAGGCGCTGGCTGAAGGGCTTGGTGATATAATCGTCGGCGCCAAGCGCGAGGCCAAGTGCCTCGTCCAGTTCGTCATCTTTCGATGTCAGGAAAATGGCAGGTAGGGGGCTTTTTTCGCGAAGCCGGCGCAGCAATTCCATCCCGTCCATGCGCGGCATCTTGATGTCGAGCACCGCCAGATCCGGCGGATTTTCGGTCAAGGCCTTCAGTGCGGTCTCGCCATCGGTATAGATTCGCACGGCAAACCCTTCGGCCTGCAGCGCGATCGAGACAGAGGTGAGGATGTTGCGATCGTCGTCGACGAGCGCGATCGATGCCGTCATGTTCGCCTTTCGCACGGCCCAACTGCGCGCCTGGCGCGGCGATAGCCGCTTACCGCGCGTCGCTCAACCGCGCTGACACGTTCGGGTGCACGGGCTCCACCACCAGTCGCCCGCCATTGGCCGCAACGACCTCCACCCAGGTCCCGATGGGCGCGTCAGGACCGATTGCAGACCATACGCCGTCGCCCACCCTGACCCTGCCTTCACCGCCCGCGAGCGGTTCTACCACGATCACCCTCCGGCCAATTAGCCGCGCGGTCGGTTCATTGAGCAAGGGATCGTCGGAAATGATCGGCGATCGATGCGCCAGCGCCCGGCCTGCCAGGACGGTCAGGCATGACGACACGGCAAACAGCGCGAACTCCGCCGATAAGGGGAGCGAGAAGAGCAGCGAGACCGCGCCGGTGAACAGCGCTGCCGCGCCCAGCCAGACCAGAAAGACCCCCGGCGCCACCAGTTCCGCACCGGTCAGCACAAGCCCCGCGATCAGCCAGATCCAGCCGTGCATCTCCGTCAGCCTCGCGTGGTCGGAACCTGCGCGGGGTTGCGCTTTGGCATGGTGGCCGACGACGTGTCCGCTCCGCTCAGCGCTTCCCGCGCCAATTCCCCGATACCTCCGAGCGTGCCGATCAACTGCGTGGCTTCCACCGGGAAGAGGATCGTTTTCGCGTTGGGCGAGGTTGCGAACTGGCTGATCGCCTCGACATATTTCTGGGCGACGAAATAGTTGATCGCCTGCGCGTTTCCGCCAGCGATCGCCTCGCTCACCATCTGGGTTGCCTTGGCTTCGGCCTCTGCTGCGCGTTCGCGCGCTTCCGCATCCCGGAAAGCGGCTTCGCGCCGGCCCTCGGCTTCAAGGATCTGGCTCTGCTTCTGCCCCTCTGCGCGCAGGATCTCCGAGGCACGGCTTCCTTCCGCTTCCAGGATGACAGCACGCTTTTCGCGCTCGGCCTTCATCTGGCGGCCCATGGCGTTGACGATATCGGCGGGCGGCCGGATGTCTTTGACCTCGACGCGCGTGATCTTGACGCCCCATGCCTCGGTCGCATGGTCCACGACGGAAAGGAGACGGGCGTTGATCTCATCGCGTTTCGACAAGGTCTCGTCCAGATCCATCGATCCCATGACGGTCCGCAGGTTGGTGGTCGTCAGCTGCATGATCGCGACGTAGATTTCCGAGACTTCGTAGGCGGCCTTGGCGGCATCGAGCACCTGAAAGAAGACGACGCCGTCAACGGCGACCATCGCATTATCCTTGGTGATGATCTCCTGTCCGGGAATATCGAGCACCTGTTCCATCATATTCACGCGACGACCGACGCGATCGAAGAAGGGAACGAGAAAGTTGAAACCGGGCCGTGCGACATAGGTGAAACGACCAAATCGCTCGATCGTATATTGATGGCCCTGACGGACAACCTTGATGCCAGAAAAGACGATCAGGATGGCGAGTAACGCGATTCCTGCAAAGAAGTAGAGCATCACCCGTCACCTCCACGATTGCTGCACAGATTATGCGCGGCAGGGCGGGAGGTTCCAACTGCAATCGCGCGACGGTCTGCCGCAACGCTTCTTCTTTTTAGGTAAGGCCTCCGGTAAGGGGCCACGATGGGCGACGCGCATAGCCATCACGGTCACGATCACGCGCATGGCTCCGGCCATCACGATCATACTGCCGGGGCGAGCGGACGAGCGCTGACGATCGCGTTGGTCCTGACCGGATCGGTGTTGGCGATCGAACTGGCCGGCGCCTTCCTGTATAACAGTCTGGCGCTCCTGTCGGACGCTGCGCATATGCTGACGGACGTAGCGGCGCTGGCGATTGCGTTGATGGCCGTCCGGATCGGCGACAAGGCGCCGGACGATAAACGGACCTTCGGCTATAAGCGGTTTGAAATCCTGGCGGCGGCGTTCAACGCGCTGCTGCTGTTCGCTGCCGCGGCCTATGTCCTGGTCGAGGCGATCAGCCGCTTCCGGGAACCCGAACCGGTTGCTGCGACCGGCATGATGATCGTTGCCAGCCTCGGGCTGGCGATCAACCTCATTTCGATGCGCGTCCTGCTCGCCGGCCGCGGCGAGAGCATGGCCGTCAAAGGTGCCTATCTGGAGGTTTGGTCCGACGCGATCGGATCGGTAGGCGTGATCCTGGGCGCCATCCTGATCCGTGTGACCGGCAAGCTCTGGATCGATCCCGTCGTCGCGATCGGCATCGCACTTTGGGTGCTGCCGCGCACGTGGGCGCTGCTGCGTGATACGATCAACGTTTTGTTGGAAGGCGTGCCGAAGGGCATCGATCTCGCCGAGATCCGCAATGCCATTTCGGATCTGCCGGGCGTCTGCGATGTCCACGATCTCCATGTCTGGTCGATGGCGATCAGTGACGTGAACGGCACCGTCCATATCGCGATCACGGAGGACGCGGATGGTGAGGACGTCCGTCTGCGCGTCGCGCACCTGCTGGATCACCGCTTCAGCATCGGCCACGCCACGATCCAGATCGAACGCGACCCCTGCGGCGCCGGAGCGCGACCGCACCGTTAGGGGCGGAACCGGCCGGTACCGGCCTGCGTATTCGCCCTTCAGCCAGAGTGAGGCGCGCGGCGCTCCTCGCGCACTAGGGGGGGTCATATGCGGCAGATCAAATCGGCATGGGCCGCAGCGGCCCTGCTCGCTTTGTCAAGCTGCGGAAGCGGCGACGCGGTGGAACGGAAGCGGTTCGTAGATTTCTTGCAAACCCGGATTATCGACAAACCCGGCATCCATGTTCCGCAACTCACCGCCGACGAGCGTGCAGCGTTCGGAGACTATGCCAATCAATATGCGATCATTACCGATTTCCACAACACGCTGAACGAGGCCATCGTTCCCAAGATGAAAGCGGCGGCCGAGGCGGGGCAGATCCGGTCTCTGCAGGACGTTGTGGATCATCGCGAAGAATTGCAGACGGCGCGCGCCGGCATGCGGGCGCTGAGCGGTGCGCTTGGCGCCGATCTAGCCCGCGCCGATGCTGCACATGGCAAGTTGAGCCAGCCGGCAGAGCTGAAAGCCGTTTATGACAAGGCCTATGATCGGGTTGTCACCAGTCCGGCAGCCGCGTTGAAAAATATTGCCCCCGTCGCCGACAAGGTACTCGGCCAGGCGCTCGACCTCGGCAATTATATCGAGGCGCACCGCAGCGAAGTTCAGGTTTCCGGTTCGATGATCCGGACCTCGAATCCGGCAGTTCAAGACGCGATCAACAGCCGTCTGCAAGCATTGCAAGGCAGCCAGCAGGCTGCGCAGGCCGCACAACAGGAGATGCAGTCCGTCGCGTTCGGGAGGGCTTCCTAGCGCGAGCGCGCTCATCCGGGAGGTCGACGCTGCATATGGGGCAATCAGGCGTCAACCAGGTAGGTTACCCCTGCTTGCCGGCTGGCGTCATGCTGTTTCGGCGGATGTATAAACTTGACCAGGATCACCAGCCATAGCGCCGCAATCACTATCAACCCGGCCGAAAGCTGCATGAACAATATCAACCGCGCCGCGATTCTTCCCGCTGCAAGCGCCTGAATGCCCATGCTGAGGGTTAACAGCCCGAACAGCACGACCGCGCTGAGCAATAGCATGAACGGGCGGGCAGACGCTTGCGACGCGTCGAAATTTGATCCGTCGGGCAGCATCGGCGGTGCTGCCAGCAGTGCCGGCATAATTTCCCAGAAGAAGGGCACGATCAGCGCGAGGATGACGAGCCCGCCGACGGTGAAGATAAGACCTTTGATCCGCGTCGATCGCATGCCTGGATCGGGGGCGAGGGCAGGCGCCGTCACGTTCTTTTCCCGCGCTTTGCGCTGATCCTCTTGCGCCATAGCTCGCCACCTTTGTCCAAAGGAGGATCGGTCCCTCCTTGCAGGCAGGATGATGCATGGGCTGGCTGCGTCAAGTCTGGCCGACGGGAAGGGCTGAGGGCAAAGATCGCATCGGTTGCGCTGACCGCGAACCCTCTGAAAGCCGGTTCAGCCTTGGGTTGAGACCCGCCCCGATCGCTCCAATTTGCCCCAGCCGACCCATGGGCCGCGGATCGCTGCCGTGACTGCGCGCACCACAACCGAATACATGATCTGGCGGTAGATGAAGCGTTGCGCCAGCAGCAGGAAGAGCGGGAAGCGCTTCTCGCGCGGCTCCAGCCTGTAGGCGATCCAGCCGCAGATCGCGTCGATGCTGGTGAACGCGATCCAATAGACGCCCATCTGCAGCACGTCGGACTGGGTCTGCGCCCAGCCATGCTGCTGGATGCGCAATATGGTCGATACGATGCTGACGGCCAGCGCCAGATCGATCAGCGGAGAGATGAGCGCGAAGCCGATCTGGAACAGCCAGGCCTGTGGAATGCCGACCAACGCAAGGCCCGGGGGGCGGCGCTCGCGCAAGATGCGGCGATGCTTCCACAAACATTGCAGCGTTCCGAACGCCCAGCGGAAACGCTGCCGCGACAGCGCGATGAAGGTTTCGGGCGCTTCGGTCCACGCGACGGCGTCGATGTCATATTCGACCAGCCAGCCCTTGCGCTGGATCGCGATCGTCAGATCCTGGTCTTCTGCCAGCGTATCGTGCGGGTAGCCGTCGACGGCATCGAGCGCCGCGCGACGCCACGCGCCCACCGCACCTGGCACGACGGTGATGGCGTCGAAACGATCGAGCGCGCGACGTTCCAGATTCTGCGAGGTGACATATTCGACGGCCTGCCACCGCGTGACGAGGTTGACGCGATTGCCGACCTTGGCGTTGCCCGCGACGGCCCCGATCTCGGGATGCGCGAACCAACGTGCCAGGCGGGCGATCGTCAGCGGCTCGAACTGCGTATCGGCGTCCAGCGCGATGATCACCTCGCCGGTCGCCAGTTTCAAACCTTCGTTCAACGCGCGCGCTTTGCCGCCATTGGCCAGCGTCAGCAGGCGCACGCGCGGTTCGTCGCCAAAGGCGCGGGCGACGATCGCGCTGGTATCGTCGCTGGATCCATCGTCGATGACGATGACTTCCACGGTCACCTGCTCGCTAGCCAGTACGCCGCGGACCGACTTTTCTATGACCCGCGCCTCGTTGAAGGCCGGGATCAGCACCGACACGAAGCGGGCGGGATCGATCGCCGGCGGGACGGGTCGATTTCGCTTCAGGTTCGAACGCACCGCCAGGACCGCCAGCAGGATCGCGCGGCCGGCGCCGATGAAGATGGCGGTGAAGAACATATATTTCAGCAGGCTGGCGAGCGCGGCGAGCAGCAGGAAGATCGACACGTCGAACCGGACCGCGGCCAGATCCGATCCGCTGATACGCGGGTTGACCTGATCCGGGGTCAGCCCCGCCAGCGCGGACACCGGCACCAGCGTATAGCCGCGCGCACGCAGCGCATCGATGAGCAGCGGGAGCGCTTCCACCGTCTGCTCGCGATTGCCGCCGGCGTCGTGCAGCAGCACGATGTTACGCGACTTGTTATCTGCCAGGGGATCGGCGTCCTCGCCTTCCTGGATTGAGTCCAGCGCGTTCTGGACGATCGCTTTCACGCCGGGGCGCTGCCAGTCTTCGGTGTCCACGTGCAGGCCGATATTCAGATAGCCTGACTGCTGCGCCTCCAGCACCGGCCGCAATTCATTGTCGGTGGTCGGCTCGGCATCGCCGAAATAGGGGATGCGGACCATCCGGAGCGATCGGCCGGTATAGGCTTCGACCAGGCGTTGCGTGGTATTCAACTCGATCCGGGCGCCCCGTGGCGACACCAGCGACATGTCGGGATGCGTATAGGTGTGATTGCCCAGCTCCGATCCCTGCTGAAGGATACGGTTCAGCAGGAATGGATGCGCCAGTGCATTCTCGCCGATCACGAAGAAGGTGGCGGGGACGCGCTTCGCCTTCAGCACGTCCAGGATCTGCGGGGTCCAGTGCGGATCTGGGCCGTCGTCGAACGTCAGCGCGATCTGCTTCGGCTTATAGCCAGTCCGCTCGATCACATAGGGGGTGGGATAGGCCGCAAAGCGCTCGTCGCGGATGAGGCCTTTTCTGTCCGTCGTAACCGTGCGCATGCCGTTGGCTGGCACATCGGTGACGCGCACGATCTCGCCCTGGCCGACCACTTCCGGCGTGTTGCCTCGGGGCACGATCGCGCCGAACTGGGGCGGCGTCGTGCCGGCGCGGATTGCACGGAAATCATCCCAAACGCCCGGATCTTCACCACCCATCTTCCACAGCGCGATCCCCGACGCGCCGGAAATCTTGATCGCGCGCAGCTGGTTCCATGCGCTGGCCGCATCCAGGCTCCAGACATGGTGCAACGTTCCGTCATCATCCGTGTAATCGAATGTCGCATTGCCGCTGGCGGGATCGAACCGGGTCGGCGATCCATTGTCATGGGCGAGCAGCCAGGCTTCCTGCACCGACAGGCCGTTGGCATCGGTCTGCCCATCCGGCCAATCCTGCGCATAATTGCCGATCGCGACGATCAGCTTGTCGGGCGGAATCGCCGTCAGCGCCGCGCGCAGTTGCTGGACGAACCAGGGCTGGGCCGCGATCGGGCCGGCGTCCCCGCCCGGATAATGCTGATCGTAATTCATCAGGAACAGCTTGTCCGCCACGCGCGCATAGGCCTTCAGATCCCAAGCCGCATCGCCGACCGGAACCTGCACGGTGATCAGCATCTTGTGAGGAGCCAGCCGGGCGCGCGCTTCGGCAAGGAAGCGCAGATAGAAAGGATGCGAGGAGGGCGGCAATTCCTCGAAATCGAAGGAGACGCCCGCCGCGCGCTGTTCGATCAGCATCGCTTCCACGCGATCCAGCAACGCCTTGCGCGCCTGTGGCGTGCGCAGGAGCAGCGCCATATTCGCGCCGTCCCATACGCCGCCGCGGACGTTCTGGATCATCGGCAGCAGCGCGGGCCTGTGCTGATGCGCGGCGAGCACCGCCTGCAGTGCGCGATCCTTGTCATAGGCAAAGTCGTGATTTGGCCCGGTTACCGTACCCAGCACCGGGACGAGCCAGTCCAGCTCGCCGATATGGGCGGCAAGGCTCGCATGGCTGGCATCATCCCACGGCGTGTAAAATCCGACGATGATCTGCCGCTGGGGCTTCTGTTTCTGCGCTCCCGGCAGCCAGGCGGTGAACGCACGCGCCTTGTGCCGCAGCCGGATTACCTCCTGCTTCAGCGAACGCGGCTGCGCGCGCTCCATGCCGACCTTGAGCTGATCGGGCGCGGGCACGTTGAGGATCGTTGCGGCAAACCCGAAGGCGGCCGCGACGAGTACGAGGATCAAACCCAATAGGACCCGCATCGACCAGCGCCGCCGCCGCCCGCTTGGATCGAAAAAAACCGGCGCTTTCATGTTGACCGAACGCTATCCTCGCAGGCTCTGGCCCTATTTGTTCCGGCTTGCCGGAGAAGTGCTTCATGCGCAAGCGGGTGCGTCGACGGTGCCCTGTGGCACCGTCCCGGGAGCGCTTTTTGATCCTCGTTTAGCGTATTCAGGCGGCCAATTGGACGCGGGCGAGGCGGGGCGAGAGCAAGTGAATGCACAGCAAAGCGACGAAATAGGCGGCGCCAGCCACTGCGAAGATCGCCGAATACGTGCCCAAACTGTCCAGGATCCGCCCGATATAGAGCGAGAATAGCATGCCGCCGATCGCCCCGCAGGTGCCGCCAATACCGATGACGGAGCCCACCGCATAACGCGGGAAGGTGTCCGACGGGACGGTATAGAGGTTGGCAGAAAAGGCCTGATGCCCTGCCGCTGCGACACCGATGATCAGCACATTGATCCACACACTATCGATATATTGGGTGGTGACGACCGGCAGGATGCAGATGGCACAGATCAGCATGGTCAGCTTGCGCGCCTTGTTGGGCGTCATACCGGACTTGATCAGACGGCCTGACAGCCATCCTCCGGCCACACTGCCGACGTCGGACAGCAGATAAATGGCCGCGATCGGTAGGCCGAAACCGATCAGGTTGAGGTGATACGTGTCGTGCAGATAGGGCGGCAACCAGAACAGATAGAACCACCAGATCGGGTCGATAAAGAATTTGCCCAGGGCGAAGGCCCAGGTCTCGCGCGTGGTCAGCAGTTTCAGCCAAAGTCCCTTCACCCGCACCGGCGGGTCGGCCGGATCCTGCTGGATGTGGGCCAATTCGGCCGCGCCGACGCGCTTATGGGTATGGGGATCGCGATATAGCAGCAGCCATGCGATCACCCACAGCACGCCCAGGATGCCGGTCGCGATGAACGCCATCCGCCAGCCATAAGCGAGCGTGATGGCGGGCACGATGAGGGGCGTCAGGATCGCGCCGACATTCGATCCGGCGTTGAACACGCCGATCGCCAAAGCGCGCTCCTTCTGGGGAAACCAGTCGGTTACTGCCTTCACGCCCGCGGGGAAATTGCCGGATTCGCCGATGCCCAGGCCGAACCGTACCATCGCGAATTGCGTGACCGAGCCGACCCCGCCGTGCAGCACGTGGAACAGGGTCCACACGCCCACCGCCACGGCATATCCAAGGCGAGCACCGATCCAGTCGACGAATTTGCCGAAACCGAGATAGCCGATGGCGTAGGCAAGCTGGAAATAGAAGACCAGCCGGGCATAATCGCTCGCGCTCCAGCCGAATTCCGGCCGCAGATAATCGGGTTCGAGCACGCCGATCATCTGACGATCGATATAATTGATGGCGGTGGCCGCGAACAGCAGCGCGCAGATGACCCACCGATAGCGTCCCACCTTCACGGCCGCCGCTATTTCCGGTTGAGGAATGCCGCTGCTTGCCATGAAATTCTCTCCGCTTTCACTGCGCCGTTTTCGCCGCTTCGATCTTACAGGTCACAGCGAACATGTCGCCGAAGCGCGCTTCGACCTGTTGGCCTGGGCGGACCTCATGCACTCCGCTGACAGCGCCTGTCGATACCCATAGGCCGGGCTTTACCGCAATCTTGCGGCGGGCCAGCAGTTCCAGCAGGAAACGCACTGCACCGACCGCGCCATCCAGCATCGTTTCGGTCGTCGCGCAGCCGACTTCGATGCCGTCGATACGGACGCTCACCGGCCAGCGCTCAAAGCCGCTATCGCGCCAGTGCGTGATCTCGGGGCCAACGATCAGGCCGTTATTATTGCCGAAATCGGATATTGTGACCGCGGGGCCATGCTGGTTGATGCCGGGGAAGGGAGAGCTGGCAATTTCGATGCCGACATGCACGACGTCGATCAGCGCCGCCGCGTCTTCCATCGTATAGTGCGTCTTGGCCGGGTCCACATCGCTGCCGATGCGCAGCAGGAATTCGGCCTCGGCCGCGGCAAAGCCCCCGGCAAACACCGGCATTGCCGGCGATGTTGTGGGTTTCAGGACGACATTTTGGCCGAAGATCGGGCCGGCCAGGCGGTTGGTGTCATGATTGCCAAGATCCGCGTCGCCGATCCGGCCGACTTTCCATCCGGCGACATTGTCTCCATAGGCGGCGATCGCGAGATCCTGGACCGCATAGGCCTCTTCCAGCGTACGCGGCATCGCGCCGGGGTAATCGATCGGCGATGTCGCGGCATGGCGCGCGGTGACGAAGCGCTGGGCTATCATGCGGGATTCATTGCTTGCAGCCGTCGTCACGCGCCCCTCACTCCCCTGATCATAGGTGAAGGCGGTTAAGGGAAACCGGTGTCAATCGCAAGCGTCTCTGCATCGGTAACGGCGGAAGATCGGCAGGACAGGGCGGATCGGGCGCGCTATGGTGGCGCCCAAGGGAGCGGAACGACCTGATGGCGAAACCCACGATCAACGATATTGCGCGCTTGTCGGGGGTGTCGAAAAAGACGGTCAGCCGCGTCATCAACCGCTCGCCGCTGCTCAACGACGACACGCGTGATCGGGTCGAAGCGGTAATCAAGGAAACGGGCTACGTCCCCAATCCCCAGGCGCGGGCGCTCGCGCTGCGACGCAACTTCCTGATCGGACTGGTTCACGACAATCCCAGCGCGCAGACCGTGCTGAACGTCCAACAAGGGATATTGCGCGCTCTGCGGGACACCGAATTCGAGATGATCGTCCGACCGGTGGATCGCGGTTCAGCGACGATGCTGGTCGATGTGCGTGATTTTCTGGCGCGGCAGCGCCTCTTCGGCGTCGTGCTGCTGCCGCCTATTTCCGAAAATGATCAGCTCGCCGAAGTGTGCCGGGAATTGGGCTGCCGGTATGTGCGCATGGGCTCGGCGGAATTGGACGATCCGCACCATATGGTCGCATCCAATGATCGCCAGGCCGTGGCCGATGCGACGCGCTATTTGATCAAGCAAGGTCATCGTCGGATCGGCCTGATCACCGGCCCACACGGCTTCCGGTCCGCCCGCGAACGTCGCCAGGGTTTCGAGGATGCGCTTGCGGAAGCCGGCATCAAGCTTCCGCGCAGCCTGATTGCAGATGGCAATTACACGTTTGAGAGTGGCATAGCGGCGACGCAGAGCCTGCTGGATGTCAGCCCACGGCCCACCGCGATTTTTGCCTCCAACGATGACATGGCGGCCGGCGTGCTATTGGCAGCGCGCCAGCGGGGGCTGTCGGTTCCCGAACAATTGTCGATCATCGGCTTCGACGATTCTCCGCTCGCGGCCCGCCTGTGGCCGCCGCTCACCACCGTGCACTGGCCGACGGAATCGATGGCGCGGTCTGCCGCACTGAAGCTCATCGCTGACATGATCGACGACGATAACGACGTGGAAGAGCCGTCTATGTTTGTATCGACCCTCGTTACGCGCGGATCGGTTGGCCCACCGGCAGGCTGAAGCGCTTTACATGTAAATGACACCGGTGACTTAGGTTTAGGAGAGTGGAGTGTACGAGAAGACGTATTACGCGACCCATCCGGATATGATGGAGTGCGTCGCCAATGAGGAGTTGCGCGACCGCTATCTGATCTCGGGCCTGTTCCGCGAGGGCGAATGCGTGCTGAACTACACGCATGCCGATCGCTTCGTGATCGGCGGCGTGGCGGTGGGGGCGGGCAGCGTGAAGCTGCCCGATCAGACCGAGCCGCCGTCTGCCGCGGGTCACCCCTTCCTGGAGCGGCGCGAGCTGGCGGTGGTCAATGTCGGCCAGGTGGAGGGCGTCGTCACAGTCGATGGCGAGAGCTTCCTGCTTGGCAACAAGGATTGCCTCTACGTCACGATGGGCGCGAAGGACGTGCAATTTTCCGGTGTCGGCGCGCGTTTCTACCTCGCCTCCTGCCCGGCGCATAAGGGCTTCCAGACGCGCAAGCTGTCGATCGCGGATGCCAATGCGCTGGAGCGCGGCAGCCTCGCCGAATCCAACGAGCGCACCATCTTCCAGCTCGTCATCCCCGGCATCTGCGACAGCGCCCAGCTGGTGATGGGCTTGACCGTGCTCAAGGAAGGCAGCGTCTGGAACACGATGCCGCCGCATATCCACGAGCGCCGCAGCGAGATTTATTTCTACTTCGAGCTCGACGGCCCCAACGACCGCGTCTTCCATTATATGGGCGAGGGCGAAGCGATGCGGCACATCGTCATGGCGAATGAGGAAGCGGTGATTTCGCCGCCCTGGTCGGTCCATATGGGCTCGGGCACCAAGGCCTATGCCTTCATCTGGGCGATGGCCGGCGAGAACCAGGATTATACCGACATGAATGTGCTGGATATCTGCCAGCTGGCGTGAGGCCTCAACCGTTCGTCCCGAGTAGCCGTCGAGCGTGTCGAGGCGGCGTATTGAGGGATCCGGGAATGTCTCGATACGGGTTCTCGACGCGCTCGAACCCTACTCGACGCGAACGGACAGGAGAGAATGTGAGCGAGAATCCTTTCGATCTGACCGGCAAGGTTGCGATGATCACCGGTGCCAATACCGGCATCGGCCAGGCGATCGCCTTGGCGCTGGCGCAGGCGGGTGCGGATATTGCCTGCGTCGGTCGTACGCCGGCTGAGGACACGGTCGAGCAGGCGCGCCGGTTAGGACGGAAAGCAGAGGTCATCTCCGCTGATCTCTCCACGATCGAACCGGTCCAGCGCGTCGTCGATGAGACGATCGCAAAGCTCGGCCGGCTCGACATCCTCGTCAACAATGCCGGCATCATCCGACGCGCCGATGCGGTGGACTTCAGCGAGGCCGACTGGGATGCGGTGATCGACACCAATCTGAAGTCGGTCTTCTTCCTGTGTCAGGCGGCGGGACGGCACATGATCGGGCAGGGCCGAGGCAAGATCATCAACATCGCCTCGATGCTGACCTTCCAGGGTGGCATCCGCGTGCCGAGCTATGCCGCGTCCAAGTCGGGTGTCGGCGGCATCACCAAGGCGCTCGCCAACGAATGGGCGGGCAAAGGCGTGCAGGTGAACGCCATCGCCCCGGGCTATATCGCGACCAACAATACCGCCGCGCTGCAGGCGGATGACGTCCGCAACACAGCCATCCTGGACCGCATCCCCGCCGGACGCTGGGGCGATCCCAGCGATCTCGGCGGTGCGGCGGTGTTTCTGGCGTCCCCCGCCGCCGATTACGTCACCGGCCATATCCTCGCTGTCGACGGCGGCTGGTTGGCACGATGAGCGGCGGCGTGGATCGCCGCACAGTGTTGGCGGCCGCAGCGGCCGCGACCTGGATGCCGTCGCCGCTTCGTGCTGCGCCGGCATCCGTCCTCGTGCGTACCCGCTCCGGGCCGATCCGCGGCCTTGTCGAGGATGGCCTGCACGTCTTCCGCGGCATACGTTATGGTCAGGACACGCGGCCACGCCGCTTCCTCGCCCCTTTGGCGCCGCCGCCCTGGCAGGATCCGGTCGCCGCGACCGACTTTGCGCCCTCCTGCCCGCAAAAAGGATCGGTCGGGGCGACCAGCGAGGATTGCCTGTTTCTTAACGTCTGGACGCCCGGCGTGAGCACCGCGGCGCGCCGCCCGGTCATGGTCTATATCCATGGCGGGGCTTATTCGACCGGCAGTGTCGTCACCCCGCTTAACGATGGCCGCCATCTGGCGGCGCAGGGCGACGTTGTGGTGGTGACGGTGAACCACCGCCTGAACGCGCTTGGATATCTCTATCTGGCCCGGCTCGATCCCCGTTTCCCCGATAGCGGCAATGCCGGGCAGCTGGACCTGATCCTGGCGCTGCAATGGGTTCGCGACAATGTTGCGGCATTTGGCGGCGACCCCGGGAAGGTCATGGTGTTCGGCCAGTCCGGGGGCGGCGCCAAGATCGCCACCCTGATGGGAACACCCGCCGCCCGCGGGCTGTTCCACCGCGCCACCACGATGAGCGGCCAGCAGGTCACGGCGTCCGGCCCCCTCAACGCCACTATGCGGGCGCGCGCCTATCTCGACAGGCTCGGCATCGATCCATCCCGCTTAGAGCGGCTGGGGGAGCTTCCGGTGCAGCGCCTGATCGAGGGGCTTGATGTCAGCGACCCGATCCTTCCGTCGGGCGGCGTCTATTTCGGCCCGGTGCTGGATCAGCATATCCTGCTGCGGCATCCTTTCTATCCGGATGCCAATCCCCAAGGCCTGCCTATCCCGATGATGCTGGGCAATATGCATGACGAGACGCGCGCCTTTATTGGAGAGGGCAGCGCGGCGGTGCGCGGGCTCGATTGGGACAATCTGGCGGCGCGGCTGGCGCCCGAACTGCGGGTCGACATCCTGCCGGACTATGTCGTCAGCCGCTATCGCACATTCTATCCCCGCCATACGCCGCTCGAGATCTTCTATGCGGCGACCACCGCCAGCCGCAGCTGGCGCGGCCAGGTGATCGAGGCGGAGGAGCGTGCGAAGGCGGGTGCCCCGGCCTTCGTCTATCAGGTCGATTATGTCTCGCCGCAGGCGCCCATGCGCGGAACCCCGCATGGCATGGATATCCCCTTGGCATTCGGCACCATCGATGCGCCGGGGTCGCCGTCCGGCACCGGTCCAGCGGCACGCGCGGCGAGCGCAATCATGATGGGGGCTTATCTGGCGTTCGCACGCAGCGGCGATCCCAATCATAGCGGCCTGCCGCATTGGCCGAAATATGATCTGAGCAAGCGCGCCACGATGATCTTCGATCGAGCCGCGCACGTCGAGAACGATCCGCGGCGGGCGGAGCGGCTGCTCTTTGCGCAAGTTCCATATATCCAACCGGGCACCTGACCGGCCCTGGGACGCCGATATTGATGGCATAAGCGCCCGATGAGGATCGTACAGGCGCGGGACGGCAAATATTGATTGTCGTCCGATACATCCTCGTCCTGATCTGAAGCGCACTAGAGCGTGATGACTTTGGTAGACCCCGTTCGTCTCGAGTAGCGATCGAGCTTGTCGAGAGCGCGTATCGAGAGACCATTACCACTGCCTCGATACGCCCTGCGGGCACTCGGTCGCTACTCGGCACGAACGGATGAGTGTAAAATCATCATACTCTATTCCCTCGCTCCGTCACCCTGCGTCTACTTCGAGGTGACCATTGAGAATGGATGTAGCCACGATTGACACCGGTTACCGAATCAGCTTTATTCACTTCAAGCCAAAAGGCAGATCGCGTCCGAAAAGAACGCGTCAGAGGAGGGGTGTATGTTCGAAGGGGGTTACAAGTCCGTCTCGCGCGCTGGCGCGTCCATCGCGGCCCTGGCGTTTGCACTGGCGGCAAGCCCAGCTACGGCACAAACGACCGAAAATCCGGTCACGGATGCCGCCCAACCGGCATCAGCGTCGCCGAGTGCGGCGGAAGAAGCCGAGATCGTTGTCACCGGTTTCCGCGCCTCGCTTGGCGCGGCTATCAATGTGAAGCGAAGCTCAATTTCCTCAGTCGACGCGATCGTCGCCGAAGACATTGCTAAATTCCCGGACCAGAATCTGGCGGAATCGCTCCAGCGTATCCCTGGCATCTCGATCCAGCGCGACGCCGGCGAAGGCCGCGCGATCACCGTGCGCGGGCTTGGAGCCCAGTTCACGCGCGTCCGCGTGAACGGTCTGGAGACGGTTGCGACCGCGACCGATGGTGCCACCGCAAATCGCGACCGCGCCTTCGATTTCAACGTGTTCGCGTCGGAACTGTTCACCTCGATCGTCGTGCACAAGACGGCGGAAGCGTCGTTGGACGAGGGTTCGCTGGGCGCGGTCGTCGATCTCAACACGGGCAATCCGCTGGCCGGCAAGCGCGGCTTCACGCTCGTCGGTTCGGCGCAAGCCAGCTACAATGATCTCAGCAAGAATGTCGGCCCGCGCGTGGCCGGGCTACTGTCCTGGAAATCGCCGGACGGCACGTTCGGCGTGTCCGTTTCGGGCGCCTATTCCAAGACCAACAATCTGGAACTGGGCAACAATACGGTGCGGTGGGCACAGGCCCGGTTCGATAATGTGGACGGCACGCCCTGCTTCACGACGACCGCGACCGGCACCACGCCCGCCAATAACAATGGCGGCGTCTATCGCCCCAGTGCTGCCTGCGACAAAGCGGCGCTATCCTTCCATCCGCGTATTCCGCGCTACGGCGTCGTGCGCCACGATCGTGAGCGGTTGGGCGTTACCGGCAGCGTTCAATGGGCACCGACCGACGCAACCAAGATCTCGATCGACGGCCTCTATTCGCGGTTCAAGGAAACGCGTGAGGAAAAGTGGCTGGAAGTGCTGCTGCGGTCCAACGAGCGCTCGATCAATGTCGTCAATCCCGTCTACGATGCCAACAACAATATGATCTCGGCCACGCTGAACGATGCGTGGGTCCGCACCGAACATTATCTGCGCAAGTCCACGACCGAATTCTATCAGCTGGGCGGCAGCTGGGATCAGGATGTCACCGATCGCTTCAAATTCACCCTGCTTGGCGGCTTCTCCAAGTCGAGTGCCGACATCCCGCTGGAAACGACGTTCGTCTTTGATGACCGCGACGCGCAGGGCTACAAATATGATTATACGGACAGCCGTAGCCCGCTGCTGAGCTACGGGACGAGCGTGACGGACCCGGCCAACTTCCAGCTCGCGGAAATCCGTGACCGGCCGTCCAACGTCACCAACAAGTTCCGCACCGCGCAATTGCGTACCGAATGGGAAGTCGTCGACGGTTTCACGGTAAAGACCGGCGCCGTCTACCGCCGCTTCGACTATGATATCACGGCCTTCACGCGAGACACGACGGTGTGCGGTAACGGCGGCAAGGATCTCGTGCTTGGCACCATCACGTGCTCGCCCACATCCTTGTTCGGCCCTACCGCTGTCTACGGGTTCCAGGCGACGTCGGCTCTGTCCGAGCTGGCGAAGCTGGGACGAGCGGGCCAGCCTTCCGGCACGACATCGGAATTCCTGATCCCCAATATCGACGCAGCATCGCAATTTACGGGCCTCTATAACCGCCCGCTCGCACTCGATGCCGGCAACAATCGTGGCGTCACCGAAGAAGTGAAGGGCGGCTATCTCCAGATCGACGCCAAGGGCACGGTGTTGGGCCTCGATTATGCGCTGAATGCGGGCATGCGGTACGTCCACACCCACCAGGCGTCCTATGGACTGAACAGCGGCTCGGTGGTGAACGTCTCCCGCAATTATGATGACTGGTTGCCTGCGCTAAACCTGGCATTGTTTCCGACGCGCGACATCGTGCTGCGCGGTGCGATATCTAAGGTGATGACGCGTCCTGCGCTTGGCAACGTCACGCCAGGCGGTTCGGCCGACGGCTTCAACTACCGTGTGACGTTCGGTAATCCGCGCCTTGAACCTTTCCGCGCCACCGCCTTCGATGCGGCCGTGGAATGGTATTTCGCGCCTCAGTCGATCTTGTCGGTCGCCCTGTTCAAGAAGAATGTCTCCAGCTTTCCAGTGGCGGTCACGCAAAGCAACGTGAGCTTCACCTCGACCGGACTTCCGGCGTCGGTGCTGCTGCCGTCCTCGCCGGCGATCACCACGCCCGGTCAGTTGTCGGCGCCAATCTGGACCGTCACGACGACCGGCAATGGTGCGGGCGCGAGCCTCAAGGGTGCCGAGCTTTCCGTTCAGGCGCCCTTTAGGTTCCTGCCTGGCTTCCTCGCGAACTTCGGTGGAATTGCCAACGCTACCTTCATTTCCTCCAGCGCGGGCTATCGTCCGGATCTGCCTGCGATCACCCCCGGTGGCGGGCTGCAACCGTCCAAGGATCCCCGCAACGCGACGCTCTTTGGAGTATCCAAGCGCGCCTATAATGCGACACTCTATTATGAGGACAAGAAGTTCTCGGCGCGCGCATCGATCAGCTACCGCAGCGGCTATATCGATGCCAATTCCGGCACCGGTAACGTGTTCGAAGGCTATAATTCGATCACCAATGTCGATGCATCGCTGCGCTATCGCATCACCGAGCAACTCGAACTGTCGTTGGAAGGCACCAATCTCACCGACGCCTATCGCGATCGTTATGTCGACGTCGATGCCAACCGCAATTATGAATATAACCACTTTGGCCGCACCTTCCTGATGGGTGCGCGCTTCAAGATGTAACCCCCTGGGCGCCCTCCGTCTCCGGGCGGAGGGCGCACTTTTTCACATTGGGGATTGCTGCGCATGACGATCAACCGCCGCGACGCTTTCACCCTGGCGCTTGCGGGAAGCGCGGCGATGATCGCGACCGATTTAGGCGTCGAAGCGACGCCTGTCAGACCCGCTACGAGTCCGCCCGACTGGAAGCGCGGCTTCGACAATCAGCGCATCGCCGATTTGGGCGATGGCCGCTTCCTCAATCCGCTGATCGGCGGCGACCATCCCGATCCCGCCATCCTGAAGGATGGCGCCGATTATTACATGACCTTCTCCAGCTTCGATTCCTATCCGGGGCTGACCATCTGGCAGTCGCGCGATCTGGTGAACTGGCAGCCGCGCAAGGCGGCCCTCACGCGCAACATCGGCTCGGTCTGGGCGGTCAGCCTCGCCAAGCATGACGGTCGTTACTTCCTTTATATCCCGACCAAGGCAGATCGTAATTCGATCTGGGTAATCTGGGCTGATCATATCGACGGGCCGTGGAGCGAGCCCGTCGATCTCCATCTGCCGCGCCATATCGATCCGTGTCATGCCGTCGGCGAGGACGGATCGCGCTGGCTGTTCCTTTCGGGCGGGGATCGCATCCGCCTTGCCGCCGACGGCCTCTCGACCGTGGGCGCGGTAGAGCATGTCTATGATCCCTGGCGTTATCCGCCTGAATGGGACGTCGAAAGCTTTTCGCCCGAAGGGCCCAAGATCGAGCGCCATGGCGACTATTTCTATCTGATCACCGCGGTTGGGGGCACGGCTGGCCCGCCTACCGGCCACATGGTCATCGCTGCCCGCTCGCGCTCCATTCACGGGCCCTGGGAGCAGTGCCCGGCCAACCCCCTCGTGCGCACGGTGCGCGATGAGGAGAAATATTGGTCGCGCGGCCATGCATCGTTGGTCGAGGCGCCTGACGGCAGCTGGTGGTCGGTCTATCATGGCTTTGAAAACGGCTATTGGACGCTTGGACGGCAGGCTTTGCTCGATCCGATCGAGTGGACCGCGGACGGATGGTTCCGGATGACCGGGGGCGATTTATCGCAGCCGATCGCCAAGCCCAAGGGCGGGCGGGCACTGCCCCACGGCCAGCCCCTGTCGGATGATTTCCAAACCTTGGCGCTCGGCGGGAAGTGGAATTTCTTCAAGCCCGGTCCAGCCGAACGAGACCGCGCGCGGGTCGAGCGGAACAGCCTGATCCTCCGGGCGAGTGGTACCGCGCCCAAAGATAGCGCGCCCTTGCTGCTGATTGCGGGCGATCCAGCTTACCAGTTCGAATGCGATATCGAGATCGCACCCGGCGGGACCGCGGGCCTCCTCCTCTTCTATGACGAGATGCTCTATTGCGGCCTCGGCTTCGATGAGACCCGCTTCGTCACGCATCAATATGGCATGGAGCGGGGGCGACCCGCCAATCCGCATGGCCGCCGCATGAAGCTGCGCATCGCCAATACGCGTCACGTCGTCGCGATCCATACCAGCGGGGACGATGGCCGCACCTGGCAGCGTTTCGACCGCGGCATGGAGGTATCGGGCTATCACCATAATGTCCGCGGCGGCTTCCTGATGCTGCGCCCCGGCCTCTATTCGGCCGGTGTCGGGGAAGCCCGCTTCCGCGATTTTCGGTACCGCGCCTTGTAACGCAAACCGCAAGATTGCGGGTGCGACGTCAAAGCCCCTGATCGCTCCTGGTGGAAAATCGTGTGCGGCGCCCCAGATTGCGGGCATGTCTCCCGATCCTGGCCAAACTACAGAAATGTTTCCCTATATTCTCGCGCTAGGGGATAGCCTGACCGCGGGGCACGGATTGCCGCGGGGTGCGTCCTTTGCGGACCGGCTCGAGCAATTGCTGCAGGCGACCTATCCGCATGCGACGGTCGTCAATGCCGGTGTCTCCGGCGATACCAGTGCGGCTGCGCTGCACAGACTGCCGAAAGTGCTGAGCGCGCTGCGTCATCGTCCGACGCTTGCTATCGTCGAGCTGGGCGCGAACGATCTCCTGCGCGGCGTGCCGCCGGCACAGACGCTGGCGAACCTCGATACGATCGTGCGGGAGCTGCGGCGTTGCGGTATCCCCGTCCTGCTTGCCACGCTGGAACCGCCGCCCATGCTCGCGACGCTGGGTCAGCCCTATCAGGATATCTATGCGCAAGTGGCGGCACGCCATGATGTGCCGCGTCACCCCTTTTTCCCACCGGGCGTGCTGGGCCATCCCAGCTTCGTTCTGCCCGATCGCATCCACCCCAATGCCCGCGCGATCGAGCGGGTGGCGGAGCACATGCTTGGGCCGGTTCGGGTGGAGCTTGCAAAGACCGCTGCCGCCGCCTGACGGCGCATAGTGCGCTTTGCTCTCGCAATAACAATGCGCAGTCCCCATCTGATCGCACGACGATCCTTGCAGGATCCTCTCTTGCTATTTTGCCGTCGCGGCGAAACGCGCCGGCGATCGACTAGGAGAATGGAGCATGAGCACCGAACGTGCGGTTTTGGCCGGTGGTTGTTTCTGGGGCGTGCAGGACTTGGTCCGCAAATTGCCCGGCGTGGTTTCGACGCGGGTCGGCTATTCCGGCGGCGACGTGCCCAATGCGACCTATCGCAATCATGGCAGCCATGCCGAGGCGATCGAGATCATTTTCGATCCGGCCGAGATCAGCTTCCGCCAATTGCTGGAATTCTTCTTCCAGATTCACGACCCGAGCACGATGAACCGGCAGGGCAATGACGTCGGCATGAGCTACCGCTCTGCCATCTTTTATACGACGCCCGAGCAGAAGGCGGTCGCCCAGGATACGATCGCCGATGTCGATGCCTCGGGCCTGTGGCCGGGCAAGGTCGTGACGGAAGTCACGCCGGTCGGCGACTTCTGGGAAGCGGAGCCGGAGCATCAGGATTATCTGGAGCGGATCCCGAACGGCTATACCTGCCATTTCGTCCGTCCCGGCTGGCGTCTCCCCCGCCGCGCCGACGCGGCTTGAATGTGCTCGCCCCCTCTCTTCGGGAGAGGGGGCGGGGCCGGCCTGGCCCATCCCCGGCGCTATTCCAGGGCGACGCCGTGCCGGTGGCCTTATGCGGCAAGCAACCGGCAAAGATATTGATAGAGCTTCCCGGGTAGAACCGGCTTGTGCATGAGCAGCAGCCCGCTGCGGCTCGCCTCCCGCAACCGCTCCGCTGCCGTGTCACCGGTGATCAACAGGGCCGGTACGTCGCCGCCCAGGTGGTGGCGAAGCGTCGCGACGGCGTCGGCCCCGGTGCGGCCCTCCTGCAGCCGATAGTCACAGATGATCGCGTCGGGCCGTACGCCACCCGACAGGAGCAGGATGGCATCCTGCTCTGACCCGCCCGCCAGGCACATGCACTCCCAGCTTTCGAGCAACTGGGTCATGCCGGCACGAACGATCGCGTCATCATCGACGACGAGGAAGGTGCGCCCCGCGAGCTGGCCCGAGGGGGTTGCGTCGGGAAGATCATCGGTCTCGGCGTCGCTGTGTCGATCGGACGCCACCGGTACGCCAACCCGGAAGACACTTCCCCGGCCTACGACGGACGAGAGCGAGATCGAGTGACCCAGTGAGGCGGCCAGGCGGTGCACGATCGCCAGGCCCAGCCCCAATCCCTTCTGGCGGTCGCGCTCCGGATTGCCCAGCTGACGAAATTCGCTGAAGATATCCGTCTGCTGATCGGCGGCGATCCCGATGCCCGTATCGTACACTTCGATGGAGATGCCGCCATTGCGGCGGCGGCATCCTATGACGATGCCCCCGCGTTCCGTATAGCGGATCGCGTTCGAGATGATGTTCCGTAAGATCTGCTCCAGCAATATGCTGTCTGACGTCACCCAGCAGGAGGTTTGCGGCGAGCGATAGATCAGCGTCTTGGCGTCGGCCATCGGCGCCAGTTCGAATTCCAGTTTGTCCAGCAACGGCTGAAGGGGGAATTCGCGGATATTGTTGACGATAACGCCCGCTTCGATGCGTGAAAAGTCGAGAAGCGTGTTCAGCATCTCGGATGAGGCGAGACTGGCATTCTGCGCGCTTTCGACTGTGCGACGCTGCGTCGAGGTCAGTCGGCTGTGCGCCAGCGCCTCAAGGAACAGCCCCAGCGCGTGCACCGGTTGGCGCAGATCGTGGCTGGCGGCCGCAAGGAAGGTCGATTTGGCCGCATTGGCCCGTTCCGCCTGAAGCCGCGCTTCCTGCACCAAGTCCATCTCCTGTCGCAGTTGATCGACCAGTCGGACATTTTCGAATTGCAGCTTGATGCCCTCGCGGATGCGCCGATTGGCGATGCGGGCCTGCCCATAGAGGCCTCCTACATACAGGATGCAGCACAGCGAAAGCGCCTGATAAGGCGTCGTACCCATCAGCCAGAAACGCGTGAAGACGAATCCCAGCATGGGGAGGGCCAGCGCCAGATAAAGATCGCGCAACGGCGCCAGCAGAGCGACGGCATTGCCGCACAGCGCACAGAGCAAGGCGATCAGGACGATACTGACGGCGGTATCGGGGGATGGCAGTGCGATCCAGAGAAGCGCACCCCAGGCGCAACCTTCGTAGATTTTGAGGGCGGCCAGCCCATGCTCGACGCGCTTGCCGAACACACGATGATCACCCGATCGCAGCAGCCAGCGTGCGATGCCAACCAAGGCGAACCGGCCGATCAGGAAGGCGATATACCAAGCGAGTAGCAGCCGATGATCGGCCGCCGTACCGAGCAGGAAAACAAGCAGCGTCGGCAACAGGATTCCGACGATCAAGGACGCGCCGACGCCCTCCAGCACCATCCGCACTTGCTCCGCCCGCACCACGCCGGGCGCCGAAGCGTTCACCGAATGATGCCAAGACGGCGCGCGGCGAAGGCGGCCTCTGTCCTGCTCGCGACGCCCAAGGCGGCAAGCAGCGCCTGAACATGGCCGCGTACCGTATGCTCTGAAAGGTTGAGGCGGCGTCCGATCATCTTGTTCGACAGCCCCTGGCAGACAAGATCCAGGACCTCCTTCTGCCTTGGTGTCAGAGACGATCTGGTATCGGTCGTGATCGGCGTTGGTGAGGCGCCCGAAGGATCGTCCAACATCTGGCGTAATGTTGCGATCATCCTGTCAGGCCGTTCGGTCTTGGCCAGGAAGGTCTCGGCCCCCATCGCCAAGGCATCGTTGATCACATCGTCAGTATCGAATGCTGAAACCACGACGATTCGTGCCAGCGGCCATTTGCGTTTCAACGATGGCATGCCGTCAATGCCGCTGATACCGCGCAGTTGTACGTCCAGCATCAGAATAGACGGATCGATTTTGTTGTCGGTCAAGGCTTCCTCAAGGGAAGCGGCCTCGCAAATCCTCGCATTGCGCAGGCCTGTGGACAGCATCGCGGCAACCCCCGACCGAAACAGGGCATGATCGTCGATAATCAGGATGGTCGGACGGTTCATGACCTCGCACCGTAAAGGATCACGGCCGAATGTCTTGGAAAACCACCAGTCCGGATGGACTATGGCGGGTTTTCGTCATCGCCCGTAAGGCAGGCTTCGCGCTTATGGTGCTGATAAAGCTTTTTCGGACGCAGGGGGCGTTGTCCGCAAGTGGAGATCGGCCAGACGTAGCGCGCGTGCAAGGATAGGGGGATTGCAGTGGATGTATCATCACCCATGGCGAGGACGGGCCCGTGCGAGCCTCTCTGACGCAACTGATCTTCTGCAGATTAAACCGGCATGCACCGGACCGCCGCAAGGTATCCTGGGATGGATTGACTTATGTTGGGACGTGCACCGGCTGTGGGATTGATGTCTGGCGGAAATCGCGAAAACGGTGGCATCGGATTTACAAGCCAAGCAAATAAGATAGAATTTTGTGTCTGATAACATGTTGTAATCGCGGCATTGCTGATGTCATTCAGGGCAGGTCTAAGGCGCGCGCCCGTGACAGCATTGGCAAGCAGGACGCTCGCGTGAAATGGGGGTAAGTTAATGCGTGGCAATTCGATACGGCGGCGTTTGGCCACGGGAACCGTCCTTACATCGCGTGCCGCGATGCGCGCGTTGGCGGGCGGTGTCGCCGCGACGATCCTGCTGGCGGCGCCCGCCACGGCACAGACGACACGCGGCGGTGATGGCGGGCAGGGAAATCGTCCGCCAGCCTCCGCCGGCGGCATCAGCAGTGTTTTGGGAACTGGTGGTGCGGGCGCTGCTGCTGGAGAAGACTATGAGGGCGGTGCCGGTGGGGGCGCTGGCGTCACCGGCGGCAAGGGCGGGAATACGTTCGGGGGAGTCGCCGGCGGCGCGGGCGGGGCAAGTCCGGGTGCGGCCGGTCAGGATGGCGTCGGCGGTGGGTTCGGGTCTCGCGCGAGCGGCGGCGGCGGCGGTGCGCACGGCTTCGTAGTCACTGCTTCGAGCGCTGCTGGGAGCAGCTACACCGGTGGCAATGGCGGGAAGGGCGGCACGTCCAGCGATGGTGATGGCGGCGGCGGTGGCGCGGGCGGCTACGGCTTTGTTCTGGATGGCGCCAACGGTACTTACCTGGTCGATCCAGTAACCGGTGGCAAAGGCGGTGACGGCGGGGGCGGCTACTTCTACGGCGGCGGCGGTGGCGATGGCGGGCATGGGCTGGTTGCCACCAGCGCGATGAATGTTACGGTCGACGATGACGTCACCGGTGGTAACGGCGGTGCTGGCGGAACGATCGTCTATACCTGTTGTGAAAATGGGGCTGCCGGTGCGGGGGGTATCGGCATCGTCGGCACCGACTTGGACTTGGTCGTCTACAAAGCTGTAAGTGGGGGGCTGTCGGGTGACGGCGCCACGCGTGCGCTTGCGATGAGCTTCACCGGCGCCAATCGCCTCATTCTTGGAGGCAGCTGGAGCATTACTGGCGGCATTCAGGTTAACAGCGGCAGCTTGACTCTCCATCAGTCCACCGATGTCACGCTGACCAATGTCATTTCTGGGACGGGCTCGCTGGTGAAAAGCGGGGCGGGCACGCTGACCTTGACGGCTGCCAACAGCTATAGCGGTGGCACGAGCTTCAGCGGAGGCGTGCTGAGCGTCGCCGCCGAGAACAATCTCGGCACGGGCGGCCTGAGCTTCAATGGGGGCACCCTGCGCACAACGGCCTCTTTCGCCACTGCGCGGGACGCGGCGATGGCTGGCGCAGGTTCGGTGTCCGTTGATTCCGGCGTTACCACGACACTTTCCGGCGTGATCTCCGGCTCGGGCGCTCTTACCAAAGCTGGAGCCGGTACCCTCACCTTGTCGGGTGCCAACGCGTACAGCGGCGCAACGACGGTTGCTGCCGGCACATTGCAGATCACAAATGCCGGCGCCCTTGGGACCACGGCGGGCGGTACAACCGTTCAATCCGGTGCGACGCTGGCGATCTCGGGCGGCATCACCGTAGGAGCAGAGGCGCTGACCTTGTCCGGGCCCGGCGCGGCGGGCGCCGGAGCGCTTACCACGGTGGGTGCCGGGGTCAATAATTATCAAGGCCCGATCACGCTGGCGGCGGCCAGCACATTGAATGTTCAGGGCACAAGCTCGCTCAATCTTTCAGGCGGGATCACGGGCGCCGACACCGATCTGACGCTCATCGGGACCAGCAATAATTCCGGCCGGATCACCGGCGTAATCGCTATCGGCTCGGGTGGAATCACCAAGACCGGTACGCAGTGGGAGCTGGCGGGCGCAAACACCTATACGGGCTTAACCACGGTCAGCTCCGGCAGCTTGTTCGTCACCAACAATTTGGGCTTAGGGTCTACGTCCAGCGGCACCGTGGTGGCGTCGGGTGCAAGCCTGGGGCTGGGCAATGGCGTGAATATCGCCGGCGAGGCGCTGACATTGTCCGGCAGCGGCGTCGGCAATTTTGGCGCAATAACAGTGACCGGCGGCACAGCGACCTACGGCGGCGACATCACTTTGGCCGCGGACAGTCAGGTCAATGCCGGGATATTGAATATCGCCGGAACCCTGAACCTTTCCGGCGGCATTACCGGCGCCGGAAAGACCCTCACGCTGGCAGGCTCGGGGACCGGCATTGTGTCCGGCGCGATCGCTACCGGAAGCGGCGGCGTGACGAAGATCGATGGCGGCACCTGGTCGCTCACCGGCGCCAACAGCTATACCGGAACGACGACCGTCTCGGCGGGTACGCTTGCGATCGGGAATGGCGGCACGACCGGCTCGGTTGCGGGCAACGTGGTCAACAATGGGGCGCTGATTTTCAACCGCTCCGATGCGGTTACCGTCGCCGGCGACATTTCGGGTACGGGCACGCTGACCAAGCTAAGCGCGAATACGCTGACGCTCACCGGGACGAACAGCTATACCGGCGACACCACGATCTCCGCCGGCACGCTGCGGATCGGCGATGGCGGGACGACGGGCTCGCTCGTGAGCAATGTCGCGAGCGCCGCGGGCACGACGCTCGCCTTCGACCGCTCGGATGCCTCCACCTACGTCGGCGCGGTGTCCGGAGCAGGCGCGCTTTCGAAAAGTGGCGCCGGTACGCTTACCCTGGCCGCGGATAGCAATATTGGCGGCGGCATCACCGTCTCCGAAGGAACGCTGGCTGTAAATGGGAGGATCGAGAGCGGCGCGCTTACGATGGCGGGCGGTCGTCTTGAGCTCAACGGGCCGGGATTCACGTCATCGTCATTTACCGGCGACGGCCAAGTCGCGATTGGAATTGGCTCCCAATTTACCATCCTGCAGGCGCAGGGGGACGTTTACTCAGGATCGATGGCCAGTAGCGGCCGACTTGTGCTGTGGAATGGCGCACGCCAGACGATCAACGGCGTCATATCGGGCACAGGTTCGATCCAACTGATTGGCGGAAATACGCAGACGTTCAACAACGCTACCGTGCTGGAGCTGAACGCCGCCAACACCTATAGCGGCGATACCGATATTGCAGACGGCGCCAAGATTCTGGTCGGCGCCGATCATGCGCTTGGCACAGGGCGCGTGACGGCGAGCCTGGGCACGCTGGAATCGACGAGTGACGTCAAGCTCGCGAACAATATCGCGCTGTATCAATTTGTCGGCGACGGCCGCTTGGCGATCACCGGCTCGAACAGCCTTCAGCTAGACGGCGTCATCTCGCGCATGACCGGCACCGGCACTGTCATCAAGCAGGATAGCGGAACGCTGATCCTGAACGGCAATAACAGTTTCGGCAAATTGTTGATCCAGGGCGGCACCGTAGTTGCCGGACATGACAATGGGCTCGGCACCGGCTCGGTCAGCATGGATGCGGGCACGACGCTGGGCCTGGAAGGCTTCCGCTTGATCGGCAACGCGATCGCGCTCAACGGCGATGTGACGATCTCCGCTCCCGAATTCCAGGCGAGTAATCTGGAAGGCGCGATTTCCGGCGTCGGCGGCATCACCAAGACGGGCGGGGGTTCGCTGGGATTGGCGGGTAACAACAGTTTCACGGGCGATGTCCGCGTCGCGCAGGGCACGCTTACGATCGACTCTTCGATACCGGGGACACCGGCTAACACCATCGCGGACACCGCGCGCATAACGGTCGATGCCGGCGCGAATGTGCAGATGGCGGCGGCGGAGACGGTCGGTGAGCTGACGGGCTCGGGTTTCGTCAGCGTCGATCTCGCCGCGCTCACCGTGGGTGCGGCCAATACCAATTTCACCTTTGCGGGGCAGATCTATGGCGGCCAGCCGACCAATGGCCTGTCCCCGACCTTCGGGTTGATCAAGACCGGCACCGGACTATTCAGGCTGACCGGCGCCAACAGCTATCTCAACGGGACGCAGATTTCCGGCGGGACGCTGGCGGTCGAGGGCTCGCTCGCCAGCACCTATGTCCAGGTCGACAGCGGCGGCACCCTGGCCGGCAGCGGCAGCATCGCCGGCAAGGTGCAGGTCTATGGCAATGGTCATCTGACTGGCATCGCTGGAAAAACGCTGACGATGGGTTCGCTGGATGTCGCGCAGGGCGGCAACATCGATGTCGAGTTGGGCCTGCCCAGCCGGACGCCTCTCTTCAACGTAAATGGCAATGTCGCGCTGGCGGGTACGGTCAACGTCATCGATGCCGGCGGTTTCGGGACTGCGGGCGTATACAGGCTGATCGACTATAGCGGTATCCGCAGCGGCCCGGGCCTAACGCTGGGCACCTTGCCCGGAAATGTGGATCGGACCGCTTTCAGTATCCAGACGGCGAACCCCGGGGAGGTGAATCTCGTCTCCTCGGCTGGCCTGACGCTGAAGTTCTGGGACGGGGCGGGGCCTGGCTTGGATGGCGTGATCCAAGGCGGCAGCGGCACATGGACCACGACCGGCGCCAATTGGACGGATGCCGCCGGTAACGTCAACGGCACGGCTACGCAGCCCATCTTCGCGGTGTTCCAAGGCAGTCCAGGCACGGTCACGGTCGATGATAGCGCGGGCTCGGTCTCGGTCAGCGGCCTGCAATTCGCGGCCAACGGCTATACCATCACCGGCGATGCGCTGACGCTGGACAGCCCGACGGCTACGGTGCGCGTTGGCGACGGAAGCCCGGCAAGCAGCGGCTGGTCCGCGACGGTCGCCAGCGCGCTGGCAGGCAGCGGCGCACTCGTGAAAACCGATCCGGGCACACTGATCCTGACCGGTACCAACAGTTATAGTGGTGGCACGACTATTAGCGCCGGCACGCTGCAAATCGGCAATGGCGGCACGACCGGTTCGATTGTGGGTAACGTAGCCAACAATGCCCAACTCGCTTTCAATCGGTCGGACGCCGCCACATATGCCGGAATCGTCTCCGGCACCGGTCAGCTCACTCAGGCAGGCTCGGGCACGCTGACGCTGTCGGCCGCGAACAGCTATAGCGGAGCGACGACCGTATCGGCCGGCACGCTGCAGATCACGAATGCCAATGCTTTAGGCACTTCAACCGGTGGCACTATTGTCGCTTCCGGTGCGACGCTGGCGCTCTCGGGCGGTATCATAGTGGACAGCGAAGCGCTGACGCTTTCCGGCTCTGGCGTAGATGGCCGTGGGGCGCTCGTCAGTGCGCCGGGGGCGACCAATACAGTTATGGGTCCTATAACGCTGGCGGCAGCCGCGACGCTGAAGAACGAGGGATCGCTTAATCTTTCCGGCAACATCACCGGGGCAGGAACCGATCTGACGCTGGGCGGAGTCGGCACGGACGGAGCCTTTATTCAAGGGACGATAGCCCTTGGTTCGGGGGCGATCAACAAGGTCGATAGCGCGCCATGGTACCTGATGGCCGCCAACAGCTATACCGGCCTCACGACGATTGCTTCGGGAAGCCTGTACGCCTGGAACGATGCGTCTCTTGGCTCGACCACCGGCGGCACGGTGGTGCAGCCCGGCGGCTCCCTGGTCCTGCACGGCGGCGTGACAATCGGCCGCGAAGTGTTGACGCTTTCTGGCAATGGCGACGGCAATAACGGGGCTCTACGCTCAAGCGGGGGGCTTGCCACCTACGGCGGGGACATAATTCTTGCTGGCGATAGTCAAATAAATACCGGTCCAGCGAATGAGGTGGCAAACCTAAACCTTACCGGTGGCATCACCGGATCAGGGAAAAATCTCATCCTGGCTGGTTCATGGACGGGTGTGGCTTCGGGCGTCATTGCCACCGGCACTGGCACGGTGACGAAAACTGACACCGGCACTTGGTCGCTCATCGCGGACAACAGCTACACCGGGGGCACGACAATTTCCGGGGGCACCTTGTCCATCGGGAATGGCGGTACGACTGGCTCTATCACCGGCGATGTCGCCAATAACGCAGAACTTTCATTCAACCGTTCAGATGCGACCAGCTATGGCGGCATAATTTCCGGATCGGGAAAGCTCACCCAGAGGGGTAGCGGTACGCTGACGCTAACGGGAATTAATACGTATAGCGGCGGTACGACCATTAGGGCCGGAACGTTGCAGATCGGCGACGGCGGTACGATCGGGTCTATCGTTGGTGATGTATTAACGCGCGGCGGAACCGGCGCTACTCTCGTCTACAATCGTTCTGACGAGATCACCAATGCCGGTATCGTTTCAGGCGGTGGCGCGCTAGTTCAGCGCGGCGCGGGCACGCTGATCCTGACCGGCGCCAACAGCTACAGCGGCGGCACGACGGTTAGCGCAGGAAGGCTTCAGATAGGTAATGGCGGCACGTCAGGGCAGGTGGTGGGTGACATCGCGAACGATGCGGCGCTGGCCTTCAATCGTTCGGATGCCGTCAGCTTTGCGGGTGCTATTTCCGGCACCGGCCAGCTGATTCAGGCCGGTGCGGGCACGCTGACGCTTACCGGCACGAATACGTTTACCGGCCTCACCGATATCTTCGCAGGTACGCTACGCGTTGGCGACGGCGCCGCATCCGGATCACTGGGCGCCACGAGCGGCGTCAGCAATGCCGGAACGCTGGTGTTCGATCGATCCGATGACATCAGCTTCGGCGCGCCGATTTCCGGCGCGGGCACGCTGGTGAAGAATGGCGCGGCTATGCTCACGCTCAGCGGCGCGAACAGCTATACGGGCACGACCACTGTCAACGCCGGTACGCTACGTCTGATCGACGGTGGTGCGGCGTCCGATCAGATCGTCAACCAGGGCACATTCCTCTTCGATATCGCGAGTGCGGCGACCAGCAATGCCAGCTTCACGGGCGGAGGCACGATCCGTTCGGCGGGCAGCGGCGTCGTGACGCTGCAGGGCGACAGCAGCGCATTTGCTGGTTCCACCCGCGTGGAGGGCGGCACATTACGTCTTGCCGGCACGCTTGCTGGCGGTCTCTCCGTCGCGTCCGGTGCCACGCTCGCAGGCGGATTGGGGGCTGGCGACGCAAGCAATGCGCTTGGTACAGTCGAGATCGACAATGGCGGCCATCTTTCTGGCGCGCAGGGCGGCACGCTCAAGCTTGGCAATCTGGTGCTGGCCGACGGTGCCCTGCTGGACGTGAGGCTCGGGGTTGCCACCCCGGCCAACCCGCTCTTCAACGTCGCGGGCAACCTGACCCTCGCTGGCACTTTGAACGTGTCCGATGCAGGTGGCTTTGGCACCGGCGTCTACCGCCTGTTTGATTATGGTGGCGCTCGCAGCGGGGCCGGCCTGACCATCGGCACGACGCCCACCGGCATCAGTCCCGGGGCCCTAAGCGTGCAGACGGCCGTTGCCGGCCAGGTCAACCTCATATCCAGTGCGGGCGCCGCGCTGCGCTTCTGGGATGGTGCAGGCCCCGCGTCGGACCGTGTCGTCCAGGGCGGCAGCGGCACGTGGCGCGCGGACAGCGCCAACTGGACCGATGCCGACGGCGTCTTCAGCGGCGCCTTCACGCAGCCGGGCTTTGCAGTCTTTCAGGGGGCGGCAGGCACCGTCACGGTGGATAATGGGCCCGGCGAGCTGCGCGTCACCGGCCTGCAATTCGCCACCAATGGCTATACGATCGCGGGGGGCGCTTTGACGCTCGAAAGCGCCTCCATCATCCGCGTTGGTGACGGGAGCGCAGCCAGCGGTAGCTGGGCCGCGACCATCGCCAGTATTCTGACGGGCAGCGGCGGGCTGGTAAAGAGCGACCCCGGCACCCTGATCCTGACCGGCGCGAACAGCTATAGCGGGGGTACCAGTGTCAACGCCGGCACATTGCGCATCGGCAATGGCGGCAGCACCGGCCAGATCATCGGGAATGTGGTCAATAACGGTACGCTGGCATTCGACCGCGCCGATGCGACTACTTTCGGCGGCACCATCTCGGGCACCGGTGCGCTCGTGAAGGGCGGGGCGGGCACGCTTACCCTGACCGGGGCCAACACGTATACCGGCATGACCAAGGTCGATGGCGGAGTGTTGCGCGTGACGGGCGGGGGGGCGGTGTCCGATCGCATCGTCAACAACGCCACCTTCCTGTTCGATGTCGCCGGAACCGCCAGCAGCAATGCAAGCTTCAGCGGCACCGGCACGCTGCGATCGAGCGGCACCGGCGTGGTCACCTTGCAGGGCAATAGCAGCAGCTTCGCCGGCGCGACCCGCGTCGACGGCGGTACTCTACGGCTCGCCGGCACCTTGGGAGGCGCCATCAGCATTGGCTCCGGCGCGACCCTGGGGGGTGGCCTGTCAGCGGGGAATGCCGGCACGGCGGCTGGATCGGTCAGCATCCAGAATGGCGGCCATCTTGCAGGCGCGCAGGGCAGCACATTCACGCTCGGCACTCTCGCGCTTGCCTCGGGCGCGCTGGTCGACGTGACGCTGGGGGGCGCCTCGGGCGCGCCCGGCTTGTTCAAGATTGCGGGAGATCTGACCCTGGACGGCACGCTGAACGTAACCGGCGGCGCCGGGTTCGGCATGGGCGTTTACCGGCTGTTCGACTACGGCGGCAGGCTGGTCGACAACGGTCTGGCACTTGGCGCCTTGCCCGGCAGCGTTGCGGCGGGCGATGCGAGCATTCAGACCAGCGTCGCCGGCCAGGTGAACTTCGTCAATGCGTCCACCGCGACGCTGGCTTTCTGGGACGGCGGCGATGCCACGGCCTACGACAATCGTCGCATCGATGGCGGCGCAGGTAGCTGGCGCGTCGATGGCCGTGGCTGGACCGGGGCGGACGGTGTCACCAATGGCGCGATGCGACCGCAACCCGGTTTTGCCATTTTCCAGGGTCGCGCCGGCACCGTGACGGTCGACAATCAGGCTGGCGCCGTCTCGGCGACCGGCATGCAGTTCGCGACCGACGGCTATCGAATCGAGGGCGGCTCGCTCGGTTTGGCGGGCGCGCAGGCGATCGTGCGCGTCGGCGATGGCACCCCGGCGGGTGCGGCGATGAACGCCACTATCGCCGCTTCACTCACCGGGGACAGCATGTTGGTCAAGACCGATCTCGGCACGCTGACGCTGACCGGCGCCAACAGCTATACGGGCGGCACGCGGGTCGAGGCGGGGACGCTGATCGGCAATGCCGGCTCGATCCGGGGCGATCTGGTGAGCAACGGTCAGACCATATTCGATCAGGCGGACAGCGGTAGCTTCGCGGGCGCGATCAGCGGCACGGGCAGCCTGATCAAGACCGGCGCCGGCGTCCTGACGCTGGCCGGTACCAGCAGCGCCAATTGGTCGCTGGAACAGGGTGGGCTGGTGTCGGCGTCCGATCGCTTCACCGGCAATATCGTGCTGGCAAGCGGTACCAACCTGACCTTCGATCAGGCTGCCGACGGCGTCTATGCCGGCAGCGTCAGCGGCAGCGGCGCCCTGCGCGTGACCGGCGGCGGCATGGTGCGGCTGACTGGTGATTCCAGCGGCTTTGCTGGCCAGACCAGCGTTGCCGGCCTGCTGTCGGTCAACGGCACGCTGACCGGTTCGCTGGATGTGCTGGCGGGTGGGCGCTTGCAGGGCAATGGCAGCGTCGGCCCGACCCGGGTCGCGGGCACGATCGCGCCGGGCAATTCGATCGGCACGCTCACCGTCAACGGCACGCTGACCATGCTGCCCGGCAGCACCTATGAGGTTGAGGCCAACGCGGCCGGCCAATCGGACAAGATCGCGGTCAACGGCAGTGCCGCGCTGGCCGGCACGGTGCGCGTGCTGGCGGCCAACGGCGATTATGCGCCGGAGACGGATTATACGATCCTGACCGCCACCAACGGCATTTCCGGCAGCTTCGGCGGCGTCACGTCCAACCTCGCCTTCCTCGATCCGTCGTTAAGCTATGGCACGACCGGCGTGACGCTGCGGCTGGTGCGCAACGACGTCTCGCTCGCGGATGTCGCGGTAACGCGCAACCAGCGCGCGGTCGCGCCCGCGGTCAATGCGCTGGGTTTCCGCAATCCGGTGTTCGACGCGGTACTCGGCCAATCGGCTGATGGCGCGCGGGCAGCTTTCGATGCTCTATCCGGGGTCGAGCATGCCAATCTGCGCGGTATGTTGATCGAGGATACGCGCTTTCTGCGGCGGGCCGTGCTGGCGCGCGGGCCGGAGATGGCTGGCGCTGGCATGGCGGTGTGGGGGCAGGTCGTGGGCTCGTGGAGCGATGTCGACAGCGACGGCAATGCGGCGGGCTATAAACGGTCGATCAAGGGCCTGCTCACTGGCTTCGACGGCGCGGTGGGTGAGCATTGGAGGGTCGGCGCAGTGCTCGGCTACGGCACCAACGAGCTCCATGCGCGCGGCAGTTCGGATCTCAAGAGCAAGACCTACCAGGCGGGCAGCTATATCAGCGGCACGTTCGATCGGTTCACCGTTCAGCTGGGCGGCAGCTATGGCTGGCATGACGTGCGGTCGCAGCGCTCGGTCGCGATCGGCAGCTTCGTCAATGGTCTGAACGCCGAATATGACCCGCACACGCTGCAGGGCTTTGGCGAGGTGGCGTGGCGCACCCGGCTCGGTCAGGTGCAGTTCGAGCCTTTTGCCGGTGCCGCCATCGTTCGTCTGTCCGGCGGGGCCATGCGCGAAACCGGTGGGCCGGCGGCGCTGCAAAGCCGCTCGGATCGGCTCGACACCAGCTTCGGCACGGCCGGCCTGCGGATGCGGACGGGTACGGCGCTGGGCGGCATCGACATGCGCGTCGTTGGCTCGGCGGCGGTGCGGCAACTGCTGCACGGCCGGGTGCCGACGGCCGACCTCGGCTTTGGCGAAGGCGCGCCGTTCCGGATTGCGGGGACGCCGCTCGCTAGGACGGCCTTTGCCGGCGATCTTGGCGTGGAAGCGGATCTGAGCCAGCGGCTGACGCTTGGCGTCAGCTATGCCGGCCAATTCGCCAGGCGCAACAGCGACAATGGCGTCCGCGCACAATTGAACTGGCGCTTCTAGACGCCTCCACGCCGCGTCGTGCGTTCCCGATTCTGTGAGGAGAGGGGACGCAGGAACGTGAACGCGCAGGACATGACGCTCCACCTGCTGGACCAGCGCGCGCCGGGCGCAACGATTTGCCCGAGCGAAGTGGCGCGGGCGTTGGTGGCGGCGCAAAGCCACGCCGGGCCCGAGCAGAATTGGCGCGACGCCATGCCGCTGGTGCACGACGCCGTCGATGCCTTGGTGACGGCGGGAGCGGTGCGGCTCAGCTGGAAAGGGGAAGCGCGCCCAGCCCGGTCCGGCCCCTATCGCATCGGACGCGCCGGGTAAGGCCCCCGTCGCAAATCATTCGGCCGCACGAATTATGCCGCGTCTCTAGCAGATATAGACAGCCCTGCGCAGGCATCGTCACCTTATGGTAAATCCTAGCAGGCTACCCGAGGAGACAGCATTCCCGATCCCAACATAGGCAGCGCCGGACGCGACGCCGGTGAGCCCTTCAGGTTGTACAAAGCCTCTCCTGCCGAGTTGCGGGGCAGGCATTCTCCCTGCAGAAAGACGTAGGGGAGGAATGCTCATGTCGGCCGCACTCGACTATACCTACCGTTATGGCTTCCCGTCGGGCGTAGCTGCCACCGCTACGGGACGTCCGCAACTATCGCTTGCCACCTGTAATGCCGACCAGCAACGGCCTTATTTCTTCGACGGTCGTGCCCGATATCCGCGAATGCTGGGCGACATGCTTTATACCTTGAGCGATGTCGTGCGAACGCACTTCTTCCTGCCTCGCCCCGTAATTTTGGATCCTGTGCTGACCAGCAATGAGGAACTGCTGAGGCTGGAAGGCTTCAGCGGCTGTTGCGGGGTCTATGCGCGCGTCGATCTTCCGGCTGAGGCATTTGACGGGGATTGTCATGGGCGCGGCACGACCAACGTCGATTTCAACCAGCCGATGCGCAATGCGCTGCTCCGCTTGCGCGATGAGGAGGACGTGCGCTTTGCCGTCGGCGCGGATGAGGTTATGCTCAGCAAGGGCGATGAGAGGACCATCGAGAAGAAGGTCAAACTTCCCCTCCGCTGGATCAAGGGTTTTAGCGAGGTGCAAGCCTATCAGCCGCGCTTGCAGCTGATGATGGAGGTTAACGCCGCCGAAGCGCTGCGTTTCGTCCGGACTTTGCCCAAGGGCGCCAAGCCTAAGATGCCCAGCTATGCGGTGTCGGCGGGCCGATCGATCCGGTTGAGTCAACGCGCGCAAAAGGGCGCCGTGCCGATCTTGGGAACGCACCGGGTGAAGGTGATCGAGCCGCTGTTGGTACGGGCCCGAAGCCTGCGGGTCTGGTGCGACGAGGCCAGCGGCGCCAGTGCATGGGAGGTCCGCTATCCGATCGGCGCCTTCTTCCTCATGATCAGCCCGGAGGTGTTTCGCGGCTTTTCTGGCGAAGGCCAGATACTCAGCGTCTTGGCCAAGCCGCCGGAAGATGCGGTAATCGCTAAGGTCCGCGCGAGCTTGAGGTGGCAGTCGCAGGTCGATGTCGGCGATTTGGCAACAGGCCTCAACCTCAAATCCGCTGAAGTCGAGACAGCGCTGGCGGTGCTGGGGAGCAAGGGGCTCGCAGGTTTCGATGCAGACACTCAACGCTATTTCCATCGGGTGCTGCCGTTCGATCTCGACAAGGTCGAAGACATGCAGCCACGTCTTGGGAACGCGCGAAAACTGGTCGAGGGCGGACTGGTCCGGCGGCTTCCCGATGCGGCCGGGGGCATCGCAACTTTCGAAGTACAGGGCACCGGGACGATGCACCGGGTGGGTATCGCCGGGGACCACCAAAGCTGCACCTGCCCGTGGTTCAGTAAATATCAGGGCCAGCGCGGCCCGTGCAAACATATCCTCGCCGCGTCGATTGTTGTGGAAGCCGGGGAGGCGGCGGCCTGATGACTTACGACGAACTGGAAGCGCTGGTACTCGACAGAAAGGGAAGCTGGGCATTGGCGCGTGCGCTCGCGCCGCTCGACGAAAAGGCCCGCAGCAAATTGTCGGGATCGGCGCAAAAGCTCTATCGTCAATTGTACACCGGCAAAGCCGCTGACAGCGCATCCCTTCGGCTCAAGGCCGTCCTGTTCACCCGCCAGGGCGACAGCTGGAGCCATTGGAACGCCATCCAGAACCGCCACGCTATGCTGGCCTTGTTCGCGCTATGCCCCGTCTCGGTCGTGAAGAAGCGCGAAATTCATGTCTGGCATGACCAAGTGCCGATCTTCGACCAGATTATCCGCGACCGCAGACCCGCGTGGCTGGACGACTGGATCGCACATCAGCTTGAAGTTGATTTCACGCATCTAAGCTTCGGCCTTTTGCTGGCCTGGATCCGTGACGGCGTTTGCGCGAAGCCTGTAGTCGATGGATATTATAGCAGGTTTGCGAGCCATTTGATGCGCACCAGCTTCTATAACAAAGATGAAGTCGTTCCCCCGATCACCGCACAGCTACTCGCCGATCCGGAGCTTCTGGCCGATGTTGAAGGTCTGTTCCGGGTGAAGAATATCGCGTTCAACACCAACACCTGGCTGCAACAAAGCGCGGCCCCAGAATATGAGACCTGGACGGAAGCCCTGTTGAAGCTGTCCGCTGACGGTCATCTGGATCGCGCCGCACTGCTCCAGTGGGCCCTCGATGGGCTAAAGTTCGATTTCAAGCAGAACCAGCTTTCGGGCTTCTGCGGGTTTTACAGGCGAATGGCGCCTAGTGAAACCGAGCTTCGCCGGCATCAGCCAGGCTATATCGACCTGCTTTGTCATTCTGTCGGTCATGTCGTGAAGTTCGCGATCGAGATGCTTGGCCAACTCGAGAAGATTGACGCGCTTAACGTCGAGCCCGTACTGCGTGAACTGCCCGTGGTTTTTTCGAGCGACGGCAAGGGCAATGCATTGGCAGCGCTTAAACTGCTCAAGCGCATCATGGCCCGGCAAAAGCAATTTGGGCCGGAGGCGCTCAAATCCGTCGGTGAGGCGCTGCGCCATGCTCGGCCCGATGTGCAGTCACTGGCACTCGACATTTCGATCGCGAACAGAGCGCAGCTTACGCAGGAGGATCTCGAGGCCCTTCGTGACATCGAACCTTTTGTGGCAGCAAGCAATCGTGCTCGCTTTGCGCAGCTGATTTCGCCCGATACGGATCCGAGCGGTGCGATAGCTGCGGCGCGCGTGCCAAGCAGCCTATCGCCGGAACCTGAACGGTTGCTCGATTATAGCCCCATCGCATCCGACCGGATCGAAGCGCCGATTTTGAGGCCGGAGGACGAGATACGGCCGATCGAGACTGTTGAGGCTCTGATCGCAGCCGTTTTGCACGCGGTCGAAGCGGTAGAGTCGCCGGATGAGATCGAACGGATCGTCGATGCAATCTCGCGATTGGCGGCCAGCCGGCCGGCGGATTTTAAGGCACGGGTCGCGCCGCTGCTGCATCGACTGAGTACGGGCGGGGGTTTGAATAGCATCGTCGTGGCCAAAGTTGGCGTTGGCGTTGGCGTTGGCGGGGCGCTGCTAGACTTGCTCTACACTTGGCTAACCGGTCGCCTCCATCGGAGCCCGAACGAGGAAACCCAATATTACACGCTTGAAGATGGCTTCGTGCCGGTGAGGCAGCATCTGCGCGCGATTGTCGATCGTATTTACCGCGGCGAGATGCGCGCTCTCCTCTCCGTTCCTACCCACAAAGGGGGATGGATAGACCCCCTCGTGTGGATCCAACGCCTGACCAAATTGCCCGATTCCGCCGCCGTCGACAGTATGGACTTTCGGCTATCGATGCTCCGACTAGCCCCTGATCGTCGGGGGGAAGCACTCGACGCTGCCGGAGCGTTGCCCGCGCCGCTCCGTCAGATTGTGGATTTTGCCCTGGGCGGAGACGCGCGCCCCACACGTTCGGATCAGGCGCGCTATGCCGCCTGGGTTACCGCCGCGCGGTGTCGCGATCCATATGCGGACTGGAGCGCCGAATTGGCGCCGCTGCGTTTGGATGGCCAGCTTTCGGATGCCATTCGGCCTGCGCGCTATATCTGGCGATCATCTCACAGGGCACACCAACATGATCGGACACGCCTTAAGTTTCCCGAGTTCGCGGTTTCCGTCACCTGCGACGGCTTAGAGGACGCCGCGGCTTCCGACAGCGCGAGCGGCTTTATTGGCCGGGTCGCTTCTGCGTTGAGAGGGCGCACTGCGATGGATTGGAGGAGCCTGCCAACGGCTGCGCTCAACCGGCGCATGGACAGAAAGCGGTCCTGGTCCGGCGAATTGCTTTCGCCTTGGGTATCGCAGTGGCTGTCGTTTATTTGGCCCCAGAACCCCGCTGCCGCATACATGCTTGGCGTGACGAGGCTGATGCTGAGAACCGACGAAAATAGCAGTAGTTGGAGTCCCAGCCATGGTTATTTCCAGCCTTTGTTCCAGCGCGGCCGTCCCTGGCGGGAACCCGGCCACCTGTTGCTGTGCATCGGATTGGTGGCGAAGGACGCGGATGCCCGTGGGCTCGCCATCGATGCGCTGATTGAGGGTGTCGATAAACGGCTGTTCGACCCGCAACTTTTCGCAGTGACCATCGCCCGATTGGCGGAAGGGGAATGGGTCAAGCTCAACCGCGTCGCAGATGGGCTCAAACCGGTCGTCGAGGCATCTACGCTTCACGCATCGGTTGTGAGTGAAGCGCTACAGCATTGGTTGCCGCAACTTGATCTGCACCAGAAAAACGCGTTTCAGATCCTCGAGGTCCTTGTCGAGGCCCAGGCTATGACGGGACGACCTTTGGATGACGCCGCGCGCAGTGCGCTCTGCCGCGCAACGGGCAACGGAAAAGCCGCGCGGCTTGCAAAGCAGCTGATCCAATGACCTGACGCCTACTCACTCCCATCGCAATAGGCCGAAAAATCGCGGCACTGGCGATTATCCCGGTGCTCGCGTTGCCTATCAGCGAGGCGCATGTCCCGCCCCGCTTTGCGATCGGCTTCGGCCTGATCGGTGGTGGACCAGTCGACGACCTTGGTCGTCGCTTTCACCGGCAGGGAGGCAAGATCCCAGGCTGTGCCGACGACACAACCGGAAGTGAAGAAAGGTAGTAGCAGCACAAGGGGCAAAGCAGATGTCTTCATGACCTTCTCCATTATTGTCGGGCGGTGCGATTGCAGACGGGGGCGGCAAGCCGCTGCGACAGCTGATGTTCGATCCGTTGTGCAGCTGTCTCGGTCGCGCTTGGGCACCAACCGCCTCGCCCAGTGGAGCTTTGATGGAGCCTCTTTCAGTCCGCGGTCGATGCGCGGGCTTGCGACCTCGTAGGGGGACGACATCATCTGTGGTGTGCGGGTATTTGTAGAAGCGGGGCCGCCAACGTCAGCGTGACGATCGCGATCGTCATCACGATGATGGTCGATGCGACAAGATCGTGGAGCTGGCGATTGATCTGCCATTCCAGCGCGCAGAAGACGCCCAGGATCGGTACCCAAATGGCCAGGAGCCGCAGCGCGCATCGCATGGCGTCGTTTTTGCCTTTACCCCTGCGGATAAAGGGGCGGGGCGGACGCGTGAAACCACCGCGTCCATGATCCAACGATGGCGGCCTCATGGTTCGAGTGGCCCGAAACCGGAAAGGCCGCGCAGATATTGGAGCTTGGTGACGGTGGTTGCGACGGCGTTGCCGACGACGACGGTTGCCTGCGCGACTGTTGGGCGGGTTCGACCCAATCGGGTGTTGCCCGGTACCCCGATCCCATCGCGGGAGATGCTGAATTTTCTCCCGTTGTCGCGATCGTGGATCACGATGATCGCATAAGCACCTGGCTGGGGGACGGCGACGCACAACAGGGCCGGTCCCGCTGCGGGAACGGGAGCAATTCGGCGGCGGAACAGCTTCCCTTCTTTCAGAAGGGCCTCGTCGTCCTTCAGGAAGTCTGCCTGATTGGCGGGGTAGACCTCCAGTCGTAATTGGCCGGACCTGTCTTTGAGACCGGTGACGTCCACCTGAATGCCGGGCGCCGACGGCGTGCAGGCTGGCCCTCCCCCCACCACCGACGGTTGTGCGGCGGCGGGGGTAAGGGGGGCGCAGATGGTGGTAATGGCGATGAGGGCAAAGATCTTGATCGGCATGGTAAGTCTCGCTGCGGAAAGGCGGAAGGCCGCGTTCAGCTGCGCCGCGCCCGATTCCGCGCAATGTGCCGGGCGCGGCGGCGCGCTCAGAAGACGTGGCGAACGCCGATTGTGCCTGACAGCGCACGCAGCGTCGGTTGATAGCTGGTGGCGGTGCCGAAATTCTGACCGGCGAAGCTCAGGCGGCTGGTTTGCGAATAGCGGGCGCCGACCTCCAATGTGGTTCTCGCGGCGACCTGGATGCCGATGCCGGCATCGGCGTGCCACAGCAGACCCCAATCCTTGCCGGAATAGCTGCTGCCGAGCCCGGTGGTCCCGTCGACGCGCACCATGTTCGCCTCAACCCGCGCGGCGCCGACGCCGCCGCCGACATAAGGGACGATGATGCTATGGAGGGGGATGTCGACATATCCCGCCAAGCTCATGCTGAACGATCGGGTGCGGCCGGATGCGACCTGGTTATTGTCAAGATTCTTCAGCTTGAGATCGTCATTATTGTAGCCGATCGTCTGCTCGATGCGGAACATGCCAAAGTCATACCCGCCGCCGATCTGGCCGGTGAGGCCGGTCTTGAATTTGCTGCTGTCGGTGAAGGACGACGAAGAGATGTCGTCCGACTTCAGCTTCTGCTTGGGATTGATCGAGGCACCGACGCGGGCGACGGCGTAAACGCCCGTCACGGGCTCTTCGTCCTGCGCATGTGCCGCAGTGGCGAGCGGTAGTGCGGCGAAGCAGATCAGCCTGAGGCTGGAGATGGGACGGACCATGAGACACCCTTTGAACGGAGCGCCGGACCTGATGCCCGGCGTCGCAGCACAAATGGCGGCACTCGATGAACGCCCGTTCCACATTCGATGGAGGTTCGATGGAGCCGCGTCTCCATCCTTTCTCCACATCCGGCGACGATTGGGGTGTTGAAGGGAATGTGATGAGCAAGGTCTTGATCGTCGAGGATGAGCGCGAGATCGCCGAGTTGCTGGCGGCCTATGTCGAACGCGCCGGCTTCGAGGTTGCCCGTGCGGCCAACGTGCAGGATGCGATCCGATCGCACGCGCAATTCCATCCCGATCTGGTGCTGCTCGACATCGGGCTGCCGGGTGGCGACGGGCTCGACATACTCACGACGATCCGGCGTCGGGTGGATACACCTGTGATCATGGTGACCGCGCAGGATGACGAGGTGACCAAGCTCTCATCGCTCCGGATGGGCGCCGACGATTATGTGGTGAAGCCCTTCAATCCGTCCGAAGTGGTCGAGCGGATCCGCGCCGTTCTCCGGCGATCCCAGGGGGCGACCGGTCGACGGACGTTGACGGTGGGAAAATTGTTGATCGAACTCGACGCGCGCGTCGTCAGTTGTCGGGGGGACGCGGACGAGGAGCCTGCGCGCGTTGCGCTCACGCCCACCGAGTTCCAAATCCTGGCGCATATGGCGCGGCAGCCCCGACGCGCTTTTTCCCGTTCCGAATTGCTGGAGGCCGCTTCGCCGGAAAGCGATGCCTATGACCGTGTCATCGACAGCCATTTGTCGAAGCTGCGCCAGAAACTCACCGGCGCCGGATGTGCCGACATGATCGAGCCGGTGCGCGGATTGGGGTATAGATTATGGCCAGAATCCTGAACCGCCTCGTCACGCGTATGCTGATGCTGGCGGCGTTGATGACCTTCATCACGATGGTGACGGGCCTCGGCGCTTTTTATGTCGCGATGTACTTCCAGTTGAACAATGTCATGAGCCACATGCCGCCGACGGCGCGCGCGCAGCTGCAATATCTCGTGGATACCAACCAGCGCGGAACCGACCGCTTTTTCGACCTGTACCAGCGTTATGGGGGCCAGCCGCCCGGCATCACCGATCTCGGCTTCATCAGCGTCATCTTCCTGGTGTCGATCCTTACCGGTGGCACGCTCGCGGCCGTCGTCGCGCGCCGGATCAGCCGACCGATCACGGCCGTCGCCAAGGCAGCAGCACGCGTTTCGGCAGGCGATCGATCGGTTCGCGTGGATCGCGGGCGGGTGTCAGGGGAGACGGGGGAGCTCGTCGACAGCTTCAATCGCATGGCCGCCGATATCGAAGCCTATGAGCGGGAACGGACGGTTCTCACGGCCGGTATCGCGCATGAGTTGCGCACCCCCCTGACGATCCTCAAGGGGCGCTTGCATGGTCTCGCGGACGGCATAATCGATCCAGCGAATGGCGAGGCGGATCGCTTGTTACGGCAGGTGGAACATCTGTCCCGCCTGGTCGAAGATCTGCGCACACTTGCCCATGCCGATGCCGGCGAACTCAATCTCGATCTGCGCCATATCGATCTGAAGCCCCTGCTCAACCTATTGGTAGCGGATCTTCGGTTGTCCGCAGAGGGGCGCGGTGTGTCGATCCATCAGATGGTCGCGCCCGCCCCGCTGATCGGCGATGCCGTGCGGATCACGCAGATTTTTACCAATCTTCTGACCAACGCTATCAAACATTCACCGGAGGGCGGCCGCATAGATGTCATTCTGGTGGTCAGGAACAGCGACGCGATCGTGACAGTGCAAGACCAGGGGGATGGCTTTGCTGCGGAAGACGCGCCGCGCCTGTTCATCCCTTTTTGGCGCGCCGGGGTGGATAGGCGCGCAGGGCGGCCGGGCAGCGGGATAGGACTGACATTAGCCGCCAAGCTCACCGAGGCCCATGACGGCACGATTACCGCCCGAAACCGGGCCGACCGATCCGGTGCCTGCTTCATCGTCTCGCTGCCATTCGCAGGACCGGCCAAGAAGGCTTGAGCGCGGGTGGCGTGAGCTGCGGAAAGCTGAGAATTTTGGCGTTCATCATCGCAGCTAGAATTCGCGTTTGATCGGTCCAATCCCGCATACCCTGACGGAATCGTCCCGTATCCGGCGTCGAAAACGGCCATCGGACCAAGCCGCCGCCGGGCGTGGTGCCCGGCGGATACGCTCCGTCGATTCGGCTAGGCCGAAGTGCCCGCACGAGGTGCGATGCCGCGTTCCAGCCCGCGCAGTTCGGCCAGGCCCCGCATCCGACCGAGCAGCGAATAGCCCGGGTTCGTCGTGCGGTTGAGATCGTCGAGCATCTGATGACCATGATCGGGCCGCATCGGAATGCTGCGGGCTTCGCGCACGGACAGGCGGTGGACGGCCGTCACGATCGCCGCCATGTCGGCATTGCCCTCCAGATGCGCGGCCTCATGGAAGGCGCCATCCGCTTCCCGCTGCACGGATCGCAGATGCAGGAAGCCGATCCGGCTGCCCAGACGATCGATCATGCCCGGCAGATCGTTGTCGGCACGCACGCCGAACGATCCGATGCACATGCACAGGCCGTTGGAAGGGTTTGGCACGCGCGCGAACAGGTCGGCGACATGCGCTTCGGTGCTGACCACGCGTGGTAACCCGAAGATCGAAAAAGGCGGATCGTCGGGGTGGACGACGAGCCGGAGGCCGAGTTCGTCCGCGAGCGGACAGACGGCCTCCAGAAAGGCGACATGGTTTTCGTGCAGGGTCGTGGCGTCGATTTCGGCATAGGATTGGATCGCCTGCAGGAATTGGGGCGAGCTGAACCCCTCTTCGCTCCCCGGCAGGCCCGCAATGATCGTACGTTCCAGGCGGGCGCGTGCGGCATCGTCCATCCGGTCGTAATGGATCGCCGCCGCTGTGCGGGTGCGGCCATCATAGCTCTCCGCCGCGCCCGGCCGCGCCAGGATATGGATATCGTACGCCGCCAAAGCGACGGCTTCAAACCGCAAGGCGCGCGCGCCGTCCGGCAATTCCCACGCCAGATCGGTCCGCGTCCAATCGAGCAACGGCATGAAATTATAAGTAACGACCTTGATGCCGCACGCCGCCAGGTTGCGCAGGCTTTCGCGATAATGGTCGATCAGCCGATCCCAGTCGGCCGACCGCGTCTTGATGCCCTCGCTGACCGGCAGGCTCTCGACCACGGTCCAGTCGAGGCCGGCCGCCTGGACGTCCGCTCGGCGCGCCGCAATCTGCTCCCGTGGCCAGATCTCGCCATTCGCCACTTCATGCAGCGCGGTCACAACCTCCGTCGCGCCGGCTTGTCGTATGTCGCGCAGGCTCACCGGATCTGCCGGACCGAACCAGCGCATCATCTGCGTCATCAACACGTCAAACACCTTCCACATTCGTTGCAACATTGCGCCGCGCCTCACGCAGCAGGCTCCACAGCACTGCGGCTGCGATCAGGTCCAAGCCGGCCAGCGCGAGGAACAAGGGGTCATAGCCCCAGGCGTCCGCGCTCTGCCCGATCAACAGGGTGAACAACATGCCGCCGACCCAGGCCGACGTTCCCGCCATGCCGCTCGCGGTGCCGACGGCGCGGCTGTCGAACATGTCGGCGCACAAGGTGATCAACGCGCCGCTCAGCATCTGGTGGGCGAAGCCGCCCACGCAGAAGAGCAGGATCGCGATCCCCGGCGAGCCCGCCAAGCCGATACAGGCCGGTCCGATCATGCACAGCGCGCCGATGCTCATCGTTACCTTGCGGGACGCGACCAGCGGCATGCCGCGCCGCATCAGCCAGGTCGGTAGGACGCCGGCCGCAAGGCTGCCGAAATCGGCGGCCAGGAATGGCAGCCACGCCCAGAGCGCAATGCTCTTGAGATCTAATTGCCACACTGACGCCAGATAGAGCGGGATGAAGAAGTTGAACGTCTGCCAGGCCGGTTCCGCCAGGAATCGCGGTATCGCGATGCCCCAGAAGCTGCGGCTGCGCAGGAGTTCGCGGCGGGTCGTCGGTTTGACGGCGACATCGTCATTGTGGGCTTCGGCGATCGCGGCGCGATCCGCTGCGCTGATCGCGGGATGATCGGCGGGGCTACGGTAGCTCCAATACCAGAGCAAAGCCCACACCAGGCTCAACCCGCCGGTTACGATGAACGCCGCCTGCCAATTCCAGGCAAGGATGCAGAAGGCGACGAGCGGCGGCGCGACCATATTGCCGACGCTTGTCCCCATCTGGAACACGCTGGTCGCCAGCGATCGCTCGCGCGGCGGGAACCATTCGGACACGGCCTTGGCGCCGGCGGGGATGGCGGCGGCCTCGCTTGCCCCTAACAAAGCACGGAACATGGCGAGGCTCGGCCAGCCTGTCGCCAGCGCGTGCGCCATATTGGCGAGTGCCCATCCCACGGCGAAAAGGAAGAAGCCCAGCCGCGTGCCCAGCGCGTCCAGCACGCTGCCGGCGACGGTCTGCATGACGGTGTAGCTCGCCTGGAAGGCGAGCACGACCCAGCTATAATCTTCCGTCGACATGCCGAATTCGAGCTTCAGCTGCGGGGCGGCAACCGACAGCGTCGAACGCGCGAGATAATTCAGGATCGTGCCGAGCGTGACGAGCCCGATCAGGCGCCAGCGCAGCGGAATGCTGCGCCACCCGCGGGGCACCGGCTTCACGCCCATAGAGACTGGCGCCCGCCGGTCATGGCGTGATCTCGATCGCGGAGACGATCGCATCGCCGCGGACCGGCACGAAGCGCAGGTCGAGCGTGCCGTCGGTCACCTGGACGGCAATGCGCCGCGTCAGCGCCTTCAGCGGCCCGCCCGCGGCGGCGGCAATATCCAGCCCGGCAACGACGCGTTTGCCGTTGGCCGTCACGTCGAACTGGCGCGCCCCGGCCGCGAGCGACGGCTCGACGAACGTCAGATCGACAGTGTAGCGGCCGTTGGGTAGCGGGACGCGATAGCCGAAACGACCCTCGCGATAGGTTTCGGCCACCGCGCCTTGCGCTGTCCCGGCGACGACCTTTGCCGCCGGGCGCGGGCCATAGCCCGAATAGGCGTTGATATCGCCGACCGTGCCGCCGTCGAAGAAATTATCGGAGCCGAAGCGCTTCCCCGGAATGGGCGCCGCGACCAGCGCGCCGCTGTCGATCCGGACGGTTCGCACCGCCTCGGGTGCCAGCTGCCACTGAACGGAATCCTGGTGCGTCCCATCGGCGAAGCGGCCGCGCACGATGATCTGATTGGTACCCGCGGCGAGGACGACCTTAGGCCACACGCAGATCTTTTCGGGGCAGGCATCCAGCGCGCCGATGACACGACCATTGACCTCCAGCTCGGTCCGCGTTGCGTTGCTGTAAACCCGGATGTCGGTCGTGGCGTAGGCACGATCGACATAGCGGCGGCCATTGATGTGGACGGTCGGCGTCTGCGTCCAGTTCGCCTTGTAGAAATAATAGGCATCCTTGCGGATCGCGCGATCGTAAGTGACCAGGCCCTTGGTGTTGACGTCGTTGGCGTCGCCTTCCCGCCGGACGGTGGTGGCGAAATCGAACGAATTCCACAGCCAGGTCGCCCACAAATAGGGCTTGCTCGCCAGCGTCGCCCAGGCGCGTTCGTGAATGTAGCTTTCGAACTCTTCGGGCTGATTGCGACCGCGCTGATCGACCTTTCCGCCCAGCGGGTTGTCGGTGTGGATCGTCAGGGCACCGCCGGCGCCATATTCGGTCACGGACAAGGGCTGCGCCGGCCGTTCCGCGCGAATGGCGTCGAGATGCGGACCGAGGTCCTCGGGATTGCCATAATACCAGCCGAAATAACGGTTGGCGCCGCCGAGATCGGCCGCGGCCGCCGTGACCGGCACGTCGGCATTGCCGAGCAAGCGACCCTCGCAGCAGGTAGCGAGCGCGGTCGCCCGCGACGGATCCTCCGCTTTGGCCAGCGTCTTGAGCTCCTGCAGGAGAGGCAGGGGATCGGGGGCGGGCGCATCCTTGTTGGTCGAGATGAAGATCGGGATCGATTTCCCGAAATCCACCTCGTTGGCGATGCCCCAGCTGAACACGGAGGCATGGTTGGCGTTCTGCCGGATCAGTTCGCGCAATTGCTGGCGGGCATTGTCGCGCAGGGCGGGCGATGCGACGGTCTCGTCGCCCAAAGTCCAGCGCGAGACGAGCGGGATCTCATCCCACAGGATCATGCCGTAGCGATCGGCGAGATCGTGGATGACCTGGCCGTGCTGATAATGGGTCAGCCGGATCGTGTTCACGCCCATTTCGCGCATGATCGCGAAATCCTGCTCGATATCGGCGGCGCTGACCGCCCAGCCCTTGCCCTCGCGATCCTGGTGGTAGCCCACGCCGTGGAGACGCACTGGCTTGCCGTTCAGGATGAAGCCCTGCGCCGGATCGGCCCGCATCTCGCGGATACCAAAGGGCTGTTCAACGCGGTCGAGCACGGCACCCGAGGCGGACGCGATCTCGACGACCAGGCGATGCAGGTAAGGATCGGCGACGCCATTCCATAAATGGGGGTTCGTCACCGCCAGCGTCTGTGTGAGCTCCGCCATGCCCTTTGCATCGAGGGCGACGCGGCGGGTAGCGCTGGCCACCATCTTGCCGTCCGCATCCAGCAGGCGGACGTTCGCGGTCGCGGCCTGCTTGCGCGCATGATCGTTGCGCACGCGGACGCGCACATCCACCTGGGCGTTGCCCGGCGTGATGGCGCGGGTGACGGCATAGATGCCGCTGCCGCCGTCATCCAGCATGTCGATATGCACCGCATCCGTGCCGATCAGGCTGACCGGGCGGTAAAGGCCGCCATGGACGAAGAAATCGCCCGCGAGCGGCAGCACGTCGGCGGTCGACGAACCGACGTCGGGCTGGCTGTTGTCGACCTTGACCAACAGCGTGTTGGGCTGACCGACGCGCATGGCCGGGGTGGCATCAAGCCGGAAGCGGGAGAAGCCACCGCGATGCTGGCCGAGCCGTTGTCCGTTCAGCCACACTTCGGCGGTGCGGCTGGCCGCATCGAATTGCAGCCATGCCTGATGGCCATTGAACGACGACGGGGGTGTGAACGTCACCCGGTACCAGCCGACGCCCTGATATTTGTCGATATTGGTTTCGCGATTGAGATGGCTTTCGGGCGACGGGATATAATAGCCGACGCGGTTCCAGGTGTGGGGAACGGACACCTGTTGCCATGTGCCGTCTGCCCGCATGGCGTTCGCGGGATCGACATTTCCACCCCGGCGAAATTCCCAGCTCTGCGACAATGACATCGTCGGACGGTCTAATTGGGCAATTGCCGGCGTGGCCACGAGCGCAATGATCGCGGCTGATCCTCGTCTGCTGAGCATAACCCTCTCCATTTTCAGCGAGTGTAGCCTTCTGAAATCGGCCTTACCAGTTTTAAAATCTAGATCATCTCACGATGACTATGGCTATTATGTCACATATACGGCCTAAACTAATTGTATTTCCAAGCCGGCCGGTAGGGCTTTAACGTTAAAGGTTGACATGGCAGACCGGTAAGACCGATTTGGTAAGGCAGATCGCAAATGCGGCGTACGGGAGAGAATGATGTATCTGAAATTGGCCTTGGGCGCGTCTGTAGCCATGACTCTCGCCCAGTCGGTGCTGGCGCAAACGGGCGCAGCCTCGCCGGCGCTACCGACGCCCGGGGTCGTAACCGCAAGTCCGGACGCGCCTGCCGGCCAACAGCAAGGGTCCAGCACGTCGCAATCCGCAGGGGTGGACTCGACCAGCCTGGGGGAAATCGTCGTGACGGCGCAGCGCCGCGCCCAAAATCTTCAGGACGTGCCCGTTGCCGTAACCGCTTTCACCGCCGATCAGATGGAAGCACGCGGGGTAAGTACGGTTACCGACATCGCCCGTGTTTCGCCCAGCCTGACCGTTACCGAGAATACCAACGCCACGGGCAGCAGCATCAATCTGCGCGGCATCGGTACTTTCTCCTTCAGCATCGGCATCGAACCGAGCGTCGCGATCGTGGTCGATGACGTCGCCTTGCTGCAGCAGGCGCAGGCCTTTTCCGGCCTGAGCGACATTGCCCGGCTGGAAGTGTTGCGCGGTCCCCAAGGGACCTTGTTCGGCAAGAATGCGGCAGCCGGCGTCATCAATATTGTCACGCAAGGTCCGACATCGACCTTGACCGGGGCCATTGGTGCGACGGCCACCACTGATGAGCAATATCGCGTCGAAGCGATGATCTCCGGCCCGCTGGCGAAGGATGTCGGCTTCCGGCTCAACGCCTTTTACGACGATCGCCAGGGTTATATCCGCAACCTCAACACCGGCAACAAGCTGAACGGAGAACGCAATTACGGCGTGCGCGGTCGGCTCGATCTCGATCCGTTCGACCGACTGAATGTCGCGCTGACCGGCAGCTATTCCAATACGCGATCCGATGGCCAGGTCCGGACGTTCCGATCGCTGAACCCGGGCGCCAATATCTTTGGCGCTCCAGTCCAGGCATCGGTCGACGGCACCGATCTGGGCGACAGCAATTACCGGATCCGGCTGGATACGGAGCCCAAGAATGTCAGCAAGCAGGCCATGTTCACCAGCCGCGCGACGCTGGACCTTGATACTGCAAACCTGATTTCGATCACGGCCTATCAGGATTGGCGCTTCCATTTTCTGGAGGATTTCGATCAGCTTGGGACACCGACGCTCAGCAATCCCGCGGTGCCGACCAGCGCGCCGGTGCCCAACGGCTCCATCGCCACGGCCAGCTTCCACGCGCGCAATTTCACGCAGGAATTGCGGCTGGTTTCCAGCGGTAAGCGCAAGCTGGATTACCTCGTCGCCTTATTCTACGCCAAGGGGAATACCGATCGCGATTATTCGCGGCGCCCCAATACGGCCGCAAGCTGGCGTGCCGACGCGACCACCCAGACGATGGCCGCCTTCACCCAGCTGACCTACAACATCACCGATCGCACGCACATCGACGCCGGCCTGCGCTTCAACCGCGAACGGATCACGGGCAGCTTCCTGAATACGACCCCGGGGGCGGTACCGGTTGCGAACAACGCCACCTGCCTGGCCGAGTGCAGCGGGCGCTCGTCCGACAATGAAGTGACCTACAAGTTCGCGGTACGACAGGATCTGTCCGACGCCGTCATGATCTACGGCTCCTACGCCACCGGCTATAAGGGCCAGGGTTTCGACATCAGTACCGGCTTTACCCCGGCGCGGGCGGCCAATCCGGTCCGCCCCGAGACGAGCAAGGCCTATGAAGTCGGCATCAAGAGCCGGTTCTTCGACAATCGCGTGCAATTGAACCTCACCGGCTTTTGGACGGACTTCAAGGACTTCCAGGCACAAGCGCAGATCACGCTGCCCGACGGTTCGATCGTGCCGCAACTCAGCAATGTCGGCGCGCTACGCAGTCGCGGCGTGGAGGCGGAATTGTCCGCCAAGGTGACCCGCCTGCTGCGTGTCGACGCCTCTGCCGCTTATACCGACGCCAAGATCCGCGATTTCAGCAATGCGCCTTGCTATACCGGGCAGACGGCTGCGCAGGGCTGCGTCCGCGTCGGTACAGGCGCGTTCCAGGATCTGTCAGGCGCGACCTTGGCCAACGCGCCCAAGTTCAAATATAATATCGCTGCCACCCAGGATGTGGAATTGCCGTCGCTGCCGTTTGACGGCTTCGTAACGGGCGAGTTCGCGCATCAAAGCCGGGTGAGCTTCGACTTGCTGGGCAGTCCGGTTTCCTATCAGCGCGCTTATGGCGTGGTGAACGCCAGCATCGGCATCCAGTCCCGCAGCGGTCGTGAGTTCCGGGCCGCCTTGTTCGTGAACAATCTGTTCGATGAAAATTACAGCACCTCGCTGCAATATGCCGGCAACTCGAACGCGCAGGCAGTCGTGCAACTGCTGCCGCGCAACTCGCGTCGGTATGCGGGCATCCGGATGCGCGTCGGCTTCTAACGGATGGCCGGGCCGGGCGGCATCGCATCGAACGGGCGGCGGTGAGGTCGTCCGAGCGGATGCTGGTGTCGCCCATGGGATATGATATTGGTCAGTCCCCCTGGTTCAGAAGGCGCGCGGATGGTTTTTGGTTCGGATTCTCCAGCGGAAGGTCCGCCCCAGAGTGGAGGGCGTCTATACCAGCGGCTGGCGGGGCTTCTGTTCGACCAATTGGCTTCGGGCCGTTATGCTATCGGTGATCGCCTTCCGGCCGAGCGTGAGCTCTCGTTGGAGCATAATGTCAGCCGTCCGGCGGTGCGGGAGGCGCTGATCGCGTTGGAGGTGCAGGGCTATATCGATGTCCGCGTCGGCTCCGGCGCCTTCGTGCGCAAGCTGCCGGGGCAGGATGACCGGCCGGGTTTTGCGATCACCGCGTTCGAGCTGACCGAGGCGCGGATCATGTTCGAAGGCGAAGCTGCCGCGTTGGCGGCGGTCCATATTACCGATGCAGAGCTTGCGCATGTTGCGGAGCTGGTGGAGCGCATCGATCAGGAAAATTCGCTGCCCGAGGTCACGGAAACCGCCGATCGCGATTTTCATCTGGCGATTGCGGAGGCGACCCGCAATTCGGCGGTCCGGCTGGCGATCGAAGGCTTCTGGCGGATTCGGGCGACGTCGCCGGAATGCGCATTGCTGCACAACAAGGCGCGCAGCGCGAATGTGCGCCCGGTCGTTGCCGAACATCGCCTGATCCTGGACGCGCTGCGCGCGCATGATCCCGTTGCGTCGCGCGCCGCGATGCGGGCGCATCTGTCCGCCGTAATGGATCATCTGCTGTTCACCACCGAGGAGCGCGCGATCGAGGAAGCCCGGCGATCGGTCGCGAGCACGCGTGCGCGGTATCATACGAGTATCGCGGGAGCCTCGCGCTAGCCCGTACGGACGCTACCGCAGGCGCGTATGTCCGACCTGGATCGGCAGGTAAGTCTGCTGGCTGCGCTCACACGCAAATTGACTCAGACCGGAACGGCTCGCTGCCGCGCACCAAGGGGTGGATCCGGTATCTGTGCTTTGTTGCTGGACGGCAGCGGCGGGAGCCATCGGTCGGCATGGGAAGCAATCTCCCCGCACATGACTTCGGACCGCTCCGAGAAACGGAATGGTCGGGGAGACAGGATTCGAACCTGCGGCCCCCTGGTCCCAAACCAGGTGCGCTACCAGACTGCGCCACTCCCCGACGCGAGACAGCCCCTAGACCAGCAAATCGATTAGTGAAAGTCGCGACTGGGGGGTAGCACGCGAACATTACGCGGATGGCTGCCGCGCGGCACCGCGTGACGGGGGGGCTGCGGGTGCTCGAATACGTCTGCGCGGCTCAATGTGGTGCGGGTGGGATGATCTTCGGACAGGCGTTCCAGCTCCTGCGTGCGGTCGAAGACATGGGCGCCCATCAGGTGAACGACGCCTTCGACGCTCTTCTGGATGACGCCGCGCACCTCCATCAGCCGCGACGCCATCACCGCCCGGCGATATTTTTCGAAGTCGCGTGCCCAGAGCAGAACGTTGATGATCCCGGTCTCGTCCTCCAGCGTCACGAAGATCGCCTTGCCCTCGCCCGGCCGCTGACGGACCAGCACCACGCCCGCCGCCTTGCCGCGCGTGCCGTCCCGGGCATCGCGGATCTGCTGGGCGCTGAGCACGCCCTCCTGCGCGAACAGGCCACGCAGGAAGTGCATCGGGTGCGCCTTCAACGACAGGCGCGTCAGCTGGAAATCGGCCGCGACATGTTCGCTCAGCGGCATGACGGGGAGCTGTGCGTCCTCCTCGCTGCCCAGTTCCTGCGCATCGGCGGCGGCAAAGAGCGGCAAGGCATCGGTCGGCGTCCGCCGCACCGCCCACAGGGCTTCGCGCCGATCGTGGCCGTACGAGCGGAAGGCATCGGCATCGGCCAGCAGGCGCAGCGCCTTGGAGGGCAAGGCCGCCGCGCGGGCGAGTGCTTCGATGCGTTGCGTGCTGGCGCAGCCATCGCCTGAGAGCATCGGCCGGCACTCCATGATCGCCTTGGCCCAATCCTCCTTGAAACCATCGATCTGGCGGAAGCCGAGCCGCACCGCGGGTTTGGCTTGGCCTGGTTCCAGCTTGTTGTCCCAGTCGCTAAAGGAGACATCGATCGCGCGAACATCGACATCATTGGCACGCGCATCGCTGACGATCTGCGCCGGCGCGTAAAAGCCCATTGGCTGAGAATTGAGCAAGGCCGCGCAGAAGGCGGCCGGGTGGCGTTTCTTGAGGAAAGCCGAGACGTAGACCAAGATCGCGAAACTAAGCGCATGGCTTTCCGGGAAACCATAGCTGCCAAATCCCCTGATCTGATCGAAGCAACGTCGCGCAAATTCTTCCGAATAGCCGCGCCCTGTCATGCCGCCGATCATCTTTTGCTCGAACTTCGGCATCGTCCCGACATTGCGGAAGGTCGCCATCGCGCGGCGCAATTGATTGGCTTCGCTCGGCGTGAAGGCGGCGGCCGTAATGGCGAGTTTCATCGCCTGTTCCTGAAACAAGGGCACGCCTAGCGTCTTGCCCAGGATCTCTTTCAACTCATGCTGGTCATAGGCCGGCCCGGGCGAGGGATAAACGACCGCTTCCTTATCCTGCCTACGTCGCAAATAGGGGTGGACCATATTGCCCTGAATCGGCCCCGGGCGAACGATCGCGACCTGCACGACAAGATCGTAAAGTTCGCATGGGCGGAGGCGTGGCAGCATGTTCATCTGCGCGCGGCTTTCGACCTGGAACACGCCGATACTCTCGCCTTTGCACAGCATGGCGTAGACGTCGGGCTGTTCCTTGGGCAGGTTGTCGAGCGTGTACTTCTGTCCCTGGCCCTGACCGTCAAAGTCGCCGATCAGCTCGAACGCCTTGCGGATGCAGGTGAGCATGCCGAGCGCGAGCACGTCGACTTTCATCAGCTTGAGTGCGTCAATGTCGTCCTTGTCCCATTCGATGAAGGTGCGATTCTCCATCGCGGCGTGATGGATCGGCACGGTTTCGTCGAGCCGATGCTGGGTTAGGACGTAACCGCCGACATGCTGGGAGAGATGGCGCGGGAAGGGTGCTTCCAGCAGCTTGGCGACGAAATGGTTGAGCCGCGCGATCTCCGGATTGTCCAGGCTGAAGCCGGTCTCGTGAAAGCGCGCTTGCTCCATCTTGTTGGAGAAGCTGCCCCACACCGTGCTCACCAGGCGGGTCGTAATATCCTCGGTGAGGCCAAGCGCCTTGCCGACCTCGCGGACCGCGGATCGCGATCGGTAATGAATGACGGTGGCGACAATGCCGGCGCGGTGACGGCCGTAGCGCTGATAGACATATTGCATCACCTCTTCGCGCCGCTCATGTTCAAAATCGACGTCGATGTCGGGAGGCTCGTCGCGGTCTTCCGACATGAAGCGCGAGAAGAGCAGATCATGCTTGGCCGGATCGACCGAGGTGATACCGAGCAGATAGCAGACCATCGAATTGGCGGCCGACCCGCGCCCCTGGCACAATATGCCCTTCGACCGCGCGAAGCTAACCAGGTCGTGCACGGTCAGGAAGTAGTAAGGCAGGTCCTTACGGCTGCCGATCAGGATGAACTCTTCCTCCAGCAAGGCGGGCAGCCTGGCGGGCAAGCCGTTGGGCCACTTCTTGGCGGCGGCTTCGGCAACCAGATGCTTAAGCCAGGCGAGCGGCTCCCAGCCGTCGGGTACCGGCTCGTGCGGATATTCATATTTGAGATCGCCGAGGTCGAAGCGGATGCGTGCGTGAAAACGCAAAGTTTCTTCGATCGCCTCCGGACAGGCGCGGAATAGGCGCGCCATCTCGGCGGGGTCCTTGAGATGGCGCTCGGCATTGGCCTCGAACCTCTTACCGCCTTCCTGCACGGTGACGCCAAGCCGGATCGCGGTCAGCACGTCCTGCAGGGGGCGGTCTTCCGGTGCGGCATAGAGGGTATCGTTGATCGCAAGCAAAGGCACCTGGGCGGCGCGGGCCGTTTTGGCGAGCCGGGCGAGATGACGATGATCGGCGCCCGACCGCCGCATCGCCGCGCCGAGCCAGACGCGGTCGGGTGCGACGGCGCGCAAGGTGGCAAGCGTGCGGGTCAAGATATCCTGACCGGGGCGCATGGGGAACGGGATGACATTATCATTCTGTCCCCCGTCATGCCCGCGCAGGCAGGCATCCCCCGTGCCGCAGACGCTGTCCTCCCGGTGCAGTCCCGCTTGCGCGGGAATGACGAAAAGAGAGGATGGAGCGGTTCGTGTACGTTCATCCTCGTCCGGCGGCAGGATCGTCTGCTTCTCCGCCCTGCGTTCCTCGCCTTCATCCTCGCGGCGTGTGCTGGTCGGCAGCACGATCAGCAGCAGATCCTCATGAAAGGTGAGCAGATCACTTAGTCGCAACACGCAATCGCCCTTGTCGGCACGCAGGTTGCCGGTGGAAAGCAAGCGGCATAGCCGGCCCCAGCCTTTACGCGTCTCGGGATAGGCGATGATGTCGGGGGTGCCGTCGGCGAAGATCAAGCGTGCACCAGTGACGAGCTTGAAGTTGGGCGGGGGCAGGCCCAGCACCTCATGGCACTGATTGCGGGCATCCTTGAGCGCCAGCCATACGCGGACCACGCCGGCGACGGTGTTGCGATCGGCGATGCCCAGCCCGACATGGCCGAGTTCGAAGGCGCGGCCCAGCAGATCCACGCCATGGCTGGCGCCATGGAGAAAGGAGAAATGGCTCGCGCAGGCCAGCTCCACATACGCTGCTTCGGTCATGCGAACTGGCCGTGGAGATACCAGCCGGGCTCCTCGCCATCGCGGACATGCAAACCGTGGCGGAACAGCCAGAAGCGGTGGCCGTCGGCATCCTCGACCCGGTAATAATCGCGTGGCCGGCCACCGCGATCGCGCCGGTGCCACCATTCGGCGGCGATGCGTTCGGGGCCTTCCCAGCGGGCGATGCTGTAGCTGCGGCCGCGCCAGGTGAAGCGCATTGGCGGACCGTCCGGCACTTCCGACATGACGGCGCCCACCGGCTGCGGCGGATCGAACAGCCGCAGCGGACGCATCGGCGGTTCGTCTGGCGGGGCGGCCTCCCATTGCGGCAGGTGCGCCGGGGAGCAGCGCGTAGCGGCGCATTCGGGGATGTGGCTGTTTTCCGGCTGGACGCGGTAAATGCGGCGCGCGCCAAGCCGGGCCGACAGACGATCGCTGAGTTCGGCGAGTTGTTCGTCCTGACGGGCGGGGGCGGTATAATCGTCCTGTCGCGCGGTCAGCTTTTCGGCATTGCCCACATCGAGCCGGATCAGATCGAAGCCGAAACCGGGATCGATCGGATCGGCAAGCGCATCGATCCGCTCGTGGAACAGCCGTCCCAGCAGGGCAGGATCGCGGGTCGGTTGGCCGGTGGATATTTCCACCATCGCCACCGCACCATCGCTGCGGAACAGGCGTGCGACGAAGCGGCGGCCGCCCTGGTGACGATCGAGCAAGGTCGAAGCGGCTTCGATCGCCAGTTCCTCCAGGCAAGCGAGCGCATCCTCGACCCGGGCGATCGGCTCGGCGAAGCGGCGTAGCGCGACGATGGGCGGCAAGGGCCGTTCGGGGGTGATGTGGCGATCCTGCTCGCCAAGCAGGCGGGCGAGGCGGAGGGCAAGATCGCCGAAGCGCGCGGCCAGCATCCGGCGCGGTCGGCGGGCGAGCGCGTCGATCGTCTTCAGTCCGGCACGGCGCAATGCCAGCGTGACGGCCGGATCGGCTTCCAGCGCCTCCACCGGGAGCGTGCGCGGATCGCCCCCGTCCCGGCCAAACCGTGCCAGGGCGCGGGCCTGTTCAGGCGTATCGCCGAAGGCGAGCCGGGCGGTGATGCCGGTACAGGCTACACGCAATTCCTCTAACCGTTCGTCCTGAGCGAAGTCGAAGGACGTGGCACCAGCGTTCCGCAGCGTGCTTCGACTTCGCTCAGCACGAACGGGGTTTGGGTAGTTGGGTGAAAAGCTTGCCAGCCGTGCGGCGAGATCTGCTTTAAGGCCCGCTTCGCCACCGAAGCCATGCGTGCAGCCGGTAATGTCGAGGATCACCCCATCGGGTGGCTCGGCGGCCGCCATCGGCGTGTAGCGCACGCAACCGGCCGTGATACGTGCCAGCAGGCGCGCCTCGGCCGCATGATCGCGATCATGCGCCACCAATGCGGGCACCCGCGCCCGCGCATCGGCCAGCGTGATGTTTGGAGTCAGGCCGAGCGCGATCGCGCTCGGCGAGAGCGCAGTCAGCCGCATCGCATTGTTGAGCTTTTCGACGAAGACGATCGCCGCCTCCTCCGCCGGAGGGGGAGGGGGACCAGCTGCAGGCGGGCGGAGGGGATATGCGGCTGGGCGCGCCGCTTGTGGCGGATCCCCTCCACCACCGCCTGCGGCGGCGGTCCCCCTCCCCGTTCCGGGGAGGAGACTATTGTTATCCAATTGCCAGATATCGGCCGCCATCATCGGCAGCCACAGCGCGAGATAGCGCCGCGAAGCAGGCGCGGTCACGATCCCACTCCAGCCGCCATCCGGCCGATGGAGCCCCACCGCGCTGGCGGGTCAGATCGACCGTGAAGGCCGGATGGCCGGGCGCGTTCGCGTCCAGCGCCTGCGACAGAGCCGATGCCACCCGCCAGCGCGTGGCCGCCGCCGACGAGGCTTGCGGATCGGTCGTGCGCAGCAGGATGGCGGTCGTGCCCGAACGCTCGGCAAACAAGGTCAGCCGGCGGCTGGCGGTCAAATCCAGCAGCGGGGCAGGGCCCGCCGGCGCAATCACCGTCACGGTTGCGGCGGGCGAGCGGGCCACGTCGCCGGCGGTGCGCAGCAATGTCTTCTCGTCGGGCGTGCTGACGAACAGGATGCGTCCGGGATCGATTCCCAATTCGACAAAACCGGGGGGATACAGCGGCGCCTGGCGGGGATGCTCCTGCCCGATCCAGACGATCGTGCCATCTTTGCCGCTGCCGCGCAGCGCCAGCATGAGCGCGAAGCCCGCCGCGCTCGGCGCATCGGCGGGGGTCGCCGGCCACAATTCGTGCAGGCGCGCCTGTGCCAGACCGCCGCCCAGCACGGCATCCAGCGGCGGCGCACCCAAAGCAAAACGGGAAGCCGGCACGACCGGCTCGGCCTGCGCGACTCCCGCCGCCAAGGAGCGGGCAAGGCGCCGAAGCGCGGGGGAAGGTTGCGACTCGCACGTCATCAGTTCTCTATATGTTCTCATTTTCCCGTCCACTCAACCGGAGTCAAGCGCGGCTGTTCCCTGGCGGCCAAGCTGGCTATGGAGGCGGCCCGTCTTTCACTGGAGATGCCCATGTTCCGTATGCTCGACCCGTCCATCTCGGTGTTCGGCCAGATCGAGCCCGGCGACATCGCTGATGCCAAGGCGCAGGGTTTCACAACCATCGTCAATAATCGTCCCGACGACGAGCAGGCCGGCCAGCCGAGCAGCGCCGCGATCGAGGCGGCGGCGCGCGAGGCCGGCCTGGCCTATTTCGCCATCCCGGTCGATCATTCGGGCTTCGCGCCATGGCAGGTGGATGCGATGGCGGACGCGCTGCAGGCGGCGCCCGGACCGGTGCTGGCCTTCTGCCGATCGGGCACGCGATCGACCTTCTTGTGGGCACTGGCGCGCAACAGACTGGGCGACGATGGCGAGGCGCTGATCGCGAAGGCGGCGGAGGCGGGCTATGATCTTGGCCCGATCCGGCCGATCCTGACGACCCAGGCCTGAGCGGCTGGGCCGGCGAGAGACGATCGTCCTGCCGTAAACGATCCTTCTTCTTCCAGATGACGGGCATATGCCGCGGTCGATCCGATCCGGACGCGCGGAGGCGTGGCTTGGGGCGAAGCGTCACGACCGGCGCGGGTCCGCCACCTGCTCGAAGGTGCGGGAGGGCAGGCGGTTAAAACCGTGGTCCCGGGAGAGCCCGGGGGTGCCGCCCGTATGTCCTCACTCACACGGCACCAGCGGTTGCGGCCTTGGTCCGGTGGCTCGAAGCCCCTGCAGGCGCCTGCCGCCAGCCTAAGCTGCGGCGCCGACCTGTGGCTGCGGCATTTGCCGGGGGTTACCCCTGAACGTCGACCGCCTAGCCACGGTACGCGACGCCGGCTTCACCGCCGGGTGAACCCGGCTGGGTGGTTACGGAAATGGGGCAAAGCTTTGTCTGGGATGCACCCCAAGCAGCGCCGCGCCGGTCGTTCCCCGCACGCGGCGGAGTTGAGCTTGTGCCGCTGCCTGATCAGGGCAGAAGCGATGCGCTTGTACCCGATATGTTCTATTTTGTCAAGGCCCGCGACGTGGTCCCGTGAAACCTTGGCTGTACAGCGGCCCCGTTCTCCGGCGCGGTGACGCTTCGTCCATCGAAAAAAAAGAGGCCGACGGATTGCTCCGTCGGCCAGTCGTTCGCAGGAGGAACATAGTGCGGGGCGGGCCGTGGGGCCCGCCCCAATTCGATCAGTAATTGTAGGCGCGCTCGCCATGCTCGCCGATGTCGAGACCTTCATGCTCGACTTCCGGCGAGACCCGCAGGCCCGTCAGCAGCTTGGCGATGAAGATGGCGATGGCGGTGCCGATGGCAGCCCAGACGATGGTGACGGCGACAGCCTGGAGCTGCACCATCAACTGGTGGCCCATGTTGAAATCGGGCTTGGACGGGCCGCCGAGCGTCGACGAATAGACGATGCCGGTGCCGATCGCGCCGATCATGCCGCCAATGCCGTGGACACCGAAGGCATCCAACGCGTCGTCATAGCCCAGCGCCGGCTTCAGCTTGGAAACCGCGAAGAAGCAGACGATGCTGGCGATGGCGCCCAGGATGATCGCACCGAACGGGCCGGAATTGCCCGCAGCCGGCGTGACCGCGACGAGCCCGGCAACGATACCGGAGCAGAAGCCCAGCGCCGAACCCTTATGCCCGACGAGGCGCTCCGCCAGCATCCAGACCAGGCCTGCCGACGCGGTGGCGACGAAGGTGTTGATCATCGCAAGCGCGGCCGACCCATTGGCCTCGAGCGCCGAACCGGCGTTGAAGCCGAACCAGCCCACCCACAGCAGGCCGGTGCCGATGCCCGTCATCGTCAGCGAGTGCGGTGCCATCCGCTCTTCCGGATAGCCCAGGCGCTTGCCGAGGATCAGCGAAGCGACCAGCGCGGACACGCCCGCATTGATGTGCACGACGGTACCGCCGGCGAAATCCAGCGCGCCCATGACGAAGAAACGGCCGTTGGCCGCCCATACCATGTGGGCGATCGGGAAATAGACGATGGTCAGCCAGACGGCGCCGAACACCATCACGGCCGAGAATTTCATGCGCTCGACCACCGAACCGAGGACCAGCGCCACCGTGATCGCGGCGAAGGTCATCTGGAAGCAGACGAACACATATTCGGGGATGGCGACGCCCGCGGTGAACGTGGCCGCGGTCGAATCCGGCGTGATGCCCTTCAGGAAGGCCTTGCCGAAGCCGGCGATGAACTGGTTGCCGCCGTCACCGAACGCCTCGGTATAGCCCCACATCACCCAGATGAGCATGGCGAGGCAGGCGACGGCGCCGATCTGCGTCATCGTCGACAGCATGTTCTTGGCGCGCGTGAGGCCGCCATAGAACAAGGCGAGGCCGGGAACGATCATCATCAGGACGAGCAGGGTGGATGTCATCATCCACGCGGTGTCGCCCTTGTTGACGGTGGGGGCGGCAGGTGCGGCAGCCGCGGCATCCTGGGCCCAGGCCGGCAGCGCGGCAAAGGCGGCGATCGCCGCCATGCCCGCGGCGCCCGCGATCTTGGTTGAAAGCTTCATGTGTCCCCCTTGCATCCTAGAGAGCCGTCTCGTCGGTCTCGCCGGTGCGGATCCGCACCACCTGACCCACGTCGAGCACGAAGATCTTGCCGTCGCCGATCGCGCCGGTGTTGGCCGATTGCTGAATCGCCTCCACCACCCGCGGCGCGAGATCGGCGCTGCACGCAACCTCCACCTTGATCTTGGGCACCATGTTGGTGCTGTATTCGGCCCCCCGATAGATTTCGGTCTGGCCCTTCTGGCGGCCGAAGCCTTTGACCTCTGTTACCGTCATGCCCTGGACGCCGAGCGCGGACAGAGCCTCGCGCACGTCGTCCAGCTTAAACGGTTTGATGATGGCTATTACGAGTTTCATTCCACCTCCCTGCTCTTCCCCGATGCTGCGTCGCAAAAAGCGTGCCAGTTCGTTGGCGGAGGGAGAGCGGGCTGCAGACGCGGCAAGAGCGCCCAGCGGTTAAGCAAATAAAGCGGGATGCCTATTTTTTAGGCACGATATTGCGGCGGAAGCGATTTGGCGCTGTGAGGACCCTAACGCGGCATTAGGCGTCAGGTGCCAGTAAAATGCGACAAATTGGCTACCAAGTTACTCCGCCGAATGCCCTATTGACGCCATCCGTCGCATCAGGCACTTTGCATTGCAAAGGAGTTTCCATGAGCGAAGTCGATCATGCGCTATCGCAACTGGCCTTCATCCAGGATCGGCTGGCGGCGAGCACGCGCTTTCGCGGGCTGGCGCCGCTGGCGGTCGGTGCGACGGGGGCGATGGCGCTGATCGTGGCGGCGATCGAGGATGCGGGGCCGGGCTACGGCCTGCCAGGCTGGCTGTTCGTGCCGACCTGGGTGGCGACGGCGGCCGTGGCGGGGAGCCTGATCGCGGTGGAGGCACTGGCGCGCGCGCGGCGGCTGCATGCCGGTATGGCGGATCGGATGCTGGCGAGCACGTTGCGGCTGCTGTTGCCGTTCCTGGCCGCGGGTGCGGCGATCACCTTCGTGATCGTGCGCGCGGCGCCGGACGTGATCTGGATCCTGCCGGGCGTGTGGCAGATGCTGATCGCGCTGACCGGCTTTTCGGCGGTGGGGACGCTGCCCAAGACGATCGTCTGGCCGGCCGCCTGGTATTTCCTGTGCGCCATCATGACGCTGGTGCTGGGCGCGCAGGCGGGTGTCCCGAGCGCCTGGATGATGGGCATCCCGTTCGGGATCGGCCAGCTGATCACGGCGTTCATCCTGCATCGCGCGGGGGTGGCCGATGACGCGCGCTGAGGCCCCCTTCGCCTATGACGGGCTCGACCGGGTGTTCCACGAGCGCGCGCGGCTGGGAATCGTGACCTCGCTGGCGGGCCGTGCGGATGGGCTGGGCTTTTCCGACCTGAAGGCGCTGTGCGGGCTGACCGATGGGAACCTCAGCCGGCATCTGCAGGTGCTGGAGGACGCCGGCTTTGTCACGCTCGACAAGGGCTATGACGGCAAACGGCCGTTCACGCGCTGTCATTTGACCGAAACGGGGCGCGACCGGTTCGCCGCCTATCTGGATGTGCTGAGCGACGTGCTGAAAAAGGCATCGCGCGCCACGGCCGGATCCGACACCGCCAATTTAAAGGTACGCCCCGCATGAGCGCTTTTGGTTTGCCCAATGACTTTGCATTGCAAAGCTCCGACTCGCTGCGGATCGCGCAAGCGCTGCGCCAGGATCGGGGGGTGGTTTGCCTGATCGAGGCGAGCCGATATCCAGCCTCGGGGGTGGTCATGATCGAGGCGCTGCGTCCGCTGCGCCATTATCGGTTGGCCGGCGCGATACGGGGGTTTTGCCGCACGGACGCTGCCGGCACCGCCACCATCGCGGTCACGCTGACGCGCTCGTCGATGCTGGTCTTGCAGGGCGTGATCGCATGAAGGTGAAGATGATCCTGCCGGCGCTGACCGAGGCGAAGAGCCCCTTCTGGCGGCCGATCAAATATTCGCTGTTCCCACCGCTCGGACTGGCGACGCTGGCCGCCTTTCTGTCGCCGGACGACGAGGTCGAACTGGTCGACGATCATGTCGAGCCGCTGCGCACCGATGATCGGCCCGATCTGGTGGTGATCCAGGTCTATATCACCAATGCCTATCGGGCCTATGCGCTGGCCGACCTCTATCGCGCCAAGGGCTGCCACGTCGCCTTGGGTGGACTGCATGTGACCTCGCTGCCGGATGAGGCGGCCCCGCATGCCGATACGATCTTCATCGGCCCGGGCGAGCAGACTTTCCCGGTCTTCCTGGCGGAGCTGCGCGCCGGCTGCCCGCAACCCCGTTATGTTTCGAGCGCCGGACGCACGATCCACGGCATTCCGCCGGTGCGGCGCGATCTGATCAAGCGCGGGCGCTACCTCGTGCCGAACTCGATCGTGGTGACGCGCGGCTGCCCGCAACATTGCGACTTCTGCTACAAGGATGCCTTCTTCGCGGGCGGCCGATCCTTCTATGCCCAGCGCGTGGACGAGGCGTTGGCCGAGATCGAGCGGCTGCCCGGCCGGCATCTCTATTTCCTCGACGATCATCTGTTGGGCGACCGGCGCTTTGCCGAGGCCCTGTTCGAGGGCATGCGCGGCATGGGGCGGCTGTTCCAGGGGGCCGCCACGGTCGACAGCGTGCTGCGCGGCGACCTGATCGAGCGTGCCGCCGAAGCGGGATTGCGCAGCCTGTTCGTCGGCTTCGAAACGTTCAGCCCGGCCAATCTACTCGGCAGCAACAAGAAGCAGAACCTGGCCAAGGATTATGCGGCGGTGGCGCGCCGGCTGAGCGACCTGGGCATCATGATCAACGGATCGTTCGTGTTCGGAATGGACGATGACGAGGCCGACGTGTTCGACCGCACGGTCGACTGGGCGGTACGCCACGGCGTGACCACCGCGACCTTCCATATCCAGACACCCTATCCGGGCACGCCGCTCCATCAGACGCTGGCGGCGCAGGGGCGTATCACCAGCCAGGACTGGGACCGGTATGATACACGTCATGTCGTCTATCTGCCGGCGAAGCTGAGCGCGGAGGCGCTGAAGACCGGCTATGATCGCGCGTATCGGGACTTTTACAATTGGAGCAACATCCTGCGCGCGTCGGCCGCGCATGGAAGCGTCAAGCATTGCGCCAAGCATTTCGGCTATGCGGCCGGCTGGAAGAAGTTCGAGCCGCTGTGGGACGTGGTGATCAAGACCAAGTGGCTGGGCGTGATGACACCGCTGCTGGAGGCGGTGCTGTCCAAGGTGTCGCGGCAAGACAAAACCGCCTCGTCCGGCGAAACTGCAGCCACTGTTGAGGCAGCGGCCGTGCAAACACAGGTCGCTGCCGTCGCGCCATAACTAGCTGCCGATCCGTAGCCACAAGGCGGTGGCGTCGTCGGAGGTCTTGAAGCGGGCGAAGCGTTCGCAGGCGCTGTCGGCCGCTTCGGTGTCGCGCAGGCGCAACGCGAGCGCGGCGAGGCCTTCGGTGTCGAGCGCGGCCATCAAAGCGGCTTCGTCCATCAGGGCATAGCCATCCACCAGTGCGGCGAAGCCGTCGGTCATGAGCAGCAGATCGTCGCCGGGCCTGCAGGGCAGGGTGGCGGTCTCGACGCTCTGCATCGTCTCCGGCTCGACGCCCAGGATGCGCTTGCCCGGGCCGCTGCGCGAGCGGCGGAGTTCCTCCAGAATCGGCGCGCTGCGCTTGACGTTGCCGAGGCCATGCTGGGCAAGGCTCGCCGCCTGTTGGGCCTCGGCATCCTTGCCGTGGCCGGGCGGGCCGAGGCGGGTGATGCGATCGCCGCTGCGCAGGAGAGCAGCGCAATCGCCGAGCCAGGCGTATTCCAGCTGTTGCTCCGCCAGCCGTACCAGCAGCATCGACCCCATCGGCAATTCCCAGCGATCCTCCGGCGCGCGCGTGCGTGCCGCGGCGAAGCGTGCTTCGAGCGTGTCCGCAAGCGCGGTGCACAGCGCGGCGATGGGCGCGTCCTCGGCGCCGACCAGCGCGGCATGGGCCTCTGCGGCCAGCCAGGCCGCACCGCCACGCGCGCCGACCAGGCCCGGCGGCCCCAGATCGGTCGCCCCATCGATCACCCAGGCGCGACGATCGGCCGCGCCGGCACGATCGTCATTCGGGACCGAGGACGAGCCGGCAAGGCTGAGCGACTGGATCAGATCGAAATGCATGGCCCAGTCCTAACTCGGAAATATGACGATTGGGACCGCCCTATCGGCTATTGGCGCGCGTTTGAACCGCGTCGATTTCGGCCAAAGCGCCGAGCGCCGCATCGCGGCCCAGCTGGATCAGTTCGGCCGCGCGCGTGAAGGCGCCGGTGCTGATATGCCCGGCCGGGATGGAGATCAGCACGTCGGGCCGGTGCAGCGCGACCGCCTGCTGGGTCTGTTGCGTGACCATCATCAGAAAGGCCGAGCGCAGCGTGCCGAGGGCGGAGCGTTCGCCGTCCTGCGTGCTCGCCCGGATATAGCCGGAATAATCGCCCATCAGGTCGATCGCGATGACGGGGCGGTCCGGCGCCAGCGCGCGGGCGGCCGCGATCGGCACGTTGGCGACCATGCCGCCGTCGATCAACAGCCGTCCGTCGCGCGCGATCGGCTTGAAGATGCCGGGAAGGCCGATCGATGCCTGGACCGCGCTGATGGCGGGTCCGGATGTCAGCCGCACTTCCTCCGCGGTCTGCAGATCGGCGGCCACCAGCGCGATCGGGATCGGCACATCCTCCAGCTGCAGATCGGCGAAATGGGTCGTCAGTTCGCGCGCGATACGCCGGCCGCCCAGCCAGGCACCACGGCCGAGATTGGGATCAAGGTAAGCGAAGACGCTGCGGTGGGTGGTGCCGAGCGCGATCGTTTCGAGAATGTCGAGCCGTTCGGTCGCCAGGCAGAGCGCGGCGAGCGCCCCGATCGAGGTTCCCGCGACCGCATCCACGCGGATGCCGGCTTCGTGCAGCACCTGGAGCGCGCCGATATGCGCCCATCCGCGCGCCGCGCCGCCGCCGAGCGCGAGGGCAACGCCGCTATTCGACGTGCCCGCCACCTAGGTCGCGCATCCGATGGCGGCGGCGATCGTCATACACCGCTGCCCAGCACCTGGCGTGCCGCCGCTTCGTCGTCGTCGAGCACCATCAGCCGCGCCGGCACCAACAGCATGTCCTGATCGAACACGAAGCTTTCGATATCGGCGCTGGCGAGCCGGGACCGGGCGAGGGCGATCTCGGCGCGATCGGTGTAGCGCGCGAGTTCGACCAGCGACATCAGGCGGCGGTGCCGCCGACCGTCAGCCCGTCGATCAGCAGGGTGGGCTGGCCGACGCCGGCGGGGACGGACTGGCCGCCCTTGCCGCAGATGCCGACGCCTTCGTCGAGCGCCATGTCGTTGCCGATCGCGGCGACCTTGGTCAGCACGGTCGGGCCGTCGCCGATCAGGGTCGCACCCTTGATCGGGGCGCCAAGCTTGCCATTCTCGATCTTGTAGGCCTCGGTGCAGCTGAACACGAATTTGCCGCTGGTGATGTCGACCTGGCCGCCGCCGAACGACTTGGCATAGATGCCGTTCTTCACCCGGCTGAGGATCTCGTCCGGATCATCCTTGCCGCCATGCATGAAGGTGTTGGTCATGCGCGGCATCGGCGCGTGCGCGAAGCTTTCGCGGCGGCCATTGCCGGTCGGGGCGACGCCCATCAGCCGCGCGTTGAGCCGATCCTGGATATAGCCCTTGAGGATGCCGTCCTCGATCAGAACGTTGGTCTGAGTCGGCGTGCCTTCGTCGTCGATGGTGAGGCTGCCGCGGCGGCCCTCGATCGAACCGTCGTCGACAACGGTGACGCCGGGGGCGGCGACGCGCTCGCCGATGCGACCGGCGAAGGCGCTGGTGCCCTTGCGGTTGAAATCGCCCTCCAGGCCATGGCCGACCGCCTCGTGCAGCAGCACGCCGGGCCAGCCGGGGCCGCACACGACCGTCATTTCGCCCGCGGGGGCGGGGATGCTCTCCAAATTGACGAGCGCCTGCGACAGGGCCTGATCGATCGCCCGGTTCCACGTCGCCGGCTCGAACAGCTGATCATAGAGATAGCGGCCGCCCAGCCCGAAGAAGCCGGTCTCGCGCCGACCATTCTGCTCGACCACGATCGAGACGTTGAGGCGCACCAGCGGGCGGACGTCGTGCGCAACAAAGCCATCGGGCCGCACGATCTCGACCACGCTCCACGAACCGGACAGGCCGACCGAAACCTGCTGGACGCGGGGATCGCGCGCGCGGGCGGCAGCATCGACCTGCTGGCACAAGGCAACCTTGCGGGCGAAGGGAATGGCCGAAAGCGGATCCTCACCGGTGTAGAGCTTGGCATTGGTACGGCGCGGTGGGGCGGCGCGGCCGGGCTGGGCCGGATCGAGCAGCGTCATCGTCTCGGCGGCGCGGACGATGGCGGCTTCGCTCAACTCATTGGCGTGCGCGAAGGCGGTGGTTTCCCCCGACAAGCCGCGCAGGCCAAAGCCCGCCTGGGTGTTGAAATCGGCGGTCTTGAGGCGGCCATCGTCGAACCCAAAGGATTCGCTGGCGATATATTGCAGGTAAAGCTCGCCATCGTCGCAATTGCGGAGCGCGTCGCCGGTGAGGCGGACTGCCGTCTCCGGATCCAGATCACGGTAGAGGAAGCGGCGGGGATCGGCGAGAATGGTCATTCGGGGGATATAGGGCGGGCGGCCTTCCCCTGAAAGCGGTGATGGTAAAGTTGTTTTTTGGGAGGCGGCTCTCGGGGCGGGGAGGGCCGTGCTCTTGTTACATGCTGGTCGTTGGTTGGGAGATGGACCCTGAAACAAGTTCAGGGTGACGGTGGGATTGTGGCGCCGTTCGACCGTAAAATCGGCCGTCATGCTGAACTTTTTTCAGCATCCAACGTGCCTCAGTCCCCGTTCCCGGGGCGAAGCCGAGCGCGAGGGCAAGGTCGATCCAGTCAGGATTGTGCTGTTCGATCAGGTTGATCTTCCAGTCGCGATGCCAGCGCTTGAGCTGCTTTTCGCGCGCGATCGCCGTTGGCATGTCATCCAGCATCTCGAACCGCACCAGACGCCTCACGTTGTAACTACGGGTGAAGCCCGGAACGACGCCCGTCCGATGCTGGTGTACTAGTGCGCCGCGTCGGTATCCGCCGGTCCGCCGATCAGGATGAAGCGGCGGTCGCAATAGCCGCAATCGACATAGCCCTTCTCGTCAATCTCCAGATAGACGCGCGGATGGCCGAGCGCGGCTCCGCCGGGAATGTCGGTGGCGCCGTCGCAGGCCACGCGGGCAGTGGCGACTCGGGAGGTTTCGGGGGCTGGTTGCATCGCGGGCGGCGATAGCAAGGCTGGTGCAGGAAGATCAACGGCGGTTGCGCGGTTTCGGCCCGCCCCCTACAGCGCCGGCTTCCAAGCCCGCTCATCCTGAGGAGGGGGCTGAGCCTGCCGAAGCCCCGTCTCGAAGGACAGGCTGCGTCCTTCGGGACGCCATTTCGACAAGCTCAATGGCTCCTCAGGATGAGCGGGTAATTCGTACGCAGCAGGAGTGCTCATGACCGAACCCACGCTCGACATCGTCGCCATTGGCAATGCCATCGTCGACGTCATCGCCCAGGCGGACGATGATTTCGTCACCTCCGAAGGCGTCGCCAAGGGATCGATGCGGCTGATGGACGAGGCCACCAGCGACAGCCTCTATTCGCGCATGGGCCCGGGCCGGGAGATTAGCGGCGGATCTGCGGCCAACACGGTCGCAGGCATGGCGATGCTGGGATGCAAAGGCGGCTTCATCGGCCAGGTCGCCGACGATCAGCTGGGCGCGGTGTTCCAGCATGATATCCGTGCCAATGGCGTGCGGTTCGATACGCCGACGCGGGCGGCTCAGCCCAGCACGGCGCGCTGCCTGATCCTGGTGACGCCGGATGCCCAGCGGACGATGAACACGTTCCTCGGTGCCTCGCAATATCTGCCGGCGTCGGCGCTGGACCGCGATCTGATCGCGTCGGCCAAGATCCTGTATCTGGAAGGCTATCTGTGGGATCCGGAAGAGCCGCGCGCCGCGATGCGCGCTGCGATCCAGATCGCGCATGAGGCCGGCCGCAAGGTCGCCTTCACGCTGAGCGACACCTTCTGTATCGCGCGCCACGGCGACGATTTCCGCACGCTGATCGCGGAAGGCACGATCGACATCCTGTTCGCCAACGAAAATGAATTGCTGGCGCTCACCGGTGGTACGGATTTTGACGAAGCGCTGCGCTCCGTCTCGGCCCAGGTCGAGACGCTGGTCGTCACCCGCGGCGCGCAGGGCGCCGTCGGCGTCCAGAAGGGCGAGACCGCGTCCGTACCCGCCGAGCCGATCGAGAAGATCGTCGACACGACCGGCGCGGGCGATCTGTTCGCCGCCGGCTTCCTTGCTGGCCAGGCGCAGGGCCGTTCCTTGGAAGACAGTTTGCGGATGGGCGCGATCGCGGCGGCGGAGGTGATCTCCCATTATGGTGCCCGCCCCGAAGCCAAGCTCGACCAGCTGGTGCAGGCGCGTCTCGGCTAACCTGCGTTAAAGAAACGCTTTTTCTCTTCTGCCGCTGAACCTTCTCGCCTTGCGGGAGGTTCAGCACCCAGTCCCGAACAGGAGATTGGGCATGGCAGATGAGACAGGCGTGCCGTCGCGGCGCGACGTATTTGGCGTAGCCGCCGTCGGGATTGCGGCGGCCGCAGCCGTCCCTGCCCTGGCGCAGGGGCAGCAGCAGGATCAGCCGGAACGGCATGCGCCGGGCGCTCCCACCGCGCCGCTCGCGGCCAATTATGCCAAGCCGCCCTTGCCGGAGCAGCGTCAGCCGTGGCCGGCGCTCGCGTCGAAGATGACGCCGCGGCCCGATCATGGCGAGACCAGCTACAAGGGCTCGGGCCGGCTGGCGGGCCGCAAGGCGCTCGTCACCGGCGGCGATTCCGGCATCGGTCGCGCCGCCGCCATCGCCTTCGCGCGCGAAGGCGCGGATGTGGCGATCAATTATTATCCGACCGAAGAGCCGGACGCGCGCGAGGTGGTCGACCTGATCCGTCAGGCCGGCCGCAAGGCGGTGGCGCTGCCCGCCGACATCCGCACCGCCGGCGCATGTCAAAAGCTGGTCGCCGACGCCGTGCGCGGTCTTGGTGGGCTGGACATTCTCGTCAACAACGCCGCCTATCAGCAGAGCAAGGAGTCGATCCTCGACATCAGCGACGAGCAGTTCGACCGCACCTTCAAGACCAATATCTACGCGACCTTCTGGATCACCAAGGCCGCCGTACCGCACATGCAGGCCGGTGCCGCGATCATCAACACCACTTCGGTCAACGCCTATGAGCCGGGCGAGGAACTCCTTGATTACGCCTCCACCAAGGGGGCGATCATGATCTTCACCAAATCGTTGGCGAAGCAACTTGGCAAGAAGGGCATCCGCGTCAATGGCGTGGCGCCGGGGCCGATCTGGACGCCGTTGCAGGTCGCGGGCGGCCAATTGCCGGGCAAGATGGGCGAGTTCGGAGCGAACACACCGCTCGGGCGGCCGGGGCAACCCGCGGAACTGGCGTCGCTGTTCGTGCTGCTGGCCTCGCGGGAGGATAGCTATTCGACCGGGCAGATCTTTGGCGCCACGGGCGGCCGCGGCGGGCCGTAAGTTTGTCTCCTCCCCGACACATGCCGGGGAGGAGACGCTAGCAGGTCAGCGCGTGCCTGGCTGAGGCGGCTCGGTGCCGTGATAGGCTTCTTCCTCCGGCACTTCCATATTGCCGCGGCCGACATGGCTGCGACGGCGGCTGTAGAGAAAGTAGACGAGCAGGCCGAGCGCGCCCCAGGCCGGGAGCACCAGGATCGCCGTCCATGGCAGCGATACGTAGAGATAGAGGCAGCCGAAGATCGCCAATGGAGCAATGATCCATACCAGCGGCATGCGGAACGGCCGATGGCGGGTCGGATCGACCTTGCGCAGCACCATCACCGATATCGCGACCATCATGAACGCAAAGAGCGTCCCCGAATTGGAATAATCGGCGAGCTTGCCGACGGGCAGTACGGCGGCCGCGATCGTCGCGGCGATGCCGGTGACGACGGTCACCACGTGCGGCGTGCGATAGCGCGGGTGCACCGATGCGAGCTTCTCGGGAAGCAGGCCGTCCCGCGCCATGGTGAAGAAGACGCGGGTCTGGCCGAACATCATCATCAGCACGACGGAGGGCAGTGCCAGCACGGCCGCGAGGCCGACCAGACGCCCTATGCTGTGCCAGCCGACCGTATCCAGCACGTGCACCAAGGCTTCCTTGGAGCAGACCAGCGGCTCCAACGCGCCGCTGGCGACGACGGAGGCGCAGCGGCCCGCCAGTTCGGGCGAGCCGGGCGCGAGCGGCATGCCGGGGGCGCCCATTTCAGGCTGCGCACCGATCGCACCGATCGCGCCGGAGGCCACAAGGATGTAGAAAGCGGTGCAGATGAAGAGGCTGGCGATCAGGCCGATCGGCACGTTGCGTTGCGGGTTCTTGGTTTCCTCCGCTGCGGTCGAAACCGCGTCGAAGCCCACATAGGCGAAGAAGATCGATGCGGCGGCACCCATGACGCCGGTCGCGCCGGTGGGCATGAACGGATCGAAATTGGCCGCGTTCATCACCGGCAGCGTCAGGATGACGAAGGCCGTGAGCGCGAGGATCTTGATCGCGACCAGCACGGCGTTGACCCGCGCGCTTTCGGTCGTGCCGATGATCAGCAGCCAGGTCACGAAGCCGCATACCAGAATCGCAGGAACGTTGATCCAGCCCCCCACCTGGAGCGCCATGGTGAGATCCTTGGAGGGCGTCGCGCCCAAGCCGAGCTGGACCTTGGCCATGAGCGCGTCGGCGTTGCTGATGGCGGATGGGAAGTGGAATCCCAGTCCGTTCAACAGCCCCACGGCATGGTTGGACCAGCCGACCGCGACCGCGCTCGCGCCGACCGCATATTCCAGGATCAGCGCCCAGCCCACCATCCAGGCCAGTAATTCCCCGACCACGGCATAGGTGTAGGTGTAGGCGGACCCCGATACGGGGACCATCGAGGCCAGCTCGGAATAGCACAAAGCCGCGACCGCGCAGACCGCGCCGGCAACGATGAAAGAGAGCAACATGCCGGGGCCCGCCTTTTGGGCAGCCTCTGACGTAAGCACGAAGATACCGGTGCCGATGACCGCGCCGATGCCAAGCATGGTGAGCTGGAAAGCGCCGAGGGAGCGATGTAGCCCCTTTTTCTCGGCGGTGAGCAGGATGGCGTCGAGCGACTTGACGCGGTCAAAAAGCATGAAGATCCCCTTGCGACGGCGCTCGAAGCGCCTGCTTATGGAGGGGAGCCTAACGGCTTGCGCTGACAGCGCAATAGCGCGCTACCGCGCCAGCATCGGCCCCAGCGCCTTTCCGCCAAACAAGTGGACGTGCAGGTGGGGAACTTCCTGCCCGCCATGGCCGCCGGTGTTGGCAAGCAGCCGATATCCAGGCTCCACCAGTCCGTGATCGCGCGCCACTTTGCCGACCGCCCGCACGAAGCCCGCAATCTCCGCTTCGGAGGCCTTGGCCGAGAAATCGTCCCACGAGGCGTAAGGCCCGCGCGGAATGACGAGGATGTGGGTCGGCGCTTGCGGCTGGATGTCGTGGAAGGCGAAAGCGTGTTCGTCTTCGTAGACGGTCTTCGCCGGTATTTCGCCGCGCAGGATGCGGGCGAAGATGTTGCTGTCATCGTAGGGCAGGGTGGCGTCGATCGGCATGGTGCGTCCTCGTCAACTGCAGACTGACCGCCTAGCCGCGGAATGGACCCTGAAACAAGTTCAGGGTGACGACGGGGTTTGAATTGTCGCGTCGAAGAACATTTTGCACCCGTCATGCTGAACTTGTTTCAGCATCCATCGGGCGGCAAGATCTGCGCATGAGGCAGCGCCAGCCCTGTGTGTATATCCTCGCGAGTGGGAGGCACGGTACGATTTATATCGGGGTAACCTCTGACCTAATGTCGCGCACGCACCAGCACCGCGCCGGCACAGTCGACGGCTTCACGCGAAAATATGCGGTCAAACGCTTGGTCCGCTTCGAGATGTTCGAAGATATGCCCTCGGCCATTGCACGCGAGAAGCAGCTGAAACGCTGGCATCGCGACTGGAAGATCAACCTGATCGAACAGGACAATCCCGACTGGACGGATCTCGCCGTCGGCTTGGGCTTCTCCCCTTGATTCATGTCTGAGACGAGCTGCCCCGTCGTCATGCTGAACTCGTTTCAGCATCCATCGTGAGGTCGCCGCCCAGCCGCGAGATAGACCCTGAAACAAGTTCAGGGTGACGATGTCGTCGGAGGACGGGCGTCCACTAGTCAGACGGCGCGTGCGGCTTTCTCGTCGTGGCCGGACACGCCCTCGCGCCGGTCGAGCTCTGCCAGCACGTCGGTGAGCGGTATGTCGGCATCGGCCAGCAGCACCATCAGGTGAAAGATCACATCCGCCGCCTCGCCGACTATCTCGGCTTTGTCTTCGCTCAGCGCGGCGACGATCGTTTCGATCGCTTCCTCGCCCAGCTTGCGGGCAATCCGGCCGCGGCCTCTCGCGAACAGGCTCGCGACATAAGAGGATGTGGGATCGGCGCCCTTGCGGCTGGCGATGGTCGCCTCAAGGCGAGCGAGCGTTTCGGACATGCCTCGGTCTAGCGTGGCGGGGACCGCACCGGCAAGCCCGCCTCGGCGAGTGCGGCGTGGGCTTCGGCCACACTGTGTTCGCCAAAATGGAAGATGGAGGCGGCCAGTACCGCGCTGGCATGGCCTTTGGTGACCCCGGCGACGAGATCGTCGAGCGTGCCGACGCCGCCGCTGGCGATCACGGGAACGGCAACCGCATCCGCGATGGCGCGAGTCAAAGCGAGGTCGTAGCCGCCCTTCGTGCCGTCATTGTCCATCGAGGTGACGAGCAACTCGCCCGCGCCGAGTTCGGCCAGCCGCACCGCATGCTCGATCGCATCGATGCCGGTGGCGCGGCGGCCGCCATGGGTGAAAATCTCCCACCGGCCACGCCCGACGGCCTTGGCGTCGACCGCGCCGACGACGCATTGGGCGCCGAAGCGATCCGCCAGTTCGGCGGCCAGTTCTGGGCGGGCAACTGCCGCCGAATTGATCGCGACCTTGTCGGCCCCCGCCAGCAGCAGCGCCCGCGCATCCTCCGGCGTCCGCACGCCGCCGCCGACCGTGAGCGGCATGAAGCAGACGGCCGCGGTGCGCGCGACGACGTCGAGGATCGTGCCGCGATCCTCATGGCTGGCGGTGATGTCGAGGAAACAAAGCTCGTCCGCGCCGGCGGCGTCATACACTTTGGCCTGCTCGACCGGATCGCCCGCATCGGCAAGGTCGAGGAATTGCACACCTTTGACCACGCGCCCACCCGCGACGTCGAGGCAGGGAATGACGCGGACGCGGACGGTCACAGGCTCTCGTCGCGCGCCAGCCGCAGCGCCTTGCGCAAATCCAATTTGCCTTCGTAGAGCGAGCGGCCGCAGATCACGCCCTCGATGCCCTCGCTCGCATGGCGGGCGAGATCGGCGATATCGACCAGCCCCTTCACGCCGCCGCTGGCGATCACCGGCAGGCGCGTGTTGCGGGCCAGTTCGGAGGTGGCGCGCACGTTGCAGCCCTTGAGCAAGCCGTCGCGGCCGACATCGGTGAACAGGGCGGCAGCGACGCCGACGTCGGCGAAGCGGTTCGATAGATCGGCCGCCGTCATGTCGGAGCTGGTGGCCCAGCCATGGGTGGTGACCATGCCGTCGCGGGCATCCACGGCAACGACGATCCGCCCCGGCAGCGCCTTGGCGGCAGCGCGGACAAATTCCGGATCGTGCAGTGCGGCGGTGCCGATGACGACGCGCGAGACGCCCCGTTCCAGCCAGCGATCCACCGCGGCGCGATCGCGGATGCCGCCGCCGACCTGCACCTTGCCCGGAAAATTGTGCACGATCTCGGCCACGATCTCGCCGTTGACGGAGGCGCCGGCGAAAGCGCCGTCCAGATCGACGACATGCAAATGGTCCGCCCCCTGTTCACAGAACACATTGGCCTGGGCGACGGGATCGTCATTATAGGTGGTGGCGCGATCCATATCGCCTTCGGACAGGCGGACGACCTTGCCGCCCTTCAGATCGATCGCGGGATAGACAATGATGCTCATTCAGGGGCGCCAATCGAGAAAGCGGGCGAGGAAGGCGAGGCCATAGGCCTGGCTCTTTTCAGGATGGAACTGGGCGCCGACCAGATTGTCGCGCGCGACCGCCGCGGTGACGGTGCCGCCATGATCGGTGGTGGCCGCCAGCGTTGCCGGATCTGCGGTGCGGAAGGCAAAGCTGTGCAGGAAATAGGCCTCGCCCGGCACGATCAGGGGATGGGCCATTGCCGGCACGACATCGTTCCAGCCCATGTGCGGCACGCGCGCCTGTGGATCGGCAGGTTCGAGCTTTGCGACGGTGCCGGGAATCCACCCCAGGCCGGGATGGCTGCCGAACTCCTCGCCGGCATCCGCCATCAATTGCATGCCGACGCAGACGCCCAGGAAGGGGATGCCCTGTTGGATCACGCGGCGGTTGAGCGCATCGACCATGCCGGGAATGGCGGAGAGCGCGCCCATGCAGGCGGCAAAAGCGCCGACACCGGGCAGCACGATCCGTTCGGCCTTCAGCACATCAGCGGGATCGGCGGTGACGCGCACGTCGGTCGCGCCGGCCGCCCGCAGCGCATTCTCGACCGATCGGAGGTTGCCGGCGCCGTAATCGATCAGCGCAAGGCCGTCAGGCACCGCCCAGCGTCCCCTTGGTGGAGGGGATGGCATCGCCCTTGCGCGGATCGATCTCGATCGCCTGGCGCAACGCGCGCGCGCAGCCCTTGAAGATACTCTCGCAAATGTGATGGTTGTTGCGACCGTACAGCGTCTCGATGTGAAGCGTCATGCCCACTTCGCCGGCGAAGCTGTGAAACCAATGGTCGATCAGCTCGGTATCGAGCTCGCCCAATTTGGTCTGCGTGAATTCCGCCTTCCAGACGAGGAACGGCCGGCCCGAAATGTCGATCGCGATCCGGCTTAGCGTCTCGTCCATCGGGGAATAAGCGGTGCCGAAGCGGGTGATGCCGCGCCGGTCGCCCAGTGCCTTCGCGATCGCCTGGCCCAGCGCCAGCGCCGAATCCTCGGTCGTGTGATGCTGATCGATGTGGAGATCGCCGTCGACCTTCAGCTGGATATCGATCAACGAATGGCGCGACAGCTGCTCGATCATGTGATCGAGGAAGCCGATCCCGGTCTTGATGTCATAGACGCCCGACCCGTCGAGGTTGACGGAGACGTCGATCGCCGTCTCGGCGGTGTTGCGGCTGATGGAGGCGGTGCGCATGGAACGGCCGCTATAGCGCCGAACCGGTGACAGGCAACGCTTGACCCGTGTCGCGCCTCCGTTCACTTGGGCGACATGACTGAGGGCGCGCCCGATAGCTTGATTCCCTACGACGAGATCGTCCAGGACGCCTTGCGCGCCGTGGTCGGCCGCGTATTGGGTCAGGCCGTGACCGCCGGCTTGCCCGGCAACCACCATTTCTACATCACGTTCAAGACCGGCGCTCCCGGCGTCGACATCCCGAAGCATCTGACCGATCGCTATCCGGACGAGATGACGATCGTGATCCAGAATCGCTATTGGGATCTGCGCGTGAGCGACACCGGCTTCGAAGTCGGCCTCTCGTTCAACCAAGTCGGGTCCAAGCTTTCGATCCCGTTCGCGGCGATCACCGCCTTCCACGATCCGGCGGTCGACTTCGCGCTGCACTTCTCGGCCCAGGTCGAGGACCAGCAGCCGGAAGAGATTGCGGAAGCGGAAAATGATCCGATCGTCCGCCCGGCCGAAGACGGCTCCAACGTCGTTTCGGTGGATTTCACCCGCAAGAAGTGAGGCTTGCCCCGTAGTGGGGGCGGTTGCTTATTTTTGCGTCGCCCGAGCTGCGTTTTTGTCCGCATTGCATTTACGCACGGCGTCCAGCGCTACGCCGATCCCTGTCACATCGGCGCGGATGCGGGCTTGAGAGGTCTCCCACTGCAGCGTTCTGGCGCGGGCCAGGCGGGCGGCCAGTCGATCGTCAAAGAACGGCGATAAAAATATGTTGTTCAGCAAGCTGGCTTGCATGACCCGTGGTGGATCCTGGTCGATCACCAAATTATATTGAGCATCGCCGGTACCCATCGACCAATCAGGATGGCCGCCGAACAGGATGATCTTGCCGTCTTTGTTGAGCACCAGTGTCGTGTTGATCTCGGCACCCTCCAGCCGTGCCGCGCAGGCTGGGGGCGACCCGAACGGCAGTTCCTGCACCATCACCCATTGGCCGGCGCCCGCTATGGGCGTGACCGGAGGAGGTGCCGCCCGTAATGGACCAGCGGCTATTGCAAGGGCGAGCAGGGGGAGACGTATCCGCATTCTCCCATGTCAGCCAAATATTGGGCGTACGCAAGCGCTGCCCGGAGAAGGCGAGACGGCTGTTAGCGCGTCAGCAAACTACCCAGTTGCTGCCGGATGCGACGCTTCGTGTCCTGGCTCAGCGTGCCGCGGATTCCGCGTTTGTCTTCCGGTACCTGCGCTGCTGCATCCACGGCGAAAACGAGCTGTTCAAACATCGGCGCCCAAGCGGCGCGTTGCTCGGCCGGCAGGCCGGAGAAGGCGAGGAAGGCGTGAACCAGCGCGTCGATCGGCTGCAGACCGGGTTGCGCGGGCGGGGCGTCGTTCCACCAATAATTGACGAGCATGTTGAAGCGCTCGGTCGAGCGGACATGGTGCCACCACATATAAGGGATGTAGAGGGCATCTCCGGGCTCGAGGTCCGCAGTCCGGGACACGGCTAGGGCCGCCGCGAATCCGGGAAAGCGCGCATGATCCGGTGCGTCGAAGTCGATCAAGCTGACCGGTGTGCCGGAGGGCGTGAATTCGAACGGTCCGATGGCGAGATTGCCGGCCTGATCGGGTGGAAACAGCGTGAAACGGCGCTTGCCCGCCACCACGACCGCAATGTTCGAAAACATGTCGTGATGCGCGCTGACGACGACCTGGTTGCCAATCCATAAGTGCGGCGCGACCGGCTTGCCGATCAGGTCGAGCCGATTGGCCTCGGCGAACCCCGGAAGACTGGTGCGGGCCTCGACCGCCTGGGCGGCGATGGCGGGCGGGGCCGGATCCTGCAGCGCCGTCGTCAGGGCATCGACAATCCTGGTGAGCGTGGCCGGGCGGCGTTCGAAATTGAGCCCGGTCATATCGGCATTGTAAAAGAAGCGCCCTTTTATCTCCGGGCTGCCGACGAGCATGTCACAGGTGGCGTCGGTGGCATGGCGGCGCAGATAGGCCGCGATGCCGTCCGCCGATCGGGCCGCGTCCACCGCCGGCCAGTGCGCGGCGACGCCCCGCAACAGCGCAGGCTGCGCGGCGGGCATGATCTCCTCGCGAAAGCGACGCGCATCGACGTCGTGATAGTCCTTCACCTGCACGCGGCTCTCCTCTGCCGCTTTCTATCGCGCGAACGGAGCGGTGCCAGCCCCTCGGCCGATCAGCGCGCCAGGGGCGGGACACCGAACTGCACGAGGCGATCGCCGGTATCGCTGCCGATCACGGTGCCGTCGATGTCGCACCGCACCGCTGGAATCGTCGTCGCGTCGATTATCACGACCCTCAGATCGAGCCCGAGAAATAATCGGTGATGCGCCGGCCATAGGCATCGTCGAACACCGGTGCATTATCGAGCCGGAAGCTGGGCGATCCGTCCAGCATCCGCTTGTCGAGCTTCACGACATAGCCGCCCTGCTCCTCGTCATAAGTGAAGGCGGACCATGGCAGCGGATGATAGGCCTGGCCGAGACCGAGGAATCCGCCGGTGGAGATGACGACATAGGCAACCTGCCCAGTGCGCTTGTTCACCATGAAATTGTGCACGGTGCCGATCTTGTCGCCGTCCCGTCCATAGACTTTGGTGCCCTCGACCCGGTTGGATGCGATCAGCGACGACGTCTCGGTGGTCGCTGCGACGCCTTCGGTCGGGGGGATGGTGCCTTCGGTCTCGTCCATGATCGGTCTCCTCGCGCGTTCAACCATGGGGGCTGTGCCGTGTTCCCGGAACACGAACCGACCGCCGGCGCTTTTTGCCTCGCGATTCGCCGGATCAGCCACTAGGTCGGCGAGGAGCGCGAGGGAGCCTTATGACGACACGCACCGAGACCGACAGCTTCGGCCCGATCGAAGTTTCCTCCGACGCTTACTGGGGTGCGCAGACGCAGCGTTCGATCCAGAATTTCCCGTTCGGCCCGCGGGAGCAGATGCCGATCGGCATCATCCACGCGCTGGCGATCGTGAAGCAGGCCGCGGCGCGGGTGAACCGCAAGCATGGCCTGGACGGGCGGATCGCCGACGCGATCGAACAGGCGGCAGCCGCCGTCGTTGCCGGCCAGCATGACGATCAATTCCCGCTGGTGATCTGGCAGACCGGGTCCGGCACCCAATCCAATATGAACGTCAACGAAGTGATCGCCGGGATCGCGAACGAGGCGCTGGCGGGCACGCGCGGCGGCAAGACGCCGGTCCATCCCAACGATCACGTCAATATGAGCCAGTCGTCCAACGACAGTTTCCCAACCGCGCTGCACATCGCCGCGGCGCGTGCGGTGACCGACCGGCTGTTCCCCGCGCTGGATGCAATGCTGGCGACGCTGGAAGACAAGGCCCGCGCCTGGGACGATATCATCAAGATCGGCCGGACCCATTTGCAGGACGCGACTCCGCTGACGCTGGGAGACGAATTTTCAGGCTATGCCGCGCAGGTTGCGCGCAGCCGCAAGCGGATCGAGCCGGTCATCACCAACGGCATGTACCAGCTGGCGCAAGGCGGTACCGCCGTCGGCACCGGGCTGAATGCGCCCGACGGCTTTGGCGAGGAGATTGCGGCCGAGATTGCGGCGATCACGGGCCTGCCCTTCATCACCGCACCCAATAAGTTCGAGGCATTGGCGTCGAACGACGCGTTGGTCCATCTGTCGGGAACGCTGAATGTGCTGGCGGTCGCGCTCAGCAAGATCGCGAACGACATCCGGCTGCTGGGCTCCGGCCCCCGCTGCGGCCTTGGCGAGCTGAAGCTGCCCGAGAACGAGCCCGGCAGTTCGATCATGCCGGGCAAGGTGAACCCGACCCAGTGCGAGATGCTGACGATGGTCGCGGCGCAGGTGATGGGCAACAATGTCGCGATCACGGTTGGCGGGCTGCAGGGCCATATGGAGCTGAACGTTTTCAAGCCGTTGATCGGCGCCAACGTGCTGCGCTCGGTCGAACTGCTGGCGGTGGGAATGGAGAGCTTCCGCGAGCGCGCCCTGGAGGGCCTGGAGCCGGACCGCGAACGCATCGCGTCGTTGCTCGATCGTTCGCTGATGCTGGTGACGGCGCTGGCGCCGGAGATCGGCTATGACAATGCCGCCAAGATCGCCAAGCACGCCCACCATGAAGGGCTGACGCTGAAAGAAGCGGGGCTGGCGCTGGAGTTGGTGGACGAAGCGACCTTCGACCGCGTCGTGCTGCCGGAACGGATGATCGGCCGCTAGACGCGGCCGACATCGTCAGGATTCGCGGGGTTCGAACCGCGGATCGTTGGGCGTATCGTTCTTCTTGTCGTCCTGCGGACGGTTGGAATAAAGCAAGGCCGCAACCAGGGCCGCCGATCCGATGCCGATCGCGACACCGGTTGCCGCGGCTTTCACATTCTTGTTGCGCGAGCGCCGCTTGTCGCTTTGCTCTTCGCCCTTGCCTTTATCGCTGGTGCGCGTGTCAGCCATGCCGCCTCCTCAATCTTTTCCGAGCCTTAGCCCCGCATCGCGCCGCAAATAAGGCAGCCGATGCGTGCTGCCGCATCGAAAAGCGCCTGTCGCCGCAGGATGGTTCCGACGACTGATCGCAAATGGAGCGGGTTTGCCCAATGCCTGGTCCGGCAAAAGAATAGCCCGACGACTTCATTCTGTCTCTAAAAATACACGCTTCATCGTCTAGACCTACGCTGCGTTTCCGCGCAAGGTGCGCGCCAGGGGAGAAGAAGATGCGTAAGGGGTTGAGCTGGATCCTTCTGATGCTGGCTCTGCTGTTGCCGCTCGAGGTGTTCGGCAGCAACCCGCCCAGCGTCATCAACGCCATCATCGGCCGGGATAATGCGGGCATCACCCGTTTCACGGTGCGCTTTTCCGGCGCAATGGTCCCGCTCGGGCAAGGTCCGGCCCCCCTGTCGGTGACCTGCCCGGTGGAGGGCAGCGGACGCTGGGTCGATCCGCAGACGTTCGTCTGGGAATTCGCCCGCGCGCTGCCGGCAGGATTGTCCTGCGCCGCCACGCTGCGCGACGACCTGACCGACGTGACCGGCGCGAGCGTGACCGGCACGCGCCGCTTCCCGATCGATAGCGGCGGGCCGTCCGCCCTGGCGCTCCTTCCGTCCAGCGGCGAGATCGAGGAAAACCAGACCTTCTTCGTGGCGGCCAATGGTCCGGTCGACCGGGCCTCGGTCGCGGCCGGCGCCTATTGCGCGGTCGACGGCATTGGCGAGCGGATCGCGGTCGACCTGCTGCCGGCGGACACGCCAGGCAAGATCCTGCCGGCGCTGGGCAGCAGCTGGCAGGCGCGCAGCTTCCTGGAAAATGCGGGTCTGCCGCAGCCGTTGCCGCAGGATCCCAAGCTGCGCCAGGCCGCGCTCGCCAATATCGTCGCGCTGAAATGCCGCCGCCCGCTGCCGCCCGGACGCGATATGGCGCTGGTGTGGGGCGCATCGATCCGCAGCCCGAGCGGCCATGCCGTCGGCGAGGATCATCGCTTCGACTTCAGCGTGCGCAAGCAATTCACCGCGCGGCTGACCTGCTCGCGCGTCAACGCCAATGCCGGCTGCAGCCCGGTTGAAGCGATCAGCGTCCAGTTCAGCGCGCCGGTGGCGCGCGCCGATGCGATGAAGCTGCGGCTGTCGGCCGGCCGGAACCAGATCGCCCCGACCGCCGACAAATCGAGCACGCCGACGGTCGATTCGGTCAGCTTCGCGGCGCCCTTTCCGCCATCAATCACCGCGCAGATCATCCTGCCCGCGGACTTGCGGGATCAAAGCGGCCGGCCGCTCGCCAATGCCGAGCGTTTCCCGCTGGATTTCGAAATTGCCGAAGCGCCGCCGCTGGTGAAATTCGCCGCGCCGTTCGGCGTGCTGGAAGCGCGCGAAGGCGGCGTCCTGCCGGTCACCGTGCGGAGCGTCGAGCCGCGGCTGATGGGCAATGTCTCCGCCGTATCCGGCACGAGGGTGCGGGTCGCGGACAGCGACGCCGCCATCGCAAAGTGGCTGCAGCGCGTCAGCAAAGCACAGGACGACGATTATCGCTACGTGGAGACGAACGGCGAACGCGTCGCGGTGAACCATACCGGCGACCGGCCGGTGCTGACCGGGCGCGAGCGCGGGACGGCGCTGAACCTTCCACTCCCCGCCGGTGGGAGCAAGATGGAAGTGGTCGGTATTCCGCTGGAGAAGCCGGGCTTCTACGTGGTCGAATTGGCCAGCCCGAAGCTGGGACTGGCGCTGCTGGGGCGTCCGGCGACGCGCTATGTATCGGCCGCCGCGCTGGTCACGAATATGGCGGTCCACTTCAAATGGGGCCGGGGCACGTCGCTCGCCTGGGTGACGGCGCTGGATACGGGCAAGCCGGTTGCGGACGCGCTGATCAGCGTGACCGACAGTTGCAACGGCCGCACGCTTGCCTCGGCGAAGACCGACCGGACCGGCCGCCTCCAGATCCGCAATCTGCCCGATCCCTCCACGACCGATTCCTGCGAGAGCGACGAAGGGGCGCCGCTGATCGTGGTCGCGCGCAAGGATGGCGACCTGTCGTTCGCGCTGACGAGCTGGGGTGAGGGCATCCGGCCCTGGAATTTCGACCTGCCTTATGGCTGGAGCGCGCCCGAGCCGATCCTGCATACCATCTTCGACCGGACCTTGCTGCGCGCGGGTGAAACCGTGCACATGAAGCATGTCTATCGCCGGCAGACGCTGAGCGGGTTCCGCTCGGGCGGGGCGGTGCGCGGCACGTTGCAGCTCAAGCATCGCGGATCGGACATGCAGTTCGACGTGCCGGTGACGCTCGACCGGGCCGGCATCGGCGAGAGCGCGTGGACGCCGCCCAAGGGCGCGCCCACCGGCGATTATGATCTGACGCTCAAGGTCGGGGACGATAGCCAGAGCACCGGCCAGTCGATCCGGGTCGATGAATATCGCCTGCCGACCATGCGGGCGACCGTCAGCGGTCCGCGCACGCCGGCCATCCGTCCCAAACGGCTGCCGCTGGACCTGTATGTCGGCTATCTGTCGGGCGGCGGCGCCGGCCATGCTCCGGTGCGGCTGCGGACCGCGTTTGAAACGCTGTCCGATGCCCCCGCGGGATGGGACGGCTGGACCTTCGGCGGCGCGGCGGTGAAGGAAGGGACGGTCGCGCTGGACGACGACCAGAATGATCTGAGCCAGCCGAGCCCGCCGTCCTCAAGCACGCTGCCGCTGGCTTTGGACGCGCACGGCGCGCTGCGCACGACGATCGATCTGCCGAAGCTGACCGATGCGACCAAGATGACGGTCGAGATGGATTATGACGATGCCAATGGCGAGACGCTGACCGCGTCGACCACGGTGCCGCTCTATACGTCGGCGGTACGCCTGGGGATCAAACCCGATGGCTGGATGCAGCGCGAGGGCGAGATGCGCTTGAAGGTCGTGGCGCTCAGCCCTGACGGCAAGATCATTGCGGGCCAGCGCGTGTCGGTCACGCTATACACGCGGGAGGTGATCTCGGCCCGGCGGCGGCTGATCGGTGGCTTCTATGCCTATGACAACAGCGCCAAGACCACGCGCATCAGTGCCAAGTGCAGCGAGAAGACGGACGCCCAGGGCCTGGCCGAATGCACGCTGGATCCCGGCGTGTCGGGCGAGGTGATCGCGGTTGCGACCGCGCAGGACGATCAGGGCAATGAGGCGCGGGCGGTGACGTCGGTCTGGCTCGCGGGCGATGACGATTGGTGGTTCGGCGGCGACAATGGCGATCGCATGGACGTCATATCGGACGCGAAATCCTATCGCGCCGGCGCGACTGCGCACGTCCAGGTACGGATGCCGTTCCGCAACGCGACCGCGCTGGTGACGGTGGAGCGAGAGGGTGTGCTCTCCTCCTTCGTCACGACCATTTCCGGCAAGGATCCGGTCGTCGACGTGCCCCTGCCGGGCGCCTATGCCCCCGACGTCTATATTTCCGTCATGGCGGTGCGCGGACGTATTGCCGGGTGGCGGCTGTGGCTCGCCGATCTGGCGCGGCGCTGGCACCTGCCGTTCTTCAGCCGGGATGGCGCCTATCCGACGTCGCTGGTCGATCTGGCCAAGCCGGCCTACCGGATCGGCATCACGAAGGTCGCGGTCGGGTGGGAGGCGCATCAGCTGAAGGTGTCGGTCCGGCCCGATCATGCGCGCTACCGCGTGCGGGATCATGCGCGGGTTGCGGTGCAGGTGGTTGGTCCCGACGGCAAGGCACCCAAATCGGCGGAAATCGCCTTTGCCGCGGTGGATGAGGCCCTGCTTCAGCTATCGCCCAACGATTCATGGGACATCTTGTCCAAGATGATGGGCGAACGCCCCTTGTCGGTCCTGACCTCGACCGCGCAGATGCAGGTCGTCGGCAAACGTCATTATGGCCTGAAGGCCGTCGCGAGTGGCGGCGGCGGAGGCGGGGACCTGTCCTCGCTGACTCGTTCGGATTTCCGACCCGTGCTGCTGTGGCGCGGGCGGGTTAAGCTGGACGGACAGGGCCGCGCGTTTGTGGACGTGCCGCTGGCCGATGCCTTGTCCTCCTATCGGCTGGTCGCGGTCGCGACCGCGGGGGATAATCTGTTCGGGACCGGCAGCGCCAATATCCGCACGGTGCAGGATCTGACCATCTATGCCGGCCTGCCGCCGCTGGTACGGTCGGGCGATTTCTACGGCGCCACCTTCACCCTGCGCAACGGCACCGACCGACCCATGACGGTGACGGCCAATGTCGCACTGGAGCCGGCCGTGGCGCGGGGCGGTGCCCTGACGGTGACGGTCCCGGCCGGCGGGGCAGTGCCGGTCACATGGCGGCTGACCGCGCCGCTGGCGCGGGCGACCTTGCGCTGGACGGTCACTGCCCGATCGTCCGACGGGCGCGCCAATGATCGCGTCGCCGTCGATCAGCAGATTGTCCCCGCCGTGCCGGATCAGGTCTGGGCGGCCACGCTCGTGCGTGTCGGCGATGGCACGACCATTCCGGTGGGCGCGCCGGGTGGGGCGCTGGCCGGACGCGGCGGTGTCGACGTTGCGTTGATGGCGTCGCCCGCACCGCCGCTGGCGGGCGTGCGCAGCTACATGCTCGCTTATCCCTATGGCTGTTTCGAGCAACGCCTGTCCAAGGCGATCGCGCTTGGTGACCGCACGGCTTGGGCCAAGCAGATGGACGCTTTGCCGCTCTATGTGGCCGCGAACGGCCTGCTCCATTACTGGCCGTCGCCGGAAGAACCGGGCTCCATCGCCCTGACGGCCTATGCCTTGTCGGTAACCGCCGATGCCAGCCTGCCATGGCCGGATGGCCCGAAGGCAGCCCTGATCGAGGCACTCCGCGGGGTCGTCGACGGGCGCATCACCGAAGAGGGCACCAGCCGGGGCGACACACGTCTGCTGCGGATCGCGGCATTGGCGGCGCTCGCCCGCAACGGTGCGGCTACGCCCGGCATGATCGAGCAGCTGGCGATGCCGCTTGGCGACATGCCGACCGCGACGCTCGCGGACTGGCTGGTGACGCTGGGTCGCACCAACGGCGTGGACCCGGCGCGGATTGCCGCCGCCGAAGCCGCGCTGCGCAGCCGGATCGTCTATGAAGGCACGCGCCTGGATCTGACCGATCGGGCCGCGGCGCCGTGGTGGATGATGGTCAGCGACGATGAAATGGCGATCAAGGCGCTGCTCGCGGTAACCGGCCGGCCCGGCTGGGAATCGGAAGCGGCGCGGATGATGGTGGGCGTGGCGCTCCGCCAACGGCAGGGCCATTGGGACACGACCCCGGCCAATGCCTGGGGCACGATCGCGGCGCACCGCTTCGCCACCGCCTATCCGGGCTCGGGCACCGGGCTTACCACCGCCAGCCTGGGCGGTCGCAGCCTGACCAGCCGTGGTTTGCAGCCGCCGACGCTGAGCTTCCCGCTGCCGCAGACCCCCGGATCGCTGCTGCTGCGGCACGATGGCGGTGCCGGGCCATGGGCCACGGTCTCGGTACGCGCCGCCGTGCCGCTGACCGCGCCTTTGTTTGCGGGCTATCGCATCAGTCGTGAAGTCACCTTCCTGCAGCGCCGCCGGCCCGACCAGATCAGTCGTGGCGATGTCGTGCGGGTGCGGATCACGGTCGACGCGCCGGTCGACCGGACCTGGGTGGTGGTGGAGGATCCGATTCCGGCCGGCGCTTCGATCCTGGGTGCGGGCGGTGGCCAATCGGCCTTGCTCGCGGCCGGCGCGAATGGCGGGTCGTCCTCCCCATCCTATGTCGAGCAGGGGCTGGATGCCTGGCGCGGCTATTTCGGCTGGATGCCCAAGGGCCGATCGACGGTGGAATATGCGGTGCGGCTGAACGGCACCGGCCGACTGCAATTGCCGCCGACGAAGGTCGAGGCGATGTATTCCCCCGAAATCCACGCGGCCCTGCCGAACCGGCCGTTGACGATCGTGCCGTGATCGATCGCCTGATGGCCGGGCTGGGCTGGCTGCGTCGCCGGCCCACGCTTTGGCTGGTGCTGCCCTTCTTCGCCGTCATCGCCCTGATGCTGTGGACCCGCCCGCCGGCGATGCCTGATTATGCGCAGGCACGCAGCGACTGGCGGTCCAGCGAAGCGTGGCTGCGCGATCGTCACGGCCGGCTGCTGGACATGATCCGGGTGGATTATTCGGTGCGGCGGCTGGACTGGGTGCCGATCGACAAGGTCGCCCCGGAGGTCCGCGAGGCGGTTGTCGCGGGGGAAGATCGGCGTTTCCGCACCCATGGCGGGGTCGATTGGGCCGGCATGGTGGGATCGGCCTGGGCCGGCCTGCATAGTCGGCATGCGCGGGGCGCCAGTACGCTGACGATGCAGCTGGCCGGCTTCGTCGCGCCGGAACTGGGCGAGCCCGGGACGCGCGGGCTGCGCGGCAAGCTGCGCCAGATCCGGGCGGCGCACGCGATCGAAGCCGCATGGTCGAAGGACCAGATACTGGAAGCCTATCTGAACCTGGCTGCCTTTCGCGGGGAAAATCAGGGGATCGGTGCGGCGTCGTGGGCGCTGTTCGGCAAGGCACCGGCGATGCTGGACCAGGATCAGGCGCTGCTGCTGGCCGCGCAATTGCCGGCGCCCCAGGCGGATGCGGGCCGGATCGCGCGGCGGGCGTGCCGCATCGGCAAGCGGCCGGACTGCACGATGATGCTGGCCCAGGCGGAAGGCATGGTCGCACGGATGCAAAGCGGTGCCGACGATCCCAATCTGGCGCCGCATCTGGCGGTCCGTCTGCTGGCGGAACCGGGGCAGACGGTGACGACCACGCTGGACGCGGGCGTGCAGGCGGTGGCCGCCACGGCTCTGCGGCATCAGCTGCTGGGCCTGGGCGGCGAACGTGCTCGTGACGGGGCCGTAATCGTGGTCGACAATCGCACGGGCGACGTGCTGGCCTATGTCGGCGGCGTCGACGGCGGATCGTCCACTGCGGCGCATGTCGACAATGCCGCCGCGCCGCGCCAGGCAGGATCGACGCTGAAGCCGTTTCTGTACGGCCAGACGATCGAACGCGGCTATCTGACCGCCGCTTCGATCCTGGACGATCTGCCGGTGGAACTGGACACGGCATCGGGCCTGTATGTGCCCAAGGATTATGACCATCAGTATAAGGGGCCGGTGAGCGTGCGGACGGCGCTGGCCGGATCGCTGAACGTGCCGGCGGTGCGCGCGCTGCTCGTCGACGGCGTCGAGGATTTTCGCGATCGGCTGTGGGACCTGGGGTATCGCGGGCTGACCGAGGACGGCAATTATTACGGTTTCAGCCTGGCGCTTGGCTCGGCCGAGGTCACGCTGCTGGAGCAGGCGGCGGCCTACCGCGCGCTGGCCGATGCGGGCTATTACCGGCCGCTGCGGCTGCGGCTGGACGATCCGGTTGGCAGGCGTCGCGCGGTGATGACGTCGGGGGCGGCCTGGATCGTCGACGATATCCTGGCCGACGCCAATGCGCGATCGGTGACCTTCGGCCTGGATTCGGCCTTGCGCTTGCCCTTCTGGGCGGCCGCAAAAACCGGCACGTCGAAGGCGATGCGGGACAATTGGTGCGTCGGCTTTTCGGATCGCTTCACGGTCGCCGTCTGGGTTGGCAATGCCGAGGGCGACAGCATGACGCATGTGTCGGGAACCAGCGGCGCCGCCCCGATCTGGCGCGAGATCATGCTGGCGCTGCATCGCGACCGTCCGGGACGCGCGCCCGCCATGGTGCCGCAGGTGCATGCGCGGATGGTGCGCTTCGCCGGCGCGGTCGAGCCGGCGCGTGCCGAATATTTCCTGGGCAATACCGGGCAGACGATCCTGGCGCAGGCGCCCGCGACGGCGCGGCGGCCCCATATCGTCAGCCCTGTGTCCGGCAGCGTCTATGCGCTGGACCCCGATATTCCGACCGGACGCCAGCGCATTCGCTTTGCCGCGGTGGGGGTGAGCGCCGGCCAGCGCTGGCGCCTGGATCGCCGCGATCTGGGCGAGGCGACCGAAAGCCCCACGATCCTGCCGCCGCCCGGCGCGCACCGGCTGGCGCTGATCGGACGCGACGGCAAGGCGGAGGATCAGATCCTCTTCACAATCAAATAGCGGACAATCCTAGAGTATGATGACTTTACACTGATCCGTTCGTGCCGAGTAGCGACCGAGTTGCCCGCAGGGCGTATCGAGGGCGCGTATCGAGGCATTTGTGATGGTCTCTCGATACGCGCTCTCGACAAGCCTGTCCTGAGCGCCTGCCTCGCAGGCAGTCGAAGGGCTAGATCGCACCTCGAGACGAACGGGTCCTACCGAAGTCATCACGTCCTAGATCGGCTTGCCGCCGGCTTTCACGACCGTGCCGCCTTTCATCACGAAGTCGACCCGCTCCAGCGCGCGCACTTGCTGCAACGGATCGTCGGTTACGGCGATGATGTCGGCATAGCGGCCCGGCTGCACCGAACCGATATCCGCGCTGGCGCCGATCAGATCGGCAGCGTTGCGCGTGGCGGTCAGGATCGCTTCCATCGGCGTCATGCCCGCGGCGACCTCGATCGCGAATTCCTGCGCATTCTCGCCGTGCGCCGACAGGCCGAACGTATCGGTTCCGAAGGCGATCTTCACGCCGGCAGCATGCGCATCGTGGAGATTCTTCTGCAGCAACGGCCCGATCACCAGGGCTTTGGCCGCGGTGGAGGGGTTGAGTTGCTCGGGATGGGTTTTGGCGCGCTCGTAGACGCGCTGGCCGACCAGCATGGTCGGCACGAGATAGGTGCCGTGCTGCTTGAACAATTTGTAGCTGTCGGCGTCGGCATAGCTGCCATGCTCGATCGAATCGACGCCCAGCGCGATCGTATGGTCGATCGCCTGCTTGCCATGCGCATGCGCCGCGACCTTCATGCCGAGCGAGTGTGCGGTCTCGATCACCGCCTTGATCTCATCGTCCTCCATCAACTGGAGCTTGGGATCGTCGCCGATCGACATGACGCCACCAGACGGCATGATCTTGATCAGATCGACGCCCGCGCGCCACATCCGGCGCACGGTCGTTCGCGCCTCCTCCGGGCTGTCGATCAAATTTTGCCGCCAGCCGGGAATCTCGCCGAATTCGGGCAGCAGGCCGTTGGCAGGATCGCCATGGCCGCCGGTCGGGCCGAGCGCGGCGCCGGACACCCACATGCGCGGGCCGGGGATGGTGCCCGCTGCAACGGCTTTCTTCAGCGCGACCACCGCGGTGGTCGAATCGCCGACATCGCGGATCGCGGTGAAGCCGGCGAGCAGGGTGGCGCGAGCGTCGTTCACGCCGTCGATCAGCGTATCATAGTCGCTGGTGGTGACGGCAAGCCGGATCGGGTCGCCACCATGCCAGGTCGCCATGATGTGGACGTGGGTATCGATCAGGCCGGGCAGAACCGTCTTCTGCGACAGGTCGATCACCTCGGCCCCGGCGGGGGTGACGAAGCCGGACTGGATCGCACGGATACGATCGTCGTGGATCAGGATCGAGACTTGGCGGCGGGGTGCGCCGCCCGTGCCGTCGATCAGGGTACCGGCGTGGATCACGACATCCTTGGCGGATGCCGAAGCTGCAAGGATCAGCGCCAGCGCGCCGGCGACCGCAAATTTCACTCTCATCAAACCCCCTTCACCCTGCCTGCCATTGCCGGATGCCCTCCAGCGGCCATAGCAACATCACGATATTGAGCGTGAGATTGTCGCGGATCAGCGCTAATGTCACGAGCTCAAGCGCTACTGCGGCAGCGATCGTGGCCCATATCGGCAGACGTCGCGCGAGCGCGAAACCGATCATCATGCAGGTGATATCGGATAGCGAATTGATGATGCTGTCCCCGGTATAGCCCAGTGCCATCGTCGCCGTGCGGTAGCGGTCGATCACCATCGGCGAGTTTTCCAGCAGCTCCCAACCGGCCTCAATCAGCGTGGCGAGGATCAGCCGCAGCGACACGCTGAAACGGCGTAACAGCAGGAAGCCCGCGCCGTAAAAGAGGAAACCATGGATCAGGTGGCTGGCGGAATAATAGTCCAGCAGATGCTGGCTGTTCCCGGCGTCGATCGCTCCATGCCACAAGGCGACATAGCCGCAGCTGCAGATGGGCGGCCGCCCCATGACGAACAGTATCGCCGCTGTGACCAGCAGGATGGCCAGGGTGGTGACGGCGGCACATGTCCGCGACGGCGACTTGCGGGCCCAGGCCAAAGGAAAGTGGGTTACTGGAACACCCTCCCGAGCAGGGCCGTCGGACCGCCGCCGTAAAGATCACGCAGCTCGACATAGGTGGCGCTGGCGACAATGGCAGGTATGCTGGTCGTGAAGCAGGCTAGGACGACCGTCAGCATCGGAGTGGCAATCACGCCCAGGCTGGGACTGATCAACCCCACAGCGGATTCCAGAAACGCCGCAATCATGGCAAGGACGATCATCACGCAGAGGATGATCAGAAGGAGCGCGAATATTTTCCAGCGGGAGCCGCGGGTCAAATCCTGACTGCGGTTGAACGATCCGGAGAGGCTCGCGTCCTCGAAGGCGGTGACGGGTGCTGCCAAGAACCACATGGTCGCGACGAGCAGACCCGGAACCACGAGCATCAGCACGCCCAATCCGATGGCAAGCGACGTGAGCGTGCTCACGAGGATCAGCGGCAGGAAGCAGCGCAGGGCAAGGCGCAGACACTCCGCCAAGCTCGCCTTGCGGCCTTCCCCTTCCGCCAGCATGGCGGCGGTGACACAGGCTTGCACAACAGCCTGCGTGATCAGGCCGATCAGGATCGCCAGCAAGGACAGGAACGTGGCGACCGTCAGGCTACCGCCGTAAAATCCCTGGTAAGCCAAAAGCGCGTAAGGCTCCGAAGCTAGCAAGGCTTGCAGCGCCTCCAGCAGACAAACGGGACCGAACACGGCCAAAGCATTGTGCCGCATGAGATCCGTCGTGCGGCGGATGACGTTGCTGATCAGCATCGTTTCGCCAATTGAAGCCTGCGTCGCCACCCGATCTCCTCCGCAAATCAACCGCGACACTGGCAAGACGAAGCAGCCGAAAGCGGTCTGCCCACAAAATGTGCGGCCAGCAAGGCATCGTTCATGAGCGCTTGCACGCCTTTTTTGGATAGTGTCTATTTTCGACATTGCGGTCTGCCGGCCTTGCGATACACAGGCCTGCAGGCTGGCTGGGGGCAGATCATCGCGGAACCGAATCAGCTGACGGCCGCCGAGCGCCTGGCAGCAGCCCATCGCGCCTTGCGCGCCGATCCGGACATTCAGTTCACGCTGCAGCGGCGGGCGCCACCGCCCAAGCCGCCGGCGTGGGCCAATAAATTCGGTCATTGGCTGGACGACTTTTTCAAGCCGATCGGCCGCTTCTTTCGGTGGATCGGCCGGTTCATTCCCGATCTGCCTTACGCAGAAATCTTCCTGTGGCTGGCGATTGCGGCGGTCGCAGCGTCCTTATTGTGGATGATCGTGACGCGCCTGCGCGAAGGCAGCTGGCGCTGGCCCAAGTGGCGCCGTCGCAAGGCGCCCAGCCAAGACGCACCGGAAGAGGAGGCCTGGCAGCCGGAAGCCGGCCCTGCGCGCCAATGGCTCGAAGAGGCCGATGCGCTCGCCGCGCGCGGCCTGTATGCGCAAGCGGCGCATCATCTCCTGCTACGTAGCGTGGAAGATATCGGGACGCGGCGGCCGGGATTGGTCAAGCCGGCCCTGACGAGCCGCGATCTTGCGCGTGCCACGGCGGTGCCATCGCGGGCGCGCGAATTGTTCGCGACGATTGCGGCGGTGGTCGAACGCAGCCTCTTCGGCGGTCGGTCGGTCGGCGCGGACGAATGGTCGTCGTGCCGGGCGGCCTATGCCGATTTTGCGCGCCAGCCGAGCTGGAGCGCGGCGGCATGAGCGACGTTCCGATCGGCCGCGAGGGGCGGAAAGGCGGCGCCGACACGTTCCGGACGCGCACGGTCGCGCTGATCGTCATCATCGGCATCCTGGGCTTTGCGGGAATGCTGATCCTGGCGGCCTTTTCACCCGACCTGCGATCGGGGCGCAATGGCGGGGCGCACGCTCTGTCCAACGCAGCGACCGGATTCAACGGCATCGTCCGGCTGGCGAAGGCGACCGGCCGCAATCCGATCGTCGTTCGCAATGTGCACCAGCTGGGGACGCGTGATCTGCTGATCACCACGCCCGATCATGGCACGCAGGAATTGTCGCCGGTCCTGAAGGGTCGGGACAATAAGCCCACGCTGCTGGTATTTCCCAAATGGGATGTGTCGCTGGACCGTAGCCACAGCGGCTGGGTGCATGTCGATGCGCTGCTGCCCGTCAACGATCCCGGTCGGATGCTGGCGCCGAATGTTGTCTTCCGCCTCGTGCGAAAGCGGACCAGCGGCCGCGACCTGCTATTCCCCACTAATGGCTTCGATCGCACGATCCGCCCCGCTGCGCCGCGCGTGTTGCAGGTGATCACCGGCCAGACGCCACGGCGCGGGGAGGGCCTCGCCCTGATCCCGCTATTGACCGATCGCGCGGGCGATATCGTCCTCGCCCGCTACGGATCCGGGCCGCTCTATCTGTTGGCCGACCCCGATCTGATGTCGAACGCCGGCATCACCAATCTCCGCCAGGTGGAGCAGACGCTGGCGATGCTCGACTGGATGAACGCGACCAACGCGTCCTCCATTGCGTTCGACGTGACGACCAATGGATTTGGCCGCTCGTCCAGCCCGCTCAAACTGGCATTCACGCCGCCGTTCCTGGCAGCGACGCTGGCGCTGGTGGCGGTGTTGCTGCTGGCCGGCTGGCATGCGGTAGGCCGGTTTGGTCCGATACGGCCACGGACGCGCGCGACGGGCTTTGGCAAGGCGGTGCTGGTGGACAATAGCGCCAAGCTGATCCGCCGCGCCGGCCGCGAGCGCCAGCTTGGCAACCGCTATGTCCAGGTCATGCGCGAGCGTGCCGTCGCGATCTTCAAGATTCCGGCACGGCTGAAAGACGCGGCGCTGGACGCACATCTCGACAAGATGAGCGCCGGGCGCGGCCAACCTTTCAGCGAATTGGCGCGGGCGGCCTCGGGTGCGGCCGACCGCGTCGCGCTGATCGAAGCGGCGCAGGCACTCTACAAGTGGCAGAAGGAGAGACAAAGGTGACGGTCGACGAAGTACAGGCGCTCGCCGCCGCCATCAGGGCCGAGGTTGCCAAAGCCGTCGTCGGCCAGGAGGAGACCGTCGATTACATGCTGGTCGCCCTGTTCGCTGGCGGCCACATCCTGCTGGAAGGACCGCCGGGGACCGCCAAGACCTTGTTGGCGCATAGCTTTGCGCGCGCGGTCGGGCTCAACTTCGGCCGCATCCAGTTCACGCCGGATCTGATGCCGGGCGACATCATCGGCGCCAATTTGTTCAATTTCCAGACGTCGACCTTCACCCTGACCCGTGGCCCGATCTTCACCGACCTGCTGCTGGCGGACGAGATCAACCGGACGCCGCCCAAGACGCAGGCGGCGCTGCTGGAAGCGATGCAGGAACGCACCGTCACGATCGACGGCGACAGCCTGCCGCTGGGCGACCGCTTCACCGTGATCGCAACGCAGAACCCGATCGAACAGCAGGGCGTCTATCCGCTGCCGGAGGCGCAGCTCGACCGTTTCCTGTTCAAGCAGCGCGTCGATTATCCGAGCGAAGAGGAGGAGCGGCGGATCATCGCCACCCACGGCGCGCGTAAATCGGCGATGTCGCCCGAAGATTGGGGCGTCGAGCGGCGGACCGACGGGGCCACGATCGCGGCGGCGATCGAGGCCGTCGCCTCGATCCGGCTGGTGGACGAAGTGGTGAACTATATCGCGGCCCTGGTCCGCGGCACCCGCAGCGTCGCCGATCTGGAGAGTGGTGCCAGCCCGCGCGCGGGCGCGATGCTGGCCGGGGCGGCGCGGGCGCGGGCAGCGATGGACGGGCGCGACTTCGTCATACCGGACGACGTCAAGGCGCTGAGCCCGGCCTTGCTGCGCCACCGGCTGATCCTGGCGCCCGCGGCGGAGATTGATGGTCGTACGGTCGAGGAGGTGGTGATGGGGATCATCGCGACGATCGAGGCGCCGCGGTGATCAGCCCGACGCGGCTCGCCATCTTCGCAAGCGCGGCGGGCGTGCCCATCGCCTTGCTGATCGGCGTGCTGTTGCCGGGCGCCTGGTATGCGGGCCTGGCATGGCCGCTGGCGATCCTGCTGCTGGCGGGCGTCGACGCGCTGACCGGCCCGCATCCGCGCCGCGCGACGCTGCAGGTGGCCCTGCCGCGGACCGCGCCGGTGGGCGGCGATGCCGATGCGTCGATCGAGGTTGCCATCGCGCGCGGCAGCGGCACCGGATGGTGTGAGGTCGCGCTGGCCAATGACCCGTTATTGCTGATGGCGGACGAGGGGCGGCTGTGGCTGCCATTGGTCGACGGGAAAGGCAGCGGCGTGCTGCCGATCCTGGCCGTACGACGCGGCAATGCGCGCGTCGACCGGTTGTGGCTGCGCTGGAAGGGGCCGCTGGGGCTCGTCTGGAAGCAGGCGCAGCGGGACGCAGCGCTGACGACGCTGGTAACGCCCGACGTCCGTGCCGTGCGCGAGCATGGCGCGCGCATCTTCGAGCGCCATGCGCTGCAAGGCCTGCTGACGCAGGTCGACCGGGGCGACGGCGTCGATTTCGATGCGCTGGTGGAGTTTCGCTCCGGCATGGATCGGCGCGCAATCGACTGGAAGCAGTCGGCACGGCACCGTAAATTGCACGCCAAGGAATATCGTTCGGAGCGCAACAGCCAGATCGTGTTCGCGGTCGACAGCGGCCGGCAGATGAGCGAGCCGCTGGCGGGCCTTCCGCGCGTCGACCGGGCCGTCACCGCGATGCTGCTGATGGCGTGGATCGTGCTGAAGCTGGGGGACCGGGTCGCGCTTCATGCCTTCGACAGCCGGCCGCGTATCGCATCCGGCCTGATCGGCGGAACCGCCTCCTTCGGCGAACTGCAGCGGCTGGCCGGCGATATCGACTATAGCAGCGAGGAAACCAATTATACGTTCGCGCTGACCAGTCTCGCCACCGTGCTCAAGCGGCGATCGATGATCGTCCTGTTCACCGAATTCGCCGATCTGACTTCGGCCGAATTCATGGTGCGGGCATCGGCACGGTTGATGGCCACGCATCTGCTGCTGGTCGTGGTGCTGCGCGACGAGGCGCTGGAGGCGCTGGTCGACAAGATGCCGCAGGATGCGGACGACATTACCCGTGCGGTAACCTCGGCGGCGTTGTTGCGCGACCGTCAATTGGTGCTGCTGCGGCTGCGGCACTTGGGCGCCCATGTGATCGAAAGCCCCTATGGGCAAGTCGCCGAGCGCCTGATCGCGGCCTATGTCGATCTCAAGCGCAAGGACATATTGTGAGCGCGCTGGTCGGCGATACGCCGGGCAAGGTCATGGTCAATGCCAGCCGCTTCCGGGCGGCGCATGAGCAGGATTGGCGCCAGCTGGAGAATATCGTCAATCGGATCGAGCGGCGCGGCACGCGTGCCCTGACCGAGGATGAATTGATGGCATTGCCGCTGTTGTACAGCGCGGCCTTGTCGTCGCTGTCGGTCGCACGGGAAACGTCGCTGGATCGCGCGCTGGTCACCTATCTCGAGGCGCTGTGCGCACGGGCCTATTTCCAGATTTACGGCGTGCCGACATCCTTCTGGCGTCAACTCGCCAGCTTCTTTGCGAGCGGTTGGCCGATGGCGACGCGTTCGCTGTGGCGCGAAACGCTGGCGGCGGCGGTTTTGACCTTCGTGGCGGCGCTCTCCGGCTTTCTGCTGGTGCTACACGATCCTTCCTTTTTCTATTCGATCATGCCGGACGGCATGTCCAACGGGCGCGATCCCTCCGCCAGTGCGGCCTCGCTGCGCGCGACGCTCTATGGAGGCGGTAGCCAGAAGGGACTGGCGGTATTCGCCACCTCGCTGTTCAGCCACAATGCCCAGATCGCGATCTTTGCCTTTGCGCTGGGCTTTGCCTTTGCCATCCCGACCGCGTTGCTGCTGTTGTACAATGGCATGATGCTCGGTGCCTTCCTGGCGGTCTTCACCAGCAAGGGCCTGGGGTTTGAAGCGGGCGGCTGGTTGTTCATCCACGGCACGACCGAGATTTTCGCAACGATCCTGGCGGGGGCAGCCGGGTTCCGGATCGGCACTGCCATCGCTTTTCCGGGGCGGGCGGCGCGTACCGATTACGCTTTCGCGACCGGCCGGCAGGCCTCCATCCTGATGGGCGGTGCGGTGGTGATGCTGATCATGGCAGGATTGCTGGAGGGCATCGGGCGGCAGACCATCCAGTCCGACGTGATCCGTTATGGCATCGGCAGTTTCATGTTGATCGGCTGGCTGACCTATTTCTACGCACCCTGGAAGAAACATGGCCCGACAGGATCGTAAACGCGCGCTCGGGGCATCGCCGAAGACGCTGAAGCGGGCGTTCATCACGCCCGAAGGCGTCGATCTGCGGCTGGAGCTCGGCTCGGCCGGCGCGCGGGCGGCCGCCTTCATGATCGATGGCGTGCTGATGCTGCTCGTGCTGATCGCGGGGAGCATCGCGATCGGATTGCTGTTCGTGGCCGGCAAGTGGGAAATGCTCGCCATATTGTGGCTGCTCGGCTTTTTCATCCTGCGTAACGGCTGGTTCGTTCTCTTTGAAATCGGCCGACGCGGCGCGACGCCCGGCAAGCGGATGCTGGGACTGCGCGTGGTAGCGCGCGACGGCGGCCCGCTGACCGGCGGTGCGGTGATCGCGCGCAACGCGATGCGCGAGATCGAGATTTTCCTGCCGCTTTCTTTCCTTGCCTATCAGGTCGGCGACAATGCGGCGGATGCCTTTCTGGTCATCTTCGCGCTGATGTGGACCGGTATTTTCCTGTTCTTCCCGCTGTTCAACCGCGATCGCCTGCGCATCGGCGATCTGGTCGGCGGGACCTGGGTCGTCCAGACGATGCATGCGACGCTGGCGGAGGATATCGGCAATGCGCCGGCCGCCGCCCAATCGCAGCGCCGCTTCAGCGATGCCGCGCTCGACCTTTATGGCGTGTACGAGCTGCAGACGCTGGAGTCGGTCTTGCGCGCGGCGCGGCCGGATGCATTGGCGACGGTGGCCAGCACGATCCGGGAGAAGGCAGAGATTGCCGACGATGGCGACGATCTGGGCTTCCTGACCGATTATTATCGCGCGCTGTGCGTCAGGCTTGAGCATCGCATGATGCTGGGCCATCGCCGCGACAACAAATATGCGCCGGCGCGCGCCCGGGCGTAGAGAAGTCGCTGTCATTTGCGTCCGCATATCGATGCGCGCGATGTGCCGGACGGCGTTGACCTTCGCGGGCGACGCCGCCAAGAGCGGCCATGCCTCTTCCCGGTCTTGATCGTCGTGGTGTCCTGTTCGTCCTGTCTTCGCCCTCCGGCGCGGGCAAATCCACCATCGCGCGCATGCTGCTCGCGGCGGACAAGGACATTGAGCTTTCCGTCTCCGTCACCACCCGGCCGATCCGGCCTGGCGAGGTAGATGGCCGCGATTATCATTTCGTCGATGTGCCGACCTTCAAGGATATGGTCGGCGACGGCGAGCTGATGGAATGGGCCCACGTCTTCGACCATCGCTATGGCACGCCGCGCGCGCCGGTGGAGGCGATGCTGGCGGCGGGCCGCGATGTCCTGTTCGACATTGACTGGCAGGGCGCGCAGCAGCTGTATCAGCAGGCCGGTGGCGATGTGGTGCGCGTCTTCATCCTGCCCCCGTCCGTCCAGGAGCTTGAGCGCCGGCTGTTGACGCGCGGCACCGACGGCAAGGAAGTGGTCGACGGCCGCATGGCACGCGCCAATTCGGAAATCAGCCACTGGGATGGCTATGATTATGTGCTGATCAACGACGATGTCGAATCCTGCTTCGCGCAAGTGTGCCACATCCTGATCGCAGAACGGTTGCGCCGATCGCGCCAGACCGGGCTGATCGGCTTCGTACGCAAGCTGATGACGCCCAAGGCGGGTTAAGCTAGGATGCGTCCTCAGTAAGAGGGGAGCGCGACATGGTTCGGGTTGTTATCGGAAGCCTCGTCGGCGGCATCGCGATGTTCATCGTGGGCTTTCTCTTCTGGGCCACGCCCCTGCAATATCTGGGCTATTCGCGTGCGAACGATGCGCAGAATGCGGCGCTTCAGCTGAGCCTTGCGCAGAATTTGCCGCATACGGGGCGCTACGTCGTGCCCAATCCCGCGTCGCAGGTCGGCGCCAATGGCTATAGCAAAGGTCCGGTCGCCACGATCGACTTCAATGTCGGTGGCTTTGCCGGCAGCGATCCCGCCGCCATGATCGGCGGTCTTATCCAGGAAGTCATCGTGTCGCTGATGATCGGATTGAGCCTGCTGGCGGTGGCCACGCGCGTCACCGATTTCGCCTCGCGCGCGCGGCTGGCCATTGGGCTGAGCGCAGCCGCGACGGTGATGATCGTGATCGGCGATCCGATCTGGATGCATGGCGACTGGCGCTATGCGATCTATGCCCTGATCGCGGATCTGGCGATGTTGTCCGCGTCGGCGCTGGTCATCGCCCGCTGGTTCCTGCCGCAGGCACAGACGGCCCAAACCCTGCGCTAGGACCGCGCAAGGCCACGACTCCGGGCGGACTTGACCGGCACGTCGCGCCGTTCCCACTGTTCCTCCGTTAAGCGCGACCGCGCGGTTGACCGTCGCCGGTCGTAAAGCCAATTCCCGACGCCGCGGCGTAAAGCCGTCGCGGGAGTGTGGACATGGCCTCGCAGGCACCGACTTCGCCACGCCGGGTGCTGATCGCCAGCCTCGTCGGGACCGGCATCGAATGCTACGATTTCTACGTTTACACCACGGCAGCGGCCCTGCTGTTCGGGCAGCTCTTCTTTCCCCAGGCGTCCCATACCGCGCAACAGATGCTGTCCTTCGCGACGATCAGCGTTGCTTTTGTCGCACGGCCGTTGGGGGCGATCTTCTTCGGTCATTTCGGTGACCGCGTCGGCCGTAAATCCACCCTCGTCGCTTCGCTGCTGACGATGGGCATCTCGACCACGCTGGTCGCCTGCCTTCCGACCTATCTCAGCGCGGGCTGGATCGCGGCGTTGCTGCTATGCGTGCTGCGCTTCGGCCAAGGGTTTGGTCTGGGCGGCGAGTGGGGTGGGGCGGTCCTGCTCGCGGTGGAGAATGCGCCGCCGGGCAAGCGCGCGCGCTACGGCATGTTTCCGCAGCTGGGCGTGCCGGCCGGATTTCTCGCCGCCAACGGCCTCTTCCTGATCCTGGGCGCACTGTTGACGCCGCAGCAATTCCACGACTGGGGCTGGCGCGTGCCGTTCGCCCTGTCCGCGCTGCTGGTCGGCATCGGCCTCTGGATCCGGCTGAAGCTTACCGAGACGGCCGAATTTTCCGCCGCCCTAGCGGAAGCGCCGCCGCCGGCCGTGCCATTGGGCGAGTTGGTCAGTCGCCATTTCGGTGCGCTGGCGACCGGGACCGTCGGCGCGATCGCCTGCTTCGCGCTCTATTATGTCGCGACTGCTTTCGCGCTGGGCTACGGCACGAAGACGCTGGGCTATGGCATGGAACAGTTTCTGGCGGTCCAGCTGGGCGCGATCCTGTTCATGGCGGGGGGCATCTATGCCTCGGCGTGGCTGGCAGACCGCCATTTCGACGCGCGCCGGATGCTGATATTTGGCTGCATTGCCGCTGTCCTCGCTGGGCTTTTGATGGCGCCGCTGATGCGTTCGGGCTCGCTCCTGCTGATCTTCCTCTTCCTCGCCCTCGCGCTGAGCGTGAAGGGTATTCTCTACGGCCCGCTGGCGTCCTGGCTGACCAGCCTGTTTCCCGCGCGTGTGCGTTATACGGGCGTGTCGATGGCGTTCAGCGTCGCGGGTGTGCTGGGTGGCGGGCTTACGCCGCTCGTGGCGCAGGCACTGGCGGCGCGCGGCGGTCTTTCGCTGGTGGGGTTTTATTGCAGTGGGGCGGCGCTGATCAGTCTGGTCGCGCTGCTTGCGTCCGGGCGAGAGGGGGGCAACGCGTAGGCGCTGTATCAGGCCTCAGCCCACCGCCCTCTCCCGCCAACCGCGTCGACGGGGCCGGATCCGGCAGGGAGGGGTGGGACTTGGGCGGTATGGTTAGGAGAAATGCGGCTCAGCCGGAGATCGTGTCCGCATCATAATGGAGTGCCTTGGCGGCAGCCGCTTCGGCACCCTTGGCGACAGCCTTGGCACCGGAATAGATGAAACCGTAGGTCGGATAGGCCTTGATGCCCATGTCATGGATCGGGCCGTACCAGACCTTGACCGCGCTCCAATCACCCTTGGCAGAGGCATCCATCACGGTCACGTCGCGCTCAACCTTGCCGCGCACGCCCCAATTGGCGTGCGTCACCTTGATGATGCGATCGGAAATGACCTGGGTGACGGTCGCGACATGGCCCGAGCGCATCGAGCCGATCGCCTTGAACACGAGGACCGAGCCGGCCTTGGGCGCGGAGCCCTGGGCATATTTGCCGATCGCCTGGTTCCACCAGGACCCGGCAGCACCGAAGAGCTGGATGCCCGAGAAAACGCGGGCGAAGGGGGCGCATTGCCAGAAAGTCTGGGCATTGGCCGCAGACGGTACGGACAGAGCGGCCATGAGCATGATGGAACAAAAAGCCGCTTTGGTGCGTCGTAACATATTCGGATGATCCCCCGATCTCGCTGTTAAGCGTTGGTAGGGACGAAGTGCGCTCCGGTTAAAGCGTGCTGCGACGAAGTGGGCGGACTCCACGCTCGCTTGATTTGGTCCCTTGTGGATAAGTCAGTCGGACGACGAATCCGTTCATTTCGGCGCGGTTGGTGCATCTCGCCGACGAATCGTCACGGCTACTTGCACATCGCAGACCCCACCGCTATGTCGCCTCCCGCTCCCGGACTGGAGGAGTGTAGCTCAGTTGGTAGAGCATCGGTCTCCAAAACCGAGGGCCGTGGGTTCGAGTCCCTCCACTCCTGCCATCGCAAGATGACGGGCACAGGCCGAAGGGTCTGGGGCGAAGGTTCGGGAAAGAGTGTGGCCCAGGGTGGCCTCCCTTAGGGGGAGTGCCGCCGCTTGGGCTTGGTTTCGTTTGTGGCAAAGGAAGACCGTGGCAGAGGCAAGCAAGGGTGGCGTGGGCGCATGGCTCGCCAACATCCCTACTTTCGTCAACCAGGTTAAGGCGGAGACCGGCAAGGTCGTCTGGCCGACCCGGAAAGAGACCGTGATGACGGCCGTGATGGTGGTTATCATGACGCTGACGCTCGGCATCTTCTTCTTCGCGGTCGATTGGGCGTTCAGCCGGATCGTGCGCGAGCTTCTGTCGCTCGCCTCTTAAGGTCAGGATCACAACGACACATGTCGCGCTGGTATATCATCCACGCTTATTCAGGCTTCGAGAACAAGGTGAAGGATCAGATCCTCGCCGACGCCGGGCGCCTGGGCCTCGAGCAGCTGGTCGAATCGGTGGAAGTGCCGACGGAAAAGGTCACCGAGGTTCGCCGCGGTAAGAAGGTGACGAGCGATCGCAAATTCTTCCCGGGCTATGTGCTGCTGAAGGCGGCGATGAATGACGACGTGTATCACCTCGTCAAGAACACGCCGAAGGTCACGGGCTTCCTGGGATCGAGCGGTCGGCCGCAGCCGATCACCGATGCCGAGGCCGCGCGGATTCTGAATACGAAGGAAGAGGCCGCGGTCGCGCAGCCCAAGGCCAAGCTGAAGGTCGATTACGATATCGGCGATTCGGTCAAGGTGCTGGAAGGTCCGTTCGCGAGCTTCAACGGCGTGGTCGAAGAGCTCGATTTCGATCGTGGCCGCGTCAAGGTTTCGGTGTCGATCTTCGGTCGCGCCACCCCGGTCGAGCTCGAGTTCGAGCAGGTCGAACGGGTCAAGTAAGTTTCCGGCGCAAGCCGGGATAGTCCGCGGGAGGCAGGCTTCGTTCTGCCGTCAGCACCGCTAAGCCATAGGAGGTAATCATGGCGAAGAAGATTACGGGTTATATCAAATTGCAGGTGCCGGCCGGCAAGGCTAATCCGTCCCCGCCGATCGGCCCCGCGCTCGGTCAGCGTGGCGTCAACATCATGGAATTCTGCAAGGCGTTCAACGCCCAGACGGGTTCCGAAGAAGTCGGCACGCCGCTGCCGACGGTCATCACCGTCTATGCCGACCGCAGCTTCTCGTTCGAGACGAAGACGCCGCCGGCATCCTATCTGATCAAGAAGGCCGCCGGTCTGAAGTCGGGCTCGAAGGAGCCGGGCAAGATTTCCGCGGGCACGATCAAGCGTTCGCAGCTGTCCGAAATCGCGACGACGAAGATGAAGGATCTCAACGCCACCAACATCGAAGCGGCGACCAAGATCATCGAAGGCTCCGCGCGCGCGATGGGCCTGCAGGTTGTGGAGGGCTGATCCGATGGCAAAGCTGAGCAAGAAGCAGAAGGCGCTTTCGGTCGATACCGTGAAGCTGCATGGCGTTGACGAGGCGATCAGCCTGGCGCGCACCAATGCGACCGCCAAGTTCGACGAGACGATCGAAGTCGCGCTGAACCTGGGCGTCGATCCGCGTCACGCCGACCAGATGGTCCGTGGCGTCGTGACCCTGCCCAAGGGCACCGGCAAGACGGTACGCGTCGGCGTGTTCGCCAAGGGCGCCAAGGCCGACGAAGCCCGCGAAGCGGGTGCCGACGTGGTTGGTGCCGAGGATCTGCTCGAGACCGTCCAGGGCGGCACGATCGACTTCGATCGCTGCATCGCCACCCCGGACATGATGGGTCTGGTCGGCCGTCTCGGTAAGGTGCTGGGTCCGAAGGGCCTGATGCCGAACCCGAAGCTGGGCACGGTCACGATGGACGTCGCCGGTGCGGTCAAGGCTGCCAAGGGCGGCCAGGTCGAGTATCGCGTCGAGAAGGCGGGCATCATCCACAGCGGCATCGGCAAGGCGAGCTTCCCGGCCGAAGACCTGCGCGCGAATTTCGACGCGCTGGTCGACGCCGTGATCAAGGCCAAGCCGACCGGCGCCAAGGGCAAGTATCTCAAGAAGGTCGCCGTCAGCTCTTCGATGGGCCCGGGGATCAAGGTCGACGTCGCTGAGATTTCGGCCGCGTAAGCCCTATTCACAATTCATGAAAAGGCCGGGAGCGATCCCGGCCTTTTTTTTGCGCGCTTCGCGACTCGACAATCCGTCGCGTCATCTTTATGGGGCGCATCTTCTCTGCCCGTTGGCGGAGATTCCGTCCGAGACAGCAGGTGAGGGGGCTTTGCCTCTCTTAATGTCCTGCCGAGACGGGGAAGAGATTTCCGGTGGTTGCGTTTGCGGCTTCCGGTCTGCCTGAGCGGCGTACGCGCCAATAAGTCAGGTATCCATTCCCCTTCGGACTATGCCGTTCGAGCAGTCGCTCGGGCGGTTCGAATGCGTCTGGCGCATGTCGCGTCAGGCGTTGATGCGTTCGGTGAAACATCGCCGAACGATATGGAGAATGGCAATGGATCGTGCTCAAAAGTCCGAGCAGGTTGCAGAGCTGAACCGCACGTTGAACGAGACGTCCGTCGTGGTCGTCACGCGCAACCTCGGCATGACCGTCGCGCAATCGACGGCCCTGCGCGTGAAAATGCGGGATGCTGGCGCCAGCTACAAAGTGACCAAGAACAGCCTTGCCCGCATTGCCGCCGAAGGCACGCCGTATACGACCCTCCACGATTTGCTGGTGGGTCCGACGGCGCTGTCGACGTCGGTAGACCCGGTTGCGGCCGCCAAGATCGTCGTCGAATTCGCGAAGACCAACGACAAGTTGGAAATCATCGGCGGCGCGATGGGCGATACCGTACTCGACGTGAACGGGGTCAAGGCGCTCGCTGCGCTGCCGAGCCTCGATGAGTTGCGTGCCAAGATCCTGGGCCTGCTTGCAGCGCCCGCGACCAAGGTGGCGTCGGTGCTTCAGGCACCGGCCGGTCAGCTCGCCCGCGTGTTCGGGGCCTATGCGGCCAAGGAAGACGCATAAAATCAACCTGACGTATTGGGGCCAGTGCGCCCCGGATGGAGATTATCATGGCAGACCTGCAGAAGCTCGTTGACGAACTGTCGACGCTGACCGTCCTCGAGGCGGCCGACCTTTCCAAGATGCTCGAAGAGAAGTGGGGCGTTTCTGCCGCTGCTGCCGTTGCGGTTGCCGCACCGGCTGGTGGCGGTGCCGGCGCACCTGCAGCTGAAGAGAAGACCGAATTCGACGTGATCCTCACCGGCGACGGTGGCAAGAAGATCAACGTCATCAAGGAAGTCCGCGCCATCACCGGCCTGGGCCTGACCGAGGCGAAGACCCTGGTCGAGTCCGCTCCGAAGGCGATCAAGGAAGGCGTCAGCAAGGACGAGGCCGAGAAGGTCAAGAAGCAGCTCGAAGACGCCGGCGCGACCGTCGAACTCAAGTAAGCTTTACGTCCTGGTCCGTTCGGACCGGCGAAAAAGAGGGGCGGCCCAGCAATGGGTCGCCCTTTTTTATTCGTCACCCCGGACTTGATCCGGGGTGACGATGAGGGGGATGAGACGCTGGACGACAAGCGAGCCTCCCACGAGGGTATTTTGAAAAAACACCAGAAACGAACTTGATGATCTGACGCGGATTGCGAGAGGCCGAGTGCCGAGCCGGCATTGAGAAAGAGCTGCTTCCGCCGCGAAGGCGCGATTATCCACCAACGCGCCGTTCGTACATGGTTTGTTCTCATTTGTCGAGTGCGGAAGCGGGATCCCAGGGCGAGCCCGGGATGACGGATTCAGATTTCGCGCTGCATGAAGACGACGTCGAGATAGCGGCCGAACTTGAAGCCGGCTTGATCGAGCTGTCCGGCATGCGTGAAGCCGGCGCGCGCGTGCAGGCGGATCGAGCCGTGATTGGCGGAATCGCCGATCACCGCGAACAGGCGCTGGAAACCGGCCTGTGCCGACGCACGGATCAGCGCGTCCAGCAAGGCGCCGCCGATGCCCGCGCCGACATGGTCGGGATGGACATAGATCGAATCTTCACCGGCGAAGCGATAGGCGGGGCGGTCCCGAAATTGGGCGGCATAGGCATAGCCCGCAATCGTGCCATCCTGCTCGGCGACCAGCCAGGGCCACCCGCGTTCCAGGACCTTGGTCAGACGCTGCTCCATCTCGGCCGTCGTCGGCGGCGCCTCCTCGAACGTCCCGGTTCCGTGGAGGACATGGTGGCCATAGATGGACGCGATGTCGGCCGCGTCGGCGGGGAGGGCTTGGCGGATGTGCACGGGATCCTTATTTCCAGAGCTGCGGCAGCGCGTCCAGCGCGATGGATCAGGAAAAAGCCGGCCAGGGGTTTACGAATCCGTCAAAATTCCTACATGGGAGATTGAACGGCGCGATACGCGACTCGCGTGCCAGCCACCGTCCCGCCCCGGGACACGATCCACATAGCGGGTGGATCGCGACGAATTGGGGTCGGCGACGTGTTCCACAGACGCTGCAGTGCGGTTCCGAAGGCCCGGATCCGCACTTTTTTGCGTGGAGAGCTTCCGCGCAATTGGCCGCATAGCCGCAGCGAGGCGGACAGATCTGATCCGATACCGAGGATATTCGATGGCGACCAAGGCACATAACGCGCTGACCACGGCTGCGAAGAAGCGCATCCGCAAGGTTTTCGGCAACATCCACGAAGTCGTGCAGATGCCGAACCTGATCGAGGTTCAGCGCGAGTCCTACGAGCAGTTCCTGCGTTCCGATCCGTCGATCGGTTACGTATCGGGTCTCGAGAAGACGCTGCGCAGCGTGTTCCCGATCCGCGATTTCGCCGGCACGGCCGAGCTCGACTTCGTCAATTACGAACTCGAAGATCCCAAGTACGACATCGAGGAATGCCGTCAGCGCGGCATCACCTATGCCGCCGCGATGCGCGTGACGCTGCGCCTGATCGTGTTCGAGGTCGATGCCGACACCGACACCCGCTCCGTGCTCGATATCAAGGAGCAGGACGTTTACATGGGCGACATGCCGCTCATGACCACGAACGGCACGTTCGTGATCAACGGCACCGAGCGCGTGATCGTCAGCCAGATGCACCGTTCGCCGGGCGTTCTGTTCGATCATGACCGCGGCAAGACGCACGCTTCGGGCAAGTATCTGTTCGCCGCCCGCGTCATTCCGTATCGCGGTTCGTGGCTCGACTTCGAGTTCGACGCCAAGGACATCGTCAACGTCCGTATCGATCGCAAGCGCAAGCTGCCGGTCACGACGTTGCTGTATGCGCTCGGCCTGAACGGCGAGCAGATCCTCAACGAATTCTACAAGACCCAGCGTTATGTCCGCGGCCAGGGTGGCTGGAAGGTCCCCTATCTGATCGAGAATTGGCGCGGTCAGAAGCCGTCCTATGACGTGATCAACGGCGACACCGGCGAAGTCGTGTTCCCCGCCGGCACCAAGATCTCGCCGCGCGCCGCCAACAAGGCCGGCAAGGATGGGCTGACCAGCCTGCTGATCCCGACCGAGGAAATCTTCGGCCGTTATTCCGCCTATGACCTGATCGATGAGGCCACCGGCCGCATCTATATCGAGGCCGGCGACGAAGTGACGCCCGAGAATCTCGAGAAGCTGGACAATGCCGGCTTCGATCATGTCGACCTGCTCGACATCGATCACATCTCGACCGGCGCCTGGATGCGCAACACGCTCGCGGCCGACAAGGTCGAAGAGCGCGATCATGCGCTGTCCGAAATCTATCGCGTGATGCGCCCTGGCGAGCCGCCGACGAAGGAAACCGCGGAGTCGCTGTTTGCCGGTCTGTTCTTCGATCCGGAGCGGTACGACCTGTCGGCCGTCGGCCGCGTGAAGCTCAACATGCGCCTCGACCTCGACGTCGAGGACACGGTCACGACGCTGCGTACCGAGGACATCCTGGCGGTCGTCAAGACGCTGGTCGACCTGAAGGACGGCAAGGGCGAGATCGACGATATCGACAATCTCGGCAACCGCCGCGTGCGTTCGGTCGGCGAGCTGCTGGAGAATCAGTATCGCGTCGGCCTGCTCCGCATGGAGCGCGCCGTGAAGGAGCGGATGAGCTCGGTCGACGTGTCGACCGTGATGCCGAACGATCTGATCAACGCCAAGCCGGCGGTGGCTGCGGTGCGCGAATTCTTCGGCTCCTCGCAGCTGTCGCAGTTCATGGATCAGACCAACCCGCTGTCCGAAGTGACGCACAAGCGTCGTGTTTCGGCCCTCGGGCCGGGCGGTCTCACGCGTGAGCGTGCGGGCTTCGAAGTCCGCGACGTTCACCCGACCCATTATGGCCGCATCTGCCCGATCGAGACGCCGGAAGGCCCGAACATCGGTCTGATCAACAGCCTCGCGTCGTTCAGCCGCGTCAACAAGTACGGCTTCATCGAGACGCCGTACCGCAAGGTCATCGACCACAAGGTCACCGACGAGGTCGTCTACCTCTCGGCGATGGAAGAGGCCAAGCACACGATCGCGCAGGCCAACGCCGAAATCGCCGACGACGACACGTTCGTCGAGGAGCTGATCTCGGCACGCGAAGCCGGCGAGTTCCTGATGGCACCGCGCGATCACATCACGCTGATGGACGTGTCGCCCAAGCAGCTCGTGTCGGTTGCGGCATCGCTCATTCCGTTCCTGGAAAACGATGACGCCAACCGCGCGCTGATGGGATCGAACATGCAGCGCCAGGCGGTGCCGCTGGTGCGCGCCGAGGCGCCGTTCGTCGGCACCGGCATGGAAGAGACCGTGGCCCGGGATTCCGGTGCTGCGATCGCGGCCAAGCGTCCGGGTGTGGTCGACCAGGTCGATGCGTCGCGTATCGTCGTTCGTGCCACCGGCGCGGTCGATGCGGGCCGCTCGGGCGTCGACATCTACACGCTGATGAAGTTCCAGCGCTCCAACCAGTCGACCTGCATCAACCAGCGTCCGCTGGTGAAGGTGGGCGACGTGGTCGCAGCGGGCGACATCATCGCCGACGGTCCGTCGACCGAGTTCGGCGAGCTCGCGCTCGGCCGCAACGTGCTCGTCGCGTTCATGCCGTGGAACGGCTATAATTATGAGGATTCGATCCTCATCTCCGAGCGCATCGTGAAGGACGACGTCTTCTCGTCGATCCACATCGATGAGTTCGAAGTCATGGCCCGCGACACCAAGCTGGGACCGGAAGACATCACGCGCGATATCCCGAACGTCGGCGAGGAAGCGCTCCGCAACCTCGACGAGGCGGGCATCGTCTATGTCGGTGCCGAGGTCGAGCCGGGCGATATCCTGGTCGGCAAGATCACGCCGAAGGGCGAAAGCCCGATGACGCCGGAAGAAAAGCTGCTGCGCGCCATCTTCGGTGAAAAGGCGTCCGACGTGCGCGATACCTCGCTGCGTCTGCCGCCGGGCGTTGCCGGCACGATCGTGGACGTGCGCGTCTTCAATCGTCACGGCATCGACAAGGACGAGCGCGCTTTGGCGATCGAGCGGGAGGAAATCGACCGCCTGACCAAGGACCGCGAGGACGAGCGTGCCATCCTCAACCGCGCCAGCTGGTCGCGCCTGAAGGAAATGCTGGTCGGCCAGACGATCGTGTCGGGTCCGAAGGGCGTCAAGAAGGGCGTGGTCATCGACGAAGCGCTGCTCGACGAGATCGAGAAGCGCGAATGGTGGAAGCTCGCCGTCGCCGACGATGCGCGCCAGAGCGATCTGGAAGCGATCAAGGTGCAGTATGACGACGCGGTCTCGGCCATCGTCGCCAAGTTCGACGATCGCGTCGAGAAGCTGCAGCGCGGTGACGAGCTGCCGCCGGGCGTGCTGAAGATGGTCAAGGTATTCGTGGCGGTGAAGCGCAAGCTGCAGCCGGGCGACAAGATGGCCGGCCGTCACGGGAACAAGGGCGTCATCAGCCGCATCCTGCCGAACGAGGACATGCCGTTCCTCGAGGACGGGACGCCGGTCGATATCGTGCTCAACCCGCTGGGCGTGCCGTCGCGCATGAACGTCGGCCAGATCTTCGAGACGCATCTGGGCTGGGCCGCACGCGGCCTGGGCAAGCAGATCGGCGAGGCGCTGGATACGTGGCGCGAGGAAAATCCGGACGGTACCGGCGGCAAGGCCCCGGCAGCCGTGGTGGAGCGCCTTAAGACCGTTTATGGCGAGCAGTATCACGACGATATCGACAGCCGTTCGGCTGACGATTTGATCGAGATGGCCGGCTTGCTGCGTGGCGGTGTGCCGATGGCCACTCCGGTGTTCGACGGCGCGCGTGAAGCCGACGTCTCCGACATGCTGACGCTGGCGGGGCTGAACACGTCGGGCCAGGTCGAATTGTTCGACGGACGCACCGGCGACACGTTCGACCGTAAGGTCACCGTGGGCTACATCTACATGCTGAAGCTCCATCACCTTGTGGACGACAAGATCCACGCGCGTTCGATCGGGCCGTACAGCCTCGTCACCCAGCAGCCGCTGGGCGGTAAGGCGCAGTTCGGCGGTCAGCGCTTCGGTGAGATGGAGGTGTGGGCGCTCCAGGCCTATGGTGCCGCCTACACGCTGCAGGAAATGCTGACGGTGAAGTCGGACGACGTGGTCGGCCGCACCAAGGTCTACGAGGCGATCGTCAAGGGCGACGACACGTTCGAGGCCGGCATTCCGGAAAGCTTCAACGTGCTCGTCAAGGAAATGCGCAGCCTCGGCCTCAACGTCGACTTGAACTCGGTCGATCCAGAGGACGACGGCCTGGCGCAAGCGGCGGAATAAGTGATCGGCCCCTGCCTGTCGCGGCAGGGGCTTCACCCGCCACCCCAATTTTCCCTCCAAGTGAGGACTAAAGATGAACGAACTTACCAACTTCGCCAATCCGGTCGCCAAGGCTGAGACTTTCGACCAGATCAAGATCGGCATCGCCTCGCCCGACCGGATTCGTTCCTGGTCGTTCGGCGAGATCAAGAAGCCGGAAACCATCAACTATCGCACGTTCAAGCCCGAGCGTGACGGCCTATTCTGCGCGCGCATCTTCGGTCCGATCAAGGATTACGAATGCCTGTGCGGCAAGTACAAGCGCATGAAGTATAAGGGCATCGTCTGCGAAAAGTGCGGCGTCGAGGTCACCGTCTCGAAGGTGCGCCGTGAGCGGATGGGCCATATCGAACTGGCCGCGCCGGTCGCCCACATCTGGTTCCTGAAGTCGCTGCCGTCGCGCATCGGCCTGCTGCTCGACATGCAGCTGAAGCAGCTGGAGCGGATCCTCTATTTCGAAGCCTATGTCGTCACCGAGCCTGGCCTGACCAGCCTCGAGAAGTTCCAGCTCCTCACCGAGGACGAACTGCTCGAAGCGCAGGACGAATATGGCGAGGACGCTTTCTCGGCCGGAATCGGTGCCGAGGCCGTCAAGTTCATGCTGATGGACCTCGATCTCGTCGGCGAGCGTGACGATCTGCTGAAGGAACTGGCCGAGACCAAGTCCGAGCTGAAGCCGAAGAAGATCATCAAGCGGCTGAAGGTCGTCGAAAGCTTCATCGATTCCGGCAACCGCCCGGAATGGATGATCCTGGATGTCGTGCCGGTCATCCCGCCGGAACTGCGCCCGCTGGTGCCGCTGGACGGCGGCCGCTTCGCGACGTCGGATCTGAACGATCTGTATCGCCGCGTGATCAACCGTAACAACCGCCTGAAGCGGCTGATGGAGCTGCGCGCGCCGGACATCATCGTCCGCAACGAAAAGCGCATGCTGCAGGAATCGGTCGACGCCTTGTTCGACAATGGCCGTCGCGGTCGCACGATCACGGGCGCCAACAAGCGTCCGCTGAAGTCGCTGTCCGACATGCTGAAGGGCAAGCAGGGCCGCTTCCGCCAAAATCTGCTCGGCAAGCGCGTCGACTATTCGGGCCGTTCGGTCATCGTCACCGGTCCGGAGCTCAAGCTGCATCAGTGCGGCCTGCCGAAGAAGATGGCGCTCGAGCTGTTCAAGCCGTTCATCTACGCCCGCCTCGACGCCAAGGGTCTGTCCATGACCCTGAAGCAGGCGAAGAAGTGGGTCGAGAAGGAGCGCAAGGAAGTCTGGGATATCCTGGATGAGGTCATCCGCGAGCATCCGGTTCTTCTGAACCGCGCGCCCACGCTCCACCGTCTGGGCATCCAGGCGTTCGAGCCCGTCCTGATCGAGGGCAAGGCGATCCAGCTGCACCCGCTGGTCTGCTCGGCATTCAACGCCGACTTCGACGGCGATCAGATGGCCGTGCACGTTCCGCTGAGCCTCGAGGCCCAGCTGGAAGCGCGCGTGCTGATGATGTCGACCAACAACATCCTGTCGCCCGCCAACGGCAAGCCCATCATCGTCCCGTCGCAGGACATGGTGCTGGGTCTCTATTATCTTTCGATGATGAAGGAGAATGAGCCGGGCGAAGGCATGATGATCGGCGACATGGCCGAGGTGCATCAGGCGATCAACGCCAAGGCGGTGACGCTCCACACCAAGATCACGACCCGCGTCCCGCAGACGGACGAGGCCGGCAAGACCTATATGAAGCGGGTCGAGACGACGCCGGGCCGTATGCTGATCGCCGAGACGCTGCCGAAGAGCCACAAGGTGCCCTTCGAAACCGTCAATCGCCTTCTCACTAAGAAGGAAATCGGCGACGTCATCGATCAGGTCTATCGTCACACCGGTCAGAAAGAGACCGTGTTGTTCGCCGACGGCATCATGAGCCTGGGCTTCCGCCACGCGTTCAAGGCCGGCATTTCGTTCGGCAAGGACGACATGGTGATCCCGGCCGAGAAGGAGACGTTGGTCGACGAGGCCCGTCTGCTCGTGAAGGATTATGAGCAGCAGTATCAGGACGGCCTGATCACCCAGCAGGAAAAGTACAACAAGGTGATCGACGCCTGGTCGCGTTGCGGTGACCGCGTCGCGAACGAGATGATGAAGGAGATCCAGGCGGTCAAGAAGACCCCGGACGGTCGCGAAGCCGACATCAACTCGATCTACATGATGGCCCACTCCGGTGCCCGCGGTTCGCAGGCCCAGATCAAGCAGCTTGCCGGTATGCGTGGCCTGATGGCCAAGCCGTCGGGCGAGATCATTGAAACGCCGATCATCTCGAACTTCAAGGAAGGTCTGACCGTTCTTGAATATTTCAACTCCACCCACGGCGCCCGTAAGGGTCTCGCGGATACGGCGTTGAAGACGGCCAATTCGGGCTACCTGACCCGCCGTCTGGTCGACGTGTCGCAGGATTGCGTCGTCGTCGAGATCGACTGCGGCACCGAGCGTGCGTTGGAAATGCGCGCGATCGTGCAGGGTGGCTCGACCATCGCCTCGCTGGGCGAGCGTATCCTGGGCCGCACCACGGCTGAGGATATCGTCGACAGCAAGACCGGCGATGTGATCGTTCCGGAGGGCACGTTGCTCGACGAAGCGATGGTCGCCTCGATCGAGGCGGTGTCGCCGCAGGCCGTGAAGATCCGCTCGCCGCTGGTGTGCGAATCCAAGGGCGGCGTGTGCGCGGCCTGCTACGGTCGCGATCTCGCCCGCGGTACGCCGGTCAATATCGGTGAAGCGGTCGGCGTCATTGCGGCGCAGTCGATCGGCGAGCCGGGCACGCAGCTGACGATGCGGACGTTCCACATCGGTGGCGCGGCGCAGCTCAACGAGCAGTCGAACCTGGAAGCCATCTCGGACGGCAAGATCGAGCTGCGTGGCCTGCCCACGATCACCAACGCACGCGGCCAGCACATCGCGCTGTCGCGTTCGGCCGAAATCGCGATCGTCGACATGGACGGCCGCGAGCGTTCGACCCACCGCCTGCCTTATGGTGCGCAGCTGATGGTCGGCGACGGCGCGATCGTCTCCAAGGGCGATCGGATCGCGCAGTGGGATCCGGCCTATATGCCGGTGATCACCGACAAGAAGGGCATGGTCCGCTTCCAGGATCTGATCGAGAACCGCACGGTGCGTGAGGAGTCGGACGAAACGACAGGCCTGACCCAGCGCGTGGTGATCGAGGATTCGGGTCGCGCCAAGAAGGACGATCTGCGTCCGCGCATCACCCTGCTGGACGAAGCTTCGGGCGAGGCGGGCGTGTCCCGTCTGGCGCCGGGCGCGGTCATCGCGGTCGAGGACGGCCAGATGGTGGAAGCGGGCGAAGTGCTGGCGCGTGTCCCGCGTGAAGCACAGCGTACCCGCGACATCACCGGCGGTCTGCCGCGCGTGGCCGAGCTGTTCGAAGCCCGCAAGCCGAAGGAAAACGCGATCATCGCGAAAATCTCCGGGCGGGTCGAGTTCGGCAAGGATTACAAGGCCAAGCGTAAGGTCATCATCCGTCCGGATGATGGGTCGGAGCCGGTCGAGTATCTGGTGCCGAAGTCGAAGACGATCGACGCGCAGGAAGGCGATTACGTCAAGCGCGGCGACAATCTGATCGGCGGTTCGCCCGATCCGCACGATATTCTCGAGGTGCTCGGCATCGAGCCGCTCGCCGAATATCTCGTGTCGGAAATTCAGGAAGTCTATCGACTCCAGGGCGTGAAGATCAACGACAAGCACATCGAGACGATCGTTCGTCAGATGCTGCAGAAGGTTGAGATCACGGCTGCCGGCGACACCACCCTGCTCCCCGGGGAGCAGGTGGATCGCGAGGAAATGGACGAGATCAATGCGAAGCTGGAAAAGGGCCAGACGCCGGCAGAGGGCAAGCCCATCCTGCTCGGCATCACCAAGGCCTCGCTCCAGACCCGCTCGTTCATCTCGGCGGCTTCGTTCCAGGAGACGACCCGTGTGCTCACCGAGGCTTCGGTGCAGGGCAAGATCGACAACCTGAACGGCCTCAAGGAGAATGTGATCGTCGGCCGCCTCATTCCGGCGGGTACCGGCGCGGGCATGAACCGCCTGCGGGTTACGGCATCGTCGCGCGACGCGGCGCTGCGGGCCTCGCAGCGTAGCCTGTCGGCGGCGATCGTCGCTCCGAAGACGGCTGCGGAAGAGCATGCCGCCGAACTGAAGCGTCCGGTCGAGGCCGATACCGGCAACGATCCGCTGGGTGATGTTGTGGGCGAAACCCACGGCACCGACGCCGATGCGGGCGATTATCTGAACAGCTAAGTCGTCAGACGGGCTGAATGAAAAGAGCCGCCGTCCACAGATGTGGGCGGCGGCTTTTTCTTTGGCTGTAGGAGTTCCGTCGGTCGGGCCGGTGGGCGGGACGTCTCGCCTAGAGTCTGATCCATCTAATCTGAAGCGTATCCGCTGTTGCGAAGGTAGTTTGCGCATTCGTTTGGTGGGAAGGCGTCGAGGAGTGATCCGATCTGGCGCCATGTTGCTTCAACTGATCGCGGATCGGCTTTGCGCAGCAATGTCTTGAGCTTGGCGAAGACCTGCTCGATGGGGTTGAGGTCGGGCGAGTAGGGCGGCAGGAACAGGAGCCTGGCACCGGCAGAGCGGATGAGCTGGCGGACGGCCTTGCCCTTGTGGCTTCCCAGGTTGTCCATGACGACGATGTCGCCGGGCGAGAGGGTGGGCAGCAAGAACTGTTCGACATACGCCGTGAAGCTCTGGCCGTTGACGGGACCGTCGAGCACGAGCGGTGCGTCGATGCGGTCGTGCCGGAGCGCTGCCAGAAAGGTCAGCGTGCGCCAGTGACCGTGCGGAACCTTGGCAACGAGCGGCAGGCCGCGGGCGCACCAGCCGCGCAGTCGGGTCATGTTGGTCTTGGCCCATGTTTCGTCGATGAAGACGAGCCGCCGCGGATCGATCCGGCCCTGATACTTGCGCCATTGCGCCCGACGCCGGTCGATCGCCGGACGGTCCTGCTCGCGGGCGATCAGCGTCTTTTTTTGAACGTCACGCCGGCCTCGCGCACGATCCGCCATACCGAACCGTAGCTCGTCACCACGCCGCGCTCGCCCAGTTCCGCAACCAGCGCACGCAGCGTCACGTCCGGCTTGGTCGCCAGCCGCTCCAGCAGCCACGCTCGCTCCGCCGCAAGGGAGCGCGGCTGCCGGCGCCCCAACGGCCGCGCCGCGGCACTGCCAGTCGCCCGAAGACGCTGTGACCACTTCACCGCGCTCGCCACACTGACGCCGAACAGCTCAGCTGTCGCCCGACACGACCGGCCACCCAACACCGATGCCGCTACCCGCTCACGCAGATCATCTGAATAGGCTCGACCCACATCTGCCGACCTCCCAACGGCCAACAGCTTGAATCAGACTTATCGCAACTTGTGAATCACAAAACGATTCAGGCCAGCCGACTCAGCCTCTAGAGCGTGGTGACTTCGGTAGGACCCGTTCGTCTCGAGTAGCGATCGAGCTTGTCGAGAGCGCGTATCGAGAGACCAACACCAACGCCTCGATACGCGTCCTCGATACGCCCTGCGGGCAACTCGGTCGCTACTCGGCACGAACGGATCAGTGTAAAGTCATCATACTCTAGCGGCGATCGATATAGATCGGGTTGCCGATCAGCAGCGGATGACCCGCGGCGACGATATTCACGCTGATCCAGCGCCGTACGGACGCGGGGTCGATTGAAAAGCGCGCGGAAGGATGCGCAGTATCGATCGGCACGGACTGGCTGTCCTTGCCATCGACCACCAGCAGCGCCTGGCCATCGGCGACGCCCTGGACACGGGCATCGACCGTTATCGTCCCTGCCGGACGGAGCGATCCGCCCATGACCGCCCGGGCCGATCCTGCGCTTGCCGCAACCTCCAGCAGACGATCCCGCGTGCCGGCAACGTCGATGAAGACATTGCCCGCGCGGATCCCGGCCAGGATCGCGGGCATCGACAACGCCTGCGCGTAAACGACGGTGGTGGGATGGCCGACCGGCGCCCTGTTCGGATCGGGATCGGGATCGGGATCGTGATTGTCGCTGCCGCCGACGCCGGTGAGCCGATGGCCTTCGTTCAGCCGGGCATACCAGAAGCCGATGCCGGCATAAGGCCCTTCGGCAACCGCTCCGTTGACCGCTTCGATGGCGGTGATCCCGGCATAGTCCTGGACGGGCCATGTCCAGCCGCAGCCCATGCACGTCTCTCCCGAAGGGAGGTTGGGGTGGTTGATCGTGAGGATCGCGCCGGCGCGTGCGACCTCGCGCTCCAGGGCGGCAATGTCGGGGACGTCGGGCGTTCCGACGCGAAAATCGAGGAAGGCTTGCTGGCCGATGGCATTGGCATGGCCGTGGAAGGTCGTGATCTCGGTCCCCGGAATCAGCAATGTCCGATCGAAATAAGGCTGCAATTCGCGCAGCCCGCCAAATTGGGACACGGTGTTGTGATCGGTGACCGCGATGAAATCGAGGCCGGCCCGCGCGCCAGCCTCGACCGTGCGGAAGAGGGGGCAGGGCACGCGCTTGCCGGAGGCGCTGGCGCAGCTGCCATCGCTATTGGCATCGTGCATATGGAGATCGCCGCGATACCAGCCGGGGGCGGTTCGCAGTGGCGCATCGGCGATGACGGCACTGGCACGGCGATCCGTCCCGCGGTCGAAGAAGACCTGCAGGCGATAGTCGCTCCGGCTGTTGGGACGCGCATTGGGAATGCCGAGCTCGACATGCCATTCCCCTGGCGTGATCGATCCGGGGAGGTAGCCGGGGGAGGCATCGCTGGGTGCGATTGTGAAGCGATCACGCGCGCCGCCGCTCCAGCCGCGGAAGCGCTGGTCATCCCACAGGCCCATATCGACGACCGTCTTGTTCAACTTGTCATAGGAAAGAATGACGGTGATCCGGTCTACGCCCGGCGGCACGTCGAACGGAACCGGGCGGTAATGCTGATGATCGGAAGCCGTTATCCGGCCGTTCAAGGTGACATCGGGGGCGGGCGCCGCCATTGCACTGGCTGCTGCTGCCAGCAGGAGCGGGACGATCGCCATCAGAATTTGAAATCCACGGCGAAGCGGACGTTACGGCCCAGGATCGGTCGGCCGATGAACAGCAGATCGTTGGATTGGCCGCTGGTGAGTTCGCCCGCGCGCGGATTGCCTTCGGTCAGGCCGATCGTGTTGGTGAGGTTGTCGCCATAGGCCCATAGGGTGATCCGATCGGTCAGTGCGAAGCGAATGCTGGCGTTGAGCGCGGTGTAGGCGGGCAGCTTCGACGTATTCGCGGCATCCGCGAAACGCTTGCCATAATATTCGACGTCCATCTGCGCGCGCAGGCGATTGTCGAACAAGATTACGGCCGGTGTGGCCCGCAGCGCGAATTTGGGAACGCGCAGCAATTGGTTGCCCGAGTAATCGCGTGGGATCAGCGCCGTACCCTGTAGTTCCGTGTAGCGCAGGTTGCGGAAGGTGGGATCCTGCCAGGTCGCGTTCAGCGTGAAATCCAGCCAGCGGGCCGGCCGGATCGTCCCTTCGAACTCGACGCCGTAGGCGCGGGTGTCGGTGTAGATGGTCTGCTGGGTGAAGCCCTGCGTGGCCGGATCGAATTGGGTGTTGCCGATCGAATAGGCGTCGAAATCGGTGAGGAAGCCGGTGGCGTAGAGGCTGAGCAGCGGCGTCGCATATTTGACCCCCGCTTCGTACATCTTGATGCCTTGCGTACGCGGTACCGCGGTGGCGCTGGTGATGAAACTGCCGACGCTGGGAAGACGGAAGGTGGAGGTGTAGCGTGCGAACAGACCGGCATGCCGGGCGAACTGCCAGTCGGCACCCAGCGTGTAGCCGACATGGTCGAAGCTGCGATCGAACGGCGTGAAGATGCCGTTGCCGGTCAGCACCTGATTGTCGGCCAGCGTCGTCGGATCGCCGAGATCGACGGTCTTGGACCCTTCCTGCGAACCGCTGGTATTCACTTTTTCCCAGCGGACGCCGCCGTCGACGCGCAATTGCGGCGTGATCTGCCATTCGTCCGAGGCGTAGAGCGCGAACGTATCCTGGTTGCCGGAGCCATTGGCGAACTCCGAGCCGTAGCGCGAGACCCCGTTCTGGGTGAGCGCGCCCACCACCTGCCCGGCGGCGTTCAGCGCAACCAGATCCAGCAGGCGCGAATTGCCGGACACGTCCTGGATCGTCGAGGCCGAGTAACGGCGGAACGTCTCCTTGATATGGGCATAATAAAAGCCGACGGCGACATCGTGCGTCATACCGCCCATGTCGAAGCGATGGGCGAGACGCAGATCGTCGAGAAATTCATCTTCCCCGACCGTGACCGGCCGGGCGGCGTTGATGAAGACGTCGCCATTGCCATTCTGCCTGGCGATATCGAACGCCTGGCCCGTGTCGGTATAGCGCAACGCGACGCTGGTCGCGCCGGGATAAGCGGTGAGCAAGGTCGGCTGATATTGGGCGAGCAGGGCGGCCGCTGTCCCAACCGAAGCGGGGTAGACGCCGTTGCGGACCGTGTTGCTGGTGCGATAGCGGGCCTTGTTCGAAAGCTCCCAGCCGTCGGCAAACTGCCAGTCGATCATCGCCGAATATTGGTTGAGGCGGATGCGGGTGCCGTCGCTATTGTCGAACGACACCGGCCCGTTCGCATCCTTCAGCGTCAGGAACGCGGTCTGGCGGCTGGCGGTGGTGTCATAATGCGGATCGAAGCCGGGTATGCCGACAATCTTGCCGTTGCTGTCCTTGGTCAGCGGGATGCCGGTATAGAAGATCGCATCGTCGGCGAGGCGCTTATAGCTGAGGTTCACCTGGACGGTGCCGAAGTCCTTGCTGAGATCGGTGCGGATCTGACCGCCCTTATTGCCGGTGAAGCCGGGATCGCGCACGCCGCGTTCGTTGCGATAGAAGCCCCCGACGTCGAACTTCCAGCCGCCGCCGATCGGAGCCCCGATCCAGCCATCGAAGCGATAGAGATCGGCGGTCGATCCATAGAGCAAGCGCGCATTGCCTGAGAGGCTGTCGCCCGGCCTTTTGGTGATGAAGTTGACGACGCCGCCCGGAGCATTCGGCTCGAAGATGGACGAAGGCCCGCCGCGGACGACTTCGATCCTTTCGATCGATTCGTCGATGCGGAATGCCTGGTCAGCATTGAGATAGCCGAGCGCAGGATCGTGCTGGACGGGGAGGCCGTCCTCCAGGAGGTTGATCGAGCCATATCCATCGACCGGGATGCCGCGCGCGCGGACATTGCCGCTGCCTTCGCCGCCGGACGCCTCGACCCAGAATCCGGGCACGGATTTCAAGGCTTCCGTCACGCTGGAGGGCGCGCGCGAGCGTAGCATGTCGTTGCCGATCGTGGTTATTGCGTAGCTGGTGTCCAGCTTGGTGCGTTCGCCCGCACCGGCGCGGCCGGTGACGACGATCTCCTGGTCCTGCCCGGGTTGAGGATCGGGGGTGGCGCTGCTCTGCGCCAAGGCGGAGGCGCTGCAGCCGGCCAGCAGCACGAGCGCGGCGGACCGCACCAGGTTACGCATAATCATACAATCGCTCCACGTGACGTGAGGCGTTGCCGGCTAGGAGGGCTTCATGACGGTCGGTTTACGCTTGTGCGTCAAAGCCGTGAAAGCGGTGCTGCTGTGGCCGCTTTGCCATGATGGCGCGAAAGCGGCCGTCCGCAGGGTGTTGGTGGGTCAAAAGCCACGCAATATCTCGCCGCGACCATCGCGGCCGTGTGTCCGCCCGCGCATCCTGTTAAGACAGGCCCATGAAACGTGCCCTCATCCTGCTTTTGCTGCTTCCGCTTGGCGCGTGCGTGTCGACGGTGGCGCATGTCGTGACCGCCCCGGTGCGGGTGGCGAGCTGGTCGGTCGACAAGATGACGACCAGCCAATCGGAGGCGGACGAGAAACGCGGCCGGCGCGAGCGCAAGCTGGACGAGCAGCGCGCGAAGGAAGAGCGCAAGGAAGCGAAGCGCGAACGCAAGCAGGCGCGCGAGCAGGCCCGCCAGAACGACCCCTATTGATCTCCGTCACGGAGGCCAGCCAGACAGGAGGGAAGCCATGACCGCTTCGTCGATCTCGTCCCAGGATGTTCGTGATGTTCTGGCGCCATTTGGCGCCCTGCAAGCGCAGCCAGAAGCGGCGTGGCAGGGCGATCGGCCGCTCCATCCCAGCCTGGCGCGCTTTTACGAAGAGGTCGGGCCCTATGGAAAGGATCGGCCGCGCGGGCCGGAGGGGATCGAGATCCCGACCCTCGGCAACCCTTTCTGGCTGCCGCCTTTGTCCGGGCTATGGGCGTTTCAGGAAGGGTATCGCTGGCAGGGCCGCGACGGCGAACCCGTCGCAGGCTGGAACCAGGCCTGGCTGGTCGTCGGCGATCAGGGTGGCGATCCGTTCATCCTCGACGAGGAAAGCGGTCATATCCTGCACGATCATCATGGCCGCGGCAGTTGGGCGCCGGTCCACCTGTGCGACGATATCTTCGCGCTGGGCTTCGTGCTCGGTACGATCGGCGTCCTGCATGAGGAGGCGGGCGACGACCTGTATGACGAGGATTTCGAGATACGGCCGGAATGGTCCGGCGAGTTGCGGGCGCGGCTCGGCCACCGCTTCGAGGCTGCCGAGGCGGACGCGATCGCCGCGCGCCTGGAATGGTAGAACCGCCGTTCAAGCGGTTCTCTCCTGCTTCGACTAACCCCTCAGCGGGCGATTAAATCCATCAAGGCTTTGTGGAGGACGCCTCAGGCAGCGAGGTCGTACAGCTCCATCTCACCCGAAAGGTAGAGGTTGCGTGCCTTGGAGCGGCTGAGTTTACCCGAGCTGGTACGCGGTAACGTCTTGGGCGGGATCAGCTCAACGACGCAATTCATGCCGGTGATGGCGCGCACCTTTTCGCGAATCTCGTCCCGCAGGCGAGTGCGTTCGTCCGGATCGGAGGTGCGGCATTGGACGAGGACGGCGGGCGTCTCCTCGCCGCCGGGGGTGGTGATCGCGAAGGCGGCGATGTCGCCGGCCTTGAAGCCGGGCAGCTGCTCGACCGCCCATTCAATATCCTGCGGCCAGTGATTGCGGCCGTTGATGATGATCATGTCCTTCGCCCGGCCGACGATATAAATATAGCCGTTCGAGATATAACCCATGTCCCCGGTATCGAGCCAATTATCGACCAGGCAGGCATCGGTTGCGTCCGGATCGCGGAAATAACCGACCATCACCGATGGGCCACGGCACCAGACCTTGCCGATCGCGCGTTCGGGCAGCTTGCTGCCGTCCTCGTCGCGGATGGCAATCTCCATCTCCCGTGCGGGTTTGCCGCAATTGACGACGGCGCGGTAGCGCTGTGGCCGGCCGACGGTGGCAAGGCCGCCGCCGGACAATTCGGTTTCCTCGACCAGTTCGACGACGATGCCCTCGCCCGGCGGCATGATCGACACGGCGAGCGTGGCTTCGGCCAGACCGTAAGAGGGCAGGAAGGCCTTCGCGTCGAAACCCGCTTCGGCAAAGGCGTCGACGAAGGCCTGCATCACGTCGGGCCGGATCATGTCGGCGCCGTTGCCGGCCACGCGCCAGCGCGACAGATCGAACCGATCGCTCGCACGGGTCTGGCTGGACATGCGGCGCGCGCAAATATCGTAGCCGAAGGTGGGAGAGTAAGAGAGGGTGGTGCCGGGATTGCGACTGATCAGGTCCAGCCAGGCGAGCGGACGGCGGGCAAAATCCTCCGTCTTCAGATAGTCGGTCGAAACCTGATTGGCGACCGGCGAGAGCAGGCAGCCGACCAGCCCCATGTCGTGATACCAAGGCAGCCACGACACGCAGCGATCACCGGCCTGGACGTCCATGCCGATCGAATGGGCGGCAAGGTTCGACATTAGCGCGCGGTGCGTGATCGCGACGCCGTGCGGGAAGCGCGTCGAACCTGACGAATATTGCAGATAGGCGATGTCGTCGGGCGCCGCGGCGGCGAGATCGACCTCGGGCGCATCCTCCTGCGCCAGCTGCTCATAGCTGACCGCAGCCACGCCACGCGCCTGGGCGGCGGCCTTGGCCATGCCCTCAAGCTCGGCCGGATAGAGCAGCAGCGCCGGATCGGAGCTTGCCAGCTGCACCGCCAATTGATCGATATAGGCGTCCTTGCCACCAAAAGAGGTCGGCAGGGGCAAAGGCACCGGCCATACACCGGCATAGATGGCGCCGAAGAAGGCCGCCGCGAAATCCGTCCCGGTTTCCGCCAGCATCGCGATGCGGGCACCTGGCTCAAGCCGGCGCGCAATCAGGCGATGGGCGATCCGGATCGCATCCGTCCGCAGTTCCGCAAAGCCATAAGCGCGCACGAGATTTCCACGAGGATCGTGAAAATTCAGGCCAAGCGACCCCTGCGCGGCATAGTCGAGCGACTCACCAAGCGTCGCAAAGTCCGCATAACGGCGCGGGAGCGCGTCATCGCTCGGCGTCGGCGTCAGCTTACAATCCGCACTTGCCGTGTGCACTCTCGAACGTCTCCTCTCTGGTCCGCGCCCTATGCATGGCCAAACTCACACCGTAAGCGCCATGCCGCGTTCAAATTCCGGCCCGACTGTGGCACAAACATGGCACATGTCACGCCGCAATTACACGTCCGGGCCGCGAACACCGAAGCCGTTTGACGCCGATGCCCTGAACCAGCTCGCGCTAGCCTATCTTGGTCGCTATGCAACAACGCGCGCGAAATTGCGCTATTATCTGGTTCGCAAGCTCGCGTCACGGGGGTGGGAAGGCGAGGCTGAGCCGCCCATCGACGCGATCGTCGAGCGCTGTGCCGAACTTGGCTATGTCGACGATGCAGGCTTTGCGGTCGCCCGGGGGGCGGCGCTGACCCGGCGCGGCTTCGGCGAACAGCGGGTCGCGGCGGCGCTGCGCGCGGTGGGGATAGATGCCGATACCGCCGCACCGGTGCGCGAAACGGCCCGTGCCGAGGCGCTCGATGCCGCCCTGCGCTTTGCCCGCCGCAAGCGCATCGGGCCATTCGCGCAGGAGGTTGCCGACCCCGATCAGCGCCGCCGCAACTTGGCCGCGTTGATGCGCGCCGGTCATTCGCTGGACTTGGCCCGGCGCATCGTCAGTGCATCGCCGGGGGCTTTCTTGACGGATGATGAATGAAAGTTCGTTTCGGCCCTTTTTGGTCTTTCCCAATGCTACAAAGATGTTAACCTACACTGTTCGTGCTTAAGGTTTGAAAAGATGAAGAGTGCCGACGTGGCGATGCTGGCCTCTGCGGGCAGCATCGAGGGGGAAACGTTGATCGAGGCGCGCGAGACGGGAAGCGTCGCGCCGGAGATTGTTGCGACCGGCAGCGTGAAATGGTTCGACGGCACGCGCGGGTTCGGCTTCATCGTGGGGGATGGGGGCGAAGGGGACATTCTTCTGCACTTCTCGGTGCTGCGCGATCATAATCGCCGCACTCTTCCGGAAGGCACACGCGTCGTCTGCGAAGTGGTCGCGCGCGATCGTGGTTTGCAGGCGCACCGCGTGATCAGCTTCGATCTGTCGACCGCGACCGGCCCGGATGCCGACCTGATCGCCCGCCGCAATGCCGATCGCGTCGATCCGCTCCAGCTGGAGGAAGATGCCGGTCCGTTCGAGCCTGTGCGCGTCAAATGGTTCAACCAGCTGAAGGGCTATGGCTTCGTCGTCCGCGAACAAGGCGGCACCGACATCTTCATTCATATGGAGACGCTGCGCCGGGCGGGCTTTGTCAGCCTCGATCCCGACCAGGCGCTGCGGGCGCGCATCGCCGAGGGCCGCAAGGGGCCGCTCGCCATCGTCATCGAGGCGCGCGACTGAACAAGCATGTTGCCGTTCGGCTGGGACCGCTGGGCGGACAAGCAATGACGCGCGCGCACGCCTCCTGTCGCATAGGCGGTTGCGCCCTGCCCGTCTTCGCGGCTAAGCGCGAACCATGCTGAAGCGCATCTTTACCTGGTGGAACGGCGCCACCATCGGCACGTCCCTGTTCAGCTGGCGGAATGGCAGCGGGGTGGGAAGCGATTCGCTGGGCAATGCCTATTTCGAATCGAAGAAGCCGATCAACGGCCAGACGCGCCGGTGGGTAATCTATCAGGGCGCAAACGATGCGAGCCGGGTGCCGCCTGCCTGGTTCGGCTGGTTGCACCATCAAACGGACGTCGTGCCGACCGAATTGCCGGCGCCGCGCCCCTGGGTGAAGGAGCCTGTGCCTAACCTGACCGGCACGGCCGCAGCCTATCGGCCGGTAGGTGCGCTGGAACGGGGCGGCAATCGTGCTGCTGCGACCGGCGATTATGAGGCGTGGAGCCCGAATTGAGAGCGATGCTGCGCGAAAATATCGGCGAGGCACTCGTCGGTCTGCTGGTGGTCATCCTTGCCATCTGGTTTGTGATGTTTGCGTGGGACCGGACCGGCGGCGGCGAGCGGCCGGGATCGACGAAGATATCGGTAATCTTCCCCAACGCCAGCGGCGTGAATACGGGCACCGACGTGCGCATCTCCGGCCTGAAGGTCGGAAGCGTGACGGGGCTGACGCTCGATCCGCAAAGCTATCAGGTCAAGGTTTCGGTCGCGCTCAACCCCGACGTGAAACTGCCGGCCGACAGCAGCGCTTCGGTGACGTCGGAAGGCTTGCTGGGCTCGACCTTCATCGCCTTCACCCCGGGCGGCAGCCCGACCCCCTTGAAGACGGGCGACACGGTTACCGATACGCAGGGCTCGATGGACCTGATGGCGTTGATCGGGCAGTTCATCAACAAGCCTTCCAGCGATAAGCCAGCCGCCGGCGATACCGCCACCACAACGCCATGACGCCACGCCGCGCCGGCGCCGTGGCGCTCGCGCTGGCGGCGGTCGGCGCAATCAGCTGGACGGCGGTTTCGCAGACTCAGCAAGCGCGGCCCGATCCCGACGCGGCGCTTTCGCCCGACACGGAGCAGGGGAATAGCATCGCTGCGGCGCCCGCCGTGCGCCCGTCGCCGCGGACTGCCGCTGCCGCCACACCCCCACCGCTGGGGAAGGACACACCGATGGCGGAACGTGTCGCGGTGATCGGTGTGCTGAACAAGCGCAATGGCATGACGCGGGATATCAGCCTGCATCCGGGGCAGGCCGCGCGGTTCGGCAATTTGGTGGTGCGGTTGCGCGCGTGCGAATCCACGGCCGATTATGAGCCGGAGCAGCTGACCGGTGCTTTCGTGCAGGCAGACAAGAAAGGGCCCGATGGCCGTTGGCGCCGGGTGTTTTCCGGCTGGCTCTACAAGGAGACGCCATCGCTAAACGTCGTCGAGGATCCGCTCTACGACGTCTGGCCCAAGAGCTGCACGATGCGCCATCCCGATGCGGGGCCGGATACGGTCGCCGCGACATCGGCACCGGCGGCACCGCGATCCAGCGCAAAGAAATCCGCGGGTGCAGCAGCATCCTCGCCGGAGGACAGCGCGCCGAGCCCCAGCGCCCTGTCCAACAGCGCGACATAAGCCTGCCGATCAACTTCGATCGTGCCGAGCGAGGCCAGATGCTCGGTGAGAAACTGGCAGTCCAGCAAGCGAAACCCGCCGACCTTCAATCGCGCGACGAGATGGGCAAGCGCGACTTTTGACGCATCGCGCGCCCGGCTGAACATGCTCTCGCCGAAAAAGGCGCCGCCCAGGCGTACGCCGTAGAGGCCGCCGACCAACTGCCCATCCTGCCAGGCCTCAACCGAGTGGGCATAGCCGCGACTGTGCAGTTCGCTGTAGGCCCGCTCGATATCGGGGTTGATCCAGGTATCGGGACGGTCCGCCGTCGCCTCCGCGCACAGCGCGACGACCTGCCCGAAAGCCTGATCGACGGTTACCCTGTATCGATCCGAGCGGATCGTCTTGGCGAGCGAGCGCGACAGGTGGAAATGATCCAGCGGCAGCACGCCGCGCTTCTTGGGTTCGACCCAGAAGACGTCTGCGGCGTCACGCGTGCTCGCCATCGGGAAGACGCCGACCGAGTAAGCGCGCAGCAGCAGGTCCGGATCAAGCACGGCCATGTGCGATACGGTAACGGCAATTAGCCCCGACGCAATGGGCCTGGTGAGCGCGGGCGATCGCTGAGGAGCGCGGCGCCTTGTCCTAACGCAAATCCATATATTCTGCGGAATCGCCGATCGGCATGCCGGGCGGGATCGACGGCTTGTCCTTTTGGGCGTCGAGCAAGGCGTTGAGATCGTCGCGATTGCGCAGCGTTCGGGCAAGACTGCCGGCCCACGCCGCCTTCATAGCGGCGAGGCGATCGGCCAGCGCGCGCAATCGGTTATCGAGGACCGCGGCAACATTCGGATCGCCAGCGGAGTCCCGTCGCGCCTGCGCGATCCGGACGATGGTGCGCCACGCGATGCGCTGGCCAACCTCATCCTGCGCCTTATCGACTACGCCGGCAGTAAGTCGGTCGACCATTTCATCGAGGCCCGGCAGTCCCGCATCCCGCTCATGCTGCTGGAGCAAGCGGGTCAATCGCGCGGGCGCGAGCAGCGCGTCGAGCGTGACCCGCGCGGCAACGTCGGTCGCGACAAGGGGATCAAAGACCGGCCCGCCCGCCTCGGCGAAAATTTCGATCTCATATTGCTTGTCGTAACTGCCCTGGGCGCCGGCGGAGAGGAGCGGAACGAGGCGGTCGGGCACATGGAGCGCCTGCGGATCGAGCGTGGCGAGCAGCGCGGTGAGCGCGGCACGTTGCTGTCCCGCGGGAACCGGCGCGGATTGCTGATGCCCCGCGCCGGCGACGGCATAGGTGTAGGTCAGTCCGCCCAAGGACTTAGCCGCAGCATCGACCTGATAGCGGTGAAGCAGCCAGATCGGCACGAGCTTGCGCCGCATCTGCGCCATCGGCTCGCCGGGCGTCATCACCCCCATCCCGAACCGATCCAAGGCAGCCCGCCGGACGGTCAGGATCCGGGTCAGTTCGGCGACGGGATCGGCCCCGTCATCCCACAAGGCCGCCCATGGCTGTCCGACGTCGGCGCCGCGCGCGTCGCCGTCCGTGATGTAGCGCAGTCCTGCCGCCTCGGCCGCGTCGGCCTTGGTTTTGGCGACCGCATCCGAATCAGTGCCGTAGAGCCAATCCACCGCCGCCTTGTCCCAGCGGCCGATGCCCACGGCATAGGCATCCGAAAGATCGGGGGCGCCATCCTTCATGCCGATGCGCGGCGGCGGATAATCCATGACCGAGGCACGGTCCTGCGTGGAGGCGGCGAAATTGTGCGCGAACCCGAGCGAATGGCCGACTTCATGGGCGCCGAGCTGACTGATGCGGGCCAGCGCCACGCGTACCGGATCGTTGGGCCCGCCGCCGTTCAAGCCCGCGCTACCCACCAGGCCTTCGTAGATGAGAATATCCTGACGCACGCGCAGCGCGCCGAGGACGACCGCGCCCTTGATGATCTCCCCGGTGCGCGGGTCCGTGATCGCCTGGCCGAACGACCAGCCGCGGGTCGCGCGATCGACCCAGTTCACGACATTGTAGCGAACGTCCATCGGATCGACGTCGGGCGGCAGGATCTTGACCTGGAACGCATCGATATAGCCGGCGGCATCGAAGGCCTGGCTCCACCAGCTCACCCCCTTGGCAAGCGCATCCCGGATCGGCGCGGGCGCGGCATTGTCGATGTAGAAGATGATCGGCTTCTTGACGGTGGACCGGGCGGCCGCGGGATCGGTCTTCTCCAGGCGGAAGCGCGTGGCGAGATCGTAGACGACCGGTGCGCCCAGCGGCGCGCCGAAATCCACCGCCTGGGTGCCGAAGGTCCCCATGCGGGGGTCGAAGCGGCGCGGCGTGAAGCCGGCGTCCGGCAGCCGCACAAGGCTATGATGTACGATCAGGCTGATCTGTCGTGGGTTGGGTGCGATATTCTCGATCTCGCTGCCCGGCGTGTCCGAATTGAAGGTTTGCAGCGCCTCCAGCTCGATATTGTCGGGGAAGACCTTGGTGGCGCCGGCATCGACGACGCTGAGCGCCGGATCGAGCTGAAAGCCCTTGGCGCCGGCTTGCGCAAGTTGCGCGCCGACGCCCATCACATCGCCCGCCAGGAAGGGGGCGATGTCGATCACGGCGCCGCCATTGGGAAGGGCGGTGTCGACCTTGCCGATCCAGGCGGTGGTGAAGGCGAAGCTGTCCCGCGCGGCCGCTTGCTCGGCCGCAGGCGCATTGGACGCCCGGAAGCGTGGATTTTCATACTGGATCGCAACCTTGCCGCCGATCCGCCGGAAGACGAGCAGATAGGTGTTGCCGATAAAGCCCCTGTCCATGTTGAGCTCGGCCGAGCCGATGCCGGTACGGAGCGAGGTGGCATAGAGGAAGCGGCCCGCAATGCCGTCGGCATCCGCTGCCGGTAAAGTCAGCAGGATCTTGCCCGCGCTCTTGTCGATCTGGACCGGCAGCAATCCGTTGGCGGAGAGTGTGGAAGCAGAGGACGAAGCGGGCGGGGCGGCCAGTGCCGAAGTCGCCAACAATGCTGCCGCAAATACCAGATATGCTCGTTTCAATGCCGCCCCCTGCGTGAGGCGGCAATGCTAGCGAGCCCGCACACCGCCTGCTAGGCATGCCGCCATGGCCAAGCCGGAAATTACGCTGATCCTCGCGCGTGCCGACAATGGCGTGATCGGGCGGGATGGGGCGCTGCCTTGGCACCTCCCTGCGGACCTCAAGCATTTCAAGGCCCTGACCGCCAGCAAGCCGATGATCATGGGCCGCCGGACGTTCGACAGCCTGCCCGGCCTGTTGCCCGGTCGTCGGCATATCGTGTTGACCCGGGACAGGGCTTGGCAGGCTGCCGGCGCAGAGGTGGTGCACGATGTGGATTCGGCGCTTGCCGCGGCAGGCGGCGACGTTTCCGTCATCGGCGGCGCCGAAATCTTCGCCCTGTTCCTCGACCGCGCCGACCGGATCGAACTCACCGAGGTTCATGCGGATGTGGCGGGAGATGCAGTGGTGCCGGCCCCCGATCCTGGCCGCTGGCGGGAAATGAACCGCGAGCCTTATCCGGCGATCGGAAGCGCTCCCGCCTTCACTTTCGTAACGCTGGCGCGCAGCCGGTAAGGAGGACAAGGCGGCGCGGAGGCCGGGCATCATCGATGTCCCAATTGCTGAACGCGGGCACTGCAATTTATGCGTGCAGCCGCCTCATTAACGTCTCATCGCCAGATGTGATGGATCAATCCGCTTATGGTGAAGGTGCTGGCTGGTCACTATTCCCTTGCGTAGGCAGGATGGGAATAAGGCAGATGGACGACGGATGACGCGTTTTACCTCGATCGTCTCGATGAATCACCAAGGCGCCGTCGGCCTTGCTCATTGTCTGCCGTGGAGACTAAACGCAGACCTCGCTTTCTTCCGCGCGGCCACGCTGTTCAATATTCTTATCACTGATCGTCAGACTTATAAGGGTCTCGGCAGCGCGTTTCTGCAGCAGCGGATCAACCTTATAGTGGATGACGGCGATGAAGATGTGCCGGATCCGGCGCATGGGCGGTCGGTCCGAAGTGTCGCAGACGCCGTTGCGACGGCAATGGATATCAGTTCCGGAAAAGATTGCTTCCTCGTCGGCGCTGCTCCTCTCTACGAGGCTTTTGCACCGTTCGTAGACCGATATTATATCACGCTGGTCGATCAGGTCGTGTCGGAACCTGAGATACTCTTCAATCTAACGCTGCTGGATGATGCGGACTGGCGGATCGCCCAGCATGCCTGCGTCGACGGGGATGGTCTGGAAAATGAAACGGGCTTCAGCATCTTCGAGCTCGAGCCACGTCGGCCGGGCGAGGTGGTAGAGCGGCGTCGTGCGGTTCTTAAAAAATTGGGTCGCGCACGACCGCGGCGTTCCCGCGGCGCTTTTTTCCGGCAGCGCAAAGGGGAGGGGCGCGCGGTCAACCGTCTGTAGTCGTGCGCGCTCTAGATTAATCTTTCCATAGGCTTTAGCCGCAACGTCATGACCCTTCTTTACGGCGATCAGCCGTTGCCGCCTGAATTGCGCGGCGCGGTGATCGCACTCGGCAATTTCGATGGTTTCCATCGTGGCCACCAGGCGGTGGTCGGGCGGGCAGTCGCGCGTGCGAAAGCAGAGGGCCGGCCGGCGATCGTCGCAACCTTCGATCCACATCCGGCCCGGTTCTTCCGATCCGAAGGGGCGGATTTCAGGCTGACCACCTTGGAGCAGCGCGCGCGGTTATTCGCAGCGGCGGGGGCGGACGCCACGCTGATATTGCGGTTCGACGCCGCGCTGGCGGCGCTTAGCCCCGAACAATTCGTCGCCGGGCAGCTGGTGGGTCGTTTCGGTGCTGCCGCGGTGGTGACGGGCGAGGATTTCACGTTCGGCAAAGCACGTCGCGGAACGGCGCCGATGCTGGCCCTGCTGGGATCGGCGCATGGCATGACTGCCGAAACCGTGCCGCCGGTCGTTGACGCGACTGGGGTGATTTCCTCGAGCCGGATCCGCGCGGCCCTGATTGCAGGCGATTGCGGCACCGCGATTGAGCTGTTGACCCGCCCCTTCGCGATCGAGGGCACGGTTGTTCATGGCGATCAGCGCGGGCGGGAATTGGGATATCCGACGGCGAACATGGAGCTCGGCGATTATCTGCGGCCGCGTTACGGCATTTATGCGGTGCGCGCGCGGCTGGATGACGGACGGGTGGTGGACGGGGTCGCCAATCTGGGCATCCGCCCGAGCTTCGATCCGCCCAAGGAATTGCTGGAGCCGTATTTTTTCGATTTCGCAGGCGACCTTTACGGGCGGATCATCGAGATCGGGCTGATCGATTTCCTGCGGCCCGAGGCGAAGTTCGACAGCCTTGATGCGCTGAAGACGCAGATGGATGCGGATAGCGCGGCGGCGCGGCAAATTCTCTCCCCGCCAGCCCCCCGCTCATCCTGAGGAGGGGCTGAGCCTGGCGAAGTCCCGTCTCGAAGGACCGTCCTTCGATACGCCCCTTCGACAAGCTCAGTGGCTACTCAGGATGAGCGGGGCGGTGGTCGGGAGCGCACATGCGACGGGCGCCCTCCTCAGGATGAGCGGGGCCGGTGTGCCGCCGCGTCCGAGACACGGGGTTTGGTTTCGCTGGAAGCTCCGCTAAAGCGCCTGCCAATATGTCCGACACCCCAGAAAATCCGAAACGCGATTATCGCGACACCGTCTTCCTGCCGAAGACCGACTTCCCGATGAAGGCGGGCCTCGCCGCCAAGGAGCCGGCGATCCTGGCCAAATGGCTGGGCGACGATCTGTACGCGCAGCTACGCGAAAAGCGCGCCGGGCGCGAGCGCTTCATCCTGCATGACGGCCCGCCTTACGCCAATGGCGATATCCATATGGGCCATGCGATGAACAAGGTGCTGAAGGACATCGTCGTCCGCACCCAGTCGCTGCTCGGCAAGGACGCGCCTTATGTGCCGGGCTGGGATTGCCATGGCCTGCCGATCGAATGGAAGGTCGAGGAGGCCTATCGCGCCAAGAAACTGAACAAGGATGAGGTGCCGGTCGACCAGTTCCGCGCCGAATGCCGCGCTTATGCCGCCAAGTGGGTCGCGGTGCAGCGCGAACAGTTCGAGCGGCTGGGCGTGATGGGCGAGTGGGATAATCCCTATCTCACCATGAATTACACGTCAGAGGCGGTCATCGCGGGCGAATTGCTCAAGTTCGCCGAGACCGGCCAGCTGTATCGCGGCGCCAAACCGGTCATGTGGTCGCCGGTCGAGAAGACCGCCTTGGCCGAGGCCGAGGTGGAATATGAGGATATTGTCTCGACCCAGATCGATGTGGCGTTCGAGATTGTCGAGGCCCCGAACGCGCCTGAGCTGGTCGGCGCTTTTGCGGTGATCTGGACGACCACGCCGTGGACGATCCCGGTCAACCAGGCTTTGGCGTACGGCCCAGACATGAACTATGTCGTGCTCGACAATTTGAAGCAGCGCTATTTGGTCGCTGCGGAACCGGCTTTGCTTCGGCAGTTCGTTAGCCGCATCGTCGGACGAGAAGCTGATCAGGACGATTACCTGAAATTTGGCCTTTTGGATCAACCCGAGACTCTACCAGGCACCGACCTCGCCGGCGCGATCGTCCGCCACCCGATGCACAAGCTCGGTGGCTTCTTCGCCAAGCCGCGGCCGATGCTGGCGGGCGATTTCGTCACGACCGATGCGGGTACGGGCCTCGTCCATATGGCGCCGGACCATGGCGAGGACGATTTCCTGTTGTGCAAGGCGCACGGGATCGAGCCGGTGTTCGCGGTCGAGGGCGATGGCAAATATCGCGCCGACTGGGCGTGGCTGGGTGGGCAGGGGAGCGTTATCAATCCCAAGTTCAATGCGCCGGACGGGCCGATCTGCAGCGATCTGCGCGAGGCTGGGGCGTTGTTGGCGGCGAGTGCGGATTATTCGCACAGCTATCCGCATAGCTGGCGCTCCAAGGCCAAGGTGATCTTCCGGGCGACGCCGCAATGGTTCATTGCGATGGACAAGGGCATTGCCGGCGAGATTGATTCCTTAAACTCCTCCCCCCTTGCGGGGGAGGAAGGGGCCCGCGCCGCGTCAGCGGCGTGGGAAGGAGAGGGGGCGGAAGCTCGCGCTTCGCGCTCGACCCCTCTCCCCAACCCCTCTCCCACAAGGGGAGAGGGGTTAAGTGATAACGGCGCGACGCTACGGGAGCTCGCGCTCGACGCGATTGGCCGGACGCGGTTCGTGCCGGAGAAGGGGCGCAATCGGATCCATGCGATGGTTGAGGGGCGGCCCGATTGGGTGATCTCGCGCCAGCGGGCGTGGGGCGTGCCGATCGCGCTGTATGTCGACAAGGCGTCGGGCGAGTATCTGCGCGATGCGGCGGTCAATGCGCGGATCGTCGCCGCTTTCGAGGCGGGCGGGGCGGATGCCTGGTTCGGAGCGGACCATCAGGCGTTGCTCGGGTCGGACTATGACGCCGCCAATTATGAGCCGCAGCGCGACATTCTCGACGTGTGGTTCGACAGCGGCTGCACCCACGCCTTCACGATCGAGGCGCGTTATGGCGAGGGGACGCGGGCAGACCTGTATCTCGAAGGGTCGGACCAGCATCGCGGCTGGTTCCAATCATCCCTGCTGGAAAGCTGCGGCACGCGCGGCGTGGCGCCTTACAAGGCGGTGCTGACGCACGGCTTCGCGCTCGACGGGCAGGGGCGGAAGATGTCCAAGAGCCAGGGCAATGTCGTCGATCCGCTCAAGATCATTCCCGAGAGCGGGGCGGATATCCTGCGGCTGTGGGTCGCGAGCACCGATTATTTCGAGGATGTGCGGATCGGCAAAGAGATCCTCGCTGGCACGTCCGACGCCTATCGCAAGCTGCGCAACAGCTTCCGCTATTTGCTCGGCGCGCTTGACGGCTTCAGCGAGGACGAGCGGGTCGAGGCGGCGGACATGCCGGATCTTGAACGTTATGTCCTGCATCTGCTTACCGTGCTGGACACGGAGCTCAAGTCGGCGACCGAGGCGTTCGAGTTCAACCGCTATGCCCGCGCGCTGACGGACTTTTGCAATAACGATCTGTCGGCCTTCTTCTTCGATATCCGCAAGGATTCGCTCTATTGCGATGCGCCGACCGATCCGAAGCGGCGCGCCTATCGCACCGTGCTCGATACGCTGTTCCATGCGCTGGTGCGCTATGCCGCGCCGATCCTGTGCTTCACTGCCGAGGAAGTGTGGGGCACGCGCTTCCCGGACGCGGGCTCGGTGCATCTGCTGGAATGGCCCGAGGTCGATCCGACCTGGGCCGACACGCGGCTGGCCGAGCAATGGGCGGAACTGCGCGTGCTGCGCCAGATCGTCAGCGCCGAGATCGAGCCCAAACGGCGCGACAAGGAGATTGGTTCGAGCCTGGAGGCCAAGGTCGCGATCGGCCTGCCCGACGATCGCGATCGGCCCAACGTCACGCATGACGAGCTGACCGAATTGCTGATCGTGTCCGACGCGGTGATCGAAACGACCGCGCACGGCCCGGTCGCGGTCGTGCATCGATCGGATTATCACAAATGCGGCCGTTGCTGGCGCTTGCTGCCGGAAGTGAACGAAGACGGTGACCTGTGCGGACGTTGCACGGAGGTGGTGGGTGAATAGTCGATCCGTCACCCCGGCGGAGGTCGCAGCAAAATTCGCCTGGCCGGCGACGGTGGTTTCGGCATGAGCAGGCGCATTGGCTGGATGGTTGCGGTCCTAACGCTGCTGCTCGATCAGATCGCCAAGTGGTTCGTAACCGGACCGCTGCGGTTGATGGAGGTCAATTCGATCGAGATCCTGCCGATCTTCCGCCTGCAATGGGTAGCAAATCACGGCGTTTCGATGGGCTTCCTGGTGGCCAATAGCGACGCACAGCGCTGGGCGCTGGCGCTCGGTACCGCGGTTATTGCCGCGTTCGTGGCCGTGTGGCTCGCCCGGGAGACGCGCAAGCCCGATAGCATTGCGCTGGGCCTGATCCTGGGCGGGGCGCTCGGCAATATCGTCGATCGGGTGCGGCTGGGCTATGTTACGGACTTCCTGAACCTTCACTTTGGCGCATGGTCGCCCTTTTATGTCTTCAATATTGCCGACGCTGGGATTAGCGTCGGCGTAGCCTTGTTGGTGCTGCGCGCTTTTGTGACACGCGACGCGCCCGCCCCCGCGGAGAACAAAGATGGTTAAGCGTATTTTGGTTGCGGCGGTGCCGTTGGCGATGCTGATGCTCGCCGGATGCCACAGCGGCCCGAAGGGCGGCGTGTTCGCCTCACGCAAGGGCGTGCCCGACGAATTCGCGGTTGGCCGCGCTGCGCCTTTGACCGTACCGCCGGATTTCGCGTTGGTGCCGCCGAAGCCGGGTCAGCCGCGTCCGCAGGAAGCCGACAGCTCGGCCCAGGCGCTCAACGCTTTGTTCGGCGGCCAGCGGCCGGTCAGCCAGGGTGAAGCGGCATTGACGGCCGCCGCCGGTCCGCCGCCGCCTCCCGGCATTCGATCGGAAGCGGGCGATCCCGATACGACGACGGTCAACAAGGGCGCCAATACGCAGACGATCCTGAAGGCGCCGCCTTCCACCAATCCGGCCGCGAACGCCAGCACGCCGCAATAAGCGGCTCACTTCTCGCGAACGGACGGGGGATAGGCGATGAGCATTCGTGAAAGCCAGGTCGACGGGATCGATCTGGTCATCCTGCCGCCATCGCGCGATCTGGGCGACGGCTTCACCGTTCGGCGCGCGCTGCCGCAGCCGCAACGGCGGATGGTCGGTCCGTTCATCTTCTTCGATCAGATGGGGCCGGTAGAGCTGCGCGACGGCCAGGGGCTGGATGTGCGGCCCCATCCCCATATCGGGCTGGCGACGATCACCTATCTGATCGACGGGGAGATCATGCACCGCGACAGTCTGGGTTCGGTCCAGTCCATCAGCCCCGGCGCGGTCAATTGGATGAGCGCGGGCAGCGGCATCGTCCATTCGGAACGTAGTCCGGAGACGGCTCGCCACGGCGCAGCCGGCCTGTTCGGGTTGCAATTGTGGGTCGCTTTGCCCGCCGATCAGGAGGAAAGCGCACCCTCCTTCGTGCATCACGATGCCGCCGAGATTCCGTCGGGTGAATGGGACGGCGTCACCGTGCGCCAGATCGTCGGTGCGATGGACGGCCTCTCCTCGCCGGTGAAGACGCTGTCCGAGATGGTCTATGCCGAGATCGTGATGACGCCGGGAACGCGTTACCGCGTGCCCAGGGATCAGGTCGAACGCGCTTTCTATCTGATCGACGGCGCGGTGACGGTGGACGGGCAGCCGTTCGGGCCGAGCGAATTGGTGATCCTGAAGCCGCATGCGGAGATCGTGCTGGCGACCGACCGCGGCGCGCGTCTGGTGATCGTCGGCGGCGAACCCTTTCCGGAACAGCGCTTCATCTATTGGAATTTCGTCTCGAGCCGCGTGGAGCGTATCGAGCAGGCCAAGCAGGATTGGCGCGAGCGGCGTTTTGCCGCGGTGCCGGAAGAGCATGAATTCATCCCGCTGCCGGCGGAACCGGCGCCACCGGTACGCTATCCTTGAGCGTGCCGCAGGGCTGAGTTTCCTGAAGCGATCTCCCGTTTTACGTCGCCCCGGCGGAGGCCGGGGCCGCTGGAGAATGAGTTTTACGCTAAATTGCAGCGGCCCCGGCCTCCGCCGGGGCGACGGGTCAGGCTTTGACCGCCAGCTGCAATGAACCGTCCGGCATGCGCCGCACGGCCAGATCGTCATAGCCGGCAATCACGGGATGCGGCGTGTCCATCGGCACGGAATGGGTGGCGCCGATCACGACGACGCCCATGCCTGCGGCGTCCGCCGCGGCAATCCCGGCGGCGGCATCTTCCCACACCAGGCATTGGGCGGGCGCGACACCGAGACGTTCGGCGGCCAGCAGGAAGCAATCCGGCGCGGGCTTACCGCGGGCGACGTCATCCGCCGTGATCAGCAGCGGGGGGTCGATCAGTCCGGCGGCGGCGATCCGTCGTTCGGCAAGCGCGCGCGGCGCCGATGTGACGACCGCCCAGCGATCGCGCGGCAGCGCGCGCAGGAAAAGGTCCGCACCGGAAATGGCGACGACATCGTCCATATCGTCCATCTCCGCCTGGGTCAGCGCGGCATATTCGGTCTCGATATCCAGATGCGGCGCCCAGCGGTGGATCGTCTCGACGGCACGCATGCCGTGCATGGTCGGCTGGATCTGTGCGAAATCGAGCCCATGGCCTTCGGCCCATTGCCGCCAGCACCGGTTGGCCGAGGCGATACTGTCGAGCAGGGTTCCGTCCATATCGAACAGGAAGGCCGCAAAACTGCGGTCAGTCGGAATGTTCGTCATGTCAGCCCTTCAGTGCGTGTCGTAAGGCCGGGCCGTCGATCGAACCGTCCGCCAGCTTGGCAAGCAGTAGCGCGGAGAGCTGCGCGCGCTCGACGAAGCTTTCAGGCCAGGCAAATTCCCGCTCGCTGTGAATATCGCCGCCGCGCACCCCCAGCGTGTCGATGCCCGGCAGCCCGGCCGCGAACAGGTTATTGCCTTCGCACACGCCGCCGGACGGCGCCCAGGCGATCGTCTGGCCGATCAGCGCGCCGGCGTCCCGCACCGCGTCGAACAGCCTTTGCTGCGCCGGCACGAACGGCTTGGGCGGGCGGGTGATGCCGCCGTGCAGATCGACCGTAAGGCCCTCGCCTTCGCCTTCCGCCATCGCTTCCCGGATCGCCGCCATCAGCCAGGTTTTGGCACCCGCGTCCGGCAGGCGGGCATTGAAGCGCAACACCGCAATGTCCGGAACCATATTCAACGGTGCACCACCGTCGATCCGCGCGACATTCACCGTCACGCCGTCGCGCTGGCCGTTCAAAGCGCCGAGGGCCTGGGCGATACGGGCCGCGGCAAGGATAGCGTTGCGGCCGCTCGCGAAATCGCGACCGGCATGGGCCGCCCGGCCGGTGATGCGCAGATGGAAATTGCCCGAGCCCTTCCGCGCGGAGACCAGCGTCCCGTCCGCGAGGGCGGGCTCATAGGTCATGCCGACATGCGCCGACGCGCCAAGTTCGGCCAGCAATGGCGCCGAGGCGAGCGAGCCGGTCTCCTCATCGGGCGAAAGCAGGACCGTATATCCTAAAGCGCCGGCGGCGGGGTGCGCCTCGAATGCCGCGAGCGCCGCCAGCATGACGCTGATCCCGCCTTTCATATCGGCGATACCAGGCCCGTGCAGCGCGCCGTCATCGCGCGTCGCGACCGTGCGGAACCCGGTCTCGGCCGGGTAGACCGTGTCGTAATGGCCGGTGAGCGCGATCTGCACCGGCGCATGCGGCCGGACGCGCAGGCGAAGCGCATCCGCATTCGCCACCGTGCGCACCGCGCCGTCGGCGGCGACGTCCTGCGTGTCCGCCAAGGGAAGGCGCTCGACGTCGCCCAGCTGCGCCATCGTCGACACCAGCGGCTCGGCCATCTCCGCCAAGCCGGCGAGGTTTCGGCTACCGCTGTTGAGGCTGCACCAATCGATCGCGCGCACGACGCTGGCGTTCGCCTGCTCCGCCACGCGATCCAGCATCGCGCGATCGGCCGGCGCGAGCGTCAGCGAGGGGGCGCTGTCGGTCAGGCGCGATGCTCTTGCGCGAAGGCCGCGGCGGCGCCGTACAGGCCGGGCTGGGGATGGGTGATCAGCTTGACCGGTATGTCCGACATCATCCGTTCGAACCGCCCCTTGGCGACGAACCGCTGGGCGAAGCCGGAACGGGGGAGGTGATCCGCCAGGCGCAGGCCCAGGCCACCCGCGATGACGACACCCGTGGCGCCCTGCGCCAAGGCGATATCGCCCGCGACCGCGCCCAGCGACAGGCAAAAGCGATCGAGCGCGGCAGCAGCGAGACTGTCGCTCCCCTGCAGCGCCGCCGTCCACAAGGTCTTGTCGTCGCTCGGCGCGACCGAACGGCCTTCCAGCGTGGACAGGGCGCCATAGATGTTGGTCAAGCCGGGACCGGATACGACGCGCTCCGCCGACACACGGCGATAGCGGTTGCGCAACGTTTTAAGGATGGCGTCCTCGATCGGATCGAGCGCGGCATAATCGATATGGCCGCCCTCCGTCTCGCCGACATGATAGCCGCCTTCCTGGCACAGCACATAGGCCACGCCGAGGCCGGTCCCTGGTCCGACCACGCTGATCACGCCCTTGGCCGGCAGATCCTGGTCGGGGCCGCACAGATGGCGCAGATGCTGGGGATCGCACCGGGCCACGGCATGCGCGACAGCCCCAAAATCGTTGACCAGCGTGTAGCGATCCATGTTGAGCTTTTCCGGGATCAGCGCGGGCCGGATGATCCAGGGATTGTTGGTGAGCTTCAGCACCTCGCCATGGACGGGGCCGGCAAAGGCGATGGCGGCATCGCGGGGCAGGGGCTCCTGCTGTTCGTCGGCGAACGCCTCCAGCGCGAGCTGCAGGCTGGCATGCTCCGCTGTCTTGAAGGTGGATTCGGGGCCCAGATGGACGACGCGGCCATCTTCGACCTCGGCCAAAGCGAAACGCGCGTGGGTGCCGCCGATGTCAATCGTTACGAGCTTTGTCGCCAATGTTCGTCTTCCCGTCTGGCCCTGTGGTCGAGCCTTGGGGTGCCCTACGAAGGCAGGCGCGAATAGGAAAGGACCAATTGCTCCGCCGCATCGCGTACCGCGAGCCAGTGCGCGCGTTCGTCGATCGCATCGGCCAATGCGCGATGGCGCGGCGGCGTGCGCTGGCCTGCGTCGCGCGCGTCTCCCACCAAGGCCGCGATGATCGCCTCCACCTGATCCGGCGGAACATGGCCCTGGACGATATTGCGGGCGGTGTCGCGCTGGACTTCCCGTGTCGCGCGCAGCCGGAGCGCATGGCGCGGAAGCCCCGCGGCCCGCAGCAGCGTGCTCAGCCATTTGCCGTCCCAGGACGGCGCGCTGGCGCACAGATCGTGGCCCGTGAGCCGCGCGACCATCTGGCGCGCAACCTCGTCATGCGCTGTGCCGTCACGCAGCAGCACCGCACGCGGAATGTGATGGATCGCCTCCGAGCGCGGGTCCCAATCCTCCCAACCGGGCGCCGGGCGGATGAGGTAGGATTGGCTTGCCCCATCTTCGAATACCCACGCCACCTCGATCGGATAGGAGCGTTTGGCGAGCGAGGACGCTTCGAAGTCGAGGAAGACGTGCATCGTTTTGCAACGCGCCGCGCGCAGAGGCGATGCATCGTCCCGCCGGCCGGCGCGTTCGGAGAGGCATGCTGGACATACGGGCGCTTCTGGAACGACAGATCCACGACATGGTCGGTCATGGATCGGGTGCGATCGATCTCGAGCGCGGCGACATTGGTCTGTTCGGACCGCAATCGGCATCGTGGAAGGTGCACGCCGATTTCACGACGATGATGATCGGCGGGATCGCGGCTCTGCTGCTGCAGATGCTGCACCCCGGCGCGCTCGCCGGCGTATGGGATCATTCCAATTTCCGCCACGACATGCTGGGCCGGCTTCGCCGTACCGCGCAGTTCCTGGCGGGCACGACCTATGGATCGACCGAGCAGGCGGAACAGCTGATCGGCCATGTGTGTGCGATCCATGATCGCGTGGCGGGCGTCCTGCCCGACGGGACGCCCTATTCGGCCAACGATCCGGATCTTCTCACCTGGGTGCATGCGGCTGAAGTCGCCTGCTTCCTGGAAGCCTATTTGCGCTACCGCGACCCGGACTTTCCGATCGCTGAGCAGGATCGCTATCTGGCGGAGACGGCGATCGTCGCGCAACGGCTGGGCGCTACAGGCGTGCCGACCACGCGCGCGGCGCTCGACGCCTATATGATCGAGGTGCGCCCGCAGCTGCGCGTCGACGCTCGCACGCGCGAGGTGGCGCGCGCCTTGCTGAAGCAGTCGGCGCCGAACGCGGCGCTGGTGCCGGTCGGTACGCTGATGATGCAGGGCGGCATCGATCTGCTGCCGGATTGGGCCGCGCGGATGCATGGTCTGCGCACGGTGCCGGGGCCGGCCATCCATGCGGGCGTGCGTGGGATCGGCACGTTGATCCGATGGGCGCTGCGCGACACATCGGCGACGCAGGCCCAGCGGCGCGTCGCGTCACGCTAGGAACTGGCGCCCGCGGGCGGGTTCATCGGCCGAGCAGATTGTCCACCAGCGCCCCCAGAGTTGCGAAGCCGCTGGTGGCCATACCCTGCGCGGCTTCGCGCATCGATCCCGGCAGCAAGGCGCGGGCGAAACCGAGCTTTGCCGATTCCTTCAGGCGCAGCGCGCCATGGGCGACGCCCCGCACTTCGCCCGAAAGCGATACTTCTCCGAACGCGACCGTATCGGCGGCGATCGGCCGTTCCGCCAGCGCCGAGACCAATGCCGCGGCAACCGCCAGATCCGCGCCCGGATCGGCGATCCGATAGCCGCCTGACACGTTGAGATAGACCTCGCAGGTGGAAAAGCTGAGACCACAGCGCGCCTCCAGCACCGCCAGGATCATGGCAAGGCGGCCACTGTCCCAGCCGACCACGGCACGGCGCGGCGTCGCGCCGCTGGCCAGGCGGACGACCAGCGCCTGGATTTCGACCAGCACCGGCCGCGTTCCTTCCATGGCTGGGAAGACGATCGCGCCGCTGATCGCCTCGCCGCGCTCGGTGAGGAAAAGGGCGGACGGGTTGGTGACCTCATCCAGCCCGAGCTGGCCCATCGCGAAGACGCCGATCTCGTCCGTCCCGCCGAAGCGGTTCTTGACCGCGCGCAGGATGCGATATTGGTGGCTGCGCTCGCCCTCGAAGCTGAGGACGGTATCGACCATATGTTCCAGCACGCGCGGGCCGGCGATCGTGCCATCCTTGGTGACATGGCCGACCAGGACGAGCGCGCTTCCGCGTTCCTTGGCATAGCGGATCAGCTCCTGCGCGGAGGCGCGCACCTGGCTGACCGTACCGGGCGCGCCTTCGATCAGATCGGAATGCATAGTCTGGATCGAATCGATGATCAGCAGCGCGGGCGGAGCGCCGCTGTCCAACGTCGTCAAAATGTCCCGCACCGAGGTGGCGGTGGCGAGCTGCACGGGGGCGGTGCCCAAGCCCATCCGCCGCGCCCGCAGCCGAACCTGATCGGCGGCCTCCTCCCCCGAAATATAGGTCACGCGCGAACCCGACGTTGCCAATCGCGCCGCGGCTTGCAGCAGCAAGGTGGATTTGCCGATGCCGGGATCGCCGCCGATCAAAGTGGCCGATCCTGCGACCAGTCCGCCGCCCATCGCACGATCGAGCTCGGCAATGCCGGTGATCAGCCGAGGCGGCAGCGCGACATCGGTATCCAGCCCGCTGACAAGGACGGTGCGGCCGCCAGAGCGCAGATCATGCTTCGCCGCAAATGGCGTCACCACCCCGCCGCCGGATTCTTCGACCAGCGTATTCCATTCCCCGCAGTCGACGCATTGGCCCTGCCATTTGTTGGAGACGCTGCCGCAGAGCTGGCAGGTATATCGGCGTTGAGGCTTGGCCATCGCAATTCCGCATTTACGAACGAAGCAAGAACATAGCGATGGCGGCAGGCGCTGGCAATGTGGCACTGGCCATGCCGTCGTTTCGCCCCTAATCTGGATCCATGGCCTTTCTGCGCACCCTCTTCTGGATCGTCATCACGGTGATCGTGGTGGTGTTTTCGATCCGGAACTGGTCAGCTGTCACCATCAGCCTGTTCGGCGACCTGCAGGCGGACGTGAAGCTGCCGGTCCTGCTGCTGATCATGTTCCTGATCGGGTTTGTGCCAACCTACGCCTGGCATCGCGCCTTTCGGTGGCGCCATGCGCGCAAGCTGGCGATGGTCGATCGGGTAGCCACACCGACGGTGACGACAGTGGTGCCTGCCACCGTGCCCGTGACCCCGCCCGCGCAGGTGCCGCCGCAGCCTGCGTATCTGCAAGATGCGCCGTCACCATCGCCGGTGACGCCAGACCCATTCAAGGCCGATTGATGTTCAGTCGTATCTTCGTGGCGATCGACACGCCGGACCTCGCCGGGGCGATTGCAATGGCGAACAAGATCAAGGGGCATGTCGGCGGCATCAAGCTGGGTCTGGAATTCTTCTCGGCGCATGGCCAGCATGGCGTGCGCGAGCTTGCCGCAATCGGATTGCCGATCTTTCTCGACCTGAAATTGCACGACATCCCCAACACCGTGGCGAGCGCGATCCAGGCGCTTCATGGCGTGGCCCCGTCAATCTTGACGATCCATGCCGCCGGCGGCCGCGCGATGATGGAGGATGCCAAGGCGGCCGCGCCGCCATCGACCAAGGTCGTGGCCGTCACCGTTCTCACCAGCCTGGATGCGGGCGATCTCGCCTCGATCGGCGTCGGCGGGGACGAGCATAAGCAGGTGGAACGCTTGACCGGCTTGGCCCACGAAGCCGGTCTCGACGGGGTCGTGTGTTCGGGCTTCGAAGTGGCGGCCGCGCGCAAGCTGTGGCGCGACGGCTTCTTCGTCGTTCCAGGCGTACGTCCGGCGGGTGGCGCCAGCGGGGATCAAAAGCGGGTCATGACGCCGCGGCAGGCGCTGGATAATGGCGCATCCATCCTTGTGATCGGGCGCCCGATCACGCGCGCCGAAGACCCGGACGCAGCTGCGCGGGCGATTGCGGCAACGCTGTAAGGTTACGTCTGTCGACCGCGACTCTTGTATGATTGCGCACGCCAAACGCGCTTCTTAAAGAGATTTGCAATAATCGAGAGGGGCTTTCGGCATGAAGATTACGCGCATCCTGATCACGGCGGCGATGCTCGCGGCATGCCCGCCCGTCGGCGCGGCGACAGCGCCGCTGGCCTGGCAGAATAAGGCGTTATCAGCCGACGCGCGTGCCGACCTTCTCGTCAGCGTTATGACGATCGACGAGAAGCTGGTCCTCGTGACGAGCTATTATGGGACACAGGTGGACCGCAACCGCTACCGCCATCCCGATGCGCGCCGCCAATCGGCGGGGTTCGTGCCGGGCGTGCCCCGATTGCATTTTACACCGCAGTGGCAGACCGACGCGGGCAGTGGTGTCGCTACGCAAGGCATTGCGGTGCCGGATCTGCAGCGCACCGCGCTTCCGGCCGGTATCCTGACCGCCGCGACCTGGAACCCCGACCTCGCGGTCAAAGGGGGTGCGATGATCGGCGCGGAAGCGCGTGCGTCCGGCTTCAATACGATGCTTGCCGGCGGCGTGAACCTGCTGCGTGAGCCGGGCAATGGTCGCAATTTCGAATATGGCGGCGAGGATCCGCTGCTCGCCGGGACGATGGTCGGCGCGATCGTGCGCGGCATCCAGTCCAACCACATCATCACCACCGTCAAGCATTTCGCCCTCAACGATCAGGAGCGCCGCCGCACCACGGTGAACATCCTGGTCGACGAGCCTTCCGCGCGCATGTCAGACCTGCTCGCCTTTCAGATCGCGATCGAGCAGGGCAATCCCGGCGCGATCATGTGCAGCTACAATCTCGTCAATGGCGAATGGGCCTGCCAGAATCCCTGGCTGCTGAACAAGGTGCTGAAGGGGGATTGGGGCTATAAGGGCTTCGTCATGTCCGACTGGGGTGCGATGCACGACACGGTCAAGGATGCGCTGGGCGGGCTCGATCAGGAAGCGGGCGTGCAGGAGCCGAAGGATTATGTGTATCGCGACAAGCTGAAGGCGGCGATCGCGGACGGGCGCGTGCCGATAGCTGTGCTGGACGACAAGGTGCGGCGGATCGCCCGTGTGCTGATCGCCAGCGGCGCGGCGGACAACCCACCGACCGCCGACAACCCGATCGACTTCGCGGCGCATGCGGCGATCAGCCAGGCGGATGCCGAAGAGGGCATCGTCCTGCTCAAGAATGAAGGCCCGATCCTGCCGCTGGCGGGGTCGGCGCGGCGTATCGCGATCATCGGCGGCCATGCCGATGTCGGCGTGCTGACGGGCGGCGGTTCGGCCCAGGTCTATCCGCGCGGCGGATCGGCCGTGCAGGGCGAGGGGCCCAAACATTGGCCGGGCCCGATCGTCTATGCGCCGTCGTCGCCGCTCAAGGCGCTGCAGACCGAGCGGCCCGGGGCGAAGATCGATTGGGCTGACGGCAGCAATCTTTCGGCTGCCGCAGCGACGGCACGCAATGCCGATGTGGCGATCGTGTTCGTCACGCAATGGACTGCGGAATCGCTCGATTTCCCGCTGACGCTGCCCGACGATCAGGATGCGCTGATCGACGCGGTGGCACGCGCCAATCCCAACACGATCGTGGTGCTGCAGACCGGCGGACCGGTGCTGATGCCGTGGATCGATCGGGTGAAGGGTGCGGTCGAGGCCTGGTATCCCGGCAGCAATGGCGGTAAGGCCATTGCCCGCATCCTGACGGGCAAGGTCAATCCGTCGGGCCATTTGCCGGCGACATTCGGCCGCGCCGCGACCGACTGGCCGCGCGCCGAGATCGATGGGCTCCAGCGGGGCAAGGACGAGATTTTCGACGTCCGCTTCACCGAAGGCGCGGCGGTGGGCTATAAATGGTTCGACAAGAACGGCACCCGGCCGCTCTTCCCGTTCGGCCACGGCCTGTCCTACACCAGTTTCGCGCCAAGCGGGCTGAAGGCGGGCGCCAAGGGCCGGACGATCCAGGCGAGCTTCAGCGTCCGCAACACCGGTCGCGTCGCAGGCAAGCAGGTCGCGCAAATCTATGTGTCGCCGGTGAAGGGCGGGTGGGAAGCGCCCAAGCGCCTGGGCGGCTTCGCCAAGCTGGCGCTGGCGCCAGGCCAGTCCAAGAGCGCGACGGTGACGGTCGATCCGCGCCTGCTGGGCATGTGGGACAGCCGCAATCCGGGCTGGACGGTGGCGGCGGGCCAATATCGCGTGACGCTCGCGACATCGGCCACGGATCCGGGTAGCAGCGTCGTGGTGACGCTGCCCGCATCGCATTGGCCGGCGGGACGCGGCGTCGCCAAATAGCAGGCATCGGAGAGGAAAAAGGATGCGCCGTACCTTGCCTATGCTGGCGGCGCTTGCTTTTGCGTTTGCCGGGACAGTCCAGGGGATCGCGGCGGCGCCGGTGGTTGGCACCGCCGCCGGGCGGATTGCCGGTGTCGACCAAGGGGAGGTGCAGGCCTTCCGCGGCGTCCCCTTTGCCGCGCCGCCAATTGGGGCAAATCGCTGGCGGTCGCCGCAGCCGGTCGCGTCCTGGCGCGGCGTGCGGCAGGCCACCAAGTTCGGGTCAAGCTGCTGGCAAGCGGTTTCCCCGCGGGGCTTTGGACCCTGGTCGCATGAATATGTCGTGCCGGGCGACATCAGCGAGGATTGCCTGTTCCTCAACGTGTGGACCCCCCGCCATGCCGCGCGCAAATTGCCGGTGCTGGTCTGGATCCATGGGGGTGGGTTCAATTCAGGATCGGGCGCGATCCCGATCTACGATGGGCAGGCGTTGGCGGCGCGTGGCATCGTGGTCGTCACGATCAACTACCGTGTCGGGCCGTTTGGTTTTCTGGCCCATCCCGCGCTGACGCGTGAGGCGGGGGCGGGCCCTCGCGCCAATTTCGGGCTGCAGGACATGGTTGCTGCCCTGGAATGGGTGCGTGCCAATATCGCCCAATTCCACGGCGACCCCGCCCAAGTGACGATCGCCGGCCAATCGGCGGGTTCGATGGCGGTCCATGCGCTGGTGGCCTCCCCGTTAGCGCGGGGGTTGTTCGTGCGCGCGATCGGCCAGAGCGGGTTGTTGGACCCCAGCCGGGTTGCCCCGCTTGCCGAGGCCGAGCGGACGGGCCTTGCTTTCGCGCAGGAACAGGGCGCGGCGTCGATCGCCGCGCTGCGGGCCTTGCTGGCCGAAAGGCTGGTTGCGCGCACGGGCGCCAATAGCGTGCGATTCGGGCTGGTGACGGACGGGGTGCTGCTCCCCGGCACCGCGCCGATCAGCGACGTTCCGATGCTGGTCGGGCTGAATGCGGACGAAGGCAGCGCCATGAGCGCCGGCTATGGCGATGACAGCGAGGCGGCGTTGCGCGATCTGTTGACGCACAGCTACGGATCGATGGCCGATCGGTTTGCGGCGCTCTATCCTGCGGGGACGGCGCTGCAACGCGCCGCTGCCAACAGGCAGGTGCGGCGTGATCGCGGCCTTGGTGCCATCTATGCGTGGGCCAAGTCGCGACCGGGCCTTCGGCAACCGGTCTATGTCTATCGCTACGATCACGTGGAGCCGGGGCCCCAATCCGCGCGCTGGCGTGCCTTTCATTCGTCCGAAATACCCTATGTCTTCCAGACGTTCGACGTGTCGCCCGAACGAGGCTTCACGGCGCAGGATCATGCGCTGAGCGTGCAGATTTCGAGCTACTGGCTCAACTTCGTCAGGACCGGCGACCCGAACGGGGCAGATTTGCCGACCTGGCCGAAACTGGACGTGACTGCGCCGTCGCTCCTCGCGATCGGGGACCCGACCGCACGTGAGCCGCTCTTGCCGCCCGCGACATTCGCAGCAATGCAGGAATTTCTTGCCAAAGGAGGTCGTCCGGCCATCTTCTGACACCGGACACCTGCAGGCATTGTTAAGGGCGCGCAATGGCTCGGATAGCGGTTTACAGTTCCAAGGGCGGGGTGGGTAAGACGACGATCGCCGTCAACCTGGCCTGGGCGGCGGCGACCCTTTCCAGCCGCCGCACCTTGTTGTGGGATCTGGATGCACAGGGGGCGGCAAGCTTCATCCTCAGCCCGAACCGGCCGTCCGGTGACGAGGCGCGCGCGGTGATCGAGCGGGATCTGGCGCCACGCAAGCTGATCGTGCCGACCGGCGTGCCGAACCTGGATCTGTTGCCTGCCGATGCCTCATTGCGCACGCTCGACCTGCTGTTCGCGGAGATCGACAGCAAGAAGCGGTTGCTGCGAATCTCCGAGGCGCTCGACAAAAGCTATGACCGGATCATCATCGACTGCCCACCGGGACTGGGCGTTACCGCCGAGCAGATCATCCGCGGTGCTTCGCTGATCGTGTTGCCGATCATCCCGTCGACCTTGTCCAGCCGGGCTGCGGACGAGCTGGTCGACCATCTCGGTGGACGCAAGGGGGCGCCGCCGGTCGTACCGGTGTTCAACCTGGTGGACCGCCGTCGGCTGGCACACCGCACCGCCCTGGCGGCGGCACCCGATCAGCACGCGCTTCCCATGGCCAGCATGGTCGAACAGATGGCGGACCGTCATGCCCCGGTCGGCGCTTATGCCGGGCGCTCGCAAGTGGCCGGGGCCATCGCCGCGCTGTGGCGGGATATCGAACGCCGCGTGGCGGCAGGCTGACGTCTGGACCGCAGGACCACAGCCCGGTGACGGCGTTGAAGCTGTTCTTCGACGGGGGATGCCGGCCCAATCCAGGACCGATCGAGGTTGCGGTCGTGGCGCGGGGGCGGACCTACCTCAAGACGGGATTAGGGGTAGGCAGCAACGACGATGCGGAATGGATGGCGCTGCTGTATGCATTGGATGTTGCGCGCGATCTGGGTGCAACCGACTTGGTCGTTGTCGGCGATTCGACGCTGGTCGTGAGGCAGGCGTCCGGCGATTGGCGGTGCCGTTCGCCCAATTTGCAGCGCCACTTTGAGCAATTTCGCGTCACCTCTGTGGCTTTTGAACGCTTGAGAATACGACATGTTCGCCGCGGTCAAAATCTTGCCGGCATAGCGTTGGCGCGATCTGCGTCATCGCGTGCCACGGATCAGGCTACGTCGGCGCGAGCGCTATGTGAGGGCCTCTCAGGCGGTAGGTTGGATCACTCAGCCTGACTTCAGCACACCCTCAATTGGCGCGCGCCGCTCTAAGGTTCCAGTCACCAGTCGACCGTAGCGTAGTGTCCGTCAGCCGAACATTCTGATGACCAGCACGCCGATCATGCCCCAGGCGACCAGGCTCAACGCGACACCGACAAGCAAGCCATGGATCGCATCGGGCGCGCGGGACCCGGATTGATAGTTTTGCATTAGCCCTCTCCAATTTTCTCTCTCCCCTCGTTATCGCACCAAGATATGCAAAGTTCCAACTATCTTAATCACCGATAACTCACATTTTTGGTTGAAACATTGTTGATCGGACCTTCATCTGTCTAATATTACCAGGTGCTAACACGAGGATATGCGAAAATCTAAACTCTTCGAGGCGCTGATATTCGCGGTTGCAGCAAGAATATGAGATGGACATTTGCATTATACTGCATCGCACAATGATCGACAGCTTTCGGCTCGATGATCAATCATATCGAGTAATGCGATCTTCATAACTGGAATACCGACTGTGGCTCATAGCAAAAATGCGATGGACCGGATATGCAAACTAAATTAACCAAAAGCCTGCAATGAAAAATCCATAAGATGATATTTGATATGATTGTTATCAATTCAAAAACTTTTTCTGATTTAACGAATTAAATATAATATATAAAAATATAATATGACGAAATTATTTTATTATAGATACAATATTTGTATGAAGCGCGATTTCCGCCAGGCGTCATCGAAGCTGTTCGGTCAATCGCTAAGCTTCAAAGCGATGGAAACGACAGGTTTCGGTCATTGAAGTTGCTGCAGGCCAGCAGAGAGGGGCAGCGGTGCCATCCGCACCTCGGCCCTTCGCCAGCCTGAAAACCGTGAGGCATCATTTTTTTGATGGCGGAAAGCAGCCCGGCTCCGCCTCGACGATAACTTAGCTGCACTGTCCGGCGAGAGGCGCTATCTGGCCACCGCACGGGCGGGATCTGCTATCCGCTCGCCTACATTGAGGGCTTTCCATCTCATGCGCATTGCAATGATCGGCACAGGTTATGTTGGCCTCGTATCGGGCGCCTGCCTCTCGGATTTCGGCCATAGCGTGGTTTGCGTGGACAAAGCCGAGGAGAAGATCGAGGCGCTGAGGCGCGGCATCATGCCGATCTTCGAGCCGGGTCTGGCCGATCTGGTCGAGAGCAATGTGCGCGGTGGGCGCCTGACCTTCACCACCGATCTTGCTACTGGAGTGAAGGATGCCGATGCGGTTTTCATAGCGGTCGGCACGCCATCGCGCCGGGGCGATGGCCATGCCGATCTAAGCTACGTTTTCGCGGCCGCTCGTGAAATCGCTGAAAACATCAGCAAGCCCTGTGTCATCGTGACCAAATCGACCGTACCGGTCGGCACTGGCGACGAAGTGGAGCGCATCGTTCAGGAAGTGGGCGCTGCGGCGTGGGTGGTTTCAAATCCTGAGTTTCTGCGGGAAGGGGCGGCGATCGAGGACTTCAAGCGGCCGGATCGTATCGTCATCGGCGCTGAAGATGATCGCGCGGTGGCGGTGATGCGCGAGATTTACCGCCCGCTTTCCCTGAATCAGGCGCCGCTGATGTTCACGGGGCGCCGCACGGCCGAGATCATCAAATATGCAGCCAACGCCTTCCTGGCGACCAAGATCACCTTCATCAATGAGATAGCCGATCTGTGCGAAGCGGTGGGCGGGAACGTCAAGGATGTGTCGCGCGGAATGGGTCTGGATAACCGGATCGGATCGAAGTTTCTGCATGCTGGCCCGGGCTACGGAGGATCATGCTTTCCGAAGGACACGCTCGCGCTGCTGAAAACCGCGCAGGACAATGACGTTCCCCTGCGGATCGTGGAATCGGTCGTGCAGGTCAACGACATGAGAAAGCGCGCCATGGGCCGGAAGGTGATCAAGGCGATGGGCGGGGAAGTGCGCGGCAAGGCAGTGGGCGTGCTGGGCCTGACCTTCAAGCCGAACACCGACGACATGCGCGATGCGCCATCGATCGCCTTGATCCAGGCGTTGCAGGATGCAGGTGCGACGATCCGCGCCTATGATCCGGAAGGTCTGGAACAGGCCCGGCCGCTGCTTCCGGGCGTAGAGCTCTTGGAGAACCCTTATGCGGTCGCCGAAGGTGCGGACGCCCTGGTGATCGTAACCGAGTGGGATGAGTTTCGCGCGCTCGATCTGAGGCGTATCGCCGCGATGATGCGCGCGCCGATCCTCGTCGACTTGCGGAACGTCTATCCGCCGGAGGAGGCCGAGCGCGCCGGACTTGCCTATTCGAGCATCGGCCGGCAGCAGCATCCGTCCTGATCGAACCGACTGCGATGCCGCCGACCTGCCCGCGCAAACGAGCAGGTCGCTAGCCCATTCGGATCGTCCGCTCAATCCGTTGGAAAACGCTCATAGGCATCGTTGGGCCAGCGAAAATCCGTATATGTCAGCATCGCACTGAAATCTTCGGCGACCACCTGATGCCACCACCCGACCGGGATGTAGAGTATATCGCCGGGTGTCAGGGTAACCTCATACTGCACGGCAGTCGCCGCGTCCGGATGGCGCAGCAGCTGGTCGGGATCAGTCACGTCATGGACGTCGCTGAAGACGTGCCTGTTGTTCGCCAGTTTTTCCGTCTCGCTTGGGGGAAGCAGGACGAGGTGCTTGACGCCAACGACTTGCGCCAGAAGATTGTTGGTCAAGTCGAAGTGGAGGGGCGTAAAAGTGCCTCCCGGTCCGATCCACAGCATGCCCGGCGCGCCGGTCAGGAGGTCGTCGATTACGCCCAGGTCGGCATCGAGCGGCGCAAGCGCGTCGCGGTTGCTGGCGCTGTTATAGGCCGTGAGATACGCATCGTTGCCGGCGGTTTCGCCGGCGATCAGATCCATAAATCCATCGAACGGCATGCGGCGTTTGTGATTGTCCTTGTACAGCTCGAAATGAGGGCTGTCGTTGCGGCCGCCCTGAAATTCGATCTCAGCTGAGCCGACACGGCGTTTGAGATACTCCGGCGTCCATTTGGACACGGCCGGCCAATGCGCAATCGCGCCGCGGAGTATCAGCGGACGCATCCGCGCATAAAAATGCTCGAGGAAATCTTCAGGGCTTATGGTCGTGCGTTCGTCAACCGCCATGCCATTGGATAATGTGCGTTGACGCGCGACATTCTCCAGAGCCCACGCCTGCCGTCGTGCCTTCAGGTCATTCTCTGCTGGCGTGCCGCTCGTGTCCATCCCGTTCTTAGGCGCGGTGGTTGCCGGCTTCACCGGACATGCTGATACCGCCTCCGATGAGGGTGGACGGGATGGAACCGCCGGGACCGGTCGCAATTCCGTCCCGTCCTTGTTGATGAAGGCGGGGGTGCGCAGCTTCGCGCGGTGATCTGCCGCGCCCGCATCGCCATTTGGAAACAAGCCTCGATAATAGAGCTTCTGCCACCGATCTGATGGGGCCACAGGGTTGGTTTCGGTAACCCATTTCTGGAAAGCATTGCGCGAGGCACTCCAGCTTTGGAACGCTTCCTTCAAATCGGGCGCTTCGTCGAGCGATCGGATCCGTGGTTCAATCTCCTCGAACAATGCCCGCTCGATCGGGAAAAAGAAGCAGAAGGGTTCATTCTCCTCGAAGCGGATCCAGTGATCGGGCCGGGTGAAGCGCCAATTCATCGTGAACGTGTAGGGCGACCAGTCCGTTTCGACGACACCACCGAGCGGCGCGATACCGTCCTTGGCGCTGTTCGGCGAGCCGCCCACCCACAGGTCAAACCCCGGCGGCGTGCGCAAGATGCCCTCGACGTGGAAAGTGAGCGTAGCTTGACCGAAAATGGATACGGGAACCTGCGTGCCGGCGCCCGGATCCAGCCGGATCTCCACATCCTCAGCACGCATGCCGCCATTCCAGCGTGCCTCAAAGCCGCATGGGCTCAATATCTCCCAGCCATGGGCATTGGCGATGGCAAGCGGCAGGCAGCGATAGGCGAAGCGTTCGTGCGTCGCTTCCATCCAGTCGCGTCGGGAGGAGGCGGGTCGAATCCTCGGATTCCACCCGTCCAAAGTGAAGCAAGTCAATTCCACAGCAAGGATCCAATCAATGCAGCCCGCGGCACGGCCATAGACACGCTCTTCTTTTTCCCTCAGGTCGCGGGCATTGTCACGATGGCAACTGGAACAAATCGCGTTTTGCGAATGATATGGGGGTGTCATATGCGGCCGCGCTCGATCGAACGCTTCGCCAAGCTCTATCCAATTTCGATCGTGCTGGGGCTCGCGATCAATCTTCTCACTTGGAGCGATTTGCAGGCTTTCCATGCTGGAACTGCATTGCGTGCATTCGGCGCTGCCGCGCCTGTGTTTGGGGTCTTCGTCGGAATCGCGATCTCGACTTTGCTCTGGTATCTGATCGTTCAGCGTCGCAGCAATATCGCCCGTTGGGTGGTGGTCGTGCTTTTTGCGTTTGGCGCGATCGGATTGGTTTGGACCGTGGCCAGCGGCAGGTTGGCGCTCGATCTGTCAGGGCTATTGGGCTTGGTGCGTCTGCTCGTCCAAGCCTTCGCCGTAGCTCAGCTGTTCCTCGCCGAGTCCCGACCCTGGTTCAGCAAGAACAAGTGACTCGCTGCCATCGGAGCAATCAACAGTCACGCCAAGGTCGGAGTGACCGGTCAGTCGGGCGCTCGCGGCATGAACCTGTAAGCGACAACAGGCGTAGCCGCATTGATCCGGCATATGTGGATATAGTCGCGGCAAAACGAAGATCCGATCCGGCGAGACTCAACCGTTTCTGAGGCGAAACTTCCTCTTCGCAGTTGCACAATAGCTTGATAGAGCATGCTCACACGGCAGGGTGTAACGGGGGAACTTCATGAAGATCGCAATCTTTGGTGTCGGTTATGTCGGACTGACGTCCGCCGCGTGCCTCATCAACGACGGTCATGAAGTGATCGGGATTGACGTCAGCGCCAGCAAGGTGGCGATGATCAATGCCGGCAAAAGCCCGATCTTCGAGCCCGGCCTGGAGGAATTGCTGGCAAAGGGCGTGGCGGAAAATCGGCTCTCCGCATTTCAGCAGATCGACGACAAGCTTGAAGATGTTGATATCGCCATTGTGTGCGTCGGCACGCCGAGTGCCGTCGATGGCTCGCACAATATGGGCTATATTGCGGAGGTTTCGCGCCAGATCGCGATTGCATCGACCCTGCTTCCACCGCGCGAACGGCCTTTGACCGTCATGTATCGATCCACGATGCGCCCGGGTTCGCTCGACCTCCTGATTGCGCCGATCTTTCATGCTCAGCATGGCGGTAAGCCGGATAATGTCGAGCTGGTCTACAATCCCGAATTTCTCCGGGAATCGACCGCACTCAAGGATTATTATGCGCCGCCGAAGATCGTTGTCGGAACGGCGGATGGGCAACCTTCCGCTACGGTCGAGGCGCTTTATGCCGGCATCGACGCGCCGCGCTTCACCGTCGGCTTCCGTGAGGCGGAGATCACCAAATTCGTCGACAATAGCTTCCACGCGCTGAAGGTTGCGTTCGCCAACGAAATCGGACGAATTTGTCTGCGCGAAAGCGTGAGTGCCAAGACGGTTCACGAGATTTTCGTGTCGGACACGAAGCTGAATATTTCGCCTTATTATTTGCGCCCGGGCGGTGCTTTCGGCGGATCGTGCCTTCCCAAGGACGTGCGGGCGCTGACCTTTTTGTCGAATGAGACCGGTGCAGAGACCTTCGTACTCGACGCCATCATCCGGTCGAACGAGGCGCATAAGCGGTTCATATTCGAAATGGCCACGGATGGGCTCGAGCCGGGTGCGCGTATCCTGTTGAACGGGCTGGCGTTCAAAGCCAACAGCGACGATCTGCGCGAGAGCCCTTTCGTCGATCTGGCTCGGCGAATTCTGAGCGCGGGCTACGATCTGAGAATTTGGGATCCACAACTTGAGCCCTCGGCGCTCACGGGTCAAAATCTTGGCTATTCGTTCGCGCACTTGCCCGAGATGACCAGTCTGCTGCTCAAGGATCAGGCGGCTTTGGCCGGCATGAACTTTGCGGCGGTCGTGGATGCGCGCGGCGATGCCAAGGCGTTGGGCCTTGAGACCGTCAAGATCGTACCGATCAACGCCATCCCCTAGCAGCAGGCCGATGGTGCGGCCTCAGCGGGGCTGGCTCGCACCATCGAGCTATTGCGTCGGCAACCTCTTACCGGCCGGCAAAGACCGCGTCATAGGCGGCAAGCAGCTTGGGTCGCTCATGGTCCCAACCTAAGTGCGCGTGAACGCGCTCGAAGCCGAACGTGCCCATGTGCTGGCGCTTGGCTTCGTCATCCAGCAACTCCGCGATCTTCCGGGCGAAGTCGATTGGATCATTGGCGAGTGCGTAAAGCGAAGCATCCTGCGCCGAGAAGCGCCCTTCCTTGACGTCGAATTGAACAATCGGTTTGCCCAGTGCCATATATTCCATGATCTTGTTCATGGTGCTGAGGTCGTTCATCGGATCGACCCGATCCGGGTTCACACAGACGTCTGCTGTGTTCAGCATGTCCATCATGACCTGATCCGATGCCCGGCCTGTGAAAGTGAAGATGTCGGCGACACCTTTCTCCATGGCGTAGGCTTTGATGGCCTCCAGCTCGGGGCCACCGCCGACAATGCCATAATGAACGTCGTCGCGTTCTTCAGCGCGCAGCCATGCGGCCGAATCGACGAGGAGATCCAGCCCTTCCTGGCGGCCGATGACCCCTACGTAGCCGACAAGGAAGCGCTTCCCCTGTTTCAGCGCTTCATTGGCCGGACCTGGCTTTATCTTGCTCAGGTTTGGACCTGACCGCACCACGAAGACCTGGTCGGCTGGCATATTACCGCGCTCGATGGCTATCCGCTTATAGCTTTCGTTAGTGGCGATCGACACGGAGGCAAGCGCGAAAGTCAGACGCTCGGCCCATACCATTGCCTTATATTGAAGGCCGCGGCTGGCAAATTTGGTTTCAAACAGCTCGGGGCAAAGATCGTGATGATCGAAGAGGAAGCGCTTGCCGAACGGGCGGAAGAACATCGCTACCAGGAAAATCAGATCGGGCGGGTTGCACGCATGAATGACGTCGAATCCACGCGTGAAAAGCACTCGCAGCGCCAAGCTAAATTCCCAGAAAAGGGCGCTTCCATATTCGGCAACATAGCCAAGCAGGCCATTACCCTCTGCGGGCAGGGGGTGACGGTAGATGTGGATCCCGTCCAATATCTCATGCCGGGCGGTATATCCCTTGCCGGTGGGGCATATGATGGAAACCTCATAGCCCGCGGCCTGGAGTGTCGTCGCTTCCATCCATACCCGGCGATCAAATGGCACTGGGAGGTTTTCGACGATGATCAAAACTCGCCGTTTTCTTGCTAAGGTCATGAATCGCTCTTTGAGGCTGGGGGGACCATTAACTTTTCCCGTTTGCTTGAAATCTTACGCATCCCAACAATACGTGCAGGTTGCCCCACTGCGATCGCCATCGCTGGGATATCACTCCTAACGACAGCGCACGCCCCAATTATTGCCCCGTCTCCGATTGTTACTCCGGGCAATACGATCGCGCGGGTCCCAAACCATACATCATTACCGATGACGATATCGGCTTCGTCCATGCGCTGCTTGGTGACAGGGTGACCGTCGTTGAAGCGATAGGAGGCCGCAGTCAGCATCACTTCAGGGCCAAACAGCACATCATCGCCGACTATGATGCGACCGTGCGACGGGCCTGCCCATATATGGCAACGTGAGCCTATATTGACACGACTTCCAATCTCAATTCTCGCGGGGTTCGAAAAAACAACATCCGGACTTACCGACAGGGTGCCGCCTTTTTGAATTTTACGGAGGGGTACGACATGAGAATAATTGTAATAATTTAGTAGCTTGGCCAAATGAAGCCATGCTCGAATATCAAATGTGGATGCTATCAGGCGGAGCAACCTTCCGGTGCGGCTCAACCTACGCTTTTCAGCAGGAGGCGGATACCTATCCGCGAGGTCATTCTGCATACGTTGTCCTACCCCCAAGGATATATGCCTATAGGCCCCTGCATTGCGCAATCGTCAAGTCTATGCTGCGCCGCAAAATGCATGCTGATGCGCTGTCGGCATCGCCGTGCTAAGCACGTCCTTGCAAAGCGGCGATCGTGGCGCTAGCTGCGATGCAGCATGGTGCCATCTATGGACGGGCTAGACTTGGTGGTATCCAGATTCTCTGTCATAATACCCGCCTATAATGAGGCGGGCGTGATCGCGCGTTGTCTGAGCACGATGCTCCCTGAAAGGGAAAATGCGCCTTTCGATATTATCGTTGTTTGCAACGGTTGCACTGACAATACCGCGGACATTGCGCGTGGGTATTCGCGGCGTGTTAAGGTGATTGAGTTGGAGCAGGGCTCAAAAACACTTGCGCTGAATACAGGTATAAGAGCAGCTGTTCACTATCCGTTGATCTTTGTTGATGCAGATATTAGCGTCGGTTATTCATCGCTATGTGCTGTAGCTGCAGCTCTACGACACCCAGGTGCAATGACCGCTGCTCCAGCTATCATAGTGGACACCAGCCTTAGCGACTGGATCGTGCGTAATTATTATAAGATATGGTTGCAACAACCTTACGTTTGCGACGCGATGGTTGGTTCCGGTGTCTATGGTCTTTCGGAGGAGGGGCTGGCCGTCATCGGACAATTTCCAGCGATAATTGCAGACGACGGGTTTGTCCGTTCCCGGTTCGATACTTCACAAAGAGTGACTGTAAAGACCGACCTCGACGGCAAACCGGCTTCATTCACTGTCTACCCACCCAGAGGCTTCGGGGAATTAATAAGGATCGAGAGCCGGCGGCGGGCAGGAGATGCACAACTTCGTACGCTATTTCCTAGTGCTGAAACGGCAAGGTCTACAAAGATGGCGACGGTAGCCGCGGCTGAGGCGCCCTTCATCGCAAAAGTCAGCTACGGGTTCATAAAGATCGCTGGGCGGCTGCGCTTTCAGTGGAACCGGGTGCGCAGACACCATCGTCGATGGGAACGGGACGACAGTTCACGCTGACTTGGCCAACGTGTTCTATTCACGTGCCATAAGTTTCTTAGCGACGGGCTTTACGAATTTAACGAGCCTTTCGCGTAAGCTGCGTGTCGGCCCTAAAATCACGTTTTCTCTGACGAGTCCCAGCCGGCTTACTGGTTCAAGGGCGACATCGTCCGCCAACTTGAATGAGTTGATCAAGTTAGTGTCGGACAGCCGCCGTCCTTTGATGCGATTGGTGACATTTTCACCGTGAACGACCTGAAGCCACGCCGGAGCGCCGCCAACTTGCTGTATATTCCATCGCTGATGTAATTCGTGATGCTTTGCGGCCCAGATGGTACGCGCCGGGCCTGAACCTCGTTCAACCAACGAGGTGAATGGGTTGCTAAAATCAACTGCTGTGTAAAGGCGGCCCTCCCGTAACGCGAGACCATTTGTAAAGTTAAGCACCGTTCCGTCCGTCGCGAGCGTGGCCGCTTCCTGCACCCTCGCCAAGAAATTGCGCGCAATCGCATCGTCGTTGTCAAGCCGCGTCGTTACTACCAGCCCGTTGCTCGGCTGATCGAGCGCGTTTACGTCCGCCGGCGCCATGTTACCGTCGAAATACTCTACATAGCGTGCCGTGAAATTGAACTCCGACTGCGCGCTCGTTATCCGTTTCCTGAAGCGTTCAGGTGTATTGTGATCGAAATAGATAATCCATGCGAAATTATCGATCGACTGACTCGCGACACTCGGCAGGCAATAACGTTCGAAAAGTTCGAACCGCCGATCTAGCCACCCCGGCGAGTTCCTAATCGGCGCCTCCCTGCCCGGGCTGGCGATATTGAAGCGGGTCAAGACAACGTGGAGCATCGGTCGATGGTACATCGAAGCGATACCGCAAAGCAACGCGATCGTTCATCGATTAATTCACCACCGGTGCGTTCTTAAGACATTAAAATATATGGATTATTAAATTTTGGTTGACAATTGGGCGGCGATTTTTGATGCGGTGCAAAAGGACTTAGCGATATAGTCGGTTCGTTGGCATCCGAATCCTTGGCGCTGCGAGCCTGTCAGATCCTGCGGAAAGGTTCATGTTACGGCAGGTGCCCAGTAGAGACACTAGGTCGGAACCTCAGCCATGCTCCTTAAAGACCATCAGTCAGGTTTGATCGCGCTAATTAAGAGGTCTTGGCATGACAGCATTTGATCGATCTGACGCACCGCCATTAGTGAGCGTGCTGACCGTATGCTACAATGCCAGGGCATATGTCGGCGACTGCATCGAGTCAGTTTTTCGATTGCATCCAGAGCTTAACCTGGAGATGTTGGTGGTAGACAATGGTTCGGATGGAACCGAGAATTACATAAGTGCTCATTATCCGGACGTAAGGATCATTCCCAGCCAAGGAAACATTGGCTTCGGTGCAGGGAACAACCTTTTGGCGAGGCACAGCCGCGGTGATTATATTCTACTACTCAATCCTGATACCCGATTCATCGACGACTCTATTTCTCGATTAGTCGCTTTTGCGCAGGCTCACCCGGAAACAGATGCTTGGGGTGGGGTAACGCTTGATGCCGAGTTGCAGCCTGAATTTGCGAACAGGCTTGAGTTTCCGAAGCTTCGAACCATGGCTGTCTATGCTTTGGGGATCGGTGCCCTGATGGCGAGGTTGCGACCGGCCGCCCCACCGTCGCCGGAGCGGCATGTCGAAGTGCTATCGGGCGGCTTCATGCTCATGAGCCGGAAGGCGTGGGTGGCGCTCGGGGGTTTTGACGAAAGCTTTTTCCTCTACGCAGAGGAAGTTGATTTGATGCTGCGGTTTAAGAGAGCTGGCTTCCAAGCAATGGTAACAGACCAGGCTCGGGTGGTGCACGATATAGGGGGGGCAGACCAGCTATCGCCTCAGAGATCGATGTATAAGACCCGTGGCGACATGCATTTCCTGCGAAAGCATTGGGGTTGGCCAATGGCGACGGCGGGCGGATCGCTGATTTGGATACAGGCGCTTCGGCGGTTGACAGTTGGAGCGATATTATCGGGCCGGTCGAAGCGTATGAGCGGTCTTGCCCATGGTTTTGCTCCGATCGTTTTTAGGCCCTGGATATGGTGGAACGGATATCGTCGCTAGGACACCCGAGATCGTTCTCTGGCGCGATCCGCGGCGCCGCTGGCACCCGCAGTGAGCGCCGGCGCCACGTCCGCTATCATCTGTTCGATGCGTATCCGCCAATCATGACGCGCGACGGTTTCCCGGAAATTGCGACGGGTGATCTGTTCCAGCCGGTCGCGGTCACCCAGCAGTGAACCGATCTCGTCTAGCGCCCGGGAAGGCTCGTCCGAAATCTCGATCGTCGCATCGGTCCAATCCAACAGTGCGTCGGCTTCTGGGGCGGAGGGTCTTCGCCCCAATACCGCACAGCCCGCCGCCAGCGACTCAAACCAGCGCTGACCGACAAAAGAGCATTCGAAGCGCCCTGCAGGATCGTAGGCCTCCGGCGCATAGGCGAGTGCAATGCGCGAAGAGCGCAAAAGCTGCCAGAACATGGCGCGATGGCGGTTGATTTCCGTCAACTCGCTGATTCGCATATGATCGGTGTGATAAAAGAAGCCCGCCCGATTACGGTTGAACCGGTCGGACAGTGTTGCTGTGAGGCCAGCGGGCTGGCGTCCGTAACCATTGACACTGACCCACCGATCTTCTGTGCGGGCACTGCCATATTTTAACGCGTCGACACCTATCGGCAGGTAATCGATTGACCGGCGGAGAATGGCCTGCTGCTGCTCGCGGAGCCCGAGCATGGGCGTAAAAATACGATCCAACCGATGAAGCGCGCGATAGTAACGAGTCAGTGGCCGAAATTGCGCAGGCAGTCGTGTCAAACGCGGGGAGAGAAATGCGTCGAAAACATACGCGACGGTCACGCCGGAACGCGGCAGATCTCGTCCTAATTTGTTAAGGGACTGGACAAGCTGCGCGAAGCTGATCGCCACCATAATCGTTAATGCGGGGCGCTCGCTGTGCATCGGCCTCTCGCCGTTCGCTAAATTCACTGTGCTGCAGTTCAGTGCCTCCCGGAGTACGTCCTCAAACTCGCTAACGCACGCGATCGCAGGCGCGATCCGTTTACCCACCGAACTGATCAGGGTAACCTCGCTCACGCGATTAATATCTCTTTGCTTGAGGGGATACCGGCCGCGTCCGCGCTTGTTGATACAGCGGACCCCGCCCAATAGCAGGCTTGGTAAGCTTCGTGCCCGTTGCGCTGCCGATCTGCGCTTCCGAAAGTGACAAGCACATTCCAATAAAGAAGGTTAACCATATGAGCATTGTTGTCCAATAATGAACGGTAAAGCCACTTGCCAATAGGCCAATCAAGCTGAAGTTATAGCTCATCAAAAAAGCGCTGTCCGTCGCGGGAAGATAACTCGCGCGTTTACCGACACAAATTATTGTCCCTAGGCTAGCCAAGCCGAGCATGACCGGTGTTGGCAGCCCATACGCAACCGCATTCTGCAGCCAAAAGGCGTCGATCGAAGAGGTCATCCAGCTAAGGCGTTCCCAGTCAGCATCAAACCCTACGCCAAAAATCGGATTGTTCAAGGCTACTGCGCCAGCATACTCCCATATGAGAAGCCTGTAATAAGCCGTGCTGCTATTGAAGGCCAGAAAACCAAGTAATACTTTGAAAAAACCTCTATTAGAAGTTATATCGACAAAAAGCCATAGAGTAAAGAACATTAATGCAAATATATGCCACCGTTTGGGCGTTCCTAATCTGATAAAGGCGTTGCGATATAGGGTTAGCCCGATCTGAATCAGCACTCCCGCTATCGCACCGGAGCTCACCGAGGCGGCAACTCCGATGATGGATGCCACTGCGCCTATTCGCCGATGCCGATTCAAACCGGTCAAAAAGGGGCCGAATAAACTTGCACAGAAAATACCAGCGAGAATAGGAAATCCAAATGGGCCTGCCGATCGCATCAGCCCCATTCGAACCAGTTCTTCTTTTGTTACGCCGGAAATCGGTCCAAATAACTGACGGTGGCTGAGCGCCTCAAACGCCATAACGCTTACTAGAAAAACAACGAGTGGGAAGCAAAATCTAAGAAAGATGGCCACCTCGCTCAATTTGCGGAATGATAGCCGTGCAATAAAATATGGGCCTGCAATTTCGATGAGAGCGATAACCCCCGAGTCCCAGTCGCTTTTTGAAGTTGTAGATAATGAAATAATTGGCCAAACTGCCGAAATCATGATCAATATGTCGGGTAGACGCCAGCGCATATTCTTTACTGACGGTAGTAACAAGGCTGCGGAGATTAATATGGCAACCCTTGAAAAATTCAACGTTGAGCCGGCAACGTTGACTGTAAACTGACTGGGAAGAATGATCCCAATGAACATCACGCGTGCCGCCAGCGCGCGAGCTCGCGCCGTTGGATCGGACGTCTGTCGATCCGCATGTGCGACAGCGTTGTGCTCCAAGTTGACCCACCCCCAATATGTCATCGTCAGTTGGTGCAATAGCTTCTAATGCCACAAGCGCCAACCGTCGCGTTAGCGGGGGAGGCGGGTGTTTCCTACGCGCTAAACGCGACCGTGCATTCAGCTCAGGCCGCCAGAAACCGGTGCATCATTAGCCACATTTCGCACTTGCAACATACGGGGACAAGTATCAAAGCCGCAATGACTCGCGGCGGGGCTTATCGATGAGTATCGGCAGACACACAGTATATAATATTAGCGGCCGACTGGCGCCAGTAGCCGTGATGCTGGTTACGATCCCCCTGTATTTGAAAGTGGTTGGGGTCGATCGATACGCTATCCTTGGGATCGCCTGGCTGTTGCTGGGCTATTTCGGCGTGTTTGATCTGGGCCTAAGCCGAGCGGCTGCCTACCGAATTGCCCTGCTTGGCGATAGAAATCCTCGCGGCCAGGCGATCGCGCTTTGGTCGGCGTTGGCGGTTGTCGGTGCGTTGAGTTTCGTGGGTGGGATCGTCCTCTATTTTGCGGGTCTATGGTACTTTTCTGGCCCCTTCAACGTGGCAGATCAGCTGAGGGGCGAGGTTCTGCAGGCTCTTCCTTGGGTCTCGATGGCCCTCCCATCTGCGCTGATCGCTAATCTGATGATGGGGGCCCTGAACGGTCGCGAAAAGTTTGCTGAAACTAATGCCGTTAATGCGATTGCAACGATCTCAACTCAGGCGATGCCGTTGGCCGCCGCGCTTCTCTTCGAGCCTACACTGCCAATTCTCATTGCGGCTTCCTTTTTCGTTAGATTGCTCACGGCCATTGTTTGGTGGTTTCGCTGCCGATCGCAAATCATTCGCGGGGTGCCGATGCAAATCGATGGGGCGGAAGTGCGTGAGCTGGTCTCCTTTGGCGGGTGGGTCTCATTTGCCGGACTTATCGCACCCTTGATGACCGTTTTCGATCGCCTTCTGCTTGGTTGGCTGATGAACGCAACTGCAGTTGCGACCTACTCAGTGCCAAGCCAGCTTGCCCAACGCGCCAACATCGTTCCTCTGGCTTTGGGAAGCGCGATCTTCCCGCGGTTGACGAGCCTCTCAGGTAACAGGCAATCGAGGGATCTGGTGGTCTCTGTCACGCACGCCATCGCGGTCATCATGGTGCCGGTGCTTGTATTAGGAATTCTGGCAATGTGGCCGTTTCTCAAGCTTTGGCTGGGAGGAAAATTTGGTTACGAGGCGGCCGTCGTCGGGCAGATAATTCTGTTCGCGCATTGGTTTATCAGTTTGTCGACGGCATCGTTTGCACAGATACAGGCGGGCGGGAATCCGAAGCGCACGGCGATCATACAGATGTGCGAAGTACCGCCCTACATAATCGCTCTGATATTCTTGACATCCAAATTCGGCCTGGCCGGGACGGCAGCGGCATTTGCATTGCGTTCTGCTGGCGATTATTTGATTTTGAACCGGATCACATCTGGAACGTGGAAATCTTCAGCTCGATATATAATACCAACCTTAATCGTTTTGACGTCCATTATCCTTGCTCCCTTCGTGCAGATAAATGCACGCGGAATCGCTATAGGAGTGATGATTGTATCCGCTGCCAGTGCATGGTCACTTCTGCACATGCCAGTAAATGCTCGCAACTCATTAAAACAGATGTATAACGCGAGCTTTGTCAGGAAGCGCGGTAGCAATTTGACGCCAGATAAAGTTATCCCGCCAGCCGCGCCCTGAGCGATCTGTAGCCCTCATATAACCCCGGTATACGTCGCAACATTAATAAAAAATTGCGATTCAGCTGGTGCTTGAAGCTCGCTACGGTGGCTTTATCGAAATTAACTATTTTGACGACGTCATTTTTATCGATCTCTGGACGAGGCTGCCGACTCGCCTTCAGTCGTTCGACAACCTGTATGAAGTCACGCTCTGCTAAGCTGGCAGCGTTGTCGGCGAGTTCGCCCATGTCACTTGATGACGTCCTTTCAAAGCATGCTCTTAATCCACCAATGTTATCAGTAACGGCGCCATTGACGCCGACTGAGCGGAGAGTCTGTTCATGCTTGCCATTCAGACTACTTGAAAGCACCGCTAAAGGTTTCCCAAAAGAAACTGCCGTGACAGCGCCGTGGAGCGAAGTGCCAATGAAGCCGGAAGAGCACCCTATCAGAGCGATTGTGTCGCGAATCTTCACTCGTTCCGGTACAATCTCGACGCACAGCTCGTAAGGGGAAAGCAGATTGGCTATTTGTACGCGTACAGATTCAAGTACCTCCGCATCATTAAGAAAATGACAAATCGGGACCAGCGCTACGTGCAGTTTAAGGGATATGGCTATCTCGCTTACCGAGACAGCCCAAGTTTCTAGCTTTCCTTTCACATAAGGCAAAGAAACTTGGCAGGCGATATACCCTCCTGCGATATTTTCGGCAGACAGCAGGCGGCTGACTCGATTTGCAAACTCGGGCTTGCTCGCGAGGTTTCGAATTGCAAACATTGGATCAGTGGCGAGTGGGAACCTCCAATCGGGCGTTGACATGCGGTCGCTCGACACCTGGTCCCGAAATGTGACCAAATCCGCTGATCGCAATAACCGCCCAATTACTTTGTAAGGAGTTTCGTCCCCAAGTTTTCCACCAACCGCGTGCGCTATAAACCTAGTTTCACCGCGCGCCGCGGCGAGCAACGGTCCCAGCCAGAGCCTCAAGAATGCGCTGTAGCTTGCAACGGGGTAGATGTATGTGCCAGCGGAATGCCCATAGGAAATTGTTTCCCCGCCAGTCAGAACAAGAGCATCCTCGACAAAAGAGCCGGCCACATCCGAGCCCGGCAGTTCCTTAAGCTGCTCGAATTCGAGAATGTCAGCAACTTTCGTGGTAGGGCTATAGAGAGTGATCTGTGCGTCGGGCCAATATTTATGCAAAAGGAATTGGTACATACTTGGAAACGCACAGTCGCCGAAATTCTCAACGTCATAAGTGCCGATCAAGCCAATTTTCATCGTATCTGCCTGCTTGCCATGTTAGCTCTCTGTGGTGCGTACACTACGCTGAACTATATGGAATCTATCACTGTCGGTTACTTCGCGATCGAGAGAGTATATCGAAGTTCATAGCACTGAACGAGGCCGGTGAAGGATTCCTCATATAATTCCTGCATATAGCGACTCGTATTGACCAAAAGCTGTACAGATTTTTTAAAAAGTTGACGTATAAAGAACGATCTGAGGGTCCCGAACGCTAATTTTACATCAGTGAGTTCTAATCCAGAAATTCTAGCATATCCTGGAACCTGACGGCGAAAGCCGATGGTGTCCCGCGCCAGATAGCTGAAGGTGTAAAGACCAAAAAATGAACGATGAGTAATATCAGAGTAGAAATAGGGATTGGAAAAATGCGGAACAATAAATTCGATCTGCGCTCCTGGGCGGCAAACCCTTACGATCTCCTGCAGGAATCCTTCTAAATCATCGACATGCTCGATAAAATGGCTCGCAAAGACGTGGCTTAAGGTGTCGTTATTCAATCGCTGCAGCACGTCTCGGGCGTCTCCGACTATGTCGACCGAGTCCATCGCGCGATTGTCCACAGTGACATAGCCATGCCGGGCGCGTCGCGACCCACATCCTAGCTCCAACTGAGTCCGAGTTCCGTCATTTATGGCCTTTATGAAGTCCACGGAAATTTCCTCCCGGCTGAATTTTTAAGCTAACTTGATCTTTGCCGCGCTGCAACATACTTGTTGTTTTGTGGGGTTGTGCGCCGTCTGGCAAGGGAGCAGGCGGTTGATAGCAGGGCGTCTTGCCTTCATTGTATAGCACCTGTGTCCCGTCGACGGGAATGGGCAATGCGTATGACCGGACAGCAAGCGCGTTGCGCGCCGCGCTGAGTAGGTCGCACGACACGCTCTCCTTTCCGTTACGATCCCCACTTCACTGGTTAGCTCTTTTTGCTCATATAACTAACCGGTTTGCCCTACTGCTCGGTTTTGTTGTGATGCCGGAGCAAGTTGGCATCGCGGGACATTCTCACTGAGGCATGGGGTGGTAGTGCATTTTAATTTCCGTCATTCACTCAGAAAAAGAGGGGTGGGGGTCTGGGGCGCCTCGCTGATTCTGATTCTTATTTTGTCGTGGTACCTTCTTTTCCTCGAGTTTGGTGATGCTCAAGGTCTGGGATATGTAAATGCGTTTGGGTTCTGGTTCGCAATAATCGCCTTAGTGGCCGCAATAATAGCGGCCGCTTGCGGCAATTTAGTGATTGCCGGTGGTGGTTTGTGTCTGATGCTGACGGTCCTGTCTTGGGGCTTGCAAATACCGACCAGACGGCCTGTACCGGAGGGAGCGCATGCATTTCGCATTGTTACAGCTTCTCTGCGAAATTATAATAAAGATATGTTGGGCGCAGCTAGAGCTATTTCAGCAAATGGCCCTCAGATCGTTGTAGTGCAGGAGGCCGATATAGTTAAATTTGTCGGTGCGCTGCGGTTTGTTACCGGCGTTCGATGGAGTTTTGCGACGCGCAGCAACGAGTTGATTGCATGTAGGTGCGTGATGTCGTCTATTCGACATGACAATTATATACTCTCAGCCGATTTGACGGTTGGATCCAATCAGGTTCGTGTTTGGAATGTTCGCGCGCCAAAATCATATGCAGACGTAACGAGGAACCGGCTTTACTTCTATGCGCTTGCGGATCAGATGCGGCGAGCGCCCCGCGGAATAGCTGCTGGCGATTTTAACGCGACCCCCTGGAATGAGGGTTATCGAATTATCGGACAAGTCGCTCGCGATTCTTGGCTGGGGACTGGATGGGGGCCGGGGTTTACCTTTCCTACAAGAGCCCGCAGGCTCGGGGTGCTCGGTCCGTTAATTCGCATCGATCACGTTTTCGCAACTGGCGATCTTGTCACAATTGAAGCAAAGACGGGAACTGCGAGCCCGGGCGCAGATCACTTACCAGTGATCGTCGACTTTACCCTTCCCCATTCTTGACGCAGCCATTCGGTGGTGGTTCGGCATCCGGCTGGTCTCTAGGGAACGCTGCGCTTCGCTAGGTGAACATCGTCAAAGGCAGCAGCGGAGACGCCAGTTAGTGATGGTCTGGTCATCATGGTAATGCGTTGGCCGGCGCATTGCTCCGGTACTCGGAACGCTATTGCATTTTCCTGCCAAACAAATTTGGCTGAGTCCGGAATTGCCATCTCGTTAAGAAGTTTCGTTGGCTGCGCAGCGCATTGGATCTGCCATGTGAATGCTTGCCGTTGCCCCGCTTCGAACTTATATTTAAAGGTTAAGACGTAATAGCCTGGCTGAAGAGCTAGAACCTGACTGACCGCTGCGGCGGGTTTAGTGCTGTCCGTCTCGACGCGGAGTACGGGATTTAGATGAAACTCATTGCTGGAGGGTGTTTCGACCCTCACGCCCTCTACGTTGGCAACTTGCCATCCAAATGGCCGCCATGTTTCGGCATCCGATGCTAGTTGGCTGAATTCTCCGTCGCTCAATCCGCCATCCACGTCAGCAGTTAGGGCTGGGTCCAGCCTGCTCAACCTTTTTTTGACCCGTGCCCCTTGGCCCGATTTGATTGCACTGTCGATGAATGGACCGAGCTCGCCTTCTCCAAGAGCAAGGCCAAGTCGCTGCAACATGATGATAAGCGCCAGGGAGTTCTCAGTTTGCTGCTGCGTGTGACCATCGAGCTTTCGAAGGACTGTTCGCTCCCATGGGGGCTGCTCGGACAAGCGCTCGGCCAAGGCCGCCCGGCCGCCAGGTGTTTCAATCAGCATCGACATCGCGCCAAGCGCCTCTGGTTCGGCGTAGTGAATCCGAAGCAGCGCGTCGGCAGATTGAGACGCCACGGTAAAGTCTTGCTGCGTCATGGCGCGGTTGAGAAGCCACAACTGAGCCAGGCCATCGCGCCAACCTAGGCGGGCCGCCAGGACAAGACTGGTTTCCGCAAGGGGGTCGTTATGGCGTTGCTGAGCGGCTAGCACGACCACGCGAAGTGCGCCCGAATTCATCGGGGATAATCGCAAGGCCTTGCTCGCCAATGTCTGCGCTTCTTCAAACCGTCTCTGATTGCTCAGATCTTGCGCAGCCCCTGCCATAGCTGCAGCGGACGTTGGCCATACTGATAAAGCAATGGAGGCATTGCCTTCCTCCAAAGCCAGATCGGAGAAGCCAGTCGCGGCCACGCCGATCATCAGCAGCAAGCAAACAGGCACAACGATAAGTGCGCGCGCCCGGCTAGCTGCAGGTCCGGATATTCTCAAGTTCTTCTGGTTCATGCAGCCTTTTCTTCGCCATCACGGCCGTAGCCGTAGCCGTAGCCGTAGCCGTAGCCGTAGCCGTAGCCGTAACCCGACCGACGCGCGTCGAACTTGGTGAGGACGACGCCAACCATGGTCGCGCGGACGGCGAGCAACCGTCGAACGGCAGCTTTGGCCTGCCCGCGATGGGCGCGGCCAGTTTCGATGACAAAGGTGACCGCCTCCACCTGGCGCGAAAGCAGCTGAGCGTCGGCGAGGCCCATGACGGGCGGACCATCGATAATGACCATATCGTAGGTCCCAAGCGCTGAGGCCAGCGTACGGGCGAGCGAATCCGAGGTCAGCAGCTCGGTCGGATTGGGCGGCAGGGGGCCGGTGGCAACAAAATCAACATTTTCCATGTTGCTGTGCTGCACCACTTCGGCAATCGAGTTCTGCGCCGTAAGCAGATTGACAAGACCTGCGCGCGCACTGAGATCGAGTTGCCGGTGGAGTGATGGTTTTCGCAAATCGCCATCGATCAGCAGCACGCGCTTCCCGACCCGTCCAAAGCCCTGCGCCATGGCGACCGCGCTAGTGGACTTGCCTTCGCCTGGACGGCTGCTGGTGAAAAGCAAGGTGCGTGGTGCGCCATCGGGACTGGAGAAGCCGAGCGCCGTGCGGAACGAATGATAGGCTTCAGAAAGAGAAGATTGCGGGTCGTTCAGTTCGTTCTTCGGATCGGGCGCGCTCGATAGGGGAATAACCCCCAGTAGCGGCAGCCCCAATTTGCGTTGCGCATCATCCGGAGTGCGGATTACGTCGTCAAACTGCTCGCGGCCGAAGACGAGGGCCGCTGCGAGGCCAACGCCGGTGGCGAATGCAATCAGCAGATTGCGGAACAGATTGGGCGAGCTCGGCGTAACTGGAACTTCTGCATTGTCAATAATAGATAGATTGTTGGTTGCAATGCCAGCTGCCGCAGTCACTTCTTTGTAGCGTTGTAGTAAGGCGTCATAGAGCGCTCGATTGGTGTCCACTTCGCGCTTTAAGATATTATATTGAACGCGACGACCCTGCTCGTTCAGCGCAGTCGATCGCAAGCTTCCAACATTTGCGGAAAGTGCCTCTTCCTGGCTCCGCAAGGTCAGGTAGTTATTCTGGATACTTTTGCGAATATTGCCTGCTTGGTTGGCGATCTCCCTATTAATCGATGCGATTTCGTCCTGCGCTTGGCTTACGCTGGGATGGCCATTCCGGTACCGTGCACGCAACTGCTCCAGCGCAATCATCTGCGTCGCCTTTTGAGCCTGTAGTGTCTGAACCAGTGTGCTGTTGATGACCTCAGGCAGCGACATTAACGGCGTGCGCTGCGCTTCCCGCCAGCGCTGTTCGGCCTGAATTCGCTGGGCAGTTGCCGCGGAGGCTGCCGAGTTCAGACTGACCATATTGGTTACGGACAGCGACGGTCCATCGCCCGGCGTGGTGCTCGAAGAGGCATCTTGGGTCGGGGTAGTATCGATCAGGCTTTCGGCCTTCTGATAGGCTAGGAGGTTCTGTTCCGAGCCTCGCAACCGATCCTTGGTCTCCGCAATCTGCCGCTCCAAGAAGTCCCTCGCATAAGACGAAGAATCGACACGGCGCTCAAGATTGGAGCGAATATAATTGTCCGCATAACTATTGGCGACACGTGCGGCCAATGACCGGCTTGGGCTAGCGAAAGTGATGGTCGCTACTCGGGAATTGCCCGGCATCTCAACCTCAAGATGGCGCGTCAGCAGAGCAATGACCTGCGCCTCTCGCGCGGCAGGCATGGTCTTGCCAGGCATCGCCGCAGGCTTTGCGCCCATCGCTATGACGAAATTATCGTCTCGCGCCAAGTTCAATGACTTCGCTACACGCAGCGCGAGCGCTCGGCTCTTCAGCACGGTTATTTGGGTCTGTAAAAAACGCGTGGTATCCGAAGCGGCGACATCTGGCTCGACACTGCTACCAGCCAAAATGTTGTCCGATCGCAAATCGATCTGAACGGTCGACGATGCCTTGTAGATCGGCGTCATGAGCAGGGTGGCGATGAGGCCCGCCAGCAACACGGTCACGATCGCGGCGATGATCATGTAACGATTGCGGTAGAGGGCGGCGATGATCTCGCCGATCTTGATTCCACCGGAGTCATCCAGCAGTTGATCGGGCGTATCGCCATAGTCCTGGCGCGATCCTGCATCGCGGTCGTCCCATTCGCGGTCCGCAATCGGCGTGTGGGGAGCCATGGCGTTTGTCACTGGTCAAGGTTCCTGTGGGCGTGGGCGTGGGCGGAGAGCAGCCGGCCGCCGATGCGGGCCTTCGGCGAATGCAGATTATCAGGACAGGCAGGGCGCAAACCGCCCATCACTGGATCGACCAGCGCACTATAGCTCATGATCACCCTATTCATTGCTCGTCCCTTTACCCTGCATTTGCCGGTTGGTTTTCGTTGATATGAACCATTCCCGGTTATGCTCTTGATCGACGTGGCATCAGCGCGCCGATATAACTTCCCTCCGGCTTTCCAGCCGCTTCGTCAACTGGCGCGCGGGCCTCCCTCGGCCGGCACAGAAGGCCGGCGAGCATGCCCAGCAGGGTGAGATGCGCGAAAGTTCGCAGAGGATAATCGACCAGACCGTGCAACATGAGGCACAGGATCGCGATGGAGGCGGCGCGGCTGAGGAGATTGGCGTCGTCGTCCCGATCGCGCACCCAGGCGCGCCACGACCATCCCGCCCAGATCGCGATCAGCAGGATCAGTACCAGCGCACCGGGTATTCCGGCCTCCAGCGCCACTTCGAGATAATCGTTGTGCGCGTGATTGACGTAGTGCCATCCCACCGCTGCAAGTTGTTCGGTCGCCTGGTATGCATTTTGGAAGGTTCCTACGCCCGACCCGACCGGGAAATAGGCCTGAACCGCATAGAGAACCTCCGGCCAGAATTCATAGCGGCCATCGGAAGACTGGGTAAGCAGCCGATCCACGGAAGATTGCACGACGCCGCTGTTGAACAGCAGCACGATCGCGACCACCAGCAGCGCGAGGCCTGCGACGATCTTGCGCCAGCCAAGCCGCTTGCGGAGCACGATCAGCGCACTCAGCAACAATGCCAGCACCATCAGGACCATTCCAGCGCGTGATCCGGTCGCAAATATCGTGGCTATGAGCAGCGCGGCAATCCCGGTGGCAACGGCCAATGCGCCGGGGCCGCGCCGGGCGATGCGCTGGATCTGGGTGAGGGCGACCACGAAGCTCAAGCTCGCATACATCAGTGCCGCCTGATGGTTGCGATTGGCGAAGAGGCCGATCGGAAGACCTTCGTGATCGCTTTCGAACGGATAGAGATTATAATTGCCGACGCTGATCTGAAGAAGCCCGAGAATCCCGCTCAACAGGGCAATCCCGATCAAGACGATGACGAGCCAGAAGCGCGCCCGTTCCGGCATTTGCATCGTTGCCAGGAACATGGCGACCGGCACCCAGAGCGCAAACCAGGCTCGTGTCGTGGCGTTGGGATCCAGGCTGAGCGGACGCCAAAGCGTGGGATCGATCAACGCGGTTACGTCTCTCGCTACTTCTCTACCCGGCAGGCCGGCCCAGACGGCGGGGGGAAGCGGTATCAATTGGGCGAGCGGCAGACACAAAACCATCGCGATGCCAATAAGCGCGACGAGCGACGGGCGTCCTCCACGCCAGTTGAGGACGGTAAACGCCAGAAGCGCGACGGCGATCAATTCTATGATCATCCCGCGGCCCGGTATGGCAGCAGCGGATCCCCCCAACAGATAGGCGGCCACCAAAAGAAGCGCGGCACCGGCAAATCCGGCTTTGAACGACGACCCGATCGCACCAGATTCCGACGCGCCAACACCCTGTTCGATCGGCCCCCACATGCAATCATGCATCGCAGCATTCTCGCGGATTGACTAGCGCAAATTGCGGTACCACCCGCGGTAAACAATGTCGGCGTCGTGCAAACGCTTACTTTACCTGTGCGCTTCACGAAAGCAGGTTAGCTTCACGAGTGACAGTGTCACAAAGTTTGCGCCATTGCTGCGCACGGAGCGTGGACAGCGGCAATTCGGCTTGCAAGATCGGCGTTGCGCGGCAATGATGCAATGCAACACGTCTTCGCATCATGAATGCGATGCTAAGCTAGGGGGCAATACATCGTGAAGGGCATCATTTTGGCGGGGGGAAGTGGCACCCGCCTCTATCCGGCTACGTTGGCAGTCTCGAAACAGCTGCTGCCCGTATATGACAAACCGATGATCTATTACCCGCTATCGACACTGATGCTGGCGGGGATGCGGGACATTCTCATCATTTCGACGCCGCGTGACTTGCCGATGTTTCGAGCCTTGCTTGGCGACGGCTCGGCATTCGGGATTAACCTTGAATATGCCGAGCAGCCGGAGCCGAACGGTCTTGCCCAGGCCTTCGTCATCGGCGCCCCTTTCATCAATGGCGGCCCCGGCGCGCTTATCTTGGGGGACAATATCTATCATGGCGAGGGCCTCGGCGAGAAATGCCGCGAGGCTGTCGCCCACGGGGCGGGGGCAACCGTTTTTGCCTATCATGTCGATGACCCCGAGCGGTACGGTGTCGTGTCGTTCGATCCTGAGAGCGGCCGGGCCACCAGCATCGAGGAAAAGCCCGCAAATCCCCAGTCCAACTGGGCCGTCACGGGTTTGTATTTCTACGATTCGGATGTCACCGAAATTGCGCGATCGATCCGTCCCTCCGCACGTGGCGAATATGAAATTACGGATGTGAATCGGGTCTACCTTGAGCGGGGCGATTTGATCATTTCCCGGCTCGGGCGAGGCTATGCATGGCTGGATACCGGCACGCATGATTCACTGCACGATGCGGGCTCTTTTGTCCGTACGATCGAACATCGTCAGGGTATCAAAATTTCCTGCCCGGAAGAAATCGCGTTCGAGCTTGGCTATCTGGATGCCGAAGCGGTTTTGGCGCGCGCCGCAACGCTCGGCAAAACCGAATATGCCGCTTACTTGAAGCGTCGGATCGCGAACCTCGTATGACCCAGTTCAATCGGCTCGCAATTCCGGATGTGGTCGAGGTGCTACCCGCGAAGCACGGGGATCACCGCGGCTTTTTCTCGGAGGTGTTCAAGCAAGACGCTTTCGCTGCCGAAGGCATCACAATTGCCTGGACGCAGGATAACCAAAGCCTGTCCGCTACGCCCGGCACCGTGCGAGGGCTGCACCTCCAGGCGCCACCTTACGCCCAGGACAAGCTGGTTCGCGTCTTGCGCGGCGCTATCTTCGATGTCGCGGTAGATATCCGACAGGGGTCACCCAGCTACGGCCACTGGGTTGGCCGCGAGCTTTCCCACGATGCATGGAACCAGCTGTTGGTTCCCGCCGGATTCGCGCACGGTTTCATGACGCTGCTTCCTGACACCGAAGTGCTTTACAAGGTCAGCGCGCCTTATTCGCGCGAGAGCGAGATGGCGATCCGCTGGAACGATCCCGACATCGGGATCGACTGGCCCAATATGGGCGACGCCGTTCTGTCAGCCAAAGACGCGGATGCACCATTGTTCAGAGACTTTGTGTCTCCTTTTCTATTTGAGGTTGGTTGATGCGCACATATCTCATCACGGGCGGCGCCGGCTTTATCGGATCCGCTGTCGTTCGGCATCTCGTGCGAAAAGGCATGCGGGTCGTCAACTTGGACAAGCTCACTTATGCCGGCAACCTTGCCTCGCTCTCGGAAATCGAGGGAGCTGACAATTATCGTTTCGTGCAGGGCGATATCGCTGATGTGCCAGCCGTTCTTGCGCTTTTGCAGGAGGAGCGGGTCGAAACGATCATGCATCTTGCAGCGGAGAGCCATGTCGATCGTTCGATCGATGGTCCGGGCGCGTTTGTCGAAACCAACGTCGTTGGCACATTCCGGCTACTGAGCGCTGCATTGAATTACTGGCAGGGTCTATCGGGCGACGCGCAGGCGGTCTTTCGCTTTCACCATATTTCAACGGATGAGGTATTCGGAGATCTTCCCTTCGATAGCGGCGTCTTCACCGAGGAAACGCCGTACGCGCCGTCATCGCCTTATTCTGCGTCCAAGGCTGCCAGCGATCATTTCGTTCGTGCTTGGCATGAAACCTATGGACTTCCAGTCGTACTATCCAATTGCTCGAATAATTACGGCCCGTTTCATTTTCCGGAGAAGTTAATCCCCCTCGTTATCCTGAACGCGCTGGAGGGCAAGCCGCTCCCCGTATATGGCAAGGGCGATAACGTGCGCGACTGGCTGTTTGTAGACGATCACGCCCGCGCGTTGGAGCTGGTCGCGACACGCGGTGCCGTGGGCGAAAGCTACAATGTCGGCGGCCGGAACGAGCGGACAAATCTGCAGGTGGTCGAAGCGATCTGCGATGCTCTAGATGCTCGAGCTCCGCTGGCGAGCGGCGCTCCGCGCAGAAGCCTTATCACCTTCGTCTCGGATCGTCCGGGCCATGATCGCCGTTACGCGATTGATGCGACGAAACTGGAGCGAGAGCTGGGCTGGAAGGCGCAGGAAAGCTTCGAAACCGGTCTCGCAAAGACGGTGGATTGGTTTTTGGAGAATGAGTGGTGGTGGGGGCCTATCCGCAACTCAACCTATGGCGGTCAGCGGTTGGGCAGCCGCTGACGAAATCTGGGTCGGATCCCGCCTTTTTGATCCTGAGTTCACAGGTGTGATGGCGCGGCACCCAACCCCGCCCCAGCCCCGCGTCCAGATCAGTATGGTGTAAGCGAACGCAACCATCTCAATAGCCGCTGCGAAGCGACGCGCATGGCCAGCTAGTGTGCTATAAGCGGTGAGCCGCGCTCAGCGCATGCTGACGCAATGATGCTCTACAGGTCAGCGTCTGGTCCCGCACCATAATGAGTCAATAAGCCCGGCTAACCTGCGGGCGGCACGCAATGTGATCCACTGCGATTAGATCACGCGGTTGACCAGGCGCAGGCCGTGACGAAAGCCGCAGCTAGAGGCGGGTGAATACCGCGAAAGCCGGGAGCGCTTGTAGCGTATCACGCCAGACGGACTTCAGACCAGAGAAACCAACCACGACGGTGTCATCGGGCATGATTGCAGGATCAGCGGCCTTGCCGCTGCGGATCTGAGAAATATCGAACTTCGCTGCAATTAATTGGCCGTCGACGCGGCGGAATATTGCGATCTCGTTCAATTTGGCCACCCGATCGGGGCCGCGCGCAAGCGCCAAAGCGCCCAGGAGCGTCATCTCCCCTCTGATATCATAGATGCCGGGTTGGACGACCGAGCCCTCCACAATAACGCGTTGGGAAGCGGCCGAGATGACATTTACCGATACCTGGGGATCCCTCAAATAGCGGGATCCCAAGGCATTCGTGATGTCCTTAGCAAGTTGTTCGGATGTTCTACCGGCAGCCGAGACGGTCCCGACCAACGGCAGCGCGAATTTGCCCGCCGAATCGACCGGCACGTCAGCCAGCGAAAGGTCTGGCTCCCGGTAAACCGTTACCGAAAGGTGATCGGATGGCTGGATGCGGTAATCGCTTAATACCACCTTCCCGGTGGCAGGGCGCATCAGCGCATAAGCCTGAGGCCCCGACGGCACATCTATATTGGTCGAGCATGAAGTCGCCAATATGCTCGACGAGCAAATAGAAACAAGCTTCAATGCCCTCATCGCCCCGGCGCTCCCTGTTCGCATGCTACATCCCTTCGGTAGATGCCGCTTCCCCTTGCGTTTCCTCCCTTCAGCACATTGCGGCGCAGCGAGCAATGAGCGGTGGAGCATCACGGGGAGGTTATGGATTCTGTGATGCGGTTATCGCCGGTGGCTGATGCAGGCGATCACGCGGAGGCGCCGTCAGAAATTCAGGATAGGGGATCAGGCCTTGAGCGGTCATGGCGTTTAGACGGGCTATCTCTGCCTGCAAGATGGCGATCCTCGATTTGAACGCCGGGTGGGTTGGCGCGCCCAGGAAATTCAAGGGATGCGAGTCCTGATAATGTTTGAAGAATAATAGGCTACCGTCTGGTGAATATCCCGCCCGCGCCAGCAGGTACACGCTAAGACGATCCGCTTGCTGCTCTGTGTCCCGGACGAGACGAGCACTTCGTCCAAATTGGCCCAAAAGACCCCGGTGGATACGCTGACGATCCAGGCTGGTGCGATGTCCTAAAATATTATGGGATAGCTCATGTGCTATTACGCCTGCCAATTCGTCGTCGCTCTGAGCAAAATCCATCAGTCCAGAACTTACCTCCACATTCGTCCCGTCGGCCTGGCTGAAAATAGTTGCGCTTGCTCGCGTCTGGAAACGTGTGGGGCATCCCATTTCCCCCTTCACGGCTATTTCACGTCGCTGTCCGGCGCGCTCGATGGTGATAGATACCTGATCGGCCGCGGCCAAAGCGGCTTCGAGCTGATCGAGAAATGCGGCAGTCCTGGCGAAGCTGGCACTGACGCCGGCGACCGCGGGAGGAACGGCCTGACCATTGATAAGCACCACCGCGTCATCGACCTGAATGCCCGCTTTTGCGGCGGGGCTGTCAGTGGCGACGGCAAGCACAAGAATATGCCCGTCGAAAGCGAAGGTTGAGCGCGCATCAGGCTGCTCCGAAGGAGCATATTGCGCGATGTCGTGGAAGGCCAGCCCGATTAGAGGCGCCTGCTTCTTGCAAAATCCCCTTGTTGAAACAGCGAGTCGGTAACCGACGGAGGTCAACTTCTGATCATAGGACGTGAATTGCCGGAGGGCCTGTTGAGTCGCCGGAACTGTGCCTGCAACATGAGGCACGGCAACGATCACCAAAAGCACAACTAGCCGACGCCATCGCCTCATCAATACCAACCTCTGGATTGCCGAATGTCGCGCGGGTCCAGCAGTCGGCGACAACGACAATATTCGCCTAAGGTTGATTTGCCGCCGTCCTCTTGCGGATGCAAGGCGGAACCTATGCTGCGGTGCAGTAAAAAGGTTGAAAACCGATACTTCTCCTGTTAGCTACTGACTCGGGGCCGCGTATCATCGTAAATGACCTGATCGAGCGAGAGTAGGGGGCGTCCATGTACGTTGCACCAGCAGGAGCATTTCCGATCGCCGATCGTGAAGCGCGTGTGCGAAGCGCCCGCGTGTCACGGCGAACGCTCAGGATACGCTTCCATAGCCTGTTGATCCTACTGGATTGCATGTGCATCGTTGCGGGCTATCTCTTTGCCGGCTTCGCTTACGGTTCTGCAGTAAACGAATCGGCTGTCGTGGCTTTGACCGTCCTTCCCATTTATTTTTCTTTGGCGCTGGGCGCCAAGGCCTTTTCTGCTGAGGTGATTGGCGATTCGTGGCGCGCTGTTGGGCGATCGCTTCAATCGTTGGCGCTTGCCGTTCTGGCGGTGCTCTTCGTCGCTTTCTACTTGAAGGCGAGCGCTGAGTTCTCGCGCATCGTTTTTGCCATCGGCTTTGTCTGCAGCGCATCGCTGCTTGGGTTGGTAAGGCGGTCCTTCATCCGTCGAGCGCGCACGATCCTGGGCGGAAATCCCTACAGTGTTTTTCTGATCACGGATGACAATGTTTCGGAAGTGCAGGGGGATCAACTCTCCGTTCTGCCGGCTTCCCGGTTTGATCCGGAAATGCACTGCCCGGAAATGTACGACCAACTCGCCAAAACCTTGCGGGAGGCAGATCGCGTGGTCGTAAAGTGTGCCCTGGATAAACGTGTGGCCTGGGCGCATGCGCTTAAGGGAGCGAATGTCCAGGCCGAGATATTGGCGCCTGAGCTGGGCGAGATCAAACCAATGGCCATTGCCGAGTTCGGAGGCTCGCCGACCATCATCGTCGCGAAGGGGCCGCTGGGCCTCGCGGCGCGTGTCATGAAACGCGCGTTCGATGTGGCTTTCGCGTCGTCTGCTTTGTTTATCTGCGCGCCACTGCTTGTTCTTACTGCCCTCGCGATCAAAGTGAGCGGGCCAGGGCCGATTTTCTTCACGCAGCTACGTATTGGTCGCGGCAATGGCATGTTCCGGATGTTCAAATTTCGCAGCATGCGCGTTGAGGCTTCGGACGGGCGCGGGGCTGCCTCTACGCTGCGGGACGATCAGCGGATCACCACGGTGGGCCGCTTTATCCGAAAGACGAGCATTGATGAGCTGCCGCAGCTTATCAACGTTCTGATCGGCGACATGAGCGTTGTTGGGCCACGCCCGCACGCGGTTGGCTCTCGTGCCGAAAATCTGTTATTCTGGGAAATCGATCATCGCTATTGGCATAGGCATGCCGCCAAGCCGGGGCTGACAGGTCTTGCGCAGGTGCGTGGGTTTCGAGGCGCCACTGAGCGGCGTGGGGATCTCACGAATCGCCTCCAAGCCGACCTGGAATATCTCAACTATTGGTCGATCTGGCGGGATCTGAAAATCATCCTGCGGACCTTTGCTGTGCTCGTTCACAGGAACGCCTACTGACGGGCAGGTCGAATATCGCGGCTCTTCAGGGCGGTAGCAATGTCTGGCGCGTCCGCTCGAGGTCAGTAACTGGTATTTGCGATCAAGCGGACTCCCGAAGGAACACGGCCGCGAGCCAGATGTTAGAGTGATCTTGTTTACGCCGATTTGGTTTAGACGATGACTCAAATTTGTTTAAGATTGCCGTTGCGCAACGGCGAAATATGTGGCAACGCAGCATGACCAACATAGGGTTGGTAGATGGCGTAAAAACATGGGGACGAATATGTACGGCAAAAAGCTCGCCGCGGGCGTGGGCACCGCATCTCTCCTAGTCGCCTCTACGCTTGGCGTAGCGGCTTCCGCTGCGGCGCCCGTGCGGCCCTATGCGGTAAAATTGGCGAATACCAAGAGCATGGCGATGGCCGGAACCAGCTTGGGCGGTCGTACGGGTGCTAATCTCGACGATAGCAATTCGGCTATTCCCACCGCGGCACTCGCGTTTTTCTTGATCGCCGGCGGATTTGCGACGTCGGAGATCACTGGCCTCACAAACATTACCGGTACCGATACGTCGCCGACGCCGACGCCGACGCCGACGCCGACGCCGACGCCGACGCCGACGCCGACGCCGACGCCGACGCCGACGCCGACGCCAACCCCGACGCCGACGCCGACGCCAACCCCGACGCCGACGCCGACGCCAACCCCGACGCCGCCAGTTAGCCCGTAGGCTTTATTGAAAACTGGGCGGCGCGCGATACGCGCCGCCCAGTTTCCATTCTCTCTTACAAGTGATATTTTGCTCACTAAACCGCAGTTTATCTGCGGTTTTTTATGAGTTCAGAGGCGTGCCTGGCTTTGCTTCAGGCGGTATGCGTTTGATTTACTATCGCGGCGTATCACATTGGCCGCGGACTTAAGCAGCTGGGACGCAGTTTCATTCCTGTAACTTGCGAATCGCCGTATGAAACAGATATGCAAATGTTCGAGATCTGACCTACGACCACGTACCGGCTTCAGGTCATTGTGGGGGAATCGCGTCCGGTCTGGAGAGCCCAGCGGTCGGCTCCTTCTACTCCAAGAGCGGTGAGAACGCCGGTCTGATAGGCACCCGTATCAATCCCAATCCTATTCGTCATGAACTCCGTCTCACGGCAGATGCTGTGACCATGCACGATCATGTATCCGTGGCTGCGATTATCGTTCAGGAATGGATCGCGTATGCCAAGAAGATCCGATCGTTTTTGCTTGTCTACGCTGCGGCCGGGGCGGATTCCCGCATGAACGAACAGATAGTCTCCCATGATAATTTTATCTTCAAACTGGCGTAAGAAATCGAGATGTTGGCGTGGAATGTATCGCCTCATTTCATCGGACAATAATCCGCCAGCAAGCTGGTAGACTTCGTCGGGCACCCCATAACTTTGCAGCGTTTCCCGTCCACCGAAGCGCATCCATCCCGTTTCTCGCGGATCGGCGCCAAGCGTGAGCGATCGCAGCATTGCGTCTTCATGGTTGCCCATCAGAAAATGGAAGCGAAAGTCGGGCAGCGGATCGTTAAGCAGGTGCTCTATAACGCTGCGCGACGCCGGTCCCCGATCGATAAGGTCCCCCAACATAATGACGTGGTTTTCGGCCTTGCCCCGAGCTATCGCGTCGCGCTCCACCAATTCCAGCAATGTCCTCAGGAGGTCCAGGCATCCGTGGACATCGCCGATTGCGTAAACCCTTTTTCCCGGGGGAAGCGAAGGCGCGACGTTGGCCTTAGGTCGTCGAAAAATCATGCGCCATCTATAGGAAATCCCACATCAAAACAGCACTATCACGTCGGTTGCACGGCTATCCCAGCGGCAAGTAATGGCTCTCCGGCGTACAATCGGGACGGACTGTCGACGCCAGCCGCCAGATCGAATCCCCGCGGCACCAGCATCACGATCGTCGAGCCATGCTCGAACCAGCCCATATCGTCGCCCTTGGCCAATTGGGCATGGAGCGCGATCGTGCGCGGCCCCCCGATCCGCAACGCGTTCTTCGTGTCCAGGAAGGTTAGCCGAATGCTCGCGACCAGCACCGCCGCCACCGCCACCAGCATGATCGGTGTGCCATCGTCCAGGCGACAGCGTATCGCCGCCCGCTCATTCTTGCAGAAGAGCCGCTCCACCCGCTTGAGCGCGATCGGGTTCACGTTCCAGCAGTCGCCCGAAATATAGGTCACTTGCTCGACCGTCAGGTCGTGCGGTGCATGGAAGTGATGATACATGCCCGCCGTTAGCCGCAGGGTGACATAGGTGCCGCCTTCAAATGCCCGCGCGGCGTCTGCGTCGCCCAGCAATTCGCTCAGGCGGTAGGGCGCGCCCTTGATCTGGTGGACTTCATCGCCCGCGATCTGGCCATGCGCACCCACGATCGCATCGCACGGGCTGGCAAGGACCTGCGGGTCGGGATCGACCGGCCGGGCGCCTGGTCGCAGCGTGCGGACGAAGCAGGCGTGCATGCTCTTGAAATGCGTCTGCTCGGCGTCGGCCAGATCGACGTCGGAAAAGAAACGCCACACCGCGATCGACGCACGCGCCACCAGCGGCTGCTCGATCTTGCTGAACCAGCCGATGACGTTGGTCGCCAGCCGCCGCGGCAGGCGGTTGGTCAGCAGGAAGTTCAGATCCTCGTTCGCAACGAGGCGGCCGATCGCCTTACGCATTGTCATATTCCCGTTGCCGAAGCGCGGTAGCAAAAGTCATGAACTGGTCTCTCGCCTTCCTTGCGGCTGGATCGGTCGGGCTCGGCGCCACCGCCGGCCGGCGCCGCCTGCTGTTGTCCCAAGCCAAACATCCTTCGCTGGCGGGGCATTCCAAATGGTCGCGTCGCATCGCCCGCCTCATTCCGTCGGTCGAATATGGGCGCGCGCAGTTCTTCGGATGCGATGGCGCGCCCGATGATATCGTCGCGAAGCGCGAGCAGGGTTTCGATCGTCTCGCCGCTCTGTTCGCGGCACGCTTCCCGAAGGGGCGTGCGCTGACCGCCGAGACGCGGACTGGTCTGTCCGATCTTCAGTTCACGGGCAGCTATCGCGTTCCCTTCCAGTTCGCACCGCTGGTCCGCGAGCATCTTGGCGTCAGCGCCTTCGTCGAGACGTCCACCGGCGTCCTGGTGACCGATGTCGACGGCAACGACTTTTACGATCTGACCGGTTCCTATGGCGTCAACCTCCTCGGCTATGATGCCTATAAGAGCATGATTGCGGACGCGGTGGGCCAGGTCGGCGCACTCGGCCCGGTTCTCGGTGCGCTCCACCCGATCGTGGCCGACAATGTCTCGCGGCTGCGCGCGCTCACCGGGCTCGATGAGGTCTCGTTCCACATGTCCGGAACCGAGGCGGTGATGCAGGCCGTCCGGCTGGCGCGCTACCATACGCGTCGCAGCAAGGTGGTGCGCTTCTGCGGCGCCTATCATGGCTGGTGGGGCGATGTGCAGCCCGGCATCGGCAATCCGGTCTCGGCCGATCGCACCTTCACGCTGGCGGAAATGTCCGAAAAGGCGCTGCGGACGCTGGCGACCCGCCGGGATATTGCCTGCGTCCTGATCAATCCGCTGCAATCGCTTCACCCCAATGCGGCGGCGCCTTCGGACAACACGCTGGTCGACGGCAGTCGCACCGCTGGGTTCGATCGGGCGGCCTATGGCCAATGGCTTGCGCGATTGGCGGAGGTCTGCTGCGATCGCGGGATCGTGCTGATCCTGGACGATGTCTTTACCGGCTTCCGCCTCGCCCGCGGTGGCGCCGCCGAATATTTCGGCATCCGTCCCGACATGGTGACCTATGGCAAGACGCTGGGCGGCGGGCTGCCGATCGGCGTCCTGGTCGGCAAAGCGGCGCTGATGAAGCGCTTTCGCGACGATCGGCCGGTCGACATCTGCTTCGCGCGGGGCACGTTCAATGCGCATCCTTATGTGATGGCGACGACCAACGCCTTCCTGCGGACGCTGGACCTGCCCGAAACGCAAAGCCTGTATGTCGACATGGACGACCGCTGGGATCGGCGTGCGACCCAGATGAACGCCAGCCTGGAGGCCGCCGGCATACCCGTTCGCGTCGCCAACCTGACCTCGATCTGGACGGTGCTGTACACCGCCCCATCGCGCTTCAACTGGATGCTGCAATATTATCTGCGCGAAGAAGGATTGTTGCTGAGCTGGGTCGGAACCGGGCGCATCATCTTCAGCCTGAACTATACCGATGCCGATTTCGACGAGGTCGTGGATCGCTTCACCCGCGCCGCGTTGCGCATGGCCGCCAACGGCTGGTGGTGGCACGCGCCCGAAGCGACCAACAAGAGCGTGCGTCGCGGCATCCTGCGGGAACTGATCGCGCGGCGTCTGGGGCGCTAGCGCAGGTCCCCCTTCGCGCCGGGCCGGTCGAAGCCTGTCCCGGGCGACTGCGGCAGACAGGCAGTCGAAGGGGGCTGTCCTTCCTGCAGCACCGCCGGAACTCGACCGACGGTGCTTCGACAGGTTCAGCACGAACGGATTGCTCAGGTCCGTTCAGCGCGTTGCGATACCGGCGTCGAGCCGCTCGCCCTTGAGCAGGCGCACCGGGGCGTGGCGATATTGCATGAAATCGTTGAACGGATCGGTCACGATCTTGGCGGCCCACACCAATCCGGTCGGCACGTCGCGGATGAAGAAGAGCTGGAAGGTACGGAATAACAGCCCGCCAATCCCCAGAACCAGCCACATCAACCCGACATGGCGCAGGAAGCCCATCGGCCCGGGGATCGGCGCGAAGACGCCGAACAGGGTCGGGCTGATCAGCAGCACCAGCGGCATCAGCGCCCACATCGTCATGAAGACGACCTTGCGGACGAGATTGTAGCCGACCTTGATCTCTTCCTTATATTCGTGGCTCGCATCGTTGACCGCGTCATAGCCCTTGGGCTCAAAGAAGAAGTGCCCGGCCTGACGGCTCGTCATCGCCACGCACCAGCCGAGCAGGCTCGCCAGCGCGGGATCGTGGAACATCAGAATATAAGCGCCGATGAAAGTGCTCGCGCTCAGAAAGTGCAGGCTCTGGTTGATCAGGCTGTGATGATAATAGCGATGATCGTCCCAGCGTTGCTCGTCGAGCTGTGCGCGGAAGGCGGCGATCTTGCCGGTCGGTTGGTTCAACGTTTCGCTCATGTGCGGTCCGTTCAGTTCTTGCGGAAGCGGAGGAGCTCGAAATGGCCGAGCGGGGGCAGGGGGCTGCGTTCGACCAGCTCGACGCTGCCATTGGCAGCCGCCCAGTCGGCGTAGCGTTCGAACGGGAATTCGGTGCGGAATCCCAGTCGGCTGGTGATCGGCATCAGCAGCTTTTCGACCCGGCCGCGCAGACCCTTGCCCGCGCCGATCCGGGTGGTGATGACGATCTCGCCCCCGCGGCGTACGGTGCGCGCAAATTCGTCGAGCGCGCGTTCCGGATTGGGGACGGCGGTGATCACATATTGGGCGACGACGACATCGAATGCGCCATCGTCAAAGCGCAGATCTTCCGCGTCCATCACGGCAATCGCTTCGACATTGTCGAGCGTCTGCGCGCGCATCCGCGCCTTGCCGAGAATGCCGTCGGAAATGTCGATGCCGTAGAGCGTGCAGCGCTTGCTATAATGCGGCAGCGAAATGCCGGTCCCCACGCCGACTTCCAGTACGCGCCCGCCGATGCGGTTCGCGGCATCGATCGCGATGCTGCGTCCTTGCCGGAAGACGGCGCCGAATACTAAATCATATACCGGCGCCCACCTGTCGTAGGCCGCTGCAACCGATCGCGTCTGCATTGCTGTCGCCATGCCAACTTCTCCCATGATCCGGGGAGCTATCGGTCAGTTCCGCGACAGACGCGCTACGGGATGATCACGCTTTTGTGACAGTCGACCGCGCGAGGCCGGCCCGCGTTCATCAATCTGCCACGGGACTGACCCGCAGCTTTCATCAGCGTGCCGTACAAGGCCATCATTGAAACGGCGCGAGGAGCGAAAGCTTGGCCTCTCTCCCAGACCTTCCGATGGCCCTGCGCGTGAAGCCGGGCGGCCCCAAGAAGCCGTTTTCGGCGCCGACGAGCTTGCCGGCCTGGTTCGATGAACCCGACGCGAAGCCTGCCCCGCGGCAGCGCACGCATTACCGCACGATCTGGATTTCCGACATTCATCTCGGCACGCCCGGCTGCAATGCCGAATTGCTGCTGGACTTCCTGAAGTCGGTCGAATGCGACACGCTCTATCTGGTCGGCGACATCATCGATGCGTGGCGCCTGCGCAAAGGCTGGTATTGGCCACCGCGCCATAACGATGTCGTGCGCTGCATCCTCAAGATGGCCAAGCGCGGCACGCATGTCGTGTACGTGCCCGGCAATCATGACGAGGTGCTGCGCGATTATACCGGCCTCGCCTTCGGCGACGTGACGGTTGTCAGCGAAGCGATCCACGAGACGGCGGACGGTCGTCGCCTGCTCGTTCTGCACGGCGATCAGTTCGACAGTATCGTGCTCTACGCCAAGTGGCTCGCCTTCCTCGGCGACAGCGCCTACGAATTCCTGCTCAAAGCCAATTCGGTGGTGAATTTCGTGCGCCGCCGCTTCGGCCTGCCTTATTGGTCGCTCGCCGCGCATTTGAAGAAGCGCGTGAAGAACGCGGTCCAGTTCATCTCGAAATTCGAGGAAGTGGTGGCGCATGCCGCCGCCGAGCGCCATGTCGACGGCGTCGTCTGCGGGCACATCCATTCGGCCGAAATCCGCGAATTCGGCGACATCACCTATTATAATGACGGCGACTGGGTCGAAAGCTGCACCGCTTTGGCCGAGCATGACGATGGTCGGATGGAGATCATCGACTGGGCCGAACATAAGCGGCAGGAGGCGGCGCGTGCAACGGCCGCGAAAGCGGTGGCACCGCTCGTCCTCGTACCGGCATGAAGGTCGCACTCGTTTCGGACGCATGGCGGCCGCAGATCAATGGCGTCGTCCGCACGCTGGAGACGACTGTCGGCAAGTTGCGCGCATGCGGCCACGCTGTCGAGACGATCACGCCCGATCAGTTCCGTACCATCGCCTGCCCGAGCTATCCTGAGATACGCCTGGCGATCGGCAGCGGACGCGAAGTGGGGCGCCGGCTGGACAATGCGGGCGTCGAGGCCGTCCATATTGCGACCGAGGGACCGCTTGGCTGGTCGGCGCGGCGCTGGTGCCTTGATCGCCGTCTGCCCTTCTCGACCTCCTTTCACACCCGCTTTCCCGATTATGTGGCCATGCGCACCGGCCTGCCGTCCGCCTGGTTCTGGCCTATCGTCCGGCGTTTTCATACACCTGCCACGCGGATCATGGTGGCCACTTCGATGCTGGCGAAAGAGCTGGCTGAACAGGGACTGCCGCAAACCCATGCCTGGTCGCGCGGGGTCGATCTCGACCTGTTCAGTCCGGATATGCCTGCATTGCCGGCGTTGGCTGGTCTGCCGCGGCCGATCCAGCTCTATGTCGGTCGTGTGGCGGTCGAGAAGAATATCGGTGCCTTCCTCGACACACCGGTCGAGGGATCGAAGGTCGTCGTTGGGGACGGACCGGCCCGCGCCTATCTGGCACAGCGGCATCCGGGCGCGCTTTTTCTCGGCGCGCTGCAGGGTACGGCGCTTGCGGCGGCCTATGCATCGGCTGACGTTTTCGTTTTCCCCAGCCGGACCGATACGTTCGGCCTGGTCATGATCGAGGCGCTGGCCAGCGGCACGCCGGTCGCGGCCTATCCGGTCCATGGTCCGCTCGACATCATCGGCACGGCCCAGCGCCGTGTCGGCGCGATGGACGATGATCTGGCGACGGCGATCCGCGCGGCTCTCACCGCGCCGCGTGCCGACTGCGCGATCGAAGGACGGCGCTACAGCTGGGACGCCTGCACCGATCAGTTCCTGGCGGGACTATGCCCGTTCCCCACCCGGCAACGCCTGGCCGCATGAGCTAACGCCGCCCGTCGCTGCACGACGCTCCTCCTCATTGAGCCCGCCGGTCGCTATGCTAGATGCGGGGCAAAGCCGGGGAGTAAGCGTGGACCATTATGACATCCTGATCGTCGGCGGGGGGCATGCCGGCGCCAATCTCGCCATTGGCCTGCGCCAGCGTAAATTCACCGGCTCGATCGCGATCGTTGGCGAGGAACCGGAGCTTCCTTACGAACGCCCGCCATTGTCGAAAGAATATCTGGCCGGGGACAAGCCGTTCGAGCGGATTCTGATCCGCCCCGCCGCCTTCTGGCAGGAGCGCGACATAGCGATGCTGACCGGGCAGCGCGTGACTTCGGTCGATCCCGACGGACGCTCCGTCACGACCGCCGCCGGGCAAGCGATCGGGTATGGTGAGCTCGTCTGGGCTGCGGGCGGGCATGCCCGCCGGCTGGCCTGCATGGGGGGCGATCTGGCAGGGGTACATTCGGTCCGGTCGCGTGCGGACGTCGATCGGCTCATGGGCGAACTCGCGACCACCCGCCGCGTCGCCGTGATCGGCGGCGGCTATATCGGGTTGGAAGCGGCGGCGGTGCTCACCAAGTTCGGCAAGACAGTGACGATATTCGAGACGCAGGATCGCGTGCTGGCACGCGTCGCCGGTCGCGAATTGTCCCGCTTCTACCAGGAGGAACATCGCGCCCATGGGGTGGAGATGCGCTTCGAGATTATGGTTGACGCGATTGTCGGCGCGGATGGCCGCGTCACCGGGGTGCGGCTGGCCGACGGTGAAATCAGCCCGTGCGATATGGTTATCGTCGGTATTGGCATCATTCCCGCGGTCGAACCATTGCTGTCGGCCGGCGCCGAGGGCGGGAATGGCGTGGCGGTCGACGAATATTGCCGCACCAGCCTGCCGCATGTCCACGCGATCGGCGACTGCGCATTGCATGCCAACCCGTTCGCCGACAATCTGCCGATCCGGCTGGAATCGGTCCAGAACGCCAATGACCAGGCGACCATTGTCGCCAAGGCGTTGACCGGCACGCTCGAACCCTATGCGGCGGTGCCATGGTTCTGGTCGAACCAATATGATCTCAAATTGCAGACGGTCGGCTTAAGCGCGGGGCATGATGCCGAGGTGACGCGCGGCGATCCCGCGAGCCGCAGCTTTTCGATCCTCTATCTGAAGGAAGGGCAGGTGGTCGCGCTGGACTGCGTCAATGCCACACGCGACTATGTGCAGGGGCGCGCACTCGTCACCGGCCGTTCGCATGTCGCTCCGGAACGGCTGGCCGACACCGATATCCCGCTCAAGGAAATGGCGCTGCTGAGCCAAGACGGAAGCGCACTGGATGCCTGACATCGAAGCGGAGATCGTCGAACGCCGGCTGATTCATGACCGTTGGTCGACCATCTCCGACGTGGTGTTGAAGCTGCCCAATGGCGCAATCGAGCAGCGCGTGGTCGAGGATCATGGCGATGCGGCGGCGGTGATGCTGTACGATCCCGATCGCCGGGTCGCTTTGCTGGTGCGGCAGCCGCGCGTGCCGGTCCTGCAAGGCGGGCATGCGCCGCTGCTGGAGGTCGTCGCAGGTCGAGTGGAAGGCAAGACGCCGGAAGACACCGCCCGGGCCGAAGCGATGGAAGAGGCTGGCGTCGCCGTCCTTGAACTGGAAAAAGTCGCGACGCTCTGGCCGATGCCGGCCGTGTCGACCGAGCGCATAAGCCTCTTCCTCGCGCCCTATTCGGCGGCCCAGCGCACCGGGCCGGGCGGGGGCGCCGCCGATGAGAATGAATGTATCACGATGCACGAAGTGACGTTGCAGGCGCTTTGGGCACTGGCGGAGGCCGATCAGTTGGGCGACGCCAAGACCTATATATTGCTCCAGGCGCTCAAGCAGCGACGCCCGGAACTGTTCGCGTCCTAGGCCGTATCCTCGCGCCTCCTGTCGGCGCCGTCATTGCAAAAATTGGGCAATGCCGCCCAACGCGATCGCGGCGCCGCCAAGATACAGGGCACCCGTCCGCCCCGCGCGGATTTTCGCCTCCCGTTTCCGACGCACGGTCCAATGCTCCGCAACCGCTTTGGGGGCGTGCTGCCACGCGAAGGACAGCGAAGCGGACAGGATCGCGCACACGAGACACAGCAAGGCGATAACATACATTCGGGGCATCTCTCCTCCCCGCGGGCAGCGCCTATTTGGACGGCCACCTTGGGGTTTGTAGTACGGCTTTTGCCGCTCAGTCTTTCGTCAACGACCATGCCGACCGACGCCGACGAAGAACGCTTCGTCATTCTATGCGCGTGCCGCTTGATCGCTGCAAGAGCCTCTCTCGATCTGCGAAGACTTTGTTTGGAAGGGACTTTTACCGGCCAAGGTCGCACGCTCGTGGGCTGTGGCACTGGCGCCTTCGATCAGCGAATGGGAAGCGCTGTCGTAGATTTCAGTTCGGACAGCGCCACGGTCGAATTGATTTCCTGGATGCCCGGCAACTTCGACAGATGGTTGAAGAAGAAGCGTTCATACGCGTGGATATCCTCCGCCACGATCCGCAGCATGAAATCGAAGACACCCATCAGCACATAGGCTTCCAATACTTCGGGGAAGCCCCGGATCGCGGCGGCGAACTCGTCGAGGTTGGCGCGGCCATGGGCATTCAGCTTCACCTGCGCAAAGATATGGGCGTTCAGCCCCACCTTCTGACGATCGACGATCGCCACCCGTTTGACGATCACGCCTTCCTTCTCGAGCCGCTCGACGCGGCGCCAGCAAGGCGACGTCGACAGGCCCACTTTTTCCGCAATCTTGGCGATGGGCTGATTGGCGTCCTCCTGGATGGCGTTGAGGATTTTGCGATCGAACGGGTCAAGCGGTGTCGGCAAGGAAATACCTCGATGTTGTTAATTCACGCAAAAATATACCGATAAGACCGGGAATAACACCAAAAATAGCGCAGATATTTCCGCCCAACGTTGCGACAATGCGCCGGCAAGGATCGGAAGACAGCATGACCGAGATGAGGCATTTCGCAGGCACGCCACCGGAGCGGGTGGTGATGATCGAAGATAAAAGTGCCGCGCTTAAAGGCGTGGTGGTGCTGCATTCGACCCGGCTTGGCCCCGCGGCGGGTGGGTGCCGCCTCTGGCACTATCCGACCATGGAGGCGCTGCATTTCGATGCGCTCCGGCTGGCGGAAGGGATGAGCTATAAGACTGCGCTGGCCGATCTGCCCTTGGGCGGCGGGAAGGCGGTGCTGGCCATGCCGCAAAGGCCGTTCGATCGCGCCCGCCTGTTCGAGGCGTTCGGCAGGGCCATTGCAGAATTGCGCGGCGAGTATGTCACCGCCGAGGATGTAGGCACGACGATCGCGGACATGGCGGCGATCCGCCGCAGGACCGACCATGTCGCCGGGGTGGACGGCGTCCCGGGGCGTCCTGCTGGGGACCCTTCACCGTGGACGGCGCTTGGGGTGTTCCGCGCGATGGAGGTCGCCGTGCGCCACAGGTTTGGAGGCGATCTTGGTTCGCTGACAATTGCCGTGCAGGGCCTGGGCAATGTCGGCGCACGACTGTGCGCGCTGGTCCACGCGGCCGGTGCGCGGCTGATCGTCGCGGATCCGCGTCCCGGCCTGGCTGAGGCAATGGAAGCCCGATATGGCGCGGCGATCGTGACGCCCGGCGAGATTGTCGGCGCGCCGGCCGATGTCTTCGCGCCATGCGCTCTCGGCGCCGTCCTCGACAGGCCGGCCATCGCCTCGCTCAAGGCGAAGCTGGTATGCGGAGGGGCGAACAACGTGCTGGCGACCCCGGAAGACGGCGATCGACTGGCGGATCGCGGCATCCTCTATGCGCCGGATTATGTCGTCAATTCCGGCGGCATCATCAACGTGGCCGCCCAATATCTCGGCTGGGAACTGGCCGAGGTCGAACGGCGGGTGGCCGCCACCGGCGCCCGGCTCGATCGGGTGCTGGCGCAGGCGCAGGCAGACGGCGTGTCGCCGCCGCGCGCCGCCGATCACATGGCCCGCAGCCTCCTGCGCAATAGTGCGCCCCGTTCGGGACGGGCGCTCTCATGGGCATGACCGCCTTTCATCTGGACATGGATGCCGCCGCCGATCTGCTGTGCCGGATCGTGGGCTTGCTGGCGCAGCGCGACCTCCAGATCGCGTCGATTGGTTCGACCGAGACTGTGAATCATGGGTTGCGATTGCGGATTGACGTGGACGGGCTCGACGCCGGCTCTGCCCGCATCATCGCCGCCAAGATGCTGCGCTGCGTCGGCGTCGATCGGGTCTGGCTCGAAACGGATGGGATGCTCCTGGTAGAGGAGGCGCTCTGCCAGGCGCCGCGCGCCACACCGCCGGTCATCGCCGCAGCAAGCTGCTAGCGGATCGTGCGCCGCTCTCCCATCAGCAGCGCATCGGCCACGACCCGCAAGGGTTCGACGTCCACGTCGCTGGCCTTGCTGGCGATCAGTGCGGCGAAGCGCGCGTAAATCTGCGCATATTCGGTGTTGGCCGTATTGCGGGTCGGGCCGTCGTCGATCGACAATCCGGCCCCGCCGCCAGACAGGGCGATGCGGGTACCCGCTTTCGTGGCGATATCGATCGTCCAGCGCTCGCCTGCGGCGTGGCGGAAGTCGAAGCGTGCACCAATCCCGCTTTCGACGCCACCGGTGGCGAGGTGCAGCGTCGCGGCTTCCGGCTGATGCCCCTCGGTGTTCATCTCAAGAGAGGCGCCTTTGACCAGCAGTCGTTCGGGGCAGAGCAAGGTCGCGATCGAGAGCGCGTTGATACCCGGATCGAACACGCCAAAGCCGCCCGCCTGCCAGATCCAATTCTGGCCCGGATGCCATTTCTCGACATCCTCCAGCCATTGGATATCCAGCGATGCGATGCCCTCGCGCTGGGTGATGGCCGCTGCCTCGATGACATTGTCGTTGAAGCGCGAATGCCAGGTCGCGAAGAGGCTTTGCCCCAGCGCTGCCGCGCGCATCTGCAGATCGCCAATCTCGCCGAGCGTGGTCGCGGGTGGCTTTTCGAGGAGCACATGCAAACCTGCTTCCAGGCACGTCCGCGCAAGGGCATGACGTGGCCCCGGCGGGGTGCAGATCGCCACCGCATCCAGCGCCGCCATATCCAGCATCGCCTGCACATCGGCGAAGACCGGCACCGCAAGGTCGGGGAGCGGCGTTGGCGATACCACCGCGTCCAGGCTGAAAGCGGGATTGGCGGCGATGGCGGGATAATGCTGATCCCGCGCAATCTTCCCGAAGCCGACCAGGCCGAGGCGTATCTTAGCCACGATAGGCCTTCACCGCCGCTACGAACGCCTGCGCCTGTCGCCCGACCTGCTCGGCGGTCTGGCCGGGTTTGTACAGGGCGGAGCCCAGCCCGAACCCGTTGGCGCCGGCGTCAAACCATTTTCCGACGTCGTCCACAGTCACGCCGCCCACGATCAGCAGAGGCAGATCCTTGGGCAGGACCGCCCGCTGCGCGCGCACGACCGCGGGCGAGGCGGCCTCGGCCGGAAACAATTTCAACGTATGGGCGCCGGCTTTCAACGCCGCGAAGCCTTCGCTGGGCGTGAAATAACCGGGCGCCGATACCAGCCCGGCGGCAACCGACGCCGCGATCACGTCGATGTCCGTCGACGGTGACACGATGATCCGTCCACCTGCCGCTGCCACCTGATGCACCTGCTCCACCGTCAGGACGGTGCCGGCGCCGACGATCGCCTTATCGCCGAGATGGGCGGCCAGCGCCTCGATGCTGCGCAACGGCTCCGGCGAATTGAGCGGTACTTCGATGATGCCGATGCCGGCCTCCACCAACGCATCGCCGATCGCGATGATCTCGTCCGGCTTCACCCCACGCAGGATTGCGATCAGGGGCGCTTGTGTGAGCTTGGTCCGAAACAGGTCGAGCGCCGTCATGCAAGTTTCTCCGCTATGGCCTTGATACCGGCCAGGAATGCTGTCTCGCCATCCACTTCCAGGGCGTCGCGGCCCACCACCTGCAATGCGGCGCCGTAGAGGCCCGTCAGTCGGAGATCGCCGATCAAGGCAATCGGTCCTGGCGGTACCATATCCAGCCCGACGGCTAGGTCGGCGCCGATCAGCAGGCCACTGACATAGGAAGCGGCATCCTCCGGCGCGAGGCGCCCCAGCAACAGGCGCGCGCGCGTGCCGAACAGATCCGCCGTCAAGGCGCGGTCGTGAAAGCTGCGTGCCACGCCTTCGCGAAATGCTGGCCCGTCGGCGGCATCGCCCGTCATCTGTGTCGCCAGAAGCGAATGGGCGCGCAACAAGGCGAACAACTCGCCCGTCATTACCGTCCGGAAATTGACGATCACCCCATTTTTCAGCTCGGCCCATTTGGCATGCGTGCCGGGATGACACAGACCGATGTCGGCGGGCACCAATCCCGCCGCCACGGCACCTAGCAGCTGCACCTCTTCGCCGCGCATGACATCGACGCGGTCGCCATCCGCCACACAGGCCCCTGGAACGATAGCCGTGCGGCCCGGCTCGACCCATTCGAGGCGCGCCACCAAATCGTCCAGGGTCAGCGGGCAGGGGATATAGGGCGCCTCGATCCAGCCGCGGTTGGAACCGATCATCCCGGCCAGCAGGAAAAGGCCATCACCATGAACGTTGCGAAGCTCATTCAGGATCGTCGGAAATCTGCCGGGCGGCACCGCCGTGACGCCCAGCGCGTCGGCGCTGGACTGGGTGACGTTGCCTAAGGTGTCGAGGGCAAAGATCCGGCGGTTGGTGGTGCCCCAGTCGATCGTGATCAGCCCGCCGCCATGCATCATCCACTCCACCCGAAATTATATTATGAATCCGGCGGCTGATTAGTGGGGAATGTGGAGCAGCGCAATCAGCCAGGCACCTCATGCGGGCGGGCGCGCAGCGTCCTCTTCGACGACCGGATTGCCGACCGACTGCTGCCACGGTTTTTCGGTCGTCGTCGCCAATGCGAAAAAGAGATGAACCTTTCGTTTCAGGCAGAACCGAGTTGCTGTCACCCTATGGCAAATAAGTGTCACCGAAGCGGATGTTAAAGCTGCGCGAGATTTCCATAAATTTGGGTAGGATCCATCATCGTCATTATCAGGCGAGAGTCGTGTTTCATCATTCGCACGTCGTTCTGAATGGACGTCTGGAGATATCGAAAGCGTCGGCGAATATATTCCTAAGACAAAAAATCATGGGGATGGGATATGGAGGATTCTGCAGAAGAACGGCGGCTTGATGTGGCCGACGTCAAGGGAAGCAATGTCGTGTCTGGCGAATATACCGCCAGCGGACCCTATTTCACCGAGTTGTTCCTGACGGAGGGCAGTGTTGCGCCGGACAATACCGGCAGCTTCGTGCCGCGCCAGACGCCGGGAAATGTCGGTGTCTGCCTGAGCGGCGGCGGCTCGCGCGCCTTCTCCGCAGGGATCGGCCAGCTCCAAGCGCTGCAAGCGGTGCAATCCAATGGCTCCAGCTTGCTCGATCAAACCCGCGCTTTATCGACGGTGTCGGGCGGCGGGTGGATCGGAATACCGTTCGTCTTCTTGCCAGGTGCGATCAGCGACAGCGACTTCCTGGGAACCTATGTCGAACCCGCCGATCTTACGGTGGACGGGCTGGGTAACCTGCCGCCGAACGGCATTGCGGGTCAGATCACCTCGGGCTTCTCGCTCGCGGCGCTCGCCGTCCAGGCGCTTTTACTCTATGACGATTATGGCGTGCCAAGCAGCGAGCTGTGGCAGGTGCTTATGGGCGAGACGTTTCTCCAGCCCTATGGCCTGTATATTCCCGGCACCGATCAGCTTCCGACCCAATTCTTCTCCTATGACGCGAGCTCGCTGGCAGGAATCCAGGGCAACAATCCCGGGCTGGTGAACGAAAATGCCGACCTGGTGGCCACCGTACCGGGCCAGCAAAGACCCTATTTGATCAGCCTGTGCAGCCTGTCGGTACGCGTCGGATCGCAGCAGGCGCTGCTCGCTCCGGTCCATTCGACCCCGTTCGTCACGGGTGTGCTCTCATCCCCGCCCGGCGCGGTCGATGTGAACAATCGTGCGGTCGGTGGCGGTGCCGTGTCGAGCTTCGCCTTTGATTCCGACCCGATCCCGCCGACCAACAGTCTCACCCGGATCGTCCAGTCGAGCCAATGGTCGCTGACCGACGCGCTCGGCACGAGCAGCGCCGCCTTTGCGGAAACGCTGATCGAACATATGCAGCTCTGGGCGGGTTCTCCGGCGCGGTTCGCCGCCGCGCTGCGTCTGCACGGGCCGCAGGCGATTGAGAAGCTGGCGCGCGGGCCCGAAGAAGCCGTCCGCCTGCAGGCCAAGATCGAGACGGCGATAGCGGCATCGCCGGCCGGTCCGCTGGCGGCGTCCGACCTCCACCAGAGCCTGCGCGAGCTGGCCGTCCTTCAGTCGATCGTGCCGAAATATCAATATTGGAGCCCGGTCGACCCGCCGATCACGCAGCCCGTGGCGGAGTCGGAATTTGCCGACGGCGGTTCGCTGGAGAATAGCGGCGTGGCCGCGATGCTGTCCTATGCCGACATCGACCGGGTAATCGCCTTCCTGAACGTGGAGACGCTGCTGCGGGTAGATAGCGCCGGTACCATCGTAGTGGATGATTGCCTGCCGCCACTGTTTGGCTACCAGCCTTATGTCGAGGGTCAGGGTTATGCGCTCTACGAAGGCGCGATCGATCCGGCCCAGCCCGTCTTCCAGTTCAATCAGGTTTTCAGTTCGTCGGACTTCCAGCCCTTGCTCCAGGATCTGTGGAATGCCAGCAGCAACGGCACCGCAGCGCCGATCGTGTCGCAAACGCTGACGACGGTGGACAATCGCTGGTTCAACGTAACGGGCGGCAGGACGGTCACGCTGCTTTGGGCCTACCTGGCTTATGCAAGCAATTGGTTCGACGGCATTTCGGACATTTGGGTGCGAGGCCTCGTTGACGTCGAGCAAGTAACATACGGCTTTCCCAATTATAGCACGTTCACGACCGATCTCTCGGCCACCCAGATCAACTTGCTGTCGAACCTGACGGCATGGTCGGTCCAGGCCAACGCGGCGTCGTTCGCGGCGTTATACGGCGATCAGGGGGCGGGCTGACATGTCCGGTACGATTTCGCCGGGGCGGTGCCGACCAACGGCATGATCATCAGGCGGCCGATCGAGGCCGTGGCGATCGACTGATCGATTTGCCCCCTCCCTTCTGACGGATCACATGCTAAATCGCGACTTCCGCCATCTTCTGGCGGAGCCGCTATCATATAAAAATCAACGTTCGGGTGAGCCGGGACGCTGGCCGAAGGGAAGAGCGATGCGCAACTGGAGAATCTTCATGTCCTTGCTGGCTGCTGCCGGCGCCGCTTCCGGTGCAAGCGCCGCAAATGTTTCCCGCGCCTCGTTCGGCAAGGCCGATGGGCGCGACGTCGAAGCGATCACCCTGTCGAATGGGGCGGGCATGCAGGCGCGCATCATCACTTATGGTGCGTCGATCCAGTCGCTGATCGTTCCCGATCGGGACGGCCATAAGGACGACGTCGCCTTGGGTTTCGCGACCATGGACGGCTATCTGAAGAAGCCTGCTTTCTTCGGCGCAACGGTGGGTCGCGTCGCCAACCGGATCGCCAAGGGGCGCTTCACGATCGATGGGAAAAGCTACCAGACCCCGGTCAATGACGGCGCCAACGCACTTCATGGCGGCACGAAGGGCTTCGACAAAGTCATCTGGGATGTGGTGTCGGTCAAGAGTGGGCCATCGGCGAGCGTGACCTTGCGGTATGTGAGCCCGGACGGCGACCAGGGGTATCCCGGCACGCTCACGACGATCGCCACCTATGCGCTCGACGAGAAGAACCAGCTGACGATCGATTATAAGGCGACCACCGACAAGCCCACCGTCGTCAACCTGTCCAATCACGCTTACTGGAATCTGGCGGGCGAGGGGTCCGCACTCGGCGCGATGGGGCATTTGCTGACCATCCCGGCGGATGCCTATACGCCGACGGATGCGGGCGCGATCCCCACGGGTGAAATCCGCTCGGTTGCCGGAACCGTGTTCGATTTCCGCAAGGCGACCGCCATCGGGGCGCGGGTGCGCGATGCGTCCGATCAGCAGATCGTCTTCGGCAAGGGTTATGATCATAATTGGGTGGTCGATCGCAAGATTGCCGCCCAGCCGCGCTTGTTGGTCCGCGTCGAGGAACCCGTCCACGGGCGCGTGATGGAAATGCTGTCCAACCAGCCGGGCCTGCAATTCTATTCGGGTAACTTCCTGGATGCGAGCCTGTCGGGCAAGGCCGGCAAGCTGTATCGGGAAGGGGACGCGATCGTGCTGGAACCGCAGATGTTCCCAGACACGCCCAATCAGCCATCCTTTGGCTCGGTCCGGCTCGATCCCGGCCAGACCTATCACAATGTGATCCTACTGCGCTTTTCGACCGCACCGGCGCGCTAAGCGCGTCCGATGCGCTTGCTCGCCCGAGGGGTGGTTGGGGCGGTCGCTTTGACCGCCTCGATCGCGCATGCGGCGCCGCCGCAGCGCTGGTCGACCGCGCAGGCCAATAGCTGGTATGCGCGGCAGCCCTGGCTAAGCGGCGCCAATTACATTCCGGCCGATGCCATCAACCCGTTGGAGATGTGGCAGGCGGCGACCTGGGATCCCGCCCGGATCGACCAGGAATTGGGCTGGGCGCAGACCCAGTTTGGGATGAACACGATGCGCGTGTTCCTTCACGATCTCGCCTGGCAGGAGGATCCGGCCGGCCTGAAACGGCGGATCGGCGCGTTTCTGGCGATCGCCGCCCGCCACAAGATCAAGCCGGTCTTCGTCCTGTTCGACAGTTGCTGGGATCCGGATCCGCATATCGGGCCGCAGCGTCCGCCTATTCCGGGCGTGCATAATTCCGGCTGGGTCCAGGGGCCGAGCCGCACCGATCTGGTCGATCCCAGGCAGGATGTGCGGTTCCGATCCTACGTGGAAGATATTGTCGGCAGTTTTGCCCAGGATGATCGCATCCTCGCCTGGGATGTGTGGAACGAGCCCGATAATGATGGTGGGGGCAGCTATAACGGCCTGCAGCTGCCGCAGGAAAAAGCACGTATTGCCGCGTTGTTGCCGCGAATATTCGACTGGGCACGCAGCCAGCGTCCGATCCAGCCGCTCACCAGCGGCGTCTGGGCCGGCGGCGATTGGTCACCTGGCAATCGTTCCAAGCTTGGCATCATCCCGCAGATCCAGCTCGATCAGTCGGACATCCTCAGCTTTCACAATTATGGCTGGCCGGAGCAGTTCGCGGAGCGTGTCCGCCAGCTCAAAGCCTATTCACGCCCGATCCTCTGCACGGAATGGATGGCGCGCGGTGCCGGATCGACGGTCGATACGGTATTGCCGATCGCGCGGCGCGAAAATGTCGGCATGATCAACTGGGGTTTCGTGAAGGGCAGGATCCAGACGAACCTGCCGTGGGACAGTTGGGAACGGCCCTATATTGTGCAGCAGCCGGTGGTATGGTTCCACGATCTGGTTCAGCCGGATGGTACGCCATATCGCGCGCGTGAGGCGGAAATCTTCCGCGCGCTGCGGGCGCAACCGGCCGATTGAAGGGCGACCCCGGGGGCAGGATAGGGATTGCGGCAAACTGGCGCGGATCGGCCTTTTCCAGACCCGCGTGATATCCTATAGGGTTTAGGTGTCCATGCAGCCGGTCCCCCGCACCAATCATCGCTCCGCCCTTCCGCTCGCGCAGCCGGGCATTGTCCCACCGCCGGGCAAGGGACCGCGCCCCGCGGCAGGGCCGACCTTGGTCGAATGGGCCTATGATCATCTGCTGGAAATGCTGATGACGGTGCAGATCGCGCCGGGGGAACGGATCGCGATCGATACGGTCGCGCGTCAGCTGGGTATTTCGCAGACGCCGATCCGGGAAGCGTTGAGCCAGCTGGAGGCGGAAAAGCTGGTCTCCAAAATGCCCAATGTCGGCTATCGCGCCAGCCCCCGCATGTCGCGCGAGGAGGTGCAGGATCTCTACGCCCTGCGCCTGTTGATCGAGCCTTATGCCGCAGCCCGTGCGGCGGAGAAGATGGATGACCAGACGCTCGTCACGCTTCAGGAAATCGATGAAGGTATGCGCGGCGTCGCCGAGGGCAATGACCGCGATTTCGCGCGTTTTGCAGAGGCCGATGCCAAGCTGCACCGCCTGATCGCGACCGGCAGCGGTAATCGCCTCATTGCCGAGACGATCGAGCGCCTGCACGCGCATCTCCAGATCTTCCGCTCCCTCTACAGCACCAACGCACCGGAAGAGGCGGCGGCGGAGCATCAGCGCATCATCGAAGCGTTGATGGCGCATGACCCGGCCGCGGCCGAAGACGCAGTGCGCGAGCATCTGAAACGCTCGCAGGAGCGGATGGATCGCGCGTCCGACGGCGCGCCGCCGGAGCATGCCTGATCGATCGGAAGGTCGTAAACAGGCTCTGACGAGAGCGTTTCCCGCCGCCGCGAAGGACGATCGGCGGGGGCGATCTGACAACGAATTCAGTGCCGCATAAACTTGGCATCGGTGCTTGACGGCCTGCCGTCCGCCCCGTACCACCGTCCCAACCGGATCATATATGATATGAAACTAGGTCTGGAGAGGATGGCTGATGGGATCGATCACGAGGTCTGTGTTCCGACGTGGAACGGCTCTGGTTGCGGCCTTTGCGGCAACGGCTGTCGCGGGCGGGGCAGGGGCGGAGACCGTCGTTCTTCGTAATTTCACGCTCATCGACGGCACGGGCCGCGCGCCGGTCGCGAACCAGGCGCTCATCATCACCGACGGCAAAATATCCTGGGTCGGCCCGGCCACGCGGCTGAAGGCACCGGCCGATGCCACGAGCGAGGACCTCTCCGGCAAATATCTCATGCCCGGCCTGATCGACAGCCATGTCCATCTCGGGCTCGTCAACGGCATCGCGCAGGACCTGAAGTATCAGACGCCGGAAAATATCGACGGCCAGCTCCATCTCTACGCAGCCTATGGCGTCACCAGCGTGCAGACGCTGGGTACGGAAAAGGATCTGATCTTCCCGATCCGGGATGCGGAACGCGCCACCCGCCCGGACAAGGCCCGGGTCTTCACGGTCGGCCAGGGCGTTGTCTTCAAGGGCAGCTATGGCGGCGTGCCGGGGCTCGATCAGCAGGTCGCAACGCCGGAAGAGGCGCGCCGCATGGTGGATGCGCAGGCGGCGAAGAATGTCGACATGGTCAAAATCTGGGTCGACGATGAATTCGGTCAATTGTCGGAACGGATGCCGCCTGCGATCAGCAGCGCGGTGATCGATCAGGCCCGCAAGGACGGCAAGAAGACGGTCGCCCACATCTTCTATTACGACAATGCCACCGAGCTGACGCGCGAGGGCGTGAACGCCTTCGCCCATGAGGTGCGCGATCGCGCCGTGGACGCGCCGTTGCTGAGCCAGATGAAAGCTAAGGGCGTGTGGCAGATGGCGGCGACGCTCAGCCGCGAAGCCTCCTTCACCTATGCGACTTTGCCATTCCTGAAGGATCCCTTCTTCGCGCGCGGCGTCACGCCCGACGTGTTGAGCCAATTGGCCAGTCCGGAGCGCGCGCAGAAGCTGTCGTCCGCGCCGAACTTTCCGAAATATGCGCCGACCTTGCGCTACGCGATGCAGAATTTTGCCGCCGAGGCGAAGGCGGGCATCCGCTATGGCATGGGTACGGACAGCGGCCCGACCGCGCGCTTCCCGGGCTATTTCGCGCATTGGGAATTGGAATTGATGGTCCAGGCGGGGATCACCCCGCTGCAGGCGCTGACCGCTGCCACCAGCGCCAATGCCGAATTCATCGGCGCGCGCGATATTGGTTCGGTCAAAGCCGGCAAATGGGCCGATCTGCTGGTGCTGGACAAGGATCCGGCGGCGGACATCCGCAATACGCGGACCATCTATGAGGTCTTCATCGCCGGCAAGAAGGTGCCGACCATCTGGCAGACCTGCACCGGCCGCGCCGCCGATGCGTGCGGGTCGGCGCAATGAGCGGTCCGCCGCTGGACGGCGTCTACCCTGGCGGGCGCGTTGCCGCTGGCATGCTCTTTCGCGCCTCCCGTGCGCGGTACAAGGTGCTCGGCTTCGTCATCGCCGCTTACTTCATCACCTATATCGATCGCGTTCTGCTGTCGGTCGCCGCCCCCTTCATCGAGAAGGATTTCGGCATCACCACCATCACCATGGGGTGGGTACTGTTCTGCTATAGCATTGCCTATGCCGCCTTCCAGATTCCGGGCGGCTGGTTCGGCGACAAGGTCGGCCCGCGCCTGGCGATGACCTGCGTGGTGATCTGGTGGTCCGTCTTCACCGCGCTCACGTCGCTTGCCTGGTCGGCCGCTTCGATGGGCGTGTGCCTGTTCCTGATCGGCATGGGGGAGGCGGGCTCCTTCCCGATCGCCAACCGCGCGCTGTCGCGCTGGATGCTGCCGTCCGAACGTGCCCTGGCGCAAGGCGCCACCCATGCCGGATCCCGCCTTGGCAGCACGCTCACGCCGATCATCGTGGTCACTTTGGTCGGCCTGACCGCGCTCAGCTGGCGCCTGCCATTCCTGCTCTTTTCGCTGGTCGGGATCGTCTGGGCACTGCTCTGGTACCGCTTTTACCGCAACACGCCGGGCGAGCATCCGTCGGTCAACGAAGCGGAGCTCACCCGCATCAACGATGCGCTGGGTCATTTTCGCAAGGGCAAGCGCCAGGTGCCCTGGGGCCAGATCCTGCCCAATCCGCAAATGTGGCTGCTGGGCGCGATGTATTTCTGTTACGCCTATGACATCGGCGTCTTCCTCAGCTGGTTTCCCAAATATCTGAACGCGGCGCGCGGGCTCGATCTCAAGACGATGGGCCTCTACGCGAGCCTGCCGTTCCTGGCCGGTCTGATCGGCGACATTACCGGCGGCGTCGTCTCGGACGAAATCCTGAAGCGGACCGGACGGCTGCGCTTTGCCCGCGCTTCCGTTTCCGTATTCGGTTTCTGGGTGTCCGCCGTGGCGGTGTCGCTCGCGGCGTGGGTCAGTGATCCGCTGGTCAGCATCGCCTGGTTCGCGCTCGCCTTGTTCGCGCTGGAATTGACCGTCGGCGTGTCGTGGGCGGTGACGCTCGACGTCGGCGGGGAGTTTGCCGGGTCGGTTTCCGCCGTGATGAACACGCTCGGCAATATCGGCGCCGCGATCGCGGTCGCGGTCACCGCGCGGCTGGCCACATATTATGGCTGGGGTTCGGCCTTCGCCGTCATTGCCGGGCTGGCCTTCATCGCCGGGCTGCTGATGCTGACGGTCAATCCCGAGCGCAGATTTTATCGCGAGGAAGCAGCGTGAAGAGTAAGCCTGTGATCCGTTTGAAGCTCCTGACGGCCGGTATCGGCCTGGCGACCTTGAGCGGGGCCGCCGCCGCGGCGCCCCCCAAGGCGGACGCTGTGCATGGCCAGCAGGTCTTCGCACGCTGCGCAGCCTGCCATGTCATCGGTTCGACGCCGGGAACCCGGATGGGCCCGAGCCTGAATGGCGTCTTCGACCGCAAGGCGGGCACCTTGGCGGGCTATACCTATTCGGCGGCGATGAAGAAATTTGGCCTCAAATGGGATGCCCCCACGCTCGCCCGCTTCCTGCAGGCGCCGATGAAGGTGGTGCCCGGGACCAAGATGGCGTTTCCCGGCCTGCCCAATGCGCAGGATCAGGCGGACGTCGTCGCCTATCTCAAGCAATATCGGGCGGACGGCACCAAGAAGTGACAGACACCAATCCCATGTTCGGCGCCTTGCGCCTCCCGCGCTCGATTCTGTTCGGCCGCGGACAGCGCCGCGCGATCGGCTCGGCCACCGCCAAGATCGGCAAGCGCGCGCTGCTGTGCACGGATCCGCGCCAGAGCGCGCAGCCGGAATTCAGGGATATCCTCGCGGATCTCGCGGCCAACGGGGTCGAGACGCACGTCTTCGATCAGACCATTCCCGATCTGCCGATCGGCTCGATCGAGGCCTGCGTGGCGGAGGTCAGCGGCTTCGCGCCCGATGTCGTCATCGGCGTCGGTGGCGGCAGCTCGATGGACATGGCCAAGGTCGTCGCGGTGCTGCTGACGCATGGCGGCGACGTGCGGTCTTATTATGGCGAGTTCGCCGTACCCGGGCCGGTCATCCCGCTGATCGCGGTCCCGACCACGTCCGGCACGGGCTCGGAAGTGACGCCGGTCGCGGTCGTCGCGGACGAGCAACGCGGCGCCAAGGTCGGCATTGCCAGCCCGCACCTCATACCCCTCATCGCGATCTGCGATCCCGAGCTGACCGTCACCTGCCCGCCGGGGCTGACCGCCTGCTCCGGCGCCGATGCGCTGACGCATGCGGTGGAGGCCTTCACCACGCTCGCGCGCCCGATCGACGCGATGCTGACCGAACAGCATGTGTTCGTCGGCAAGAATGTGCTGTCGGATCATTTCGCCAAGCTCGCCGTCGCCAACGTCTTCCAATATCTGGAGCGGGGCTATCGCGACGGCGCCGATGTGGAGGCGCGCGAGGGCCTGATGCTGGCGGCGCTCGCGGCCGGATGCGCTTTCGGCACCGCGGGCACCGCTGCGGCCCACGCGCTGCAATATCCGGTCGGCAACCTGACCCACACCGCCCATGGCGACGGTGTCGCGACGCTGCTGCCGTATGTGATGCAGTATAACCGCCCGTCCTGCGTTGACGCTTTCGTCGAGCTGGCGCGGACGATCGGCCTTCCCGAAGGATCGCCCGACGACATGTCGCAGGCTTTCATCGATGCGGCCGCCACGCTGTTGGCCGCGGTCAAAATCCCTGCCTCGCTCGCCGCGCTGGGTCTGCCGGCGGACCAGCAGGATTTTGTCGCGGAAAACGCCCTCAATGCGGCGCGGCTCGTCAAGAATAACCCCCGTCCCCTCGATCTCGCCGCCATGCAGAGCATCACGCGCGCCGCTTTTTCAGGCGACCGCGCCGCTCTGCGTACGATCTGAACAAGGTATCTCCGTATGTCTGCCGTAAACAGTTACGCCACCCCGCAGGACGGCCAGCCCGCCCCGTTCGCCATCCCGACCGATCTGCTGATCGGCAATGCCTGGATCGCCTCCTCCACCGGCAAGCGGATCGACATCCTCGATCCCGCGAATGAACAGGTCATCACGTCGGTCGCCGATGCCAATGTCGCCGAAGGCATTGCGGCGGTCGATGCGGCGGCGGCCGCGGCAGCGGCATGGGCGGCAACGCCCCCGCGCAAGCGTGCCGATATCCTGCTTGCCTGCTTCCACGGGATGATGGAGCAGCAGGAATGGCTGGCCCAGCTCATCTCGATCGAGAATGGCAAGGCGCTGACCGACGCGCGCGGCGAGGTTGCCTACGCCGCCGAATTCTTCCGCTGGTATGCGGAGGAAGCGGTGCGCATCACCGGCGATCTCAGTCTGTCGCCCTCCGGCGCCAATCGCATCCTCGTACAATATCAGCCGATCGGCATCGCTTTGCTGATCACGCCGTGGAATTTCCCGGCGGCAATGGCGACGCGCAAGATTGCGCCCGCGCTCGCCGCCGGCTGCACCTGCATCCTCAAGCCCGCCGAGGAAACGCCGCTGACCGCATTGGCGGTGGCCGAGATCATGCGCCGCGCCGGCGTGCCGGACGGCGTGGTCAACGTCCTCAACACCAGCGATCCCGGGCCGCTCTGCAGCGCCATCCTGCACGATCCGCGGGTGCGCAAATTGTCCTTCACCGGATCGACCGAGGTCGGCCGCATCCTCCTGCGCGAAGCCGCGGATTCGGTGATCAGCTCGTCGATGGAACTGGGCGGCAATGCGCCCTTCCTGATCCTCGACGACGCCAATCTCGACGATGCGATCGAAGGCGCGATGATCGCCAAGATGCGCAATGCGGGCGAAGCCTGCACCGCCGCCAACCGCTTTTATGTTCAGCGCGGCATCCATGATGCGTTTGTCGCCAAGCTGGTCGATCGGATGGGCGCGATGAAGATGGGTCCCGGTCTGGCCGATGGCACGCAATGCGGCGCGATGATCAACCGCGCCGCGATCGACAAGATCGAGAGCCTGGTCGCAGATGCGGTGGCCAAGGGTGCCAGGATCGAACTGGGTGGTGAGACGCCCGCGGGTGGCGGCTTCTTCTATCCGCCGTCGGTCCTCTCCAACGTCCAGCCGGGCTCCGAAATCCTCCACACGGAAGTCTTCGGCCCGGTCGCCGCGATCATCCCGTTCGACGATCCCGAGGAGGCGATCGCGCTGGCCAACGCGACCGAATATGGTCTCGCCGCGTATGTCTATTCGGACAATCTGAAGCGCGCGCTGCAAATTGCCGAGCGGATCGAATGCGGCATGGTGGCGGTCAATCGCGGCCTGGTGTCGGATGCGGCGGCGCCGTTCGGCGGCGTGAAGCAGAGTGGGCTGGGGCGCGAGGGTGCGCATCATGGCCTGCTGGAATATTGCGAAGCCAAATATATCGCCGTCAGCTGGTAGCGGGCGGCGCATACCAAAAACAAGCGCAAGGGCACCGATAAGCCCAACGTGAGGATGAAGATGGAAGGCATTTCGCGGCGGGGCTTGCTCGCCAGTACCGCATCGACCTTCGTGCTTGCGGGGCTCCTCCCCGGCGCCCGGCTCACGGCGGCAACGCCCACGGCGGCGCCGGCGACAGGGCCGGTGGCGGATACGGAATGGCGCCATTATGCGGCGGATCAGGCCAATACGCGCTATTCGCCGCTGGCGCAGATCAACGCCGAGAATTTCAACGATCTGCAAATTGCGTGGACGTTCAAGACTGACTCGCTGGGCGCCCGCAAGGAATATCAGTTCGAATCCACCCCGCTGCTGATCAAGGGGCGGCTGTTCACTACCGCCGGCTCGCGCCGTGCCTGCGTTTCGCTGGATGCCGCCACCGGCGAACTGGTGTGGATGCACCGGCTCGATGAGGGCAGGCGCGCGTTGAACTCGCCGCGTCAGCTATCGGGCCATGGCTGCTCTTATTGGACCGACGGGACCAGGGAACGCATTCTCTACGTCACGACCGGCTATCAGCTGGTCTCGCTGGATGCCAATACGGGCATTCCCGACCCGGCGTTCGGCACCAACGGCGTGGTCGATCTGAAGAAGGATTTCGATCAGGAGATCGATCTCGTCAATTCGGACGTCGGCCTGCACGCGACGCCTCTGGTAGCGCGCAACGTGGTGGTGGTCGGGGCGGCCCATACGGCCGGCGACGTTCCCGCCACACGCAAGAATGTGAAGGGCTATGTGCGCGGCTTCGACGTTGCCACCGGCCGTCGCAAATGGATCTTCCACACCATCCCCCGCAAGGGCGAATTCGGCTATGAGACATGGCTGAACGGCGATGCCGACGAAGCCGGCAATGGTGGCGTCTGGGCCGAAATGTCCGCCGACGAAGAACTCGGCCTGGTCTATATCCCGGTCGAACAGCCCACCGGCGACGAGATGGGCATGTATCGTCGCGGCAACGCCCTGTTCGGGGAGACGCTGCTCGCGCTCGATATCGATACGGGCGTGCGCAAATGGCATTACCAGATGGAGCATCACGGCCTGTGGGACCGCGATCTGCCCTGCGCGCCGATCCTGTGCGATATCCCGCATAAGGGTCGGATCGTGAAGGCGCTGGCCCAGCCGACCAAGCAGGCCTTCCTGTTCGTGCTCGATCGTACCAACGGCAAGCCCTTGTGGCCGATCATCGAGCGCAAGGTCGAGAAAGGCGACGTGCCGGGCGAATGGTATTCGCCGACCCAGCCCATACCCAGCAAACCGCCGGCTTATGACCGGCAGGGGATCGGTATCGACGATCTGATCGACTTCACGCCGGAGCTGCGCGCGGCAGCGGTGGAGTTCGTGAAGGATTACAAGATCGGCCCGATTTACACGCCGCCGGTCCTGAGCCGGCCCGGCCGCTGGGGCACGATCGCGCTGCCCGGCGTCCAGGGCGGCACCAATTGGCCGGGCGGCTCCTACGATCCCGACAGCTTCACCGTATACGTCTATTCCAAGACGCAGCCGGCGCTGCTGGGGATCATTGCCAACGAAGATCCGGCGGTGTCCGATTTTTCCTATGTCCACGGCGTCGCCGGCAACAAGCCACGGCCGCAGATTTCGATGGGGGCGGAGCTGCCGCCGGGCGCCTTTCGCGGCCCGCCGCCCGCGCCCAAAGCCGCCCCCGGCCAAAAGGCGCCCAGCCGTCCTCCGGCCTTCCTGACGGTCGAAGGCCTGCCGATCATCAAGCCGCCTTATGGCCGCATCACCGCGATCGATCTGTCCAAGGGCGATATCAGCTGGCAGGTCGCACATGGCGAGACGCCGGACGATATTCGCAATCATCCCAAGCTGAAGGGCCTGAAGATCCCGCGGACGGGCCGTCCGGGTAATCTTGGGCCGCTCGCCACCAAGACGCTGGTGATCTGCGGTGAAGCGGGCTTCTACACCAACGAATATGGCGTGCGCGGCGCAATGCTGCGCGCGTACGACAAGGCGACCGGAGAGGAGAAGGGGGCCGTCTATATGTCCGCCCCCCAAAGCGGCTCGCCGATGACCTATATGCTTAAAGGAAAACAATATATTGTCGTTGCCATCGGTGGCGGTAATTATAGTGCCGAGCTTGTTGCGTATCGTTTGCCGGGGAAAGCATGATGGCCAATATGTCCAATATCCGCCGTTTCGGAACCGCATCGTGCGGACTGGCGATGCTGCTCGTCGGGGCCGCGATCGCGCACGCGCAGGCCGCGGAGCGCTCGGTCTGGTCGGGGGTGTACACCGCCGAACAGGCCGGTCGCGGCAAGGTCGCCTATGACGAGCAATGCGCCGCTTGCCATGGGGCCGCGCTGACCGGCGGCGACGTCGCACCGCCGCTTTCGGGCAGCGCTTTCCTGAACAATTGGAACAACACGTCGGCCGGCGACCTGTTCGAACGCATCCATTCGACCATGCCGCAAAGCGCACCCGGCAGCCTCAGCGGCAAGACCGTGTCCGACATCGAAGCCTATATGTTCCAGGCCAACGGCTTCCCCGCCGGTCAGGTGGCCTTGCCGCCGGCGCAGCCGATGATGGCCGGCATCAAGATCGTCGCGACCAAGCCCGCCGGCTGAATGTCGCTCGAGCCTTAGGGCTTTTCACGGCGAGCTTAGAATATGATGACTTTACGTTCATCCGTTCGTGCCGAGTAGCGACCGAGTTGCCCGCAGGGCGTATCGAGGGCGCGTATCGAGGCATTGGTGATGGTCTCTCGATACGCGCTCTCGACAAGCTCGATCGCTACTCGAGACGAACGGATCCTACCGAAGTCATCACGCTCTAGGTCGCGCGCGGAGAGGAAGCCGGCGTTGGCGCCCACCTGCGTCCGGCGAAACGGCAACGAAGCGACATGTGCATATCGGTCGTCACCCCAGCAGGCTGGGGTCCAGCACGCTCGCCGCGGGCGATAAAACTGGGGGGATAAGAAGAGCCGGCGCTCCCGCCCACGTAGGCGGACCGGAGAAGTTCAAAAAACGTCGCGCAGGTCCGGCTGCTGGGCGGCGCTTTGGTCCGACAGGCACAGCAGAATGCCCAGGGCGAATATACCGAAGAAGAAGCCCAGGAAGCCCCACAGCGTCGTGTCGCGCCCCTTGGTCTTGGCAATTGTGACGCAACCCCAGGCGCACAATCCGCCGACGATCAAGGTTATGATTAACAGCATGCCCATCTCCTGTTCGCGACGATGCCCATGCCAACGGAAGGGCGGTGTCGGTGGAGATCGTTCAGGGCGGGAATTGGTTCCGCGGCCGGTGGCACGACGATCCTCGCCAGCACGACAAGGCGATATCTACGTATTTCCTGGATGAAATCGTAAGGTGAACGTCGGGCGGATTCGGTGGATCTGCGATGGGACCAAGGAAACATCATGAGCGCTGTGATCGCCCTCGTCGCTTTACTGCTCGCGTCCCAGCAGATCGACGATTCGGGGACGCCAGAGCTGCAAGAAGACCTGTTCCATTCCGATCTGCCGCTATGGGCCGATGACCAGGACCATATGTGGCCGCGCGCTTTCCAGGATGCGCAGTCTTTCGGCTGCGCTACCAAGATTCGGTACGGCAATTGGCGCCTCGATAGCGCCGAACGCGACATGGAACCGCGCTGGTACCGATGGACCAATTATGGCGCCATGCATTGCTTCATGTGGTCCGGCGGGCCGACAACCAAGAATGCGTTGCCCAAAACGTCAGCTGAGCCGAGCTTCCTGATCGATCTCGGGGCACTCCCAGGATCGAACGACGCGATCGAGCTGTGGGCGCTGCAACAGGGCAGCCGGCCGGGGAGCAATTATATCCTGCTGTCCCGCACCCGGCAGCCCGGCATCATCACGTCCTTCGATGTGCTGCAACGGGGTTGCCCGCCCGAAAATCTGCGCAAAGGGCCCCAGCTGGATATCCTGAAAACCAGCTATTGCGTTTTCAACAGCCGCGCGGCGCTGATCGACACGGCACGCCGCATGGCGCGGCGCCCACCGCTTGGCCGCCTTACCTGGCAGTCGAAGGCGAAGGGCGGCGATTGATCGCAGCGCGTGGCTACGGCGGCGGTGGCTGTGCCACATATGGCGTGCTGACCTATGGGGCGGTATCGCGATCCGCTGCGGCGTGCCACGCTTTCATTCTCGGCAGCGCTTTCCTGAACAAGGCGTGGGCCGGCGATCTGTTTGAACGCATCCACGCGACGGCGGTCACCCGCTAGACAAGCGTGGGATATCCGGCGCGGATGGCCTCGTCCTCAAGGCGTAAGAGCGCGGCATAATCCTCGATCGATGTGGTGCCGATCGCCTTGATCCGGAGCCCCTTGCGGACGTCACGATGGGCCGGGCTCGAACCGATCGTCACGAGCGCCCGCTGCAGCGCGTCCGCAAGTGCGGGGGGCGTGTCGACGCCGGTCACGAACGGGAGCGCCGGGCTGGCGGCGGTCTGCGCCAGGATGCGCAGCCCAGCCGCGAGCGCCGGCTGATGGTCCCCAACAAAAGCCCAAGTGACACAGTCGATCCCCGCCGCGTCCGCATGGCCCTGCCGTATGGCGGCAAGGCTGGCGGTGTGGCTGCCCGTCTCGACGATCGCACCGAAGAAGCGGGCATTGCGTGCCAGCGGCGCGAACAGATGTCGCGGCAGGTTCATGCCGGAATTCGAATGCCACGCGTTCAAGGCAAAGCGCCGGTCACGAAGATCCTCCGGGTCCTGCGCCGGATCGTCCTCGCGAACGATGATGAAACTACGATGGGTCATCCCGTCGCAACCCGGCGCCTCATAGCTTGGCGTTCCCAGCACCCGAAATTGATCGCGATGGATCGTCTGCAACGGATATCCGCAGGTCTGCGTGAACAAGGTTCCGGCCATCGCCCGACCGGGGGCGGGCCCGGCATCCGGGCTCAGGCCGGCGGGAATATCGGCAAAGCCCTCGCACCTCAACGCGTCGGCCAAGGCAGACCATGATGCTGCGTTGGCCGCCCGCATGCCCGGTAGATCATACATGGGCAGGCTGACCGTCGCGGTCATGGCGACACGCTTTCCACGTCAGGCAACGTCCGGCGCTTTGACCCGATGGTCGGGATGAATGATGTGATCATGCGCCTTGAACAGGAAGCGGCGGAACAGCGCCCCATAGCCTGGATACAGCAATCCGCCATTGCCCTGCAAAAGCCTGGCGCGGTGCCGCCGGTGGAAAGCAGGCAGGCGATACCAGGGAAGGCCGGGCCGATCGTGATGCGCGGCGTGCAGATTGTTGTTCAGAAACAGCAGCGCCAACAGACTGCGCGTCTCCACGATCGCAACCCGATGCCCAGGCAGCCTGGCCGCACGATGCTCGGCAAAGGATCGCAGGAGCGACAAGGAGAGTCCCGGATAGACGAACAGCAATGCATAGGCCCCGATGCCCAGTCCGCAGAAACGCAGCCAGGCGATGATCAGGATGCAGCCGGCAAGGTGTGGAATCCAGTCACGCAAGACGGCGCCGCCGTCGCATTTTACCCGGCCTATCTCCGCTGTCAGAAAGCGCACGACGGTAATGGGTGGCCCCACGATCAGGCGCCCCAATAAGGTGGCCTGCATCGCCTCGATCTGCCGTGCGATACTGGCCCAAAGGCCTGGCGCTGCCGCAAGATAGCGGGATTCCGGATCCTCATAGGGGTCGGTTATGGCGCTACTGGCATGATGCGCCCGGTGCGTGCGCCAATAGATCGAATAAGGCAGCCACAAGGATAACGGAATTGCCGCGATGGCGGCGTCGATCCGGGCGTGCCCGGTCGGATGCCCGTGGATCGCCTCATGCTGCAGCGAATTGTGCCATGCGATGAACCACCCGCCCAGCAGCGCGGTCACCCAAAGCGGCAGCAATGCATGCAGATAGGTGACCGCGATCCAGCCCCCATAGATAGAAGCGGCCAGCGCGACCGTCGGCCATTCGACGCGGTTTCGTTCACGCTGCAGTTCATCCTCCTGACATGGGCGGCTACGCTACTGCCTATTTCCTACTTATTTGATAGGATATTGGTCGACAGGGCTTTGCTTGCCGACGTGCAAGCTGCGCTTGGACGACGCGGGCGGGGCCGGCGGAGAAAGCTGCGCTGATGCGGGCACAAATTTTCCTCTGCGCCAAATATCCCACTGATATACTAGGAAATGTAGGCGCGAGCGCGGCTTGCCTCTCCTTGAGGAAGACGCCTTTGCCGCAGGGGGGCAGCTATCATGATCCGGTTTAACACGTCTTTGGTGGCGTCCATCTCGACAGCGGTCGTGGCGACCGGCCTGCTCGCCGGCCCGGCAGCCGCGCAAGTGGTGCCCGTGTCGGCTGAGGCGAGCGCCGCGGGCGGTGTCACCGCGGACGGGATCGACGAGATCGTCGTCACCGCGCGCAAGCGTTCGGAAAATCTGCTGACGACGCCTGTGTCGGCAACCGTGTTGTCGCGTCAGGACCTGGTTCAGCAGAATGTCCGCAACTTCCAGGATCTGCGCGGCGCGGTCTCGAACCTGGAGGTCATCCCGCTCGAGTCCGGATCGACCAGCTTTACCGTGCGCGGCATCGGCCAGACGGCGGACCAGGTGAACTCGGACACCAAGGCCGGCCTGTATGTCGATGAGATGTATGTCAGCCGTCAGGAGGGCAACGATCTCTATTTCTACGACATCGCCTCGCTGCAGGTGCTGAAGGGGCCGCAGGGTACGCTGTTCGGCAAGAATACGACGGCGGGCGCTATCTTGCTAACGACCCAGCGGCCAACGTCGGAACTCGGTGGCTATGCACAGATCCGGGGCGGCAGTTTTCATCGGATCGATACGGAAGGCGCGCTCAACCTGCCGCTTGCGGACGGCATCTATGGCCGCGCCAGCTTTCGCACCCAGAATGCCGATGGGTTCATCAACCACCTGCTCGACAATAAGCGCAGCGGCGACATCGATAACCGGTCGGTCCGCTTGCAGCTACGGGTAGAGCAGGGGCCGCTCACCGCCGATCTGCTCGGTGAATATAATCAGTCGCGCACCGACGGCGGCTCCAGCATCCCGATCGCCTGCGACAACAACGCCGGCTATATCCAAAACTATAATGCCCTGCATAAGGTCGCTTATTGCGATGCCTATCCCGTGCTGGGGAAGAAATACCAAGTCTATGGCGGCGCGACCCTGAGCGCGCCGACCAGCAGTCTCATCACCGATCTCGCCCAGGGCGGCGATGCCAACGGCACCGGCAAAGCGCGCTATGTCGGGCAGGGGCCGTACAATCACACCCGCGTCTACACCGCCAACGGCCGGCTCAATTATCAGCTGAGCGACAGCGTCGCGCTTCATTCGGTGACTGCCTACCGCAACTCGCGCGCGCAATATTATACGCCGCGCGACAACACGCCGAACGACATCTATGCCGAGAATGACGATACCAGGACGAAGCAGTTCACGCAGGAACTGACGCTGGGCGGCACCGCGCTCGACAACCGGCTGACGTTCCTCGGCGGGCTATTCTACTATAATCAGAAGACCACCTTCCTGCAGGATACGGGGCCCGACTGGATCGACCCGCTCGGCTATATCTACGATGGTTCGCTCAAATATGAGAGCTATGCCGCCTTTGCGCAGGCCTCGTTCAAGATCACGCCCAAGCTGGAGCTGACCGTCGGCGGTCGCTACACGCATGATCGCAAGACCGGCGGCAGCTACGTCTTCTTTGCCGAGGATACGTCCAAGACGTTCGTGGGCACGCTGCCGGGCACCACCACTTCGCAGACCCTGCAGTGCGGCTGGTTCGTGAACAGCTTCCTTGGAGGTGTCACCAACTGCGCCGGGCCGGCCTTCACCGCCCGGGATTCGCACAGCTGGCACGGCTTCGATCCCAAGGTGCAATTGTCCTATCGCTGGAGTGACAGCGTCTTCACCTACGTCTCGGCGGCGCATGGCTATAATGCGGGCGGCTTCAACCAGCAGCTCGGCTCCCAGCCGGCCGACGGCCGCTTCGTATCTTACTATAATCCGGAAAAGCTCTGGTCCTACGAAGGCGGGATCAAGACCGAATTGTTCGATCGTCGCGTCGTTTTGAACCTGTCGGCCTTCTACCAGAAATATAGCGACATCCAGTCGTCGGTGAACATCCTGATCGGGGGTGTCTCGACCCGCCAGGTGCAGAGCGCGGCCTCGGCGCACGAGAAAGGCTTTGAGGGCGAATTCATCCTCCGCCCGACCCGTGATCTCACGTTGCGCGGCAATGCCTCTTACCTCTCGCAAGGCTATGACAAAATCTATCCCGGTGCGGTGGACCTGACGCTCGATACGCCGATCAATTCCGCGCCCAAATATACCTACAGCGCCGCGATCGACTACGATGTCCATGTCGGGTCGAGCGGAATCGTCACGCCCAGTGTCGACGTGCGCGGCATCAGTTCCAAATGGGCATGTCCGGCAGGCGCAAGCTACACCTGCAAGCTGCCCGCTTATGCGCTGGTCGGCTTCCGCGTGGATTATGTGCCGCGTGCGGGCAGCCCATGGAAGCTCGGTATTTACGGTACTAACATCTTCGACAAGTTCACGCAGCTGGCACGGACCGGCTTCTTCGGCGGCTTCGGCATCGATCGCTACACGCCAGGTCGGCCGCAGGAGTTTGGCGCGGAGATCAGCTGGAAGTTTTGACCTGAGCCCGGCGGCATAAAATCAAAGGTGATCCAGCGTGTGTCTACAGCGCAAGGATTTGTGCGTGCTCAATCGTTCGGTGGCGCCACATCCTTGAGTCCGTCGGCCTGACACTCGGTGTGTTCCGTTTCGCGCGCAGATGTGGCGGGCGGAGGCACGAAGGCGACGCGGTAGCTGATCGCGTTTCCTTTCACCGCGCTGATGGCCAGTCGCAATTGCTGCAGTTGCACGGCCCTGTCGGTGACTGGAAAGGCGTGCGTCTCGCTGGTCTGCGGATGGATCAGATCGCCGGGGTCGTAGGTGCGCACCTCGAACACTATGCGCGCGCCATCGACGTCGAGCAGCGCCGCATCGTAAATCACCCTCCCGGTTAATCCGGCGTTGGGTTCATGGGGGTCGAGCGGCAGGAGCCCCTGGCTATAATCGCCGGGCGGTACGATCAATTCGCCGCGGCGGGCGATATGGACCGCATCGATCGCGCCATAGCGCACAGGAAGGTGTCGCACCTCACAAGCGATCGGCATTGCGGCTAGCAATGCGATGGACGGGTGCGGGGGCGGAGGTGGGCGCTTCCGCGCCGTGGCCGCCTGGACGCTGGCGGAACAGCCGATCAGGCACAGACCCAGGACAATCGATCGGCAATCCCGCATGCGCGTTCCCCTTGGCTCGCCATCGACTGCGGCGTACCGCTTCCAGTGCCGGTCCTTCTATTCCCCGGCAAGGAGTATCGCGATCACCCGCAAAGCCTTTCTGATAAGCCTCACACTATTGGGTATCGCCTCTTTATGGCTGGCGGGACTGATCGGTCACTGGGGCAGCCCGCGTGCACCCTCGATCGGCGGCGGCTCCTACAGCCTGGATCGGTTCGTCTATTCCGGCCTGATCATTCTGCTGACGGCGACTTGGGCGCTCGGCGCGCTGATAGTGGCATGGGTGCGGAACGACGCCGCTTTATCCAGGCGCGCTTATATTCTCTCGTTGGTCGGCTTCGTCGCTTTCGCCGGCGCATGCTGGTTCTATGGCTCGAATCTCGATTGAACAGCATTGGGAATTTTAGCGCAGCGTCCGACATCATTGCAGCGCTGTTGCAACCTGGATCAGCTTTTCCCGTTTAGGCTGGAGGGAGGCGAGATCTGATGGCCGACATTTCCACGCTGTGGCGCTTTCCGTGGATCGTTAAAGGCGCTTTGCTCGCGGGGATCGTCCTTTTGTTGCTGGCGATGGGCCTGCTCGCGGCGCAATGGCAGTTCCTTGCGACGGCAGAGCATCGGACCGGCACTGTCAGCGCGCTCAACCGCGAAGCGATGGAAGATAATGGCGTGGGCTATCGCATGTCGGTAACGTTTCGGGATGCTGGCCGTAATTTGGTGACGGTCCGCTCCTCCGTCGTGAGCAGCGCAACCTCCTGGCGTGTGGGCGATGCGGTCGGCGTCGATTATCCCGCCGGTCGACCCCAGGATGCGGTGATCGCGACCTTCGTCGATCGCTGGCTCGCCCCGGTGGTCGTCGGCGGCATTGCCGCGGTCGCGCTCGTGATCGGCGGCGTCGGCGCCTGGATGGCCGGTCAGCCGGGTACCCGTGTTCATCGCGTCGGCAACGGCGTCGTCGGGATGTCGTGGGGTAGCGCTTCGACAATGGACATACCGGCGGCGGAAAGGACCAGACCCGATCCGCCGCAGTAAGCGCGTCCTGCGATTATTCGCCCGTCCAGGCGGGCAGGCTTTTGGTGCCCCCAAGGAAGGTCGCAACGCCTCGGCGAAAATCGGCGCTGCCATAAACCTGGGCGATGAGATCCTCAACATCCGGCAGTTCGGCATAGCGCAGCCGGCGTAGCATTTCCTTCGTCGCGGCCGTGGTCAGCGGGGCATTCTCCGCCGCGCGGCGACACAGCGTTTCCGTGGCGCTGTCCAACTGATCGGCTTCCACCAGCTGGTGGAGGAAGCCGCTCGCCAGCAATTCCGGCGCGGGGATCATCTCTCCCAGCAGGACCATGCGTTTCGCAAATTGCACGCCGATGGCGGCACCGATGCGCGCGACGCTGTGCGCCGACAGGCAATTGCCGATCGTGCGGCCGATCGGAGACCCGAAGCGCGCGGTGGGCGTGGCGATACGGAAGTCGCAGGCCGACGAGATGTTGAGCCCGCCGCCGACCGCCCAGCCCTCCACGATCGCGATCGTCGTGCAGGGAATGGCATCGATCGCGCCCATGCAGATGTCGATATCGCGCTCGTAATCGACGCCCTGCTGCCCGGTCGTATAGTCTGCGAACTTGCTGATGTCGGTGCCGGAGATGAAGGCCTTCCCGCCGACGCCCCGAAAGGTGGCGACGCGGATCGAACGATCCTGCGCGATGTCATAGGCGGCGTCGCGCAGATCGTACCACATCTGGCTGGTCAGCGCATTATGCGCGCGCTGATTGTCGAAGCGGACATGCGCCGTATCGCCCTTCTTCTCGTAGATGAGCCGCGCCTCGCTCATTCCGCGGCCTCCGCCGGTGCGCGCAACAGGCCCTTGTCGATCAGCTCCTGGCGGATTTCGGCATCATGTTCGTTAAGGAGGGGCGGGGGCATGCGCACCTGCTGCGGCGTGCCGCGCATCTTGACCGGGAAGCCCAAGGCCTTGAACTCCCCCTCCACCGGATGGGGCACCTGCATCACCATGTCGCGCGCGACCGCCTGCTCGCTTTCGACCGCCTCGCCATAATCCAGGATCGGCGCGGCGGGCACGCCGGCGGCGAGCATGGCGTCGATCCATTCCTGCTTGGTGCGGGTCAGGAAGGTCGGCGCCAGATCGTCGATCAGCACCAACCGGTTCTGGACGCGCGCGGCGTTGGTGGAATAGCGCGGATCGTCCTGCAATTCGGGCCGTCCAATCACCTGCAGGAACGTCAGCCACAGGCCCTGATTGGCCGCGCCGATGACGAACCAGCCGTCGGATGCATGCACCGCCTGATATGGCGCGGACATGCGGTTGGCCGAACCGATCGGCGTCGGCGACTTGCCCGTGCCCCACAGCTCCGTCGTTTCCCACACCGACAGGCCCAGCGCCGCCTCCAACAGCGATGCATCGACATATTGGCCCTGGCCCGATGTCTGGCGGCCGATGATCGCGCTCAGAACGGCATAAGCGGTGAACAGGCCCGCACCGAGATCGGCGACCGCGATCGAATTCTTGGCCGGCTCCATATTGGGAAAGCCGTTGGAGCTCAGGATGCCCGACATCGCCTGCGCGATCAGGTCGAAACCCGGACGCTGCGCCCACGGGCCGGTCTGCCCGAAACCGGAGATGCTGGCATAAACGAGCCGGGGGTTGATCTTGGAGAGCGTCTCGTAATCGATGCCCAGGCGGCCGGAGACACCCGGGCGCGCATTCTCGATCAGGATGTCGGCGGTCTTGACCAGGGCGTACAGCACCTCGCGATCGGCCTCGTCCTTCAGGTTCAGGGTGATGCTGCGCTTGTTGCGGTTCAGCGCCAGGAAGCCGGGACTGTCTTCGCCCTTCAGCCGGAAGCCCATGGAATGGCGGGTCGAATCACCCGTCTTGGGCGGCTCGATCTTGATCACGTCGGCACCCATGTCGCCCAGCAGCATGCAGCAGAACGGGCCTGCCATCACCTGCGAGATGTCCAGCACCCTCAATCCGGCCAGCGGCAAAGTCGCCATTTCCATCTCCTGTTTTGGCGTTTCTTGGATCGGCCGACGCCTATAAGATGTAAACATCTCAATAGCGCCGGATCATATTGTATATGATTTTGCCCGCTGCTAGCATCGGCATCGATAAAGAACAATGACGGCCTGCCGACGCCCGGCGGAGCTGCCCATCTTGAGAGGAAGCCGCTTGGAAAAGCAGCATATTTGTCGTTTGCGTCGCGTCCGGTCGGCTCTGCTCGCAACCCTGGCGGCGGTGTCGTTGGCGACCGTTGCCGATGCTGCCGATGCGCCCCGCGACTGGACGCATTATGGCCGCGACGGCGGCAATGCGCGCTTCTCTCCGCTCAAGGAAGTGACGCCCGCGAATGTCGGCAAGCTGCGTCAGGCGTGGGTCTATCATATGCGTCCGGAAGGCTTCAAAGTCGAAGTCTATCCGGGATTGCCGGAAGCCGTGCGCAAGCGTTTTGCCACGGGCTTCTCACCGTCGGAAGCCACGCCTTTGGTGGTCAAGGGGGTAATGTATCTCCCGACTCCCTATTCCCGCGTGGTCGCGCTCGACGCGGCGACGGGCCGCGAATTGTGGGCCTATGCCATGCCGCCGCGCGATCAGGCGGCGACGCGCGGCGTTTCCTATTGGCCGGGGAGCGGCGGTGTCGGGCCGCGCATCGTGTTCGGGACGCGCGCGGGCAAGCTGATCGCGCTGGATGCCGCCACCGGCAAGCCCGCGGCGGAATTCGGCACCGCCGGCATCGTCGATATGAAGACGCCGGAGGTGATGAACGGCCTGCGCGGTGCCCCGCTCGGCATGAGCAGTTCGCCGACCGTCTATCGCAACCTCATCATCACCGGCTCGCGCGTGCAGGAGATGCCGGTCAAGGGCGCGTCGGGCGACGTGCGGGCGTGGGATGCACGGACCGGCAAGCTGGTCTGGACCTTCCATTCCATCCCCCGGCCCGGCGAATTTGGTAACGACACCTGGGAGGGCGATAGCTGGAAGGGGCGTTCGGGCAACAACGTCTGGACCAACGTGGTCGTGGATGCGCAGCGCGGCATCGCCTTCCTGCCGTTCGGCGCGCCGACCTTCGATCGTTGGGGCGGGGATCGCAAGGGTGCCAACCTGTTCGCCAATTCGATCGTCGCGGTCGATGCGAATAGCGGCAAATATCTGTGGCATTTCCAGACCGTTCATCACGACATCTGGGACGTCGATCTCCCGGTTGCGACGCTGATCGACGTGAAGCGCAACGGGCGCACGATCCCGGCGATCGCGGTCATGAACAAGACCGCGCTGATGTTCATCCTCGATCGCACCACCGGCAAACCGCTTTATGACGTGCGCGAAGTGCCGGTGCCGACCGACACGGACATTCCGGGCGAGCAGCCCTGGCCGACCCAGCCGATGCCGGCCGCGCCGCCGCCGCTGGCGCGGGTCAGCTACAGCGCCGACGAGATTAACGATCTTACCCCGACGATGAAGTCGGTCTGCGAAAAGCTGACCAAGGATCTATTGGTCGTCCCCAGCAAGATGTTCCAGCCGCCCCGCGCCGACAGTGCCGTCAACGGCTTCCCCAGCAGCCTTGGCGGGGTCGACTGGGGCGGTGGTTCGTTCGATCCGCGCACCGGCCTGTACGTGATCAACGTCAATGCGCTCGGCAGCCCGCAGCAGCTCGCCCAGCAGCCCGACGGCAGCTGGGGCATGAAGGCCGGCTATGTCTATTTCCAGGATCCGGAGACGCTCAACCCCTGCCAGAAGCCGCCATGGGGCGAGCTGGTCGCGGTCGATGTCAACAAGGGGACGGTCGCATGGCGCCGTCCGCTCGGCGACAATGCCGATCCGGTGTTCAAGGATGCCGGGCGGATCAGCGCCGGCGGGCCGATCACGACCGCCAGCGGCCTGACCTTCATCGGCGCGACCACCGACGATAAGATCCGCGCCTTCGATACGAAGACCGGCAAGCTCTTGTGGGAGGCGAAGCTGCCGGCATCCAATTACGGCACCCCGATCACTTACGGCGATCGCGATGGGCGGCAGATGATCGGGGTGGTCGCGACCGGCGGTTTCTCAGGCTCGCCGCCGAACAGCGATGCTGTCGTGGCATTCTCGTTACGTTGAGTTAGGATGAAGTATGCGTAAGATCCTCGTTGCCGCCGCTCTGCTGCCTCTGGTCGCGCTGGGGGCACGCGCGCTCGCTGCCGATGCCCCGGCCGCGCCGCCGCCCGGGGCGGGGCTGGATCTGATCAACGAACGCTGCGTCTTTTGCCACAATAACGCGCAGATCTTTTCGCAGCGCAAGACCGCACCTGCCTGGGCGGCCACGGTCGAGCAGATGGCCAATCGCGGCGCCGAAGTCTCGCCCGAAGAGATGAAGGTCATCGTCGACTATCTCGCCAAAAATTATGGCGGCCCGGATCCGTCGACCGCGCCCGCAGCGCCGCAGAAATAATGCCGCTCTACGCCATAGACGGGGCCAGCCCGGCGGTGCCCGGCACGAGCTGGGTCGCCCCCTCCGCCGATCTGGTGGGGGACGTGCAATTGGGCGCGGGCGTGGGCGTCTGGTTCGGCGCGGTGATCCGCGCGGACAATACGCCGATCATCGTCGGGGACCGCACCAATATCCAGGAAGGAGCCATGCTCCATTCCGATCCCGGCAGTCCGCTGACGCTGGGGGAGGATTGCACGATCGGGCATCACGCCATCCTCCACGGCTGCACGCTCGGCAATCGCGTGCTCGTCGGCATGGGCGCGACGATCCTGAACGACGCCGTCATCGCGGATGATTGCCTGATCGGCGCAGGGGCGCTGGTGACCGAGGGAAAAAGCTTTCCCCCCGGCAGCCTCATCATCGGATCGCCGGCCAAGGCGGTGCGGCAGATTTCGCCGGAGATGCGCGAGGGGCTCAAACGTTCGGCCGCGGGCTATGTGGAGCGGCAGGCTCGCTTCGCCACCAACCTGCGCCGCGTGGACGATCCCGCCTGAACAAAGACGCGGACGACGCGCGACGCAACACCAAGGGGAGAATAGGATGCGCACCAGCTTGAAAATCATGGCCCTGCCGCTCGCCATGGCGGCCGCCGGCGCCGTCCATGGCGCAACGCCGACGCAGGTGGTCGCCCACCATCTCGCGGCGATGAAGAAAGGCGATCTGCGCGCGATCATGGCGGATTATGCCGCCAACACGGTCGTGATCGCCCCGCCCGGATTGGTCGCCGGTCAGTCCGCGCGGGAGGTCGGCGTCTTCGTCGGCGCCAATGCGCGGCGGGTGTTCGCGACGCTGATCGACAAGGATCATCATCCCGGCGTGCGCTCGATGCAGGCCAGCATTGCCCCGGCGGGGCCGGATATCGCGCGGCTGCGCTGGGTCCAGTTCAAGGGCACGCGCCAGCAGGTCAGCGGAGAGGACATCTTCGTCGTGCGCGGCAACAAGATCACCTATCAGGCGATCCTGGTCGAACCCGCCCGCTGACGCACGGTGCGCCGCATCCAATTCCGGATGCGGCGTCCGATCAGCGTCGATACAGCGGCAATTCGCCCGCCACCCGCGTCCGCAGCCTGTAGATGCTCGACGATGCCGTGATGTAGACGACGTGCCCGTCCTCCGCGAACGCCAGATTGGCGGCGACCTCGGGCAGCTTGATCTGGCCGAGCACCTTGCCCCGGGGCGTAACGATGCGGATGCCGCCGGGTCCGCTCGTCCAGATATTGCCGGCGCGGTCGACCTTCAGCCCATCCGGCCCTTCCGGGCCGCTGCCCGCCGGATAGCGGATCAGGATGCGCGGTTTGGACAGCGCGCCATTCTGGCCCACCGTATAAGCCCGGACATACATGTCCGGCCCATAATTGCTGACATACAGGGTCGATCCGTCGGGGGAAAAGCCGATGCCGTTGGGCAAAGTCATGTCCCGGATCGGCGCGGTCAGCGTGCCGTTGGCATAGCGGAACACACCGTTGAACCGCAGCGCCTTGGCCGGATCCTTGTCCATCCCGTTGAACAGCCCGAACGGCGGATCGGTGAACCATAAAGATCCGTCGCGCGCGAACACCAGATCGTTGGGACTGTTCAGCCTTTTGCCCTCGAACGCCGTCACGAACGGATGCGGCATCCTCTTTGCGTCGAGGCGCGCTATCCGGCGCGCACCCATCTGCATCATCAGGATGCTGCCATCCTTGGCGGTGGCAAGCGCATTGGATCCGATATTCGCGCCCTTGGGCGGGTTCGGATAGCCGCCGGAATTCTTCAGCACGACATCCACCGTGCCGGCCGGTGTGACCGTCAGCAGGCGATCGCCCTGCACGTCCGAAAACCACAGCTTGCCCTGGCGCCACATCGGTCCCTCGGCGAAGAGGAAGCCGGTCGCAATGCGTTCGATGCGCGTGCCGGGCGCGATCACGGCGTCCAGCGCCGGATCGAGCCGATCGATCCGCGTCGTGGCGGGTGCGGCCGCCGCCACCGGCGCCGTCACGCTGACCAGCAGGCCGACGGCGGCCAACGATAGTATCCTCACAACATTCTCCCGTGTCACGATGGAGTGATTCAGCGCGGGCGGCGCGGTGCGGTGGCCATGCGATAGGCGGCCTTGGCGTCCAGATCCTTGGCCACCCCGATCACCATCAGCTCCAGCGGGGCCGTTCCGGTCGGGCGCAAGGCACGGGTTTCGCCCACGTCGACGGCGACGGCATCGCCGCTATGGATCGCCGCGTTCTCGCGGCCGACGCTGATCTCGCCATCGCCCGACAACACATAATAAGCCTCGCTCAAACCGGGCTTGCTCGCAGCGCCGACGCTGGTGCCCGGCGGCAGCATCAGATGATCGACGAAGGTCCACGGCGTGGCGAACACCGTCGGATCGAGCAGGCGGCGGTACATCACATTGCCCTGGCCGCCATCCATCGCGGTCACCGGCTTCAGCAGCGATCGATCGAAGCGCATGCTGATGAACTGCGGGATTTTGTCGAGCACGACGCCGTCCGTGCGTGGATCGCCCAGGTCGAAATTGTCATAGGCCTTGGTCATGCCGACATTGATGTTCAGCCACTGGATCGGCCTGTCGGTGGGGTTATAGATGGCGTGCGCATGGCCCATCCGGTCGGGGACGCCCGCCGGCCCCTTGATCCGCGATGTCCGGCCATCGATCGTGAACTCCGCCTCCCCATCCAAGATGACGAACATTTCTTCCGATTGATTGTGGAAATGCTGGCCGATCCCGCTGTGCGGGGCGATCACGCCGCGGTGGATAAAGATCAGGTTGGTGCTGAGCGCGCCGACACCCAGAAGCTGGCCGAAGTCCATCGTGCCGGCGCCCGCATGGACCTTGGAGAGGTGCTGGAATTTCGCGGGGTCGCTATGGCCGATCCGCTCGGCCAGCGGGGCCGCCGCCAGCGGGCCTGCGGTCAAAAGCATGGCGAACGCAGGCAGCCACGCGCGACATCGTCCCATCATCATCCCCTCTAATGCCGGTGACCGGTCTTTACGCGGCCATACAAGCATCGTAGTAGAAATCATATAGGATATTATAGCGTCGAAGAAATGGCGCAGATCGAGGGGACGTCATGGCGGAACTTGCGCGCTCACGGGTGAGGCTCGGCCTCGTCTTTTTCCTGTTCGTCATCAGCGCGATCGCGTTTCTGGATCGCACCAACATCTCCGTCGCGGGGGTGGAGATGCGCCAGGAATATGGCATCGATCAGGTGCAACTCGGTTGGGTCTTCAGTGCCTTCCTGATCGGCTATGCCTTGTTTCAGGTGCCCGCCGGCTGGTTGTCCGCACGGTTCGGGCCGCGCAAGGTGCTGACCTGCGCGCTCGTCTGGTGGGGGATTTTCACCGCGCTGACGGCCGTGGTCCCGCCCGGCGCGCCCCACGCGCTGATGCTGCTCGTCGCCGTCCGCTTCGCGCTCGGCATCGGCGAATCGGTCGTCTACCCGTCCGGCAACCAGTTCCTGTCGCGCTGGATCCCGGCGCAGGAACGGGGCAAGGCCAATGGCCTGATCTTCGCCGGCGTCGGCGCCGGATCCGGCATCACGCCACCGCTGATCACTGCGATCATCCTGTGGGGCGGCTGGCGCGCGTCTTTCTATGTCTGCGCCGTGGTCGGGCTGATCGCCGGCCTGATCTGGTATTGGATCGCGCGGGATCGGCCGCAGGACCATGCGGCGGTCAACAGTGCCGAGATCGCCCATATCGAAGCCGGGCTACCGCCCGCGCGGGTCGGCGCCCAGGATCCAGTGCCGTGGCGCGCCATCTTCAGCAGCCTCAACGTCTGGGGCCTGTTCATCAGCTATTTCGCCTTCGGTTACGTCATTTGGATCTTCTTCAGCTGGTTCTACACTTATCTGCACGATGCGCGCGGACTCGATCTGAAATCCACCGCGGCCTACGCTATGCTGCCCTTCCTGTGCATGACCGGCGGCTGCCTCGCCGGTGGCGTGTTGAACGATATGATCGCCGCGCGGCACGGTCTGTACTGGGGCCGATCCGGGGTTGCGATCGTCTCCTTCATCCTGACCGGGCTGTTCCTGATGATCGGATCGATGGCCGATAATACGATCGTGGCGGTGGTCGTGCTCGCTGCGGGGGCAGGGGCGATCTACCTGTCGCAAAGCTCCTTCTGGTCGGTCACCGCCGATATTGCCGGCCCGCATAGCGGGGTTGTGTCCGGCTTCATGAACATGGGGTGCCAGATTGGCGGGGCGCTCACCTCGTCGCTGACGCCCTGGATCGCGCTGCAATTCGGCTGGATGGCGGCCTTCTTCACGGGCGCCGCCATCGTCCTTGCCGGTGTGCTGGCCTGGGCGGTGGTCGATCCCAACCGCTTGATCGAGCCGAAGCGCGCCGCCGACGACCTGCTTACTGCGCGCGTGCCAGCCTGATCGCGATCGGGTCGCGGCCCGCCGTGTCGAGATAGGTGGTGCCGGCAAAGGTACGGCGGATATGCACCGCCGCACCCACCGGTACCGGCGGCGCGACGCTGGTGGTCAGGTAGGCACTGCCATCCTCCAGCACGAGCCGGTAATAACCGTGCCGCTGTGGAACCACCGCCGCGATCCGGCTGTCGAAATTGGACCGGCGTTTCAGATCGTCGCGTTGCGCCTGTGCCGTGTCGCGCGTGGGGGCGGGGGCGACGGTCGCGCGCGGCGCCGGATCGGCGGGTCGTTCTGGCGCGGCGGCATAAGGGGCGGGTGCAGGTACGGGTGCGTCCACGCCGATCCTGTCGTAGCAACTCAGTCGCGCAGCCGGGTCGGATAGCGCTCGACAATCGGCCATCGTCGCCGGCGCTGCGGATCCGCTGGACGCTGCCAAGGCGGCAAATAGTCCGACTGCCGCAAGGGTTGCACCGCTATTCATCATCATCTCCTGCCCCGGATTATTCGTTTGACTGCCACCCAAGCATCATATCATATATGATGCAATAACAAGCCACACAGGCTGGGAGGAGAGGGTTATGCTGCGGACCAAGGCCGCGCTGTCGCTGTGCGCGATCGCATCCATCGCGTCGATCGCGTCCGCGCAAACCCCTCCTCCGGCCGGTGCGCCCGTGGCGGGACGCCCGCCGCTCGAAATCGCATGGTCGCCCAAGCGGACGCCCTACCGCGCCTATGAAGCGCCCAATCGCGCCTGGTGGAAGCTGGCCGACGTCCGCGCGATGCACAAGGGCCAGAAAAGCTGGGTCCAGCCGATCGTCCGCAACAAGGATCTGATGGCCGACTGGCATCAGATGGCGGTCGGTGAGCGCACGCCGCAACTCGGCTACCCCGATAATCGGACCGCGCTCATCGTGTGGGATGGACAGATCAAGGTCAGCATCAAGGGGCAGGATCCGTTCATCGCCACCAAGGGCTTCGAAATCAACATCCCCTTCCGCCTACCGTTCACGCTGGAAGCACTGGGCGACACGCCGGCCTTGTGGCTGGAAGTCCATGCCGCGGGCGATCTGCCGATCTATCCGGTCGAATCGACGCCGCAAAAGCCGAAGGATGTCGCCGGCTTCACCTACCAGCAGACCGTTCTTGGGGGCGGCCCGGGCAAGTATGACGAGACGAACAAACCCTATCTGGATTTCTTCAAGGACGTGGTTCAGGGCGGCGCACGGGCCGGGGCGTTCATCTCGGGCGATCACATGTTCGTGAACAATATCCGCGGGAAAGGGACGCCCACGCCCCCCGCCAGCAACCTCGGCCACTTCCATTTCGGCCATGATGAGTTCTGGTTCATCATGGAAGGCAATGTCGATTACCAGATCGAAGGCGTGCCCTTCTTCACCGCGCAGGCTGGCGACATCGTCCTGGCGGCACAGGGCCGGTGGCATCGGGCCAGCTTCGGCGGCCCCGTCGGACAGATGGATACCCGCGTCGCGATCAATCCCTACCCTTATGGTTTGCACAATTACTCCGTGGCGTCCGGCGGGCGCCAGTAGGCGCTCGCATTCTGCGGATATCCGGCTGGCAGCTATCAGCAGAAGGCTAGTTGAGTCGAAGTATCGTCTAAAATAAACGGATCGCAACACCATTAGTGTTGTGAGCGCGGTCCTATTTCGGTCATCGATGCGTGTTGTCGATTGGCAACACCGATTCGCGATGATCGGAACTATTGGTCCATGGGTCGTCGTCATTAAGCCTTGCATTGCGGCGTTGCAGCAAAGAGCGTGGCTTACTCTTTTATACGGCCGCATATTCTCGCAGTCGCACAGCCAATACAATACGGACACTTGACGTGAAACGATCCTACCCGTAGGCAAATAGCCGATCGTATATGATATGAAATCATAACGGTCAGGGGATGCTAAACGAGGGGTTTGCAGAGATGCGACAGACGTCACGCATGAAGTATCAGGGTTCGGCACTGGCGATGGCGGTCGCCGCGCTTGCGGCGACCGCGGTGGGGGCACAGACGGCGGGCGATCAGTCGCCGGCTAATCCCACGCCGGTCATCACGTCGGATTCCTCCGCGGAATCCGTGGGTGAGATCGTCGTCACGGGCTCCAAGATCCGCGGCGTCGCGCCGATCGGCTCCAACCTCATTTCCGTCGGCCAGGCCACGATCGAGAAGACGGCACCGGTCAACGTTTCACAACTTGTGAATACGGTTCCATCGATCTCGACCGCCGGCTCCGCCTCCCAGGGAGAGAATGCCTATTCTTATTATTCGCCGCAGATCCATAGTCTTGCCGGTTCCTCGTCCAACACTACGCTGGTGATCCTGGACGGCCTGCGCCTGCCCGGTGGCGGCACGCAATTCTCGCAGACCGACCCGAACATCATTCCGGTCACGGCCATTCAGCGGGTCGAGGTTCTCGCCGACGGCGCCTCCTCGGTCTACGGATCGGATGCGGTCGCGGGCGTGGTCAACTTCATCACGCGGCGCACCTTCGATGGCTTCGAAGCGAACGCCCAATATGGTTTCGGCGATCATTACCATAATTCCAACCTCAGCTTCATCTGGGGCAAGAAGTGGGACACAGGCGGCGTCTATGTCGCAGGAGCCTACACCGATCAGTCGAAACTGCTGAACCGCCATCGCGATTTCTCCAGCCTTGGCGATTATCGTCCGGTCGGTGGCAGCAACAGCCAAAGCTATCAGTGCAATCCGGCGACGATCCAGGTGCCCGGCGTCACGGGCGTTTATCTGTCACCGAATGCTACCAGCACTGTGCCGAACACGGTCGCCAATTCGCCCTGCAACAACTCGGTCTACGCGACCTTGCTGCCGAGCCAGTACCGCGCGAACGGCATGATCAAGGTCACCAATGACTTTTCCGACAAGCTGACCGTTACCGCCATGCTGAATTACAGCCGGCAGGAAACCCATTCGCCCAACGGCCCGGGCACGCTCAGCAACATCACCGCTTTTGGTCCGGGCTATAGCGAGACGCGGCAGATCAATCCCTTCTATGTCGCCCCCGCAGGGTCGCCCGGCGCACCGCGGCAGACGATCAGCTGGCTGGGTCTGACCAAGGACGGCAAATACGGCCAGACCGAATCCCAGGCGGATTCGATCTACGCGACCGCGGTTGTCGATTATAAGATCAACAGCAGCTGGACGGCGACGCTCAGCGACGCTTTTGGTTGGAACCGCTCCGCACTCAACACCATCAACGGCTTCTGCAGTGCCTGCGCTACGCTCGCCATTAACGGAACCGCCCAGAGCAGCGGCAACCCGCTGACCAGCGACATCGCCGGCCAGAATGTGATCGCGCTCAACGTGCCGCTTACCACCGCCAATTCGCTCGACGTCTGGCGGCCCTTCGGCAGTGCGCTGACGTCCGATGCCGTGCTGCGTTCGCTCTATCGCAACAATAGCGAGAATACGAACTTCAACACGTTCAACCAGGTCAAGCTGGACTTCCAGGGCGCGCTGTTTGCCTTGCCCGCAGGCTCGGTGAAACTGGCCTTCGGCGGCGAATATTATTGGGCAGAGGAAACGCAGAAGATCAGCGGTTCCAACAATACCGGACCGACCAGCACCGGTTCGAACTTCCGCGTCTTCAACTACAGTCGCAACGTGAAGTCGGCATATGCCGAATTGTATATCCCGGTGATTTCGCCGGAGATGGACATTCCCTTCGCCCACCGCATCGACCTCAGTATCTCTGGCCGATACGATAAATATAGCGACGTCGGATCGACCACCAATCCGAAGTTCGCCGCGAATTGGGAACCAGTCGAAGGCCTGAAGTTCCGCGGCAATTATTCCCGTGCGTTCGTCGCTCCGCCGCTGGCCGTCATCGGCGATCCCAGCCAAGGGTATCTCTACGCATCGGGCAGCGTCGGCGTGAACGGCACGCAGATAGCGGTGCCGCTCGCCAATTATCCCACGGCCGCTCAAATCCCGGGGGTGCAGTGCACGGCCACGACCTGCACCATCGGCACGAATGCGGTACAGGGCTTGCGGCGTCAGCTCGGCGGCGGCTTCAGCAACATGGTCCCGCAAAAGGGCCGCAGCTGGTCGGCGGGCGTGGATTTCGCACCGAAATTCCTGCCTGGCTTCGTCGCGGCGGGCACCTTCTTCCATAACAAGTTCATCGGCGGCGTAAGCTCGCCGAGCCCGAGCGCCATCGTCAACTCGGCCGGACTGCGGCCGTTGCTGACGATCTGTCCGCAAAAATGCTCGGATGCGCAGATTGCCGAGTTCGCGAACATCGCCAACGGCGCCACCATCTCCGGCGCGGTGCCGCCCGACGTCTATTACCTGCTCGATCAAAGCTCGCGCAACGCGCTCAACCTGACGGTCGAGGGTATTGACGGTCAGTTCACCTATCAGCGCAATATTGGTGATCTGGGGCGCTTCACCGTCGGCACCGCTTTCACCTACTTCACCAAGTTCATCCAGAACTTCGGCGGTGGCACCGATTTCAGCATTCTGAACACGTCCGGTTACAACACCACCTTCCCGTCGGTGCGGTTCAAGAACCGGGCGCAGCTGGGCTGGGAGATGAGCGGCTTCTCTGCCGACCTCTTCTGGAACCATGTCGGATCCTACCGCAACTGGATCAGCACGACGGTCACGCCGATCACGGTCGACAGTGTCGGCAACCCGACCGGTGGCGGCGACAAGGTCAAGCCCGGCAACACGTTCGACCTGCATCTTCAGTATGAGTTCCAGGGCGAGAACTTCCTGCGCGGCTGGCAGATCTACCTCGATACGCAGAACCTTTTCGATAAGGATCCGCCCTTCTTCAACGGCAATACCAACGGCATTCTCGGTGGGGCCTGGGGCTATAACGGCTTCGTGTCCAACCCGATCGGGCGTGTCATTTCGATCGGCCTGCGGGCCAAATTCTAACGGCCTCCCACCTCTGCCGCCCGCGTTCGCGCTGGCGGCAGTCTTTTTCCGGAATCGCGTTACTTCGTAGCGGAGAGTTAAGTGTATAATTTCCAGCCCCCCATTCTGCCGACGCAGCATCAGGCTCTCATCGAATGGGTGGGCGAACTGGCCGTGCATCTGCAGCCCGACGAAGTTCGTTGGTGCGATGGATCGGATGCGGAATGGTCCGAACTCACCCGGCAGCTGGTGGCAAGTGGCACGTTGGTGCAGCTCGACCCGGGTAAACGTCCCAACAGTTTCTATGCGCGTTCCGATCCGCGCGATGTCGCCCGGGTCGAAAGCCGTACCTTCATCTGTTCCGAACGGCAGGAGGATGCCGGCCCGACCAATAACTGGCGGGCGCCCGCCAGCACCCGCGCCAATCTAGATCGCCTGTTCGCCGGCTGCATGCGCGGCCGGACGATGTATGTCGTGCCCTTCTGCATGGGGCCGCTCGGCTCCGACAAGAGCATGATCGGGGTCGAGATAACCGACAGTCCCTATGTCGTCCTGTCGATGCGGATCATGGCGCGGATGGGCCAGAGCGCGCTCGACATGCTCGGTGACGACGGCTTCTTCGTCCGCTGCGTCCACTCGGTCGGCATGCCGCTGATCGATGGTGCCCCCGACGTGCCATGGCCCTGCAATGACGAGAAATGGATCGTCCATTTTCCGGAAACGCGGGAAATCTGGTCCTACGGATCGGGCTATGGCGGCAACGCTTTGCTCGGCAAGAAATGCCTCGCCTTGCGCATCGCCTCCGTGATGGCACGCGACGAAGGCTGGCTGGCCGAGCATATGCTCATCCTCAAGCTGACTTCGCCTGAAGGTGCCGTGCACTATATCGCTGCGGCATTCCCCAGCGCCTGCGGCAAAACCAACATGGCAATGCTGCAGCCTACCATCCCGGGATGGAAAGCCGAAACGATCGGTGACGATATCGCCTGGATGCGGTTCGGCCAGGACGGGCGGCTCTACGCGATCAATCCCGAAGCCGGCTTCTTCGGCGTAGCACCCGGTACCGGCCCGAAGACCAATCGGAATGCGGTGGAAACGCTGACCGGCAATTGCATCTTCACCAACACCGCGCTGACCGCCGATGGCGACGTCTGGTGGGAAGGGTTGAGCGAAACGCCCCCGGAAGGGCTGACCGATTGGCAGGGTCGCCCCTGGACGCCGGAGGCAGGGACGCCCGCCGCCCATGCAAATGCGCGCTTCACCGTGCCGGCCGCGCAATGTCCCTCGATTGCACCGGAATGGGATGCGCCGGAAGGCGTGCCGATCTCCGCCTTGTTGTTCGGCGGGCGGCGCGCATCGGCCGTGCCGCTGGTGACGGAGGCGTTGTCCTGGCAGCATGGCGTCTATCTTGCCGCCAATATCGCGTCCGAAGGCACTGCGGCGGCCGAAAACAGCATCGGTGAGCTGCGCCGTGATCCGTTCGCGATGCTGCCTTTCTGCGGCTATAATATCAGCGACTATTTCCGCCATTGGTTGCGGCTCGGCAGCGCTGCGGCATCGGATGCGCGCCAGCTGCCTGGGCTCTATCTGGTGAACTGGTTCCGCAAGGGACCCGATGGCCGCTTCGTATGGCCGGGCTTCGGCGACAATGGGCGCGTGCTTAAATGGATCGTCGAGCGGGTCGAAGGCAAGGCGGATGCGCAATCGACACCGATTGGCAACGTGCCGAATGAAGCCGATCTGGACGTGAGCGGGCTCGACCTCACCGCCGATCAGCTGCACATCCTGCTTAATGTCGATCGTGACGTTTGGCGGCAGGAAGCCGCGTTGAGCGCGGCCTTTTTGGGCTCCCTGGGGGATGCGGTACCGCTGCCCCTGATCCAGGAGCAGGACGCGCTCGAAAGCCGGTTGGCATCCTAGCGAGCGGCGGCGGGGAGACGGGGATGAGGGTTGATCGTCCGCTTGCCGCCTCGCTGGCCGCGGCCCTGCTTTCGGCCTGCGCCTGGGCGCAAGCGGCACCGCCGGTTGATCCGGCGCGGGCGCGGATAGCGGCGGAATCGCAGGCGGAGCGTGCGCGCGAGCTCCGGCTGCTGGGCATCGATACGCTGCGGCCGACCGTCTCCGCCCGCAATCCCGCAGCTCCGGACTTCGCCAATTTCGATGAGGCAAAGGCCAATCCCTTCCCCGATCTGCCGTCGCTGCTGACGACCGGAAACGGGCATAGGGTGACCACGGCGGCGATGTGGTGGAAGGTACGACGGCCGGAAATCGCGCAACTTTTGGACGCCAATCTCTATGGAATCGTGCCGGCGCATCTTCCGGCCGTGACCTGGCGGGTGATCGATACGGCGCGGGGAGAGGTTGGCGGGGTTGCGGTGGAGACCCGCACGCTGGTCGGCCACGTCGACAATCGCAGCGCGCCGGCGATCAATGTCGATATCCTGATGACGGTCACCGTACCGCTGGCGCTGCGCGGCAAGCATGTTCCGGCGGTGATATTGTTCGGCTCGACCGACCCACGTCCGCGCCCGCTCAGTGCCTTCGGCATCAGCGAGCCCGATGGACCCAGCGAGCGCGAGCAGATCATCGCCAAAGGCTGGGCGGTGGTGGTGCTGGACCCAGGCTCGGTCCAGGCCGACAATGCGGCGGGCTTGACGCAGGGCATCATCGGCCTCGCCAACAAGGGGCAACCGCGCAGCCTGCAGGATTGGGGCGCGCTGCGCGCCTGGGCCTGGGGCGCGGGTCGCGGGCTCGACTATCTTGCGACCGACCGCAACGTGGACGCCAAGCGCGTCGCGATCTTCGGCCACTCCCGCTACGGCAAGGCCGCGCTCGTCACATTGGCCTACGACCGACGCTTTGCCACCGGCTACATCAGCTCGTCGGGCGCGGGCGGGGCCGCCTTGTACCGCCGCAATTATGGCGAGGGCATTCCAAACCTCGCCGCGGCCAGCGAATTCCACTGGTTCGCGGGCAATTTCCTCAAATATGCCGCTATCGGGCGCAGCGCGGCCGATCTGCCGGTGGACGCGCACGAACTGATCGCGATGGTCGCGCCGCGCCCGCTGTTTATCGGCGGCGGTGCGCTGATGCTGTCGCCGCCCGCGGCCGTGCCCGGCGACGCCTGGACCGACACGCCCGGCATGTTCAAGGCGGCCGCCGCGGCGAGCCCGGTCTGGACGCTGCTCGGCGCCAAAGGGCTGGAGACCACGAACACGCCACCGCCGCTCGTGTATCTGGGTGCGGACGACATCGGCTTTCGTCAGCATCAATATGGCCATACGCCAAAGCCAAACTGGCCTTACTTCATCCAGTTCGCCTCCAAATATTTCGGCAGGGGGCGGGGCCAGTGACGATGTTCAGCCGCCGCGATCTCTGCCTGACCGGCGGGCAGGTGCTGATGACTGCGGGCCTGTCTGGCCCTGCCATCGCGCAGCGACGACGCAATCCTGCAGCTCAGGAGATTGCCACGGCGTTATTGGGTGTGGGCCGTGCGGAGCTGCTTGCCGGCGACCCGGACAGCGCGGTGCGTGCGATCGCCTTGGTGACCGATCCTACCTTGGCGGCGCTGCGCAAGGCGGTGGCAGCGGGATGCTCGCTCATCCTCAGTCCCGAAACACCTTTCTACGGCAAACCGCCGGATCCCGCCGCGGCCAGCGGGCCGTTTGCCGCGATGGCGGAAAGCGCGGCCAAGGCCTTGCGCGACAGCCCGGCACTGCGCGCCAAGCAGGCGCTGATCGCCGATCATAAGCTGGCCGTCTACCGGGTCTCGCCCCAGACCGGCTATGGGGCCGACACCTCGGTTGAGGCACTGGCCGCCAAGCTCGGCTGGAGCGACCATCGCGCCGGCGGCGCACGCCCCATCTATCGCCCCCCGGCGCTGACTCTTTCGGCCTTGGTGGCGCTCGCGCATGCCCGCCTCGACGCGGAGGGCGGGTTGCGCTTCATCGGCGATCCCGCAATGCGGCTATCATCCATCCTTCTGGTGCCCGGCACGGCCGAGGTGGTCTCGACCACGCAGGCGCTGCGACATGCCGATGCGCTGCTGACCGGCGATCTGCGCGAATGGGAATTGGTCGAATATGTCCATGACAGCGCCGAAGCGGGCATCCCCAAGGCCCTGGTTTCCACCGGCCGCATCCTCTCCGAACGGCCCTTCCTGGAGCGGTGCGGGCAAGCGCTGGAACGTGTCTTCCCGCACGTCCGGCAGCATCGCCCGATCAGCAGCGACCCCTTCTGGCGGGTGCAGGCATGACCCCGCGCCAATTGGTCGACCTGATCTATCGCAGGGCCGCCGAAGAAGGCACGCCGCCCGCCACCATCCCGTCGCGGCGCGACACGTTCAAGATCGGCGATCCCGATGCGCCGATTACCGGCATCGCCACCACCGGCATGACAACCTTCCGCGTGCTGAAGCGCGCGGCCGCCGAAGGCCGCAACTTCATCATCACGCATGAAGACACATGGTTTCGCGACAACGATATCGTCGACTTTCTCGGGGACGACCCGATCTACCTCGCCAAGAAAGCGTTCATCGAACGGCATAAGCTGATCATCTGGCGCAACCACGATCTGGCGCACCGCATGCGGCCCGACCCGCTGTTCGCTGGCCAATTGCGTACGCTCGGCTGGACCGCGGATCCGATCGAGCCCGCACCGCGCATGCCGATCGTCACCTTGCCGCAGCCGATGACCCTGCGCGCGCTCGCCCGCTATGCCGCAGCGCGCACCGGTGTCCGCTCGCACCGCGTGACCGGCGATCCGGACATGATCGTGCGCAAGGTCGCGGTCGGCGTCGGCTATGCCTTTCCCAGTTTCCCGACCCTGCCCGATGTCGATGCGATCGTCGGCGGGGAGTCGGCGGAGGGCAGCGCCGGCACGCTGCCGACCATGGATCAGAGCGCCTTTGCGGCGGACATGACGACGCTCGGCCGCCCCCGGGGCATCATCTTTCTCGGCCATATGGGCACCGAAGACAGCCCGATGACGCTGGTTGCCGACTGGTTGCGCGGCTTCGTGCGTGACATTCCGATCGCTTTTCTCGCCGCTGGCGAGCCCTTTCACCCACCTTTGTCGGGCTTCACGGACACGGAACCACGCGCAAAAACACGCTAAAATGACGGCAAAAAACGGCAGGAGAGGCCCTTATGGACAGGCATTTTACACTTGGATTGGCAGGATCCGCGCTCCTTGCGGTAACGCTTGCGGCCTCTGCCGGCGCGCAATTTGCCGGCCGGGAAGATCCGATGCCGGTCACCACGCCCAAGATTGCGGAAAGCTATTGGTCCGCCAAACCCAGCAAGCCCACGCCCTATACCGCGCCCAACAAGGTTCATTGGAAGCTGTCGGAAATCCTTGCCGCACATCGCGGCAAGAGCGATTGGGTCCAGCCGATCATCCGCAATCCCGAGCAGGATGCGGACTATATCTCGCTCGGCGTGGGCAAGAAGACCAAGCGCAAAATGTATGCCGATGATCGGGTCGTATGGATCGTCCAGGACGGCTCGATGCGCGTGTCGATCGACGGAGTGGAGCCGTTCGTCGCGACCAAGGGCTTCATGGTCAACGTGCCCTTCCGCCATTTCTACTCGATCGAAACGGTCGGCGATCGCCCGTCATTGCGGTTCGAGGTGCGCCAGGCCGGCTCACCGCCGCTCTATCCGGTCGATGAGACGCCCGATCCCTATCCGGGACGCACCTATATGAAGGTGACGGGCTCGCCCGGACCGTCCAAGGATCGCGACACCAACCCGATCTACGTCGATTTCTGGAAGCAGATCGGCAACAGCGACAAGCCTTATAACGGCAAGTTCGTGTGGGACGATCACTTCACCTCCAACATCCTGCGCGGCAAGGCGCAGCCCGTCGCACCGGTCACCAACAAGGGGCATTTCCACGTCGACTGGACCGAATTCTGGTACGTCATGGAGGGCAAGATCGGCTATCAGATCGAGGGATATCCCTTCTTCGAAGCCGATCAGGGCGACATCGTCACCGCGCAAAAGGGGCGCTGGCACCGTCCTTCCAACGCGCCGGACGCCCCGGTTTCGACGCGCATTCCGTTCAATCCGCGCCCCGTCATCCTGCATAATTTCGCGACGGACTAAGGCAATGACGCCCGCCTGCGCAGAGGATTTCCGGCTGCTGGCCGAGCGCCGGCTGCCGCGTTTCCTGTTCGATTATATCGACGGCGGGTCCTATGCCGAGGTCACGATGCGGCGCAACGTGGCCGATCTGGAACGGCTGCAATTGCGCCAGCGCGTGCTGCGCGACGTGTCGGGGGTTCGGTTGGATACCGAACTGCTCGGCCGCCGCGTCAGCATGCCGCTGGCGCTCGCCCCCATCGGCCTCGCCGGCCTCTACGCACGGCGCGGTGAGGTGCAGGCGGCGCGTGCGGCGGAGGCGGCAGGCGTGCCCTTCATCCTGTCCGCATCCGCCTGCTGCGCGATTGAAGAAGTCGCACCCGCCGTACGCGAACCGCTCATCTTCCAGCTCTACATGATCAAGGATCGCGGCTTCATGGAAGCGATGCTGGATCGCGCGCGTGCGGCGGGCGTGGAGACGCTGGTAATGACGGTCGATCTCATCATGCACAGCCCGCGCTATCGCGATATGCGCTCCAGCCTGACCGGCGATCAAGGATTTGCCGCCCGGCTGAAGCGCGCCTTCGAAATCCTGCGCCACCCGCGCTGGGCATGGGATGTCGGCGTTCGCGGCGGCCCGCATGTGCTCGGAAACTTCGCTTCCGCCATGCCGGAGGGGGCCGGGTTGGCGCAATTCACCGCCTGGGTATCGCGCAATTTCGATCCCTCGATCAGCTGGGACGACCTCGCCTGGATCAAGGCGCGGTGGAACGGCCGGCTGGTGCTGAAGGGCATATTGGATCCCGACGATGCCCGCCGGGCGGTGGAGGTCGGCGCGGATGCGATCGTCGTGTCCAATCATGGTGGGCGTCAACTGGATGGCGCACCCTCGACGATCGCCGCGCTTCCGGCGGTGGTGGACGCAGTCGATGGTCGGATCGAGGTCCTCCTGGATGGCGGCATCCGGTCCGGCATCGATATCCTGCGCGCGCTCGCCTTGGGCGCGCATGGCGTGCTGATCGGCCGTGCCTGGGCGTTCGCGCTTGGTGCGCGGGGCGGGGCGGGGGTGTCCCGGATGCTGGAGATGCTGCGGCAGGAGCTGTTGGTGGCGATGGCGCTCACGGGTCACAGCGATATCGCTTCGGTGGGGCCGGACGCGCTGATGCGGCGGGATCCCGACGCACGGCGCGACAGCGCCGAAGGGAGGCAATGATGGGGTTCCGTCACCTTGGCTTGGCGCTGATACTCGCCGGACAGACGACCATGCTGCCGGCGCAGATCGCGGTTTCGGCCAATGACGGCAAAGCGGTGCCGGCCGACATGCCCGACGCGCCCCGCACCGCCGATACCATAGCGGTATTGGAGATCGGCCGGGCGGGGGTCACGATGCTTGCGACCCTGCCGGTTCCGGCGACGGTTGCCGGTCCGCCGGGAACGGTGGCGATGAGCGCGGACAGCCGCCTGGCGATCGTCACGGCTGGACAGATGGTGAACGACGCCGGGGCGCTGGCGCCTGCCGAAATCGTGTCGGTGGTCGATCTGCGTGCGCCGCGCGCGCCGCGCCTGGTGCAGACGCTCCACGCAGGCGCGGGCGCGGCGGGCGTGGCCATCAATCCGGCCGGCACGCTGGCACTGGTCGCCAATACCAACGCCGACAGCGTGTCGATCTTCACCATCGCCCATCGGCGGCTGACATCGGCGGGCACGATCGCACTCGATCCGAAAAGCCGTCCGGTCGATCTCGCCTTCGCCGACGGACGCACCGTCTATGTCGTGGCACAAGGTACGAACCGGCTGCTGCGCTTCACGCTTCGCGGCACGCAGTGGACCCCGGCGGGAGAGGCGATCGCGGTCGGTGCGGGACCCTATAGTCTCGCCCTCAATCCGCGGCGGCAGGTGGCCTATGTCAGCCATCTCGGCGGCCGCGCCCCTTCTACCGCACCGGGACCAAAGCCAGGTTCAATCGGTATCGTCAATCTGAAAGCCGGGCGAATGGTCGGGCAGGTGGATACCGGCGTGACCCCCGAACATGTCGGCCTGTCACCCAGCGGAGACTATCTGCAGGTGACCGTGAACAACGGCTCCACCCTTCCTTCCCATTCTCCGGCTTTTCATGATTTCGGGCGGATGACCGTCTATCGCGCCGACGGCCTGCGCCTCACGCCCGTCGCCGAGACCAGGACCGGCCGCTGGTGCCAGGGCGCGGCGTGGCGCGCGGACGAGACGCAGATCTTGCTGCAATGCGCGCGCGACAAGCAGATCGAGCCTTATGCCTTCGACGGTCATGCGCTGACGCTGGGCACTCCGGTCACCTTCGATGCCAGGCCGGGCGCCATCGCCACCGCGCGCAGCCGATAATCACAATCGCCACGAACAGGGGAAGATATGCGCAGGATATTGCTGGGATCGGTCGGCTGGGCCGCCATGGTCGTGTCGGCGCAGGCGGCCACGCCGGACATGCCATTCAAAAATCCCGCGCTGCCGGTCGCGCAGCGGGTGGACGATCTGATCTCGCGACTGACGCTTGAGGAGAAGGCATCGCAGCTCGTCAATCAGGCGCGCGCCATCCCAAGGTTGGGCATCCCCGAATATGATTGGTGGAGCGAGGCGCTGCATGGCGTGGCGAACAATGGCTATGCCACGGTCTTCCCCGAACCGATCGGGCTCGCCGCCACTTTCGATCCGGCGGCCATCCAGGAAATGGGGGCGGCGATCGGCGACGAGGGCCGGGTCAAATGGAATATCATCGAGCGCGCCGGCGGCCCCCACAAGATCATGCAGGGCCTCACTTTCTGGTCGCCCAATATCAACATCTTCCGCGATCCGCGTTGGGGTCGCGGCCAGGAAACCTATGGCGAAGATCCCTTCCTGACGGGCAAGCTGGGCGTCGCCTTCGTCCGCGGCATGCAGGGCGACGATCCGCTTCATTATCGGGTCTCGGCCACAGCCAAACATTATGCCGTGCACAGCGGACCTGAGCCGGGCCGTCACAGCGACAATATCACGGTGAGCCTCCACGATATGGAGGACACCTATTTGCCCGCCTTCCGCGAGATCGTCGTCGACGGGAAAGTGGAATCGGTGATGTGCGCCTATAACGCCGTCAATGGCCAACCCGCCTGCGCCAACGAATTCCTGCTCAAGGATCGGCTGCGCGATGCATGGGGCTTCAAGGGCCATGTCGTATCCGACTGTGATTCCATCGCCGATATCGAGCGCGGCCACCATTATACCAAGACGGTGGCGGAGGCGGCGGCTGTGTCGATGAAGCTCGGCGTCGACAATGACTGCACCGAATATGGCCGCAAGCCCGGCCCGACGTCCGATTACGATCCCTATCGCGAGGCGATGCAGCAGGGGCTGCTGCCGCAATCCGCGGTCGATCAGTCGCTGCGGCGCCTGTTCACGGTCCGCATGCGGCTGGGCCTGTTCGATCCGCCCGCCTCTGTCCCGTATGCGCAGATTCCGGACACGGTGCTGAATTCCGACAAGCATCGCGCGCTCGCCCTGAAGCTCGCACGCGAATCTATGGTCTTGCTCAAGAATGACGGTGTGTTGCCGCTCAAGCGGTCGGCGATCCGTCGCATCGCCGTGGTCGGGCCGCTGGCCGACCAGACCGAGGTCTTGCTGGGCAATTATCATGGCCAGCCGCTGCGGCCGATCTCGGCACTCGACGGCATTCGCGCCGAATTTCCGGACGCGCAGATCGTGTTCGAGCCGGGTACCGATTTCCTGAGACTGGCAGAACCGGTTCCGACCAGCGCGCTGCGGACGCCCGATGGTCAGCCGGGGATGAAAGCCGAATATTGGCGCAATGGCGATTTCTCCGGCGCACCCGCCTTGACCCGGATCGACCCCCGGGTCGCGTTCGAGCGCAACGCGCCCGCGGCCTTGCCTGACGCTGCGACCGTATCGGTCCGTTGGACCGGAAGCGTGACCGCACCGGCCGACGGCACCTATCGGATCGGCATCGACGGGCGGGCCGCCAAGCTGTGGATCGACGACAAATTGGTGGCCGACAATAGTGGCGCGCAGCAGCGTGGGCCCAATCTGGTCGAACTCGCGCTGCGCAAGGGCGAGGCGCACACGGTGCGGATCGAACAAAGCCCGAGCCGCTTCCCACCACGCTTCGTCTGGAACGAGATCCGCAAGGACGCTCTGGCGCGCGCCGTGGCGGCGGCGCGCGATGCCGATCTGGTCATCGGGGTCGCGGGGATCACATCGGCGCTCGAGGGCGAGGAGATGACGGTGAATATCCCAGGCTTCAAGGGCGGGGATCGCACCAGCCTGGACATGCCGGCGGACGAGGAAGCCGTGCTGAAGGCGGTGAAGGACACGGGCAAGCCGTTGGTGCTGGTGTTGATGAACGGATCGGCGCTGTCGGTGAACTGGGCTGCGCAACATGCCAACGCGATTCTGGAAGCCTGGTATCCCGGCCAGGAAGGCGGCACCGCGATCGCGCAAACCCTGTCCGGTGCGAACAATCCGTCCGGCCGGCTGCCCGTCACCTTCTATACCGGCGTCGATCAGCTCCCGCCATTTTCCGACTACGCCATGAACCAACGGACCTATCGCTATTTCACGGGCAAGCCGCTTTACCCGTTCGGTCATGGGCTGAGTTACACGCGGTTCAGTTATGGCAAGGTGGCGCTTTCCGATAACAATGTGAAAGCGGGTGCGACGATCGGCGTGGATGCGACCGTCCGCAATGACGGCAAGGTCGCCGGAGATGACGTCGTCCAGCTCTATCTGAGCTTCCCGGATGCGCCCGGCATGCCGGTCCGCGCCCTGCGCGGCTTCACCCGTGTCAGCCTGGCACCCGGTGCCAGCCAGCGGGTTCATTTCGATCTGAATGCACGGGACCTGTCGAGCGTGACATCTGCCGGGGCGCGGGTTGTTACGGCCGGGACGTATCGCGTCAACCTGGGCGGCGGGCAGCCTGTAAGCGGCGCGGGAGGCGCCACCGCAAGCTTCACCATCGCCGGCGAATACAAGCTGCCATTATAGAAAGCAGATGGGGCTGCGGCCCGGCCGGGCGCGCAACCCCATCATGATTTTGCGTCCGACCGGGCAGAACCCGGCCGGACGCGGCGGAAGGGGGGGCCTATCCGCCATCCGTGACCGTCATCAGACTCATATTGTGGTGGCCGCCGGGCGCGGCGACCTGCACCGGTCGGGATGCACGGTAATCGTCGACTGCGCGTAACAGGCCAGCCGCCTCGGCCGGGACGATGGCGGTGCGAATATCGGCACCATTCTCATCCTTCAGCTTGAACGCCCAAGTCTGCTGACGATCGGTCTGATATTGCGCAGCGATGGCCCGCACCGCGGCCTCGTCCAGCTCAAATGCGATCGTCTTGGTCAGCGCACAGTTGAAATTATTATTGTTGTCGTTGGTGGCACAGGGATCCTGCGCATCGAGTTGCAGCGTCAGCGGTGCCGCCTGAAGCCCCGCCGGTGTCACGAAATGCGCCGAACGATAGGCACGCTGCGTCCCGTAATAGCGGACCTTGGTACGGACCTCATATTTGGTCGCGCCGGTCCGCTTATCCACGGTTGCGCGCAGGTGATTATCATGCCCGTCCAGGCGGAAGAGGCCCCAGCCTTCGCGGTGCGCCTTTCGCGTGGAGAGGGTGGCGTGATATTCCAACGGATCGTCCTGCAACGTCGTCGCTGCCTGGAAGGCATCGGGCGACATCGCCAGCAGCCTCTTGGGCGGCTGCCGATCTGCCTGAGCCGCCCCGGGGACGACCGCGGCCAGTAGGCCGGCAAGGATCAGCTTACGCATCGTCTATATCCTGTGGGTAGCCCGCGATCAGTCGCGCGCGGTGGACTTGGCGGCATCCGCCGTGTCGGCGCGGGCCAGTTCGACCGAGCTGCATGGCGCCTTCGGCAAGGCATTGGCGCCATAGACCGGCAATTTGCCGGCGGGCAGGCTGTGCATGGTCTTGCCGCAGGTTGCGGCAGTCGCATCGGCCGTGCGATAGGATACTTGCGGGCTGCGGCCAGCCAGTGCGCCGGAGCCGGCGGGAACAAGCTGGGCAATGGCCGACGAAGCCGGCAGGACGAGCGCGCAGGTGGCAATCAGCAAAGTGCGGGTCACGACTGAAACTCCATCAAGGCGGAATGCCTTATGACCCCAAGGTAGGGGCTGGGATTTTCCACCACTTGCCGCGATTGTAAGAAAGTATGTCTAGACCGGATTGGCCCGATGCGGTCTTTACACCGCGCGCTAGAGACGGGCCGCGGGAGAAGAGGGAGCTTATGTTGCTTGTTGCTGACGACCGCAGCGGAAGAGTGCGGACATGACCTCGCCCGTGATCGTGCTGGTGGAAGACGACCCTGCCCTGCGCAGCCTGACCGCGCGCACGCTCCAGGAAAACGGTTATGTCGTGCGCCCATGTGCGACCGCGCCGGAAATGTGGCGCGCGATGGAGACCGGGCAGGTCGACCTCGTGTTGCTCGACATCATGCTGCCGGGAACGAGCGGGATCGATTTGTGCCGTGCCCTGCGACGCGAGAGCGACGTTCCGATCATCTTCATCAGTGCCAAGGGCAGCGAAACCGACCGCGTCATCGGTCTGGAGCTTGGCGCCGATGACTATCTGCCGAAGCCATTCGGTACGCGCGAGTTGATCGCGCGCGTCCGCGCCGTGTTGCGCCGGGGATCCGCCGAAGACAGGCGGACGGAGCGGGACCAGGGCATCGTCGAATTTGACGGTTTCACCCTTTCGCTGCCGCGTCGCGAGCTGTTGTCGCCGAGCGGCGGCACGATCGATCTTACCGGCGCGGAGTTCGACCTGCTGGTGGCACTGGTCGATAATGCGCAGCGCATCATCGCCCGGGAGCGGCTGATCGAACTCTCGCGCACGCGGATGGGCGACAGTTCGGATCGGTCGGTGGACGTGCTGGTGAGCCGCCTGCGGCGGAAATTGTCGAGTTCGGGCAAGGAGGCGCCCATCATCACGGTGCGGGGCGTCGGCTATATGTTGAATGCGGCGGTCACGCGGAGTTGAAGTTGCGCGGTGGTCTCTCGGTCGGCCTGCTGGGACGCTTGCTGGCAATCCTATTGCTGACATTGGCGATCGAGTTCGTCGCGAGCACCATCCTCTACGAGCAGTCCAGCCGGGCGCTGATCCGCAGCGATGAGGCGCATCGGCTTGCCGAACATCTGGTCATCGCCCGCAAGCTGCTGTCCGACCAGGATCCTTCCGCGCGCCCCGCGCTCGCCTCCCGCCTGACCACCGATCGCTACGATATCCATTGGGCCGGATCGACCGCGATGCAGCCGCCACGGGCCGCCGAGCGCGACGAAGCCTATCGGCGCGTGCTGGATTGGGAAAGAAGCCTGGGCGACAGCGATCTGCGCGTCGAAACGGTGCCGGTCGGACGCAAGGCGCAACTGTCGGGCGCGCTGCGACTGAATGACGGGACCTGGATGCGCTTTCGCGCCTTCGAGCCCGCGAACGACGATCAGCCGGGATGGCATCGTATATTCCTGGTACTGTGGCCTTCCGCGGCGCTGTTGATCATCGGTGCTTTGTTATTCCGCCATACCCTGCGTCCGATGAAGATGCTGGCCGGCGCCGCCGACCGGATCGGGCGCAGCAGCGGCGTGACGTTGCCCGAGGCGGGGCCGACCGAGGTGCGGCACGTCATCCGCGCCTTCAACGCGATGCAAACGCGGATCCAGCAGCTGATCAACGATCGGACCGAGGCGCTGGCGGCCGTCGGCCATGACCTGCGAACGCCGCTGTCGCGCCTGCAATTGCGCGCCGAACTGGTCGCCGATCCGGCGCTGCGTCGCGCGTTCGAGCAGGATGTGACCGAGATGGAAGCGATGGTGGTCTCGCTGCTGGCGTTCCTGGGTGGGGATGAGGATCCGGAAACCCCGGTGCGGACGGACGTCGCCGTAATGGCGGCAACGATCGTGGATGACGCGGTCGATCGCGGCGAAGACGCGACTTATGTCGGTGACGATCATCTTGAGGCGATGGTGCGTCCGGGCGGCATGAAGCGCGCGATCGGCAACCTTGTGCAGAATGCCCTGCAATATGGGGGCAGCGCGCGCGTGGGCGCGCGTGGGGAGGGGCGGACCCTGGTGATCTGGGTCGACGATGACGGGCCTGGCATTCCCGAGGAGATGATGGCGGAGGTGTTGCACCCCTTTACCCGGCTGGATCCGGCACGCGGCCGCAACACCACGGGGTTGGGCCTGGGCCTTGCGATCGTCATCCGGCTGGCCAAGATCGAAGGGGGTGAGCTGAACCTGTCCAACCGCGCGGAAGGCGGGTTGCGCGCCGAGTTGCGGGTGCCTCTGCGGTGAACTGCCGGCCAGCAAAACTTCGTTACACGCACGCGGTAACGTAGCAAAGTCCGATCCTTAACTCTCTTCAATGAGGCCGTCCGTTGGCGGTTATCGAAGGGAGTATATTTATGAACGAACTGATCGGGCGGGTCCTTCGGTTCGAGAAGGACGTCTATCCCATCCGCAGCGAGCTCTATGGCAAGCTCGCCAGTCGCGGCCAGGCGCCGAAGGCGCTGATGATTTCCTGCGCAGATTCACGCATCGTACCGGAACATGTGATGCAGGCAGAGCCGGGCGACCTGTTCGTCTGCCGCAATGCCGGCAACATCGTTCCCCCTTATGCCACCATGAATGGCGGCGTGTCGTCCACCGTGGAATATGCCGTCCACGCGCTGGGCGTACGCGACATCATCGTCTGCGGTCATTCCGATTGCGGCGCGATGAAGGCCGTTGCCGAGCCGCATCTGGCCAAGGACATGCCGAACGTGGCGGCCTGGCTTCGCCATAGCGGCGCGGCAAATCAGGTCGTGCGCGACGCCTATCCGGAATTGTCCAATGGCGATCTCGTTCGCGCGATCAGCCTGGAAAATGTGGTCGCGCAGCTTGCGCACCTGCGGACGCATCCGAGTGTCGCCGCCGGCATCGCCCGGGGTGAGATTTCGCTGCACGGCTGGTTCGTCGATATCCATGCCGGCCAGATCAGTGGTCTGGATGGCGATACCGGCCAGTTCGTACCGCTGCGCGAAGAAGATCCGCTGCCGGTCGCGCTGCGTGCCGAGCGTCGCACGGCCATTGCCTATGATTCTTATGCGGTAGCAGCGGAATGATGACCGCCTTCACTGAGCGGTTGAAGGGTGGCGCGGTTACGCGCGACTTCACCGCCTCCATCGTCGTGTTTCTCGTGGCGATGCCGCTGTGCATGGGAATCGCGATCGCATCGGGCGTGCCGCCGGAGAAGGGCCTTGTAACGGGCATCATCGGCGGCATCGTCGTCGGTATGCTGGCGGGATCACCGCTCCAGGTCAGCGGCCCCGCCGCTGGCCTAGCCGTGATCGTCTACGAGATCGTGCGGGACCAGGGGCTTTCGGCACTGGGTCCCATCCTGGCGCTCGCCGGGCTTATTCAGTTCGTCGCCGGCATGTTGAAGCTGGGCGGATGGTTCCGCGCCATCTCCCCCGCGGTCGTGCACGGCATGCTCGCCGGCATCGGCGTGCTGATCGTGGTCGGCCAGTTCCACGTCCTGTTTGACGCCAAGCCGCTGGCCAATGGTGTCGCCAATCTGGTGGCCATGCCGAGCCGTCTGCTGGGCCTCAACCCCGGCGACATATCCGGCGCGGAGCGTGCCTTTGCGATCGGTTTGCTGACCATTCTGGCAATGCTTGGCTGGGAGAAATTCCGGCCGGCATCGATGCGCCTGTTGCCCGGCGCGCTCGTCGGCGTGACGGCGGCCACGCTCGTCGCCTGGGCGATGGGCCTGGACGTGACGCGCGTTGCCGTTCCCAGCAATATCTTCAGCGCAGTCGACGTGCCCAACCAGAGCTTCCTGGCCAAGCTTGGCGATCCCGCCATCTATGCCACGGCGCTGGCCATCGCCTTCATTGCCAGCGCGGAGACGTTGCTGTCGGCGGCGGCGGTCGACAAGATGCATGACGGCGTGCGCACCAATTACGACAAGGAATTGCGCGCACAGGGTATCGGTAACCTGCTGTGCGGTGCGGCCGGTGCTTTGCCCATGACCGGCGTGATCGTGCGTTCGTCCGCCAACGTGCAGGCGGGGGCGACCACACGGCTGTCGACCATCCTGCACGGCATCTGGATCCTCGGCTTCGTCGCGCTGCTGCCCTGGCTGCTGCGGGAAATCCCGATGGCCGCGCTCGGCGGCATCCTGGTCGTGACGGGCTTCCGTCTGGTCAGCGTCTCGCACGTGACGCATCTGTTCCGTCATTACGGCATCCTGCCTGCGATCATCTGGGTGGCGACGCTCGTGACGGTGGTGGCGGAGGATCTGCTGACGGGCGTGCTGGTCGGCCTTGGCCTTTCGCTGCTGGAGCTGATCCCCCACATCCGCCGGCTCAACCTGCGGGTCGATGCGCAGCATGGCGAAGCCAATAGCCATGTCGCGCTGGACGGCGCGGCCACGTTCGTCATGCTGCCGAAGCTGACGCGGACGCTGGAGGAAGTACCGCCGAGCAGCCGGCTGACGCTGGATCTCGCGCGGTTGACGGCAATCGATCATACCAGCGCGGAGATGCTGAACGATTGGCTGCAGCGCCGCCGCGCAGCTGGGATGCGCGTTGCATTGGCCGGTGCCGAGGGCCGCTTCCCGGGGCTCAAGGCCTAAACCGAGGCAGAAATATTTCCTTACAAAAGGGATAAGAACGGGAAGTTTTTGCCGATCACTATCTGACGCATCCGGTCCGACCGCACAGGCCATCCTCGATGGTACAGGTTCGGCGGTCCGGATGCAGGAGGAGCCACCACCAACAAGGGGTAGCTCCATGAAGAAGACTTTGTTCGCGCTGGCCGCAGGCCTGTGCGCTGCGCCCGGCCTCTGCCAGGAGGCGCCGAAACCGATCACGGTGTCGGGCTCCATCGGGCTGGTGTCCGACTACCGATTCCGCGGCGTGTCGCAAAGCGACAAGCATATGGCGGTACAGGGCGGCCTGACCGCGACCCATACGTCCGGCTTCTACGCAGCGGTGTGGGGATCCAACCTCGCAGGCTGGGGAACGTTCGGCGGATCCAATATGGAGCTGGACCTGGTCGGCGGCTACAAGACGCCGATCGGCGGCGGCGCGCTGGACGTCGGCCTGACCTGGTACATGTATCCCGGCGGCGCATCGAACACCGACTTCGCCGAACCTTATGCCAAGCTGTCCGGCACGGCCGGCCCGCTCAATCTGCTTGCCGGCGTGGCCTATGCGCCGAAGCAAGAGGCGCTCGGCAACTTCTCCAACACGCCCAACAGCCGTGGGCAGAAGAAGGATAACCTTTATCTTTGGGGCGATGCCAATGCCGGCGTGCCCGGTACGGCGCTCACCGTCAAAGGGCATATCGGCTATTCGCACGGCAATCCCGGCCTTGGCCCGAACGGCACGAGCGTTGCGCCAACCGGCGAATATTTCGATTGGCTCGTAGGCGCGGATTATGTGCTGGGCCCGGTCGTGCTGGGCATCGCCTACGTCGATACCGACATCACCAAGCGGGAATCGGCCTATCTGTTGCCCAATTTCAGCTCCAACAAGAATGGCAGTTCGATCGCGTCCGGACGGATTGTCTTTTCGGTAGGCGCCTCCTTCTAAGGAGCGCCAGGCGGATCATGACCTGCCGGGGGTCAGTCATGATCCGCCTTCCCGACGTTAGGGCTTCTTGACGTCGAAGGTGGTCGCCAACGTCGCGGCCGAACTGTCGCCTGCCCACACGTCGAACGTGGTCTCGTCCTGGACCCAGGTACCGCTCGCTGCCGTCCAATAGCGCAGCTCTTCCGGCGACAGGGTGAAGCGAATGGACCGCGTCTCGCCCGGCTTCAGGGTCACGCGCTGGAACCCCTTCAGCTCGCGGACCGGTCGCGCCGAACTGCCATAGCGCTGGTGAATGTAGAGCTGGGCGACATCGTCCGCCGTGCGCTGGCCTGTGTTGGTCATGTCGACGGAGACGTCGACGCTCTCGCCCGGTGCAATGCTGGGCCGCGCAACCTTCAGGTTGCTGTACGAGAAGCTTGAATAGCTCAGCCCATAACCGAACGGGAAAAGCGGCGCGTTGGATTCATTCCAATACCGCTTTTCGGCATTTGCCGGTTGATGCGAGGTAAGGTGCGCATAGGTCAGCGGGATCTGGCCGATGTCACGTGGCCAAGTGAAGGGCAGTTTGCCGCCGGGAACGGCGTCGCCAAACAGCAGGTTCGCGACCGCAGCGCCACCCTGCGAGCCCGGATACCAGATATTCATCAGGGCCTTGGGTTTGCTACCCTTCATGTCGATCGGGCGTGCGCTCATCAGCAGGACCACGACCGGCTTGCCGGTCGCGATCACCGCATCCAGCAATTCCTGCTGCCGGCCTGGCAGATCCAGCGAGGAGCGCGACGCGAATTCGCCGATCATATTCTGCGCTTCGCCCAGCACGAGGACGGCGACGTCCGCAGCCTTGGCCAGGGCCACCGCTCGCGGGATCTCGCTGGCATCGTCAATATCCGGGCGCGGCGCCGCCTTGCCGATACCCGCATCGAAAATGGACGGGAACAGGCGCGCTGGCATGGTGACGCCCGGCGCATAATCGACCCGTACGTCGCGGCCAGCCTTAGCCTTGATGCCGGCGAGCACCGTCACCGTCTCCGTATCATTCTGGGCGAACACCCACGGTCCGACCGTATCGCGGGCGGCATCGGCGAGCGGTCCGATGACGGCGATGGATTTGACGCGGCCGCGGTCGAGCGGCAGCAGCTTGTCCTCATTGACGAGCAGCACGGCAGAGCGTTCCGCGGCGATCCGCGCCATCTCGCGATGGGCCGGATCGGCCAGGATGCGCGCGGACTTGGCGGCATCGGCATAGGGGCGCTCGAACAGGCCCATGCGGATCTTGGTTTCCAAGATGGTCCGCACTGCGCCGTCGAGCTGCGCATTGGTGACCTTTCCGGCGGCGAGCGAGGCCGGCAGCGTGCGATAGGCGGATTCGCCGAAGGGCGGCGCCATTTCCATATCGACGCCGGCGGTCAGCGCGCGGACGCCGGCATCGGCATTGTCCTTGGCATAACCGTGCGTCGCCAAATCGTGCGCCGCGCCGGCATCGGTGACGACGAAGCCCTTGAAGCCCCACGTGTCGCGCAGCACCTTGGTCAACAGCCAGTGATTGCCGGTGGCGGGTACGCCGTTCAGCCCCATATAGGCGCTCATGATGTTGCCGGCGCCCGCATCCACCGCCGCCTTGAACGGCTTCAGATAGACGTTCCACAACTGGCTGTCGGACAGATCGACCTCGTCATAATCGCGCCCGCCCAGGGCCGCACCATAGCCGGCAAAATGCTTGGGGCCGGCGATGATGTGATTGGTTGCGCCGATATAGGGCCCCTGGAAGCCCCGCACCTGGGCTGCCGCCATCACCGAACCGAGATAGGCATCTTCCCCCGCACCTTCGATGATCCGGCCCCAGCGGGGATCGCGCGCGATATCCACCATCGGTGCGAACGCCCAATGGATACCGACCGAACGGGCCTCCTCCGCTGCGACGGCCTGGCCTTTTTCCACCAGCTTCGGATCCCAGGACGCCGCCATGGCGATCGGCACCGGCATGATCGTGCGCAGGCCGTGGATGACGTCGAAACCGAACAGCAGCGGGATCTTGAGGCGGGTTTGCTCGACCGCGATCTTCTGCATCTGGTTGATCTTGTCCGGTTCGCTCAGGAAGAGCAGCGATCCGGCCCGGCCTGCGCGCACCTCATCTGCGACCCGCTTCTCTTCGGCGGGCATGGGGAAATCGAAATATTGCGTGAGCTGGCCGGCTTTCTCCTCCGGCGTCATCTGCGCGATCAGAGCATCGGCCCGCGCGCGGACGGCCGCATCCGCCATCGGTGCGTCCGCGGCACGTGCCGTCCCGGCCGTGGCAGCGGTAAGGATCAGGCCCAGCGCGGCGCCCTGCAGAAGCGTCCTGGGAAGGGCTGTCAGGAAAACGGGTTTCGGTGTCACGCGGCGCATCGGCTCAGCCCTCTCTGTGCTTTCTGGTCATGCCAGTGAGAGAGGGGCTAATTCGGTTTAGCGTTAAATGCAACCGCCGGTTGAGTCACGTTCGACCAACACATAATCCAGGATCGTATCTTGCGGGTCGGCGCCGGGATGAGCGACGGCGTCGATCAAAGCCGCTGTCGCCTGCTCCGTCATTTCGGTGATCGGCTGCCGGATCGTCGTCAGTGCCGGGAAGAGCTGGCGCGAGATCGGCGTATCGTCGAACCCGACCACTTCCAGCGCCTCGGGAATACGTACGCCGCGGCTCTGCGCCAGCGAAACGACACCGCCCGCCATATCGTCATTGCTCGCGAAGATGGCGGTGGGGGGATCCGGCAGATCCAGCAATGCACGGGCGCCGATAATGCCGCCGTCGAAAAGATAATTGCCCGGCACCTGCAGGCTCGGGTCGGCCGACAATCCGTGCGCCTCCAGCGCCGCGAGATAGCCCGCGCGGCGCAAGGCGCTGCCCGAATGATTTTCGGGACCGGCGATCAGGCCGATGCGGCGGTGGCCATGGCGGATCAGCAGCTCGGTGATGGCGAAAGCGGCGGCGCCATCGTCGATCCGCACAGTGCTGGCGTCGGGCAAAGCGCCTCCCGTTGCGACCGCGGCGAGCGGCACATTCAGTTCGCGGACGATCGGCCGGCCGCTCAACAGTTCTGCGAAGGGCGGCATCAGCAGCAACGCGTTGGCGCCGCTGCGCACCAGCGCCGCCGCGCTCTCCGCCGCGCCTGCGACGCTATAGTCGGGCTGCCGACGGATCATCAGCTGGACGCCGCGGGCCGAGGTCATGTTGAGCGCGCCGATCAGCATCGCGCTGACGAAGGGGCTTTGTGGCTCGTCATAGATCAGGCCCACGCGGACGATGCCCGCGCTGGCGAGTCCGCGCGCCGCCAGATTGGGGACGTAGCCAAGCTGCGCGATCGCCGCGCGAACGCGCTCCCGCGTGGCGGCCCCGACCTTGCCGGTGCCGTTGATCACATTCGAGACCGTCATTGCCGATACGCCGGCATGCTCCGCCACCGCCTGGATCGTGATGGCCGTGCCGCGCCGTCGACCGGATCGCGCCATGTTCCTGCTCCGCTAGCCAAAAGGTGTGGCATAAGCCGGGATCAGGTGGCCGAATAGCCGTTGTCGCTCAGTGGGTACCGTCCTGCTGATTATGATCGTTACGGTCGTAAGCATAAACGAGGTGGACCAGAGGTACCGTGTCCACGCGCAGTGGGATGTCACCCGCGCGTTGGACAAACGGTATGCCAGCCTCCTTGCCGAACTCCAGCGCCACCGCGCCTGTCATGCAGCGCCAGCGTGCCGACGGTCCCGGATCGGGCAGCCAGGGCGATCGTAGGAGCGCTTCGGCGATCGCCGCGACATCGACATCGGCCGGGACTTCGATCGTGCCGGACGGGGGGTGTTCCGGCGTGTCGAACGCGGCGATTGGATCGCGCGTCACCTGCAGCATATGCATCGGTCCGGCGGGCCGGAGCCAGGGCCAGGCCATTCGGCAGGTCGGCGCTGGCACCGCTTCTTCCATCAGCGCACCAAATCGAGCGCCGACTTCGCGGGGGTTCAGCAGAAGGAACGCTCGCTGCTTGCGGCCAAAGTAATGACCTGCGCCGCAGCGGGGGCAAGAGGCATCCAGAATGCGTCTACTATGCACAGGCCCATCCATCCAGTCGTTGCCGATCTGCTCCGCCTTGGATTCGGCCGCTTCCAGGGCGTCGGCACGCGAGAGCGCGGCTTCGCCAAGCGGGGCGACGCACCAGCCGCACGGCCACGTCTCCACCAGCTTGCGCTTGCGCCGTTCGTCGCGGGCCGTGCTTCGTGACAACAGGGGCAGCCACACCGGCATCAGCAGGACAGCAAGGACGAGGGCGAGGAATATGATTAGGACCAGCGCGCCGGCCTGGAGCGGATGCCACCATCGTTTTCGCCGTTTCACCATCATCTGCCCACCTGCCGACGCTTGATAACGCGCCAGCGCGATGCGAGGTCAAGGCCGCAGCCCAGTGGTTGCCTCCGTCCCGTGGATGGCCGAAGCACGGCCTGAGGCCACCGACGACATGCACCAGATGTCGAGGCCGTATAACCTTTCCAACTCTGCAGCAGCGCGTTCGGCGTTGCTTCGCGAACCTCGTCCGGATCTATCTTGGTCGTCAGGCAATCGCCAGTTCGGCGATCTGGTCGTCCCGGATCACAAAGTGAAGGGTGAGCAGCACAGGGCTGCCGGGAAAGGCGCCGGATACTTCGGCGGTCACCTCATGTTCGTTGGCTGCGGATCGGATCGCGCGGGGTGCCGCGACGGCGGATGCGGCAATGTTTGCTCGTTCGATCCAGGCGAAGATCGCCTGCTGGCCTTTGCGCACGCAATGCTCGTCCCGCACGATCGCAGGCCCGGAAACGGCTGCATCCATGGCGTCAGGGTCTTGCTGAGCATTTGCTGCGAAGTACGCCTGGAGTGGGTCTGGCATGATCATGGTGCACGTCTTTCCCGTTGGAGCTGCTGAATATCGAGCAAGATAAAGCCCTCCGCAGGTTCCGATAAGCGGGACAAAACGGGATGAGACATAACGACGGGCGGGACAATCGAGAGAATGGGGCGGGCGGAGGCACCAGCAAAACCGCTGCAGTCGTAACCCGTGAAGGATCGCCTGCAATCAAACCGTCGCCCGGCGACTGCAGCTGGAGCGCATGCCAACCGATCCTGAATGCGTTGGGCCGAACCGCCCGGACCCGCCGGTCTCCCTGATCGACAGCCTCATCCTCTACACCTGCTCCCACTATCCGACCGCGGGCTCGATCGAGATGATGGCCCATCTTCAGAGAGGGAATGCGCGCCGATCGTTGCGCACCGCCACGGGGCCGATCGGCAGTGCTTCCGATCGCGGCAGCCGAGTTGCGAGACACCGACGGAGCCTATCGATGCAACACTATATCCAACACCTCCTACGCCGCCCCCTGGTCAGCGTGATTGCACGGACCGCGCTGACCTTTCCTTTCTGGGGAAGCGGGTTGGCGAAGCTGTTCAACTTCGAAGGGGGCGTTGCGGAGATGGCGCATTTCGGACTGACGCCGCCCGCGCTCTTCAACGTGGCGACGATCAGCGTACAGCTGGGGGGATCCTTGCTGATCATCGTCAATCGCATGGCCTGGCTGGGGGCAGGTGCGCTCGGCATATTCACCGGCCTGACCATATTCCTGGTTCACAGTTTCTGGCGGATGACGGAGGAGCCGTTCCGGACGATCGCCTTCCATACGGCCACCGAACATGTCGGCATCATCGGGGGCTTGATCGCGATCTCGATCCTTGCCGTCCGCGCGCCGATCGGCACGGAGCGACCCGAGATGGCCCGGGCAAAGGGGATGACGTCCTGACCGATCTGCGCATCGGGCGGGACGGCAGGCGCAGGCGTGCCGTCGAGCGTAAAAACCTCGGGTTGGCCACGCTGTTCGCGGTGTGTGCCTGCGTCACGATTGTGGCGACGACGGCGGTGATAGTGACAAGCGGCGCGATACGTCTGGCGTTGCATCAAAGCATACGCTTTGCCCTCTGCCGTCATCTGCAACAAGCACAGGGCCTCGGCGATGGCCGTAACGAGGAGGGCGTGGTGCAGCGCTATTGCGGGAGCCCGATCGATCCACGCCGGTCGCGTCGCTAAGGGATACAGGCCTACCTATGATCTATCGACGGACAGGCCTGATCCTTCAGGCAAAGCTCCCGGAAACGACCCGATGGTACAGGCAGGATTGAAGCATCTGGCAGCGGTCATCGCCATCGCGCGGCGAGGTTCGTTCCTTGCTGCGCGCTGGATCTCAACATGTCCATAACCGGGGCTGCGATGTGGAAGTGGCAATCGCATTTGTAACGTGACGCGGCTGGGCTGAAGCCGGGCTGTAACCCGGCCCGCGCCATCGTTTCCGAGATGCCAGTAACGTCGGGAGTGTGCGATGGACCATAGGATAGCGGATTTCGGTCTTGCGCAGCGTTTCCGATCGGACCGCGGCGCGGACATTGCGGCGCGTGAGGAAGCGGCCGCGCAACCGATAGCCGATGTGTATCTTGCCATGATGCGGGCCGCGGCGGTGATCGCGGCTGGTCGCCTGGGTGTGTTCGAGAGTCTCGCTGACGGTCCGATGACGGAGGAGCACCTCGCCCGCGCATTGGGTGCGAGCCAAAACGGTGTTGCGCGTCTGGCCGACTTCCTGGTGGAAATGGGCGCCCTCGAACGACGTGGCCGGCGGCTGGCCAATGCCCCCGCCACGACACGCTGGTTCACCAGCCACGGCGAGGTGGATTACACGCCCGGCCTTGCCTGGAGCGCAGATGCCTGGTCGATCATGATGGATCTGCCGGATGCCGTCCGTCACGGCGGTCCGACCAACTTGCTGTGGGACAGGATGCGCGAAGAGCCCGAAATGGGCGTTCGCTTCGCCCGCTACATGCAAGCATTCGCGCAGGATCTCTCGCGGGATCTGCTGCATCTCGTGCAACTGCCGCACCATGCACGGCGGCTGCTCGATCTGGGCGGCTCGCACGGAATCTATACACTGGCTTTGTGTCGCCGTTACTCGGACTTGAGCGCCGTCATCATTGATCTGGAAAGCGCCCTAAGTGGGACCGATAGGCGGATACACGAAGCGGGCTTGGCAGATCGCGTTGCGGTCCATGCGGCCGATGTCCGTGCGCGCGATTGGGGCGAAGAGTATGACGTCGCGCTGTATCTGTCGGTTGCCCACAATATGCATGCCGAAGAGAATGAAGATATCTTCGCGCATCTCGGGAAGGTGATCCGGCCGGGCGGGCAGTTGATCATCCACGATTATCCCCGCGAGACGACCCCCGGCCTGTTTGGTGCCGCATTCGGGCTGACGCTGTTGGTGGAGACCGGTACGCGCACCTACAGCTATGAGGAGTTGTCCAAGATGCTGGTTCGCGCCGGCTTCGGCGCAATTCGGCACCATGTCCTCTCGCCGGCAGACAAGGGGACGATCATCATCGCAGACCGTTAACCGCCGCGTTGGCGATCCATCGGCGCACGGTTACAGGTGAAGCGCGAGGATCGCTGCTGAAGCCAGGCTGCAACCTAAGACAGGCATTGGCCATGAAGGCCGGGAGCAACTGTACCGCGCCCGACCGCGAGATGCTTTCATGTTTTCCCAGACCCTCCCAGCTTTTCTGGTGACGGCGACGATATTGACGATGGTGCCCGGGCTGGACACTGCCTTGGTGCTCCGTTCGGCGACGATCGACGGCCCCCGCGCGGGCGTTGGCAGCGCGCTGGGCATTGCTGCGGGTTGTCTGTGCTGGGGCGGGGCCGCGGCCTTCGGACTGGCGGCTTTGCTCGATGCCTGGCCGTTCGCTTTCACGCTGCTGCGCCTGTTCGGCGGTGCCTATCTCGCCTGGCTTGGCGCAAAATTCCTGCTTCGGCCGCGCCTCTCTATCGTGCTGGACAGTATGGGAAGTGGAACGGCGCGGATGTCCGGTGCGATCGGCCGCGGCTTCACCACGAATATCCTCAATCCCAAGGTGGGTGCCTTCTATTTAACGTTGCTGCCGCAGTTCGTGCCGAGCGGGCCGTCCAGCGGCATCCAGGCTTTTTCCCTCGCGGTGTCGCACGGCGTTATCGTGATCGGCTGGTTCTCGCTTTTGGTCATCTTTACCGGCGGCATCCGGCCCTGGCTTACGCGTCCGGGCGTCGTTCGAACGCTCGATCGTGTAACGGGCGGATTCTTGATGCTGTTGGGCATCCAACTCGTCGGCCTTCATGCATGAGCTACGAACGGCTGGCGCAACCCCGTTTCATATGCAGATGCAGGCCCCGTTTTGCGTAGTGCCATCGGACGGCGTGGCGCAGCGGACCGCCTTCAAACTACGCATGTAACGTTATAGCCAACGCTGGAAATTGCATCGCAATCTGCCAAGCGCATTATGCTCCGACCTTAGGCAGTCGGGTGTCAGATGCGAGCGCGACGTTTCCAATTTCCAATGTGCCGCTCAGCCATCGCGCAGAACCCGGGTTGCTATCAGCCGAGGGGGCGGATGTACGGGCCGCCGACGACCGACGCGCGCTGATCATTCCTAATGAAATGGCTGCCAGTCCTGAGAATTGCGAGCGTCGCCACGCTTCTCGCAACCTTGTTTGTTGCGGGTGTCGCGCTGGGCATGATGAGCGACAATCGCCGCTGGGCGAGCGCGGCAAGCAACGGTATCATGAGCTATTCGCTCGCCGAACGCAGTCTGCAGGTCGATCTGCTGAAGGCGCGGGCCGGGCTGCTGCGAAGCTATGATCCGGTCAATGCGGATCTGACGGCTGCGCAAGAAAGCCTGTCCGATCTGCGACGGCTGTCGATGCGCCCGGTGGCCAGGCATGTTCTGGGCGAGATCACGGACGCAGCGGATCGGCAGGAAAATCTGGTGCAGCAGTTCAAGCGGCGCAACGCGCGGCTGCAAGAGGCGCTGACCCAATTCACGGCCAACGATCGGGTCATTGCCAATGATCGGACGGCAATCGAAGAGCATAATATCCTGTCCGCCTGGATCCTGAAGCTGACGCTCGATACGAGTTTGCCGACGGTGGCAGGCGCGCAAGCCGCGCTAAATGAGCTGCCGCCCGCGCCCGCCGGCACGCGCGAGGCCGCGCTGGTCACGCATGCCCGCCAGTTGGTAGTCATCCTGCCTGAGATCGACAGGCTGCTCCATGCCATACGAGCGATGCGGATCGACAACCAAGTCGGTCGGTTTCAGCGCCTGCTGCGTCAAGAGGCACGCGACCGCGTCACCGCGCTACTCCATCTTCAAATCGCGTTCGGTGTTCTGATTGCATTGATGACGGCGATCGTCACCGCTTTGGTCCTGGTACAGCGGCAGCATACGCGGGAGCTGCAGATCCAGGCGGACAATGAACGGTTGAGCGCGGCCATCGCCATGCCGCTTATCGACACCGCCCATGCGACGTTCGAAGCGCGGGTTCAGGATGCCGTGGAGCGACTGGCTTTCTATCTGAAGGCCAAGCAATTGCGGCTGATGATACCCGGCATCTCCGGACCGGTGCACTTTTCAGCGCCCGAGAATAGCGGTGAAGAGGAATGGTTTTGCAGGCTGATTCAGATCGCCGACGCGAATAATGCCTGGACGGCAGATCGCGTGCTCGCGTCCACGCGCGGCAATCGCGGACACCCGGCTGTCACCGAGGGGATGCATGCAGCCGGGATCAACGACCTGGTGCTGCTCAGAACGGTTGAGCCGTGCCGCATCATCATCGGCTTCGAACCGCGTGGTGCCGCCTTCGCGCAGCGTCCCGATCATATGGCCGGACTCGCCTCTGCCTTGGTTGCGATCGCGCATGGCGCGCGGCGCGAAGTTTTGCAGCAGGAGCGTGAGCGGCTGGAGCGGAAGGTCGCGCGGGCCGGGCGGATGGAGATTATCGGCGCTATGGCAAGTGGCGTTGCGCATAACTTCAATAACATCCTCTGTGCGATCGGCGGCTATGCCGAGATGGGGCAGGAACGCACGCGCAAACATTCCTTTGCCTATGCGCATTTCGGCGAGATCCTGCAGGCGGCCGGCCGGGCCCGCAATCTGGTCGACGAAATTCTGAACTTCGCCAAACAGGGCCGGTCCCACAAGCGGCCGACCCAGCTGCTCGATATTCTGAAAGAGACGATCGGGCTCGTCTCCGCATCCGCCCGGCAGACCCGCTTTCGTCTGCTGACGGCGGATAAACCGCTTTGGGTGACCGGCGCGGCCAGCGAACTTCAGCAGGTCTTCCTCAACATCTCCAACAATGCGGTTCATGCGGGCGATAGCCAGGAAGTCGTGATCCAGGCGCGTCCTGTCCGCCTGGCCAGACCGCGTCGCCTGAGCCATGGTTCGCTTCCGCCCGGCGACTATATCGTCGTTTCGATTGACGATGAGGGGCCGGGCATTGCGCCGGCGGCACGCGATCGGCTGTTCGAACCGTTTTTCACGACAAAGGTCGGTGGAACCGGGCTGGGACTTTCCACCGCCTGGGAGATCGTCCAGGATCATGGTGGGACGATCGATGTCGAAAACCGCGATCGCGGCGCGTCCTTCTCGGTCTGGTTGCCGCAGCGAGACGATGCGGAGGATTGCACGATCGCCGGCGACGGAGCCCGGATCATATTGCTCGCGCAACCCGATCAGCTTGCCGAGGAGGAAGAGCTGCTGGCCGAACTCGGTTACGAGCCGGTCGGCTTCCCTCTCTCGACCGGAATAGCGGCAATGTCTGCGGCGCTGGACGAGTGCGACGGCGCTCTCATCACATCGTTCAACACCGAAATTGCGCTGAAGTCCGCAGAGGCATTGTCGGCACGCATGGCCGGCCGTCCGGTGCTGGTGGCAACGCCCGAGGCGCAGCTGCTCCACAGCCGGTTCGCGGCGCCGAAATTCGCCTATCCGCTGCGGCGCAAGGAGCTCGCCGATCGGCTGCCGGGGATTATCGGCGGGCTGATGGCGGAGGCGCGCTGATCCCGGTCGATCCGCGCCATAAAACCGTGAAGATAACACGCCCCATCGGCGTCACATCAGCTCGACATCCGCATCGAACCGATACCCCAGGCCGCGCTCGGTCAGGATCAAACGCGGCGCCTGGGCATCCTCCTCCAGCTTGCGGCGAAGGCGCAGGATCTGCACGTCGATGCTGCGGTCGAACACATCTTCGTGAACCCTCGTGGCTTGCAGGAGATGCTCGCGCGACAGGGTTCGCCGCGGGGCCTGGAGAAAGGCGCTCAGCAGCGCGAAGTCGCCCTTGGTCAAGGAAACGAGGTCGCCCTTGGGTGAAATCAGTTGCCGGTTACGCTGATCGAATTGCCACCCGGCAAAACGGAAGGACGCCTCGCACTGACGCGCGGGTCTCAACCGATCCATCGAACGGCGCCGGAGTGTGGCGCGCACACGGGCCAGCAATTCGCGCAGGCCAAAGGGCTTGGTGAGGTAATCGTCGGCGCCCAGTTCCAGCCCGACGACCCGATCGATCTCCTCGCGACGATTGCCCGTAATCAGGATGACGGGGGTCACGCTCTTCGCGCGCAGCTCCCGCAGCACCTCCAGCCCATCATCTTCGCCGAGATGAAGATCCAGGATCACCAGATCGGGTTCGCGTCCCACCAAGGCGTGCAGAAGGCCCCTGCGACCCGATACGGCGGTGGCGCGCAGATTATGCTCCGTCAGGTAACTGACGATCATGCGCTGCATGGCTGGATCGTCGTCGACGACCAAAATGCGCGCGGCTTTGGCTTGGAAGGCAATCTCGGATGTGTCGATATAGCTCAATGGATCCTCGCAATATCCTGCACAGCTTGGATCGCCTCCCTAGGGAAGCCGGCATCGATCAAGAATAGTTTGGATCACAGACGTAACGAAATTTGCGCAATTCCGCTGTGACCGAGCGGATCGGGCGATGGAACGAGCGATTTCCGCGCCGATCGACGCATGTCAGACGTAGCCATGCGGGCATCGCGCAGAATGCGGCATGTTGGTAAAACGCGGCCACCACCGTGCAGAGCCAACCCCGTGGCCGTACGGGTTGGATGATCGGCCTCACATAACAGGGACTTTTGATGCAGCTACGTTCCATCCTGCTGGGCTTGTCGCTTGCCCTGTCGATAACCGCATCCGCGCAAGCGTTACCGCCCCCGCAAACTGTCCCCGCGGTCGCGGCACTGCCGACGCTGCACATGACGGGTGTCGCGCGGCATGACGGGGCCGACATCTGGTTCGGGAGCGTCGGCAGCGGCCGGCCGGTGATCCTGCTGCACGGTGGTCTGTCGAGCAGCCGCGGTTGGGGCGATCAGGTGCCTGCGCTGGTGAAAGCGGGGTATCGCGTGATCCTGATCGACAGCAGAGGCCATGGACGCAGCACGTTGGGCGATCGGCCGCTCAGCTACGAATTGATGGCTACGGACGTCGTCGCGGTCATGGACAAGCTTCGCCTCAAGCGCGCGGCGATTGTCGGCTGGAGCGACGGGGCAATCATCGGCCTGCTCGTGGCGATGCATCATGCGCCCCGCGTGGATCGCCTTTACGCGTTCGGCGCGAATATGGATCAGCAGGGTGTGCGCAGCGACGCGTTCGCGGCGCCGATCCTGGGTGTCGTGGGACCGCGGCTGGCCGCGGATCATGCCGCGCTCTCCGGCAATCCGCAGGGGTTTGCCCGGCTACAAAAAGCGGTGCGGGTGATGCAGGCGCACCAGCCGCAATATAGCGCCGCCCAACTCGCCACCATCCGCAACGTGCCCGTCACCATTGCCAGTGGTGCGCATGACGAGTTCATCACGGAGGCGCACGCACCTTATCTTGCGAAAGTGATACCTGGCGCACGGCTCGAAATCTTTCCGAACGCCGGGCACTTCGCGCCCTGGCAGCAATCGCAGGCGTTCAACCGCGCGATCCTGGCCTTTCTGCAACGCAAGTCAGGGACGCGCTGAATTGACGGATGCGGATGCGCAATGCCGCCTCAGTATAAGGTTTCGACGCGCGCATCGAAGATATAGCCAAAGCCGCGCTCGGTCTTGATCAGATCGACCCCGGAGGGGTGGCAGGCAAGCTTTCGTCGTAACCGGAGCACCAGGACATCGATGCTGCGGTCGTAAATATCTTCATGCGTCCTCGTCGCGCGCATGAGATGCAGACGGGAGAGCGGGCGATCGGGAGCCTCGAGGAGAGCGCTCAGCAACGCATATTCCTTCTTCGTGAGGCTGACCTCTTCGCCCGCCGGCGACGTCAATCGGCGGGTCGAATGGCGCAATTCCCAGCCGTGAAAGCGGTGGCCACCGCGTAGCTGCGGCGCGAAGCGCCGGCCGAGTTCCTGACGCCGCAGGATGGCGCGGGCCCGGGCCAGGAGCTCGTCGGGGCTGAGCGGCCCGGAACAATAATCGTCTGCACCCAGCTCCAGCCCGATAATGGGTTCCAAGTTGGCCTGGTACTTGTCGCGATACAGGATGACGGGAACATGCGAGCGCTCCCGGATCTGGCGGAGGATATCCAGGCCGCTCAACGGGCCCAGCCGCGCATTGATGATGATCAGGCTCAGCGGCGGACCCTGCAGATGGCGAGCGACATCCAGCGCGCCACATCCAACCGCGGTGCATTGCTGCTCCGCAAGATGCGCCATGATCGAACCACGGATTTTCAGATCGTCCTCTACGACCAAAAGACGACCGATCCGGGTACAGGAAGCGGGGAGCGGCGCCGGGCGTACGGCGAATTCTGATTTGGCGATGGCGTGAAACATTCCAGCGGTCTTCCCGTCTGTGGCGTGCAATCCTGCCCAAGGTTCGGCTGGGGCCGAAGCGACATGGGCAGGATCGTCGCAGCTTAAGAATTGTGCCGAGCGAAGGTCCGGCACGCGGAAGGAGGGATCACAGCTGATGCGTGGCGCGGATCATCTCCGCGGCGCGCTCGCCAATGACGGCGCACGGCGCCTGCGTATTGCCGGTCGTCACCCGCGGCATGATCGATCCGTCGGCGATGCGAAGGCCTTCGATGCCATAGACCTTGAGCGTGCCGTCCACGACCGACATGGCGTCGCGTCCCATCTTGGCCGTGCAGGTCTGGTGCCAGTAGGTGACGGCGGCATCGCGGACATAATCCTTGAGCGCCTCTCCCTTCAGATTGCCCGGCATCGCCTCGCGCGCCACGAACGGCCGGAACGCGTCCGAATTGCCGAGCTCGCGGCACAGCTCGACACACCGCACTGCGGCGACCATGTCATCCGGGTCCGACAGCATGTTCGCGTCGATCTGGAGCGGCGCCAGCGGGTCGTTGCTGCGCAGCCGCAACCGTCCACGGCTCATGGGCTGGGCGAGCCCGGCGAACATGGTCCAGCCATGTTCCGGCACGCCCAGCGCCGCGGTGCGTTCGCTCGGAACCGGGAACTCGACCTGACAGAACAGGAAATCGGGCGCCTGCAATTCGGGGCGGCTCTTCCAGTAGAGCGTCGCCTCGCTGCCGCTGTTCCGCGGCGCGATCGGCTCCTTATATTCCCACGTGCAACCGAACGAGACATGATCCTGCAGGTTGTGGCCAACGCCGGGCAGATGCTCGACGACGGGGATGCCGACGCGGGCCAGCTCGGTTTCGTCGCCGATGCCGGAGTGCAGCAACACCTTGGGCGTCTGCATCGCCCCCAGTGACAGCACGACCTCCGTGCGCGCGTTCACCGTCCGGATCTCGCCGTTACGCACCAGTTCCACACCGGTCGCGCGCTTGCCCTGCAGGATCACGCGCCGCACCAATGTGTTCGTCAGCACGGTGAGATTGGGACGATCCATCAGCGGGGCGACATAGGCGCGGAAGAGCGACTGGCGCCGCCCGTCGCGCACCAGCACGTCGGTGATTGCCGCGCCGCCCGGACCTTCCATCATCTGACCGTTGGGATTGTCGAACGTGGGAATGCCGAACTCCCGCGCCGCATCCAGCAAGGCATGCGCGACAGGGCTGGGATCGGCCGAGGGCTGCACCCACACCGGGCCCGACGTACCGCGATAGATCGGGTCGGGCGTGCCCTGCCAATTTTCGATGCGGCGATAGATGTTCAGGACATTGTCATAGCTCCAGCCGCGATCGTCCGCCTCTGCTGCGAAGAAATCCCAGTCATTACGATGGCCGCGCGCCCACACGGTGACATTGACGCTCGATCCGCCGCCGAGCACCTTGCCCATCGACATCGGCAGCGCGCGCCCGTTCAGGTGGGGATTCGGCTGCGCCTGGAAGCCCCAATCCCGTTCGCTGCCAAGATTGGTCGGCCACAGCGCCGGGTTGAGCACCGCTTCGACATCGTCGCTGCCGCCCGCCTCGATCAGAAGCACCTGGACATCGGGATTCTCGGCGAGGCGTCGCGCGACGACCGAGCCTGATGCGCCCGCGCCGCAGACGATGACGTCATAGGTCGACTTCATATTGGCGGTCAGATCTGCCTGGTTCGCCGAGGCCTTCCTCTGAAAGTCCCGGTCGTCCTGCTGGGTCGCGCTCGTCATCGCTTCACTCCTTCCTGTTCGGTCCGCGGTGTGAGCCGTGAGCAAGCGCGCCAACGCGGCGGCTGCAGGTCGATCGAGGGCGGGGATTCCCAGCGGGTCGTCGCCTTGTTCACGGTCCCGCGAGCGCGCCGTGATGGTCACGTTGCGCTGGCGGGGTCGGGACCTTGCGGAGCTTGGGGCCGGTCCAGACGCAGGCCGGATATCAAATCTATCAAAATTAGCAATATTGATAATTTTGCTCAGTGTGATCTGTCTGGTAGGGATTGACGGCGCCGCGTACCGGCGCTTTTTTCGAAGCGGATCAGCGCCATGCCGAACAAGGACATTCTGACTACGGCTGACACGGCCAAGCTGCTGGGCGTATCCATCCGCACGGCTCAATTGCTGATCGAGGGTGGATCGGTGCCATCGTGGAAGACGCCCGGAGGGCATCGCCGGGTATACCGATCAGACATCCAGGCCTTGATCGACGGGCGAAGCGGAGAGGCGCGCGCGCCCTCCGCAACCGTGATCGTTGTCGCGCCGACGGAGCAATTGGAGGCGTATCGGCGCCTGTTTTCCGACGTCCCCGAGTGCGGGATTCAGACGTTCGACGATCTCCACGCCGCCTTGTTCGCAATCGCTTCGCTGCGCCCGCATGCGGTGTTGATCGACGTGCGCGACGGCGCCTCCGATCGCAGCGAATTCCTGCGCAAGCTGGCCACCAATCCAGCCTTGGGACATAGCCGGATTCTGGCCATCGGCCTTGAGGAGAAAGCGGCTCGGGAGAATGCTGAACGGCTTGACCTGTTCGCCACGCCCGAGGAGGCAATCGCCGCGATCAGGACATCACTGGGCGACGCGGGCGAGCCGGTCGCCGCGCTGGCGGAAGCGGCATTTCCGATCGCGCTGAACGAGGGGCAGCGGCTTGTCGCGCTGGAGCGCGCCGGCCTGCTCGACACGGCACCGGAGGAGGCCTTCGACCGGTTGACGTGGCTTGCAGCCGAAGCGCTGAAAGCGCCGGTGTCGCTGATCGCGATGCTGACGCCCAGTCGCCAATGGTTCAAGTCGCGGGTGGGACTGTCGCTTAGCGAAACACCGCGAAGCTGGGCTTTCTGCAATTACACGATCATGCAGAAAGACGTATTCGTCGTCGAAGATCTCGCCAGCGATGCGCGCTTCGCGCAAAATCCCGCGGTCGCCGGTGAGCCGGGTTTCCGCTTCTATGCGGGGTCGCCGATCCTGGATGGGGAGGGCTTCCCGGTGGGATCGCTGTGCGTGCTGGACTATGAAAGCCGAAGCTTGAGCCCACGCGAGGAGCAAATCCTGTCCTCGCTCGCCGCTTTGGGGTCGGCCGAGGTCCGTTTGCGCAAGACGGAACAGGAATTGCGCGATGCCGTGCGGAAATCCCGCTAGATCCGCTGACAGCGGGTCAGCTTCCGTGTTGCCGCAGGCTCGGGAGAAGGGCGCGCCGACGCGGAGCTTTTGCCCCTCCGCCGGCGCGCCTGACGAGCCCTTGAGCTTGCGCCAACCCCTCTAAACCTCCTGCAGCAGATGGGCCTTCCCGGCAGGCCTCTGGCACATATCCATGGCCATTTCGCTTTCACGAGTGCGGCGAAACGCTACAAATGTCATCGATGCCACGCCGCCGGCCCGCATTGGCGGGCGACGACATGGCAGCGGTGGAGCGCCTCAGCCGACCTGTTTGGCGGCCCCATCAATCACATCGGCGATCGCCTTGGGCTGGGTGATGAAGAGCGAATGGCTGGCCGGGACTTCGGTGACTTTCGCGTTGATGCGCTTGGCCATCGCCTGCAGCATGCGCGCGTCGAAGGCCTTGTCGGCGGTGCCGATCACGGCCCAGCTCGGCTTGGTGCGCCATGCGGCATGCTGAAGCTTGGTGCCGAATGCCGACATATTGATCGCGACCTGCGAGTCCCGCATGAAGGCGGCATCGGCGTCATTCACGTCGGCGGCAAAGCCGGCCTTGAAATTTTCTGCCTTCACGAACCCAAAGCCATCGCTGCGGGTGTCCAGAACGAATTCCGGCGGCGTCTTGTACCCATCATATTGCTGGGCCGTGGTTTCGCCCGCGTCCGGCGATAGCGCGGACACATAGACAAGGCCGGCAACCTTCGGATCGACGCCCGCTTCGGTGATGACGGTGCCGCCCCAGCTGTGGCCGACCAGGATGGCAGGCCCATCCTGCTGATCCAGCGCGCGCTTGGTCGCGGCGACATCGTCCGCCAGCGAAGTGAGCGGATTTTGCACGACGGTCACCTTATACCCGCGCTTGGTCAATTCATTATAGACGCCGCGCCAGCCCGATCCGTCGGCGAACGCGCCGTGCACCAGCACGACATTCTTGACGCCCTTCGCCTGGGCATTCTGCTTAAGTGCCTGGGCATGCACATTGCTACCGGCGATGCCGGCGACCATGGCGGCGGCGGCGAGAAGCGTTCGGGCAGTGGACATCATAGCAAGTCTCCTTCTGGAACGGGATGGACGAGGCGGCACGTCACCGCGCAGGGCGACGTCATCGTGATGCGGCGGGCGATCGCGATTCTGCAATATCGCCGCATTCTTCCAGTGCAGCGAGCGCCAGAGATGCGGATAGTGTGACAGCATGCTATGAAATATTACTGGATCCGATGCGCCATCGCCGTCTGCGCCGCGAGAGCAAGTATATTGCAGTATCAATAATCATTCGAGGTCACGATGATCAAGGTCGTCGTGGCAAACAGCACTCATCTTTTACGAATTCACTGAATAAATGTAAGCAAAACATACAATAGCGCATCGCGTGAGATCGATCAGTGAAGCGATCTTAACCTGTTGTCTTTGCGGGCAAAGCGCGATGGCGATGTGTCATGGCGTCGCAGAACAAGACTTGCTGCCAGGCCGATCAGTCCGACCGCAATGACGATCAATCCAGGCGCGGCCGGCCATCCGCTTGTCCCAATCAGCGCGTTGGCGGCAAGCGGCCCCAGTCCGCTCAACAGCGTGAAGCTGATGTTGAGCGACAGGGCGACGCCGCTGAACCGTAGCCTGGCCGGGAACAGGCCGGCGAGCAGATAGGCAAAGCTGCCATTCGCGCCTGCCGCGGCAAGCGCGAACAGGGGCAAGACGAGCAGAAGGTTCGCATCGCCGCGCGCGAGCAAAGCATAGGCGATCGGTGCCGCGACGACCAGCAGCGCGGAGGAGATCATCAGCAGACGGCGCGCCGGCACCCGATCCGCCCACCAGGAGGCGGCTAGCAGGGATATGGACATCACGAGCAAAGCCACGTTCATCGCGCGGGCAACGTCCTGCTGCGGATAGGCCAGAACCTGACCCAGATAGGCCGGCATGTGCGCGAACAGCAGACCGTTGAACCCGGCGGTCGGGGCCACCACGGCGCAACCTAGCACGATGTCGCGCCATTGCGAGCGGAGTACTTCCACAACCGGCCGGCGGGCCGCGGCATGACGAATATTCAGGAATTCGATCGTCTCCTCCAGGCTGCGGCGCAGGAAGATACTCGCGAAGCCCATCACCCCGCCGACGACGAAGGCATAGCGCCAACCATATTCGAGCATCGCTGCAGGCCCCAACCAGGCGCTGAGCAGAAGATTGACGAAGGCTGCGAGCAGGACGCCGCTATTGACTAGGGCAAACACCACGCCGCAGGCGAAACCGGGCCGTGCGCCGCTGCTTTCGACGACGAAGGTGATCGCGCCAGGCAGTTCACCGCCGACGCACAGCCCTTGCGTAAACCGCAGCAGCACCAGCAGGGCGGTGGCGGTGATACCCCATGAGCCATAGGTCGGGATCGCGCCGATCCCGAGCGTGCACAGCGACATGACGGTGATCGTCAGGATGAAGACGGTCTTTCGCCCATAGCGATCGCCGAAATGGCTCGAGATCATCCCCCCGATCGGGCGGGCCAGATACCCAATCGCGAACACGGCAAAGGCCAGCGTCAACGCCAGCGGATCCCCTTTCGGAAAGAATGCGGCCGCCATCGATTGGGCGAAGATGCCGTAAATCACGAAGTCATAATATTCGAGCGCACCACCGAGCGCTGCGAGCACGATCATCCGCCGCTGAAGGGATGCATCCGGCAGGCGCGCAATCTTGCTGCTCATCGCGCCGCAACTTTGGGCGCGAGATGTACCATCGGCACAATAACCGCGTTGGTCCGCGTCCTACGGCTCCGCAAAGCGGCGCTGTTCAAGCAAGTCGAAGTCATTGAACGTCGTTCCAGACAATCAGGGATGAAGCATCCGCCGGGCCGTGGCGCTGTGCGATGCGTCCCGAAGACCATTTCGGTGAACCAGGAAATCACCAATTTCCAAACTGTGTCGATTGTAGCCATCTATCCCGCATCCGCCGGCTGCCGCGGCCGCATCTGCGCCGCGCGACCGTACTTCATGATCCACCATTCCCGGTCGCAGGTTTGTTGCGTTTGAGTAACAGATTTGCGGCATCGGTGTTGCAACGCAAAATGGACCTTTTGTTATATTGTTGGTCCACGCCTTCGAGAACAGCCTGCCGGTTCATCAACAAGGGGGTGAACATGATCGTCGGCAAGTTTTTCCGCTATGGTATCTCGGCATCGGCACTAATCGCGGCGTGCGGGCAGGGCGCATTCGCCCAGTCGGTGACCCCGGAGGCAGGCGCGCCTGGTGCAGATACGGGCGAGGAGATCGTCGTCACCGGATCGCGCATTCGCAGTAATCCGCTGGAGCAGAGCTCACCCGTCGTTACGGTCGATCAGACCTCGCTGCAACGAACCGGCCTGTCCGCGCTGGCCGACGTGCTGCAGCGGCTGCCCAGCGCCAGCGGCGGCCTGAACAGCAAGGTCAACAATAGCGGCAATATCGGCAATCCGCCCGACGGCGGCGGCGTGGGCGCCGGCTCCGCTGAGATCGACCTGCGGTATCTTCGTGCCAAGCGCACGTTGGTGCTGGTCGATGGCATGCGCTACGTCAACGGCACCTCCGGCAGCGGCATACCGTCGACGGTCGATCTCAACACGATCCCGGTCAACATGATCGATCGGGTGGAGGTGCTGCAATCGGGCCAGTCACCGCTTTATGGATCGGACGCGCTGGCCGGCGTCGTGAACGTCATCACGAAGGCATCGCAGGAAGGTTTGCAGGTATCCGGGCAATTCGGCACGTTCCGCCAGGGCGATGGCCATACCCAGGATTATCAGGCCAGCTACGGCATTAACGGGCCGACGACGCACGTCGTGATCGGCGCAAATTACGTGAAGCAGGAAGCGGTCCGCACCCGCGATCGCAAGATCTCGCAATTTCCCAATCCGGGCCAGACCAGCTGTACCGATCCCGTCGGCGGCTGTTCGGGCTCGACGGTCAATGGCTATTATGCCGTGCTGGGCCTGCCCACGCTGACGGTGAAGACCAACCCCATTACGGGCCGCCCTCGTTTCGACCCCGCCGATCCGACCGGGCCCAATAGCGACTACCGCGCGCTGACGACCGCAGATCGCTTCAACTTCGCGCCCTATAATTACTTCCTGACGCCGTCCGAGCGTTATGGCTTCTTCGGTAGCTTCAAGCAGGAGATTACGTCCGACATCAATCTGCGCCTCAAAGCGAATTACACGCACCGCAAATCGCAAAATCAGGCAGCTTTCCTGCCGCTCGTCGTCGGGCCGGACGCCGGCAATGGCAATTTGCTCGATACGATTTCGATCGATGGGACGAACCCGTATAATCCGTTTGGTGTAACCCTGTCGGCGGGTGGAGCCGGTAACCCGCCCGCCAATTATTCGACCGTCCGGCGCCGCCTGGTCGAGGCCGGCCAGCGCACCTACACCCAGCGGGTCAACACCTTCTCCATGACGGGAACGCTGGATGGCTCCTTCCTGATCGGAAGCCATAAATTCTACTGGGATGTGAATGCGGTCGTCGGCATCAATGACGCCAAGCAGAGCTTCACCGGCAATATCAATGCCGCCAAACTTGCCCAGGCGCTCGGCCCGGTTTCGGCCTGTACCGGTGGCTGCGTTCCCTTCAATCTGTTCGGTGGGCTCGGCTCGGTCACCCCGGCGATGCTCGACTTCATTGGTTTCACGGAACGGGATCAGAGCTCGCAGCGGCTTAACGATTACACCGCCAACTTGACGGGCGATCTGTTCGATCTGCCGGCCGGCCCGGTTGGCATCGCGATCGGCTATGAGCATCGGTATCAGAAGGGAAGTTACACGCCGGATGCGATTATCGTCGCGGGCCTGGGGGCAGATATTCCGTCGGAAGCGGCTGCAGGCCATTATCATTCGGATGAATTTTACGGCGAAGTTCGCGTCCCGCTGATCCACGACACGCCGCTTATCCAGTCGCTCGAATTTGACGGCGCCGTGCGCCATTCGCGTTATTCGACCAGTGGCAACAATACGACGTTCACCGCGAGCGGTTTGTGGAAGCCGGTCAACGATCTTCTGTTCCGCGCCTCCTATGCGGAAGGCTTCCGGGCGCCGAGCATCGGGGAATTGTTCGGAGGGGCATCGCGTTCGGATGCCGCGATCAACGATCCCTGCACCAATGTGGCTGGGTCCCCATATCAATCCTCCGCCACCGTCCGAGCGAACTGCACCGCAAATGGCGTACCGGCCAATGGCAGCTATCAGGAGCCACGGGGCGGGCAGCTGGGTGTGTTAACCAGCGGTAATGAAGCGCTGCGTCCGGAAACGTCCCGTACATGGCTGTTCGGGGGCGTCTATTCTCCTGCTTGGGCGCGGAGTGGGGGATTTGCCCGCAATCTCAGCCTGGAGGTCAATTATTACGACGTGAAAGTTTCCGACGCGATTGCGCCGGTTGACGCGCAGCTGACGCTCAGCCGTTGCGCCGAAGAGGGCGATGCGCTGAGCTGCGCCGCGATTACGCGCACGCCCAACGGACTGATTTCCCGCATCAATGCGCAACTGCAGAATATTGGCGGTATCCGTACCAAAGGGTTCGACGTCACGTTCAACTATCAGGCACCAACGACGTCGATCGGCAATTTCGGGCTGTCGGCCAATGCCAATTTCCTGACGAAATATGCCGAAACCTTCCCGTCGGCCGACGGCTTCGTCACCACCAAATATCAAGGCACCACGCGCGGCTTCCCCGATCAATCCTATCCCAAGTTCAAGGGCAATGCGGTGCTCGACTGGCAGCTGGGCGATGTCGGCGCGTCGTTTACGGGGCGCTACATCAAGGCTGTGCGAGAGGCCGATGGCAGCCGCTTGGGCAACACTTTCTATGGCGATGTGCAGGTGACGTTGGTTCCCGCCTTCGTTTCGGACCGTCTGGTCCTGACGGTTGGCGTGAACAACGTGTTCAATCAGGATCCGCCGGCCTGCAGCAGCTGCACCGGGCCGAACTATGATCCGACGACCTATGACGTGCCCGGCCAGTTCGGGTACGTTCGCTTGTCGTTCAAGCTGTAAGTCCGGACGAAATGCCATTCGCCCCGGCAGTGCGCTGCCGGGGCGATTTGGCGCATCGCTCAACATTCCCACGCAACTCGCCGTTCCTGACGCCATCCTGTCATGGAGCGCGACCATGGCCTCCGCTTCACGCCGGGGGACCCCACTTCATGACCGATTTTTGCCGCAGCGCTTTTCGCCTGCTGCCGTTGCTGCTGATCGCCACGCCCGCCTTCGCCGACGCGCCTACCACTGCGACACCGGAGCAGGGGGACGACACGATCATCGTGACCGGCACCCGTCAGCAGGCCCAGACAAAATATGAGGCGCTTTCGCCGATCGATGTTTTCACGGGCGCGACGGTTCGTTCAACGGTTTCCAGCAGCCTGGATTCCACGCTTGCGCAATTGGTCCCGACATTCAACGTGAAGCGTCTGCCTGCCGCGGACGGGCCGCAATTCGTGCGCCCGGCGACGTTGGACGGACTGTCGCCGGATATGACGCTGGTGATGGTGAACGGCAAACGCTTCCACCGATCCGCCTTTCTCAACAGTGGCGGCGCGCAGGCGGCCGATCTGGCACAGATCCCCAATTACGATATCGGGCGGGTCGAAGTGCTGCGCGATGGCGCCTCGGCGCAATATGGATCCGACGCGATTGCGGGCGTGATCAACATCATCCTCGACGATAAGCCGGGCTACGCGGCGTACGCCCAGGAATCGCAATATTATAAGGGCGACGGTCGGCAATGGCAGACCGGCGCGAGGGCGGGGTTCGCTTTGCCCGATGGCGGCCACCTTGTCCTCACCGGCGAATATAGCGATGCCCATGCGACGTCACGGACGCGCCAGCGCCCCGACGCGATCGCCTTCCAGGCCGCAAATCCCACGATCGCGGTGCCCGATCCGGTTCAACATTGGGGCAATCCCGAGTTCAAGGCGCTGAAGTTCGCGCTGGACGCCGCCAAGCCGCTGGGGGGCGGGGTGGAGGCCTACGCCTTCGGTACGTTCGCCAACACCCGCGGCATCAGCGACATCAACTGGCGCAACCCATCCGCCAACCCCAATATCTTCGGCCAGACGGCAATTTTCCCGGGCTTCGATCTCAAGGCTATCTATCCGGCCGGCTTCACCCCGCGCGAAGGCATTCGCGCCAATGACGGTCAGGCCGCGATCGGGCTGCGCAGCACCGGCACCAGCGCATTCACGTGGGACCTCAGCGGATCCTACGGCACCAATGACAGCCGGTTCGTGCTGAAGAATTCGATCAACGCCTCGCTGGGGCCGAACAGCCCATTCGATTTCAACCTGGGCCATCAGATCCAGCGCGAATTCAACCTAAACGCAGACGCTGTCTACCGGCTCGATCTCCCCTTTCTCGCCAAGCCGCTGAACATCGCCTTTGGTGCCGAACGACGGGCTGAAACCTATAAGGTGAAGGCGGGCGATCCCGCATCCTATCAGGTCGGGCCGGGGGCGGCCGCGGGGCTTGCCGCGCAATCGAACGGCTTCCCGGGCTTCGGCCCGCAGCAGGCGGGCAAATGGCGGCAGACCGATTATGCCGGCTATGTCGACCTGCAGGCCGCGCTGACGGAGCGCTGGACAATCGGCGCCGCGATCCGCGACGAACATTACAATACGTTCGGCAACACGTTCAATTACAAGCTATCCACCCGCCTGGAGCTCACGCCCGGTATCGCCGTGCGGGGTGCCTATTCGACCGGCTTCAAGGCGCCGAGTCCGGGGCAGCTGAACGCGACCAGCATCAGCCAGGGCCTCGATACGCGCACTTTGCAGTTATTCACGACCGGGCGGCTCTCGCCATTGAACCCGGTCGCCGAATTCTTCGGCGCCAAGCCGCTCAAGCCGGAGGAATCGCGCACGCTGACGGGCGGGCTCGTCTGGCGCACCAATTCCGGCTTCAGCGGATCGGTCGACGCCTATCGGATCAAGGTCGAGAAGCGCTTCAGCACGTCGGCGACGTTCACCGTGACCCCTGCGATCCGTGCACAGCTGGTCGCGCTCGGCGTTTCGGGCGCGAATGACTTCACCAACGTCAATTTCTTCACCAATGATTTCGACACGCGGACCCAAGGGATCGACTTCGTCGTCTCCTATGCGCATCGGGTGGGCCCCGGGCGGCTGAACGCCACCGCAGCTTATTCCTATACCGACACGAAAGTGTTGTCCGGTTCGCTCGCATCCGCAGCCAATCTAACGCAGCGCACGATCTTCGAAGAGGGCATTCCCAAGCACAATGCGACCGGCACGGTGACCTATGAAGTCGGCCCGGTGACCCTGCTTGGACGGATGCGCTATTATGGGCCGTGGACCGACTCCAGTGGTAATGCGAGCGGGGACATCTTCCAGAAGTTTGGCGGCGTCGCCTTTTTCGATGCCTCGGTCGCCTACGCGTTCGGCAGCAAGCTCACGCTGCGTATCGGTGCGGAGAATATCTTTGGCACCTATCCCGACAAGGCTATTTTCCAGGCCAGCCGGGGCCTCGTCTATTCGCGTAATTCGCCGTACGACACCAATGGCGGCAATTATTATGCGCGGCTGGAATTCCGTTACTGAGGGGCGCCGCCATGGCTGATGATCTTTCACGCCGCGGATTTCTCGGGACGGTCGCTGCCGTGCCCGCGGGGCTTGCGCTGGTCGCGAACGCCCAGGCGGCATCCCCGGACGACGCGCACTATTGGGGGCGGGTTAAGGACCTGTTCGACGCGCCGCCTGCGGATGTCATCCAACTGGAAAACGGGCATTTCGGGGCCATGGCACGGTCGGTGCGGATCGCCTATGCGGCGCATGTCGAGCGGGTGAATCGGGAGACGACACTTTATACGCGCGGCGCGATCGGACAGGATCTTCGCGCCGTCCGCCTGAAGGTAGCGACCTTGCTGGGTGTCGATCCCGCGGAGATCGCCTTCACCCGCGGCGGCACGGAATCGATGCAGACACTGATCCTGGGCTATAACCGGCTGCGTCCGGGCGATGCCGTTCTGTATGCCGATCTCGATTATGACAGTATGCAAACGGCGATGGAATCGCTCGCGCGCCGGCGCGGTGTGCGCGTGGTCAAGATCGCGCTGCCGGAGCCGGCCAGCCGCGATGCGATCATCGATGCCTATGCCCAGGCACTGACAGCCAATCCCGATGTTCGCATGGTGCTGCTGACCCATCTGAGCCATCGCACCGGCCTGATCCCGCCGGTGGCGGACATCACCGCGCTCGCTCGCGAGCATAAGGCGGACGTCCTGCTGGATTGCGGGCACGCGCTGGGCCAGACCGCATTCTCGCTGCGCGGGATGGGCGTCGATTTTGCCGGCCTTAATCTGCACAAATGGATCGGATCGCCGCTGGGCGTCGGTGTCGTCTACATTCGCCGCGACCGGATCGGCGATATCGACGTCTCTCCCCTGGAGGCGCCCAGCGATGCGATCGACGCGCGTATTCACACCGGCACCGTCAATTTTGCGGCGTTGCTGGCCGTATCGGATGCGATCGACGTGCACGACGCGATCGGCGTCGCCAACAAGGCGGCACGGCTGCGTTACCTCCGCGATCGCTGGGCTAAGGCGCTGCGCGGCAGGCCCGGTATCGAGATACTCACCCCCGACGATCCTGCCATGCATGCTGGCATAACCTCGTTCCGGCTGACCGGCGTCACGACCATGGCCGCGAACGCCGCGCTCCGGAAAACATTGTTCGATCGTTGGAAGATCTTCACGATCGAACGCGACGGGCCCCGCCGTGGCGCCTGCGTGCGCGTCGCCCCTTCCTTCATCAACACGCCCGATCATATCGATCGCCTGATCGTTGCCGTCGATGCGTTGCGCACGTCACAACGGGCCTGATTCATCACGGGCCTGCCGCGCTGATCATGAGGCCTGACATGATATCCCGATTGCTGGATTCGCTTGGCCTGCCCTGGCAGGAGCCACGGGGGCAGGTGGAGGCGCGGATCGGTATCTCGCACGATCCCTTCTTCACGCGTCCGGCAATATTCTTCCCCGATGCAATACGACCGCCCGGATTTCTGCAGCCCTGGCGGGCCGATATTTTCGAACGCTTTGCGCCCGAAATGCCGATCGTGCGCTTTACCGGTCTCGCCTGGTTTGCCGACGACGCGCGCACCAATCTGCAGAAGATCGCAAATCATTTTGCCGTGCAGCTTGGCCCCGCGCCAGTCCGGGAGGAGCACGGCATGGTGCGGTCCGTGTGGCAGTCAGGGCCTGCTTCGCTGGAGCTGCAAGCCTGGCTGCCAACGGAGATGTCGCGACATAACGTGAATCCGGCGCAGGATCGCGAACCGCGGCTAAAGACGGCGAGTTATGTGACGCTGTTGACCGGGTTTCGCCGGCGGCTGAGCGACGAGGAGGCTGGCTGGGTCGCCAACTTTCAACCGATAGCCGCAGCGCGTCCGTCGGTTCCGCTGCCTGCAGGCAGCCTGTATGATCAGGCGCCTGGCGAGACCGACGTGGAATATGCGCGCGATCCCACGGACTATCTGCCGCGCATCGAAAACAAGGTCGGGATAGCGGCCGAGGGTGCCGCGCTGATCCTGTGCACGCACCAGCTGTTCGTGGTCCCGGCGCGCGACGTGCTGGGGTTCGAAGTGCGGCGGGTGCGGCCAGCCAAAGGGGCGGGCGGGTCGACGTTGCTCGCACGCTGCCGGACAAATTGTCCGGGCATCGCGTTCAAGACGCTATATGTCGCCGAGCATTGCGATCCGGATGGCATGACGAGGCTCGGGCGGGAATTCTCGCATCTGTTCGATACGACGTGCGACGTCCGCCCCTATGTCGAGGCGACGTGACCGCGCCGCTGCGTTACAGCGGCGGCAAGCCGGGCTCTCCCGGTCGCCTGGAGGCGGTTTGCCGGCGCGATCGTCAGTAAAACTATGAAATTCATATCCGGCGTCCGATCCGCCTAGCTCGCAATCAAATGCGCATCCCAACTAACAGGCGGTCAGCTCAGACCGCTGCTGCGACGCGCGCCCCCGCGCCGCCGCATAGGTCCGGAGCTCGAATTTGAGCGGCATGCCGCTTGTACGATGTTCCTCCTGCGAACACCCTGGCCGGCGAAGAGATTCGCCGGCCTTTTTTGCTGCTCGCAGGCTCTGTCGGCCTGACCGGATGTGAGTTTCGCGAGTATCAGGCTTGCTGTCGCGGGTTCCGGACAGGCCAGCCGGCTGCCGAGGAAAAACCCTACAGCGACACGCCGCTATAGCCGCCGGAGCCCATGCGGGGCGTCGTCGCATCGAATGGGTCACCGTCAGCCGCGTTCGCCCGGCGCGCCCGTCACGCAAACTGCGCGCGTATCACGTCTCGATGCATAGGGTTTGGGCGGGATAATCGAAGCGGATCCTGCCCGACTTCCAAAGTGGAACGCCCAACGATCCGTCGATCAGGCCCGTTTCGAACGCCGCCACGCCGGATGACAGCGCCACCTCCAGTCCGCTGATCCTTTGTCCGCCGAGACGAAATTCGGCGATCCGGGCGAGGCCGCCTTGCACCTGCCCGCCTATCCCATGTCCGATTGGCTGTATCTTGCCCGACGCGATCAAGGCCTTGCCCATCTCGCTCCGGGCAAACGGCCCTCCGATCATCACCGCGCGGTGCCGCGTACCGAGATCCACGACGAGCTTCAGCCGGACGGGTTGCGACGTTGCCGTCGGTCGGATTTCGACGTCGACCACAGGGACGTCGTAAACGATTGTCAGCGGGATCGGGTTTGCGCACTTTCCCATGCTGCCGGTCGGACCGAAGGTGACGCGCTGTCGCCTGTAATCGACCTGCACCGCACCATATTTGAAAGCGGGCGCACCGATCAGGACATCGACAGGAAAGCCGGCCGATGTCGAGAGCTGCTGAAGGTCCGACGATTGTCCCGGCAAGTTCGCAAAGCGAAGCGGACCCACGCTCAAGGAGGCGACATGCACGGGCCGCAGCTGCTGCGCCTGCGGACCCGCGCCGGCGGCGTCACCGGTCGACTGGCCCTCGTTCAGACCGAGCGCGGTCGCCTTACGGCGATCGATGATCAAGGCGGATGCGCCGCTGTCGAGGACGGCCGACTGCGTCCGACCGTTCAGGCTTGCATCCATCACGACCAGATTGTCGCGTAGCGCGAATGGGATAGTCGTCGGCTTGGATGAGGCGAGCGTGGGCCGGTCGCTCGAGCCGGCAATCGGTGCCTCTGCGTCCTGGCCCGGAGCGCTCTGGGCGAACGTCGCTTGGGCGACGCCGCAGCCCATCAGTGCCGTTGCGAAGAGAAGGGAAACTTTCATCGGTGCGGGTTTCAATTCATCATCCTTCCGGGGCTCGCCGCGCATTCTGCGCGTCGCCGCGCGCCCGATGTGCGAGAGGATCCGCGCGCCCTTTGGCGCCGACGTCCTCCACGAACATGCCGTGCGTGGCCCTCAAAGTCGCAACAGCGACGGCGGTCAGGTAGAGCCATGTTCGGGCATTCTGTGTCGCAGCGCCCGCAACGCCGGATCAGCACCGACCGCCTCTTCAGGGCGATGCGATCCGGGCTGCCGGTGACGGCGCTCTAAATCAGACGGGTAGCTGTGGGGATTGCGAGCACCCAGCAGGTTGGGTGACGGGACCACGTAACGGCGGACGGAGGCTGCGCAGCGAAGAAAGGTGCGCGACTGTTACGTCGCTTCATCGCGCCGCCATGACGTCCGCCGTTGGCGCGGAGTTGTCGCGGGACAGGGGTTAGGGAGTACCAAGGGCCGCACGCACGGCGTCAGGCGTGATCGGAATATGCCGCATGCGCGCACCCACGGCGGCGAAGATGGCGTTGCCGATCGCAGGCGCGACCACCGTTGTCGCAGGTTCGCCCAGTCCGACAGGTGCCTCCCCGCTCTCGACGAAGGCGATATCGAGCTCCGGCACGTCGCTGATGCGCAGCGGCATATAGCTATTCAGATTGGTGTCCCGGACCTGGCCGTTCACGAATTCCGTTCCCTCGTGCAGCGCCATGCTGAGTCCCCACAGCGCCGCGCCCTGGGTTTGCGCGAGCGCCCCGTCGGGATCGACGATCGTCCCGGCATCCGTCACCAGCGTCAGCTTCTCGACCCGGACGATCCCGCTCTTCCGATCGACGTGGACGCGCGCGACACACGCGACCCAGGTTGGCATGTCGCGCTCCTGGCCGAAGCTGGTGGCGATGCCCATCCCGGTGTCCGGCGGCAGCGTCGCGCCCCAGCCGGCCTGCGCGGCGGCGCGGCGCACCACCTCGGCCTGGCGCAGCGCGCCGCCAACGGCGTTGGGGGCGGAGCCGGCATTGCGGCCCGTGCCCGTCAGCAATTTCAGCCGGAAGGCGACCGGATCCACTTTTGCGTGGCGTGCCGCCTCGTCGATGAAGCTCTCCAGCGCCCAGTTGGTCCAGCCCGGCCCAACCGAGCGGAGCCAACCGGGGCGGAAGGTGTCGTTGGCGAGATCGTTGGCGACCGCGCGCACCTTCTGATGGCCGACGTCATACCAGTGATCGGCCCCCGAAATCGCGAACGGATCATATTGGCCGCCCTTCTTGGTCTTGGCGAGCAGCGTTGGTCCGGCGATGACCTGGGTCGGCCAGCCGGCGCAGGCATGATGCTCCATCGACTGGATTTGGCCGCTGCCATCAAAGGCCATGCGCAGACGCTGTACGGAGGGCGAGCGCACCGAATCAAAGCGCGCGTCGTCCTCGCGCGTGAGCACCATCTTGACCGGCTTGCCGAGCGCCTTGGCCGCAAGCGCCGCCGGCACCAGATAGTCGCCGTTGAGCCGCCGTCCGAAGCCGCCGCCCAGCATGTAGGAGCGCAGCACGATCCGCGCCTCCGGCATGCCGAGCGCCTTTGCCAGCGTCGGCAGGATCAGGCTCTGCCATTGGTTCCCGGCATGGATCTCCATCACGCCGTCCTTCTCGAACGCGAGCGCATTGACCGGCTCGAGCTGGAAGTGGAGCACGGTGGCGGTGGAGTAGAAACGCTCGATGGTCGTCGCCTTGGCATTGGCGAAGTTCGGCGTCGTGTCGTCGTCGCCGATGTCGAGCTGGACCCCGCCGCTGGCGGCCTTTACCAGGCCGATAGCATGGTCCTGCAGATTTTTTTCGGAGACGGTCGCGCCGATGCCGCCGGACCATGTCACCTCCAGGGCGTCGGTGGCGCGGATCGCGGCATAATAGCTCGAGGCGATCACCATCACCCAGCCGGGCACGGTGCCTGAAGGATCGTCGAGGATCAGGTAGCGGAGGTAGCCGCGCACTTTCTTCGCGGCGCTGTCATCGACTGAGACGACCTTGGATCCGTTGCGCGTCGGCGGCAGCTTGGGACGGGCATGGACCATACCGGGCACCTTGGCGTCGATCCCATAGATCGCCGTGCCATTGGTCTTGGCATCGACGTCCAGTGCGGGCGTGGGCCGGCCGATGAGGCGACGCTTCGCCACCGGCTTGATGGGCAGCTTGGCCATCTCGTCAGCCGAGAAGCTGCGAGCGACGCCGCCGCGTTTGACAATATCCCCGTAGGCGATCGAGCGTCCGCCGGCATGGATGGCGCCCTCGCGCGCGGTGCACGCGCTCGCTCCGACACCGAGTAATTTCGCCCCCGCCTCGATCAGCGCCATGCGCCCGGCCGCGCCGGCGCGGCTGAACACGGGAAAGGTCTGCCATACCGACCAACTGCCGCCGGTGACCATCAGGCCCCATTTGGCATCGCTATCGACATGGACGATCCGGACCTTGCTCCAGTCGGCTTCCAGTTCGTCGGCGAGGATCCTGGCCAGCGCCGTGCCGACATGCTGGCCCATCTCCGCGCGGATGATGTTCACGGTGATCGTCCCGTCGGCGTCGATCGCAAACCACAGGTTGGGTTCGAATAGCGCGCCTGCCGGGGCGGCCGGAACGCCACCCGGCACAGCCGGATCCATCGCCGCCTCTACCATGCGCGCAAAGCCGAACATGGCCGCGGTGCCGACCGTCGCGACCAGGAAGTTTCGGCGTGACAACAGCTGTGCGCGCCCGGCTGCCGTGTCGAAGCGGCTCACGCTTTGGCTCCCGAGGGCATCGCCGCGGCGGCGCGCTTGATCGCATCGCGGATGCGGACGTAGGTCATGCAGCGGCACAGGCTGCCGTCCATCACCGCGTCGATAGTCTCGTCGTTCGGTTGCGGAAAATCCGTGAGCAGCGCAACCGCCTGCATGATCTGGCCCGATTGGCAGTAGCCGCATTGCGGCACCTGCAGCGCGCGCCACGCCTGCTGGACCGGGTGCGCGCCGGCCGGATCGAGCCCTTCGATCGTCGTGACTGCCGCACCCGCGACCGACCCCACCGGCGTGATACAGGACCGGGTGGCGCGTCCGCCGACATGGACGGTGCAGGCGCCGCACATGCCGATGCCGCAGCCGAACTTGGTTCCGGTCAGTCCGATATCCTCGCGGATCACCCATAGCAGCGGCGTGTCGTCCTCTGCGTCGACCGTGACGGCGCGACCGTTGATGGTGAAACTGGTCATGGCGTCATTCCCCCGTCCGTCCTTGCGCGCGGATCGCCGCCACCTTGGTCGCCAGATCTGGCCAGGCCGGCTTGGCCGTGCGGGTGGCCCGCAGATAGGCTGCGATCCGCGCCACATCGGCGTCGGTAAAACCGCGTCCGAAAGCGGGCATCACCACCCCCGGCGCGCCGTCCTTGGCCGAGATGCCATATAGGATGACTTGGATCAGGTTGGTCGGGTCATCGAGATTGACGGCGCTGTTGAGCGCAAGATCGGGCCGTAACGGGTTGGGTTCGCCGGGCCCGTTATAATGGCAGGAGGCGCAAGCGGCGGTGTAAAGTCGCGCTGCCGGCGCATATTGCAGACCGACCCCGATCCTGTCGGACGACCGCGCATGTGCCAGTGCAGCGGCCGTTCCGCCGGCGCGCGTCTTGGCGTCCCCGACATCGGCAAAGTAGGCAGCCAGCGCCTGGATGTCGGCTGCGGGCAGGGCCGCCAGGCCGCGCGTCACCTGGCCCATCGGCCCAGCCGCCGTGCCATGATAGCGGCTGATACCGGTCGAGAGATAGGTGGCGAGTTCCACCTGGTCCCACGGGACGGGTGAGGGATTGGCCTTGGTCAACGGCGGCGCAACCCAATTGTCGATCGCCGCGCCGGCATACATTTGTCCGCTCTTTTCGGCCCCGAGCGCACCGCGCGGCGTGTGGCATGCGCCGCAGTGGCTCAGCCCCTGCGCCAGATAGGCGCCGCGATTCCACTCGGCGCTTTTGGCGGGGTCGGGCCGATAGCGGCCGGGATGGAAGAACAACAATTTCCATCCGGCCTGCAGCGCACGGATGTTAAGCGGGAAGGGGATCGTGTTGCGATGAGCGGGGGCGCTGACCGCCGGCTGGGTCATCAAAAAGGCATAGAGGGCCGCAACGTCGTCGTCGGTTAACTTGGTGAAATGATCGTAAGGGAATGCCGGCAGCAGATGCGCGCCGTCGCGGCGCACCCCTTCGTGCATGGCGCGCTTGAACGCGGCCTCGGACCAGGTGCCGATGCCGGTATCGGCATCGGGTGTGATGTTGGTTGAATAAATGGTGCCGAATTGCGTCGCCATTGCGTAGCCGCCCGCGAAGGCTTTCCCGCCCTTGGCGGTGTGACAGCTGGCGCAATATCCTGCGCTGGCCAGCACAGCGCCGCGCGCGACCTGCTCGGGCGCGAACGACGTCGGTGCCGGCACCGCGATCGGGATGAACGCAGGCCGCCACGCGAAGATAGTGAAGCCGATTAGGCCGACGACCAGGAGAGCGGCGACGCCGATGAGGAGGCGCTTCACGTCATATTCCCCAACTGCCGACCATATCCGCCTCCAAGCCCGCATGATCCGCCGCAGGTAAATTCGGGTGCGAAGATGGCCATAGCGACGCGCCGGCCACAAACATATGTTTCGTTAATGTGACTGGGGTCGAGATGGGCATGGTCGGGCACAATCGCGCCACACGGTGAGCCCCATCAGCGACTTCGGCGGCCGTCTGAACCAATTCGCTTCCCCCGACGCGACTCTGTCGTCTTCCCCGCTACGCTTCCGGAGCCCCATCGAACGACATTCGAATAATCATACCATCATCCCGTTAGCCTGCAAAATGGGGAAACGGAGGCGGCCACAAGTTCGTTTCGGTCCAACTTCGGTTGTGACACCCTCTCTACGCAAGCCTGTAGCGGCGAACTTTGCCGAAGCTTCGCATCTGAGCGTCGAAATGTCCGGCTTATAAAAAGCGCTGGAGCGAAGGACGCTATTGGCGGCACGAAACGTCCGTCAACAGGGTCGTTAGCTGCATATTTCAGGAGACGATGCCCCAGGGCGAACGGCTTAAAATGCCATTCACGGGACAATAAAGCCTTCCCGGAAGGCGAATGGTGCCCAGAAGAGGACTCGAACCTCCACGCCCTTGCGAGCGCCAGCACCTGAAGCTGGTGCGTCTACCAATTCCGCCATCTGGGCACGGGGTAGGGGGCGCGCTTTAGGGGGCTGCCTCGCGCCTTGTCAACGGCGTTCGGGCTAATTGATCCAGGAAATGCGCGATCTCCCGCGGATGCTTGCATGGGCGGGAGTGTGGGGGCATGGGCAGCGCGGCATTTCCTTAAGGACTGGATCGATGGACGAGCTGGTAACGCTGTTTGGCGGCGGAGGATTTCTCGGCCGCTACGTCGCGCAGGAGCTACTGCGCAGCGGCGCGCGCGTGCGCATTGCGGAGCGCAATCCGCTCGACACCTATTTTTTGAAGCCGCTGGCCGCCCTGGGGCAGGCGCAGTCGCTGACCGCGGACATTACCAGGCCGGACAGCCTCGCGCGGGCCGTGCAGGGCGCTGACGTCGTCATCAACCTGGTCGGCATCCTCAAGGGCAAGTTCGAGGCCGTCCATGTGGATGGAGCGAAAAATGCGGCATCCGCTGCCGCCGCTGCCGGCGCACGGCGGTTCATCCAGCTGTCCGCTATCGGCGCCGATCCCGCCGCTGCATCGGCCTATGGAAGCAGCAAGGGCCGCGGTGAGCAGGCGGTACGCGCGGCGTTTCCCGATGCGCACATCATCCGTCCGTCGATCCTGTTCGGCGCGGAGGATCAGTTCGTAAACAAATTCGCCGGCATGATGGCGATGGCGCCGGTCCTGCCGGTCGTTCGCCCGGAGGCGAAGTTTCAGCCGGCTTGGGTGGTCGATGTCGCCCGTGCCATCGCGAAGGTGGCCCTGTCGCCCGATCCCGCGCCAGCGTTGCTGGAGCTTGGCGGGCCGCAGATTCTGTCGATGCTGGATCTGCATAAGTGGATCGGCGAGGCAATCGGCCGGACGCCCGCCTTGGTGTCGCTGCCGGACGGTCTGTCCGCCGGGATCGCCCGGTTCGGCTGGCTCCCCGGTGCACCGATTACGTGGGATCAATGGCTGATGCTCCAGCAGGATAACGTCGTCTCGCCCGGAGCGGCCGGCTTTGGCGATATCGGGATCGAGCCGACTCCGATGGCCGCCGTGACCCCACAGTGGCTGGTGCGCTACCGCCGCCAGGGTCGCTTCAGCCTCAACGCAGCGGCCTGACCCGGTATGAATATCGTCACGCCGGTCCTGCTCGGTATCGTCGAGGGGCTTACCGAATTCCTTCCCGTGTCGTCGACGGGGCATCTCATCCTTGCCACCAAGTTGCTCGGCTATGATGCGGCGCGGTGGGAGGTGTTCAACATCGTGATCCAGCTGGGCGCGATTCTGGCGGTGCTGGTTCTGTACTGGCGCACCTTCTGGGCCGTAGCGGCCGGCCTGGTGCGGCGGGATCCGACGTCGTGGCGTTTCCTGCGCAACCTGGTCGTCGCGTTTCTTCCGGCCGGCGTGATCGGCTTGGCGTTCCACAAGAAGATCGAATCCCTGCTCGACAATGCGCAGGTCGTCGCGGTGGCCCTGATCGTCGGCGGCATCGCGATCCTCATTGTCGAACGGCTCGCGAAGCGGCAGGTCGTGGCGGGGGTCGCGGACGTGCCGCTCCCGACCGTCGTTGGCATCGGGTTCATCCAGTGTCTCGCAATGATCCCGGGCGTCAGCCGGTCGGGTGCAACGATCATGGGCGCGCTGAGCCTCGGCGTAGAGCGTCGGACGGCCGCGGAGTTCAGCTTCTTCCTCGCCATCCCGACCATGCTGGGTGCCAGTTTCATCGAACTCTACAAGAACCGGCATGACTTTGGCGGCCCGGGTGCCGTGGACCTGCCTACGATCGGGATTGGCTTCCTGGTTTCGTTCGTCGTGGCGGTCGTCGTCATCCGCGCTTTCGTGTCGATCGTGACCAAGCATGGTTTTGCGCCCTTTGCCTGGTATCGAATCGTCGCAGGTGCCGCCGCGCTGGTTTGGCTCAATAGCTTGTAGGTCCGGATCGGAACAAATCGGCGCACGATAATTGCGCCAAGCTTAACAAATTGCCGATTAGGGCTGTGTAATAGGACAGCAATGCTGACCTATAGTGGATTTTTGGCGTGACTTGATCTCCGTGCTCCATCATTGGGGCGGCGGAGATTATGCACATGGCCAGTATGTTGACCTTCCCGCTCGTCGAGCAGGATTATCCCGAAAAGCGCGCTGCTGATGCGCGTGCAGCCGATTTCGCTGAAATTTCGCGCGCCTATCAGGTTGCGAAGGCTGAAGAACAATCGTCGCGCTGTTCGCAATGCGGCGTGCCGTATTGTTCGACCCACTGTCCGCTGCACAATCATATACCGGATTGGCTGCGTCTGACGGCGGAAGGCCGGCTGCGCGAAGCCTATGAATTGTCGAACGCGACGTCGACGATGCCGGAGATTTGCGGCCGCATCTGTCCGCAGGACCGGCTGTGCGAAGGCAATTGCGTCATCGAATTCTCCGGCCACGGCGCGGTCACGATCGGCTCGGTTGAGAAGTTCATCACCGATACCGCCTGGGAGCAAGGCTGGGTGGAGCCGTTGACGCCGGGGCCGGCGCGGGGCCAGTCGATCGGCATCATCGGTGCCGGTCCGGCCGGACTGACGGTGGCCGATCTGATGCGCACGCGCGGTTACGAGGTCCATGTCTATGACCGGCACGATCGGATGGGCGGGCTGCTGACCTACGGGATCCCCGGTTTCAAGCTGGAAAAGCCGGTCGTGATGCGGCGTGTGGATCGGCTGGCCGCCGGCGGGGTCGTCTTCCATTCCAATTTCGAGGTCGGCCGCGATGCGTCGCTCGAGGAGCTGCGACAGCGTCATGACGCTGTCGTGCTCGCCACCGGCGTCTATAAGCCACGCGCCATCAAGGCGCCGGGCGTGGGCGCGGCGGGCGTCGTCGAGTCGCTCGACTATTTGACCGCATCGAACCGCAAGGGTTTCGGTGACGATGTTGCGGCGTTCGATGATGGCACGCTCAACGCGGCGGGCAAGAATGTCGTCGTCATCGGCGGCGGCGACACCGCGATGGATTGTGTCCGTACCGCGATCCGCCAGGGCGCGGCATCGGTACGCTGCCTCTATCGCCGCGACCGGGCGAACATGCCGGGCTCGCAGCGCGAGGTGAAGAATGCGGAAGAGGAAGGCGTTGAGTTCGTCTGGCTGTCTGCGCCCGAAGCCTTCCATGGCAGCGATACGGTTGCGGGCGTGCAGGTGACCAAGATGCGGCTCGGCGAACCGGACGCTTCGGGCCGGCGCGCGCCGGAGGCTGATCCCGGTGCGGGCTTCCGGGTCGATGCTGACCTCGTGATCAAGGCGCTCGGCTTCGATCCGGAGGAACTGCCGCGGCTGTTCGACGCGCCGGAATTGTCGGTGACGCGCTGGGGCACCGTGCGGGTCGATCATAAGACGATGATGACCAGCCTGGAGGGCGTGTTCGCCGCCGGCGACATCGTGCGCGGCGCGAGCCTGGTGGTCTGGGCGGTGCGCGACGGCCGCGACGTCAGCGAGCGCATGCACCAATGGCTGAAGGCAAAGGCGGCGGTCGAAAGGGTTGCGGCATGAGGACGCTGCTGCTGCCGATCCTGATCAGCGCTGCGGCGCCAGTTTTGGCGCAGGCGCCATCTGCCGCGCCGACGGTCAACGCTGCCGATCCTCAGTCGGTCGCGCTCGCCCGGGCTATCGTGCTCAAGATGGTGCCGGATGGCACCTACCGCCGCCTGATGCGCGGTCCGATGGACCAGATGATGCAGGGCATGACCGGGCAGATGCTGAACCTGCCGGTTCGGCAATTCCTTGCGGGTACTGATGTGCCTGAGGACCGGATCACCGCGCTCCAGGATACCACCACCCGCGAGATCATGACCATCCTCGATCCCGCCTTCGAGCAACGCATGAACCTCATCATGTCGTCGATGATGGCGGGCATGGGAGATGTCCTGTCGCGGTTCGAGCCGCAGCTGCGCGAGGGCATGGCGCAAGCCTATGTGCATAATTTCACGCGCCCCCAGCTGGAGGAGATTGATCGCTTCTTCAGTACCCCAGCCGGAACTGCGTTCGCGCAGCGGACGATGACCTTGATGAGCGACCCGGCGGTGCAGGCGAGCATGAAGGGGCTGATGCCCGAGCTGATGAAGGTCCTGCCGTCCGCGACCGAGAAGGCGCAGCAGGCGGCCGCCAGCCTGCCGAAGGCCAAAACATACGATGATTTGAACGAGGCCGATCGTGCGCGATTGGCGAAGCTGCTGGGCGTTGATCCGGCGGCGTTGAAGAAGGCGAAGAGCCAATGACCGACTATCTCGCTTCCGAACGCGAACGCCTTGCCCGCGAGGGCATGTACCGGCCCGAATTCGAGGGCGACGCCTGCGGCGTGGGCCTCGTCGCGGCGACCGACGGCAAGGCGTCGCGCCGCGTCGTCACCGCCGCGATCGATGCCTTGAAGGCGGTGTGGCACCGGGGTGCGGTCGATGCCGACGGCAAGACCGGTGACGGCGCCGGCATCCATGTCGATCTGCCCGCGCGTTTCTTCGACGATGCGATCGAGTCCGCCGGGCACCGCCCGCGTCCGAACCGGCTGGCGGTCGGCATGATCTTTCTGCCGCGGACCGATCTGGGTGCGCAGGAGACCTGCCGTACGATCATCGAGAGCGAGATCATCGACTTCGGCTACACCATCTATGGCTGGCGCCAGGTGCCGGTGGACGTGTCGTGCATCGGCGACAAGGCGATGCTGACCCGGCCCGAGATCGAGCAGATCATGATCGCCGGGCCGATGCCCGAGGCCGAGAGCGCGGAGGAGTTCGAGAAGAAGCTCTATCTGGTTCGCCGCCGTATCGAGAAGAAGCTGATCGAGGCGCAGATCCAGGGCTGTTACATTTGCTCGCTCAGCTGCCGCTCGGTCATCTACAAGGGCCTGTTCCTCGCCGAGGAATTGTCGGTCTTCTATCCCGATCTGAAGGACGAGCGCTTCGTCAGCCGGGTCGCGATCTTTCACCAGCGTTATTCGACCAACACCTTCCCGCAATGGTGGCTGGCGCAGCCGTTCCGCTGCCTTGCGCATAACGGCGAGATCAACACGATCCGCGGCAACAAGAATTGGATGAAGAGCCACGAGATCAAGATGGCGAGCCTCGCCTTCGGGATGCATTCCGAAGACGTGAAGCCGGTGATCCCGGCGGGCGCATCCGACACGGCAGCACTGGATGCGGTGTTCGAGACGATCTGCCGTTCGGGCCGCGACGCGCCGACCGCGAAGCTGATGCTGGTGCCAGAAGCGTGGCAGGATTCCGACCTGCCGCAGCCGGTGCAGGATATGTACAATTATTTCGCGAGCGTGATGGAGCCGTGGGACGGCCCGGCGGCGCTGGCGATGACGGACGGCCGCTGGGTGGTGGCGGGCGTCGATCGCAATGCACTGCGCCCGCTCCGCACCTTGCGCACGGCGGACAATCTGCTGATCGTCGGTTCGGAAGCCGGCATGGTGGTGGTGCCGGAAAGCTCGGCTGTCGCCAAGGGCGCGCTCGGGCCGGGCGAGATGATCGCCATCGATCTGCAGGAAGGCCGCTTCTACGAGGATAGCGAGGTCAAGGCCCGGATCGCGGCCGAAGCGCCGTATGGCGAGTGGGTTTCGACTTTCCGCATGATGGCGGACCTGCCTGTTCCGGAGGGCGAGCATCTCCCCCAATGGACCCGGGGCGAATTGATCCGCCGCCAGATCGCAGCCGGCCAGACGATGGAGGACATGGAGCTGATCCTGTCGCCGCAGGTCGAGCAGGCCAAGGAAGCGATCGGATCGATGGGCGACGATACGCCGCTCGCGGTCATTTCCGACAAGCCGCGGCTGATCAGCCATTTCTTCCGCCAGAATTTCAGCCAGGTCACCAACCCGCCGATCGACAGTTTGCGCGAGACCCGCGTGATGAGCCTGAAGACGCGGTTCGGGAACCTTGCCAACATCCTGGATGTGGATGCGCAGCAGTCCGGCGTGCTGGTGCTGGATTCGCCGGTGCTGACGTCGCGCGACTGGGCGACGCTCAAGGGCTATTTCGGATCGGCCCACGCGACGATCGATTGCACCTATCCGGCCGACGACGACAGCCCCGATGCCCTGCGTCAGGCGATCACGCGCGTGCGGCGCGAAGCCGAGCAGGCCGTGCGCGAGGGCAAGAGCGAATTGTTCCTGACCGACGAGAATGTCTCGTCCGATCGGATCGCCATCGCGATGGTATTGGCCGCGGCGGCGGTGCACACGCACCTCGTCCGCCAGGGCCTGCGCTCCTATGCGTCGATCAACGTGCGCTCGGCCGAATGCCTCGACACGCATTATTATGCGGTGCTGATCGGCGTCGGCGCGACCACGGTGAACGCCTATCTGGCGGAAGCCGCGATCGCGGATCGCCATGCGCGCGGCCTGTTCGGCGATCTGCCGCTGGCGGACTGCTTCAAGCGCTGGCGCAAGGCGATCGACGATGGCCTGCTCAAGATCATGAGCAAGATGGGGATCGCGGTGATCTCCTCCTATCGCGGCGGCTATAATTTCGAGGCGGTCGGCCTGAGCCGGGCGCTGGTGAACGATTTCTTCCCGGGCATGCCCGCCAAGATTTCGGGCGAAGGCTATGCCTCCCTGCAGCTGTCCGGCCGCATGCGGCATGAAAAGGCGTTCGAAGGCGGACCGACGGTATTGCCGGTGGGCGGCTTTTATCGCCAGCGTGCGGGTGGCGAGGCGCATGCCTATTCGGCGCAATTGATGCACCTGCTGCAGACGGCGGTCGCGACCGACAGCTATAGCCAATATCTGCAATTCGCGCGCGGCGTGCGCGACCTGCCGCCCATCTATCTGCGCGATCTGCTGGAGTTCAACTGGGCGAAGGAGCCCGCGCCGATCGACAGCGTCGAGGCGATCACCGAGATCCGCAAGCGCTTCGTCACGCCGGGCATGAGCCTCGGCGCGCTGTCGCCCGAAGCGCACGAGACGCTGGCGATCGCGATGAACCGGATCGGCGCCAAGGCGGTGTCGGGCGAGGGCGGCGAGGATAAGAGCCGCTACACGCCGTATGAGAATGGCGACAATGCCAACAGCGTGATTAAGCAGATCGCGTCGGGCCGGTTCGGCGTTACCGCCGAATATCTGGGCTCGGCCGAGGAGCTGGAGATCAAGGTCGCGCAGGGCGCCAAGCCCGGCGAGGGCGGGCAATTGCCCGGCTTCAAGGTGACGGAATTCATCGCCAAGCTGCGCCATTCGACGCCGGGCGTGACGCTGATCTCGCCGCCGCCGCACCACGACATCTATTCGATCGAGGATCTGGCGCAGCTCATCTACGATCTGAAGCAGATCAACCCGCGCGCGCGGGTGTGCGTGAAGCTGGTCAGCTCGGCCGGCATCGGCACGGTCGCGGCGGGCGTGGCGAAGGCGCATGCCGACGCGATCCTGGTCGCCGGCCATGTCGGCGGCACCGGCGCGTCCCCCCAGACCAGCATCAAATATGCCGGCACGCCGTGGGAAATGGGCCTGTCCGAGGTCAATCAGGTGCTGACGCTCAATGGCCTGCGCCATCGCGTCAAATTGCGTACCGACGGCGGCCTCAAGACCGGGCGCGACATCGTCATCGCCGCGATCCTGGGCGCGGAGGAGTTCGGCATCGGCACGTTGAGCCTGGTGGCGATGGGCTGCATCATGGTGCGGCAATGCCATTCGAACACCTGCCCGGTCGGCGTGTGCACGCAGGACGAGGCGCTGCGATCCAAGTTCGTCGGTACGCCGGAGAAGGTGATCAACCTGATGACCTTCATCGCCGAGGAGGTGCGCGAGATATTGGCGCGGCTCGGTTACAAGAGCCTCGACGAGGTGATCGGGCGGACCGAATTGCTGCGCCAGGTCAGCCGCGGCGCCGAGCATCTCGACGACCTGGATCTCAACCCGATCCTCGCCAAGGTGGATGCGCCCGATCATCATCGCCGCTTCCAGCTGAGCACCTTCCGCAACGAAGTGCCGGACAGCCTGGATGCGCAGATGATCAAGGATGCCGCGCCCGTCTTCGCGCGGCGCGAGAAGATGCAGCTGACCTATACGGTGCGCAACACGCACCGCGCGGTCGGCACGCGGCTCTCGGCCGAGATTACGAGCAAGTTCGGCATGACCGCGCTGGCGGACGGGCATGTCCATATTCGCCTGCGCGGGTCGGCCGGGCAGTCGCTGGGTGCGTTTGCGGTCAAGGGCGTGACGCTGGAAGTGTTCGGCGAGGCCAATGACTATGTCGGCAAGGGCTTGTCCGGCGGCACGATCGTCGTGCGGCCGATGGTCTCGAGCCAGCTCGATACCAAGGCCAACACGATCATCGGCAACACCGTGCTGTATGGCGCGACCAGTGGGACGCTGCTGGCGGCCGGCAAGGCGGGCGAGCGGTTCGCGGTGCGCAACTCGGGTGCGACCGTGGTGGTCGAAGGCTGCGGCGCCAATGGCTGCGAATATATGACGGGCGGCACCGCCGTGATCCTCGGCCGGACCGGCGAGAATTTCGGCGCGGGCATGACCGGCGGCATGGCGTTCGTGCTGGACGATGACGGGCGCTTCGCCGAGCGCGCCAATGACGAGAGCATCGTCTGGCGCCGGCTGGGCTCGGTCTATTGGGAAGCACGGCTCAAATCGCTGATCGCGCTCCACGCCACGAAGACCGACAGCCGCTGGTCCAACGCGATCCTGGACGATTGGGATCGCTGGCGGGATCGTTTCTGGCAGGTCGTGCCGAAGGAAATGCTCACCCGTCTGTCGCAGCCGCTGGAGGATGAGCCCGAGGCGGAGTTCGTCGCGGCGGAATGAGCTGAGGTGGGCGGCGGGCCTTGCCGCCGCCCGTTTCATGTGAGCGGCGTACGCGGTCCTGACGGACGGAGCGGTCGCTGAAATTTGTTGGGGACAAGTCCCGACGCGGCATCGACAGCGGGCGGCTGCGCTCGCTATCCGCGTCCGATGAGTATCAAAGCCACCATCATGAATGCGGCCACGGGCCAGCAGATCCAGAAGCATATGTTCGGGCGGATGCCGTTCGTCGGCACCGCTTTTCATCTGGAAACCGGCGAGCGTGTCAGCGCCCTGCGGGTAGACGTAGGCAAGCCCGCACCCGGCAGTTTCGCGACGCCGGTCGATGTATGGGTACGGCCGAAGGAAACCGAAGCGGCGTAGCCGATCGGGGCGTGGACGTCCCCGACGCACCCATTCGCGGTGCGGAAAATAAAAAAACACCAGAAACGAACTTGATGATTGCCTGGGCAAGCGATTACGGCGCCACCGCGCGCGCGAAGATGCGATCTGAATATCGGCGCTAAAAGTCATTCTCCCACGCGATGAGCGGATCACGACGCACTGCGCATGTACTCTATATGTTCTCATTTGTCGAGAGGCGCCGGTTTTGTGCAGGCCTCTGATCAGGCGTCGTGCTGAACCGCAAAGCGGGGGCGTCGAAGCGGGATGGCGCGCTTATCTTTTGCGGGGCGACGATGCCATCTTCACCAATGAGTCTGCCCGATTGCCGCCTCTGGCTCGGCTATCGGCGCGCCATTGCGACGCGCCGATAGCCGAACAGCTACTTAGAACTGGTAGGATGCCAGGATGCGGAAGAAGCGGCCGGTGTTGACGTAGGAGCCGTTGCCGCCGCCATCCTGCGTGCCGAGATAGGTCTTGTCGCGGCCGAGCGTCTTATAGAATTGGGTTTTGTTGAGCAGGTTCTTGACCTGAAAGCCCAGCTTCACCCTGGACGTGATCGCATAGCCGAGATCCAGGTCGAGCGTGCGGATCGGCTGCATATAGGAATCGAGGTTGTTCCCGGTCAGGCTGAGCAGTTGCAGGCCGACATATTGCCACGTCAGCTGCGCGGTGACGCCGGCATGATCGTAGAAAACGTCGATATTGTAGATCGTGCGGGGTGCGCGCGGCAGCCAGGTCTTGCGGCCGAAATGATCGGGGCGGCCGCTGTCCGCTTCGCTGTGCTGAAGCGTCAGATTGCCGCCAAGCCCGAAACCGGCCAGCCATCCGCCGAGATTGCGAAACTGATAGCGACCGTTCAGTTCCAGCCCGTAGAGTTTAGCGGACTTTCCGTTTTCCGGCTGGGTGTAGACGTCCGCGCCGATATTGGTCGCGGGCGTGTTGACGTCTGGGCTGCCGCCGGTCGTGCTGGCCGAATAGATGAAGTGATCGATGTGGCGGTAATAGCCGCCAATCTCGAACAGCGCGCCGGCGACCGGATAATATTCGACGCTGGCGTCCAGATTGGTCGATGTCGCGGGCTTGAGATCGGGGTTCGACCGATTGTAGGACGTCGAGCCCGTCACTGGATCGAAGGTGTGCGTCTCGGGCCCGGCGGTCAGCGAGAAGGCGGGCCGCGAAAAGCTGCGATGCGCCGAGAAGCGCGCGACCCATTTCTCGCTCGGCCGGTAATTGATCGCGAGGTTGGGCAGGAATTCGTCGTACGAATTACCGGCGTGCGCGAAATGCCCCGGCTGGGTGCCGGACGCGTCGGTTGTTGCCAGCACCCAATGATCGGCGCTATAATCGGTATGCTCGTAACGCAGCCCCAGCACCGCGGTGAGGGCGTTGCCCACGAACCGCGTCTGGACATAGCCGGCGTAGATATTCTCCCGGCCGTAGACGGTGTTCTGGTTATAATCGTCGGTCGTATAGGCGCCGGGATTACCGACCGTGTTCAGGCCCGTGACCGGATCCTTGGCGAAATGGCTTTGGTACGCAAAGGGCAGCATGCCGTTGACGAAGGTCGAGCGATCAAGAAAGCGGTAGGTGCCGGGGTAGAGGCCGCCCAGGAACGAGCCGATATTGACGCCGGGCAGGGTGCCGAGCGGACCGCCCTGACCATCGGTATAATCAGGCAACGTGCCGTCCGGGCGCAGGATCGCAAAATTGTCGCCGCCATTGCCGGTATAAAGGTGGTCAAATTGATTGCGCTTGGACAGGCTGACATCGGCGCCCGCCTTGATCGCGTCGAGCAAACCGCCAAAACGATAGGTGGCGTCGAACTTGAAGTTGACGATCCGATTGGTCGTGCGCCCGTCGTGGCCCTGGAATTTCCAGAGCTTGTCCGTGTTGGGATCCAACACGTACGCCGCGACGGCCGGACTGCTGAAGACGGGACGCGGGCGCATCGGATCGGAGAGGTCGAACTGGGCATTGCCGGCGATCGGCGGCGCGTACAGGCTGCCTTCGACATAATTGGGATAGCCGATGGCCGAGCGCCCAAGCGATACGTCGTATTCAGCATCAGGCCGGCGTCGCCACCGCCGCGAAAATCGCTGATCCCGCCGAGTTGAACAGTATAGAGCTTGCCGTTCTTGTCTCGCGTTTGAAAATAGCCGCCGGGCAATATCGTCTGGGGATTGTAGGTGTCCGAGTTGAAATAACGATCGTCGTTATTGCGGATACTGCGCTGGGAGTCGTTGCCCGTATCCGTATATTGGCCATAGGTGCCGCGCAGATAGAGTTCGAGCGTATCGGTCTTGTAGCCAAGCGCGAGATTGCCGCCGTAGCGTTCTTCCTTATTGTCGTAGAGATCATATTTCAGCTGATCGAGCGACAGGCCGCCCTTCAGCGTGCGCCAGTCGCTGACCGCGCTTTCGCTGCTGAGCGTGGGGCGGTAGCCCCCCGCCTCGATCGCCTCGCCGGCACTGCGACTGCGATCATAATAGGCCGTCGCATAGATGCCGAACTGGTCGCTATCGCCGAACTGGCGCGCGACCTCGATCTGGCCGGTGCCGCCGCCGGCAGGAAAATCGAGCTTGGAGGCTAGCTGCGACAGGTTGCCGGCGACGGTGACCTTCACAAAGCTGCGCCCGCGCGAGAAGGCACTCGGCGTGTGGATATCGACGATCCCGCCAATGCCGTCCCCGATCATTTCAGACGTTGGCGCCTTCGTCACGATCACGGAATCGAGGCCGTAGGGCGCGACGAAGTTCAGCGACAGGGCGCGGCTGCCAGGATCGGCGGCAGGCACCCGAACGCCGTTGAGCAGATAGGAATCATAATTGGAATCGAGGCCGCGGATGGCGACATATTCCAGCTGGCCGGTCGCGGCCTGCCCCTTGCCCATGTCGTTATAGCCGACCAGCCCGGGCAGATGCGAGATGATGTCGGCGACATTGCCGCCAGGCCGCTTCGCGATTTCCTCGGCCGACATGATGCTGACGATCGCGGTGGCGCGGCGCTTTTCGTCGATTGCGCTGGCCTCGCCGCTCAGGCGGTGGCCGGTGATAATGATGGAATCGTCGAGCGACCGCGCATTCCGGTCATCGGGCGCAGCGGCAGGGGCGGCTGCAGCCGCATCCCGTGCCGGGGCAGCGGGGCTATCGCTGACCGCCTGGGCGGTCGCCGGCGCCGCCAGCAATGCGACAAAAGCAGACGAAATCAAATACTTTGTGGAACGCAACACAACCGAGCCCTCTTTTTTATGAAGGCCTCTCCCTTTGGCAACCGTCTATCTCGGTCTGCTACTTATGGGAGGTCTATGACGGATGTGTTTGACAGATTTGCTTCCTATTTTGTTACAAAAATGTGGCATTTTATTTGATCTTTACAGGATGTATATTAAGCCTGTACCCGATTTTTCTGAAATGCCGCCGGTTTTGATTTAAGACATTCGGAAGATGACGGCATGCAGATGCTAGGCGATTTGCAATGAAAGATGCCGTTTTCAAGGTCCTTCTGGGGCTCATGAGCATAGTAGCCGCAGCATCGGCGATGGCGCAGCCCGGTTCGCCCGCGGCCGACATTGTGCTGCATGGCGTGCTCCACTCGGAGGACAAGGGCAGTTACCGCGAGCTTCCTTTCACGGTGCCCGCCGGCGTCGAAAAGATCGATGTCGATATTCGGTGGGAAGGGCGCGAGCAGGGGACGATATTGGTCACCGGCCTGTATGATCCTCAACGCCTGCGCGGATGGGGCGGCGGGATCAAACCGCATTTCGTCGTCGCGGATGGCTTCGCATCGCCGTCTTTCCTGCCTGGGCCGATTCCATCGGGCATCTGGCGCCTCACGCTGGCCGTCGCCAGCATCCGGCCGGGAAGCGTATCGCCTTATTCGGCGCGGATCCGCTTTTCGCGAGGCGCGGCGGCACAGGTGGTCACCGACACGCCCGTGCGGCCCGGACCGGGATGGTATCGTGGCGACCTGCACACCCATAGCGGCCAGAGCGATGCCGCCTGCCGGAGCAAAGCGGGCGTGGCAATTCGCTGTCCGTTATTTCTGACCATTCAGGCCGCGGTTGCGCACGGCCTGGATTTCGTCGTCATCACCGACCCTAATGCCTCGTCCCAGGTTGCGGAACTGCCGGAACTGGCGCCCTATTCGACTCGCTTCTCGCTATCCCCGGGCGCGAAATGACGACCGCGGTGGGCCATTTCAACCTGTTGGGGATCGTCGTGCCGATCGATTTCCGGATGGGCCCCGGTTATGCCGGATCGATCAACGACCTCTTCGCCCGTGCAAAGCCGACGGGCGCGCTGATCTCGATCAACCATCCCGAAATCCCGACCGGCGAGGATTGTCTCGGCTGCGGGTGGAGTGCGCCCGGCACCGACTTCGCGATGGTGGACACGATCGAAGTCGCCAATGGCGGGATAGCCGCAGACACGCATGGGTTCGACGATGGCCCGGATCGGGCACGGCCTATTGGGAAAAGCTGCTTGATCGTGGCTATCGGCTGATCGGCGTTGGCGGCAGCGACAACCATGACGCCGTCGACGGCAAGGCGGGATCCTCTCCCGTCGGCGCGCAATCCCCCGTGGGCACGCCCGCGACGGTGGTCTTCAGCACGAACCTGTCGCAGCCTGCCATATTGGCGGGGATACGATCCGGCGGGGTGTTCATCGATCTCGAAGGCGCGTCGCCCGGTCGCCTGCTCGACATGCGGGCTTCGACGAAGGCCGGCGTGACCGCGGTGATGGGCGAAACCCTGCTTCGACCCAAGGGCAAGATGGTGGTCGATGCGCACGTCCGCGTTGCCGGCGCGGCGGGTTGTATCGCCTCCTTGATCGTTGGCGGCAGCCGCCTGCCGACGGCCAGCGCCGCGATCACGAAGGCAGACCAAATTCGGGACTTTCCCGTCCCGCTCGTTGCCGCGACCCGGTGGTTTCGCGTCGACGTTCGTAATAAAGCGGGGCGCCGCGTGATGATCGGCAACCCGATCTTCGTACGGTGAGAATGGCGCGGCTCGGTTAGCGCCTGATGCCGATCACTGAACCTGGCGCAAGGGGCAATACTGCCTTTGATCGGTTAGGTAGCATCTCATAGTCTTTGCCGATGAGATCACACCAATCCCGAACGCGAAATGCAGCGCCCACTATGCGGCGTACCATGCTGATGATGGCGGCAGCGATGTTGATCGGCGGCGCCGCGCCGCCGGAAATGCCCAAATTCGCCCATTGGATCGACGGGACGACGGCACGCGAGCCGGAGATGCAGGTGCAGGCGATCGATGCGGACACGCTCGTGATCCGCCAGTCGGTCAAGACCAACTTCGAGGCGCCGTTCCTGTATCTGCTATTTGGCCAGGATCGCGCGCTGTTGATCGATACCGGGGCGGGCGGGCTGAAGATCCGGCCTACGATCGACCAGCTGATCGCCGATTGGCGGGCGAAGCATGGGGGGCGTCCGATCCGCCTGATCGTCGCGCATTCGCACGGCCATGGCGATCATCATGCCGGGGACGACGAGTTTCGCGATCGTCCGGACACGGAGCTGATCGGGCTGTCCGCGGATGCGGTCGCGGGCTTCTTCCGGATCGGCGACTGGCCGAGCGAGATCGGACGTTATGATCTCGGCGGACGGCCGCTCGATATCCTTCCGACACCGGGCCACCAGCCGGCGCACATCATGGTGTACGACGCGCGGACGCGGCTGCTTTTCTCCGGCGACATGCTGTATCCCGGCCGGCTCTATGTGCCGCTGAACATGTTCGAAGCGTTCCGGGCCAGCACCGATCGGCTTGCTGCCTTCGCGGCCACCCACCCTGTACGGGCTTTGCTCGGCGCGCATATCGAGATGATGAGCACGCCCGGCCAAGATTATCCGATGGAAGCCGCGGCGCACCCGGCGGAGCATGAATTGCCGCTGTCGCCGGCGGTGATCGGCGCGCTTCGACAGGCAGTGGCCAAAGAAGGCGCCGTCCCCACGATCGACCGCCAACGCGATTTCATCCTGTACCCCGTGCCGCCGCGACCGGCGTCATAGCCAAGGTCCGGAAAGCTTGTCGGCTCAACCCTTACGCTGCTTGGTCCTGGGCGGATTTCAGCCACAGGAGAAAGGGATCGGTCGGGTTGGCCGCGTCCATGTCGGGCGTGGTCGGGATCAGGTCCTGTGCATGCGTCGGGATACCGACGTTGAAGGTGCGTGAAACCCATTGCTGGAACTGGGTGGGCGGCATGAACGGCGCCTCATCGCTGAAGTCGTCTTCCTCATAAGCTTCCAGCGGTGTCAGCGCGAACATTTCTGGCGCGCAGGGTTCCGGATAGCCGATCGCCAGGAAGCGCAGCATTGTAACGGGATCGTCCGTGATGACCCCAGCCCAGGTGGAGCCGGAGCCTGAGCCAAGCTGGACGAGGCGGAGCCTGTCTTGCGGATCGCGCCATAAAGCGGCGCAGGAGCCGTCGTAACCGGTGCGAATGAAGGGGGCGAGCCGCTCAGCGCCGGCAACGCCCTTACCAAGCCAATGGACGGCGTCCTCCGGATCGACCGCGTGGATGGAAATGCAGGACATGCCTCTGCCCGGTAAAAGGCCGGGGTAAAAAGTAGCGTAACGGCGCCCATCGCCTTTGGCGGAGGGAAAAACGCAATCATTGTCGTCCATCCATTCCAGCGCGGCCACGAATTCCGCCGGCAGCGCAATGGCATCGGGCAGGCTCGCGCGGACATAGTCGACGAAGCGTTCTGGTGATGAAATGTGCATGAATGCCGTGGCGATGGGGCAGGGGGATTGCTCCCCCTGCCGGCTCAATACTTACTTAGGCTTCTTGTGCTTGTGCTTCTTGCCGCCGTCGTCCGGCGTCGTGGACGTGTCGGTCGTGGTCGTGGTGGTGGTCGCCGTCGTGTCGGTCGTGCCGGTGCTGGTCCCGACGCCCGCGTCGGTGGCCGTCGTCGGCGCGGGTGAGGTCGTGTCGGCGGGCGGCGTGGTGGTTTGCGCCAGCGCAGCGCTCGAACCCAGCGCGAGGGCGATGCTAAAAGCCAAAACCTTCATAAATCCTCCTATGATCTCTTACAGATCGCCGACGAAGGTGCGCTCTCAAGATGAACGTCAGCTGTCAGTTTGCCGTAAAGGGCGGCAAGATGACGCAGGTTCCAGACCGGTCGAGCCTGTCGCTGGTCGCGGATTGATCTTCGCGCGGCCGACTCCATGCGCCTCGAAGGCCATGTTTCATTTGTAATGTGTCCCGCGTTGCTCGCTTCCGTCCGGGAGACGCTGCCGGACCGGGATGGCTGATTGCCACCGCCGCAAAAGCGGGCCCTTTTCGTTCCCCTTTCGCCTTGATCGCGGCGGCCCTAACAGGGGCGGTCATGGCCTGGCAGCTCTATCAATTTCCGCTCTGTCCCTTTTCGCGCAAGGTTCGCCTGCTCCTCGGTGAAAAGGGGGAGGGATGCGAGCTGGTGCGCGAGAGCCCGTGGGATCAGCGCGACGAATATATCGACATGAATCCGGCGGGGCAGACGCCCGTACTGGTCGATCGCGGCCAAAATCTGATGCTGATCGATTCGACCGCGATCTGCGAATATCTGGAAGAGACCGTCGAGCGGACGATCATGCTGCCCGGCACGGCCGCCAACCGCGCCGAAGTGCGGCGGCTGGTGGCGTGGTTCGACCAGAAGTTTCACGATGAGGTCGGCCGTCCGCTCTTGTACGAACGGATGGAGAAGCGGCTGGTCCATCGCGTATCGCCGGATGCCAAGGCGTTGCGCGAAGCGATGCGCCTGGCGAACAGCCACCTGGATTATATCGACTGGCTGCTGGATCACCGGCGCTGGATCGGCGGACCCCTGTTCAGCCTGGCCGATCTGGCCGCCGCGGCGCATATTTCGGTGTCGGACTATCTCGGCGGCATCGACTGGCGCGGGCATGAGCGGACGCGACATTGGTATTCGGGGATGAAAAGCCGGCCGAGCTTCCGATCCTTGCTGGGCGAGCGGATGGAAGTGATCGCGCCGCCCGACCATTATGACAAGGTCGATTTCTAGGCGGTTTCGGGCCGGTTACTGACGCTGATGAGACCCCCGCGTTCAGCAACAATATTGCCCCGTTAGCGCTACCATCTTGCTGAATTGTAACGCTTTGTTGCGTCGCACAAAATGGTTGCGAACGACACCAAATGGCTATATTGTGCATCGCAGCATAAGGAAGTTGGGAGCATTCGGGTGGCTGACAAGACCGTCGTCGATTCGAAACCGGCTGCCAAGCCGCGCAAGCCGTCGGTGCCCAAGCCGACGGTTTCGAACGAGGCCGCGCAGGCGGTGAACCAAAGCATCGCGGCCGGGGAAGCTGCGGTGGCGCAGCTGACGCCGTCGCCTGCGCAGATTGCTGAGACACTTGAGGCCGTGACGTCGCCGGCCATCCAAAGCGACCCCATCGTGGCACCGGCCTCCGACCCCGTCGAGCCTAAGCCCGTAACTGAGGAAGTGATTGACATGGCTACCGTAACTTCGCCGACCGACACCGCCAACCAGGCTCAGGCCGCCTTCGGCGACGTTTCCAATCGGTTCAAGAGCGCCTTTGAGAAGTCGACCAAGTTCGGCGAGGAAATGGTCGATTTCGCCAAGGGCAATGTCGAGGCCGTGATCGCTTCGTCCAAGGTTGCCGCCAAGGCGACCGAGTCGATGAGCCAGGAAGCTGCCGAATATGGCAAGAAGCATTTCGAAGCCGCGACGGCCGCATTCAAGAGCTTTGCCAGCGTCAAGTCGCCGACGGAGCTGTTCCAGCTGCAGAGCGAATTCGCCAAGACCTCGTTCGACAACATGGTCGCCGAAGCGTCGCGCCTCAGCGAGACGCTGATGAAGGTTGCCGGCGACGTCGCCCAGCCGATCTCGACCCGCTACGCGATCGCTGCCGAGAAGATCAAGTCGACGGCGCTGTGATTTAGCCGGGCTCCGGCCCGGTCCTGTAGAGTAGCGTAAAGTATGATCGGCCGTCCTTCTTTGCCGGGAGGGGCGGCCGATTTTTTGTAGCTAGTGAACGGGCAGTTCGAACGGGCCGGCGGGAAGGCGGGAGGCGTCGGACAACATGCAGGCCGGGCTGTCGCCCCAGCAAAAGCGTACGCGTGTGGCGCGGCGCGATCCCGCGTCGAGTATGACCGCGTTCGGCGCCGCGAGTGAGGCGGTGACGAAGCGGCAGGAGCCAGCCGCGACACCGCACAGCTCGAACCCGACCGGGGCGCCGGTGTAGGATACGAGCGCCCCGCTGACATTGTCGAAATGGACGATGATCTTCTGACCATTGCGCGTGACACGAACGCCGCGCGGCCCCGTCAGAACCGGTCTCCGGTCGAGCAGGCTGGCGGCCGTCAAAGCGAGCCGGCGACCGACGTCCTGCTTGTTGGTCGGGTGGATGTCGTGAGGATCGCCGATATCGATCGTGACGATATAATCGGCACGGGCATCACCGATCGCCGCCCGGCGTTGCGCCTCCCGGATGTCGGCCATCTTCGACTCGGCCGGCCGAACAGGCATCGGGCCGAAATTGGGGAGCTGCACGATCAGGAAGGGCAGATCGGCCCGAAAGTGGCGGCGCCAGTCCGCCATCAGCGCTCGCAGGTTGCGCTCATAGTCGGCTGCATAATGTACGTCGGATTCGCCCTGATACCAGACCGCCGCCCGGAAGCCGTACCGGCCGATCGGTGCGATCATGCCGTTATAGATGACCGACACGCCATGCGCCGGGCCCCAGGGCAATTGCGGAGCGATCGCGTCCGCCGGCATCGGCGCATATCGCCACGGGCCGGCGAGCGGCACGGTGGTGCCGTCGGCCAGGCGGAGGGCGCGGCCCTCCGCCGGCCCGGTCAGGCCGCAATTGCGCCAGCTGCAAAAGATGTTGGTGACGATCGTGTTGGCGCCGGCATGCAAGGTGCCGCGCGGGATCGCGTGGCGCGCCTGTGGCGTCCAGGATGTCCCGCCGACGCCGGTGCCGTTGACCCAGCTCGCATCCTCTTCGTTGGCGACGCCAAGATCGAGGATGGGAGGCTGGGCGGCCTGCGCAGCCGTGAGCGTGACCTCGGTCCGCAACCACATCTGGCCGGTGAAGCCGTCGGGCGAGGTGCCGTTCCATAGCGCCCAGGGGCCGAGCGCGGTTGGCGCGATTTTCCAGTCATGTGCATCGAAGCCTGGCTGCCACGGCGGATCGCCGGGCAGCTTGAGGCTGCGCCACCAGCCTTCCCAAACCGCGCTCCAGCCGCGATCTGCCGCCTCCGGCTGGAGGCGATGCTGTGCCAGCAGATCGAGATTGGCCTCCTCAAGCCTGGCGGCGCGCAGGCCGGGCTCGCTCACCCAGGCACGGATGCGGCTGCCACCCCAGGCGGCGACGACCATGCCGATGGGCACGTCGACCGTCCTCTTGCGTTCGCGGGCGAAGAAATAGCAGCTGGCGGAGAAGGCGCCGACCGTATCGGGCGAGGCGGGGATCCACTTGACCGGCGCGGCGAAGCGATCGAGCGGCACCAGGCTGTCCTTGGTTTCGATCGTGAGCGACCGGATGGTGGGATCCGTCGCCGCTGCGATATCGGCCTTCGCATTGTCCGCGCCGCGCACGGCAAAAGCCATGTTGGACTGGCCGCTGCAGAGATAGACGTCGCCGATCAGCACGTCCTGCGCCGCCTGTGTCTCACCGGAGGCGGTGCGGGCCTGCAGCGTATAGGGGCCACCCGCCGCCATTTTCGGCAGAGCGAGCTGCCAATGCCCGCCCGCATCAGCGCGCGCATGGGCGACGGCGCGGCCCAGCGTGACCGTCACCTCGCTGCCCGCGGGGGCAGCGCCATAGATGGGAATCGGCGCGTCGCGCTGGAGCACGCCATGATCCTGGAACATCGGGTGGAGCAAGGGGGCCGACGAGAGCGGAAAGGCGAAGGCCGAACATGCCGTGAGCGCCCAATATCGCATGGCCATTGCCTTACCCCTCCATGTCCCGTGCGCGGGATCGAGGCCTTCAGGTGACGGAGGCGTGGGTGGAAGGCAATGGCGAGTTGGAGCGGCGCGCTCTCGTTGTTACGCTACCGGATCAGCCTTGATGATCGGAGCCCGGCATGAACCCGTTCCCGCATGACATCTTTACCGAGCCGAGCGACGTCGATCCCGATACGCTGGCCAATCTCGGTCCGCTCGCGCGGCTGGCGGGCCGGTGGGAGGCGCATAAGGGCGTGGACATCAACCCCAAGGCCGACGCGCCCGAACGCCGCACCTTCATCGAGCGGATATCGTTCGACCCGATCGATCCGCAGGCGAACGGGCCGCAGCTTTTCTACGGCATGCGCTACCATATCCACATCACGACCGCGGAGGAGGACATCACCTTCCACGAACAGGTCGGCTATTGGCTGTGGGAGCCCGCGACCGGACTGATCCTGCAGACGCTGGCGATCCCGCGCGGGCAGGTGGCGCTGGCGTCCGGTCAGGCCAAGCCGGGCGACGACATGTTGACGCTCACGGCCACGCGGGGCGAGACCCAATATGGCATCTGTTCGACCGCCTTCCTGGAATATGGCTTTCGAACCGACGCTTATCGCATCGACGTGACCTTTCACGACGCCGACAGCTGGAGCTACGACATCCGCACGATGCTGTTGGTGCATGGCCGCCCGGATCCGTTCGAACATCACGACCAGAACCGCTTGCGGCGGGTGGGGCCGGCCAGACCCAATCCGCTGAAGGCGATCCTGGACAAGCGGGCGGCGGCCGCGCCGGCCTAGGCCGGCGGGCTCAATGCGGTACGACGCCGAGCTGGAAGCCGGTCTTGTCGTGCAGCGCGAAGCGATCGACCAGGTCGGCGCTCGCCCGATTATAGCCGATGACGTCCACGTGCGATCCGTCGCGGCGCAGGCGCGCGACGATCTTGTCGAGCGCGCCGATTGCGGAAATATCCCAAAAGTGGGCGGCGGTGACGTCGATCGTAACGGGCCGCCCGCTTTCGGCGGCGAAGGCGCGGGCGAAGCGATCGACCGAGGCGAAGAAAATCTGGCCGGAGACACGATAGACGATCGGTGCGTCGGCGCTCGCCTGGGTGCGTTCGACGGCGAACATGCGGCGTACTTTGCCGGCGAAGAAGATGCCCGACAGCAGCACGCCGACGAGGACCCCCTGCGCCAGATCGCGCGTGGCGACCACCACCGCGACGGTCGCCACCATGACGATCGACGAAGTCGGCGGGTGGCGGCGCAGATTCGGGATCGAGTTCCAGCTGAACGTGCCGATCGACACCATCACCATCACCGCGACCAACGCCGGCATGGGAATGCGGCCGACGACCGGGCCGAGCACGGCCAGCAGGAACAGCAGGAAGGCGCCGGCGGTGAAGGTGGACAGCCGCTTGCGGCCGCCGGAGGTGACGTTGATCACCGACTGGCCGATCATCGCGCACCCGCCCATGCCGCCGACCAGTGCCGCCGCGATATTGGCGCCGCCCTGGCCGACGCACTCACGACGCTTGTCGCTGTCCGTATCGGTCATGTCGTCCACGATCTGTGCGGTCATCATCGATTCGAGCAGGCCGACGGCGGCCATGGTGAGCGAGAAAGGCAGGATGATCCGCAGCGTTTCGAAGGTCAGCGGCACGTTCGGCCAGGCCAGGCTGGGAAGGCCTTCGGGGAGCCGGCCCATGTCGCCGACCGTGCGGACCGGGAGGTGCAGCGCGATGCTGATTCCGGCGAGGACGAGGATGGCGACGAGCGGGGAGGGGACCGCCCTGGTGAGGCGCGGCAGCAGATAGATGATCGCCAGCCCGCCCGCGACCATCGCATAGCTATGCCAGCTCACGCCGATCAGCTGCGGCAGCTGCGCCAGGAAGATGAGGATGGCGAGCGCATTGACGAAGCCGGTGATGACCGAGCGCGAGACGAACTGCATCAACAGGTCCAGCCGCAGCAGGCCCGCGCAGATCTGGATCAGGCCCATCAGGATCGTGGCGGCGAACAGATATTGGACGCCATGATCGCGCACGAGCGGGGTAACAACCACGGCGACGGCGGCGGTCGCGGCCGAGATCATCGCCGGCCGGCCGCCGACCAGCGAAATGATGATGGCGATGGCGACGGAGGCGTAAAGCCCGACCCGAGGATCGACGCCGGAGATGATCGAAAAGCCGATCGCTTCCGGGATCAACGCGAGGGCG